>NZ_CP180556.1:1200000-2400000 GCF_047778125.1 Neptuniibacter sp. QD29_5
ATACTTAAGCGCAGGTGTATTCCCGGAATTGATTTTTGTCACATCAGAGAGCTATTGCAGAGAGCAGGTGAAGTAAAGGAGATAAGCTTCAGTTGTGTGGGTGAGCACAGGATTGATGATGCGCTCAACCTACTAACAAAAGAGTTATCCCGTCTTGATGATGTGAAACGTTTGTTCGTGACAGCTATAGCGCATGTATTCAATTCTGGTGAGGTGTCTCTTATAACAGAGAAATTATCAGCAAATATGGATGTAGGATTTATGGCATCCACGTGTTATGCGGATGATAAACTGAATAGTGATGAGCTCCGAATTACATGCCTTTATTCCCTAGAGGAAAAGCTTACTGATGTTGATGATAAATTTTCTGAACTGACAGTTTCTAAGCAAAGTGGGCCTTTGCCCAGTTTCAAAGCTAACAGACAGTAAATCATTTATATGATGTTTATTGGCTCTAAACCTAGGTCCATGTAGATTGCTAATATTCCATAGTGGTGGAAGAAATCCTGCCATTCATCATATTCGAGTAAAAATGAGTCTTCTCCAATATCGATAGAGATAGCGCCTTTATATTTTGAGCAGATTGCGTGCACTATTTTACTTAACTGTAAGCGGTACTGATCATCATCATCATAAACTGTGTAAACTTTTCCATCCCAGTGGGCTGAAGGGATTAAGTACATACAGGAACGGTCTTGACTCAGGACTGAATGAAACATGTTAATCTCCTGAATGAGAGAATGTTCTGGTTTTATATTAAGTCATTAGTATGCATCGACAGGAGGCAGTTCTTGTCGCATCTGATATGGAGAGAGTAATGATTGTTGGGGATACAACTCCAAAGAGAAAAGAGAGCCTGGCTTTGTTGGTAATGGAACAGTTTAAACAGAAAGGTATAGAGGCCAACCTGGTAAAAAATAGAACGAACTCTGAAGGGCATAAAGATCAGGTTGTGCTTGAGACTGAGGTTGGTTTGATTCATCTTGTCGCGACAAGTAGCGTAGATCCCAACGCCGGATTTCCTACAGGCTCTTATGAAACCAATTCACAAACCTATCTTGCCGATAAAGACTACGTTGCTTACGGCTGGAATACCAAAGATAAGCGCACGTTCGTCATGTTTGTTGATCCGGCAGATGTTAAAGGCAAGGAAAGTCTTAGTAAGAGTGAGATCCGGGATCTGAAGAATAAAGAGTTGAGCTTTGTGGTTAAGTAAAATTTACCCGCTAATTTTCTAGTGATTTGGCAGTAAAATAGCTATAAACCTTTTTCCAATAGTCATCGTTGTGTGATTCCTATTCAGAAATCCCGGAATCATCAACTTTGACTATGAAGTATTTCTTACCGTCAGTATGCGATGGGTCATCTTTGTAAACCCACCATAAGATATAAAGGAGTGCTAAGGGGAGGAAAAGTACGGTCAACATTCCTAAAAGGGTATAAGCCCACAGGCCAGGAGTGTCTTCAACATACATATATAGCTGATCATGTTTGACCTTAAAATAGCATTCTTGAGGAACAAACTCAGTTGACTTTACTTCAAGGAATTCAACTAATCGTGGGTGAATCCATTCGTTAGGTGCACCGCATTGTGGGCAAAAATCTGCGATTGAAGCAATCTCTGAGGCGCAATAGGTGCATTGGAAGGTTTTCGCTCTGTTATACATGACCTGATGAGCTTGATGCCGAACTGAACTCTACACCGCAGAACTCACAAGTGAGTTCTGACTGGGCTGCTAGCTCTTCTGCGAATAGATAAAGTTCTTGGAACGTAATTTCGTTGCTAGGTATAACATCAAAGTGGATACTAAGCCTTCCGCACTTTTGTTTAACTTGTTTTAGATATACCTGTTCTTAATAGGTTTTTGTTTTTTTCAGAAATCTGAGTAGAAGGAAGGCCCAACCTGATCCGCATTTGATTCCTCTTTCGTATATTGGATAGCAGTATTCAGTATCCATAGGTTAGTCCCTGAACTTAACACTGCGGAAAGGCTTGAAGCAGTGCCTTAAACCATAACTAGTTACTATTGGATGGTATTTATTTACCAGCCTTTGTCGGGGGTTGGCTCAAAAAAACTATTACCCTCGAATCCGTCTTTGAATTTATCTGGAAATACTTTTATATATCTAGCATACGGCTGATCACATAAATCATCCCCCTCAATTGAATAGCCATCAGGCATTCTACTTCGATGCTTGATGTTTAACATATTGTGTTCTTCTTCAGTGATGGCAGCGAAGACAGCATGGGTTTCTAGGGTATCCATTATTGCTGTAGTTGATGGAGTTGGTAGAGCTAGTAACTTTTCGACAATAAATTTCATAGGTATAACATGATCTCTATGAATGCCTTTTTCATTTTTAATAATTGCTTTGTGGGCTTCCACTGAACGAAGGCAGTGATTCCGGATTTTATTGGTATCCCAGCGGCCTAATTTGTCTTTCCCATTTCTGGCACCCATTTGATAAGCACAAAAGTTGTCAATCAACATTCTGTAGCAAGACGTATCTTCTACTTTAGAATCTACAAGTGCTTTGATGGCATTGATAAGCCCCTCTGCTTTTTCAGCAAAAGGGTCATTTGTATTCTTGGTCATTCTAGAACTCCTTTTCATGCATGTTGGGTGTTAATGGCACTATTTTAAACTTCACTTGCTGGTAGAGCCGTGACCTAGAGCAATGCTTACAACAACCATGATGCTTGCAGCCGTGAGCAGGATAGTTCTCGGTAAAGGCAGAGGCTTCACAGAGAGTCTTTTGGAAAGTTTTCTTACTTCTGCGGTATGTTCGAGCCATTATTTACAAATTTCTTCAGTCTTAATTGCAAGTAATGTTAATAGTTTGATGCGTCAATATTTGTCGCTTATCGTTTTCTTCATCGATGAATTCTAGGGTTGTTTCTCTATGTTAGCTTTTAATTCTTTACAGGCATCGATATTAAGATTTACAAATTCAATCCAGCTGCATAGGTCAGCATAATTATGTTTGTATTGCCAAGCTACTCGACATATATCTGGTCTTTCATTAAAAATTACGCAAAGGTTGGTTTTTGTGTCCAGATGTCTGCATGTACCATCGCCACGGTCTAGTGAGGACGTTGCTTTGGAAAGGTTGACTTGTTTGCAGCATGCTCCACATTTGTCGCAGGGGAAGTGCTTACTCAAAATTCAAATGCCTCATTTGTTTGCATGAAATCATCGAATTCTTCGAAGGTCTTAAATTGAAGAGTTTTCCCAAATTGAAGATTTATCTTCTCTAACCCTGAAACAAACCCATTAGGGCTCCAATCTTCTAAGCTAGAATCGAGTTGCATAAATGCTATACGGAACTCTGTGTCTCTCTCATTGAAGTGTTTTGTTAGTTGGGCTTCAAAAGCAATACGTTGATTTCGTATTTGGGGAATAAGGCTGAGGCACATTTCTTCAATAGCTAATCGTCTGTGTTTAGCTTCCTTTACAATTTTACTCTCCCCTAAAGCAATAAGGCTAGATTGATGGAGCATGTTACCAACAAAGTATCCGATGCTAGCTCCAACCATTGCTCCTACAACGGGAATGGGGATAGCTACTTGCCCAAGGGCTCCATAATAGAAGGATGCTGTGCTGGTGATCGCAGTATGACTTATTTCATCCAATAGTTTCTCTTCATCAATATCGCCTTTTATGAAGGATGCTATAGACTTACTTGCCGCGACGACTCCTGCTGCAATAGCTATCGGAGCATTAGAGCGCGTTAAAGCTTTAGATGCACTTTGACCTAAAAAGTGAGATGTACCATGAGTTATTCCTTTACTCATCGCTGTAACGGTATATCCGGTTGCATAGCCTTTAGCTGCATCAATTGTTATTGAGGAAAGAGTCTCACCAATGCTTTTGGTTCCTTTATAAAAGTCGTAGCTGCTGGTTATTACCGAACTCGAGCCACTAATGATTGCACCTAGTTGGCCAGCTTGTTTACCTGACTTATGCATATCAGTAAGTGCGCTTTTTAGCTTCACTTGATCTGAGATTTTTTCTGCTATTTTTGTATCTGTTGCAGCTAGTGATTGTTCATAATTCGTACCAGAGGAGCTAACATTCTCGTGACTGAGGCTTTTTTGTAGGTGTTCACGGGTTTTTTCGTAATCTGATGCTTTTAGGGTGCCTGCTTTTATGCGTTGATCTAATAGCTTTTCGATCATCTCATGCTGGTCGGCAGGTGCTAGTCTGGCCATTTCATCGTATTTTTCTTGTGATAATGCAAAAACGCTTCTGGCTGCACTATTACAAGATTTAGCTTGAACCTCTCGAACAGTTTTTTTTCCTCGGGTGATAATAATATCGACAGGATCGGTAGGAAGCCCCATGCTTGCTGTTGTGCGTGCAAACAGATCACTATCTTTTTTAAGTGCGTCATAATTGAAGTTTAAAACTTCCATTTGCTCAAAAAGATGCCCTTGTGCTTTATCAGGTGCGACGTTTTTCCACTTTTTAGCTAGTTTGACGAGTTCTTCGCTATCGTTAAACAATGCGCGTGTACGTTCTGTATGCCGAGAAGTTAGGTGGTCAGAAAGATGTGCGCCTGCGAGGCTTTTTAGGTCTTCTGGTTTTTTTGGGGGCATGTATTCCTATCCTTTGGAATAGGTTCGGCTGATGGTTAACCAGCCGAACACATCTGAATCAAGCTTCAAGAGCTTTGCGGGCGCTTTTTAGTGCTGAACGTGATTCCGAAGTGACTAAACCATCTTCGTCTAGTAGTGGCGCTTCCATAACGTTCTTGAGCGTTTTCGCCAAGGCTGCGGTAATAAATACCCCTTTTTTATCAGCCGAGCTGTAGTTGGTATAGTCGATGTCGGACCCAACTAAATCCTGCAATGATTGTAGCATTGGAATAAAGCGTAGGTTCAGCTCAACTAAGACTTCGTTGATCTCTTTGAACCTTCGATTAATGCCTTTTGTAACAACTTTCGCTGACTTCATTTTTTCAGCTGCTAATTCTGCTTCGTATAGGTTGCTATATGCATCTTCTTTGGCTGCTTCTGCTTTTGAGGCTGCCATCATGCCCCCTGCAGCTAGGACTGGCCCCGCTACTATACCCCCTAGTACAGCCATGCCGCCTGCCATACCCATGCCTCCGGCGGCAAGGGATCCTCCTCCTAGCCAAGCGAGTGTGGCGTTCGTCGCTGCGACACCTCCCAGAGAGCTTATAGCGGTACCTGTAGATGCAGTGCCTAACAAGCCGACGCCACCGTATGTTGCCAAGCCTGCAAGTCCTCCGCTACCAAGAGCAGCAATACCGCCGCCAACTACGTCTTTCATAGTCATGGCAGAGACTTCAACAGTTTGCATATCATCAGAAGTTACTGTTGTTAGGTTACTTGTTTCAAGTAATCCGCTGTCATCAAAGTCGATATTCTTTATTTTTGAAAAAGCATCTACAAATGGTAGTAAGGTTTCTTTATAAATACAGAATTTAGTTTTACCTAGTTCATTAATTGATTTTTCTGCTTTTGCGCGTGCCTTTTGTAGCTTAGCTTCAGCATTATCGTAAATATCTTCTGCTTCTGAATTTACGGCCTCCGCTTCGTTGTAGTCAGCTTTAGCATCAAGCCCTTTTTTTACGCCGTAGCCGCCTGCAAGAACTGCTGCAGCCCCTAAAAGTAAAGGTAATGGCATGATCAGTCCTCCATGAATTTTTGAGCTTCTTTAGCCATGATGAATTGGCGCTCAACCCATAATTCCATGTCTTCTAGTAAAGTAGCTTCTAGCGAGAGTGCGTTGGCAATCTCACGAATTAAGCCGCGCTCACTTTCATGGTACTCAGCATCGGCATAAGCAACGCCCAGTAGCTCTAAAATTAATGAGGCTTGTGAAGCTCTATGGGGGAAGGTGGTTGGTAAGTTGGGAAATTCAATACTGATGGGCTTAACATTGGGTGAGCACTGTGATTTGAGAGAAGCAAGAATCGCATATTCCTCTGGTGCGATCTCATCATCGGCTCTGACTATTAGTTCTGCTAATGCCAGCATGGCTGCTTGTTGTTCTGTATTTAGATTGCAGATAAACATCTTACGTCTCCATGTGATGTTTTTAATAATTCCTTACAAAAGGAGTGGTTTATATCTATGTTTACATCAATATCGTGAAGTTGAACACTTAGCAATTAGCATTAAATTACTTCATTAAATTGTTTAGGCGGCTTTTAAAATGACTTATGCCGAACAATAGGTTTAATCTGGTTCAGTAAGTTATTTTTTTGAATTGGTTTGTGCCGTAGTATTAAACGACCGTTTAGATAACTTCATGATTTGCAATGAGTTTGTGTTTCTGGCAAATTTGTCTTCAGCTTGTATATAGACGATACCTGTTCTGGTTCGTCAGCTGTTCGTAAACAAAATTATGGATAATGTCTAAGGGATCAAGGTTAGATCAGCTGTTCTTCATGGATGGAATATCTCACCCCTCGAAACATGCTTTTCATACGCTAAATCTTCTTTCTTATCTTTAGGGTTTGACTCATAGGTAGGAAAAAACTGAATAATTCTGAGATTACAGGGTGCGTTATGCTCTCGAGGTAATCATTTACTTAATTAAGGATGTTGAAATGTTGGCTGGAATAATCGAATCGGTGCTACTTAATAGCGGTGCAGAATTTCTTACCAATATCTTTTTGTGGGCGTTGATCGTTTGTTTTTTGATTGCTGTGGTTTTGAAACGTAATAACAGCGCTCATTCATTTACCCAGTATGCTCCAACACTTCTCACTACCTTGGGTATTTTGGGTACGTTTGCGGGAATTATATCAGGTTTATTAGGTTTCAATGTTGATGATATTGATGGAAGTATCGGCACATTATTAACAGGACTGAAGACTGCATTTACAACCAGCTTGGCAGGTATGGCGCTCTCAATTCTATATAAATTGATTGTTGCTACGGGCTGGATATCACCGAAAATTGCTGAAGGTGTTGATGAGGATGAAGTTGGGGTAGCCGAACTTTATGGTGTAATGAAAGAGCAAGCAGAGGGTATTGAATCGCTGAGAAGTGCTATTGGTGGAGATAGTGAAGCTAGCTTAGTAGGGCAGATGAAATTGCTGAGGTCTGATATTGGAGATCAGCATAAAATTCTTGTGAAAACGGTTGAGCCATTAGCTCCTACCCTGAAGAGCATCAATGAGCATTCCGAAAAGCAGCAGGCTGCTTTCTTAGAATTCCAGGAACGGTTGTGGATTAAGCTCCAAGACTTTGCAGATATGATGTCTAAGTCAGCGACTGAACAGGTGATTAATGCTCTCAAGGATGTAATTTCAGATTTCAATAATAACTTGATTGATCAATTCGGAGAAAACTTTAAACAGTTAAATGCTGCTGTTCTTGAATTGGTTCAATGGCAAGAGAATTACAAACAACAGTTGGCTCAAATGAGCGATCAATATCAACAAGGGGTCCAGGCAATAACTCACACAGAGTCTGCAGTAAGCCATATTAGTGAGGAATCGAAAGTTATTCCTGAAAGTATGAAAGAGTTGCAGGCTGTAATGGAAGTTAATCAGCATCAACTTCAGGAACTCGAACGACATCTTGATGCGTTTAAAGATATTCGAGATCGTGCTGTTGAGGCTGTACCTGAAATTAGAACTCAGATTGATGAGACTGTTAAAGGAATGAATGAAGTAGCGGCTTCAATAAACGACGGTATGACAAAAACAACTGAGACCCTAGTGTCTGGACTAACAGATGCTGCTGAAGTTGTTTCTAATGAAGTCAGCTCTTCGGTTAAGTCAATGTCAGAAGGGGTTCGAGCAGCAGCTGATGAGGCCTCTAAAGGAATTTCTGAAGCTGGTAATAAAATGTCCGAAGCCGTTGTTGATAGCTCGGGCGAAATGCAAAAGGCCATCATTACAGGTAGTGAAGAATTTATTCAGAATAGCCAAAGAGTAAATGAATCTTTACAAGGTACTTCAGGCGTTATTGCAGACAATAGTGAAAAGTCTAAGCAGATGTTTGATGATGCGTTGAGCGAGACTAACTCAGTGCTACGTAATTTAATTGCCGATCTTAAAGATGATAGTCAGAAGTTAACGGAATCCTATAAAACCGCAAGCCAATCATTGGTATCTGAAACTGAATCTATTCGGAATAGCTTCGAGCAAGGGCTTTCATCAATGCGCCAGCAGTTGAGTGCAGAGCTACAAAAAATGGCTGAGCAGCAAACTCAAGAGAGTCAGCGTGTTCTAGCAGGTATGAGTCAGCATGCAGATAACGCTCTTAAAGATACTGGGGAAGCGGTTCAGAAACAGGTCAAAATGTTAGACGACGCACTTAATCATGAGCTTAATCGTGTTATGAACGAAATGGGGCGTGCGCTGTCAACAATCTCAGGTAAATTCACAAGTGATTATCAACAGCTTGTAACTGAGATGCACAAGGTTACTAGGATGCGTGAGGTTAGCTAAATATGAGCCGGCTTTTGGATTCGAAGGTAACTGAGCAAGAAGAGTCTCATTGGTTATCAGTCTCAGACTTGATGGCTGGGTTGATGATGGTGTTCTTATTTATTGCAATTGCCTTAATGCGGGAAGCGTTTATTGAGCGAGACAAGGTTAAAGAGGTAGCCGTTGCTTACCAGGAAAACCAAGTCGCAATATATGATGCCCTAATGGGAGAATTCCAGTCCGATCTACAGACTTGGGATGCTGTGATAGATCCCCACTCTTTGACATTTACTTTTCAATCCCCTGAGGTGTTGTTCGCAACAGGAAAGATTGATCTTAGTTCACGCTATAAAGAGCTATTGAGGGATTTTTTCCCTCGGTATCTAGATGTTCTTGGTAAGTTTGCTAATTCAATCAATGAAGTACGTATTGAAGGGCATACTAGTAGCGTCTGGAATAGTTATGTAAGTGATACGGAAGCATATTTTAGAAATATGGAGCTTTCACAGGGAAGGACTCGAAGTGTTCTTGCCTATGTCTATGATCTCCCTGAATCTGATGAACAAAGGCGATGGATAAAGAAACACTTTGCTGCGGTAGGCC
This sequence comes from Neptuniibacter sp. QD29_5, assembly GCF_047778125.1. Lineage (GTDB taxonomy): Bacteria > Pseudomonadota > Gammaproteobacteria > Pseudomonadales > Balneatricaceae > Neptuniibacter. The sequence continues at coordinate 1,209,019 of NZ_CP180556.1, forward strand.
TTTCTTCATCTCACCCGGTCATGAATACTGCAGGGCAAGAGGACTCTGTACGTTCAAGGCGAGTTACTTTTCGTGTTATCACTAATGCTGATATCCAGATGCGCCAAATTCTGGAGCTGAATTAATGAAGTTAACTACTGATTTATCGGGGCTCTGGGCTAATGTTGAGCGCATGGGGAAGTTTGAAGCCAACTTCAATCTCCAAGAAGATCATTCACCAGATTTTGAGCTAGATAAAGACCTTTCTAGTACTGCTGGATTGGATATACAGCTAGAAGATCTAGAGCTTGAGAATGGTGTTCTCAGTGTTAAGGGTCGTCAAGTACTTCTATTTATTCCGGACCAAGGTCAGGCAATTGATGAGGTTCTTGGAGGAATTAAAGAGGGACGTAAGTTCCATGTTGCTGACTGCAAGACTTTGAATTCGATGCGCCAGAAAAACCGCTTTAATAGATATAAAGCGACTTATAACACCAGTGGCCTTTTTAAGGTTTATGGTGTCTCATATGAAACCGGTGATAGTGTTGAAGGTGAAGCAGAATTAAGAGTATGTAAGAACTGTTTATCCTATCTCAATTACAAGGGGTATCGGCACGGGAAGGGGCTTCCTAAAAAGCAAATATATAATGAGTATGATATTTCAGAGTTTTTATCAGAATACAGCACCTTGTTTAGCTCTATGCCTGATCGATCACAAGTTGTGGACAAAGGCGGGTACTCTGACGATTGGGCTGAAGTCTCCACAAATTACCGTGCAACTGTAAATTTCTGTTGTGAACAGTGTGGTGTGGATTTGAATTCTAATAAGCGCCTGTTGCACACACACCATATCAGTGGGAATAAAAGAGAGAACCATCCAGATAATCTCAAAGCACTTTGTATCGATTGCCATCGTAAGCAACCACATCATGACTATATGAGAGTTACACATGAAAATATGTTGTTTTTGAATGGTCTCAGAAGAGAGCAGGGGCTGTTTAACATTTCAAACTGGAACCAAGCAAGAAATGTAGCTGATAAAGCTGTTGATGGTTTGCTGCGCTTCTATGAAAAGAGTGGTTATCCACTACCTGAAATCAACTTTATTATCAAAAATAATGAGCAATCAACGTTTCAGTTAGAGGTGGCATGGCCTTCTCTGAAAAAGGGCATTGCTATAAGCGCGGAAGACATAAAGGCTGGGCAGTTATATGGCTGGAATGTTTTATCAGTGGGTGAAGCTCTTAGCGAAATGAATCAATAATCGCGCCATTCGTTTTTTCAGCACTGATTATTGACTTAGCATTTAAGTAACGCTTGATCTGCCGACCTATAACAATAACAGGCAGTTGACGCGCTTTGTGCGCCACTGCTGTGAGCGTTATGCATAAAAAGGAATTAGCTTGAGCGAACTTTTCAATAAATTCTCGGGACCAATAGCGCGGTTAAGTCATAGGGCCGATGATTCAAGTCCGGCTCATAATTTTCGTCTATGGAAAAATGATCAGAAGCACCTTGAGTGTTTCTATGCGCCGTTCGAACGCGTCAACACTTCCGCCAAGATCGTTCTAATCGGAATTACACCAGGCCGCACCCAAATGAATCGGGCTTTAAATGCTGCGGCGAAATCGGTAAAGGTGGGGGTAAACATCGACGAAGCCGTATCAGAAGTGAAAAGAATTGGTAGCTTCAGTGGTTCGATGAGGCCCAATATTGTGAATACTCTAAATAAGCTCGGCTATCAAAAACGACTAGGTATCCACGATTCAAGCGAACTTTGGAGTACAGAAAACAACCTAGTGAATTTTTGTTCTCTTTTGAAGTACCCCGTATTCATTCGAGGTAAGGATTACAACGGAAATCCAAACCCATTTAAGGTCAGTGAGTTAGAAAGACTTCTAATCGATGGTTTTGCGAAGGATCTGCAATCAATTCCGCCTACAGCTGAACTAGTACCTCTCGGTGATTTTGTTGCGAGTGTCATTTCAGAATTGGATCGCCGGAATTTGGTTCCACAGAAGATCACTCGCTTCGAAGGAGAAATCGTAGCACCGCCTCACCCAAGTGGCGCCAACGCTGAGTCCATCTCTTTGCTTCTTTCAAACACCTATCCGGAAAAATCCCAATACCTCGAATCCAAGTATCGGGAATATCTCAGCAAACGAAGTTGGGAAAAACGAGCAAATGGAAAACCTCAGCCCGAAGAAAAGTACAAAGCAGCAAGGGCGTCAAGGTGGGAAAGTATGCTGTTTGTACGCAAGGCGTATGGAATCAATACATAACAAGGCCATCAAGTTCGTTCGCTATCGCTCACTGGGAGGCTCCGCTTCGCTGCTCGCCCCTTATGGCAGGCGTTATGCAACTCTGATTCTACTAACAGACATAAGCAAGGGAAATCATTTTGTTACAAAGCATTAAAATTGAAAGATTCAAGAACATTGATGAAATTGAGGTTCCTCTTGAAGGAATCAATTTGCTTATTGGGTCAAACAATGCTGGGAAAAGTAGTATTCAACAAGCCATTCAGTTTTCAGTTTCAATTGCCCAGTCGACAGAACAGCAAAATGCCCGTTGGAAAGGGGATCGTTGTCCCTCATCCCTATCAAGCGAATCCTTAATATATTCACCTTTAAGAGATATAGAGGCGCTTGCACCTTCAGGGCACCTTCAGACTAGGTTGGAACACGCGATTAAGGTGACGTTTAATGCTGATTCAAGTTCTACAGTTAGCATTAGAAAAGGAAAGAATAGGAATATAGTAACTGCACTAGAAGGTAAAGAGCTAGGAGAAAGGTTACAGGATATCGAAAATCCCTATTCTATTATTGTACCTGGTTTAGCAGGTATACCTTCTGCAGAGGAATATAGACCCCCATCAGTTGTTCGAAAAGCTGCGGCTAAAGGAGATTCTAATAGTGTATTTCGTAATATACTTCTATTGCTAACCAAAGATCAGGCTTCATGGGATAGCTTTAAGAGAAAGTTTCAAACCGTATTTCCAGATTACGAAATCGAGGTTACGTTTGATCCAAATTTAGATGAGCACATTGAAGCTAGAGTCACTAGCAATGAAGTCTCATTACCAATTGATTCATGTGGAACAGGAATTCTTCAAGCAATTCAAATATTGGCATATTACTATCTTTATAAGCCTCAACTACTCATTTTGGATGAGCCTGACTCTCATTTACACCCTAACAATCAGCGGATCCTCGCTAGACTATTAAAACAATTACACGATGAAACTAATTGTCAGCTAATAATATCAACTCACTCCCGTCACTTCTTTGAGTCTATAAAAAACGACTCAAAAGTTCATTGGATTAACAACTGTTGTTTAGTTGAAGATGCTGAAGATGTCGAGCGAAGTATTTTGCTAGAGATAGGAGCGCTTGATAGAGGTGACCAGCTTAGAAATGGTGAAATACCATGTGTAATCCTCACAGAGGACACTGATACCGGCTATATAGAGTTACTTGCAGAAGCTTCAGGCTTTGTTCCTGATGAATATCAAACATGGTCCTATAATGGGTGTTCAAATACACAGACTGCTCTAGCGTTAAACTCGTTTATTACAGATCACGCTCCGGGAACAACGGTCGTCGTACACCGCGATCGAGACTATATGTCAGAAGAAGAGATAGAAAGTTATAAGCAAAAACTTGAGCCCGTTGGGATTCGAGTTTTTATAACTGAAGGTAATGACGCAGAGAGTCATTTTATAGATGAGAATCATATTGCACAGACCTACCCACAAACTAATGTGGAAAGAGTGCAAGAGCTGATTGATGAATGCTTGGATGAGCGCAGAGATAAGATACTGGAAAAATATATAAATACTATTCACAACCGAAAGTTGCAAGAATCATATAGAGGTGGAGAGAAGCCAAACCCCGGCGCCATATCTTTGAATTGTACACAAGACTTTGATGGCGACCGCCGAAGGTATATGCACGGCAAAACTGTAGAAAGTGCATTGAGAGGTAAGTTGCAAGCTGAGATTGGTCAAAATATCGACTTGTGTAAACTCTCTGAACACATATGCAATGAAACCCTTAGCAACTTTGCTCGGGATATTTGGGACGATAATGCATAACAAGCGGCAGCAACGGATTTGGCAAGCTATCACTCAAATTGCTTCGCAATTACGTGCCAGTTCGCCAAGCCGCTGTGCCGGGCGTTAAATGGTATAAGAATGGCTAGAACGGCAAAGGGGTAAGTTGTTCGCTTTAATTGTTATGCTCTGTAGATTATCTTGCTGATCTAACTTTTAAGTAACACTTTTTGTAACATTATATATTATTGGTTATTTTATTTTTGTTATAAAACAAGTAGTTATTGTTTAAATTAGAATCCCTCCCTGACCGCCATCTATTAAAAACAAAAAAGCCTCGCTTAACCGCGGGGCTTTTTTGTATCTAAAATTCACTCACATCCAATCACAGGAATATCTTCTATCCGTGTTGTATATCTTGGGGATAAAAGCTCTCTTCTCATTTTAAAATTCTGTTGAATGCCTTGGCGGGCTAAATGGAGCGTATCTCTACCGTATTTAGCGTTGATTTTATCTAGGCACTCCATAAGTTCAGGTTGATCAGTGGAAGGGGTGAAAATATCTGGCTGATAGGGGGTTGCAGTAGAGATTTCTAAAAGGCCTATACCTGCTTTGTAGTATCTAATTCCTGCTTGGTATATCTGCTCAGCCAGTTGGCTTGTTACTTTCACTATGACTGCAGTATCGCAGGTGGGAGTGGCAAATTGGTGGAATGCAGAGCGTTTAAAAAATGATTCCTTATCGTGGATAGAGTTGTGTGCAAAGACAATGATATTGCTGGTAGCACTCTCTTGGGCTCTTAGCTTTTGCGCGGCGATGGTTGCGTGTGTAGCAAGTGCCTGTTTTAGATCAGTGAGTCCTGTGATGCGTTGTCCAAAAGAGCGTGTGGAGTAAATCTGCTTTTTGGGTGATCGAACATCGTCCCAGCTTATTCTGGTTAAACCATTGAGTTCTTCTGCTGTATTAGCGATTAAGATGGAGAAGTGCTTCTTCATCAACGCGGGTTTCGTTTGTGCTAGCTGCCAAGCCGTTTTGACGCCGAGAAGGTTTAGTCGCTCACCTATACGTCGTCCGACTCCCCACACATCCCTAATTTCCATCTGCTGCAGAATCTGCTTTCTGATTTGGTCGTTATCGATAACGGCAACACCGCTGAAACCAGGTAGTTTTTTACTGGCGTGATTAGCTGCTTTTGCTAAGGTTGGGGTTGGGCCAAAGCCTACGCCTACGGGGAGTCTTACCTCCTTCCATACTTTCCTTCTGATTTTTATACCCAGCTCATACCAGCCTTCGGGTGGTATGTAGTGGTCAAAGCGTAAAAAGCATTCATCTATAGAGTAGATGTGTTGTTCTGGAGCAAAAGAGGCGCAGAGCTCCATCATGCGTGAAGATATATCAGCATAAAGCTCGTAGTTGCTGGATCTGGCAACTACGCCTGCTCTGTCTAGTTGGTCTTTGATTTTGAAATAGGGACCAAATTTGGGAATGCCCATTTTCTTAGCAATAGGGCAGGTTGCGACAATGCAGCCGTCATTATTACTAAGGACAACAACTGGGCGCTTTCGAATTGTAGGGTTAAATATTTTCTCGCATGAAGCGTACATTCCGGAAGCATCGATCAGAGCGTACATCTTAATTGAGTCCCTTCTTTAATGGGCGAAATAATCGAATAGAACGTGTAACCACACCCTCGATAGAAAATTCATCCTGTTCGCATAGTTGATAGGGTTTGTGGCCGGGAGCAGAAGAAAGAAGCTTTCTCTCTTTAATGCTCGCGATTTTGCAGACGAAGTTTCCATTTAGCGTGGCAACAATTACATCGCCTTCCTTTACCGTTTCGGCTCGAGAAACGACAAGTAGGTCATTTGGGAAGATCCCAACACCACGCATAGAGCCACCTTCAACAAAGCCTAGGTAGGTTGCATGAGGGTGATCAATGAGTAACTGATCGAGTGAAAGTGCTAGCTCGGTATATTCAGCTGCAGGTGATTCAAAGCCACTGATACCGGCGCTGGAGTAGATAGGAATAAAGCGCAACATAACAAGTACTGTTTATTTATACAGTGTTTATATTATCAGTAGAGATTTAAAGGTGCCAGTTTAAGTTTGTGTTGTTATGGGAGGAGGCTGTGTGAGCCTGGGTAAGCGTTTTCGTCGTTACCGTTGGTATGTATTTCAAGAGAGCTTTTAAACCATGGCTAAACCTCTGAAGGGGTTTCAGAGGTTTCTTCAAGCTTTGCTCTATCTGCTTTAGATATGTAGCGCGGTTTGTTGTTTTTTGGCGCTAATTTAGCCTTAGCTTGTTTTAGTCGCTTAGTGTGGATCTGCTTAATTTTTTTCTTGCGGTTCATGCTTTAGCTCGGCTATTTAATAATCGCATCGATTATAACTGAAAATGTCTTTGATAATGTGTAGTGCTACACATAATGTTGTAATCAAATTCTGACCCCCACTTTATGATAAAACTGGCATCATTCTTTGACTGATCTAAGGTTTTAGTGCTTTAAAATCGATCATCAGCCCTATATGATCGCCAAAAATATTTCTTGAGATGAATACCGATGAATAAGAGCCTTCTAACGAATCTGCTTGCCTTTACTGCGTTTGCGGCAGGCCTAATCACAGATGATCGTGTGTTGTTGACTGTCGGCTTGTTTGCTCTATCCGGCGCGTTAACTAACTGGTTAGCGGTACATATGTTGTTTGAGAAAGTTCCTGGGTTGTATGGTTCTGGTGTGATCCCTGCGCGTTTCCAAGATTTTAAGCGCGGCATCAAAACTTTAATGATGGAGCAGTTTTTTACTGAAGAGAATATTGAGCGTTTTCTAAGTGCTGATAATGGCAAACAGCCCGATCTACATTTAGCGCCGGTAATTGAAAAAGTCGATTTCGCACCGACTTTTGATTCGCTTATTGAGGTTATCCAAAACTCTCCATTTGGGGGGATGCTCGCCATGGTGGGTGGCACCGATGCGCTTGAGCCTTTAAGAGAGCCTTTTGTGGAAAAGATGAAGAGCTCAATTGAAGAGATGACTCGTGATGAAAACTTTATCACTCTATTAAAAGACGAGCTTGAAAGCCCTGATGTTATGGCTGAGATGCAAGAAAAGGTTGAAGTCATTGTTCAGCAGCGATTAGATGAACTAACGCCTAGTTTGGTCAAAGAGATTGTACAGCAGATGATTCGCGAACATTTAGGTTGGCTGGTTGTCTGGGGCGGTGTCTTCGGTGGTCTGATCGGTTTTATCGCAGCGATTATCGGTGTGTAATACCCTCATAAGAAAAGCCGCAATCGCGGCTTTTTTTGTGCCTGTTTGGGCATGAATAGTCTATGTTTGAGAGACGGTAGGAAGGATAGTGAGATATGAATGACCTGAAAAAATTCTATATTAGTGGTGAATGGATTAAGCCATCTGGCAATGAGGTCTTGGATGTTTTCAATCCTGCGACCAATGAGGTTGTCTCTCAAATTAGCCTTGGCAACAGTGATGATGTTGATCTCGCGGTTGATGCGGCCGTTGCTGCATTTCCATCGTTCTCGCAATCATCTAAAGACGACAGAATTGCTTTGTTACAACGCATTATCACTGAATATGAAAAGCGTACTGAGGCACTTGTCGAGGCGACAACAGAAGAGATGGGCGCGCCTTTAGGTTTATCCCACCAAGCTCAAGTGCCTGCAGGGCTCGGACATTTTAAAACAGCTCTAAGTCTGCTTAAAAAGCACGATTTTACTGAAGTTGTTGGATCGACACGTATCATTAAAGAACCTATTGGTGTTTGCGGTTTGATCACGCCTTGGAATTGGCCATTAAATCAAATTACCTGCAAAGTTGCTCCGGCTATTGCGGCGGGTTGTACGGTTGTACTGAAGCCTAGTGAGATCGCCCCGCGCACAGCGCACATCTTTGCAGACATTATGCATGCTGCTGGTGTTCCCTCGGGCGTATTCAATTTAATTGATGGTACAGGGCCGACTGTAGGGGCTGCACTTAGTGCGCATCCAAAGGTCGATATGATCTCTTTTACAGGATCTACAACAGCAGGGAAGCAGGTCTCTATTGCAGCAGCAGAAAACCTTAAAAGGGTGTCACTAGAATTAGGTGGTAAGTCGGCAGCAATTGTTCTTGATGATGCTGATTTCTCTAAAGTGATTCCGCGCTGTGTCAGAGCTGTTATGGGAAATTCAGGTCAGTCTTGTAATGCTCAAACACGTTTATTGGTCCCAGAACATCGCTTGGCTGACACCGTTGAGTTAGCTAAGAAAGCCGCGAATTCAATTGTGGTGGGTGATCCTCAGGCTGATGAAACCGTGATGGGACCAGTTGTTTCGGAGCTGCAATGGCAGCGTGTGCAAAGTCTGATTCAAAAAGGGGTGGATGAAGGAGCGGAGCTGGTTGCTGGTGGTTTAGGTTTACCTGAAGGCTGTTCTTTGGGGTGTTATGTCAAACCAACGGTTTTTTCTGGCGTTACGCCTGATATGACCATTGCACAAGAAGAGGTATTTGGTCCGGTGGTCAGCATTATGACATATCGCTCTGAAGAGGAGGCGGTGGACATAGCTAATGACAGTATTTATGGCCTTTCTGGGGGCGTGTACTCGGGCGATTTGAAACGGGCAAAAGCCATAGCGGCTCAAATGAGGACAGGTATGGTCCATCTCAATGGTGCTTCTATTGATATTAAAGCGCCATTTGGTGGTTATAAGCAATCAGGCAACGGCCGTGAGTGGGGGCTATATGGTTTTGAGGAGTTTATGGAAACTAAGGCTCTTTTAGGTAGTTTCGACGAAAATTAATTAATAGGCATGATCGATGTTTTTGATGGTTAAAAAGAATGTTCTTTTTCTGGGTATATAAGTGAAGTTATCTAATCGATTGCAGTTGTTATTAGGGATGATTGCAGATCAGTATGAACAGATTTGGGATTGTTGTTGTGATCATGGTTATCTTGGGCAAGCTATTCTCAATACAAGGCCAAAAGCCCAAGTCCATTTTTTGGATGTGGTGCCATCGATAACCACCCAGTTAGAGCAGAAGTTACGACAGAGTGAATTTTCTCAAGATCGATGGGCTGTTCATTGTGGTGATATTCAGCAATTTGTTTTACCTAAGTCTGATAGCTGTTTAGGTGCTCAAGGTCGTAAGTTACTTGTGATAGCAGGGGTTGGGGGGGATCTCACATTAGATATGGTTTCTGCTGTATTGCATAACAATCCTGATAGCGACATAGATTTTCTGATTTGCCCTGTTCGGCAGCTTTATAAAGTGCGTTCTGGGGTGCAGAAATTAGGTCTAGGGTTGGTTAACGAAGCAATTGTTAAAGATAGCGGTCGCTATTATGAGGCAATCCATATTTCTACATTAAGTCAAAAAGAGGTTCATGTTGTTGGGGAGTCGATGTGGGACCTCACGCAAGAAGGCCATCAAGAATATTTAAGGCAGAATATCAGTCACTATAAACGTATGCAGGCTCAAGGAAGCGAGAGCGTTCGTAAAATATTAGCGGAATATATGAAGCTGCAAGAGCTGCCAGCTTAAGAGTTATCTTAGGGAGCGAAGGCGTGCTCCCTAAGATATATAACCTGTTGATTGAATGTCAGGTTATTTTACTTTCCACGCAATTTGTTCACCTGCGCGAATAGGAACAACATTATCATCACCTAGTGGGTAAGTTGCAGGGACATCCCAGCTTTCTTTAACCAAGGTGATGGTATCTGCATTACGCGGTAGACCGTAGAAGTCCGGGCCATTCAAACTTGCGAACGCTTCTAGTTTGTCTAGCGCGCCAGCCGCTTCAAATGTTTCAGCGTACAGCTCAATCGCAGCGTGAGCTGTGTAGGAACCTGCACAACCACACGCGGCTTCTTTAGCGTGTTTCATGTGAGGTGCTGAATCTGTTCCTAAGAAGAACTTCTTACTGCCGGAAGTCGCTGCTTTAATCAGTGCGTCTTGGTGAATGTTACGCTTAAGGATTGGCAAGCAGTAATAATGCGGGCGGATGCCGCCAGCCAACATGTGGTTACGGTTGTAAAGTAGGTGGTGAGCTGTAATGGTGGCAGCAACGTTATCCCCAGCTGATTCAACGAACTCAGCAGCATCTTTTGTTGTGATGTGCTCAAGTACGATTTTTAAGTTAGGGAAATCATTTACAACATCTTTCAAGATAGTTTCGATGAAGATCTTTTCACGATCGAAGATATCAATATCGCCATCTGTTACTTCGCCGTGAATTAAAAGCAGCATACCAGCTTCTTGCATGGCTTCTAGAACAGGGTAAATGTTCTTAACGGATGTCACGCCTGAATCGGAATTTGTGGTAGCGCCTGCAGGGTAAAGTTTGGCAGCGTAAACTTTACCTGTTTCCTTAGCTTTCTTGATGTCAGCAGGGTCAGTGTTATCTGTTAGATATAACACCATTAAAGGATCGAAGTTACCTTGTGGCTTTTGATCCATGATGCGTTGGCGATAGCTAAGCGCTTCTTCTGTATTGGTTACAGGTGGAACTAGGTTCGGCATGATGATAGCGCGTCCCATATAGCGGCTTACATCACGGACAGTGTCTTTAAGCTGTACGCCGTCACGTAGGTGAATATGCCAATCATCAGGGCGTGTAATCGTAAGAGAAGTCATTTGGGAAGCACCACTTATCTATCAGGTTAAAACTTGTCTTCTAATTATCCCACGGATTGCTTTGAAAAGCTTTTAAACCTTGCGATCAAATCACGTTTTCGCTTTAGATAATGTAGGTTAACTCTTGTTGAATAAAACAACAGAGAAATAAGGGTTTCTAGGTACTAGAGAGTAATTTTACGTTCATTTAGATTGTATTAATATTGAGCGGATTTTCATTCTAATTACTATAAAAAATGCGTTAACGGTTCGCTATGAAGTACAAAACCAAAATAATTTTGGCCGTGATTATTCTCGGTCTAGCCTTCCTTGCTGGGCTGTCTGCGCTGACTTTAAATCTTCTTAAAACCACGACTACCGCTGAAGTTGAGCAAAGAATTCAAATAGTTAACACTTTTTTAGGTGTTACTCTGTTACCTGAATTAAATGCGCTGGATAAGGCTGGTCTGCCTTCTAAAGCAAACGAATTAATGCAGACCCGCTTGTTAGAATATTTACAAATTTATGATCAGGCGGGCTCGTCAATAGTGTCTATGGGTGAGCATGGCCTTACCCATTCTCATAATTTAGCTGTTTTATGGGGGGAGAATGGTGATGTCATTGATCAGCAGCTATTTCTTCGAAGTGATGATGGATTATTATACGAAGTCCACTATGGTCTTCCTTCAGAAAAAACTAATTCCCTAATTCAAGGAGCTGGCTATCAACTGCTTGGCTTAGCTTTGTTGGAAATTTTACTGATGGTCATTGGTGCCCATTTAGCGCTCAGAGTCATCTCCAAACAGCTTTCCCATCTACGCGAAGCGAGTAATCATATTGCAGCAGGAAACTTTAACTTCCGTTTATCTGAAAAGTCCTGTGGCGAGCTTATAGAGACAGCGCAGGCGTTCAATATTATGGGGGCTCGATTAGAGCAATATGAGAAAGATAAAAACCGTGAAAGTCTGCACCTTAAGGAGCTATCACAAGCTGTAGAGCAGAGCCCTGTTGCAGTGGTGATGACGGATAGCGACGGTGTAATTACTTACGCTAATCCATGTTTTTACCGGACCTCCGGTTACAGCAAAGAAGAGGTGATTGGTAAAAACCCGAAATTATTGCAGTCAGGGGAAACAGATAAAGAGGATTATATTGATCTCTGGCAAACAATCACCAGTGGCAAAAGCTGGAAAGGGGAGCTCTGTAATCGGCGTAAAGATGGCAGCCTCTATTGGGATAAAACTTCAATATCACCTGTCAGTTCTGAAAATGGAGAGGTCACTCACTATATCTCTGTGAAAGAGGATGTGACAGCTTATAAAAAGATTGAAGAAAGGATGCGAGTCGCAACGACGGTTTTTGATGCCGCATCTGAAGCGATCATGGTGACAGACCTTAATGGGACTATCACTATGGTGAATCCCGCTTTTTATGAGATTACCGGTTATCATTCGAAAGAGGTGTTAGGGCAAAGCCCGAGAGTACTCAACTCTGGCCATCATGATGAATCTTTTTACCAGTCGATGTTTGAAGAGCTGCAAAAGAATAATCGCTGGGAAGGTGAAATCTGGAACCGAAGGAAATCGGGAGAGGTTTATCCTCAATGGCAAACCATCGCGATGGTTCGAGATGAAGATGGCGAACCGTTGGAATACATTGCTCTGTTTTCGGATATTAGTAAACGCAAAGAACAGGAAGATGAAATACGTTTTAGAGCTAATTATGATGCATTAACGCATTTACCCAATCGCAGTTTATTTAATGAGCGCTTAACTCAAGCCCTAGTTCAGGCCAAACGAGAAGGGACAATTCTTGCTCTTTTATATCTGGATTTGGATGGTTTTAAGGAGATTAATGATACTCATGGCCATTTAGCAGGTGATAAAGCGCTGCAACAGGTTTCTCAACGGTTGTCGGAGTGTGTCAGAGAGTCTGATTGTGTTGCTCGTTTAGGTGGCGATGAGTTTGTGATTTTCCTATCTGGCCTAGAGTTTAATTATGACGCTGAGGTAGTTGCTAAGAAGATTATTGATTCAGTACAACGACCGTTTGTCTATGATGATGTGGAATTACAGATGGGCGTGAGTATAGGTATTGCAATTTACCCAGATGATCATTTACCAGAAAAACTTTTTGAACATTCAGATTCAGCGATGTATGAAGCTAAACGCGCAGGAAAGAATACATTCCGTTATTACAGCATAGATTTTGAATAGAACTGTAGGGGTAGATAGGGAGGGGACTGGAGTGTTTGTTTAGCTTAACAGGTTATTCGTCTAACCAAACTGTTCTTACGGGTTCACCAAAGTCATCGTAGATAATTTTCTTGCGAGGTTTTCCGCGTTTAGGTTTAGCTGAGGTTGTAGCTTTGCTTTTACGGCGGGCATCAATAGTAGCTAATAAACCGTGGACGGGAGTACGTTCTTGCGGTTTAGTGTGTTCAAAATTGGATTTATGGTGGGTATAGCGCCCGTCAACTAATCCAGACTCCCCCATCTCAACCTGTTTAATTTCCCCGCCTTTTTCCAGAAACCGCGATACCTCAGCATTGAGCTGATCGCGAAGTTCCGCTTTGCTTGGGGTTTTCTTAAACATAGTCTTGACCATGGTCTAGGGATTGTATGATTTTAAACCTAAATAGGGGTGCTTGCGAGGATAGTTTTAGCTTATCCTTATTTATAAGTACTCATTGTGTTGTAAATAAGGTTATGACTCGCTGACTAGGGAATATCTAGTGAGCTATGTTAAGCCGGTAAGTATCTAGATAACAAAAGCTTTCTTATGCGACTATCTTTACCGTTACGCTTTTCCATTCCCGTCATTATTGTGCTTGTTACAGCGCTCATAATTCCTAGTTGCCTTTTATTTGTAGCTCCGATTATTGAGAGGCAGCATCAGTCCTTGTTACAGGCCGAAGCTCAAAATGTTGCTAAGCGGCTTAAAAGTACACTGACTTACCTAGTGGAGAGGGGGGATGCAACAGGTGTAAACAGGGAGTTTCGTCTGAACTTCAAATCAGAGCAGGTAAGTAAGGTTTTGGTGGTGGATTCGGCTAACCTAATTCGTTTTTCATCTCATAGTGAAGATCTAGGTAAAGCCGTAAGTCGGCGTGTCGATGTTCATTTAGATCTCAATACCATTATTCAAGTACGAGAAAGGGAGTTGCAAAAGCATGTCTATTTTGAAAAGGAAAATGTTCTCTATTCACTGATCCCAATAGCTATTCCGGTGTTTGGCTCGCAACAACAAGAGCTGGAGCAAGGGGTTATGATTCTTGCTTTAAGTGATAAGGAAGTGAATGAGGCAATTAGCAAGCAGCTCACTGTCTTGGTTACTGCGCTTTCTATTGCCATGTTGTTCCTAGCGCTGATTTTAATGTTTGCTATCAACCGGATGGTAACTTCTCCTGTGCAGCTGTTGGTGTCAGCGAGTAGATCATTTTCACAAGGGCAGATGACCGCTTTTGATGATCAGGCCGGAAATGATGAATTAGGGACGCTTGGGTCTGCGTTCAGTCAGATGGCAAAGCAGATCTCTTCTATACACGCTCAGCTAGAGGCTAATGTTGATTTGCTGGATGAATTGCTTGAGAACTCACCATCGATGATCGTTATTCGGGATGTCGAAGGCCAATATCTAAGGGCAAACCCTGCTTATCTAAAATTTGCAGGTTTAGCTTCAGTGGATGAGCTAAAAGGTGATAGCGCTGAGAAGGGAGTGCCGTCTGACGTTATCCATGCCTCTCGAGAGGGGGATGCACAAGTAGTTCAGTCGAAGCAGCATTACAGTTGGGAGTTAACTTACGAGTGTGGGGGACAATTTAAGTCTCTTTATAGTGAATGCTTTCCTCTTTTTGATGATGACGGTCAGTTATATGCGGTGTGCACGATCACGACTGATATGAGTGATAGAGCGGAAAAAGATAAAGCCCTTCGTTTAGCTCAATATATTTTTGAAACCACCAATGACGGCATTATCGTCACGGATAAGTACAACCGGATAGTAGAAGCCAATTCAGCATTTGAAAGAGTCACGGGCTATAGCAAGGACGAGGTAATCGGTCAGGCTCCGAATATCCTTAATTCTCATAAACAACCTACATCGTTCTACGAAGCAATGTGGAAAGAGTTGGAAGAGAGAGGGTTATGGTCTGGTGAAATCTGGAATCGAAAGAAAGATGGTCAGATCTATCCCGAGTGGCTCACTGTCAAAGCAATTAAAGATGAGCAAGATAGTGTTACCGGTTACTTTGGCGTATTTACTGATATTTCGGAGCAAAAGAAAACCGAGGCTTCTCTGCGCAACCTTGCTTACTATGATTCTTTGACCAATCTAGCTAACCGAACGTTTTGCAAAGAGCGCTTAGCCCATGACATGGAGTTGTCTAATAGGCATAAAGAGTCTTTAGCTTTGGTGTTCATCGATTTGGATTTCTTCAAGCATGTGAATGATTCCTTAGGTCATGAGTATGGCGATCAATTGCTAGTTGAAGCAGCCAATCGCATTAAAGAAAAAGTACGTAGCTCAGATACAGTGGTTCGTTGGGGCGGTGATGAATTTATCCTGATTCTGCCAGGGATCTTTCAAGCAAATATGGCGTTGGTTATAGCGAACAATGTTTTGGAAGAGCTGAAACGTCCGTTCAGGTTAAAAAATAGCGATGTATTTATTGGGGCAAGTATTGGTATTGCCATGTACCCACATGACGCTGATAGCGCAGAAACGTTGATACAACATGCAGATGCTGCGATGTACAGTGCTAAGAACCGAGGGCGAGATCAGGTATGTTTCTTTGATTCGGAACTGAACCGCAAGAATCTGCAACAGATTCAAATGAAATCTGATATTCGTGCTGCTATTGATGCTGAATCTTTTGAGATTTATTACCAAGCGAAAGTATGTCTTACCTCAAGAAAGGTGATTGGCTTGGAAGCGTTGCTTCGTTGGACTGATTTTGATGGCAATAGCATTTCGCCTGCAGAGTTTATTCCTGTGGCAGAAAATAGCGGATTGATTTTACCCTTAGGGAATTGGGTTTTTTCAACAGTTTGTAAGCAAGTCTATCAGTGGGTGACGCGAGGATTGTTGCAAGAGGGTGAGCGGGTTTCAATCAATCTGTCTCCACGTCAGCTAGCAAGTCCGGATTTGGTTGGCGAATTGAGCAAACAGTTAGATCAATATCCCCTAATCGAAGCTTATCTGAGTATAGAAATTACTGAAACTGCGGTCATTGAGAATATAGATCGAGTTTTACCTGTTCTTGAAGCTATTCGAGCTAAAGGGGTTGCGATCGAATTAGATGACTTTGGAAGTGGTTATTCCTCTCTGAACTACCTACGTCGTTTGCCGGTTGATGTTTTGAAAGTCGATAAAGCATTTACTGCTGAATTAGGCTGTAACAATTCAGAAAAGGCGATCATGGCTACGATCATTTCTATGGCACATACCTTGGGTATGAAAGTGGTTTCTGAGGGTGTTGAAACTGACGAACAGCTAGCGATTTTAACTGAATTGAAGTGCGATACGGCTCAGGGTTTCTATTTCTCTAAACCAGTTCCAATTAAAGAGACAGAAGCGATCTTAGAAACAGGTTTGTGCCGGTAAGTGAATAAGGTTTCACTGGTACAAGTCGCTCTCAACAGGTAGCATAGAGCCAATATTTTTAGACGATATAAGTAGCAAAAGTAGATGAGTTATCAGGTTCTAGCGCGTAAATGGCGTCCTGCTAAATTTCAGGAGATGGTAGGGCAAGAACATGTGCTTAAAGCACTGGTTAATGCGTTGGATGATGATCGTTTACATCATGCCTACCTCTTTACCGGTACTCGTGGTGTCGGTAAAACATCGATTGCTCGATTGTTTGCCAAATCTCTCAACTGCGAACAGGGAGTGTCTTCAACGCCTTGTGGTCAATGTTCTGCTTGTAAAGAGATCGCTGAAGGGCGTTTTGTTGATCTAATTGAAGTCGATGCGGCTTCGCGCACAAAAGTCGAAGATACGCGTGAGCTTATGGAAAACGTGCAATATGCACCGACCCATGGGCTCTACAAGGTGTACCTAATAGACGAGGTGCACATGCTTTCTACTCACTCGTTTAACGCGCTACTTAAAACGCTGGAGGAGCCTCCTCCGCATGTTAAATTCCTATTAGCAACTACTGATCCTCAGAAGCTGCCGATCACAATTTTATCTCGTTGCTTACAGTTCAATCTTAAAAACTTGATCCCAGAGCGAATCGTTAATCATCTAAGAACGGTTTTGACAGCAGAGCAGATCCAGTTTGAAGAGCCTGCGTTATGGCTATTAGCGAGATCAGCAGATGGCTCTATGCGTGATGCAATGAGTTTGACTGATCAAGCGATAGCTTTTGGTGCTGGGCAGATTGGTGAAGCAGACGTTCGTGCGATGTTGGGTACAATAGATCAGCGTTTGGTTTATCAGATGTTGTTCTGCTTAGCGGCATCAGACGCTAAAGGCCTAATGGCTGCAGTGACTGATTTAGCTCAGTTCTCACCTGACTATAATACGGTGCTAGGTGATTTGATCGGTGTTTTACATCGTATCGCGATGGCTCAAACGATCCCAGATGCTGTGGATAACAGCATGGGAGATAAAGATCAGATTATTGATCTTGCCGGTAAATTAACGGCTGAGGACGTACAGCTCTATTACCAAGTCGCATTGATGGGGCGTAAGGATCTTCCTTTTGTTCCTGATCCACGCGAAGGCTTGGAAATGGTATTGCTGAGAATGCTGGCATTTCGTCCAGCGAGTGCTCAGCCGCGCCAAGTTGAGGTCGCATCAAGTTCGCCTCAACAAGTAAGTCAGACCACTACTGCTTCTTTAACTGCGGAAGTGCCTCCACCTGTAGCTGAATCGATCCAACCCGCTCCTGTCGCTCAGGCTCCGGTTGCTCAAGCTGCACCTGCATCTCAATCTGCGCCAATGCAACCGGCTCCAGCGCAAATGGAGAGTCAGCCTCCAGCAGTAGAATCTTCACCGCTGTATGAGCCGCCAGTATCAGATGTTCCTCCTTTAGGACAGGCAAGTCCGATGGCGTCAGTGGCGGAGGTAAGCCCAGCAAAAAAGCCTGAAGCGCTAAATAGCCAAGGAGATGAACCACCTCCTTGGGATATGGATGATGTGGGTGGTTTTGATGATTCAGAATCTTCTAATCGGGCTACAGTAAATTCGTATTCTGAAATGGAAGCAGCGGCTCCTGTTTCAGAACCAGCTCTCCAAACTGAAGTAACAGCAGATATAGGTGAGATATCTAAAACACGTGTTGAGGTTGTAGAGTGTTCGCGTAATTTAGCGGAAGTCTCCCTGCCTGATTGGGTGCATATTAGCCGTAGTCTTGGTCTAAGTGGCATGACCGAAAGTTTGGCGACTCATCTCTCTTTGGAGCAAGTATCGTCTGAATCGATGGTTTTACATTACACCAAAGAGCAGAAGACAATGCTGAACGAAGTACAGTGTCAGCGTATTTCGGATGCATTGAATGGTTACTTTAATAACTCTGTTCAGGTTGAGTTTGTACAAGCTGAACAGCAGCAGGAAACCCCTGCGCAATTTATAAATCGTAAACGAGAAGAGCGTCATCTATTAGCTGTCGAATCTATTCGTAACGATAGTACGGTACAATTACTACAAGAGCATTTTGATGCACGGATTGAACTCTCGTCCGTGGTTCCCATCGATAATTAATTGAGGAAATACATGATGAAAGGCGGTATGGGTAACCTGATGAAACAGGCCCAAAAAATGCAGGAAAACCTGCAAAAAGCACAAGAACAAATCGCACTTGCAGAACAAACTGGTGAGTCTGGTGCGGGTCTTGTGAAAGTTGTAATGAACGGTCGTCACGACGTTAAAAGCATCAATATTGATGACAGCTTAATGGAAGAAGATAAAGAAATTTTAGAAGATTTGATCGCAGCAGCTGTTAATGACGCTGTACGCAAAATTGAATCTTACACGCAAGAGAAAATGTCTGAAGTGACCGGTGGTATGGGAATGCCTCCTGGTTTCAATATGCCGTTCTAATCGATGTCTTTCAGTCCATTAATTCAGCAGTTGATAAACGCTTTACGTTGTTTGCCGGGGGTTGGTCCTAAGTCGGCTCAGCGTATGGCGTTTCATCTGTTAGAACGTGATTCTGAAGGGGCGTTATCTCTGTCTGCAGCGCTTGAAAAAGCGGTTGCAGAAATCGGTCATTGCAGTGAGTGCCGTACCTTATCGGAGCAGGATGTTTGTGATATTTGCCAATCGGAAACGAGAGATAAGCACCTACTTTGTGTTCTTGAGTCTCCAGTAGATGTATTAGCAGTTGAGCAAACGGGTGGGTATAACGGTCGTTATTTTGTGCTCTCTGGGCATCTGTCGCCTATCGATGGCATAGGCCCTGAAGATCTGGGTATTGATCTTCTGTTAGAGAAGGTTAGATCGAACGACATTCGAGAATTAATCCTTGCGACAAACCCTACGGTAGAAGGTGAAGCAACGGCTCACTTCATCGCAGCGCAAGTCAAGGATCTTGACGTAAAGGTTTCTCGGATAGCTCATGGTGTTCCTGTTGGTGGTGAATTAGAGTTCGTCGATGGTGGTACGTTAGCCCATGCTTTAGCGGGCAGGCGTTCTCTGCTTTGAGGTAAGAATCTCCAAATGACAGAATATAGTTGGAAAAAGCTAGAAGTATCTGCAAGAGAGCCTGTCTGGATTCGTTCGGAAGATGTGTTGGTGGAGTGTTGTGATAAATGGCGCAAACTTCCCGTCGTTGCACTAGATACAGAGTTTCAGCGAGTTGAAACGTTTTATCCTATTCCAGGCTTAATTCAGGTTGCTGATGATCAATGCTGCTACTTGATTGATCCATTAGAGATTGAGGATTTCAGTGCTTTAGCTGATCTTTTTGCTGATCGTTCAGTTGTAAAGCTGATGCATGCGGCAAATGAGGATCTTGAGCTATTTTTGAAGATGTTTGGTGTATTACCAACGCCGTTATTTGATACTCAATTAGGTGGTGCAGTATTGAATTGGGGGTTCTCTCTGGGCCTCCAGAGAATGCTTGAGCAAAAGCTGGATATTAAGTTAGCTAAGCATGAGACAACCTCTAATTGGCTTCAGCGTCCTTTGACTGCAAGCCAAGAGTTGTATGCTGCTCTAGATGTTGCGTACCTTCCTGCTATTTACCAGATGCAAAAAGCAGAATTGGATGCCTTGGAGCGATATCACTGGGCAGAGCAAGAGAATGATGCTCTTTTGGCTGAAGCGCTGGTGGATGATGTTGAAGGTTATGGTTATTACCGTCGCTTCACTCAAATGTGGAACCTTCCAGAGCACAAAATGGCGGCCTTGCGTGACTTAACTGCATGGCGCGAACAGATTGCGAGAAAGCGAGATGTCCCACGTAATAGAATCCTTAGAAATCAGGCTTTGTTGCAGATAGTTGAAAAATGGCCACGCAGTTTATCTGAGTTATCGCGACTAGATGAAGTGAAAAAGCGTATACTTCGTACTGATGGTGAAACGATTTTAGGTTTTTTAAAGTCGTGTCAGGAGAGCGCAGCTAAAAACAGCCCTGCGCCCATTCCTAAGCCGCTTCACTTCTTTTGGAATAAGCATATTAAGAAGCTGAAAGCGATTGCCCGTCGTGTTGCTGAAGAACAGAATATCGCTCCGGAAATTTTACTGCGAAGAAAAGAGTTAGAGCTACTTATTCGTTCCGGGGTTGATGAGGGTGAGTATCGCTTGCCTGAAAAAATTACGGCTTGGAGGCAGGAGCTTCTTGCGTCTCAATTGTTAGCCGAATTGCAAAAGATTGAAAAATTAAGAACTGAAGGTGCTTAACCGATGAAAATATGCTCTGTTTACCTGAGCCCACGTAAAGATGAAATGTATCTTTATGTAGATAAGCGAGATCAACTGAGTAAAGTGCCAGAAGCGCTATTAGAAATGTTTGGTTCGCCAAAGCATGTGATGGATATTCCTTTAACGGCTAACCGTGAGTTGGCTAGAGTTGATACTGAAAAGGTGTTGGCTGATCTGGATGAGAAAGGTTATTTCTTGCAGATGCCACCGCCAAAAGATGATTACATGCTGGATCTTCATAAAGATCGCCCGGAAACTGGTGTTCGCTAAGTGGTAGCGCAAGAAGTATTTTGGCGCAGTAAAAGCCTACAGGAAATGAGCTCTTCGGAGTGGGAATCTCTTTGCGATGGCTGTGCGCTTTGTTGTCTACACAAGTTAGAAGATGAGGATACAAAAGAGGTCTTTTATACCTCTGTTGTCTGTCATCTTCTAGACTTTGATACCTGTCGTTGTACAAAATATGAGGAGCGTTGCTCTTTAGTACCTGACTGCGTCAAGCTTACTCCGAAGGATGTTGATGACTTTCATTGGCTTCCGCCAACCTGTTCTTACCGCTTAATTCATGAAGGTAAAGATCTTCCTGAATGGCACCCTTTATTGTCTGGGCGCCAAGAGACGGTGATTGAATCAGGAGCTTCGGTACTAACTTGGTACGAAGTAAAAGATAATGAAATTACTGAAGAAGAATTCGAAGATTATATTCTCGAATAGAGGAAAAGCGCCTAGGGCGCTTTTTTTATGCCTAATATCTAATTTGCTGTTAGTGTTTTCCTAACTTAAAGTTATATTTAGTAGTTGGAGATACTAGCTTTGAGCATTTCTGATCAATTTAATCATCTGCCTATCTTAGAAGATTTAGATGCAATATCTGCGTTCGATTTTGTGCCTGATGTGATCTGGATTTTTGATTTAGATCGACATAGCTTTTGGTGGGGAAATCCGCGAGCACTCGAATTTTGGGGTTTGGGCTCTGTTCAAGATTTAATTGATAAAGATCTATCAGCTGATACTGAAGGTGCACGTAAAAGAACTGAGCAAACTTTCTATAAAGCCTCTACTCAAGGGATGACGGTTGACCCTTGGACAACTTATCCAAACGGAAAACCTAAAACGCTCTTGATGCGACATAAAGCGGTGCTGCTTGGCCCTGAAAAACACCGTGGCATCATTGCATTCATTAGTGAACACGTTGATCTTGGCGAGCAGCCTGAGCATCTAATCTTTTCTGAAGCGATTCGTTATACCTCTGTTGCTGTTACGAGTTTTGATATGGCGGGTGCACTGATGTTTGAAAATCCGGTCTCAGCAGAATTGTATGGGTTTGTTGATGCTCAGGATAATGATGTTTCTGTGTTTGTGCGTCGCTTTCATGATGTCCAAGAAGGTCTAGAGCGTTTAGAGCAGGGGCGGCAGCATCAAGATGGGCAGTATGAGCATCTGATGGTAACCAGTAAGGGGGTACGGCGTCATGTTGTGGATATCCGCACAAGCCGCCATCCATTGACGGGTGATTACATCTTATTAGTATCTGAATATGATGTTACAGATTTACACAATGCGATTCAGCGGGCTGAAAAAGCTAAGGCTAGGTTGGATAAGCTTGCTCATTATGATGCATTAACAGGGTTGCCTAGTTTGCGGTTGTGTCGTGATCGTATGACTCAAGTGATTGCTCAAGCGCAACGGGAGGGGAGTTCAGCTGCGATCATGTTTGTTGATCTCGATGGTTTTAAAGCTGTTAATGATAGTTTTGGTCATGATGCGGGTGATCAAGTGTTGGTTGAATCTGGGAAGCGTTTGGTTCATCAAGTGCGCGCAGTGGATACGGTGGGTCGTATCGGAGGTGATGAATTTATTATCTTAATGTCAGGGATAAAGTCTGCTAAAGATGCTGAAGTCGTTGCATCCAAGATTATTGCTGTGATGAATGAGCCGTTTTCGATCGCTGATATGAATGGCAAGGAACAAGAGGCCTGTATTGGTGTAAGTGTAGGGATTTCGCTCTTAGAGGAAGGGGAGTTGAATAAAAATGCTGAGGTGCTTCTGAGGGAAGCTGATCATGCAATGTATAAAGTGAAGCGCAGTGGTAAGCGTGGATATAGATTTGCTAGCTAAGTTTATTTAACGAAAACAAAAAAGCCGCAATCAATGATTGCGGCTTTTTAGCTTCAACAGGAAGTGATTACTTCTGGTTGTCTAGCTGAGCTTTGATCAGGTCACCAATTGTAGTTGGGCCAGATACTTCAACTTCAGCGTTGCGTACAGCAGAGATTGCTGCTTTCTCTTCAGCCTGTTCTTTCGCTTTGATAGACAGGTTGATAACGCGGTTGCGACGATCAAGAGTGATGATCTTAGCTTCTACTTCTTCACCAACGTTAAGAACAGCAGATGCATCTTCAACGCGATCTACAGAGATCTCAGATACTTTCAGAGTACCTTCGATACCTTCAGCAAGTTCAATAACAGCTGCTTTAGCGTCTACAGAAGTAACTTTACCAGTTACGATAGCGCCTTTGTCGTTAGCTGCAGCGAATTCAGCGAATGGATCGCTTTCAAGCTGTTTGATACCAAGAGAGATACGCTCTTTCTCTGCATCGATAGAAAGGATAACTGCTTCAACTTCTTCGCCTTTCTTGAACTGGCGTAGAGCTGCTTCAGCATCAGCTTCCCAAGTGATGTCAGACATGTGAACAAGACCGTCAAGCTCGTCCTGTAGGCCAACGAAGATACCGAAGTCAGTGATAGTTTTGATAGTACCAGTAACTTTGTCGTTCGCAGCAAACTGCTCAGCGAAAGTAACCCATGGGTTAGCTGTGCACTGTTTGATACCTAGAGAAATACGACGACGCTCTTCGTCTACGTCAAGGATCATAACTTCTAGCTCATCACCGATCTGAACAACTTTAGATGGGTGGATGTTCTTGTTAGTCCAAGACATTTCAGAAACGTGTACCAGACCTTCTACGCCGTCTTCGATAGATGCGAAGCAGCCGTAATCAGTAAGGTTAGTGATGCGTGCCTTGCACTTAGCACCAGCTGGGTAACGTTCTTTGATAAGAGACCATGGGTCTTGAGAAAGCTGCTTAAGACCTAGAGAGATACGACCAGATTCTTTGTCGAACTTGATGATCTTAACAGTGATCTCATCGCCTGGGTTTAGCATCTCGGATGGGTGAGAGATACGCTTCCAAGCCATGTCAGTGATGTGTAGAAGACCGTCAACACCGCCAAGATCGATGAATGCACCGTAGTTAGTAAGGTTCTTAACGAAGCCTTTAACTTCTTGACCTTCTTCTAGAGTAGCTAGTAGCTCATCACGCTGAGCACTGTTAGCTTCTTGAAGAACTGCACGGCGAGAAACAACGATGTTGTTACGCTTAGGATCAAGCTTGATTAGTTTGAATTCAAGCTCTTTGCCTTCTAGGTGATCAACGTCACGTACAGGGCGAACGTCTACCAAAGAACCTGGTAGGAAGCCTTGAATGTTGTTGATGCTAACTGTGAAGCCGCCTTTAACTTTGCCGCTGATGTAACCTTTAACAGTTTCTTCAGCTTCAAATTTAGTCTGTAGAACTTCCCAAGCTTCAGCGCGTTTCGCTTTTTCACGAGACAGACGAGTTTCACCGAAACCATCTTCAACCGCTTCTAGTGCAACTTTAACGTCGTCACCGATTTTGATTTCTAGTTCGTTAGCATCGTTAAGGAACTGAGAACGCGGGATGATTGCTTCAGATTTTAGACCAGCATGTACAGTAACCCAGTCGCTGTCGATATCAACAACTTCACCAATTACCAATTTACCTGGAGTCATGTCTAGTGATTGAAGGGATTCTTCAAACAGATCAGCAAAGCTTTCGCTCATTGAATATGTCCTATATAAGGGCTGTTTTATCTCGCTAAGAATGAGAGATTGGATAACAGCACTTCAGCCTGTAAAACCGGATCTACAGGGTCAGTTTAATTATTATGAAGAGGGCGTTTTGACCGGTGTAGCGCCCAACTCAAAAGAAAATGAGGGCACATTATACAGCAAATTAACAGAGAATGTATAAGGTTTTAGCGCATTATTAAAATGGTTTATCGTAATCGTCTAGGCGAGCGTAAAGCGCTGTTTGGCAAGGTTTAATAACCGTATCGAGGTCTGTTTTTAGCTCGCTGGTTAAATTGCTGTTGTCTTGTTTGCGGAAAAACTGGGTGATAAGGCGTTCTTCGCGAGGAGAATTTGCTGCGATTTCAATACCATCCCCAACACAGAAAGAATATTCAGGCATGTAGGTTTTAACGAGAGCTTCCCGTTCGCTGTCGGATAGGATAAGGCGCTTGCCACCAATAAACTTTTTATACTCGTTGCCAGCAGCTGCGGACATTGCTTCAATTTGTAGGTTTGAGAACCGACGGGCATCAGGCATATCGATAAGCAATGTTTTTAGTTGTTTCTCAACAGCAGCAACTTCTTCTGTAATAGTAAGTGGGGCAAAGTGCTCGTTAAGCTTTTTATACTCTTCAAGTGCAGCGATTTCGGCTTTAAGTCCTTCGATCCTCTTTTTATAAACTTCCTGTTCCTCTAGAAGTTTCTCGTTGTCGGCCATTAACCCTTTAATAACTTTTTGAGTAGGTGTTAGTTTGTCTTGTCCAAAGGTGGCGGGAAGCTGTTTGGTGCCTAGTTCGCCCGTTGTCTCGGTGTGTACATTGCTGGGTAAAACCGTGAAACCAAACTTTTCTAGGTCCTTCAGGTTTTCCTGATGTTGCCCCTGCATTTCGTTATAAGCAAAATAACCGCCGCCACCGAGAATGGCTAATACAATTGGGACGATGATCAGTACTACAAGAAGCTTTCTGGTTTTCATTGTTTACTGCTTTCCTATCCTAGCGGCTGACGTGCTTTGTCTAGAACAGCGCAACGATTTCTCGCTGCGCATAGGGCTTATTTTTGGTCGCTATTTTGTGTTTCGTTAGCTGAATATTGCAGTTGTAGGAACGCGGTATCAAGTAAAATTCGTCCGCTTTCTACTAGCATCGCTTCGGCTTCCGGGTTGATAGGTCGGCCTTGAGCGTCTTTCTCTAGCTCTTCATCAAGTTCTGATAACGATTTGATCGGAGGTAGTTGTTTTTTGCTACGACGACGGTTTTCAGCATTAACTTGCCATTCTTCAGCTTTCTCACGTTCAATCTTAAGCGCAGATTCCTGAAGAGGAATTAGGCTGCTTTCCTTACGAACTTCATTAAGATGCTCAACCTGTTCGCGCATGAAGATAAAGTCAGGATCTGTCAGGCTGCGTGACTGATAGCGTGAGTTAATTTGAGTTAAAAACTGTCTTAGGTTTGGGTATGTGCCATGAGGAGCTGATCTGACTTTGTCCCAAGCAAGTGCTTGATCAAGCGCACTTTCACCAATGATCTCAGGATCATAAAGGGTAGGGAATGTGATATCAGGCATTACCCCCTTATTCTGTGTACTGTCACCTGAAATTCGGTAAAACATTGCGTGGGTTAGTTTAAGCTGCCCATGATTAAGAGGTAGTAGGGTCTGAACAGTACCTTTGCCAAAGGTTTGGCCGCCAATTACGATGCCGCGATTATAGTCCTGAATAGCGCCAGCAAAAATTTCTGATGCAGAAGCCGATAAGCGGTTAACTAAAACGGCCATTGGTCCACCGTAGGACACTTTGGGGTTTAAATCGCGAAGAACCTCTACTCGTCCAGTAGAGTCTTTTACTTGAACGGTTGGGCCGCGTTGAATAAATAAGCCGACAGTGTCGTTTGCTTCACGTAGGGAGCCGCCGCCATTGTTGCGCAGGTCTACAATTAGGCCGTCAACATTTTCATCTTTTAGCTCTTGGATAAGCTTTTCTACATCGCGCGAGGTACTTTTGTAGTCGTTATCGCCACGTTGTAGAGCGGCAAAATCAATATAGAAAGCAGGTATTTCGATAACGCCTAGTTTGAATGGTTGGCCTAAATGTTCAATTTCTAGTACACGCTTTTGAGCGGACTGTTCTTCTAGTTTTACTTTGTTGCGTACAATTTTGACGATTTTAGATGGAATATCTTCACGTTCAGAAGTTTTTACTTCAAGTCTAACTGTCGTGCCTTTAGGGCCTCGAATAAGTTGTACTACATCATCAAGCCTCCAGCCGACGACATCTTCGATATCGCCGTCTTCACCTTGGCCTACACCTATAATGCGGTCGGTCGCCTTCAGTTGGCCGGTCTTTTCTGCAGGGCCTGCAGGAACAAGTCTAACAATCTGTGTAAACTCGTTTTCGCTTTTTAATACAGCGCCGATCCCTTCAAGAGATAAGCTCATGTTGATTTTGAAGTTCTCAGATTTTCTAGGAGAAAAATACTGAGTGTGTGGATCGTATTGTTTAGTAAATGCGTTAGCAAACGACTGGAATACGTCTTCGCTATTTACCTGTAAGCTTCTTTTGAGTTGGTTCTTATAGCGTTTGATCAAAACTTCTCTGGCTTCTTCTTCGGTTTTGTCAGCCAAAAGAAGATTGAGCAGGGCACTCTTGAGTCGACGGTCCCAGAGCGCATTCATCTCGGTTTTGGATTCAATCCATGCTGCGTTTTCTCGATCAGTGTTCAGACTCTCATCGATTGAGAAATCAAAAACTTTGCCTTGTTCTAGTTCATCAATGATGAATTCTAAACGGCCTTCAATGCGCTCTTGATAGCGATTAAAAATGAAATATGCGGCTGTGAGTTCTCCAGAACGAATTTGGTCATCTAGAACCAAACGATATTTTTCGAACTCATCGATATCGCTTTTATAAAAATAGCTGCGTGAAGGGTCTAAGTCTTTAATATATTGATTAAAGATCTGTCCGGATAATGAATCATCCAAATTGACTCTGTTATAGTGGCCTAGTTTGAGCGATTCTGTAATTTCTAATAACGTTTGCTTATGCACAGGCTCGGATTTGAGCGGAGTTGCAAGTGCATTGGCTGTACTTGGAATTAGGAAGGATAACGCAGTAAACAACAGTGGCTTTAATAGCGATCTATGCATAATGTAAGTCTTAATTTAGCGCTCTGGATTTAACTATGACCCTAAAAAAGGGTTGTGAGTTCCCTGTCACAGTTTGTTGAGTGTAGACATGCGCGGCACTGTTGTAAAATCAATTGCTTATAAAGAGTGTATGGATTTATTTGGTATTCGTTTATGAACATTAAAATCGTAGGTATTACAGCTCTGGCAATTGCGCTAGGAATGGTAAGTGGTTGTGGTGAAGATCCTGAGGAGAAGAAGTTTCGTCAAGCGTTAGTGGAGAAGGCGCTGAATGATGATGTCAGAAAGGAAGGTGTAGCATTTCTGGAATCCAACGCAAAAGAGCAAGACGTAAAAGTAACAGCGAGCGGTTTGCAATATAAAGTCATTAAAGCTGGCGAGGGTGTTAGCCCCAATATTACCGATACTGTAACTGTTCATTACGAAGGTAAAAGGGTAGATGGGCATGTATTTGATAGTTCTTACAAGCGTGGTGAGCCAAGCTCCTTTCCTTTAAATAGAGTTATTCGTGGTTGGACAGAAGGTTTAGCATTGATGAATAAAGGGGCGGTTTGGATGTTTTATATCAAGCCAGAATTAGCCTATGGCGCGACAAGCCCGAGTGTTGATATTCCTGCGAATTCAACTTTGATATTTAAAGTTGAGTTGATCGATTTTAAAGCTTCTGAGAAATAGGATTTTTAAATGACAGACTTAATTGCAGATTTACAGTTGTTCTTAGAAGCATCCCCAACGCCGTATCACGCGGTAAATGAGATGTCGCAGCGTTTGGCTGAAAATGGTTTTGTGGAACTACGCGAAGAAGATAGTTGGCAGTTGCAAGCGGGTGGCAAATATTATGTTACTCGAAATGGGTCTTCCATAATTGCTTGGTCTTTGCCGCGAGATGCTGATTTGGCAGAGTCTGGCTTGCGCATGGTGGGTGCGCATACTGATTCACCTTGTTTAAAGGTGAAGCCGGTTCCTGAGCTGAACCGTCATGGCTATCAACAGTTGGGTGTTGAGGTTTATGGTGGTGTGCTGTTAAACCCTTGGTTTGACCGGGATCTGTCTATGGCGGGTCGAGTAAGCTATAAATCCTTAAACGGTGAGCGTTGCCATGCCCTGGTTAACTTTGAGGATCCTATTGCGATTATTCCCAGTTTAGCTATTCATTTAGATCGCGAGGCAAATAAAAGCAGAACGATCAATGCGCAAACTTATTTGCCTGTTATCTTGGGGCAGGGGGATAAAGACTTTAGCTTTAAACAGATGCTTGTAGATAGATTGTCTACTGAAGGTGTTGAGGGTGTGGCTGAGGTTCTTGATTATGAAATCTCGCTGTACGATACGCAAAAGCCAGCTTTGACGGGTTTGAAGAAAGAGTATTTGTCATCAGCAAGGCTGGATAATTTGTTAAGTTGCTATATGGGCTTGGCCGCATTGTTACGATCTGATTCTGAGCAAGGGGCGCTTTTAGTCTGTAACGATCATGAAGAAGTTGGAAGTATGAGTTCTTCTGGGGCTCAGGGGCCAATGTTGAGTCAGGTATTGGAAAGGTTGTTACCTAATGTTGAGCAAAGAGTACGGATGATAAGTCGCTCTATGATGATCTCGGCAGATAATGCTCATGGTATTCATCCTAACTTTGCGGATAAGCATGATGCAAACCATGGTCCTTTAATAAATGAAGGGCCTGTGATTAAACTCAATGCGAATCAACGCTATGCCTCAAATAGTGAGACTAGTGCTATTTTTAGGGATCTTGCTCAGCAGGTGAATGTTCCAGTTCAGGCATTTGTTGTGAGAAGTGATATGGCGTGTGGTAGCACTATTGGGCCTATAACGGCTGCAGAGCTTGGTGTGAAAACGTTAGATATTGGTGTGCCGCAATTTGCGATGCACTCTATTCGAGAAATGGCAGGTGTTAAAGATGTGGAGAACCTTACTAAGGTGCTAACGCGTTTTTACACTGAAGATCGAGTCTAGGCGTGATCTGTGCGCAAACTGATGACATGCTTAAAAAAGCTGAGGAGCTGGAAGCTAAGCTAAAAAATAGTGCTATATATAAAGTATGTTACGTCTAGTTAAATGCCTGAGAGAGTATTAATACTCTCTCAGGGGATAGATCGTATTATCTATTGGCGAAGTACATTGTCACTTCAAAGCCAATTCTCAGATCGTTGTAGCTAGGTTTTGACCACTTCATCTTTTTCTCCTTGTTCATTGTTAGTCTGAGGATAGTTCCTTGCAGCCTGTAATCCCTCATTGTTTATTTCAAACGTGGTAATAGCTTTTACCTATATTCCGTTTCTGAGGTCAATTAAGAGCCAGATACAGACATTTAAGAATTTTTCCTATTTTTCTTGAAAAACTGTTTTGATACTTTACGCAAGTAGAGGGCTCTGTAGGAGTTTATACCTCTGGATACATTGGCTTGGACGCCTTCCTTTAACTTGTTCGTATCATGCAGTGAAGTACCTATATGGCAAAGCTCGTTAAAGACTACTTAGAACATAAAATAGTTTTTTATTGGCAGAGCGAAGGCTCAAAACGTGCCAGCCCAACCTTTCCTTCTCTCATTCATGCTAAAGAGTGGCTTATTAACCAGTATTTTGATTCTTATAAAGGTCCTGAAAGAAGGAAGCATAAAGTCGATAGAAGAAGCCTGCAAAAAGGTGATTTCTCTTCTAAACGTGATCCCTACACGCACGGTAGACGGATAACTGATAGGCCTATAAAGGTTGACATAAATCTAGCTGATCAGAAAATTGCTGACTTGGTACAGTACAACTGAACTTAGAATGTTTGATTCCTCACAATACTCAGGCAAACAATAAAGCTTCTCGCTGGAGCCTCCCTTCCGGACCTGAATTAGTTGGAATGGAAGGGATTTTCTATAATGCAACCAATTGCATTTGATGAGCGCTGCTGTGTGTTGTTAGCAGACCTAAGATCCCATATGACTGGTATATTCTGAAAATTTTGCTTCGCTTACCTTTGGCATGTGATTCCTAGCCATGGTGGTTAGGTGGGGATTACTTAAACTACTTAATCTTTTCCAATCTTTACCTTTACAGGTTTGTCTGACTCCCTTCTTCCTAAAGGGTTGCTTCTTGAATACTGGTCATGCTTTTGATCATGTCCCCGCCACCAGAGAGCTTCACTTGTAACTTAGAATGCTCACAACCCAGTTTCATCAGTTCATTGATCAACTGCTTCATTGCAAGTAGACCATAACGCAGAGAGCGTTCTTTATCTCTCTGTTAGCGGTTGTTGGCAGCAAAAAGTGATTTATTCCGCCGATTCCAAGTTCTCGCTCATAGATACAGGCGGATATGCAGGAGCTCAATAATCACCGGCTTATCAGATACATAGAAATCACCGGGTTCGAACTTAACCGTGTGACATTGCCAGCGGTTATCCTAATAGGGGGTGAAATAATGAAATCTTGGAAGGGGGCGTGGTAGTGCTATCGTTGTTGTATGTAGTATAAATCCTCCCGTCATGCTAAGTGCAGCTATGAAGATTGCCTGAGTTTATAGTTGAGAATCGAAGCGTATGTCCTGATTTAATCATCTCTCGTAAATGTTGTTAATTGGGGAGTGTTGATCAGAATAAAAAAATGAACCTTGTTAACTACTTAATTATTTCAATTAGCCAAGCAGAGCTACTATTCCATCAATGGCTTGGTATTTGACGGTATTAGCGACGTAAGCGTCATTTTCATTTTAGGTTAGAATCGCCGTGGATTTGAGTCAGGTCAGGTTCCAGACCGATTTTATCGGTTGGTTCTGGCATGATGACGTAGAATGATTTAGATTTTTAAATTATCTGTCCGTGGGATAGATGGAGATATTCGACTCAGTTGTAGGGTTTGTTAATGTTGTTCTTCCGCTATTTCCTTTGTCTATTCCTCTTAATGCCTTCTCTGGTTGTTGCTGCGGAAAAAGATATGGCTGAGCTGTCAGCTACATCCGATGCAAAACGCCTTGCCTATTTAGTGTCCGATGCCCGAATCCCCTTTTGGCAGATCATGGCGCGAGGGATCACTAATGCCTCCGAAAGCGCGGGTTATGATATTCAGGTTTACAGTGCTGAAAACAATTCTAAAAAAGAGCTGCAGAACACTATTGCAGCGCTGAAGAACCGGGTTGATGGCATTATTGTTTCACCTACGACTTCCTCGGCCTGCGTTACAATTCTCGCCTTTGCTAAAAAAGCAGGTATACCGGTGGTTATATCTGATATTGGTACGGATTCAGGTGAGTACCTCTCGTTCATATCTTCAGACAACTATTCTGGTGCTTATGAGATAGGTAAGTATTTAGCATTAAAAATGATTGCACTTGGTAAAGTGCAGGGTGGGGTAGGAATTATTTCCATCCCGCAGAAGCGTTTAAACGGCCAGCTAAGGACATCTGGCTTTCTCAAAGCACTTAAGGAGCATGGCGTCAGCTCTGTTGGTCTGAAACAGCAGATTGATTTCTCTTATGCTGAAACTTATAAATACAGCCAGGAACTGATCAAAGAAAACCCGGATATGGCAGCCCTATGGTTGCAGGGATCCGATCGTTATCAGGCTGCGTTGGATGCGATTGCTGATGCCGGTAAACAGGAGAAAATCCTGTTGGTAACCTTTGATGCAGAGCCTGAGTTTATCGATCTGATCCAAAAGGGTGTCCTGGTTGGCGCGGCGATGCAGCAGCCTTTCTTGATGGGGGAGAAGGCGGTTCATGCTCTACAACTCCACTTCAAGGGAGAAAAGGTGATGACTGATCAGCAATTGGAGGTTCTGTCAGTTACAGAGGCTAATATTGCCGATAAGCTGCAGGTCATTCAGCGCAATGTATTGGGATTAGAGTAGTAAGTCGTGAGTTCTCCACAACGGCCAGACCGTTCCTGCTCAATTTATGTCGTTCTAGGTGCAGCGATTATAGCTTCCGTTGTACTGATCCTTAGTTTTAGTTCGGCATACTCATATCAGGAAGAGAAGAAGCGGATCATCGAAGAGATTCATCTTAATTCCTCTCGGTTGGTCAGTTCTTTACAAGAAACACTGAGTGGCTTAATTGCATCCTATGCAGTGAATGAATACCAGACACTAGTAGCAACAGAACTGCTGCATCATGAGTCATTTGCCATCATTATAGATGATTTCAACTTGGGCGAGATAGCTGGGGAAGGTAAGTTTACTACCGGGAAAATGTTCAATAATAGTGGTCAGGTTATCGACTATGATCCCCATAGCTCACTACATAACACCCAGATTAACAATAGTTTTTATGCGGATGCTGGTGATATTCACTCCGAGGCGGGTGAGCGGATAGGTCGGGTAGCGGTTTATATCTCTGATAAACGTTTGAACGAGGAACTTACAAAAACTATAAGGTCCACAGTCGTTAATACCCTGGCGATCTCTATTTTGCTCTTTATCACCTTGTTTCTTAGCATCCGATTATTTGTCCTTCAGCCGATTGATCGGATTATCAGTGGGATTTCCCGTTCCGATGCTGATGGAATCCCTATGAAGCCTATTGCTAATAGTGGGCCTGCTGAGGTCAGAGCCTTATCTAATACGATTAATAATATGCTGGAATCTGTTCGCAGCTCTCGAGCGGAACTTAAAGAGCAGCATCAATACCTGCAGAAGATTATTAATGGTGTTGATGACCCGATTATGGTGATCAAATCGGATTACTCTGTGGATCTTATGAATAATGCTGTCCGTAAGGCCTACGATCCTGCTTTTATTGCAGATCCTACTTGCCCTAAGTGTTATGAAGTATCGCATCATCGCAACTCGCCTTGTGATGGTAATGAACACCCCTGTCCCCTTAAGCAGGTAATGGATACCGGTAATCAGACAGTAATGATTCATCGGCATGAGCTGCACGGTGAAAAACGGTTTGTTGAGCTATCCGCCACTCCGCTGCGGGATGAAAGCGGTAAGCCTGTGGGAATTATTGAGGCTGCACGCGATATTACCTCACATCTCGAAGTTCAGGATGAGCTTAGGGAGCAGAAAGATGCGCTGACCCATATTGCCCACCACGATACTCTTACCGGTTTAGCAAATCGGGTGTTGTTTAATGACCGCATGGAGCAGGCTATTGAAAAAGCCAAACGTTATGAAACTCAGCTAGCTGTTATGTTTATCGATCTCGACCATTTTAAAGAGATTAACGATTCGCTGGGGCATAAGGTGGGGGATCATGTTCTCATTTCCGTTGCTGATCGCCTCGCGGCGACCATTCGAAAAGAGGATTCCCTAGCACGGCTTGGTGGTGATGAATTTACGGTTATGATTCAGGGCTTGGTACATGGTGAAGATGCCATCATATTGGCTGAAAAGATTCATGACGCGCTACTTGAGCCCATTCATGTCGAAGGTAAGGAACTGTATATCAGCTGCAGTATCGGTATTAGTCTATTTCCCGATAATGGGGTCAGCGCAGTAGATCTGTTGCGTTGTTCCGATGCTGCTATGTACAAAGCGAAGAATGAAGGCCGGAATAACTTCCAGTTCTACAGCGAGGAGATGACCCGTCAGGCACTAGAACGGGTTTCCATGGAATCCGAATTAAGGGTGGCGCTGGCGCAGGATCAATTTGTGGTTTTTTACCAGCCTCAAATTGATATAGAGAGCCATCGAATTACTGGGATGGAAGCACTAGTAAGATGGGAGCATCCTGAGTTGGGTATGGTTCCTCCGGGGCGTTTTATCCCTATAGCAGAAGCCACAGGTCTGATTGTTGAATTGGACCGGTTAGTGATGAATAAAAGTGTTCAGCGGTTAGTTGAGTGGCAACGGGCGGGGGTGGACACCGGTACCCTAGCCATGAACCTGTCAATTATTCAGCTGCAAAACAGTGGGTTTTTGGCCTTTCTGAAGGAATTGATAAGAAATACCGGTTGTGAGCCGGAGTGGCTGGAACTGGAGATCACAGAGAGCCAAGTGATGACCAAGCCGGAAGAAAATATCCGAACCTTGAATGAAATCACCGAGCTGGGAATTAAATTGGCCCTAGATGATTTTGGTACGGGATATTCTTCGTTGGCGTATCTGAAGAGGCTGCCTATCTCAAAGCTGAAGATTGACCGCTCTTTTATTAAGGATCTGCCGGATGATGAGGATGATGTGGCGATCTCCAGTGCGGTAATTGCACTGGCACAGAGTCTACAGCTGGATATCTTGGCTGAAGGGGTAGAAACACCTGAACAGAATGAATTCCTAGCCGGATTAGGTTGTAAGAAAGTACAGGGCTATCTTTATTCTGAACCAGTAGACGCTGTAAGAATGGAGGAAATGTTAAATAGAGGAAGGTGTGCAAGTGCAATGGGTTCTAGTGCTGTGGAAGACCCAATGGTTTTATAATTAGTGAGCAAGCTGGGGGCGTTTTATTTTGCTCTTGGTTCAAAGTGTAGCCATTCTCCTAAAGGTCAGCTTCATGTTCTTTCGCTTATATGCCTTCTGTGTTTCCATAATTCTACCGGCCATAGAAGGTTGGTCTTTTGCTTCTATAATAAATTGGCTTAACAGGCACTTCTGTTCCGAATACCTTCCGAGCAGCAGCCGAACCAGATCGATTCAATCTGGATTTCAATACACGAATAGAATGTAAAGTTTTTGCAGGAATGTACATCTCAGCGATCTACGCCTTAGAAGATATAAAGGGTTTTACTTAAGTTGTTAGAGTGGAAGGGCTCAAACCTCAGTCTCCTGGTCTCAAATCAGATGTGCTACTAAGCTGAGTTGCGCTCAGTCTTTAATCTCTAATGGCTTCCCGAGTTAGGCTTGAATCAACGACTAATAGGCTAATACTCAGCAGCATCGCTTACTATGCTGTGCTAATTAGTAGGCAGAAGGTTCACTTGTGTTAGATTTATTTAAACTCTTTTATCTTTTCCTGGAAAAGGTCAATCTCTACCTTTACAGGCTTGTCCGACTCCCTTCTTCCTAAAGGGTTGCTTCTTGAATACTGGTTCTTATCCATCGAATTTCGTTTGTCGTGATTAGATCTGCGATCTACAATGCTTTTTCTGCGTTCGGGGCCTTGGTATTGAGAGAATAAGTACTTTTTCCACCATTCCTCTGCAGCTGTGATGCTGTGGAGGTGCGGGCTGCAGGGAGTGAGGGATTCGTCAGCCCAATAGAATACGATTTCGTAATTGATAAAATCTTTAACTAATTTCATTACTTGGTTTGTTTGCTTAATGCGCAGCGAGAGTGATGCGAAATGAATGCAAGCCTTAAGATTATGAAGTACCAGAATAATAGCTTATGGAATAAGTATTAGGTGGTGGATGGTGAAATACGTTTGTTGAATATAGAAAGGGGTATTTAAAGTGGTCGGAGTGGAGGGATTCGAACCCCCGACCCTCTGGTCCCAAACCAGATGCGCTACCAAGCTGCGCTACACTCCGACATTTGTCCCTAAGAAAGGGTAAGGCTTTAAAGTGGTCGGAGTGGAGGGATTCGAACCCCCGACCCTCTGGTCCCAAACCAGATGCGCTACCAAGCTGCGCTACACTCCGACTTTAGCCTTTAGATGGCTCCCTGAGCTGGACTCGAACCAGCGACCAATAGATTAACAGTCTACTGCTCTACCAACTGAGCTATCAGGGATCATCAGCTGTACATCTTTCAAAGTTGGCTCCCTGAGCTGGACTCGAACCAGCGACCAATAGATTAACAGTCTACTGCTCTACCAACTGAGCTATCAGGGATTAGCCTTGAAAGTGCGGCGTATCTTAATGACCAAGGGGTAGGGCGTCAAGGGATTTTTTGCAAAAAATTAAATGATTTTTAGGGTTGATTATTACGTAAACAATTCTGGCTGAAAATAGCTCGAATTTTGTTCAGAATAGTCGAATGTAAGCTATGTAGGGTGATTTCTTAATTTCGAATAAGTTGATCTAACTTATTAAAAACAAGAAAAAATTGGTACTTGTACCTCGGTACAATAGTTTTTGTTTGTTTGCGCCTTTATAAATGACAACAATCATCCAGAGATCTATTTTCTAAGGAATAGTAAATATGAATGTTATTGGTACAGTTTCACTTCTGATCGGAAATGTAGTTGCTGTTAAGGCAGATGGTACAGAGAGGCTTCTTACATTAGGGGAAGAGGTCTATGCAGATGAAATGATACGAGTTTCTCCTGATGCGTCGATTGAGATCGCAATGGATGCAGGCGAGCCAGTTCGACTTGATGGTGGCCAAAATTGGCTGGCTAATAGTGAAACGTACAATAACACTAATACTTTTGACTTCTCAGAAGCTACTGCTGATGTTGAATCTATTCAGGCAGCAATTTTAGCTGGTGCGGACCCTACAGCTGTATCCGAGGCAACTGCAGCAGGTGGTGATACACAAGCAGGTGGTGAAGGTAATGAAGGTTCTTCAACGGTAAATATCAGTCGTACTGCTGAAGAAGTGGATCCAAATGCAGGGTATGAAACGGTTGGTGTACAGGATTCTGTAGAGGAACAACCTGAAGAACAATTAGGTGAAGTACAGAGTACATCTACATCTACATCTACATCTACATCTACATCTACATCTACAACCTCTGCCATTGTAACTGTGACACAGGTAGATGAAGAAGGTGCAGTAGTTACCGATAATGTAGTTGAAGGCAACAGCATTACGTTCCGCTTCTCTGTAGATAACGTACCAAGTAGCAATGTTGTTCTACAAACTACACTTGGCGAAGTGACTATCGAAGCCGGTCAGCAGTTCGTTGATGTGGTAGTGGATAGCCGTGAAGATGAAGAGTACGTTCAAGGCGAAGGAGCAATTACAGCGACAGTTACAGAAGCAACAGGCGGTGGTTTTGACGACCTGTCTATTGCAGGCGCGACAAGCACAGCAACTGTAGTAGATGATAATGATGCAACATCAGTCAGCCTGACAGCGGGTCCTGATTTCAACGAAGACGGTACAACCCTGACTTACACAGTTGAGTTGGGTGCAGCGGTACGAGTTGGTGATGAAGCAGTAACGGTTAACTTCACAGATCTACTGGGCAATGCTCAGAGTATTGTGATCAGCAGTGGCACGACAGGCACCGTTGACGTGGTTATCCCTGAATCAGCTTTTGAAGATGTATATGCAGAAGATGCGGCTGATCTGACAGTAGCGACAGAAGTAAGCGTGAGTGGCGGCAGTGACTTTGAAGCACTGGGTACGCCAAGTGTAGGTACAGTCAATCTGATTGATACAGAAGATGCAACATCAGTCAGCCTGACAGCGGGTCCTGATTTCAACGAAGACGGTACAACCCTGACTTACACAGTTGAGTTGGGTGCAGCGGTACGAGTTGGTGATGAAGCAGTAACGGTTAACTTCACAGATCTACTGGGCAATGCTCAGAGTATTGTGATCAGCAGTGGTACCACAGGCACCGTTGACGTGGTTATCCCTGAATCAGCTTTTGAAGATGTATATGCAGAAGATGCGGCTGATCTGACAGTAGCGACAGAAGTAAGCGTGAGTGGCGGCAGTGACTTTGAAGCACTGGGTACGCCAAGTGTAGGTACAGTCAATCTGATTGATACAGAAGATGCAACATCAGTCAGCCTGACAGCGGGTCCTGATTTCAACGAAGACGGTACAACCCTGACTTACACAGTTGAGTTGGGTGCAGCGGTACGAGTTGGTGATGAAGCAGTAACGGTTAACTTCACAGATCTACTGGGCAATGCTCAGAGTATTGTGATCAGCAGTGGCACGACAGGCACCGTTGACGTGGTTATCCCTGAATCAGCTTTTGAAGATGTATATGCAGAAGATGCGGCTGATCTGACAGTAGCGACAGAAGTAAGCGTGAGTGGCGGCAGTGACTTTGAAGCACTGGGTACGCCAAGTGTAGGTACAGTCAATCTGATTGATACAGAAGATGCAACATCAGTCAGCCTGACA
Source organism: Neptuniibacter sp. QD29_5 (assembly GCF_047778125.1). Taxonomy (GTDB): domain Bacteria; phylum Pseudomonadota; class Gammaproteobacteria; order Pseudomonadales; family Balneatricaceae; genus Neptuniibacter. Next base: position 1,247,454 of record NZ_CP180556.1, read on the forward strand.
GCGGGTCCTGATTTCAACGAAGACGGTACAACCCTGACTTACACAGTTGAGTTGGGTGCAGCGGTACGAGTTGGTGATGAAGCAGTAACGGTTAACTTCACAGATCTACTGGGCAATGCTCAGAGTATTGTGATCAGCAGTGGTACCACAGGCACCGTTGACGTGGTTATCCCTGAATCAGCTTTTGAAGATGTATATGCAGAAGATGCGGCTGATCTGACAGTAGCGACAGAAGTAAGCGTGAGTGGCGGCAGTGACTTTGAAGCACTGGGTACGCCAAGTGTAGGTACAGTCAATCTGATTGATACAGAAGATGCAACATCAGTCAGCCTGACAGCGGGTCCTGATTTCAACGAAGACGGTACAACCCTGACTTACACAGTTGAGTTGGGTGCAGCGGTACGAGTTGGTGATGAAGCAGTAACGGTTAACTTCACAGATCTACTGGGCAATGCTCAGAGTATTGTGATCAGCAGTGGCACGACAGGCACCGTTGACGTGGTTATCCCTGAATCAGCTTTTGAAGATGTATATGCAGAAGATGCGGCTGATCTGATAGTAGCGACAGAAGTAAGCGTGAGTGGCGGCAGTGACTTTGAAGCACTGGGTACGCCAAGTGTAGGTACAGTCAATCTGATTGATACAGAAGATGCAACATCAGTCAGCCTGACAGCGGGTCCTGATTTCAACGAAGACGGTACAACCCTGACTTACACAGTTGAGTTGGGTGCAGCGGTACGAGTTGGTGATGAAGCAGTAACGGTTAACTTCACAGATCTACTGGGCAATGCTCAGAGTATTGTGATCAGCAGTGGCACGACAGGCACCGTTGACGTGGTTATCCCTGAGTCAGCTTTTGAAGATGTATATGCAGAAGATGCGGCTGATCTGACAGTAGCGACAGAAGTAAGCGTGAGTGGCGGCAGTGACTTTGAAGCACTGGGTACGCCAAGTGTAGGTACAGTCAATCTGATTGATACAGAAGATGCAACATCAGTCAGCCTGACAGCGGGTCCTGATTTCAACGAAGACGGTACAACCCTGACTTACACAGTTGAGTTGGGTGCAGCGGTACGAGTTGGTGATGAAGCAGTAACGGTTAACTTCACAGATCTACTGGGCAATGCTCAGAGTATTGTGATCAGCAGTGGTACCACAGGCACCGTTGACGTGGTTATCCCTGAATCAGCTTTTGAAGATGTATATGCAGAAGATGCGGCTGATCTGATAGTAGCGACAGAAGTAAGCGTGAGTGGCGGCAGTGACTTTGAAGCACTGGGTACGCCAAGTGTAGGTACAGTCAATCTGATTGATACAGAAGATGCAACATCAGTCAGCCTGACAGCGGGTCCTGATTTCAACGAAGACGGTACAACCCTGACTTACACAGTTGAGTTGGGTGCAGCGGTACGAGTTGGTGATGAAGCAGTAACGGTTAACTTCACAGATCTACTGGGCAATGCTCAGAGTATTGTGATCAGCAGTGGTACCACAGGCACCGTTGACGTGGTTATCCCTGAATCAGCTTTTGAAGATGTATATGCAGAAGATGCGGCTGATCTGATAGTAGCGACAGAAGTAAGCGTGAGTGGCGGCAGTGACTTTGAAGCACTGGGTACGCCAAGTGTAGGTACAGTCAATCTGATTGATACAGAAGATGCAACATCAGTCAGCCTGACAGCGGGTCCTGATTTCAACGAAGACGGTACAACCCTGACTTACACAGTTGAGTTGGGTGCAGCGGTACGAGTTGGTGATGAAGCAGTAACGGTTAACTTCACAGATCTACTGGGCAATGCTCAGAGTATTGTGATCAGCAGTGGCACGACAGGCACCGTTGACGTGGTTATCCCTGAATCAGCTTTTGAAGATGTATATGCAGAAGATGCGGCTGATCTGATAGTAGCGACAGAAGTAAGCGTGAGTGGCGGCAGTGACTTTGAAGCACTGGGTACGCCAAGTGTAGGTACAGTCAATCTGATTGATACAGAAGATGCAACATCAGTCAGCCTGACAGCGGGTCCTGATTTCAACGAAGACGGTACAACCCTGACTTACACAGTTGAGTTGGGTGCAGCGGTACGAGTTGGTGATGAAGCAGTAACGGTTAACTTCACAGATCTACTGGGCAATGCTCAGAGTATTGTGATCAGCAGTGGCACGACAGGCACCGTTGACGTGGTTATCCCTGAATCAGCTTTTGAAGATGTATATGCAGAAGATGCGGCTGATCTGACAGTAGCGACAGAAGTAAGCGTGAGTGGCGGCAGTGACTTTGAAGCACTGGGTACGCCAAGTGTAGGTACAGTCAATCTGATTGATACAGAAGATGCAACATCAGTCAGCCTGACAGCGGGTCCTGATTTCAACGAAGACGGTACAACCCTGACTTACACAGTTGAGTTGGGTGCAGCGGTACGAGTTGGTGATGAAGCAGTAACGGTTAACTTCACAGATCTACTGGGCAATGCTCAGAGTATTGTGATCAGCAGTGGTACCACAGGCACCGTTGACGTGGTTATCCCTGAATCAGCTTTTGAAGATGTATATGCAGAAGATGCGGCTGATCTGACAGTAGCGACAGAAGTAAGCGTGAGTGGCGGCAGTGACTTTGAAGCACTGGGTACGCCAAGTGTAGGTACAGTCAATCTGATTGATACAGAAGATGCAACATCAGTCAGCCTGACAGCGGGTCCTGATTTCAACGAAGACGGTACAACCCTGACTTACACAGTTGAGTTGGGTGCAGCGGTACGAGTTGGTGATGAAGCAGTAACGGTTAACTTCACAGATCTACTGGGCAATGCTCAGAGTATTGTGATCAGCAGTGGCACGACAGGCACCGTTGACGTGGTTATCCCTGAATCAGCTTTTGAAGATGTATATGCAGAAGATGCGGCTGATCTGACAGTAGCGACAGAAGTAAGCGTGAGTGGCGGCAGTGACTTTGAAGCACTGGGTACGCCAAGTGTAGGTACAGTCAATCTGATTGATACAGAAGATGCAACATCAGTCAGCCTGACAGCGGGTCCTGATTTCAACGAAGACGGTACAACCCTGACTTACACAGTTGAGTTGGGTGCAGCGGTACGAGTTGGTGATGAAGCAGTAACGGTTAACTTCACAGATCTACTGGGCAATGCTCAGAGTATTGTGATCAGCAGTGGTACCACAGGCACCGTTGACGTGGTTATCCCTGAATCAGCTTTTGAAGATGTATATGCAGAAGATGCGGCTGATCTGACAGTAGCGACAGAAGTAAGCGTGAGTGGCGGCAGTGACTTTGAAGCACTGGGTACGCCAAGTGTAGGTACAGTCAATCTGATTGATACAGAAGATGCAACATCAGTCAGCCTGACAGCGGGTCCTGATTTCAACGAAGACGGTACAACCCTGACTTACACAGTTGAGTTGGGTGCAGCGGTACGAGTTGGTGATGAAGCAGTAACGGTTAACTTCACAGATCTACTGGGCAATGCTCAGAGTATTGTGATCAGCAGTGGCACGACAGGCACCGTTGACGTGGTTATCCCTGAATCAGCTTTTGAAGATGTATATGCAGAAGATGCGGCTGATCTGATAGTAGCGACAGAAGTAAGCGTGAGTGGCGGCAGTGACTTTGAAGCACTGGGTACGCCAAGTGTAGGTACAGTCAATCTGACAGATAGCATAGATACAACGACCATAACTATAGGTGATCTAACTGTTCTAGAAGGTTCTAGCAGCGTTACTGTGTCTGCAACTATTAGCAGTGCTCCAAAGAATGGACCGCTAGAAGTAACGTTGAGTAACGGCGCTAAGTTAGTGTTTGCTGTTAATAGCACTACAGCAGTATCTACACCGTTTGATGTTTCAGTAATGGGGCATCTTCAGTCTGAAGGAAATGATCTGTCAATCGTTGATAGTTTAACCGGGGTAGTAAGTTCCGGTGGGGAAGAGTTTGAGGCACTTTCTATTACAGCTGGTACTTTAACGATTCTAGATGATACACCTACGTCTCTTAATCCTAGTACGGCCCATGCAATTGATTTGGCAAGTTCTCCTGATGTCGTGGGGTCGCTAAATTTCGAGGCTGGTGCTGATGGAGAAGGCAGTATTGTTTTCACTAATACTTATACTGGACAGTTAGCTACTGATCAGCAGGGCAATACCCTAAATTACGAAGGTGATGACCTGTATTTGTACACTATCAATGAAGGATCAGTCATTGTGGCATCCACCTCTGATACCGTGGATGGAATTACTGATGCAAATACAGGTTACACTTTGACGTTGAATGCTGATGGAACCTACGCTTTCCATTCCAATGGTATTATTAACAATGGTACGGCCGTTAGTTCCGCGACTATTGGAACAGTAGGTGGTGGTAACAAAGCTTGGAAAGCATTTATCGATCTGGGTGGTACACAGGAAGATGCTTTCTTGTCTACTAAAGACGGTGATAGTGTAAACACTAACAATGGTGAAATTGGCGTTAGTGATGGTAATAGTTTCAAATTTGGTGAAGGCTACAGAATAGATTTTGTTAATAATCTGACTACTACTGGTAGTGGTGGTGGTGAGACATTTGCAATTGCTGGTAGTTATAATGAAACATCGTCTTTCAGACAGATTGTCTCCAAAACGGGCAATGTAAATGGTGCCAATGTTACATTAACAGCATTCCTTATTGCTGATGCTCCAACCAGCGTATTAGGTGACTATTATGCTGATGCAACGGATGCGAGCGATACAATTACCCTATCTACAGCTGATATTAAAGTTTATGACTTGCTGGGCAATGATGTGACAAATCAGGTTACAGTCGTGCAGGCAGGCGATTCGGTTACTATCAACGGTATCCAGCAAGATTGGACCTTCGAAGTTGTATCTGATGACGTGTTTAATGCTATTCAGATTGATGCGGCAGCAGGTACTGATACGTTTAAACTGGGAGTATTTAGCTATGGCGAAGACTCAACAGGCGATCCTATTGAGCTAGATTATGATATTACAGGTACAGATGGTGATAATGATTCTGTAACTGGCACAATTGATCTAGTGTTGTACCCAGCTGCTTCTACGATAGAAGGCACAAGTTCTGGTGAGCCTATCACAGGCACAGATAATACTGATTACATCATCGCTTTTGACGGTAATGATATCATTAGTGGTCTGGGTGGTGATGACATTCTGATCGGTGGTAAGGGTGATGACAACATTAGTGGCGGCACTGGTAATGATACCTTTATCTGGACTGCCGATGATGCCAATGGAGGTACAGATACAATATCTGACTTCGCTTATAATGCAGATAGTAGTTTAGAAAATGATGTGCTTGATCTGTCTGATCTATTGTCCGACGGCTCGCATGTTATCTCTGCTGTGGACAACGGTGCTGGAAAACTTCAGTTGCAGATAACTGATGCATCTAGCTCGGATGTTGTTCAGACAATCGACTTGAGCAACGTTGTAGCTGATGCTGATACATCAGCTCAACTACAGCAGCTTCTTGATAACAACAATATCGATGATGGTATTAACTAATAATCGATAGAGTTATCAACTAGTTAAAAGCACCCTTTATGGGTGCTTTTTTGTTTTCTGAGGGAAGAGGGAAACCTGTCCATATTCAACTACGAATATAGTGGATTTAACCCTTATCCCTAGTCCAATTTTCCGCTAGAATCGGTTCCTATTACCTTATAAAAATAGAAACCTGTTCACGGGTTTAAAGACCGCGGATTAACGCTGAATGCTGTTTAATAAACTTCCTGATAACTTGTTTTTGCCTTTATCCGGGCAGAATCGACAGGTTTATCAGGCTGTACTTATCTCATTGGCCGACCTGTTCTTTGATGAAGATTTGGTTGACCCGTTTGTACCTAAGGATTTGGTACGTTCAACGATCGAAGGGGCGGTAATTCGTCTAGGTGTTCGTCGTTGGGAGCCAGAAGAGGATGATTCTGAAGAGGATCAGCAAGAACCCCCTCGTTCCACTGCCGAATATACCAGTCGCATCTACCGTCGTTTGGTAGCTACTGGGTGGTTGGAAGAAGAGCAGCGCATTTATCGCAGTTATGTACTGTTATCTCCTGCGAATAGCTTCCTGTTACGTACCTTGGTTTCGATTGCCAACCTAGAGAAGCGTAGCTATGGCGGTGCGGTTCTTAACGTATTGAGTTCGTTAGAATCTGCGATTAACGATCCGCAAGGGCGCGGTATTACCCTATCAGAAGCAGCTCAAACAGCGGCTGATTTCAGCGCCCACCTTACAGATATGATGCTTGGTCTGCGTGAGCTAAAGATCAATCTGTCACAAACCAATAACCCGCAAGAGATTGTTCGTAACTTCTTTGATCGATTCGTAGAGCATATCTTGGTTTCAGACTATAAAACCCTGAAAACCAAAAATAACCCGTTCCGATTCCGTCAACAGATTCTATCTCTATTGCGAGAGTTACAGTTTGATACAGTCAAATTGGAACAGTTGATCATGCACTATCAAGAGCAGTTTGAAGTTGATATTCATGATGCTGAAGCGCGCGTGCACCAACATATCAACCGTATTATCCGTATCTTCGAATCAGTGGATCAGCGTTTAGCGATCATTGACGATTTCCGCTACAAGTTGGAAAAACGTGTATCTGACACTGTTCGCTATATGGATAAAACGACGCCGGGTATGGCTTCACGTCTATCCCGCGTAATCGCTCAAATTAGCGAAAAAGATGGTCGTGAAATTCCACGTATTCAAACTTTGGATACGGTTGGTTACCTTGCGCCGGGTAGTGTTCGTGCGCCGGTTAAACGTCGTACCATTGCAGAACCACAAGTTATTACGCGCAAAGAGATCGATCCAAAAGTTCTGCAGCTTCGCCAGCTCTTTAAGGAATACAAAGAGCGTCGTGAAGTTAAAGTTGATCGTATCGAAGCGTATTTAGAACGCCATCTGATTGGCCGCGAAAAGATCAACGCCTCTGATTTCGAGATCAGCTCGATCGAAGATTACATCTGTTTCAGCTATGTCCGCCACCTGAAGTCATTAGGTAAAAAAGCGCGTAAGACGAGCGAACAGTATGAGATTAAATTCCAGGAAAATTACGTGAACGTTGCCGACATGGTTGAGTGTCGTGATTTTTATATAACTAGAAAAGATCATTCAAAGGAAGTTTCAAATGCTAGGTGATCTGCAGAAAATTATCGGTCGCAGCGATCAGTATCAAGCCAGCGATTTTAGCCGAGCGGCTAACCAACTGCTGACCAATCAGTTCCTATATGCGGAGCGTCCTGGGCACCGTGAAAGCTATTTTCTAGTTGCTTCGCATGTAGACTACTTTACTAACCTTTTTGAAGCGATCGGCTGGTCTTTTATCCATCAGCCTGATGAAGCTTATATGGGTATTATCCCTAAAGGTGAAGAGCGCTTTATGCGTTTACGCTTGGATGAATCCTTGTTGCTGCTTTGCATTCGTCAGCAGTATGAACAGCGCTTAGAAAGTTTCGAAGTGGAAGCAGGGCAAGCATATACCAGCACTGATGAGCTGCTTACGGTTTATGAAAACCTAACGCGTAAAGAGATTCCAAACGAAACGCGTTTGAAAGAGATCCTTTCTTTGTTCTCTCGTCATGGTGTTATCGAGCGCGGTAAACCTGATGAGATGGAACCTAAAAATATCCCGCTTAAGATCAATCCAGTAATCCGCCAGGTGGTGGTTGAAGACTTTATTCGTCAGCTTGAAGGCCTTTGCGAGTCCAACGAGCAAGATGGTGAAGTTGTATTGGATATGGATGAAGTCGCGGAAGCAGCGGTTGAGTCTGCTGAAGAAAAAAGCGAAGACGCTTCTGAAGAAGCAGCTGACGAAACATCTGAAGAGCCAAGCGAAGCAGTCGCTGAAACGGCAGAAGAAAAAGAAGAGGTACCAGCTGAATGAAGCAGCTAAATCGTATTATTCTGGTTAACTGGTACGTTCTTGGTGCTGTAGAGATACCGATTAAAGGTAACGTTGCGGTTGTAGGTCCAAACGGTTCTGGTAAATCATCCCTATTGGATGCGATCCAAACAGTATTGATGGGTGGTAACAAACGTCACTTGAGCTTCAACGCATCGGCCGGTGAAAAGAGTGAGCGTAGCCTACGTACATACTGTCTAGGTTTCCTTGATGACGACGGTAAAAAGAATACCGCGCGCCATGATTCCCTCTGTTATTTGGCATTGAGCTTCTTTGATACAGAAACGGCTAAAGAGACGACTGTTGGTGTAGCGATTAGTGCATCTACTGCGTCTGCTGATGAAGATGTTCTAGGTCGTTTTATTCTTCCTGATTGCTCTGTATCTCTAGATGACTTTACTGAGAAAACAGGTGAAGGCCGTCTGCCTAAAGCGTGGGATCAAGTTCGCGATCACCTCTACAAGCAGTGCCCAGATATGATTCTGGAGAAGCGCTCTAGTCGTTTTGTGCGTGAATTGGTAACGCATCTAAGTTACGACCCAGAGATGCCGAACGATGATGATAAGTTTGTTAAAAACTTTAAGAACGCGCTTAAGTTTGTACCAATCGACAGTCCTACACGCTTTATTCGTGAGTTCGTCCTAGACGAAAATATCGTCCATGTCGGTGCATTCCGTAAGTCTCTTGATGAATACCGCGCGATGGAAACTAAGACGCGCGAAGTAGCTAACCGCATCGGTGAACTAGAGAAAGTACAAGAGCTTTGTAACGGTATTCAACGCAATGTCAAAAACGCTGCTGAGTACGAATGGGTTGTTCACGAAACACGTTTTGAAAATGCAGACCTTAAAAAAGAGGATGCTGCAGAGCGCTTGGAAGATAACCAAGCGAAAGAGGAGCAGGTACAGGTAGATCTGGAGAAGAAGAGTGAAGAACTCAACCAGATTATGCAGAACTTGGCCGAAGCCCGTGCAGAGCTAAATACCTCTGATTCAGCTCATAAAGTTAAGGCGCTAGAGTCCTCTATTATTGCTAAAACTCACGAAGTTAATGTTGTGAAAGAGCGTATTCAGGGTGTTTATAATCTGATGCGCACTACCGTAGGTTTTGCTGAAAACAGCGAACTGCTGCCTGAGAAATTCCGTCCTGTTGTTGAGCAGTGTGTAGAACAGTGGCGCTCGGGTCAGGACATTATGGCGGATCTATGGCCACAATCTCCTGTAGAAGTTGATAACGTTCTAGAAAACCTAAAACTTCAAGTTGAAGGTGTTCGCCGTGATATCGCACGTCGTTATGAGCACTCAGTAATTCGTATCAATGAGCTACGCTCTGAAATTCAGAACCAGAAGAGTGCCGTTGAAGCGCTAAAACAAGGTCATGCACCAGTTCGTCGTAACACCCGTGAGTTGATGGAGCTGTTACAAGAGTACGGTATTGAGTCCACGCCGATCTGTGAACTAGCGGATATCAACGATGACAAATGGCGTATTGCGATTGAGTCTTTCCTAGGTGCGCGCCGTGAAGCGCTAATCGTCGATCCAGATCGTGTTAAAGAAGCGATTACGCTTTACCGTCGTAAAGGTCGTCACCTTAAAGGTTGTCGTATCGTTAATACGACCAAATCTGGCGATTGGCTAAACCGTTATAAAGCGGGCTCACTGGCTTATTTCATCGATACAGAAAATGATCATGCTCGTGCATATATGAACCGTGCACTAGGCGGCGTGATGGCGGTTGAGACTGAAACCGAACTACTGCGTCATGAGCGTGCATTAACTTATGACTGCATGTTGCAGACAGAAGGTTCGACAACGGCGATCAACGAACAGCAGCCTATTATGGGTATTCGTCGTCGTTCTGACCAAGCTGCGCTTCAAGGTAAGCAGGTTGATCAGCTTGTTTCTGAATTTACACAGCTGGGTAAAAACCATGACTCATTGGAAAAACTACGTGATGCGTTAATTACGCTGAACAACGGTTTAGACAATGTGAACGAACGCGTATTCGACTTGGTTAACCAGCGTGAGCAGCTTGATACAGAGATCGAAGGTCAGCGTCAGGCGATCACCGATCTACGTAACCAAGATGACACGGGCGTTCAACAGCGTATTGCTGATCTGGTAGCTGAGCAGAAATCTACTGAACAGATGCAACGTAGCTTGATGGATAAGCTGCAGAAAGTACGTACGTCCATCATCAAAGATACGGCAGCGCTAGAAGTATTTGATCAAGAGCTAGAAGAGCACTCAACTGCACGTACTGCTTGTGAAGAGAAGAACGAATTTAATGCGCAATCTGCACAGGAAAAACGTGATTACCTAGATGAATCATGTGCAGGCGAACTAGAACGTATTATCTTTGAAGCCGCGAAGAAGGCCCAGTCTGAACTGTCTCTGCACGAGAAGAAGAAAAATGCTGTACGTGATGGTGTTGCTCAATACAAAGCGAAATACCATGGCGGTGGCTTAAGCCATCAGCAGCTAGATAAAGTTACACCTGACTCTGCTCACGAAGAGCTGTCTGCATTTGTAGATGAAACCGTTCAAGCACTTAAAGATTCTGAACTGGCTAACTATAGTCAGAAAGCAGAGCGTGCACGTCTAGAAGCAGAAACAGCATTCAGATCTGACTTTGTTGCGCATTTGAACGATCAGATCAACAAGATCAAAGATCTTATCCGCGAGCTTAACCAGCATCTTAAAGGCCGTCCGTTCCATAAAGAGATGTACAGCTTCGACATGATGCCTAACCCAGAATTGAAAGATATTCTGGAACTGGTAGAAGCTTACACTCAAATGGATTCAGCAAACGTAGGCTCTCTATTCGATCTGAAATTCGATAGCGATAAGCCTCATAAAGATGCACTGGCGAAGATTCACGAAGTGCTTAAAGATGAAGGCGAGAGCAGCCTGTTGCAGGATTACCGTAACTTCTACAACTTCGAATTGGTTGTTAAAGATCTAGACGGTAACCGTAAAACAACCCTTACTCAGCGTATCAAAACCGGTTCCGGTGGTGAGCACCAAGTACCGTTCTACGTGGCAATTGCTGCAGCCCAAGCTGCAACATACCGACTACGAGAAGGTAATGATGGCAATCCACTAGGTGGTATGAGCCTGTCTGTATTCGACGAAGCCTTCAACAAGCTGGATTCTGAGAACACAGTAACCTCTCTAGGTTTCATGAGCGATCTAGGTTTGCAGACAATTATCGCTGCACCAGATGAGAAGTACTCACTACTAAGTTCTTGTATGGATACCATCATTAATGTTTGTCGTGATGGTCGTATCGTAGACTTGGATGTTGAGTTCCCAACGCTTCAAGGGCGTGAACTTCTAAACTCTGACAACCCGCTAAAAATGATGGCTGAGTTGGAAGCAGAAGATCAAGATGAGCAGGAGCTTGAGCCAGAACCGGCTTAATCCTATCTAATCAAAAAAAGGCGCTTCGGCGCCTTTTTTATTGGTTGGAATATATCAGCGAATATTAGCTAGATGTCTTTAAGCGCGGTTTCGGCCAAGCAAGCTTAGGGATCAGACTGATAAATGGCTGCTTGCCGCGGAAGATATGCAATCGACCTTTATGTAACTGACCGATGCATTGCTCAACAGGGTCGAGCAAAATCATCATAATCGTACTGATGCTCGGCGGCGGAGCTCCGGCATTTTGCTTACTGCCCGGCAGCGCTTTTACTTCATTTTGTAGGCTAGAGAACTGCTGATGGCTAATGAGTTTTGCCAACGCCTGAGCGTCCCATATATCAGGCTGCGCCATTAAGGGCTCAAGTAAACCTAGCGTATTCGGTGAGACTAGGCATCGCTCACGGCTAAAGTACTTTCGAACACTCAGATCGGTATGCACGTTGAGTAGGGAGTTATCGCGAACATTACTATCGAACGCCATCTGCTCCAGACCGGTCAAAATTGCATTTAGATCCCAATTACAGCCTTTAATTAAGCGCCAGACAGGTTCCATGCTTGTACGCGAACCTAAGCTATATTTCACCGCATCATGAATCAGTGTGTCTTTAGGTAGTAGAGTGATCTTTAGAAAGGTCGTCTGAAAATCTACCAGACATTCAGGGCTTTCAATAAAGCAGTATGGCAGTTCACGGCGGCAGAACGCCATCCACTGATCGCGCGAGTTAAGTTGTTGTAATACAGGAATAATCACAGAATTAACTCAATAAAACAGTTTCGTTCGACTAGCCAAAGGTAGTAAGCTAAAAAGCTACCTCAACAGAGGGTAAACTTCATCTCTTTACCCCTATCAGGTGATCAATCAACTGTTATGATGGGTCTAATAATTTATAGCCCGAGTATAACCAAAGCTAAGGATAAGAACCATGAAGTTGCTTAACCGTTCAGCATTTGTTGTTTTACCGCGACAGCCATTTGCAGACTGGACTAATAGTTTAGATGTAGATGCCGACGGTTTACACCAGTGCTTAACTCTAGACGAGCAGCGTAGGGAAGGCACCGTTTATCTGGTCGATGAAGTCAGCACGGAAGAGGATTTCTCTAAAGCGCTAGAATCCCATTGGCAGTCTATTTTCGAAAGCGAGCTTTCTGCTTGGGATGAGTTGGGTGATCATTGGCCGCGTGAAATTAGCTTTGCTAACTTTCAAGAATGGTTTGATGTCTATCCGCAAATCATGGCTTTGGATCTGGCTAAACAGCCGTTAATGATGGCAAATTTGGAAGATGTATAGCCGCGTTAGTTAAGGGCTTTTGGAGATTTTATGGAGCAGATTGTTAACCCTCATGGACTGAAAATGCACCCAATGCGGGAGCGTTTGTACAGTGAATTACACTCGCGCCCGTTTCAGGTTATTCCAAGTCCGGCTCGCATTACCCATCTAGCAGTGATGTGTAATCCTGAAGAGAGCAAACAGCAGTTTGCGCACTTGCAGGAGCTGTTTAAACATTTTGGTGTTGAGCCACCTGAAGTTGATGAACTTTGTTACCACGCTGATTTCGGTAATCTTCGTGTACGCCGTGAAAAGCATATGGAGTTCACTACTTATACCTTTATCAATACAGGTATAGAGCAGGGCGGAAACCCATTTGAAGTCACTGGCTTAACACCGCTACCAGAAGGTTGGCTTGCTGACATTCCAGGCACTGTGATGTCGGCCTTCCACGTTTCAGTAGAAGATGCGCGACAAACACATGAGTTGAATCTGCCATTAGTAAAACGCTTCTTCGAAGGCATGCGTTTAGTCGGTAGTAGCCCGCAAAATGGCGATGCTCGGGTGTGGACAACCTTCCAGATGCACAGTGATGGATTTGGTCGCTTTCTGATCTACAACAAGCAGATGAGTGATAGCCAGTTAGGTCGATTAACTCAGCGTATTATGGAGATCGAGACCTATCGTTTGATGGCATTGCTTTCGCTCCCGACCGCACGAGAGATCAATCCAACGCTTGGCGATATGGATCAAAAGCTAGCAGATATTACCGATCATCTAGCCCACAGTGGCGATATCGATGAGCAGGAGTTGCTGTTCCGCCTGACGGATATGGCGTCTTGGGTGGAAGACTGTCGAGCACGAGCAACCTTTAGATTCAGTGCAACCTATGCCTACCACGATCTGGTTATTAAGCGTCTTGAAGAGCTGCGAGAGGACGAAGTATCTGGCCACTTAACCATTACTGAGTTTATGACACGCCGTTTAACGCCAGCGGTGAAAACCTGTCGTGCGACTAGTAACCGACTTGAGGATCTATCTCGTCGTATCGACCGTGTTGCCGAAATGATGCGCACACGCGTAGAGCTATCGATCCAATCGCAAAACCAAGAGCTGTTGGCTTCTATGGATCAGCGCTCTAAAGTTCAATTAATGATGCAACATACGGTAGAAGGCCTATCCGTAGCAGCAATCAGTTACTACACTATTGGTTTAATTAAATACTTATTAGATGCTGTGTATAACTCCGGTGTGGATCTGAACAAAGATCTGATTCTAGGTATCTCTGTACCTGTTGTAATCGGCGCTGTTGCATTAACGACACGTAAAATCCATCGACACTTTTTAAAAATGGCGACAGAAGAGGTGGAAAGAATGGATGAAAGTAAAAAGAGTAAAAAATGAGTATAGAAGCGGTAATTAGAAATCGACTAGAAGATGGTCTGGCGATTGAGCATCTTGTTATAGAGAATGAGAGCCACATGCATTCTGGCCCTGCAACTGACTCGCATTTTAAAGTAACAGTTGTGTCGGATGATTTTGAAGGTAAACGTAAAGTGCAGCGTCACCAGCTGATTTTTAGTTTTCTCTCCGATCGGATGAATAACCCTATCCATGCACTGTCGATGCACTTATTCACCCAGCAAGAATGGCACGACAGAGGGCAGGCGGTTGCGCCGTCACCTAAATGTTTAGGTGGCTCTAAAGCAGATAAATAACAAAAGCGACTTCGGTCGCTTTTTTATTTTTGACCGACTGTAAGGTCTGGAAATATCTCTAAAATTCCCTAAAAGTAGCACTATCTCTCAATAGAATATCCCTATATATTCTAATGTTAGATATATGAAATATAAGAAAAAAATAGCCATCAAGTTGTAACAGGGGCTGCTATGAAAAATAACCAACCGGTTAATAATACAGAGCGTAAATTCAGTAACGATACGCCGCTGATTTCCACTACGGACTTAAAAGGGCAGATAACATTTGTAAATGATGCCTTTGTGGATATATCAGGTTTTACTCGGGATGAGTTAATTGGCCGCTCTCATAATGTTGTTCGTCATCCAGATGTCCCACCACCGGTTTTTGGCGACCTGTGGTCTAAGTTAAAAGAGAATAAACCTTGGATCGGTATAGTCAAAAACCGTTGTAAGGATGGCTCTTACTACTGGGTAAATGCTTATGTAACTCCGATTGTGGAGTCTGGTCGAACCATTGGTTATCAATCTGTTCGAACTGTCCCTACTTCTGGTCAAGTTTCTCGTGCAAACGATGTTTATAATCGTTTGAATAACAACAGTCGTCGCATCTCGATGCATGATATGTCGATTCAGACGAAGTTTATTATCCTGCTATTACTGGCTGTGCTGATTCCGATGGGGGCAGGTCATTTCACACAATGGTCCCCGATGATCACAATGGGAGCAGGCCTTGGTGCTTTCATGTTATGTGCGGGCTTGTCTTATCACTGGTTGGGCCCTTTGCGTTACTTACAATCTCGCGCTAAACGCATGTTAGATTCGAAAGTTCTAGAAGAGATGTACGCTAATTCTGTGAGCGAGGTGGGCTCGATCTATCTAGGTGCCATGGTTGATCAGGCTCGAATCCGCTCAGCCAATGCCCGTGTTACTTATTCAGCCAAAGAGCTGAACCAACAGGGTGAAGATACGATCGGTATTGCGCGTCAGGCTAATCAAGCGATTGAGCAGCAAAGCCAAGAAATAGAAGATGTTTCTGCGCATATTCAAAACCTCTCTATTGCAATTGAAGAGGTGGCTCAGCATGCAAGAACCACTTCTGAAGAAACGAAGATAGCAACGGATACAGCCGATCAAGGCCATACGATTGTTAAAGGCACAATCGATGCAATTCACCACCTTGCAGATAATGTCGAGCAGGCTGCACAGCAGATAGATAGCTTACGTCAGGCGACAGAAGAGATCGCAAGTAAGACCTCTGTAATCTCCGAGATAGCTGATCAAACAAACCTATTGGCATTAAATGCGGCAATTGAAGCTGCACGCGCAGGTGAGCAGGGGCGCGGATTCGCCGTTGTTGCGGATGAAGTACGAGAGCTAGCTAAACGCACTCAGCTTTCTACCAAAGAGATTGATACCACGATCGCGGAACTTCAGGATGAAGCAGCTCAGGCTATGTCGATGATGGAGAAAAGTCAGGATTCAGCAAAAGGCTGTGTAGATAAAGCTGGTGATGCGGGTACCGCACTGCAAGAGATTATGGCCGGTGTAGGTAGCATTGATGATATGAGTACCATGATTGCCGCTGCATCCTCTCAGCAAAGTAATGCTGCGGAAGAATTAAAGCAAAACATCATGTCTATTCAGGAAGCAGCGCAAGTTGCTCAGTTGGCAGCCCAAGCTACAGAACGATCCTCCGTTGACCTTGCTGATACCTCTAAAACCATTGTCCAGAGTGTGAGTGTTTAAGCTCTAACCGAATTGAAAAAGGCTGCATCTGCAGCCTTTTTTGTGTCTCTTAGTCTGTCTTAAATAGGGTTTGGTTAGATCAGGTCTTTGGTTTCCAAATTTAACAGATAACTCTTATTCTCAAGCCCGCCTGCGTAGCCTGTTAAATTACCATTACTGCCCAATACACGATGACAAGGAATAATAATGGGGATCGGGTTGCGGTTGTTTGCCATCCCTATAGCTCTAGCGGCTTTCGGCTTGCCTATTTTCTTAGCGACATCACCATAGCTACAGGTCTTACCATAAGGGATATCGTTCAACGCATTCCACACGGATTGCTGAAACTTTGTGCCATTAGGTGCCAGTGGAACATCAAATCTTACGCGCTTCCCTGCAAAGTACTCGCTTAGTTCAGAAACGCACTGATTGGTGAGCGCGTTACCCAAGAGTTCAGGTACGGTTTCATTATCTTTTAGGAAATGAATCGAGGTAATAGCACTGTTGTTGGCTTTAATAAGCAGAGAGCCCAAGGCAGTGTTCATGATTGCTGCGTACATAATATTAACCTCCACTTATATGCTTTTTTATAGTTTGGAACCTGTATTGATGTCCGTCAATGCTTTGTTGTCATGAGAGGAGGAGACTGAAATCAAAGAGATAAGAAAGAACGATTAAGGGGAACATCAAATGCCTATTGAACATCATGATTTGATTCACGAATTTCCAGAGCACCGTGACCGTATTCACAACCTAAAAATGGAAGATGCGCATTTTGCTCGCTTATTCGATGAGTACCATCAGGTGACAAAAGATGTTGAGCGAATGGAATCTGAGGTTGAGCCAGTATGCACTCAAACTGAAGAAGCAGCTAAGTTTAAACGCCTTAAGTTAAAAGATAAGCTTTACAAAATGCTACAAGCATAATCGCTAGGCCTATTTAGAAAACCCGCAGACACTGCGGGTTTTTTTTTGATTTAATTAATCTAATCTAGATCCGAGTTTAACGAGTACAATTTAGTTATTACTGAGTTTGCGTAAAAAGGATAGTTTGTGAAGCCGTACTACAGTTGGCGCTATATCTTACAGGTGGCATCTGAGCATAAATCGGAGCTAATTAAAGCGAATATCATCGCTTTTTTTGCCGCCTTAGTTTCTGTTCCGTTACCGCTGTTTATGCCATTGTTGGTTGATGAGGTCCTGTTAGATCAACCTGGGTTTATTGTCGAAACTATCGGCCCTATGTTCCCGTCTGAATGGCATGGGCCGGTGCTGTTTATAGGTGTGATTCTATTTGTCACACTGTTTTTGCGTTTACTCGCGTTGATGATGAACGTTTGGCAGGCGCGCCAATTCAGCATTATCTCCAAAGATGTAACTTATCGGATTCGGGTTGGCTTATTAGAGCGGCTTAAAAAAATCTCAATGGCCGCCTACGAAACTGTTGGCAGCGGTGCGGTTTCATCCCACTTTGTGACCGATCTAGATACTGTAGATCGCTTTATCGGTAGCTCACTCAGTCGTTTACTTATTGCATCCCTATCGATCTTAGGTACTGCCATTATTTTGCTGTGGATGCACTGGCAGCTCGCGCTATTTATTTTGTTTCTTAATCCGGTGGTGATCTATTTCACCACCATGGTTGCTAAACGGGTTAAGCATCTTAAAGGTCAGGAAAACAAAGCGTTTGAGGTGTTCCAGTCGGCATTAACCGAAACCTTGGACAATATCCAACAACTGCGTGCCTGCAACCGTGAACAGCATTATCTCAAAGGGTTGATCTCAGAAGCCAAAACCGTACGTGATCATTCAACCGCGTTTGAGTGGAAAAGCGATGCGGCCAATCGCTTAAGCTTTGTCTTGTTTATGATCGGCGTTGATCTCTTTAGAGCGGTTTCAATGCTAATGGTGGTTTTCTCCGATCTGACCATCGGTGAGATGATGGCTGTGTTTGGCTACCTCTGGTTTATGATGGCGCCAGTGCAAGAGATTCTAGGCATTCAATACAGTTATTACGCTGCTAAAGCTGCTCTGCAGCGGATTAACAATTTGGCAGACTTTAAAGAGGAGCCGCAGTACCCAGCCAAAGTTAATCCATTTGAAGGCAAGAAGACTGTCGCGGTTAAGTTACAAGATATTCACTTCAGTTATGAAACCGGAGTCGAGGTACTAAAAGGTGTCTCGGTAGATATCCCAGCGGGACAAAAGATTGCATTGGTCGGTGCTAGTGGCGGTGGTAAATCAACCTTAGTGCAGGGGTTGTTGGGTTTATACCCAATCGAGAAAGGGGAGATGTTCTTCGACGGAGTCTCGATCAAAGATATCGGACTGGCTTGCGTTCGAGATAACATTGCAACCGTACTCCAGCATCCTGCTCTGTTTAATGGCTCTATCCGCAGTAATTTAACCATGGGCAAAACCTATTCGGATACAGAGCTTTGGAACGCTTTAGATGTCGCCCAGTTAAAACCCTTTGTGGAGTCCCTAGAGCAACAATTGGATACGCAGGTTGGACGGCAAGGCGTAAGGCTCTCAGGAGGACAGCGCCAACGTATCGCTATCGCTCGTATGCTGTTAAGTGACCCTAAGGTTGTCGTACTAGACGAAGCGACCTCTGCCTTGGATGCAGAGACAGAGTTGAATTTGCATCAGGCGCTAAAGAGCTTTCTAAAAGATCGTACTACCATCATCGTCGCTCACCGTTTAAGTGCAGTAAAACAAGCTGATCATGTCTATGTGTTTGAAGATGGCAAAATCTGCGAGCAAGGTAATCATTCGGAGCTGCTACAAAGTAATGGCCTCTACTCTAGGCTCTATGGTGAATATCAATAAACGCTTCGGCTCAGTTGGTTCATCTTAGGTACATGCTCAAGGTGTAAGCTCAGTAATTAATATTTATGGGTCGGCGTGGATCGAATCTGGCTTTTGGCTTTCTATTAGGCTCAGGGCCCTTATTTAGCTCAGGGCTCTTTATAGGCTCAAGGCTGTCAATAGGGATAATCAAAGATGGATGGACAGGCTAGAGTTAGTTATAAAACGGTTTCAGGGTATTAATTGCTAAAATGTAATTAATAGTAAAAAGGGATTTTGGCACGAAAAAATCATCTGATCTGAAGATCAGATAAGAGGATACACTTATGAGTAAGTATGCAGTTGTTGTGACAATGCTATGTGCGCTAACACTAAGTGGTTGTGTAAGTAATTTAAGTGGTACAACCTATTCGCGTAGTGAAGCACGCCAAGTTCAGCAAGTTCAGTACGGTGTTGTGCAATCTGCCATTCCTGTAGTTATTGAAGGGACAGGTGGTGTAGTGGGTGGTGCAACAGGTGCTGTAGTGGGTGGCATCGCAGCCAGCAATGTTGGTGGTGGCCGCGGTAAAGATATCGCGACGGTATTAGGTGCTGTTGCCGGTGGTGTCGCAGGTAAAAAAGCAGAAGAGATGCTAACACGTGCACAAGGACAGGAGATCACTGTGCGCTTAGACAATGGCAATATGGTATCAATCGTCCAAGAGATGGACGGTGGACCAGCCTTCGCAGCAGGTGATCGTGTGAGGGTGCTAACCCGTGCAGGTACTGCCCGTGTAACTTACTAAGCTTAAGTTAGCTCTCATTCAAAAAGCCCTTGCTGAATAGCAGGGGCTTTTTGTTTGGGTTGAATGCAGTTTCTAGGTGCTTTAAAAACTGTTGCTCGGTTGTGCTTCCGAGCCTTGTTTTACGTGTTCTCACTGGCAGAATTACTATAGAATCCCTGCTTTTTAGCACACTATTAAGAAAGCAGTATAAATATGTCTGACAGTCATCAAGCCCATATTGGTTTAACCGACCCTAAGAGCCCTGAGAATGTTGGGGCGATCATGCGTGCAGCGGGTTGCTACAACGTGCAATCTGTTACCTATACAGGCAATCGTTTTAACAAAGCGCAGGAACAGAATAAGCGACTGCAGACAGATACGCGCAATATGCTGGAGCGTATCCCGCTAGATCATATTGAGTGCTTTAAAGCGTCTATTCCTAAAGGCGCTAGACCGGTTGCAATTGAGCTGGTGGAAGGTGCGACTTCCTTGATCGACTACGAGCACCCCGAAAATGCTTACTATATCTTTGGCCCAGAAGATCGCTCGATCGATAAAGAGGTCGTGGCTTGGTGTGAAGATGTGATCTACATCCCAACCGTTGGTTGCATGAATTTAGCCGCAACAGTGAATGTTGTGCTTTACGATCGTATTGCTAAGTTAGGCCCGAAAGCGTCTGGAGATGAGTTGATCCGTACATCACGTGATCGCAATAATCAGCTTAAGGTTTAACGAAGGGCTGTTTTGAAAGGCGAGATAACTAGCCTAGTCCGTGAACTAGGCTAGTTGTAGTAAGCGTATAGAAAGCGAACTTACTTATCTGGTGCGTGGAAGTATAGGTACAGATCGATCAGCAGTTCTGGGATCTGCGCACACATCTCTGCACATAGTTTCTCATCTTCACGAATCTTGTTGATGTCATCTTCTTCAAACAGTTCAGATGCAACCATCACAGGTAGAAGCATCTCAGCTACTTCTTCCTGCTTCTTGCTGCCGAACCATTCCTCTTCCTGAGTGAACACGCCTTCCATAAAGGCTTGTGACCACCACGCTAGAGGCGAGATATCTTCATCTTCTTCAGCGTCTAGAGACAGTTCGCACGGCAGTTCAATTTCACCGTCGCTGTATAGCTGACCGCCAATCGTGCTGTATAGGCGTTTTAGTAGGCCCATGATCTCAGCTTCTTGCGCTTCTGATTCCCAGTTTGGCGTCTGATCAAAAACCAGTTCCATCCACGTGGATTCATCAAGAGGAGTAGGGCTGATATTTAGCGCGCTAAACAAGCCGTGAACGCCGATAAGATCAAGGCAATCTTCTGAAACAGCATCGGAATAAAGGAAGTCGTCCAGTAGATCCAGTTCTGAATCGGTAAGTGCATTCGCTGAAGTGAGAGTCATGAATATATTCCTAAAAGGTTATGCCGCTGATTTTAACTTGCTTGGTTAGATTTAGCAGTATTTTTTAACTGCTCAATTCAATACGGTTGTCAGTGACAAAGGCACGCGCTTTCTGGATAATCCAGCCATGAATTCAAGCGCGTTACAGATCCTCAAAGAGGTTTTCGGTTACGATCAGTTCCGAGAGCCCCAAGCCGAAGTTATTGATACCCTGGTAAATGGCCAAGATGCCTTGGTGGTTGTGCCAACAGGTGGTGGTAAATCACTCTGTTATCAGCTACCTGCGTTGATGAGGCAGGGTACGGCTATTGTTATCTCGCCGCTGATCGCGTTGATGCAGGATCAGGTAACTGCGCTGTCGCAATGGGGTATTCGTGCAGGATGCTTGAATTCGAGCATGGATTTCTCTTTGATCAATGAAACCGAGCATCAGTTAAGATCCGGTGGTTTTGATCTACTCTATATTGCGCCGGAACGATTACTTCAGCCGCGCACTCTTTCTCTGCTTCAGTCCTGCCAAATTGCTCTTTTCGCCATTGATGAAGCGCACTGCGTTTCCCAGTGGGGACATGATTTTAGGCCCGAATACTTACAACTAAGTCAGTTGGCTCAGTTATTTGCCGGTGTGCCACGTATTGCGTTAACGGCAACCGCGGATGAACGCACTCAGCAAGAGATTGTTGAACGATTAGCGCTGACCAATCCTGCCGAATTTATCCAAGGTTTTGACCGCCCGAATATTCGTTATCGCATCGGGCAGAAAGACAGCGCCAAGAAGCAGCTGTTGAAGTTTCTTACAGATGAGCACCCGAAAGATTCCGGTATCGTTTACTGCCTTTCTCGAAAGCGGGTAGAAGATACAGCAGCTTGGTTATGTGAGCAGGGCTTTAATGCACTGCCTTACCATGCGGGACTCGCAGCAGACCTTCGAAGTCATAATCAGCATCGCTTTTTGACTGAAGAAAATATCATCATGGTTGCAACCGTTGCGTTTGGTATGGGCATTGATAAGCCGAACGTGCGCTATGTGGCTCACTTGGATCTGCCAAAAAGCATCGAAGCGTATTATCAGGAAACTGGTCGAGCAGGCCGTGATGGTTTACCTGCCGATGCCTGGATGGTTTACGGTCTGCAGGATGTGATGTTTTTGCGCCAGATGCTGGAAGGCTCACAAGCGCCAGCAGAGCAGAAGGTTGTAGAGCGCCAAAAATTAGAAGCGATGCTTGGGCTTTGTGAGATCACGACTTGCCGCCGTCAGGTGCTTTTAAGTTACTTTGGTGAGAAAGATCATCAGCCTTGCGGTAATTGTGATACCTGTTTAGAGCCTGTGCCTGTTTGGGATGGAACCGAAGCGGCGCGTAAGGCCTTGTCGGCGGTGTACCGTTCTGGGCAGAGTTTTGGTGTGAATCATGTGGTCGATATCCTGATGGGGAAATCGAATGAGAAAACCAAAAACTTCGGCCATGAAAAGCTTTCCACTTGGGGCATAGGCAAAGAGCTGGATAAGAACCAGTGGCGCTCTGTTTTCCGCCAGCTAGTGGCTCGCGGATTGTTGGGTGTGAATGTTGATCAGCACGGTGTTTTGCACTTAACCGATAAGTGCCGTCCGCTATTACGTGGCGAAACCAAAATCCAACTGCGTAAAGATCAGCGTCAGCATACGCCTTACCGTAAAAACCAAGTACCGCAGAGTCAGTTGGAAGCAGAAGATTACGCACTGTGGAATGAGCTTAAAGCGGTGCGTAAACGCTTGTCTGATGAGCAGGATGTGCCGCCTTATGTGATCTTCCATGATGCTACGCTCATGGAAATGGTGATGTATCGCCCGCAAACCTCAGATCAGTTCAAACGTCTGAACGGTGTGGGTGAACGCAAACTGGACCTTTATGGCGCTGACTTTATTCAGGCGATTGAAAAATTTGAAGATCAACACAAAGCCGATAATGTCGCGACTCAGGCAATGGAATCGGTTGTACTTTATCGCAGTGGCATGACTGTTGATCAGGTTTCTAGGCAGCAGCATCTATCGGTTAATGCGATCTACGGTCACTTAGCTCAAGCGATCCAAAAAGGTGAGTTGGCGGTTAAGGATGTGGTCGATCTTCCTGAGAAAGAGTTCAGTCATATCGAACAGGTGATGCTGGAGTGTCAGCAGGAGTTTGGCCAAGCGTTAAAGCCTGTGAGCGAAGCCTTGGCTGGCGTCTATGAAGTTGGGGTACTTCGTTGTATTAAGGCAGGGCTGGAATCCGCGTGAGTGAAGATCTGAGTCTCTCAGCTTTATTCATTAGTGGTTTTGTATCGGCTACGTTGTTACCCGGTGGTTCCGAAGTTCTACTGGCTTGGCAACTATCTCAAGATGTTCATGATCCTTGGAGCCTTTGGGCTGCAGTGACCGCGGGCAATGCCTTAGGCGGTATTGTGACTTTCTTAATGGGCTGGGGAATTGCCCATTACTACCCTCTACGCGCACTATCATCACCCAGACAGCAGCAAGCACAACGATGGCTCACTCAATATGGCCCTGTGGCATTGTTAATGTCTTGGGTTCCGTTGATTGGCGATCCGCTTTGTTTGGTTGCTGGCTGGTTAAAAACCAATTTTTGGCTTAGTGTACTGATGATCACTTTTGGAAAAGCGATCCGATATTTGATTATTGTGGGCGTGATTTAAGGGATTAACGAGAGAGGATTGTGGTGGCGGGATCACAACGTAGTAAATGGGGTTGGTTACGTTTAATTATTTTGTCTCTCGCGTTAATTGTGGTGGCGATGAATGCTTGGCTATCACAGCTACGCTCCACCGATTGGGATCGGCCGCTTTGGGTGGTGATCTATCCGATTAATGCTGATCAAGGCACTGATACCCAACTCTATGTTGATGCCTTATTAGAAGGTCACTTCGACGATATCGAGCATTTTATGGCGCGAGAAGCTCGTCATTATGATTTGCCCCTAGAAACACCGCTCGAAGTTTATCTTGCCCAGCCTTTGACTGAGCACCCTCCAAAACCGCCACAAAACCCGAGTATGTTAGATAGTGTTTTATGGAGTTTAAATCTGCGTTATTGGGCTTGGCAGAATGATAGTTGGACTGGCACAACGCCTGATATCAAAGTCTATTTGATGCTGCATTCGCCTAAGACTCATCAAGTACTGGAGCATTCCTTAGGTTTGCAGAAAGGGATGATCGGTGTGGTGAATGGTTTTGCAAGCGTCGACTATCAAGCACAAAATAACTTTGTGACTATACACGAAGTTCTGCATACATTAGGGGCGACCGATAAATATGATCTCAGCAATAACCAGCCGATCTGGCCCGATGGTTATGCTGATCCTGAATTAGAGCCTTTATTGCCGCAAGCTTATGCGGAGGTAATGGGTGGTCGAATCCCAAGGACGTCGACCACAGCAGAGATGCCAGAGAGTCTTGAGCAGGTTTTAGTTGGCGAAAAAACTGCTCAAGAGATCAATTGGGTTCAGCCTTAAGCGTTATCAGTGTTTATTGCTCGATAACCGACTTCAAAGCATTAACGATATCTTCTTCAAGTTCAATCAAAAGATCCTGAGCAGGGCTTTCTGGATTGATCTGGCTTGGGCGTAGGATCTTGATATAGGTGATGTCGTTCTTGTGCTTCAGAGTGATAGAAAGAGGGCAGAGCGCGCCCATATCAGGGTCTTTGTTTATCACATGGTTAGCGTACCAAGGATTACAGAAGACTAAGCTGCGGATCTCTTCATAACCGTGTTTGTTGTACTCAGCGCCCCAGCGGTCTTTGTAGTGAGTCAAAGAGCGGCCGATATTGGGCTCGAAGATGACATAAAAACGGCTCTCTTCCAAAGCTTGGCTGATCTCTGTGTGGTTAATATCAAAATCCCCCTCCATCTCAAAAGATAGAATCGGGTTAGCAAAAACGGTGCTGCTCGCTAGCAGAGTTGCCGAGAAAACCAGTCTTTTGATCAGCTTAAGCATTACTTGCTCCAAAGAATCCATTTACCGATGAAAGTTCAGTTTAGTGTATCACCGCATCTTAGCCGAGCAAGCGTCAAGGTGTAGGACTTCTTAAGATCATCTAGTGTATAATCTGCGCTCCGAAATAGAGCTGAAGACCATGACTACTAGCAACACCTCATCAATTGAAGATCCTCAACTAACTGACGCCGAAGCTGCTGCAGAGCAGAAGAAGCAGAAAACCCGTATGAACAAGCTGCAGAAGCGTCTGCGCCGTGAGATGGGTCGCGCGATTGAAGACTTTAATATGATCGAAGATGGCGACAAGGTTATGGTCTGCCTGTCTGGCGGTAAAGATTCCTACGCGATGCTTGATATCCTGATGAATCTGCAGCGCAGTGCCCCAATCAATTTTGAGCTGGTGGCGGTGAATCTGGATCAGAAACAGCCGGGATTCCCAGAGCATGTTTTGCCTGCTTATTTGGAATCGATCGGTGTACCTTTCCATATCTTAGAGCGTGACACTTACTCAGTGGTTAAAGAGGTGGTGCCTGAAGGTAAAACTACCTGTGCGCTTTGCTCACGTTTGCGTCGTGGTTCTTTATATGGTTTCGCTGAAGAGATCGGTGCAAATAAAATTGCACTAGGCCATCACCGTGACGATATCCTAGAGACGTTGTTCTTGAACATGTTTTATGGCGGCAAGCTTAAATCTATGCCTCCAAAATTGGTTTCGGATGACGGTAAGAATATGGTTATCCGTCCGTTAGCTTATGCGCGCGAAAAAGATATCGCTGCCTTTGCTGAATTACGTGGTTTCCCAATCATCCCTTGTAACTTGTGTGGTTCTCAGGAGAACCTACAACGTCAGGTGATCAAAGAGATGCTGCAAACTTGGGATAAGAACTTCCCAGGTCGTATCGAAACTATGTTCCGTTCGTTGCAGCACGTTGTGCCATCACACTTGGCTGATACTGAGCTGTTCGACTTTAAAGGCTTAAAGCACGGTTTCCCTCACGGTATTGATCCAAACAGCGACACTTCAATGCGTCCGGATAACGCGCCGACAGAAGAAGCGGTGCAGACGTTTAATCCGCAGAAGATCGACGTTCTTTCTCTCTAATCTTTCTATTGTTTCATGATGCATGTCCGAAATTGTCGGATATGTGTCATTGATGACATTTCGGTTTCGCGTAATACTGCTATCACAGCTTAAAAACTCAGGTTTAATAGCCGTGGGAGTATTACGTGAAAACTATCGCCGTTCTTGGCTATGCTGATTGCCAGATTCTAGATGTCACCGGGCCATTGCAGGTGTTCGCATCAGCTAATCGGGCATTAGGGCAAGATTTCTACCAGATTAAAATCCTTGGGTTATCTCAAGAGCCTATAGTGACCAATTCGGGGATGCGCTTGGTTCCTGATCAGTGCTATTTCGATGCTACGGATATAGACACGCTGCTGTTTGCCGGTGGTCGTGGGGTTGATCTACAGCGCAGAAATCAGGAGCTGATTAACTGGATACAGGAGCAGGCTAAGATTGTTCGACGTATTGGCTCGGTCTGTAGTGGTGCTTTCCTTTTGGCAGAAGCAGGTTTGTTGGCGGATAAAGAGGCCGTATCTCACTGGCAGTGTTGTGACCTGTTAGCCGAAGAGTTCCCTGATACGCGGGTTAATTCCGATGCGATCTGGATTAAGCAGGGCGATCTGTATACCTCCGCAGGTGTGACCTCGGGTATTGACCTGGCTTTAGCTCTCGTCGAGGAGGACTTAGGTCATGAGATAGCGATGGCGGTTGCACGAGAGCTGGTGGTGTTTATGAAACGCCCTGGTGGGCAGACACAATTTAGCACCCAACTAGAAGCTCAGTTAAAAGCAACTGGGCCTGTTGCCAAGGCAGTTGCCTATATCGAGCAGCATCTAAATGCAGAGCTTAATCTCGCCATATTGGCCGAGCATTGTTGTGTCAGTGAGCGGCATCTGTTCCGTCTATTTAAAAGTGAGTTTGCGCAATCGCCTGCCACTTATATCGAAAATAGCCGCTTAAGTTTGGCTCGGCAGTTATTAGAAAGCGGCGCATTGAATCTACAACGGCTAGCTGAACAGAGTGGACTAGCCTCTGCAGATAACCTTCGTAGAGTGTTTATTCGCCGTTTAGGTATTAACCCAAGTGAGTATCGGGATCGTTTTGGTTCTGTAACTTGTGATCAAGCATCAAAGGATATTAATTTATGAATCTGAATGTCTTTTTGCTCTCCGGTTGCCAAGCCTTATTAACCACCGGAAACATACTTTTAGTCTCAGTAGTGGCTCTGATCGGTCAGAATCTTGCAGCAAGCCCTTCCATGACGACCTTTCCAGTGGCGACCCAGTTTATTGGTTTGATGCTAGCGACGATTCCTGCCTCTCTGATCATGCGTCGTATAGGACGAAAAAATGGATTTTACTTAGGAAATTCGATCGGGATTTTGGGTGCCGTATTGTGCATTCTTGCCTTGCAAGGGGAGCAGTTCTTTCTATTCTCGTTTGGTACATTCCTTTTAGGGATAGGCATCGGTTTTGGTACCTTGTACCGTTTTGCGGCGGTAGAGGTGTGTGATGATCAGTCGAAAAGTAAAGCTATCTCCTTAGTCATGGCCGGTGGTGTTGTGGCGGCCGTGATTGGGCCACAGTTGGCTATCTACAGTCAGGATCTATTGGGAGAAGCTGAGTTTGCCGGTGCTTTTGTAGGATTGTTGGGGCTTTACTTTATCGCGCTGTGTTTGCTGTTTTTTACTCATATTCCTAAAGAGGTTGCCACTGAGGATACTGCTACGGCACGTCCGTTGTTGACGATTGTTCGACAACCCACCTTTATCGTTGCCGTTGTTGTGGCGATGGTGGGTTATGTAGTGATGAACCTACTGATGACAGCAACGCCTTTAGCTATGGCTCGTTGTGGTTTTACCTTTGCTCAAGCGGCTCATGTTATCGAGTGGCACGTGTTAGGTATGTTTGTACCGTCGTTCTTTACCGGCAGTTTGATCGCACGATTCGGCCTTAATCCTGTTATGTATGCCGGCGCCGTATTCATGTTGGCCTGCATTGGCATTAACTTGATGGGCGTATCTGAATGGCATTTTTGGACGGCATTGGTGTGTTTAGGGATTGGCTGGAACTTTATGTTTATTGGCGCCACTCAACTGGTTACCACAACTTATAGACCTTCAGAGAAAGCTAAATCTCAAGCGGCGAATGAGTTTTTAGTGTTTAGTATGGTGACAGTTTCCGCAATGTCTGCCGGTTGGATGGAAGCTGTATTGGGCTGGCAAGCAATGAATTGGATTGTTTTACCTTTGATCCTTTGGGCAGTAGCAGTTATTTTCTATATAGGCCGCTCTCATTCTGAGCCTGCGGCTGCTACCTAAGGAAGGAATATGAAGTCGCCACAATTTTTATCTATCGTGACCTCATCGCCGGTTAAAGTGAGATTGACCAATCTCCCTGAAATACAGGCTTTAGGCATCACGACTGTATGTGAATCTAACTTACAGCGATTCACTGCTATGGATAATAACAGGGCGTTGGGGCTTGCAGATTATCTTGCTGAGAATCCCGAAGAAACTGAAGTATGGTCTGCTGCGCTTTATCCTGAACTACCCCTTGAGGCAGTAGAGATCCAGCCTTATTCAAGGGCGCAGCGTGGTTTACCCTGTTTATTTTCCCAAGTAGGGGAGTTACCCGGCATTGAAGATGGTGATCGATTCCCTGTGGGGGATCAGTGGCCACTGAGTTGTAGCCCTCAAGAGCGCGCGTTTAGTTTGTTGCAGGAGCGGATGCGCAAACTCTGGAGCGAGGGGCGCCCGGACGCTGAGATGAAATTAGCCTTAGTGGCTGATTACGCCGGCCGCTTAAACCGGTTAAGCGGCCATCACTTCATTCATTGGGACGGTGAGCTGCTTTTTGCCTATTGCGGTAACGAAACTGATCTTGAATCTTTGGCTTACCAGAGCTTTTCATTTAGAGAACTTTGTTTGAATTATGGGGTGGATCTAGAGCTTTCTTCAGATGATCTTGTGACCGGTGTTATTGTCGCTTCCCAGTCTTTGTTGGGCGACGAAGCTATTCCTATAAATCCGGGGAATACGTTATGTTTCAAGCAAGGGCAGCTATTTGAACAGTGTGAGCCCGTAAATTTTTGGGAGCGAATTGAGTAAAAATTTCCGCATTTAATTCTCGAATTAAGACTAACAATTTTTATTACCCTTGATCCAGATTCTTGTTTTAATTTGTTTTTTAATAATCCTTCATAAAATCGAATTGTTGACTATATTTAAGTTACTTAAGGATATAGAGTAGTGGTATTACCAATTGAAATATTGGTCATACCTTTGACTGTTTGTTTTAGTGAGATGGTTAGGCGCAGTAACATTTATGAAGGAAAACGTAGTTCCGCAAGCAGGTATCCCGCCCATGGCAATCGTTGATATGACAGATCAATCGATGTTAATTCAGGTTTTTGATCGCATTGTCCTGCCAACCTTTGTGCTTGATAAAGACCACAGGATCATTTATTGGAACTCTGCTCTTGAAGCCATTAGTGGTTTAAGCAGAGAAGAAATGATTGGTACCAAAGATCAGTGGAGGCCTTTCTACTCCTCTGCTCGCCCTTGTCTAGCAGACCTGATACTTGAGGGTGGTAAAGACGAAGACGTTAAGCATTATTATATGAATAAGTGCCAGCGCTCTGAGTTGATCGAAGGTGCGTTTGAGGCTGAAGATTTTTTCCCAGACTGCGGTGCTGATGGTGAGTGGCTGCAGTTTACAGCGTCTAGCATTGTTGATACTGATGGCGAGCTCATCGGCGCTATCGAAACTTTCCAAAACATCAGTGGACGAAAAAAAGCTGAGTTCGAACTGCTAGAGCGGGAACGCATCTATAAAGAACTCAGTATTACCGACAGCTTGACCGGTCTTCATAACTCACGACATTTTTATGATCAGATGGAAAATGCGTTGGAAACTGCCCGCCGTTACCATCATGGTTTCACCTTATGCTTTTTCGATCTGGATGATTTTAAAAAGCTCAATGACTCCCATGGTCACTTAATGGGCGATAAAGTGCTCGAAACCTTTGGAGCTTTGGTTCGTTCCTCTTTACGTACACTCGATAGTGGCTATCGCTATGGTGGAGAAGAGTTTGCGATCTTGTTGCCTTCGACCGATGTTGATGGTGCTGAAACTGTAGCTGAAAGGGTACGCGAGAGTTTACAGAACTATCAATTTATCTTGTCTAATGGTGAAACCATACGTTGCAGTGTCAGTATAGGTGTCACTGCTTATACCGTGGGTGACAGTGTACAGAGTTTGATGCAGCGTGCTGATAATGCGCTTTATAAAGCAAAAGAGCAGGGTAAAAACTGTATTGTCACAGTTTAGCTTTTCACAACCGCTTCTCTATGTAATCATCTGCCTCCGTAACTTGGAGGCAGTATGAAGAGTTTTCTTTTTTCTACAGATAATGATCGTGGTGGCGTAATTTTGTGTGATTTGGACACCTTGCCAGAAGCGGTCGACTATTTGAAACAACGCTTCAAAGGGGTTGTTCGAGTAGAGCAGGGCCGAGACTATTGGTCCGAGGAAGAAGGCTTTGCAAGTTTGCCTGCACCAACTGAAGAAGATAACCCTCAAAGCAGTGGCTGATGGCTTTTAAAAGGCAATGGCTAAAGGCTTTTCCCTAAGCAGTAGCTGATGGCTTTCTCAAGGCAGTGGCTGAAGGCTCTTCTGTTACCCTATCTATTCAAGTTAATCTCAGCGTTCCACAATAATTAGTAACTGACATTAAAAGTCCAGTTCAGTAAAGTAGATAGCTCTATTTACCAACCCTCGTTGGTGAGCAATTTTTACTGCATCAGGGCACGGATGTTTCAGGTTTATCACTCCAACTCGATATTGGTCCTTAAGGATCTCTTAGTTGAATTAATTCGACGCGACCCGATCGCGGACCCCTTCATCTCAGAGCAAATTCTGGTACAAAGCCCAGGTATGGCGCAGTGGCTCAAACTTGAGTTGGCTCAGGCGTCAGGGATCGCTGCATCCATTGATTTTCCCTTGCCTGCATCGTTTCTATGGAAAAGCTTCTCTAATGTTTTAGATGATGTTCCTGAGCGCTCTGCCTTTACCAAGGAAGCCATGGCTTGGAAGTTGATGTTGGTGTTACCAGATCTGCTGACACAATCGGAATTCCACCCGCTGCAAACCTATTTGGCAGACGATGAAGAGGATTACCGCCTCTATCAGTTGTGCAATAAAATTGCTGATATCTTCGACCAATATTTGGTTTATCGCCCCGATTGGATCGCTGATTGGGAGCAAGGTGGAAATCTGGCTGCTGCCCGTCACAGCTGGCAGCCTGTCCTATGGCGATCATTAACCGATTACACTCTTTCGTTAGAGCAATCCCATTGGCATAGGGCCAATATGTTTGGCGATTTTGTAAAACTGCTTCGTCAATGCCCTAACCTGAAGCAGTTACCGCCACGCCTGTTTGTCTTTGGTATTTCAGCGCTGCCGCAAAATTATATCCAGGCGCTACAAGCCTTAGGTGAGCAAGTTGATGTGCATCTGATGATTATGAACCCTTGTCGCTACTACTGGGGAGATATTCTAGATGCTGCTCAGATCGCGCGAGTTAACCGTCGCTGGTTTGGCAAGCCCGAGCTAGAGATGAGCGAGTATGCCCAAGGAAACCCGCTTTTGGCGTCTATGGGCAAGCTGGGGCGAGATTATATCTATCAGCTGCAAGATAACGCGGTTGAAGAGATCGATGTTTTTGCTGAACCGGAAAGACACTGTTTATTGAATAGCATCCAGCAGGATATTTTGGATTTAGATAACCCGACCTCATTTCCTGAAGATCCAAGTCATAGCGAAACAAAACATAGCGTTGATGAGCAAGACCGCTCGATAGTGTTGCATAGCTGTCATAGCCCGCTGCGTGAAGTCGAGGTTTTACATGATCAGCTGTTAGCAAAATTTGAGGAAGACCCTGAGCTCAAACCTCGCGATATTATTGTGATGATGCCGGATGTGGCAGCTTACGCGCCTTATATCGAAGCGGTGTTCTCCAATGCACCTTCTGAGCGTTATATCCCATTTTCTATATCGGATCGAAGTAATCGTCAGGAAAACCCTCTGTTACTTAGCTTTGAGAAAGTACTCAAGCTAAATAGCAGCCGTTTTACCGTATCTGATGTTTTAGAGTTACTGGAAGTACCCGCGATCTTGCGTCGATTTGGTTTGGATGATGATAGCTTCCTACGTCTTCGTTACTGGGTTGATCAAGTCAATATCCGCTGGGGACTGGATGCTGAACAACGCAGTGTTTGGGAGCTACCGCTATTTGAACAGAACAGTTGGCGCTTTGGTTTGCGCCGTATGCTCGCGGGTTATGCATTAGGTGAACAAACGGCGTATTGGCAAGAGATAGCGCCCTACACTGAAGTGGAGGGGCTTGAAGCTGAATTACTTGGCAAACTTGCTGATTTTATTGATCTGTTGGAAGAAGCGAAAACCTACTTCAGCCAGTCGCTCTGTTTAGATGAATGGGTTGCGGTCATTAACCAGTTGTTGGAAGCGTTTTATCTTGCCGATGAGCAAGATGAGATCGCTTTGAACTCTATTCGCCAGACGTTACAAAATCTGCAAGAACAGCTATCAGATGCTGAATTTAATCAGCCGTTATCCTCTTTAGTGATCACCGATTATCTGTTGAACGGGATGAACCAGCAACGCTCATCCCAACGCTTTATGATTGGTGCGGTTAACTTCTGTACCTTGATGCCGATGCGTTCGATCCCTTTTAAAGTGGTTTGCTTGCTTGGCATGAATGATGGCGCGTACCCGCGGAGTATTCCTCCGGTAGGTTTTGATTTGATGACCGACTATCCGCGCAGAGGTGATCGTTCCCGTAGAGATGATGACCGTTATCTATTCCTAGAAGCGATGTTATCTGCCCAAGAGCAGCTTTATATCAGTTTTGTTGGGCGCTCTATTCGCGATAACAACCCTAAAATACCTTCGGTTTTGGTCAGTGAACTACTCGATTACATCGAACAGGGTTATACCTATGCTGCCGATGCCAGCCTGCCGTATACCGATAGTGGGAAAAAGCTGCGGCAGTCGTTGATCCAGCAGCATCCGTTAGTTGCTTTTAGCCCTCAGTACTTTGCGGAGCACTCGCAGTTGTTTAGTTATGCTGCTCAATGGTTACCCGCTGCTGGGGCTGATACTAAGCCTCTGCTGAAATTTATCAATCAGCCGTTGGAAAACGAAACGCTAGCCGAATTAGAACTCTCCGATCTAATTCGCTTTTTGAAGAGCCCGTGCCGCAGCTTCTTTAATCAGCGGTTGAAAGTGTATTTCAGTCAGAGCGAGATCGAAGCGCAGGACGAAGAGCCGTTCGCGCTGGATAACTTGGAATCTTATCTGATCAAGCAGCGTTATCTGGATACGGCGTTAGCAGAGCAATCGTTAGATCAATTGGATCAAACGGTATTGGCCGAGGGTATTCTACCGGTCGCTCAGGCGGGCGAGTTAACACTGCAGAAAATACGTCATGACAGCGAAGAACTTGTCGAGAAAATAAGGCCTTTATGCGAAGGTACCCCTGAGCGAGTTGAAGTGAATTTGGATCTGGACGGTGTGCGTTTACAAGGCTGGATTGACCATTGCTATCCAGATCACCTGTTGCGCTATAGACCAGCGCAAGTAAATGCGCGGGATCGCTTATCTACCTGGGTCGAGCATCTAGTTCTGTGTGCATTAAACGCTCGCAAAAACACGATCTACCGCGGTTTGTCTGGTAAGGCGTTCTATCGTCAAGTTGAATCTACAGAAGCGCGTCGATTGTTAACCGAGCTGGTGGCGTTTTATCAGCAGGGGATGACGATGCCGCAAGCGTTTGATGCTTCATTGGCTCATGATTATTTTGCGCAACGGGCCAAAGATCCTGATAAGGCTTTGCAAAGCTTAGAAAAACGCTTTTACGGCGATAGTTTCAGCATTGGGGTTTTAGACGACCCTTATGCGCGTCGGGCATTCCCCGATTTTAATCAATACACCGAACAATTTATTCCTTTAGCAGAAGCAGTGTACGAGCCGCTGCTAGCCTATGTAGAGGAGGGGAAAGATGACTAGTGTACTTCCGCTAGAACCGTTTACTTTTCCTCTGAAAGGGCAGCAGCTCATAGAAGCCAGCGCTGGTACCGGTAAGACCTACACGATTACCGCTTTGTATCTGCGTTTGTTGTTAGGCCAAGGGGATATCAGTGATAAACCATTAGGACCTGATCAGATCTTGGTTGTGACCTTTACCGAGGCCGCGACAGAGGAGCTGCGAGATCGTATCCGCAGTCGAATAGTCGATGCGCGAAATGCTTTTTTGTTACCAGATGTCAGTGATCCGTTTTTAGATCAGCTAAAGCAAAATACAGCAGATCATGAACAGGCGATCAAACTGCTAGAACAAGCAATTCGGCAGATGGATGAAGCTGCAATCTTTACCATCCATGGTTTCTGTCAACGGATGCTTAAACAACATGCGTTTGAAAGCGGTTCGTTATTTGAGAGTGAACTAACCCAAGACGATCAGAGCTTGATTCGAAGCGCGGCGATCGATTTCTGGCGCAATACCATCTATCCATTATCAGGCCCGCTCAGTAGTTTGGTAATGCGGTATTGGTCGAGCCCCGAATCACTGATGATGGAAATACGTGGTTTGTTAAGCCGCAGTGTTCGGGTAACGCCAGATTTATCTGATCAAGATCTAGCAGAGGCTTATGATGCAAGGTTAGAAGCGCTGAATGAGTTCAAGCAAGCATGGCTACAAAATGAAGATGATCTGGTTACGCTGGTTCAAAGCTCAGGGGTAAACAAGCGCAGTTATACCAAAGCAAATCTACCGAAATGGATTGCCCAGATCGATGATTATGCGGCATCAGAACAACTGGAGCCGAATAAAAAGCTGGTTACAACGCTACAGAAATTCACCTCTTCAGTGTTGCAAGAGAAAACGCCAGAAGGTGCTGAATTCCCTCAGCATTATCTGTTTGAGCAGTTAGAAACTCTGTTAGAGGGGGCAGTTCCGGTTAAAGAGATACTGCTGAGTCGTGCATTAAAAGAGGTTCGACAGCGTTTAGCCCGAGCTAAAAAACAGTATCAAGTGCAAACCTTTGATGACTTGCTGATCGACCTTCATCAAGCGTTGTATAGCAACAGCGGTGAAAGCTTAGCCGGTGCTATTTGTGATCAGTTTCCGGTCGCAATGATTGATGAGTTCCAAGATACTGACCCACTGCAGTACGGCATCTTTTCAACGCTGTACAAAGATGTAAATCGACATGCCTTGATCATGATTGGTGACCCGAAACAGGCGATCTATGCCTTTCGTGGTGCCGACATCTTTACTTATATTCAGGCCCGTCGCCAAGTACCGCAGACCTTTACCTTAGAGACTAACTGGCGTTCGACCACGTCAATGGTTGAAGGGGTAAACCATCTTTTCCAATCGGCTGATTCTGCTTTTATCTACGATGAAGATATTCCATTTATACCCGTTAAAGCAGCGGATAAAGCTGGTAAACGCTTAAAGATTCAAAACGTCGAGCCTCCCGCTTTAACCTTATGGCATCAAGAAAGTGATGAGCCGCTGAATAATGCACAGTATTTAGCGACTTATGCTCAAGCTACGGCTTCTGAAATCGACCGTTTATTGTCTGGTAATACGCTGATTGGAGATCGAAAATTACAAGGCTCTGATATCGCAGTGCTGGTTCGAGATCGTTTTGAAGCGGAAGAGATCCGTCGAGCATTGGCCGTTTATGAACACCCTTGTGTTTATTTGAGTAACAAAGATTCAGTTTTCAAATCTCAAGAAGCTATTGAACTCTCTTTGCTGTTAACAGCCATTGAAAATCCGCTGAATGATCGGGCGCTGAAAGCTGCTTTAGCAACAGAGTTTATGCAGCTCGATATGCATGATCTTGATCGGCTGAATCATGATGAATTAGGTTGGGAGAAGGTGATCACTGAATTTAGTGATTATCGTGAAATATGGCTGCGCTTAGGTGTGTTGCCGATGTTAAGCCGACTGATTCATCAACGTAATCTAGCTGCAATGACGCTTGAGCAGGTATCCGGAGAGCGTCGCTTAACTAACATGCTGCATCTGGCAGAACTTCTGCAACAAGCGAGCGCTGAAAGAGAAGGTGTCGCTGGATTGATCCGTTGGTTTAACGAGCAGATTTCACAGCCTTCTGGCGGTGGTGACGAGCAGATTTTACGCTTAGAAAGTGAGCGAAATCTGGTAACCATTGTGACCGTGCATAAATCTAAGGGTTTGGAATATCCAGTCGTCTTCTTGCCTTTTGCTTGCCGTTTTAAAGAACAGAAAAGTGCTTTTTATCATGATGAATCAGGCGAAGCTGTTTTAGATCTTAAGGCTGAACCGGAAGCGCTGAAAGAAGCGGATAAAGAACGATTAGCTGAGGAGCTACGTCTACTCTATGTAGCGCTTACCCGTGCAGTTTATAGCTGCTATATCGGTATCAGTCATATCAAGATCGGTAATAGTAAAAAGTCCCGATTGATCGATAGCGCTTTAGGGTTTCTTCTTCTGCAATCGGGGATAGAGTTGGATGAAGCCTTACAAACACTCGAGCAGCCTGCTGCTATTCAAGTCTTGACGCCGCCAAATTATGGCTCTCAGAAAGATCTATTTGCGGTTGAGGAAGAGCAAACGGCGCAGCTAGAAGCACGAAATTTTCAGCGAAAAATCGACCGCGATTGGCGTGTCAGTAGTTACTCTGCGCTGAGTACACATCAGGCTAGTCATATACCTGAACTTCCAGGGCTTGATCTGGAAGTGGCTGCGGAAGGGCAGGAACAGGTCGAAGAAGTCATACCTGACGAAGACAATATCTTTACTTTCCCAAGAGGAGCGAATGCCGGCACCTTCCTGCATAGCGTCTTTGAAGAGATCAGCTTCGCGCGATATCAGCAGGTCATGCTGGAATCGGATGAGTATCGAACTCAACTTCACGATCAGCTGCAAGTCGCTGGCTACGAAGAGCGTTGGCAGTGTGTGATCGAAAAGCTGATAGAAGACGTTCTTGCAACGGATCTTAATGGGCAAGGGCTGCGCTTAAACCAGATCAACGATGAAGACCGGCTGGTGGAGATGGAGTTTATGCTCAGCGCAGAACATATCACGGTAGGGCGTTTAGAGTCTCTGATTCGTCGATACGATCCTCTAGCGGCTAAGGCTAAACCGCTCTCTTTTGAGCCTTTAAGAGGCCTGCTAAAAGGCTTTATTGATCTGCTCTTCCGCGATGGCGAGAAGTACTATGTCTTGGATTACAAATCTAACCACTTAGGTTACGAGGCTTCCAGTTATACCCAAGAGGCGATAAAAGAATCGATGATTGATCATCGCTATGACCTGCAATATCTGCTGTACACGCTCGCGGTGCATCGATTACTTAAGCAACGTATTCCAGATTACGATTATGAGCGGCATTTTGGCGGTGTTTATTACTTATTCCTTCGTGGGATGGACGGTGAAAGCACCAATGGGGTGTTCCATGATAAACCGGATATTGAGTTGATTGAAAAGTTGGACCTTATGTTTGCCGGGGAGGTGGTTGATGTCTAATGCATACCTACCCCAGCTGAAACAGTGGTCACAAGAAGGGATCATTCGTTCTGTCGATTATCAACTTGCAGCGTTCGTTGCTGAGAAAAAGCCTGATGATTCAGCATTACCGCTACTTGCTGCTTTGGTTAGCTTTGAGTTGGCCTCGGGTAACGTGTGTCTGCCTTTAGATAGGTTGATTTCACCAAAAGGCTATTGGTCGGATGAGATAGTGGCTCTAGTCGAACCTGTCGATTGGAAGGCCCTAAAGCCTGATGCTCGTCTGTTGATGGTGGGGACTAATGGATCGCTAGAAAGTGCGCTTCTGGTTTTAGATCAGGGGCGTTTCTATCTTCATCGATATTGGCAATATGAGATCCAAGTCGCTAAGCAGTTGAGCAAACGTACTGTACCAGTTGATGTGGATCTGCCTTTGTTGGGTGATCATCTTGCGCAACTTTTCCCAAAACAAAACGAAGAGGTAGACTGGCAGAAGGTAGCGACAGCGGTCGCGATTCAAAAACGTTTCTCAGTAATTAGTGGTGGTCCGGGAACAGGTAAAACCACAACGGTTATTAAACTGTTGGTTCTGTATATTCAGCAGATGCAGGCTAAAGGCGTAGATATCAATATCCGCTTAGCTGCACCTACGGGTAAGGCCGCAGCGCGTCTGGCTGAATCGATAAACTCTGCGAAGCAGAAATTAGCATTACCCGCCGAACTTGCTGCACTCGTGCCTTCGGAAGCCAGCACACTTCATCGTTTATTGGGTGTGATTCCGAATCAGATAGGTTTTCGTCACCACGGGGATAATCCGCTGCACTTAGACCTGTTGGTGTTGGATGAGGCATCGATGGTTGATCTACCGATGATGGCGCGTCTATTGGATGCGCTGCCTGAGCATGCACGACTAATTCTACTGGGAGATAGAGATCAGCTAGCGTCGGTAGAAGCGGGGAATGTCTTAGGCGATATCTGTAGTTGGCCGGGAGAATTGGATTACAGTACTAATCAACAACAGGTATTAACCCAGTTAGGTGCATTTCCTCAGGCCCAATCGTCCGGCTCAGTTCAATCTTTTTCAGATTGTTTGGCGCTTCTACGTAAAAGCTATCGCTTTGATGATAAAAGTGGCATCGGCTATATGGCGAAAGCGGTTAATTCGGGCACTGTTGAGCATGTTAAGCGGGTGATGGCTAAGGGTTTTGAAGATATCAATAATCATTACCTAACTCGTGACAGTTACGAAGAGATGATCAATCAGGTTGTTTCTTTTTACAGTGAACTGTTTAGTCATGTGAATCCTGAGGCTTCACCCAAATACTTATTGGATCGTTTAGGTGAATTTCAGCTGCTGTGCGCGCGTCGTGAAGGAGTCTATGGCGTAGCTGGTCTGAATGAGCGTATTCAGCAAGAGCTACGAAGCCGGGGCTATATTAAAGGCTCTGATACCTGGTTTGCTGGCCGACCGATTATGATCACCCGCAATGATCCTGCACTGAAATTGTTTAATGGTGATATCGGGATTGTACTTGCCGATGATAGCGGAAAGCTAAAAGTGTGGTTTGAATTGGATGGCGAGCTACGTAGTGTGCTACCGAGTCGCTTGCCTGAACATCAAACTGTGTTTGCGATGACAGTACATAAAAGCCAAGGCTCAGAGTTTGATACCGTTGCGTTTATTTTACCGCCGGACGACAGTCCTTTGCTGACGCGAGAGCTTTTGTATACGGGGATTACCCGAGCACGTAAAACCTTGCACCTATATGCGACTAAAGCGGCCTTATTTGCTTCTACACAGCGGAAAACGGAAAGATCGGGTGGTTTAGCTGTGAGGTTATGGGGCGGTAGATAAAAATAAAGCCTGATCAGGTGATGTACCCAAGTCAGGCTCTTATCTATATCACAGCGGTAATGGATTAACGGCGACGACGCGCTGGATGCTGTGGGTGTTGCTCATTCTCAATACGAATCGGTTGTACACGTGGCGTGCTGTTTCCTAAGGAATACAAGAAAACTACGCCTGCTGCGATGGCAACCAATGTAGCAAATGTCATCATAACTCACTCCTAACTGGTGAAAGACCAGTACAACTGTCTAGCAGTATAACTCAATAAACAGGCTTATCATTATTTAGCGGCTAATATGGAAAAAATCTTAGCCGTTGTCCTAATACCTAAACAGTTATATGGGCATCAGGGAGTAATTTAAACCCCCTGCGCGTTTAAATAAGCTTCTAGCTCAGTGAAACCGCCAATATGTTCTTGGCCGCAGAATACTTGAGGCACGGTAGTCACTGGTTTGCCCACTGTTTGTTCTAGATCTGCTTTGCTGATGCCTTCCTGATGTATATCGATATAACGGAAATCAAGCTGTTTAATTTCACAAATCTGTTTTGCGCGGGAACAAAACCCACAACCTTCACGACCAAAAATAATAATACGTTTCATCTGTCTTCCTCCGTTTAAGTGATGTGTTAATTGAAACAGAGGCGGCTGATTGATCCCAATTGGATCTGTTTATCCATTCGATTGGTTCTTTTTATGGAACATCTTAAAAAGAGCTATATGAGCAAAGGTATGGCTTTTTGTAGGGCTTGAAGATCGTTAATATGTGTTGTGAATACTATTGTGCGCCGCACAAATATAGCTGAAAAGGCGTGATTTCGGGGGATAGGCGGTTTGTCCCCAATCTTTGTGGATAACCTTGTAAACAACTCTTATCGAACTTCGTTAAAGGTAGATAAAACCTTGCGATTAACGGATTGTTTAAAAAATAACCAATTGTTTATCTATATGATTTAAAAGGATTTTTAGTCGGATTTCTATAGGAAAAGTTGTTTTTGAGTGGCCAATCAGCTATTGCGTTTAAAGTTACAGGGCTGTAATTGATGTCAATAGAAAAGACGAAATAATTTAGATTTTTTATTGATCAAAGTCCTATTTTTAACAATAAAAAACCGGAGCTCAAACTCCGGTTTTTGTATTTTAAGGTTTCGTGATTAGAACCATTCATCCTTACGCTTTTTACGCTTAGGGAAGTAAGGAAGGATCAAACCGAGAAATACACCACCTAGAGCAACTAGGCCTCCGTGTGTAAACCAGCGCATCAGATTACTTTCATCGCTTGATTCGATCTTAAAGTTCAAATCTTTTATCGATGCTTTTAGTTGTTCAACCTCTGCGTTCAACGTTTGATTATCTTTCTTTAGCGCATCAGACTCTTGTTGAAGAGTTTCAATCTGTTGAGCTTGCTCTGTTACAGTTGTTTGGCTTTTTTCTAAGCTGCTTTGAAGCTTAGGCAAGCGCACTGACATACTATCGCCTCGATCTACTGCAGAAGGCTCTACCCAGCCAATACGGCCTTGAGGCATACGAATCTGGACGTATTTAGTTTTTGGGTCCCGCTTAAGGATATTTACCGCGGATCCACTTTTAATACGGGTAATGATTCGATACTCATTACTTGGGCCGTTATGCACGTAGACCATTGCATCGTCTGCAATATGGCCTTTTTCCGCTTGAGCAGATACAGAAAATAGTAAGAGAGAAGTCAGTAATAACTTTTTCATTGATACATTTGTTCGAACGCTAGAATTTGGCATATTGTACGGATTAAACTGATTGCTTAACAGGTTGTTTTTAGGGTTATTCTGATTTCATTTTTCTAAATTAGAATAAATAGTGCAGAATGTCCGGAAGCGAGACAGCCTCAGCAGCCTGTTTGGCTGTTGTTCAGATTTGTTTTGATTAAATTCGTTCACTTTTTTTAAGATCTTTCTCAGGGGAACCTTAATGGATAACTTCTTTGATGCTTACGTATTTCCATGGATTGTGGATATTGCGCTTGCACTGGCTATCTTCTTCATTGGTCGTTGGGTCGTAAAGCAGGTAATCAAACTGCTTGAGCGTGTACTACGTAAAGCCAAAGTTGAAGATATGTTGGTAAACTTTATCTCCTCAATTGCGAGTGTAGCGTTACTACTATTCGTAATTGTTGCCTCTCTAAACCAGATAGGTGTCGATACAACATCGCTTATTGCATTGTTGGGTGCTGCTGGTTTAGCGATC
The DNA here is from genome assembly GCF_047778125.1 of Neptuniibacter sp. QD29_5. Lineage (GTDB taxonomy): Bacteria > Pseudomonadota > Gammaproteobacteria > Pseudomonadales > Balneatricaceae > Neptuniibacter. The sequence continues at coordinate 1,289,160 of NZ_CP180556.1, forward strand.
GGTCTATCTTTACAGGATTCACTGAAGAACTTTGCAGCGGGGGTAATGCTTGTCATCTTTAAGCCATTCCGTGAAGGCGACTTCGTAGAAGCGGCGGGTGTTGCAGGTGTTGTTGAGCATATCCAGATTTTCAACACAATCATGCGTACTGGCGATAACCGTGAAGTAATTATTCCGAATGGTTCCATTTACAGCGGTGTAATCACAAACTACTCAGCTCGTGATACGCGCCGTGTAGATATGGTATTTGGTATTGGTTACGACGATGACCTGCGTAAAGCAAAAGAGATTCTGAATGATATCATTGCTGCAGATGAGCGTATTTTGAAAGATCCTGCGCCAGTTGTTGCTGTATCTGAACTAGCTGACAGTAGCGTAAACTTTGTTGTTCGTCCTTGGGTTAACTCTGCTGATTACTGGGCAGTGCTATGGGATACAACTGAAACTGTTAAATTGCGTTTTGACGAGGAAGGTATCAGTATTCCTTTCCCTCAGATGGATGTCCATCTTCATAAAGAAGAGCAAACGTAAGCTGCTTTGTACTTCTAAAAAAAGAGCCTGATTTACCAGGCTCTTTTTTTGTCTGGTTTATAGCGTTACTCGGAATGCTCAGCTTCTGAAGAGTAGCCACCGTCTGATCGATCTCGCAGAATCTTCTTAAGTTCATTCCTTAATTGCGCATTATCCTGCTTAGATTTTTGCGCTTCGAGTCGATATTTAAAGATCTCTTCATAACGCGCTTCTAGCTTAACTTCCATGTTACTAATCGTTTTTTGCTGCGTTGCGAGCTGATCTTCTAAGTCATCAATCTGGGTTTGTAGGTCTTCGATTAAGCCATAGCCAGACTGACTATCGTCGCTACCTGCAGCGTTCTCTTTCTCGGTGGATTGTAGCTCAGTGACTATATGGCTATAGAGTGCTTTAAGGTCAGCTTCTTCGCGACTGTTATAGCGGATCGTATTCTCAATCGCTTTATGGGCACTGGCTGCACCGATCGAACCAGCTAGGACGTGCTCAACCATTCGATGGAATTCTACCAGTTCAATAATGGTAATCTGCAGCTTATCAATAACCTGTAGATCTTCAGCTATGGTACGAACTTCTTTCTCGGCCTTATCTTCATGGAGGTAGTTTGAAAGTAGACTGTGCGCCTCTTCAAGTTTAGGTTGAAGCGAGATATAAGAATCTAATCCTGTTGGTCTTGCACGACGCGAATGGGAGGAGTTCATCGCACTGATAAATTCAGTGGTTAGATTTCTTTCGCTTTTATTAGGGCTAAAGATAATTGAGCCAATAATGTAGCTGCCAATATTAAAAATAAGTGACCAGAACACCGCATGGCTCACAGGGTGCAGCCCGTCTAAACCAAACAATGCTTCTGGGCGCAGGGCTGTAATATTCCAGGGGCCTTGAACTAACAGTGCCTCTGTAAACCAGCCATGTTTGATGAAGGTTGGAATAAGCAGGCAGTAAGTCCAGATAATAAAACCAGTCAGAAGTCCTAAGAAGGCACCAAGGCTATTACCTTTCTTCCAGAACATGCCGCCAAACAGAGCTGGCGCAAACTGCAGAACTGCCACGAAAGAGAGCAGACCGATAGCTGCAAGAATGTAAGAATCCGCAAACTCTTTAGCAAACCAAAGGCTGCCTAGAAGAATCAAAGACACCATTGCCCAGCGAAGCTGAAGAAGGTAGCTACGTAATGGTTGTAACGCAGGGATTCTCTCTAATGTCGGCAAAATAAGATGATTGGATGCCATGGTCGAGAGGGTCATCGTTGTGATGATGATCATACCTGTAGCTGCAGAGAAACCACCAATAAAGGCCAAGATAGTCAGGCTTTCACTACCAGCTTGTTGTGGCAGAAGTAATACGAAAAAGTCCGCGTTTTCGGCGGGCATCCCCATTAATAATCCAGCTGCTGCGATAGGTACAACAAAGATGTTGATACCTATCATATAAGCAGGGAAGAGCCACATAGCGGTCTTAATGTGGTTTTTGTTGGAGTTCTCAACCACTGAAACGTGGAATTGGCGCGGTAGCGTATGAATCGCAGCGAAGCTTAAGATCAGAAGAGTGATCCACATTACACCGCTGTTTTCACCGTGGTTCATGCTAACTAGATGTTCTAAACCAGCGGTTTGTATACGACTGTAGATATCGCCAAAGCCATCAAACAGTGTGTAAGTTACAAAGAAACCAACGGCGATAAAGGCAATAATTTTAACGATACATTCTGCTACCAGCGCTGCGATCATACCTTGGTGGCGCTCAGTTGGATCTAGACGTCTGACCCCAAAGATAATGGTGAAGCAGATCATAAAGATAGTCACCATCCAGCCCGATAGATCAAATGCAGAGCCTGTTTGTGGGGTGTCGGTGATGATTGAGAAAGAGCTGATGATCGCTTTTAGCTGTAGGGATATATAAGGGACTATGCCGATTAAAGCGATGATAGTAACGAGGGCTGCGATTTTCTGAGAGCGGTTATAACGGGTGGAGATAAAGTCGGCAATACTGGTTATGCGGAAGGTTTCTTTAGCTTGCACCATCCGTCTGAGCGAATACCACCAGAAACAGATACCAATTAATGCTCCTCCGTAGATACTGAAAAAGAGAAGCCCCGAATTCGAAGCAAATCCAACGCTGCCATAGAAGGTCCAAGAGGTATGGTAAACCGCTAGCGAGAGGGCATAAATCCAGGGATTTCCTGCACTCTGCTCACCCTTATTTTTAATCCTCTTTTCTACCAGCTGCGCGATAGCAAATAGGATGCCCATGTAAACGGTAACGTACAGAATAACTGACAGCGGTGTGAACATAATATCCAGCTTATTCCTAGGGGTTAGATTCTTATCTTAAACCCTATAGATGCTTCGCTGAAAGGTGTCAAAGGAAATAACTTACTGATACCTAATCAAAAAGCTCTAATTCAACAATAAAATATAGGGCTGTGGTTTAGGTTTATAAGAAAAAACTGTTATTTGCCGGAGGATGAATCTTGCTCGGAGTGATAGTCGCAGCAGTTTTTAGGCATAGGTACAGGGTCATAACCACCGTCGTTGTACGGGTGGCATTTGCTAAGTCGTTTCAATCCTAGCCATACGCCTTTAAAAGGCCCGTGGAGTTTAATCGCCTCAATCATGTAGCTTGAGCAGGTTGGATGAAAACGACAACGAGGGCCGATAACAGGGCTGATAAGGTATCGGTAGATATTTACCAATCCAATTAGTAGTGAGCTAAGGCAGCGCTTTAAGAAGGAAAGCATTAGGCGATACGTTTTATGAACAGCTTTTATGAAAAAAATACCGGGTAAGAAAGGGCTTACCCGGTTATATATCCGGGGAGGATTAAAACAATATGTGATCTTTAGCACCACTAAAAAATGAAAAGAGGTTAAAAATCACAGAGAGCCAATTATAAAGATTCTAATGTAGATTAAAAGTTAAACAGTAGTTCTTGTCTTGTTTTTAAGCCTTCCCACATCAATGAGAGGTGTGGAAAGGCTTAAATAGCCAGTTAGATGATCGAATTAGAGGTGCTCTTCTGCATATTCAGCTAGTCTTGAGCGGAATATACCTTCTAGATGGACATTCGCAGCCCCTTCGTAATCTTTAAAGCGTTCGACTAGATAGGTTAAGCCGGAAGTGAGCGGTGTTAGATAATTCGAGTCAATCTGTGCGAGGTTACCTAAACAGATGATCTTCGAGCCTTTACCACAACGGGTCACTATGGTTTTTAGCTGAGATGGCGTGAGGTTTTGTGCTTCATCTAAGAGTACGATCGCATCTTGAATGCTTCTGCCTCGGATAAAGTTAAGCGATTTAAATTGAATGTTCGCTTTCTCTATCGCGTATTTTACGCTGCTCTGAGGGCGCTCATCGTGCTCATGCATCGCTTCCAAGTTATCTTGAATCGCACTTAGCCAAGGCGTCATTTTCTCCTCTTCTGTACCAGGCAAGAAGCCGATATCTTCGGCAACGGGTGGAGTAGAACGAGTCACAATGATTTTGTTGTAGCGCTGCTGCTCAATCACCATCTCTAAAGCGCAGGCTAGAGCTATCAATGTTTTACCAGAACCTGCAGCACCATTAAGAATGACGAGATCCAGATCTGGATCAAGCACGGCATCCATTGCAAACGCTTGGAATACGTTAATCGGTTCAATGCCCCAGCAGTTCTGCTGCATTAAGCGATCGACACCTAAGTCCCTCAATGTAATTTGACCATCGCGTACTGAGGATACGCGCGCGGCAAACTCCTCAGAATCATCGTAGATATATTCGCAAGGGTAAGTGTCGGGTAGAACGGATTGGGAAAATTGATGGTAAGTATGGCTGCCCTCTTGGTAACTTTTAATATCGTCGACGCGCTCCCAGAAATTGCCTTCCATATTGCTATGGCCGGCAGGTAGAAGCTCAATGTCTGAAACCAGTTGATCGGTACGATAATCTTCGACCCGTTTTAGCCCTGCACCTAAGGCTTTGAGACGCATATTAATATCTTTGGTAACTAAGATAATATCGCGGTGAGGATTGGTTGCCTGAAGATGAAGCGCGCAGTTTATGATCTGATTATCTTTATTGGAGTTTTGCGGCAAAAAGCCTTGGCGAGCAGTTAACTCATGATCGGGAAAGATACTGAGTTGGCCTAATTTCTTTTCACTGTTTACAGCGGTAATAGGGATAAATATATCAACCCCTTTGGTGATCGTTGCAGCGTCATCAGCATAACTAAGAATGTCGTCTATGGCACGTATGGCGGCCCTAGCTTCTTGAGATACATTTTTCTTTCGGTCCTTAATGTCATCTAACTCTTCTAAAACAGTCATCGGGATAGTGATGTCCTGTTCTTTAAATTCATACAGACACTTAGGATCATGAAGAAGTACGTTGGTGTCGAGTATATAGAGTTTAGAGGCAGTCATAGCCGGTTCCTTATATAGCCGAAGGGAAGATGTGAGCTAATGCAATTATAAAACTTAGAAAGTTTGAACTGATCGAAGATTGAGTATGTTTGGGAATCAATAAACTGGATAAATCGTGACCGATAGCGGGCAAAGCTTGGAAGGCGCTTAGCTACTTCAAGTACAACAGCGTAGGCTGCTGACCTAGAGACAGACTCTGTAGGTTTCGGAGTCGTAATGATTATTCTGTAACTGACGTACTGTGAAATATGATCCACCACGAAGTCTCAGATAATTGCTGAATACTAAGCTAAGACAAATTTGAATATGAATTAGCACAGCTATTACTATGTAAGATAGCTTAGTAATACATAGGTTCCAGTTGAATGACAAGTGACAAATTTTCTTTGAAGGATTTTAAAGATGGCAATTAATTCTATTGTGGTATTAACCGGCGCAGGAATATCCGCGGAATCGGGCATTCGGACATTTCGTGCGGAAGATGGTTTGTGGGAAGACCATAAGGTAGAGGATGTTGCTACCCCAGAAGCCTTTGTGCGTGATCCGCAGCTTGTTCATCGTTTTTATAACCAACGACGGGAGCAATTGCTCTCGGGCCCAGTTAAACCCAATGCAGCTCATATCGCTTTAGCTGAGCTAGAGAATAAGTTTCCCGGTCAGTTCATGTTGGTGACACAGAATATCGATAACCTGCATGAGAGAGCGGGGAGTCAGAACTTGTTACATATGCATGGTGAGTTGTTAAAGATGCGTTGTAGTGATTCTGGTCAGGTGTATAAAGAGACGGGGCAAACTGAACCAAGTGATCGTTGCGAGTGTTGTGATCTATCGGGCACATTGAGACCGGATATTGTCTGGTTTGGGGAAATGCCCATGTATATGGATGAGATCTATTCTGCCCTAGAGGACTGTGATCTTTTTATATCGATTGGTACTTCAGGCCATGTTTATCCCGCTGCGGGGTTTGTTGAAGTGGCGGGAAGGTCTTCGGCACTGACAGTGGAGCTGAACCTGGAACCATCAAGAGTAGAATCGGCTTTTGATCACCGAATTTATGGCCCAGCAAGTGAAGTAGTGCCAGAATTTGTGGCAGATATTATCAAACAGCTTTGAAATATTTGATTGATTTATAAGTGAATTTTTTGATTTTTGCCAAATGCTGTCTATAGTTTCTTAAGGAACTTCACTGAGTTGTCGGCTGTCTAAAAATTTGCTGTTTGTGAATCTTACCCCAATTTTTCAGTCTCTTTTTTAATTCGTGTATTCACAAAATCTTAACAGCAGATGTTTAAGACTAGGACTATTGTCGCCGTCGTTTAATAAGAAGAACGAAAGTGATGTTCAGCCGAAAAGTTATTTTTGGATCGGCTAAACAGGAATTTTAGCTCGATCCATGGAGGTGGTCATTATGATGACAGAGCAATACGTTACGACCAGTATTACCCCCTTAGAAAGCCTAAATTCCCTTTCACCTTATGAAGTGGACCAGTTGCAGGATGCCAGTCAGGGGGGATTATTTCGTCTATTTCGCCAGTGTTCTTTGGCGGTTTTGAATAGTGGTAGTGAATTAGATAGCACTAAGCTGGTTTTGGATAAGTATGCAAAATTTGATATTAAAATCAGTCAAAAGCATCGAAGTGTTCAGCTTGAATTGGTGAATGCGCCCGCAACGGCATTCGTGAATGGTGAGATTATCACGGGTATTCGCGAGCACCTTTTCTCTGTTTTGCGTGACTTACTTTATGTTGGTACAGAGTTAGATCATCGTTGCTCCGGCCTTACTGAATCGGAAGCGACCACGAATATGGTCTTTCATATTCTGCGCCATGCTGGTGCGATTCGTCCGCATGTAAAACCAGATCTTGTTGTCTGCTGGGGTGGTCATTCCATTAATAGAATTGAGTATGATTACACCAAAAAAGTAGGCTATGAGATGGGCCTACGTGGGCTTAATATTTGTACTGGCTGTGGCCCGGGAGCGATGAAAGGGCCAATGAAAGGGGCGACGATCTCCCATGCCAAACAGCGTCAAACAGAGGGGCGCTATGTTGGTATTTCGGAGCCCGGTATTATCGCTGCCGAAAGCCCAAATCCGATTGTAAATGAACTTATCATCATGCCGGATATTGAGAAGCGCTTAGAAGCTTTTGTTCGCTTAGGTCATGGTATTGTTGTCTTCCCAGGCGGCGCAGGTACCGCGGAGGAGATTCTATATATCCTGGGCATTTTGCTTCATGAGAAAAATCACAGCTTACCGTTCCCTCTTGTGTTAACAGGACCTTCAGGCAGTGAAGAGTATTTTGAAACTGTAGATAATTTTATCCGCTCTACATTGGGTGATGATGCTGCTAGCAAATATCAGATCATTGTTGATGACCCCCATGAAGTAGCCGAAGTGATGCGTGAAGGATTAGAACAGGTAACCCGCTATCGTAAGGCGACCAGTGAGTCTTTCCATTACAACTGGCAGATGCATATTCCGGAATCGTTCCAACAGCCTTTTGAGCCTAATCATGAAAATATGGCGAGCCTCAAGTTAATAAAAGATCAAACCGACTTTGAGTTAGCGGCAAATCTGCGTTGTGCCCTATCGGGTATTGTGGCGGGGAATGTCAAAGAACCGGGTATCAGAGCGATTGAAGAGTTTGGTGCATTTGAGATCTGTGGGGAACCAGCCATTATGGCATCTATGGATAAGTTATTAGGTTCTTTTGTAGAACAGAGACGAATGAAAATTAACTATAAAGAATACCAACCTTGCTATCGCCTGAAGCATGATGCTGAGGTAGTAGAAGAGGTTTAGGTTTCTTTAAGGGATATTGCTGGTTACGGTGAGCAGATGAGGTTCCTAGTCCTAGATTTAGCCTGGTAAAGGGCCGAATCTGCTGCCAAAATTGCTCTCATTGATTCGAACCATGTTTTAGGTAAGGCGCCACACCAATACTGCCTGTGATTTTTATCTCATGCTCTGCATAGTTTAAGACTTGTTGCGACAGTATTGTCTCAGCTTCTCTGCCAGAGATTCAGCTTCATTCAGGCAGGTATTAGCAAAGATCAATACAAAAACACCTTTTGTTCCATCTGTAGATCTTCATGACTAGCCCTATTAACCCAAATAATGTCTGAGTTCTCTGGGGCGATTAAATAAACTGCATCCATCAATCTTTGCGAATAAATTCATTTCTTTAGAAGAAGGGACTGCTTACGTATTGATTTTAAATGGTTTTTCATAGTTTTTTACTTAAAAGCGTTCTATTGCCCCCAGAAGCTGTTGTATTTCGGGTAATGGTTTTTTCACGTACAAAACGTTTTAAGTAGTTGGGACCACCGGCTTTAGGACCGGTGCCAGATAGTCCCATGCCGCCAAAGGGTTGGCTGCCAACTACTGCGCCTATTTGATCCCGGTTAATATAGATATTCCCTACTAGGGCTTGGGAGGTAATCTGTTCTATGAATAGGTCATTCCTAGAATGGACGCCTAATGTTAGGCCAAATCCGCTACGATTTATGTCGTTAATAACCCGTTCCAAGTTGGACTTTTGATAGCGAATAATATGTAGGATAGGACCGAAAATTTCACCGGTCAGTTCATCCATTGAGTTCAGGCGGATCAGGGTCGGCGGCACAAAACTGCCTTGGTTGTGTTGGTCCGACAGATCCAGTTCAAATAAAACCTTATTTTGTAAACGGCAACGCTCAATATGTTCATAGAGTGTACACATGGCATCTTGATTTATAACGGGACCTAAGTCTGTTTCTAGCTGTTCTGGGTTGCCAATAGATAGGGTTTGCATCGCTCCAATGAGTTTATCTTCGATAACCTCTGCTATATCTTCCTGTACATACAGAACGCGCAATGCTGAACATCTTTGCCCTGCACTGTTAAAAGCTGAGTGGATCGCATCGAGAACTACTTGTTCTACCAGCGCGCTACTATCAACAATCATCGCATTTAAACCGCCTGTTTCTGCAACAAATGGAATAATCGAGCCATCATGGCGATTGGCTAATTGTTTGTTTATCGCACTTGCGGCTAGAGTTGATCCTGTGAAAGTCACTCCGGCAATACGTGAATCAGTTAGTAGCGCTTCTGAGTGCTCGCTTCCTGCATAAGGTATCAGTTGTAAGCAATATTCAGGTAAGCCTGCTGAGTACCATAATTCAGTTGCCTTAAATGCAGTTAATCCGCTGTTTGATGATGGTTTTGCAAGGACTGTGTTACCGCAAACAAGTGCAGCTGCAATTTGACCTGTGAAAATGGCTAGTGGGAAATTCCAAGGGCTGATACAAAGGAAGACACCGTGTCCTTGGTAGTGCAACGTGTTTTCTTCACCCGTAATTGAGGGTAGAGATTCTGGCTGTAATTGTTTGTCAGCTAACGCTGCGTAGTAAAAGCAAAAATCGATAGCCTCCCTTACTTCTGCCAGAGCATCTTCTAGTGTTTTACCTGTTTCTAAAATGCAGAGTGACACCAGTTCAGCTTTGTTCTGTTCGAGCAAACGTGCGTAATTAAGTAGGATTTTGCTGCGTACGGAGACATCCTGATCTCGCCACTCTGGAAAAAACTGTTCGGCGATGCTGATGGCTTGTTTTATCAGGGTTTTATCTGCTGTGCTTTGATAGCCAACAATTTTGTCTAATTGATAATTAGCATGGACGGGTTGTAGATTAAGACCATCCGTAACCTCACCAGCGATGATCGGTTGGCAATACCATTTCTTTTGTCCGTAATACTCAATAATGCTTCGCCACTGTTGCCAACAATCTAAGCTACCTAGAGGATCTCCAGCAGAGTTTTCTCTTTGTTGTTCAAATATCTTATTTGGTAAAGGCAGCTCGTAAGACGTACTCTGAATTTTTTCGCTAGGAGACTCGACTATCTCATCAATGCTTACATTTGGGTCATGTAGTTGGAATACAAATGAAGAATTTGCGCCATTTTCGAGTAGGCGTCTAACTAAATAGGGCAATAGATTATTCTGATCACCAACAGGCGCATAAACTCTGCAATTTTGATCTATTTCATGTTGTGCTTTCTGATAGAGAGGCTCGGCCATTCCATGTAACCGTTGAAATTCAAAAACTTTACCTGTAGGGATTTTTAATAGCTGGGCAATAGTTAATGCATTGTGTGTAGCAAATTGTGGGATTAATAAACCCCCTTGTTCAGATAAAAGGAACTTGGCGCAGGTTAGATAGGAAAGGTCAGTGACGGATTTGTGGGTGAAAACCGGATAGCTATTCAGCCCGTTCTGCTGGCTGCGTTTTATTTCGCTATCCCAATAAGCTCCCTTAACTAATCTTATAGGGATTGGAGTTTCACAATCGGCAGCGATAAGTGACAGCCATCTCAAGGTTGGAAGGGCGCGTTTACTATAGGCCTGAACAGCCAACCCTAATTTTCCCCAGCCAAGACACAGTTCACTTCGCAGTAATTGTTCGAAAATTAATAGTGTGATTTCTAGGCGTTCAGACTCCTCTGCATCGATTGTTATTGCTACATCAAGGTTACGTGCGGTCACAAGGAGCTGGAATAACCTATGCATCAACTGTTTTTGTAATAGGTCAAAATGACTATTTTCGAGACGAGGGTGTAAGGCTGACAATTTTATGGAGATGCTGGTGTTGCCCTTGGGATTTTGTTGACCCGTCGCCTGAATTGCATCGAGGTAAGCCTCGAAATAGGTTTGTGCATCCTGATCACAAACAGCAGCTTCGCCTAGCATATCGAATGAGAACAAAGTGTTGTTATCAAAATCACAGCGTTGATCTAGAGCTACGTGAATATCTTCAGCAAAGACGAACTGCTTACCTATTTGAGAGACTGAATAGGCCAGAGCTTGGTGCACTACAGAGTTACCTAAGCGTTGCCATACATTATTTAAAATACTACCTGCAGACTGCTCTTGGCTTATAAGCTGTTGGCTTAGCGCGACGCCCCAAAAGGTACTGTTTTCAAGGAAAGTGGGATGGTCTTGAAAGAGTTTTTCAGGCTTGAGGGCTAGTGAATCTAATTTGTCGAAAATTAGTGCTTGAGCAGTCTCCGCATCAGGTATTCGTAAGAGTGCTTCAGCAAGGGCTAGTAGAGCAATACCTTCGTCACTTTCTAACCCGAACTTCGACATTAGTGTGTTTACAGAAAATAGTGGATTATCCAAGTCGCGAATGGTAGTGATCCAATCTGTTGCTTTGGATTTAGCTTGAGAAGAATCGGGTGAGACTTCCAGTAGTTGCTCACACAGGGACTTTTCATCATGACAGTAATAGTCGGTAATCGTACGCCATAATGAATTTTGGTCGGCGGGAGATAACTCTGTAGATAAAAGCTCACTTATTGATAGCATCTAATAAATCCGTTTTTTAAGACAGTGTAGTTGATCATCAGCGTAGGTGTCGGGATTATCAATAAAGAAATGAGTATTTGGGCAAATGTCCCGTAATTACTTGAAAACCAAATGGTTAGGGGTTGTTTTCTGCATGAAGTTTGTTCTTTTGTATCTCGTTGGCTAGCTGCATTAGTTGGGCTATGAAAGGTACATTAATAATTTTTATGCTACTTACTTTAAGGTTATGTCAGGGAGGTAGGTAGATGGGAATAATTCATATTCTACTGTTAGTTTTATCGGCCTTATTTGCTATCGCTCTCATCAAGGCCATAGTTGTTCTTGTTAAATTGCCTTTTGCTTTTATCGCTGTCTCTTGAAATCGATGCTTGGTTTACTATTCAATCTATAGCATACGGTGTTGTGCTGTTTTCGTTAGGCATACAAGCAACTACGACACCCTTACTCATAAATAAGTTAGATAAAAGGATGTAACAATGCGTTGTCATGAGGTTGATTACGAAATTATTGGTGAATCACTTCAAATTGTTGAGGTGGAGTTAGACCCTGGTGAAAAGGTGATTGCCGAAGCCGGCATGATGAATTATATGGAAGAGGGGATCAATTTTGAAACCAAAATGGGCGATGGATCAGAGCCTGACCAAGGTTTAATGGGTAAGCTCTTCTCTGCGGGTAAGCGCATGGTTATGGGTGAATCCGTTTTTATGACTCATTTCGGTAATGAGGGTAGTGGTAAAAGACGTGTCGCTTTTGCTGCGCCTTATCCTGGTAGCATCGTGCCCCTAAATTTGGCTGATTATGGTGAAAAAGTTATTTGCCAGAAAGATGCTTTTCTGTGCGCTGCCTTAGGCACTAAAGTGGAAATTGCATTTTCTAAGAAAATTGGTGCCGGTTTCTTCGGAGGTGAAGGTTTCATTTTGCAGAGGCTAGAAGGCGACGGTATGGCGTTTGTGCAGGCGGGTGGCACCGTAGTGCGTAAAGAGTTGAACAATGAAACTTTAAGGATCGATACGGGCTGCCTTGTCGGATTTACTGAAGGGATTGAATACGATATTGAGATGGTCAAAGGGTTGAAATCGATGATCTTTGGGGGGGAAGGCCTTTGGCTTGCAACGCTTAAAGGCACTGGTAGTGTTTGGGTTCAAAGTTTACCGTTCTCACGCCTTGCTGATCGCTTAATTGCATCAGCGCCATCATCTGGTGGTAGTGATAAGGGTGAAGGTTCGGTTTTAGGTGGTATTGGTCGAATGTTGGACGGAGATTAAAGCCTTATTACACAATAGGATAATTCCCTTTATTATCTATGGCTTTCGCCTGTAATGATTATGACAATGGATGTAAAAATGGGTATATTTAGAGGCTCGTTTTTACCCATCTCAAGTCGTTACAGGTGTTATCTTGAGAAATAAACTGGTTATAACTTTAACCACTGTATATGGCTCTCGCCAATATACGGTTAACCAAATAGCAAAATATGTATTGCTGGTATTTTTGATTTTGTCAGCAATCAGTTTTTTCGTTTCGAATACACTATTAGTTGTTACAACGGATGATCTATCTGAGTTAGAAGAAGATCATCAGGTACTAAGCGAAAATTATGAATTGATGGTTGGTTCCCAACAGCTCTATGTAGAGGAATTGAAAGAACTCAGTTTATCTCTTAGCACTATAAAAACTGAGCGAGATAAGTTAGAAGAAGAGAACATCCGAATTGGTGAATTGAACACGTCGTTCAACAATTCGCTTGATGGATTGGAAACCTTATTAGGTTTAGAACCTTCTGATGAGATCGACCCGCGCAAAGCTGAGCAACTAACTATCGAGGCGAACAAACGTTTATTTTTTTTGCACAGTATTCCAAACGGTGTGCCTATTCAGGCAATCAGGATTACGGATAAGTATGGATCACGTTTTCACCCAGTACGTAAAAAACGGGTGATGCATCATGGTATAGATTTTAAAGCCAATAGAGGCACGCCTGTTTATGCGACCGCTGATGGCGTTGTTGAATATGCTGCTTTCAATAAATCCTTTGGTAAGCTGATTAAGGTTCAGCATAACTTTGGGTTTAAAACTTACTTTGCGCATCTGGATGCATTAAAAGTAAAAACTGGAGATCTGGTCAGTAAGGGACAGCTGATAGGATTAAGTGGTAATACGGGAATGTCTACAGGGCCGCATCTGCATTATGAGATTCGCCATATGTATACAGCAATAGATCCCGAACCATTCCTCTCCTGGGACATAACAAATTTTGATTCTTTGTTTACAAAGGTTAAGGGAGTTAAATGGGCATCCTTAAAAGAAATGTATCCGTTAAACCTGCACAATCAGCCATTACAATAATTGCAGAAGGCAATAAATTTTGTGGTGATATGAGCATCGTCGGTAAAATGCACATCGATGGTATGTTCGAAGGCAATGTGAGTTCTCTAGATAGTATCTCTATCGGAAAATCTGGTCACGTACGTGGGCTTATTAAAGCTCGTGGTGTTGATGTGTGCGGCATTCTTGAAGGTGAAATTATCTGTGATGAACTGCATATCGATGCTGGTGGACAAGTTCGTGCAACAGTTGAAAGTAAGCAGATGTCGATTCATCCAGATGGTTGCTTTGTAGGTGAGCGTCGAATGAAAGAAACATCTGCATTGATGGATGAAAGCAGTAAGATCGAATCGGGCTCCGATGCGATTGATTCCCTACCTGATAAGATCGTTCTGGAAGGTAAATCAGAATAAATCGATCTAACCTCGTTGTCGTTGATTAAGGATTGTAGCGATGTGTGAATTGTTGGGTATGAGTGCTAATGTGCCTACTGATATCTGCTTTTCCTTTGCCGGGCTGATGCAGCGTGGTGGGGGGACGGGACCTCACAAAGATGGTTGGGGAATCGCTTTCTATGAGGGTAAAGGCGCACGTTGCTTTCATGACCCAAACCCGAGCGTCGATTCTAAAATTGCTCGTTTAGTCAAAGAACACCCGATTAAAAGTCATGTGGTGATCAGTCACATTCGGCAGGCAAATGTAGGCAATATTTGCCTTGAAAATACCCATCCATTTCAAAGGGAACTTTGGGGCTTTACTTGGACATTTGCGCACAATGGTCAGTTGGATAAAGCTCTGTTTGATAAGCCTCTCTCTTTTTATCATCCAGTAGGAACGACAGATAGTGAGTATGCATTCTGTTGGTTATTAGGTGAAATCAGACAAGCATTTCCTCAACGCCCTGAGTGTTTTGAAGAACTTTCTAAATTCATCAAGCAGCGTTGTGACCAGTTAAGAGAGTTAGGTGTATTTAACATGCTCCTAACCGAATCTACCCATCTATTTGCGTTCTGCGGCAGTAAATTGTCCTGGTTGACTCGTAAAGCACCTTTTGGCGAAGCGAGCCTTACTGATTGCGAAATGAAGGTGGACTTTGTTAAAGAAACGACGCCTAAAGACATCGTCACGGTAATCGCCACAGTACCGTTAACGGATAATGAGGATTGGATTGCACTACAACCAGGAGAGTTGGTGACCTTTGTTGAAGGGTTACCTCAATAACGGATAGTTTAGCCTGAGTATAAGGAGCTTTTCAGGTGAGTGTGAAACGAGATTCTCTCGAACAATTGCAGCTGGATATCCAAAACGTCGGGAGTGTCACCGAGCTTCTTGATGAAGCTTGCAAGAATTTCGCATATAAAGATGCTTTCACTCACATGGGGGCAACTTTAACTTATGCTGATCTCGATAATCTTGCTGATAAATTAGCAGCTTACCTACAAAACTGTACCTCTCTTGAATCAGGTGATCGGATTGGCATTCAGCTACCGAATACCTTGCAATATCCAATTGCAGTGTTGGCAGCTCTAAGAGCAGGCTTAGTTATCGTTAATACTAACCCCCTTTATACCGCTGCTGAAACGTTGCACCAATTCAACGATGCCGGTGTTAAAGGGGTTATTATTCTTGCTAATAGTGCTCATCTATTAGAAGAGGTTTTACCTCAATCAAATATTCATACGGTTATAGTCACAGAACTTGGTGATATCCACCCTATGATGCGTCGTTTAATGATCAATTATTCGGCGAAATATTTGCGTAAAATCGTCCCTAAATATCGATTAAAAGATGCGGTTGGTTTTCGAGAGGCGCTGGCTAAAGGCGGACACTACACCTTAGAAAAAGTGCAGCGGGGTGCAGAACAAACTGTACTGATCCAATACACGGTGGGCACTACCGGGACGCCGAAAGGTGCCGTGTTAAGCCATAGGAATTTGATTGCAAATGTATTGCAGTTGAGACATCGCTTGCCGGACACATTGAGAGCGGGTGAAGAGATTGCGATCGCACCTTTGCCGCTTTACCACATCTATGGTTTTCTACTTAACTGTTTGGTTATGCCGGTTTTGGGTGCTCAAGTGGTGTTAATAACAAACCCTCGTGATATTCAAGGGTTAGTTAATGAGCTAGGTCGATGGGATTTCACAGTATTCTCAGGCATAAATACTCTGTTTGTTTCACTTTGTCGTAATAGTTTGTTCAACCAGTTAGATATGACTCGGCTAAAGTTAACCCTTTCAGGAGGAATGGCGCTCACCCGTTCTGTTAGTGATGAGTGGGAAAGTGTAACGGGTTGTCAGATTATTCAGGGGTATGGCCTTACAGAGGCTTCTCCTGTTGTGGCCATTGGGGAACCGCACAACTCTCGCTATGGATCTGTGGGTAAGCCTTTACCGCTAACCGAGGTACGTATTGTAGGAGAGCAGGGGGAGGACCTCTGTTCGGGCGAAACGGGAGAGCTTTATGTGCGAGGCCCCCAAGTGATGTCAGGGTATTGGCGAGATAACTCATCGATACCGGATACAGACGGTTGGTTGGCGACAGGTGATATTGCTCGGGTGCTGGATGATGGCACTTTACGTATTGTTGATCGTAAGAAAGACATTATTAATATATCAGGCTTCCCTGTTTATCCTAATGAGTTAGAGAATACTATCTCCAGCCATCCTGATGTTGTTGAATGTGCTGTTGTTGGTTTACCCGATGAAACATGCGGCGAAGTCATTAAATTATTTGTGGTCACATCCAATCGACGTTTGTCTGTTAAACAAGTGCGAGAATATTGCCGCGAACGTTTAACTTCTTATAAAGTGCCTCGTTTAGTTGAATTCAGAACGCATCTTCCAAAGTCCAATGTGGGTAAGGTGTTAAGACGTTCGTTATTAGAAGAAGAAATAAATCGCCTGCAAAAAATACGTAAAAGAATTTAGCCAAGTTCGTAGGCTATGCCCGTTTTTGTTGGCCCAAATGAAGGTGAAGTATGGGACTTAGTTTGAGCGATTCAGGTTTGATACAAACCAAAGCTTTTATCAACGGTGAATGGGTAGCAAGCAATAGTGGAGCTGAATTCCCAATTTTTAACCCTGCTAATGGCGAAACCATTGCGCAAGTTACAAATGTTGGAGAGCAGGAAGCGAAGGATGCAATCGAAGCTGCTCAAACATCGATGCAAGAATGGAAAGTAAAGTCGCCTGCTGAACGTTCCAATGTGTTGCAACGCTGGCATGATCTTATTATTGATAATGCAGATGATCTCGCCTCAATATTAACGCTTGAACAAGGTAAACCACTTGCCGAAGCTAAGGGTGAGATACTGTATGGCGCTTCTTATCTGAAATGGTTTGCTGAAGAAGCTAAACGTATTTACGGTGATATTTTACCTTCTGCTCAAGATCGCCGCAGTCTTGTTATTAAGCAACCAGTAGGTGTGGTTGCAGCAATAACACCATGGAATTTTCCTAATGCGATGATTACGCGTAAGGTCGCACCAGCGCTAGCCGCCGGTTGCTCTATTGTGCTCAAACCCGCACCAGAAACTCCTTTATCTGCATTGGCCTTAGCTGAACTAGCCGATCGAGCGGGTGTTCCTGCTGGTGTATTTAATGTTTTGCCTTGCCTAAATGCAGAAGAAGTTGGTGAGGTGTTTACATCGAGTACAACCGTGAAAAAGCTTACCTTTACGGGGTCGACCCCAGTAGGGAAACTATTGCTACGACAGTGCGCAGATACGGTTAAACGTACATCAATGGAGTTGGGTGGTAATGCTCCCGTAGTTGTATTTGATGATGCTGATATTGATCTAGCGGTTGCTGGAGCGCTTGCATCAAAATTTAGAAACTCGGGGCAGACCTGTATTTGTGCTAATCGTTTGCTGGTTCAAGAAGGGATATATGATCGCTTCTTATCTAAATTCATTGATGCCATCAAAGCGTTTCGTTTAGGTGATGGATTTGATAAGGATACAACACTAGGTCCAGTGATAACCGATAAAGCACTGATGGGAATTGATGTAGTGGTTAAAGATGCTATTGATCAGGGGGCTAGGTTAGTGACAGGAGGTCAATCTTCAGACCTTGGTGGCTGGTTTTATGAACCTACAGTCTTAGCAGATGTGAAGCCTGATATGGATATCTTTAATAAAGAGATTTTTGGCCCAGTAGCACCCGTAATTAAATTTAAAACAGATGCAGATGCGATTGCCCTGGCAAATGACACTTCGTTTGGTTTGGCTTCATATATCTACACGCAAGATATCTCGCGAATTTGGCAGGTTTCTGAAGCACTCGAGTACGGAATGGTTGGGGTAAATGAGACGGCTATTAGTTCTGAGTTAATTCCTTTTGGAGGAGTAAAAGAATCAGGTCATGGTAGAGAGGGATCTAAATATGGTTTGGATGATTATTTAGAAACAAAATATATCTGTATGGGCGGCTTAAGCGCTTAGTTTGTGGTTATCCTTATCATTAATAATAAGCTTGTATTCTTGAATGCCTAAGTAGAGGTTCTGATGGATAAAAAAGGTTGCAAGGTCAATTACCAATGCCCAAACGCTTGGGATGATCTGGAAAAAACTAAGAACCCATTTGTAAGGCATTGTGATCAGTGCGAAAAAGATGTTCATTTTTGTGCAGATGTTGATTCGTTAAAAGAAGCAGCAGTTGAAGATCTGTGTGTTGCGGTCCCTGTAACTGTTGGCCTTGAAGAAGGTGTGATGATGGGGGACATTGATTGGTCTGGCCCTGAAGGAGAGCCCTTCCCATCACTACCGCCAGAGCAAAATATTGAGGAAACCAATCTGTTAGATAGCTGGGTTAGTGAAGATAAGCCTCAACGGCCTGATGTTCCCGAGTTAAAATCTGAAAACACCGCTATTGAGTCATGGCTGAATAGCGAGCCTGACGATACGTTATCAACGGATAAAAAAGCTAAGTAATTCATGGCTGTAAATAAATCACGTTTAGATCGTTTTCTGGCCTCAAGAACGCCATATAAACGCGGGGATGTAAGGTTACTTATCGCACAACAAAAGATCCTTGTTGATGGCCTTCCTGCTTTGGCTGCGAATCAAGTGATTGACCGCTTTTCTGTAATTCAGTGCGAAGGGGAAGTGCTGCAGGATAGACGTCCGATTTATCTGATGATGAATAAGCCTGTTGGTTATGTCAGCGCGACCAAAGATTCGATCCATCCTACAGTTTTTGATCTCCTTGAAGGGTCTTATGGTGATATGCATATTGCAGGTCGATTAGACCTCAATTCTACAGGACTTTTATTGATAACCAACGATGGTGAATGGTCGAGTAAAATAGCTTCTCCAGATAGAAAGGTGCCGAAACGTTATAAAGTCGACCTCGCTAAGCCTATATCTGAAGAGTATGTTCCTGCCTTTAAGGCGGGGATGTATTTTTCCTATGAAGACATCACTACAAAGCCGGCCGATTTAGAGATTATCGATACCCATAGTGCCTTAGTGACTTTACAAGAAGGTCGTTACCATCAGATAAAGCGAATGTTCGGACGGTTTAGAAATCCTGTTGTGGGGTTAAAAAGGTTGTCTATTGGAGATCTGGATTTAGATGCATCCTTATCGCTGGGGGAAAGCAGGGAGTTAGTTGAGGATGAGGTAGCGCTCTTTACAAGTCTTTAAGATAGGGCCAGCTAAGGCGATAACTCAGAATAACTAGGGCTCTATAGCTTCAATTTCTGCTAAAAGAGTCATTAACTGTTTTAGCTTATCTTGATCGTAGCGATCAGAGAAAGCTTGATAGCGTTCTTCAATAGCAGGCGTAAGTTGCTCAATTAGATCGACCGACTTCGCGGTCAAGCTGATCAAAATTCGGCGTTTGTCTTCTTCTGATTTTCTACGCTGAATATAGCCCTGTTGCTCTAGGCGTTTAAGGATACCTGTTAAACTCGGGCTTAGGATGCAACAAAGTTCAGCAAGTGCTTTTGATTCTAACTCTTGTTGAATTTTGATGGTTTGCAGTACTCGCCATTGCTGTTCAGTTAGAGAGTTCTCTTGTAATAAAGGTCTTACAAAAGACAGTGTAGCTTCGCGAGCTTTCAGCAATTGTAGGGGGAGAGAATCTTCTAGTGTACGCATGTGAATGATCTTTCAAAAATATTGTGCGCATTGTCAGGATTCGGGAACTAATGTGCAAGGCTTAACCGTATAATTCCTCCTAATGTATAAGGTTTTTTACTTCTGTGTTACAAAATGGGGCAGGAATTTAAAAAAAGCTCGGACTTGAAAGGTATTTAACGTATTAATTTTCCTTGTTTGAGTACCGCAAGATTTAAAGGGGGGGGTATCCTGTATTCCCCATTACCATAGTTTCATCATAGATTAGATAGTTGTTTTTACCCTGCTGTTTAATTTGATACATGGTGATATCAGCGGCTTTAATTAACGCGTTTAGGTCATTGCCATGGCGAGGTGCTAATGCAATACCGATACTAGCCCCTACTCGAGCAGTCTTGCCTAAACCTATTTCGATCTCTTTTTCTAGTAGTGTTAGTATTTTTTTCGCGACGGCTGAAACCTCATCTTCTAAATTGTTAGCGTCTCCCGCTATAAATATCAAAAATTCATCTCCGCCCCAGCGTGAAAGAAGGTCGGATCTGCGTAAAGCCGAATTAAATCTATTGGATACTTCTTTGAGTACGTGATCACCTGCATCATGACCATAGGTATCATTGATTGGTTTAAAGTGATCGAGATCGATTAGCATAATCGCGTGGTGACTATTAGGTTTTTCTAGTAATGATTCTTTAATAAGGCGCTTGCATCCTCGACGGTTCAGTAGGCCCGTAAGAGTATCGACCTCTGATTCGTATCTTGCTTTAAGCTCCCGATGTACTCGTTCTGATATATCGTAGATGACAAGTTCTAAAAGAACTTCGCCACTTTCATCAAGAACTTGCGACAGTATGCAGTGTAAATGTCGATCTGCTTCATCTTCATTTTTAAAACTCAGGTCTAGAGAAACGGGGTTTGTAGAAGTTAGGGCTTTCTGAATCGCTTTTGCTAGTTGTTGCCTTTCTTCAAATAATTCAATTAATTTTTGAGTCTGGCTCTCAGAAAAATACTTACAGGCTTTTTCACCGACGATGTTGGCGAAAGCTGGATTATTCATGAGCAGCTGACCGCCCATATTAACCAGTGCTATCCCAACTCGGGCATTGTCAAAAAGAAGTCGGAATTTTTGCTCTAGCTTCTGGACCTCGTCAAAGAGTTGATTTTTTTGCTGAATGGTTTTCTGCATCGCGCGAAGCAAGTTGTTACTGTCGTTTACGAGTAAACCAATTTCGTCTTGTTCATGGCCTTTAGGCGTAATAATTCGTTGGCTTGTGCCTGGTTTTATAATATGCAGTTGTTGTGCGATCTTCTTGAGAGGGTTGGCCAAAAGGCGGTTTACTAAAATGATTACAAGAAAAACGACAAAAACTGAATTTACGCCAAAGATAATGATATGTGATAGGGCGCGATTTTTGGCTGTTGCTTCAATTAACCACTGATTAGGAATGAGCGTTAACTTTCCGATCGGTAGCTCAGGTGTGAAGGGGTCGCTTAGTTTCAAAACAACCAATCGTGCATTCGAGCCTATGGTTATATCCCCAGCGGTTAACAACATGCCTATATCGCTGTTTAGAATAACGCCGGAAACATTGTCATTGATGATCAGGCCATTAGTTATCTCGGCGCCAAGTTCTTCGTTTTCGAGGTATACCGCAACCTTGGCACTTTGCTCTACTGTCTTGACGAGCTGTTGCAAGCTTTTATGGATTTCGTCGAGTTCTTCTTTGTAAGAGAGCTGAAACAATACTACGGCTGATATCAATAGAAACAAACAGGCAAATAGCGCGATCGATATGCCTGTTCTTATAGAGAGTTTTGCATTGAGTGGGCTACTCAACATGTGCAATGACCTTAACAGAATCAACCAGTTCTGATTTGTTGATATACCCTATCGCAGTAGTATCTTTCATGATGGTAGTAATTACCTCTTGGGAGGATTCTACTGACTGGGGTGGTGTTGCTCGACCTGCAAATATGAGTCTAGCCCAGTATGCATTGATTTGCGGAAGTGTTTTTCCCGTAAGCCCTTTGTAAAACTTTGCTCTATGATCTGAATCTGTTGGCATATCTAGAGTTAAGGCTTTGCCGCCATTAGGAAAGTGTTGTACGCGTCCCATATATAGATCAATCACTTGTTTACGACTGAGTTTGTCGATGCCACTGTCTGGGTGGCAAATAACGATCATATCGGCCGAAGTGTGTAATGACAGAATCAACGTGGAAAAGAAGATTATTAGATACTTCATCATCTTCCCCTTAGAACAAAAAGTTCACGTTGACAGAGAAGGTATCTACGGTTTCATCGATTGTATTCGATGAATCCTTAGCCCATAAACCCGCTCCGTGTGGTTTTATCCATGTTCTATCCCATTGGAATTTTATAGCGGTGTTATGATAAACATCCCAGCGGACACCTAATCCTAAGGATTTCTGATCTACACCCGTTTGGTCATATTGGTCTTGAACAATGTTTCTTAAACCAGTGAGTTGTGCTTGGGCTAAAGGTGGTAATGAGTCTGGTACAGCTGCAACTTGGTTTATTCTATCCGTGTTTTCAATAATGGAGCCTACACCATAAAAAGTATAGTCGCCTATTCTTCTTCCTAGGCTGATGTAGCCGCTATGGGAAGACGTGAAGATATTATCTTTAGTTTTTACTTGGTTTATTTCTGTCTGAACAATCCATTGATTGTTATCGTAGGTTAGGCCGAGGGTGTAGTAATCGAATTTTTTCCCTTTTAGGTTAAGATCGTCAGCTGCAGATGCAGCTTGAGGCCATAAAGGGGCGCTGTCATCCAATGCTTGAATCAGGGGTTGATAAAACTCTACTCGATCACTCAATTCAATATGAGCGTAACCTAGTCTGAATTTCCAGTAATCACTTTCCCATAACAGGCTGGTGGCAATAGCAGGAGAAACCTTCAGTGTCACATCATCGTAAACAAAATCGTTTTGTGTAGTACCAACGGTTAGGTGGGCTTGAAAGAAGGATTCTTCTAATAGAGTTGAGTACGTTATATCTGCACCGTCGATATAATCAAAAGCGAGAGGGCTGTAGAATTCAATGGGTGGGCGTGCCCAAAGATAGGCATAACCTACATTTCGATACTCAGATAGCATGAATACATCAACACCTAAGCGACCTAATCGATAGCTAAATGGATTATCAGGACTTGGTTGATAGCGTAGGTAGGCCCATTCGACACTATTCTCTAGGCTTTGATCGATTCTGTTTTTATAAACTAACTGAGCTGACGCGCTCCATTGATCGTTTAAAGTGCTATCTACTTGTAAACCTAAGGTGGTGTCAGATTCAAAAGACCATGAATCAGAATCCTCGGCTGTGCGAGCAAGGTTTCTTCTGAAGTTTAGACTATCCCCAGCATTGCTTTTGACTAACCCTATGGTTGAAAAACCTCTGACGGTTGTTTTTTCTGCGTATAGAAAAGTTGAGTGAAGCAGTAAAATCAAGGAAGTAAAAATAAAATAAATTTGTTTCATCGTTCTTCATTAACCTTGTCACAAAACAGAACTCAGGCCTTTCAGGCATTATAGGAGTGTTTATTAGAAAATGCTTTTGAATTAGTTGTAGTAATTTTAATAAGTTAGTCGATTCTGGAGTTTAAGAAATCAAACCCAAGAAAGGTGTCCTAGGGCACTATCTGTTATAAAATTACGCCTTTAAAAAGTAGGGTAAGGCGAAGCACTTGAATCAGAGTAAAAAACAGCTCAGGTCTTTATTGGATGGTTGTCGAATTTCGGATCGTTTCCGTTTGAAGCGCCGTATCGAACGATTGGCAAGTGATGATCAGGCAGCAGCTGCTAAATTAATTTCAGATATCGAAGCTTCTTGTAAGTGGGTTAGTAGCCGACAACAGTTGAATATGGATATCTCTTACCCTGACCTTCCTGTTAGCAGTCGTCGTGAAGAAATCAGTAAAGCGATCGAAGAAAACCAAGTAGTTGTGTTGGCTGGTGAAACAGGTTCAGGTAAAACGACACAATTACCCAAAATTTGCTTAGATCTAGGTTTGGGGTGTAAAGGTTTAATTGGTCATACTCAACCTCGTCGATTGGCTGCACGTACTGTTGCAAGTCGTATAGCTGATGAATTACAAAGTCCGCTGGGAGAGAGGGTTGGCTATCAAGTTCGTTTTCATGATCAAGTAGGTGAGAATACTCAGGTCAAGTTGATGACGGACGGTATTCTGCTAGGTGAAACCCGCCATGATCGCTTTCTTGAACAGTATGAAGTTTTGATAATCGATGAGGCTCATGAGCGGAGTCTGAATATAGATTTCTTACTTGGCTATATAAAAAGAATTCTACCTAAACGCCCAGATCTAAAAGTAATCATTACTTCAGCCACGATCGATTTAGAGCGTTTTTCTAAGCATTTTGGTGATGCGCCTATTATCGAAGTGTCGGGGCGTACCTACCCTGTAGATGTGCTTTATCGTCCTTTACATGAAGTCCAAGCTGAAGATGAGAAAGCTTTAGATCTTCAGCAAGGGGTATTGGCTGCAGTAGAAGAGTTACTGCAGATGGAGCGTAAACAGGGTAAAGGGCCGCAGGGTGATGTTTTGATCTTTTTACCCGGTGAGCGTGAAATACGTGAAACAGCTGAAGTTCTTAGACGAGCCGAATTAAAGCATACCGAAGTTTTGCCGCTTTATGCGAGGCTTTCTTTGGCGGAACAAAATAGGGTATTCCAACGCTCGGGTAAGGCTGCTGCTACCCGACTGATCTTATCTACAAACGTTGCTGAAACCTCATTAACTGTTCCTGGAATTAAGTATGTAGTTGATACGGGTTTGGCTAGAATTAGCCGATATAGTTATCGCTCTAAGGTTCAAAGACTTCCAATCGAAGCCATTTCTCAAGCGAGTGCTAACCAGCGAGCGGGTCGTTGTGGGCGTATTTCTGAAGGTACCTGTATACGTCTTTATTCTGAAGAAGATTTTAGTGCACGGCCTGAGTTTACGGATGCAGAGATCCGTAGAACAAATCTCGCAGCAGTTATTTTGCAGATGCTCTCTCTTAAACTGGGAGATATATCAGAATTTCCTTTTGTTGATGCACCGGATAATAGATATATCAATGATGGCTTTAAATTACTGCAAGAGCTGGGCGCCGTAGATGTTAAACGCAATATCACGAGAGTTGGTTGGCAGTTATCAAAACTTCCAATCGATCCTCGTTTAGGGCGAATGGTAATAGAAGCTGCAAGAAATAAATGTTTGCGTGAAGTTTTGATTATCGTGAGTGCCTTGTGTATCCAAGATCCACGAGAAAGACCGCAAGAGAAGCGCCAAGCCAGTGATGAAAAACATCGCTTGTATGCACATGAAGAATCTGACTTTTTATCGTTTGTGAATCTATGGGATCACTACGAAGAGCAGAGGCAAGAGTTAAGTCAAAATCAGTTACGTAAATATTGTGCTAAGCAATTCCTTTCCTATATGCGTATGCGTGAATGGCGGGATACTCATCGTCAATTGCATTTGATTTGTAAGGAATTCAAACAACAAGATGATAAGTTTGTTGAAAGGGAGCAAGAGGCTTCTTACGAAGCTATTCATCGTTCCCTTTTAGCCGGGTTGTTGAGCCATATGGGCTTTAAGCAAGAGAATAAAGAATATCTAGGGGCACGTAACCGACGTTTTCTCCTATTCCCGGGCTCAGTCGTATACAAAAAAGCACCGAAATGGATTATTGCGGCAGAGCTTGTTGAAACTAGTCAGTTATACGCTCGTTGTATTGCTCGCATTGACCCTGCATGGGCAGAAAAGTTAGCGCCAAATTTGATTAAGCGTAATTACAGTGAGCCCCATTGGGAGAAAAAACGGGCAGAGGTCGTTGCGACAGAACAAGTCACACTATATGGCTTAATTATCGTACCTAAGCGCAAAGTGAGTTATGGGAAAATTGATCCATCTATAGCTCATGAAATCTTTATTCGACAGGCTTTGGTTGAAGGTGAGTTTAATTCTCAAGCCGCATTCATTAAGAAAAATAGGGCCTTGTTGCGTGGTATTGAAAAATTAGAGGCGAAATCTCGAAGAAAGGATCTGCTTGTTGATGAAGAGCAACTTTATGAGTTCTATCGACTTCGCCTTCAATCACTTCAAGGTGAGCATATAGTCAATGGTGCTGCTTTTGAAAAATGGCGTAAAAAAATTGAGCAAGAGACCCCAGATGCGCTTCTGATGCAAGAAGAAGACATCTTACAGCGATCGGCTGAGCATGTGTCTGTGGTTGCATACCCTGACTTTTTTAGATGGGAATCAGCCAAATTAAAATTGTTTTATAACTTTTCTCCTGGGGCAAAAGATGATGGTGTAACACTTCAGGTCCCATTGCCTTTACTAAATGCTATTCCTCTAGAGCAGATGGAGTGGTTGGTACCAGGAATGCTAGAAGAAAAGTGTTCTGCAATATTGAAGGGACTACCTAAACAACAGCGTAAGCACTTTGTACCAGTGCCTAATTATGTTGAAGCTTTTATCAGTGCAGCTGAATTTGGTGTAGGTAATTTATACGAGGTATTTGCTCATCATCTTCTTCGTATGACAGGAATTAGAATTCAAGAATCAGATTTAAGGCAGAGTTCTTTGCTTGATCATCTATCAATGAATATTCGCCTAGTTGATGAAAAAGGTAGATTACTGAGTGAGTCAAGAAGCTGGGAAGTACTGAATGATAAGTTCGCATCTCAAATAAACGAGAGGCTGACAGAAAAATCTGACAATGAGTGGGGACGTCAAGGCATAACGGAATGGGATTTTGGGCAACTAGAAGAAAGCTGCAAAATCAGTAAATATGCCGGAGTTGAAGTTGAGGCATATCCTGCTTTAGATGATGCTGGTGAATCCGTAACTTTGTGCCTGAAATCACATAAGGATGAAGCGGTTCAAATTAGTCGTTCAGGTATCACGCGTTTAGCTTTGCTTTCAATGAAAGAGCAGATTCGCAATTTGAAAAAAGCGCTGAAAAAAGATCAAATTACCCAAAGTGTGCTATTAAGCGGTGGTCTCTATGCGCCTGCTCAAATAGAGCAAGAGATTATTTGGCAAGCTTGTTCATCAATAATATTACCTGAGAATGGTGTAATTAAGGATAAGAAAGCATTTGAACAGGCTGTTTTGAAGTGTAAAAGCGAAATCATACCCACTGGAGAGAAACTTTTAGGAGATATTCTGCAGCTTTGTCAAACCTATAATCGAATCCAAAAACAACTTAAAGGTAAAGTGCAGTTAAATGAGGTGCCAGTGTTAAATGATGTAAAGCAGCAGCTGGCTCAGTTAATGTACAAAGGCTTTATAAAAAGTGAATCGGCTAATGTACTGAAACAATATCCAAGGTATCTGAAAGGGATTGAAATTCGCCTTGAAAAATTCAGGCGTAATCTAAGGCAAGAGTGTCTTCAGAGTGAGCAGTTGCAACAGTGTTTTTCTCAGTACCAAAAGCGATATGAAAAACATTGTTCTCAAGGTATCTATGATCAGGAGTTAGCAAACTATCGCTGGATGATCGAAGAGCTCCGAGTTTCTCACTTTGCCCAACAGCTAGGGACAGCAACAACCGTTTCTGAAAAACGTCTTAAACAGCAGTGGGCCAAAGTGGCCAGTTGATGTAGATCAATAAAATTCAGGAGTAATACTTTTGTGGGGGGGAGGTAGTTAAATAAATGCTCTAACAAAGGTTGCACAAGCTTTTTTGGTATGTTGTAATGCCCGAAATTTATTTGAATATTGTTGCTAAGGCGTTGTTAATTGAGGTTAATTCTTCAATTTTGATACTAAAGCAGCAACTCTCTCGGCAGAGATTAAAGTTTTTTGTAGTACTGCCGAAGTAAAAAATTAATGAAAAATGTGTTTCATTTATTTGAAATATATTTTTTTTATAGTATTTTCATAGCGTAACGGCGTGTTAAGCGCGTTATGCTAGAAAAATTAAAAATTCACTACTAGTATGTTGAATATTATTGAAGGGGAAATGTTGATGAAAAAGTCACTGATTGCTCTGGCTGTTGCCGGTGCTATGACTGCACCAATGATCGCACAGGCTGACGCTACTCTTTACGGTTCTTTCCGTATCGGTCTACAAAAAGTAGACAACGGCGACACTGGTGTTGACGATCAGTCTTCACGCTTTGGTATCAAAGGTGATATCGATCTAGGTCTAGACGGCACTAAAGGTCTTTTCCACTGGGAAGCTCAGGCTAACAACGCTACAGTTTCTGACCAGTCTACAGCTCTTAACTCTCGTCTACACTACATCGGTGCTCAAGGCGACTGGGGTAAGCTACTTATTGGTAAGCAATACCACCCTCACTACCTATTGATCTCTGGTCCTACTAACATCTTTAACCCAGGTGACGGTGGCTACGGCGAGCGTTTCAACCTAGGTAACTCTGTTGCTGGTAAAGCTGGTCACTTCATGAAGCGTACTGAAGGTACAGTTGCTTACTACTCTCCAAAAATGAACGGTTTCCAGTTCATTGGTGGTGCTGTGCTTCTAACTGACGGTGATGACGATGATAACTCTATCGACAGCACTGTAGATGCTTACAACGTTGCAGCTACTTACTCTGCTAACAACGTAACTGTTTCTGCATCTTACGGCCACATTGAACTAGATGCTGCTGATATCGATGCAACTGCTGTTGTTGATATTCGCCAAGACGTTGAAAAAGACGTTTGGGGTCTTGCAGCTCAGTACAAGCTAGACGCTCTAGAGCTAATGGCTAAGTACGAAGATGCTGAAACTGAAGAAGCTAATGGCGACATCGCTGATGAGCAGGTTTGGGAACTAGCTGCTCGTTACACTATGGGTGCTACTTCTGTATACGCTCGTTACGCTGACTACGAAAATGACACTTCTGACACTGATCTAAGTCAGTGGGGTCTAGGTGTTCAGCAGAAACTAGGTAAAGGTCGTGTATTCGCTGAATACGTAGACAACGATTCTGACGACACTAACGAAGATCGCGCAGTACTAGGTTACCGCGTAGACTTCTAAGTCGACATTTCCTTACGGAAATATAGAAAAGGCTTCCTTCGGGAAGCCTTTTTTCGTTTATGAATACAGTAATACTAACCTTTTCATAATTAAGCCTTTTTCTTATTTTAATTCTGACTATTTCTCGGCTAGAATACTCACTTATTTATTGGGTAAAGTGAAAGGATCCTGAATGAAAGCCAAATTTCGCAGTTTATTAGCGGCAGGTGCTGTTTCTATGGCATTAACGCAGCCAGTTATGGCGGAAGAGGACAATGTAGACCCTTGGGAAGGTTTTAACCGGGCTATGTTTAGTTTCAATGATGGTTTAGATACTTATGCCCTAAAACCAGTAACCAAAGGTTATAAGGTGGTTATGCCTGATGTAGCTGCAACTGGTGTAAATAACTTTTTCGAAAACTTGGCTGATGTAGGTACGTTTTTTAATAATCTGCTTCAAGGAAAGTTTGATAATGCTACCCAAGATTTTGCTCGAGTAGCGTTTAACTCTACTTTTGGTTTGGCAGGCCTTATTGATGTTGCTACCCCAATGGGTATTGAAAAACATGATGAAGATTTTGGTCAAACATTGGGTTATTGGGGGGCTGGTAGTGGTCCTTACCTAGTTGTGCCTTTCTTTGGTCCAATGACGGTTCGTGATGGGATTGGTAAATTTCCGGATACGCTAACAGATCCTGTATATCATGTAGATGACACAGCTACCCGTAATGCGCTTTATGTAACTCGAGTTATTGATACACGAGCTCAATTGCTAGAAACAGAAAAGTTAATTTCTGGTGATAAATATATCTTCATTCGTGATGCTTATTTGCAAAAACGTGCTTTTGATATTGCTGATGGCGATGTTGAAAACTATGATGATAATAACTTCTAATCTAGAAGTATAAATGATGGATGAAAGCCTCAATTATCTCGGATGTAATTGGGGCTTTTTTGTAAGTTGTGCTCTCTGTTACTAAAAACATATTGCAAGTTAAGTCATCTAGATTTAACGTGGTTTCTCATGGATCCTAGCCTAAACTTCAAGGCCTGATATATGAGGCAAGCATACCAAACCATTCTATTGGTCGATCATGTTGCAGAAGCAATTGATTCGATCGTCGACGCCTGCAATCAGCTAGACCTTCCGCCTGTAAAAATTTCTACAGCTTTTAGTAGTGATTACGCATTAGAATTATTAGAAGAGCGCAGTTTCTCTTTGGTGATTGTGGGTGTGAGTGAGCGATTAAAGTTGGTTGATCTTCAGCATTTAGCGACTTCACAAACCCCGAAACCAATCCTTGCGTTATTACCTGATAGTGAGGGGAATCAGGTGATGACAGCGTTGAGGAAGGGGGCTAGCAATGTATTTTTGCAGTCTGAAATTGGTGAGCAAGGTGCTGCGTTCTCGGTAGCAATTAAATCTCTGTTAAATCAGGCAGAATTGATTGAGCAAAATTTGCATTACCGTGAAGAGTTAGAAAAAAGCTTGGCGGAGCTTAAGGCAGACCAGCAGGCTGCTCACCAGATACAAAAGAATATGCTGCCTGCAACGGATGTTCAGCTAGGCGCTGTTCGAGCGCGGTATCTGTTAATACCCTCATTGTATCTAAGTGGTGATTTTGTTGAAGCGGTTAAAGTTGATGATAATTTAACCCTATTCTATCTGGCTGATGTTTCAGGTCATGGGGCTTCTTCTGCGCTTGTGACCGTTTTGCTCAAGAATATGACTAACCGATTGCTAAGGAACTATCGACGACAATCTAGCTTTGATATTTTATCGCCAAAGGAAGTATTGAACCGGATTAATATCGAGTTGCTTGATACAGGTTTGGGTAAACACTTAAGCATGTTTATAGGCTTATATAATGAAGCTGAGGCGACCTTAAGCTATGCAGTGGGTGGGCATCATCCTATGCCTATATTGCATGATAGAGATGGTTGTCGATTCTTAGAAGGGCGAGGTATGCCTGTGGGTCTATTTCATGAGCCCATTTATGATGAACGAAAACTTCAGTTACATGCTGAGTTTGAGATCACCTTATTTTCAGATGGTATATTTGAGGTGTTGGAAGGGCCTAATATGGAGGCAAAAGAACAACGCCTTATTGATGCTGTTTCTGGCACTAAAGGTGAGGGGCCGAATAGTATCAGAGATGCTTTACTTCCAAATACTATGGATGCAGCACCGGATGATATCGCAATTATGACGATTTGCAGGCAGTAATCATGCAAGAAGGTTTAATATATTCAGCCTTGGTTGAAGGGCGATTTGTCCTCAAGTTTGTTGGAGATGTTCGACTGACCTTATGTGCAACTTTAGATTGCCATTTAGAGCGGTCTTTGGCTGATCCTCAAGTTACAGAGATTTTGATCGACCTGACTCAGGCTGAGGGGATTGATAGCACTTCTTTGGGGTTGATTGCAAAATTAGCTATTAAGGCTGAGCAGGGAGGAATGGACAAGCCTGCCCTTATATCTACTAATTCAGATATTACAAGAATCCTATACACCATGGGTTTCGATCATATTTTTGTTCTGCTAGAAGAACTCCCGCCTTGTGTAGAAGATCTTAAGGAGCTCCCGCTTGTACAGGAATCGGTTGCCGAAATGCAAGATAGGATTATTGCTGCGCACCGCATTCTTATGGACCTTAACGAAGCAAATAGAGAGGCTTTCCAAGATCTCGTCAATACACTCGAATCTGTTAAAGATTAATCTGTTTCACTAGGTGAGTTATAAACAGCTTCTGTGGATAACTTTGTTAGTTTTTTATGGTTAAGTGGCTATAGGCCCCGTCAAACTTGGTATTTCAGCAAATTGCTTGAAAATGATACAGGTAGTAAAGTCTTTATTTTTCAGTAGGTTGGTATTTATTTCGGATGGTTTTTGTCAAGCTGTTTTTAGAATAAATTGTGCAGATAGACAAAAACCTTGCCACAATTATTGGATAAAGCTTTTAAAGGCTCTTTGAGTTTCAGGAGAGGCTTGTTGATATAAGCTTTTCAACATAATTAACTTCATATGTTCATCCGTCACTCTGTCTCCTTTCAAAACAGCTGGGGTTTCAATGGCTGTTACCTGCTGGCTAGCAATATTGTTTGATCTATTAAAACCAGCCAGCTCTCTCTCAAAATCTATACCTAGACGGAAGCCTTTCAGTGGCAGTAGTGCTGCTTTATAGTGAATTGGCTTTTGGGCGTTTTCAAGTTTCCAATTAAGCTTGCGGTTGAAATGCTCTAACTGCCTTGTAGTTTTGATCTCAGGTGTTTTGAGTGTGAGCGATTGTTTCTTTGCACTGAATAAAAGAACACTTGGGTGGCTTTGCTCTAACTCATAATCACTGCCATTTTTTATCTCTGCCGTGTAAGAAACAAGAAGTTGGTTATTTCCATCGGGTAGGTTTAAAGATCGATTGTTGGTAAAAAAAGAGGAAACCTTTTCGCTGCCGTTAACCGCGTGAACTTTAATGCCTTCTCCCAACAGTAGTTGATTATCTGCCATTACGTGGGGTGCTGAAATCAGTGTTACAAGCAAAGCTAGGTTTTTCATGAGGTACTCCAGAAGGTAAGAATGGCTCAATAGGCTTGAAGGGGAGGACCTATTGAGCCACCGATTAGCCATTAAAACTTGATTTGCATGCCTGCAAGAACGTCGATTTCAGAATCTACGCTAGCATCGTCAAAACTTGCTTTAGCTACTTCGGCGAAGACTGATACGTTCTTCTGTGACGGGAATTTATATGTCACGTTAGTGTACCAAGAGCTCGCGTCTTGGTTGTCTGCATCAGAATCTACATTCACGTAACCTAGCGCTACTCGAGTAGTGTCTAGAGGCTGGAAAAAAGCGACCAAGTTACTGATATCTGCATCAGCTGTCGCTGGGTTGCCATAGTCAGTAGAACTGAAATCCGTTCCAAAGGTTGCAAAACCAGCATCGAATTTGGCACTAACACCCCAAGTATCATCTGAATGAGTCGAGCCGCTAGCTTGATGAGTTTGGTATGCCGCTGCTAGAGATAGTTGAGAAAGTTTAGTGCTAACAAACAGATCAGTCGCTTCACCATCTTCGCTGGCATTGCCGTCTGATGCTATTTCATGGGACATAACTACAGTGGCGTTATCAAAGCTTGCTTCTAGGCGGATAAGATCGTCGCCTGAGCTTTTAACGACATCAAACTGATCTTCATCAAGGATCGTTTCATAAGCCGCTTCCACACCAAACTCGTCACCGGCCGTATTGGTTTTACCCACTTTCAACTTTAAATTGCTGTATTGCAGGCCTAGGTAAGCTTCTTCCAATTTGCTATCGCTTGCACTGGAATCATCGGCCGAACCGTTAAAAGAGAAATCTAGTTGGCCGAAGGCTTTAAGATCGTTGCCTAGATCGTAAATAATTGTGTTCTTAAGCTCTAAATCATCAAACTCTACGTCAAAATCATTGGCTTTTTTGTAGTCGTCCCGTAATTGAAGCTGCCAATCGCCTTTAAGCTTATAAGTTAAGCCGTCAGCACTGTAAATCGTTGCTGCCATGGACGTGCTGGTAGCGAGTGTTGCAGTAATAGCTACAGATAAAGCTAGTTTTTTCATGTTTGCCTCTTTTGTATTTTTTAGAACCTCTCGCTCAGATTTGTGTCGAGCACAGAGGGAAGCTTTGTATTTCAGTAAGTGACTATTTGACTCGGGGCAACTGGGACATCAGTTGTGAAATCCTAAGTGCTCAATAGCCGACTTAGAGTTTTAAAATGTTAAAATCGTGCTGCAAAATGGCATTCAGTTTGGGGTTTGCAGACACAGTTATCCGCTATTCCTCCTATGGATTAGTTGAAGTTGATTAAGATTGGATTGCGGGAATTTACAGCCTGACTTGTAAATTCCTGCTTATATTGAATTTTGGGTAGGGCTAGCCTTCACCCTCAGAGATCGCAGCTTCGCAACCTGGGGTCTTGCTGGAATTAGTTCTCTTTCTCCAAGCTTCGATGATTGGAGGCAGAACTAGAATTACAACTGCTGTAATGACGATACTCAGTGTCAGTGGGCGCTCCCAAAGGAAGGCAAAGCTGCCGTCAGAGATCGTTAAAGCGCGGCTTAAGTTGTTTTCCATCAAACCGCCTAAGATAAAGCCAAGCAGCATAGGGGCCATAGGAAACTCAAGCAGTTTTAGGAATATGGCTATAACCGTAATGATCGCCATCATGTGAATATCAAAGCTGTTAAAGCTCACGAGATAGACGCCAGTGATCGAGAAGAAAAGGATCAACGGAATCAAGATTGGTCTAGGGATAACTAGCAGTCGAGAGATGTATGGAATCAACGGCAGATTAAGAATCAGCAGTACCAAGTTACCAAAGTACATCGAAATGATGACAGACCAAAACACATCCGGATTATCTAGAAATAAACGAGGGCCGGGCTGAATACCGTAAGCAATTAATGCCCCAAGCATAATTGCAGTTGTACCTGAACCAGGAATACCCAGCGTCAAAAGTGGTACGAATGAACCTGTAGATGCTGCATTGTTTGCAGATTCCGGTGCTGCCAAGCCACGTAAAGCGCCCTTACCAAATTTTAGCTTCTCTTTTGCTGAAGCAAGGTTGCGTTCCAGACCATAAGCAAGGAAAGACGCGATGGTTGCACCTGCTCCCGGAAGGATTCCAATGAGGAAACCAAAAAAGGAGGAACGACCAACGGTAGGGGCTACGTGTTTAACTTCTTCTTTGCTTAGCTTCATGCTGCCTAGTTGGCTCATATCCATAGGTGCTTCTTTCTCGTTATGCTGTCCCTTAAGCACAGTCATAACTACCTCAGTTAAAGCAAAGGTTGCCATAGCTAAAAGTAAGAAGCTGATACCATCGATCAAATCGACGCTGCCAAACGTAAATCGGGTTGTGCCTGATGTAACATCTGTACCTACAGTAGCGATCATCAAGCCTAATACGGTCATGATTAGAGCTTTGATTACTTGGCCTTTACCAGAGAATGCCGCTACAGCAGTTAAACCAAGAATCATCAGGGCAAAGTAATCGCTTGATTGGAAACTCAACGAAACAGAGGCTAATGCAGGTGCTGCAAATAGCAGTACCAGTGCACCGATGGTGCCGCCTGTAAATGATGAATATGCTGCAAGCGCTAAAGCTTTACCAGCCTGCTTTTGTTGAGCAAGTGGGTAACCGTCAAAAGAGGTTACAACTGTACTCGCACAGCCAGGAGCGTTGATCAAAATCGATGAAGTTGAGCCACCAAAGACTGCACCGTAATAAACTCCGGCCATCAAAATAATGCCAGAAGATGGGTCTAGTCCGTAAGTGATTGGGATCATCAGGGCTACTGCTGAAATAGGGCCTAAGCCTGGTAACATCCCGATAAACGTGCCTGCAAAGCAGCCTACAACGACCATCAATAGGTTAAAAGGCATCACCGCAGTGGTAAGGCCGGTAATAATTCCGTCTAACATGAGATCAGCCTCCAAAAATTATAGTTAACGCTTTACCTGGAGCCAGATAAATATCGAGTAGTTGTGTTAGTGCAAACCATAGAAAAATGGCAAAAGGCACTGATGCAATAAATAGGGTCTTGGGTCTTCTTTCGCCTAATAGCCAGTAACCACCGACTAAAAAGAAAATGGTAGAAATTAAGAAACCTAGCCATTCAAGTGCTAACGCAAAAAGTACAACGAGCAGTAATAGCTTGATTACTAATGGGAAGTCATACCCTTTAAGAACTAACTTTTGGTCATTGCTAGATTTGGTTGTAGCCAGCAGTAAGATGGAGAGTACGCCACCTACTATTGCCAAAGCATTAGGAATTGTTTGTGCGTGGAACGGTTCGAATTCATCACCAGGCAGTAAAGGGATCTGAGTTGCATAGTAGCCGTAAGCTACAGATAAACTGAGAAATACCAGACCACCAATATGATCTTTGCATAAGGTCATGAGGATCCTCCTGCTATGGCAAAGGCCATAACTGTCTATTTAAAAAAACCGAGGGCCAGTCGACAGAGGCCAAAGGGCAAAGCCCTCGGTAAAGAAGGCCTGACTTAATCGAAGTCAGGGATATTGCTGCGAAATGAAAACGTGTTACTTAAGAGTTACTTAAGGAATCCAAGTTCGCGCATTAGGGCGCCAACTTCTTTTTCCTGAGTTTCCAGGAATGAGATAAATTCAGGGCCTGGTTTGAAAATCTCTGTCCAGCCATTACGTGAACGGACAGTTTCCCACTCAGGTGTGTCGTACATTTTTTCTAGAGATTCAATAAACTCAGCTTGTTGCGCTTTGCTTGTGCCTGGTGCTGCGAAGAAACCACGCCAGTTAACAAATGTAGTGTCATAGCCAAGCTCTTTTAGGGTTGGGACGTCTGGCGCAGCTTCATTTCGTTCGCTACCCGTCATGACCAGAATGCGTACTTCGCCTGCTTCAGCTAGGGCAAGCGCTTCACTGAAACCTGTTGATAGAAGTTGTGTTTCTCCAGAAAGAAGGCCGGCCATTGCTTTACCACCTGCATCGTAAGCAACATAGCGAACTTGACGTGCATCACCGCCTGTTGCTTTAAATGCCATTGCAGCAACTAAATGGTCCATGCTGCCACGAGCGGAACCGCCTGCAATTTTGATAGAGCGCGGGTTGGCTTTGTAGTCAGCAACCACTTGTTTGAAATCGGTGTATTTTGAATCTTTCTTAACTACAAAGGCACCGTAATCACCGATAGTTGCAGCGATTGGTGTTAGGTCACGGAATGATTGTGGGAATACTTTAGATAGTGAACGAATTACGATAGGTGTCGAGTTCACCATCAAGGTGTCTTGCTTCTGTTCAGCTGTCTCGATCAAATGAGCAATGGCTTTACCACCGCCGCCGCCAGACATGTTTTCGTAGGAAATAGTATCAACAATACCTGCTTTAGATAGCGCTTCACCTGTGCCGCGGGCTGTTGAATCCCAGCCACCGCCTGCGCCACCTGGGATTAGAAAGTGAATGCTTTCCATTGCTTGAGCTTGATAGGAAACACCTGCGGTCATGCATGTAGTTAATACGGCCGCCATCAGAGTTTTTTTGTTTTTAACTTTACCGAACATCGAGATCACCTCGTATTTATTTTTGTGATGCCTACAAAGTAGTGAGGTTTATTCGGCAAATGAAGCTTATGAAATTAAAGGCTTTTTAAACCTTAAAAATCATTTTGTTCATAATGTTTACGGGGCTTTTTAGTCGAGCTTAGCTAAGCTTTAGAGTATCTAATGAATGGAATATTTGACGAGCCTACTAAATGAGTTTGGATATAAAAGTACTGAGCCGATTAAAGCTAAAGAGCCGTATGATCCTGATATTGGGGTTAATGGCGCTCGTACAGACAGGGTTTATCGGTGTTTTTGCTATCCATTACTTACATAAATCGTTAGATGAGCAGATTGGCCAAAGAGCGTTAGATGTAGCGAAAACGATTGCCGTTGCTCCGCAGATAATCGACGCAGTGCAAAGAGGAGATAGCCAATATTTGCAGCCTTTAAGTTTACGATTGGCAGAAGAAACTCAAGCTCGCTTTGTTGTGATTGGAGATAAACAGGGAGTTCGTTTAGCACATCCACGAACAGAAAAAATTGGTCGGCCAATGTCTGATGATGAAGGTGATGATAATGCACCGGCGCTTGTTGCTGGTCAGGGCTATCTTTCAAAAGCTTTAGGTAGCATGGGGTGGTCTATGCGAGGGAAAGCACCTATTTTTTCCAATGAGGGCGAAGTTATTGGCCTAGTATCCGTTGGTTATCATCTTGATCAGGTTGAAAAAATTATTGAACAGTACCGACTTACATTGATTGCGGTAATTGGGGCATCATTTTTATTGAGTGCATTAATTGCTGTTTGGTTTGCTAATCATTTTAAGAAAGCCATTTTTGGACTGGAACCAGAGCAGATCGCCCGTTTATTTGATGAGCAGAGAGCAACATTAGAATCGGTGCGTGAAGGGATCATAGCGATCAACAATGATGGACAAATTACGACGTTTAATCGTACTGCTGTAGAAACTTTGGGGTTAGCGGATGATGCCGAACTGACCGGACGGCATATATCTGAGGTGTTGCCGGACAGCACAATGCTTGAGGTACTCAAAACAGGTCAGCCTCAGTTTGATGAGGAAGTGTGGCTTGATGGTCATAACCTTATTGCTAACCGTCTTCCTTTAAAACAAGGTGATCAGATCACTGGAGTGGTATCTAGTTTTAGGCGTAAAGATGAGCTTGCGATGGTGAGTAAAAAACTAACAAGGATTCAACAGTATGCTGATAGCTTACGTAGTCAAGCCCACGAATACTCTAATAAGCTGCATACGATTGCCGGTTTGATTCAGATAGGTGCGACTGACGAAGCTCAAGCACTTATTGGGCAAGAGGCGCAAAGCCACCAAGAGTTGATAACTTTATTGCGTGAGTCAGTCGCTGATCCGGTGTTGGCAGGGTGCTTGTTAGGCAAATATAACCGAGCTAAAGAGATAGGATTACATCTCGTTATAGACCCAGATAGTCGTATGTTATCTCTTCCTGAAAACCTTCCTAGAGAGCACTTAGTTAGCATTATTGGTAACTTAATCGATAACGCATTAGAGGCAACATGGGAGCACGCCGGTCTGGGCGGAGAAGTTTTGCTCAGTATGCTGGATCTGGGTACAGATCTGATTTTTGAAATTGAAGATCAAGGTCCGGGTATCAAAGAGGGGGATCAGGAAAAAATCTTTGAAAAAGGATATACCAGTAAAGCTAAAGATGGGCACGGAATAGGGTTGCACCTAGTTAAACAGCTTTTAGGTAATTTAAATGGCACAGTGACTTGTGAGCTAGGAGAAAAAGGGGGGAGTCGGTTTATTGTCTATATCCCTAAAGCTCAGGAGTGAGACTTATTAGTAGGTTCTAAGAAATGAGTATTGCGAAAAATTGATACTCAGTGAAATAAAACTCAATTAACAAGTATAAAAAGATGAGTGATATTCGGGTTGTTATTGCAGAAGATGATCAGCAAATAGCTGAGATACAAAAACGGTTTTTAGAGCGTATCTCTGGGTTTGAGTTAGTTGGGATTGCCCACGGACTGGAAGAAGCTGAGGACCTAGTTGAGGTTCTGCAGCCAGAGCTTTTATTACTTGATATCCAGTTTCCTACAGGTACGGGTTTGGATCTATTAAGGAAGTTACGTTCAGGTAATCAGGGAACGGATGTCATCTTAATTACCGCTGCTAAAGAGGTGGAAACATTACGGGAAGCTCTACGTGGTGGTGTCTTCGATTATATTTTAAAACCACTGGTTTTTGACCGACTACAAGAAACACTCGAAAACTATCAACTCCACCTGAAAAAGCTCCAAGCGATGGAATTATTGGCGCAAAGCGATGTAGATACACTCTTGCCTAGATCGAGTGGGCAAAATTCAAGCGTTTCAACTGTTACAGGGGAGGTTCGCCTACCTAAAGGCATTGATGGTATTACTTTGGATAAAGTGCGAAATGTATTTTGTACAGTAAATACTCCACTGAATGCTGAAGAGGTGGGTGAAGAGATTGGTGCTAGCCGAACTACGGCAAGGCGCTATCTAGAATTCTTAGTGAGTGCAAATGAACTTATGGCTGAAGTTAGCTACGGTAGTGTTGGGCGTCCAGAGAGAAGATATACCCAAATTAAATAAGTGTTTAACGGTCTGATCATTGCGCATGTTGATCTGATTAGGTTACTGTCCTAGACCTAAGTTAGGCAGAATTATTTATTAGATTTTTCTGCCTTATTCCCCCTGATTAGAGGTTATATGCTCACACGCAGACGCTTTTTACTAGGCTTACTTCCACTAGGTTTAGCTGGTTGTACAACTCATGATGCATTTCGAATCGCAACCAGTGTAGCAAGAGGCCAAAGTGTTGAAGGTGCACTTACCTCTCATGCTAAAAGCAAAGCGACCGGTTGGGTGACCAATCCTAAAGGTTTGGTTAATGACATTAAAAAGTTCTCTCAACTGATCAGCAGCGTATGGGGAGAGGATGAAGCCCTTCAGCCTACGCCAACGACCTATGTTAAATATACCGATAAATACCTGAGTCGAGGAATCGTAGACTTCGAAAAAGGACAAATTCGCGTCGAAACTTTAGATCAGAGCAAGCTGCAAAGTGCGATAGTTACCTTGTTGTTATCGCCAGAAGATCCAACCCTAGTAGACCTTTATTCGGATGCCCCAGTTACCTTGGGGGGAGAGCCTTTTCTTTATCAGCAAATCCTAGATCATGAAGGACAATCAGTAAGGTGGGGGTGGCGTGCTGAGCGATATGCTAAATACCTTATCGCAAATTCGCTGCAGAAACGCCAAGTTAAGATGACTGATGGGGTCAGTAAAACAGAGTATTTTGTTGAGTTACCACTTATAGAAAAGCATCGTTTGAAAAGACGTTACCGTTACGCTGCATTGGTGGATAAGTACTCTCGACAATATAACCTTAATCCCTCGTTGGTGTATGCGATTATTGAGACTGAGAGTCACTTTAACCCTTTCGCAGTCAGTCACGCCCCTGCTTATGGTCTTATGCAGATTGTTCCCACAACGGCTGGGCGGGATGCTTATAAAGAGATCTATGGTCGTGCGGGCACGCCTTCCAGAAATTACCTATTCAATGTCGAAAATAATATCCGAATGGGGTGTGCTTATCTGCATATTTTACAAACGCGATATTTAGCTGAGGTAAGAGATCCTCAGAGCAAAGAGTTTTGTATCATTGCTGCTTATAACGGTGGTGTGGGTAATGTTCTTCGAAGTTTCTCTAGCGATCACCGACAAGCTATTAGTACGATAAATCGTTCATCTTCTTCTAGCGTTTGGCAGAGATTGCAAAGCCGGATGCCGTTAGAAACTCAGCGTTACTTGGTAAAGGTGACTGATGCTAAGCGCCGTTATGTATAAGAATCAAATGATTGGCATATACCTAAAGCAATTCGCTCTATAAAATAGCACCTTTCAGCTTCGATGATCAGGAGATAGCGTGACACAGTTTCGTCCATGTATCGATCTGCACCAAGGGCAGGTTAAGCAAATTGTTGGTGGTAGCTTGCAAGATAGTGGTGCTGATACCAACTATGTAAGCCCTTATGATGCGGCTTATTATGCGGAACTTTATCAGCAGCATAATCTGACGGGCGGTCATGTGATCGCATTAGGGCCTGGTAACAAAGAGCAGGCTTTATTAGCGCTTTCAACCTGGAAAGGTGGCCTCCAGTTTGGTGGTGGCGTAAATAATGAAAATGCGAATGAGTTTTTAGAAGCGGGTGCGTCTCACGTTATCGTCACTTCTTATCTGTTCGATCAAGGCCAATTTAGTTGGGATCGGTTGGAAAAGATTAAAGCTGAAACAGGCGCTGAAAAGCTTATTTTGGATCTTAGTTGTCGTCGTACGGAAACGGGTTGGAATATAGCTACAGACCGTTGGCAAACGTTAACGAGTCTGGCAGTTGATGAGAAAACCCTATCTGAATTAGGCGAGCATTGTGCTGAATTCTTAATTCATGCTGCAGACGTTGAAGGCTTGCAGGGTGGGATAGACCAAAAGCTAGTTAAACTCTTAGGAAATGCGTGCACTATCCCTGTAACTTATGCCGGTGGGGCGCGTTCTCTAGAAGATCTAAAACTGGTGGATCAGCTTTCTCAAGGTAATGTCGATCTTACCATCGGCAGCGCCTTAGATATCTTTGGCGGTAAGGGCGTCACTTTAGAAGAGTGTATCGCGTGGAATGCTCGATAAAGTAAATCAAGGATAAGAAAAAGGCAGCGAATCACGCTGCCTTTTTTGTTTGTGCTCATCGGAAGAATGCTTTTATTTAAAAAGCTGTGCAAATTGCCCATAGCCTTGGGCTGTTAGCTCCTCTTTAGGAACGAAACGAAGAGAAGCTGAGTTTATGCAATAACGTAAACCTGTAGGGGTAGGGCCATCATTAAAGACATGACCCAAATGGGAATCGGCACGTGAACTTCTTACTTCAACTCGTTTCATAAAGAAAGAATTGTCCTCTTTTTCTACAATTTCTACCCCTTCGATCGGCTGAGTAAAACTCGGCCAGCCGGTTCCAGACTTGTACTTATCCGTCGATGAAAAAAGCGGTTCGCCACTGACGATATCTACATAGATGCCTTCACGTTTTTCATCCCAATACTCGTTATCAAATGGTCTTTCAGTGCCATCTTCTTGAGTTACTTTGTACTGAAGTGGGGTTAGATTAGATTTTAAATAGTGTTCAGAAGGTCTTACAAAATGCTGGGTGCGGTAGTCAGCGTCTGAGCTTTGGTCTTTGTATTGGGATAAGTCGTGTTTAGCGTTTTTACCCCATACTTTGTCTAAAAACTGATCTCGACCAGAACCATTCCGGTAGTAGCTGTAGCGCAGAGGGTTTTTCGCATAATAATCTTGGTGGTAATCCTCGGCAGGGTAGAAGTTCTTAAACGGTGCAATTTCAGTCTCTAAAGGTTTACCGTAAACGCCGGACTTTACTAGTGTATCAACAGACTGGTCTATAGCCTGCTTTTGAGCTGCATTATGATAGTAAACGGCTGGACGGTACTGCTTCCCTCTATCTACAAATTGACCATCACCATCGGTTGGGTTCATAACGCGCCAAAGATGTTCGAGTAGACCGGCGTAAGAGATGATATCCGGATTGTAGTAGACCTGGATGGCTTCTGTGTGTTTGGTTAAGCCTGCTGAAACTTCTTTGTAGTTCGGATTGGCTTTTTCTCCGCCGCTATATCCAGATACGACTTGAACAACGCCATCAAGTTTTTCGAAATCTGATTCTGTACACCAAAAGCATCCGCCTGCAAAGGTTGCAATCGCAAGCTGGTTTATTTGATTCGTTGCGGGTGCAGCTGAAGTCGAAGTCGTTGGTTGATCATTCCCGGTTGATAGGGTGGCGATACCAATGCCAAGTATAGAAATAGCTGAGATGGCAAATATTTTTTTCATTTCTACAGAACCTGTTAATACTGGTAATGCCCATTTAGAGAGGTTGTGAAAGAATTGGTTCCCTAAAATTTAAAAGCCCTTATTAGAGACTGATAGAACGCGGAATGATCAAAGTTTGCTATGCTTTTAGTGTGGAGTGTCGCTCATCTATTT
This sequence comes from Neptuniibacter sp. QD29_5, assembly GCF_047778125.1. Taxonomy (GTDB): domain Bacteria; phylum Pseudomonadota; class Gammaproteobacteria; order Pseudomonadales; family Balneatricaceae; genus Neptuniibacter. Next base: position 1,331,964 of record NZ_CP180556.1, read on the forward strand.
ACTATAGGAGCTAGATGCCGGTACATAAATTTGTAATGGTTTTTCGTTATGTTTGTTGCCGGTTTGGCCAAAGGAATGAAGTTATGCTTTCTAAATCCAATCCAATTCAAATTGCATCACCTTGCGTAAGAAATTGTTGTCTTAATGATCAGGATATTTGCGTAGGGTGTTATCGATCTTTAGACGAAATTCTTCGCTGGAGTAAAGTCTCAGAAGTTGAGCGTTCTAGCATTCTGAAGAATACAGATCGTCGAAAAGCACAGCTGTCAGCTGTCAGGTTAACTAGCTGATATATCAGTCTATCTTTGTATAAATATTGTCTGATATATAAACAATGGTAACGATTATTTAGCAATATGCTGAAATTTAAGCGTTTTATAGGAAATTTCCTTTGACATATTGGGCTAGTTAGGCGAGTTTTATAAATACTTTTTTATACCCCTTATAAATTAGAGTGTATTAAGGGGGTATAACTGTGTAAGTCATACAGAAATAAGGAACATCTATAATGGACGCTGACAGTGTATTGGCAATGCCTGAAGAGCTATCTATTGCAAATGTGACTGAATGGCAGCAAAAGTTAGGCAGCTATCTTAACGCGGCTGATTCTATTGTTTTAGATGGCGAAAAACTCACTCGAGTAGACACTGCAGCATTACAGCTGTTAACGGCTTTTTGTTTGAAAGCTCAAACTTTACAAAAAGCGGTAAAGTGGATTAACCCTTCAGATTCTCTAGTGAAAACTGCATGTCAGTTAGGGCTAGAAAAAATACTATCGTTAAAAAATAATTAACCTGCCTAGGATTTATGTGGAGATTTTTATAAATGGCTAGCATCTTAGTTGTTGATGATTCGGCTTCTCTAAGAAATATGGTGACCTTTACCCTTAAACAGGAAGGCTACCAAGTAGTAGAGGCGGCTAATGGGCAGGAAGCTTTAGGTAAGGCACAGACAGGTCGTTTTGATTTAGTTTTAACTGATGTAAATATGCCGATTATGGATGGCATTACTTTATGTGCCGAATTGCGTAAGTTACCTGCTTTTAAATTTACGCCAATTTTAGTTCTAACTACTGAAAGCTCCCCTGAAATGAAACAAAGAGGTAAAGGAGCAGGAGCAACTGGTTGGCTTGTTAAGCCATTTAACCCTGAGAAGCTTCTTAGCACCATTAAGCGTGTCGTACGGTAGATGGAACTATGAGTATTGATCTTTCACAATTTATAGCTACTTTCCTTGAAGAGAGCTATGAAGGTTTGGAGGTGATGGAATCCAGCCTTCTAAACCTTGATTCAGCCGATGAAGAAACGATCAATACCATTTTTCGTGCTGCTCACTCTATAAAAGGTGGTGCGGGCACGTTTGGTTTTAATGAAGTCGCAGATTTTACCCATGTAGTGGAAACACTGTTGGATGAACTGCGCAGTGGCAAACAGTCAATAACGCCAGAACTCGTTAATCTCTTATTAGAGTCGGTAGACTGTATCAAAATGTTGCTTGAAGCAGCTCAAGATGGTCCTGAAGCTGATGCAGCCCAGATCCAACAGGTGCAACAGCGCTTAGAGCAAGCTTTAGGTCAAGAATCTTCCCAAGATCAGATAGCCTCAGAGACAACCGAAACTAAATCGGTAGAAACTGATGTGAAACAATCGTGCTGGAATATAACGTTTATCCCTCATCGTGATCTGCTTCAGGCAGGGCACGAGCCTGCGTTTATGTTTGAAGCATTAGCTGACCTAGGTGAATTGACAGTAACATCAAATCTTAAAGATCTACCTGAATTACATTCGCTAACCTCTGAAGAGTTATTTCTTTCTTGGCAGCTACAGCTTGTATCCGAAGATTGTTCTGAAGAAGACATTCGAGAAGTTTTTGAATGGGTAGAAGATGAGTGTGAACTTGAAGTTTCTCGAGGTGAAGCGCCCTCTGATGGAGAACATCCCTCAGATCCTGAAAGCAGCGATGCTGGATGGTCTATCTCATTTATCCCTAATCCTACAATTCTTGAAACAGGCAATGAACCAAGTTTCATGTTTGAAGCTTTAGAGGAGTTAGGCGAGCTTAAGGTTCAAGTTGATTTAGAGCGGTTAGTTGATTTTGATAAGTTAAATCCTGAGCAGTTGTTACTCTCATGGAATTTAGATCTTGTATCTGATTGCAGTAAAACAGATGTAGAAGAAGTTTTTGAGTGGGTCGAGGATGAATGTACTTTAGAGGTTGAGGCCAAAGTACATAAACGATCTCCTGAAAGTGATAGTGGAGCGCCAACTGAGCAAATTGAAACACTACAAAGTGAAGATGCTTCCTCTGCTCAAGTACCTGGCCCTGCAATAGCACCTACCGTAGAATCTAAGTCTGAACAGCAAAAAACAAGTCCAGTATCTACAAATCAAACCAACTCAGCTCGTAAACCAAAGGCGACTGAAAGTAGTTCGATTAGGGTCGATACAGATAAAATTGATGCCTTAATTAACCGTGTTGGTGAATTGGTTATTACTCAAGCCATGCTTGGGCAGGTGGGCGATGAACTAGCTGAAATTACAGGTGGTTCGGAAGTTGAACGTCTTCAATCGGGCTTGGAACAATTGGAGCGAAATACACGCGATTTACAAGAAGATGTGATGCGTGTGCGCATGTTGCCTATTAGTTTTGTTTTCAACCGCTTTCCGCGTTTGGTCCATGATGTGAGCGGTAAACTTGGTAAAAAAGTAGAGCTAGTTATCACTGGTGAGCAGACTGAGATAGATAAGACAGTAATGGAAAAAATCGGTGACCCTATGGTTCACCTGATCAGAAACTCGCTTGACCACGGTTTGGAAGCGCCTGAAGAGCGAATTGCCGCGGGCAAATCCGAAGTCGGAAGAGTGGAGTTAAATGCTTACCACCAAGGCGGCTTTATCATCATCGATATCACAGACGATGGGCGTGGATTAAACACCGAGAAAATCTATCAAAAAGCTCTAGATAATGGCCTTATTACAGCAGATCAACAGCTAAGCGATAGTGAAATAAATGAGCTCATCTTCAAACCTGGCTTCTCTACAGCTGATGCTGTAAGCGATCTTTCTGGTCGTGGTGTTGGTATGGACGTAGTACGACGTAATATTGAGTCTTTAGGCGGACATGTTAGCGTTACTTCAGAACCCGGCCATGGTTCAACCTTTAGCGTGAGTTTGCCTCTGACCTTAGCCATTCTTGATGGGCAGCTTGTTCGAGTTCATAGCGAAACATATATAGTACCGCTGATTTCTATCGTGGAAACAATCCTTGCTGATAAATCGGCAATGAGCCCTATTGCGGGTGAGAATAAACTGCTTCATTTCCGAGAAGAGTACATCCCGCTAATTAATCTTCGTTCTTTGTTTAAATTGCCAGTCGAAGATGACCCACAAGATACAAACTTAATTGCCATTGTTGAAAACGGTGGTCAGAAAATAGGCCTGATCGTTGATGAACTTTATGGTCAGCAACAAGTAGTTATTAAAAGCCTAGAGGTTAACTTTAAGCGTATTGAAGGGTTTGCAGGCGCGACAATTTTAGGTGATGGCAGTGTAGCCCTTATTCTGGATATAGCTGGCCTGATGAAGCGCGGTTTAGATTTTGAAACGGCTAAAACGGCCCAAAAACGAAATGAAATATCTAGGAGTGAACAAGCTAATCAGGGGGCTGTGGCATGACAGATACTGAATGGCAGGAGCAATCTGAGCATCTAGAGCAAACCGCAGATGGGCACCAATATCTTAGTTTCTTACTTGATAATGAAGAATATGGTGTAGATATCTTAAGGGTGCAAGAGCTTAGAGGCTGGACGCCGGTAACGCATGTTCCAGATATGCCTGATTACCTTAAAGGTGTTTTGAATTTGCGTGGGGCTATTATTCCGGTGATTGATCTACGTTTGCGGTTTGGTCTTAAACCCGTGGAATATGGTCCTACTACGGTTGTGATTGTGATTAATGTCGATAGCGGCAGTTGCCAGCGCGTGATGGGCATCATTGTTGATGCGGTTGCTGAGACATACACAATTGCAACGAACCAGATACAACCCGCACCACAGATTGGTGGAGTGATAAATACTGAATTTATCACTGGCTTAGTGGCGCAGGATGAGAAAATGATAGTCCTGATGGACATAGATGAATTAATGAATTCCGATGAGTTGGCGATTGATGCGCCAACAAGAGCTGAAGTGAAAGCATAGGGGCGGAGGTTAAGAAATGAAAATCAATGAGCCGGTTACGGATCGCGAAGTTAAGCTCAGAGATGGTCAGGAACTTGTTACAAAAACAAACCTGAAGGGGATTATTACTTATACCAATCCGGACTTTATCGAAATCAGTGGATTTAGTCGGGATGAATTAGTAGGTAAAAACCATAACGTGGTTCGTCACCCAGATATGCCACCTGCGGCTTTTAAGGATCTATGGGATACCCTTAAGTTAGGTCGACCTTGGTCCAAACTGGTGAAAAACCGTTGTAAAAATGGTGATTACTACTGGGTTAAGGCCAATGTTACCCCGATCTTCCGTAATGGTGAGATCGTTGAGTATATGTCTGTACGTACTCGCCCTAGTCAAGATGAAATCGAACAGGCTACAGCTATATATGCGAAGTTGAAGCGTAATGAAGCTACGATTCCTTCTCCAAATGCAGTACCTAATCAGAACCTAGGTGGTCAGATTAACCATCATGCAGTAATGGCGGTCGTTGCTGCTGTGCTGATTAATGCTGCAATTTATTTCATGGGACTACCTGCGGAAGCCTTGATGGTTGGTCCTGTTGTGGCATTCTTAATCGTTCTCTTTGGCGCAAATAACTGTTTGAAGAACAGCGTAATTAAGCCGTTAGAACAAGCTCGACGTCACATGCTGGATATCAGCGAAGGAGAATATCTAGCACCAATACCGCTGGATGAACCCGGTGAAACTGGTGAGCTTAAACGAAATGTAAAAATTCTCGCGACGAAACTTGGTTATGAAGTTAATGATGCGAAAGAAGCTGCAAACCGCGCTTCTCGTATCAAAGTTGCGCTAGATAACGTGTCTTCTAACGTTATGCTGGCCGATAATGATGGCAATATTATCTACTGTAATGATGCTGTGCTTAGCATGATGAAAAATGCAGAAGAGGATATTCGTCAGCAGTTACCCGACTTTGATACAGAAACTATTCTTGGTTCAAATTTTGATATCTTCCATAAGAACCCTGAACATCAGCGTCGTATGTTGGAAGGTCTGAAGTCAACTTACCAAGGCAAGATAAAAGTTGGTAAACGTAGCTTTAGTTTGACTGCGAATCCTGTTATCGATGAAAAAGGCCAGCGTTTAGGCACTGTTGTTGAGTGGATGGATATTACTGATCAGCTAGTAGCAGAAGATCAAGTAGCTAATTTGATTCAAAAAGCTTCGCAAGGTGAATTGAATGAGCGTCTTGATGTTGAGTTATACAGCGGCTTCATGGCTAATATCGCATCAGGTGTAAATCAAATGCTGGATGCAGTTGTCGAACCTATCCGTGAAGTTAAACGCGTGCTAAGTGCAATGTCTGATGGTGATTTAACTCAGCAGATGTCTGGTAACTTCCAAGGTGAATTTGCCGAACTTAATGACGCACTGAATAGCTCGTTGCACAACCTGAATACTATGGTTGGAGAGATACGAACAGCGGGTGCAAGCATTACAACCGGTGCTTCTGAAATCTCTAGTGGTAACACTACACTAAGTTCTCGTACTGAAGCTCAAGCCGCGAGTCTGCAAGAAACTGCCGCAAGCATGGAGCAGATGACTAGTACGGTTAAGCAAAATGCTGATAATGCTGATGAAGCTCGTAACCAAGCGACTGATGCACAGAAGTTGGCAGAGAAGGGAGGTGAAATCTCTAATAAAGTTGTGACCTCAATGGGAGATATTCGCGCGAGTTCTACTAAAATTGCTGAAATTATAGGTGTGATTGATGAGATCGCTTTCCAAACGAACCTACTTGCGTTGAATGCTGCTGTAGAGGCTGCGCGAGCTGGTGAACAAGGTCGTGGTTTTGCGGTGGTAGCATCTGAAGTACGTAGTTTGGCACAACGAAGTGCAAGTGCAGCGAAAGAGATCAAAGAACTTATCAGCGATAGCGTTGAAAAAGTGGAAGAGGGTGGCCTATTTGTAGATGAATCCGGTAAGGCTTTGGCTGAGATTATGGAAGCGATTAAAAACGTTTCTACGATCATCAGTGAAATTGCAGCTGCCAGCCGTGAGCAAGCTATTGGCATCGAGCAAGTAAACATTGCTGTAACGCAAATGGATGAAGGTACGCAGCAAAATGCAGCTTTGGTAGAAGAAGTCGCAGCTGCTTCAGCTTCAATGGAAGAGCAAGCAGGTCAACTGCAAACCTTGGTCAACCAGTTTGAGGTGGTTGAAGCTGAAGGTCAATCTAGCATCGCGGAAGCTCCTGCTAAATCAGGAGGCGTCAGCCGCCTAAGAGAATTAGCAAGCCAAAACGTTCAAACTGAACGAAAACCTGAAGTTAAACGCTCTGTGCCAAAACAGCCAATTGTAAGTGCAGGTGCTAGTGGCGATGAGTGGGAAGAGTTTTAATTGTACTTAAACAGCCTACTCTGAGTAGGCTGTTTCTACCCCCTTCGCTTTTTAAGGGTACATAAATGTCATCAAAACCTACCAGACCTCGAGAATTTACTTTTACTCGTGAACATTTTGTTAAGGTTAGGGATGAGTTATATGATTACGCTGGAATTGTACTGGCGGATCATAAGCAGGATATGGCTTACAATCGTTTAGTACGACGCCTGAGGGAGTTAAAACTTTCAAATTTTGATGACTATTTTACGTTTCTAAATAGCAATCCTGTTGAATTTAGCCAATTTATTAACGCGTTAACGACAAATCTAACTGCTTTCTTTCGAGAAAAGCACCATTTTGACTTTATTTCAAACACTATTATCCCAGAGATAGAAGAGAGTAATACCCAGCGGGTGAGAGCTTGGTCGGCAGGTTGTTCCTTGGGAGAAGAACCTTACAGTTTGGCAATGACTTTACTGGAATCAGGTATTAACCCTTCGAGTTGGGACATCCGTTTACTTGCGACAGATATAGATTCAAAGGTGTTGAGTAGTGCTAAATCAGGTATTTACTCAGAAGATAGAATTAAAAATCTGCCGAATATGCAAGTTAAGCGTTGGTTTTTAAAAGGTAAAGCTTCTCACAAAGGTTTTGTAAAAGTTAAACCTGAGCTCCAAGAATTGCTCAGATTTAATTATCTGAATTTGATGCAGGACTGGCCAATAGAAGGCCCTTTAGATTTTATTTTTTGCAGAAATGTAATGATCTATTTCGATCAAAATACTCAGGCTAGATTGTTGGATCGTATGCATTCTTTACTTAAGCCTAATGGTTATTTGTTTGTAGGGCATTCTGAAGCGCTAGCGCGCCATGCGAGTAATTTTGAGCTGGTAGGCAAAACTATATACAGAAAGGTTGGGTAGTCTGGATGTCATTAGAGCGAAAGCTCCCCAGGGGGGTATCCGGGTTTGAGCAATTTAAATCTTTCTGGGAGCCGCGTTGGGAGCTTTATGCAGTAAAGGTAAAGCCTGGTGAGTTTTATATTGCTAATGATGAGTTCGTAATTACGACTTTACTTGGGTCCTGTATTTCAGCTTGCATTTTTGATCCGGTTACAGGCTTCGGTGGATTAAATCATTTTATGTTACCTGCCGGAGGGTCAAATGATGACCTTCAGCGTTCATCTCGATATGGATTGTTTGCGATGGAGCAGTTGGTTAATGAGTTAATGAAGCATGGTTGTTTGCGTGAAAATTTGCAGGTGAAGCTCACAGGTGGCGGAAATATGATGTCCGGAATCGCTAATATAGGCCAGCAAAACATAGATTTTATTCTTAAGTATATAGATGACGAAGGCTTAAAACTGGTAGCCTCGGATTTAGGTGGAGATCGAGCTCGCAGAGTGGCGTTTTTCCCAACTACAGGACGTATGTTGGTCAACAAGCTTGATCACCGTGAGGATCAGCGAGTGATAGCTGAAGAGCGTTCTTACCAAATTGATGTTGATCAGCATCTGGATGATTCAGATGTTGAGCTGTTTTAAAGGAAATTACCCTGATATGGAAAAAACCCGGGTATTGATAGTCGATGATTCTGCTTTGGTTCGTGGAGTGATCAGTGAGTTATTGTCTATGGATTCTAGTATCGAGGTTGTAGGTACCGCTGTTGACCCATACGATGCTAGGGACAAAATTAAGCAATTGAAGCCGGATGTGTTGACGCTTGATATTGAAATGCCAAAGATGGATGGTATTACTTTTTTAAAGAATCTAATGAAGCTAAACCCCATGCCTGTGGTTATGTTGTCAACACTTACACATGAAGGTGCTGATGCCACTTTACAATCATTAGAAATAGGTGCGGTTGATTTCATTGCTAAACCGTCTAATACACAATCAGATGAGCTATTGGAAGTCTTTCAATCTGATCTGGTGGAAAAGGTAAAGGCCGCTGCTTCAGCATCAGCTAAGCTAAAGTTTCGTCGTAATACTCGTAACAGCGAGCCCAAGGTACTAAGTAAACCTTCGTCAGTGCTAAAGGGAAGAAACAAGCTAATTGCAATAGGGTCTTCTACGGGGGGGACTGAAGCTCTTCACGATATTTTATCTGTATTACCTGCTGATATGCCCCCAATTGTTGTAACACAACATATTCCGGCAAGTTTCAGTGATCGTTTTGCTAATCGATTAAATCGCAATTGTGAGCTGACGGTTAAAGAGGCAGTTCATGGGGAAGTATTAAAATCAGGAAATGTTTATATCGCCCCTGGTGACACTCATTTATGTGTTAAACAGCATGGGCATGAGTATGTATGTGCTTTAGTTGACAGTAATCCAGTTAATCGACATAAGCCTTCTGTTGAGGTTATGTTTAATTCTATTATTGAAATTGATCCTAAAAACATTACGGCCATCATGCTTACAGGTATGGGTGAAGATGGCGCACTAGCTATGAAAGATCTTGTAGATAAAGGTGCCCACTCAATTGTGCAAGATGAGGCTTCAAGTCTGGTTTGGGGAATGCCAGGTGCTGCTGTGAGACTAGGTGCGGCAAAAGAGGTTGTTCCTTTGAATGATATTGCACAACGACTGGTTAAGCACCTGTCGTAATTTAGAGTAATTGAGGTTAGCTAAATGACGTTAAAGAAAATAATGTTGGTTGCCGCTCTGTTAGCAAGTTTGGTGCTAGCAGCTGCTGAGGTCTTAGGGCTTGAAAGTACCGTAACCCATATCTGTCTGGTAGTGCTAGTTCCGGCTTTGATTGCTCAATTTGTTTTGAATGATAAAGTTTCTCCATCGCCAGCTCACAAAGAAAAAGAATACAACAGAGCGGCTAACGGTTCCGCAATGGTTGATCCAGCATTACAGAGTGCTGTTAAAGAGGTATCTAATACCCTTGTTCATGACGCGATGATTGTTAATCAAGAAGTATCCCGTGTAGATGGGTTGATTAAAGAATCTGTTCATTTGATGAGTGATAGTTTTCATACCATGCATGATTTGGCAAGCCGTCAGGCTGCGTTGACCGCTGAAATCATTGATCAAACTCATGAAGGTGATGCTGGAGATAGTGAACAAAACCTAAATCCAGAGACTTTCAGCATTCAAAGCTTTATTACTGAAACCGGTCGTACCCTAGATCAATTTGTAAATGTGATGGTCGATGTAAGTAAGAACAGTCTTGAAACGGTACATCATATCGATGATATGGTTGAAAAATTGGATGGTATCTTCGGTCTAATTGAAAATGTTGAAGGCTTAGCTAGTCAGACAAATTTATTAGCGCTTAACGCCAGTATAGAAGCTGCTAGAGCGGGTGAAGCGGGCCGAGGCTTTGCGGTAGTAGCAGATGAGGTGCGCACACTATCCATTAACTCCGCTAGTTTGAATAATGAGATCCGCGAGGAGATTGGCTCAGCTAAAGAAACTATCGAGATCCTGCGTAGCACTGTTGGTGGAATGGCTTCTACCGATATGAGCGATACCATCGGTACAAAAGATAAGATGGGGCAGATGCTTGAGCACATGGCTGATATGAATCACTTCTTAAATGAGAAAGTGATCGAAATTTCAAACATTGGTACTCAACTAAGTAGCAGTGTAGATCAGGCTGTACGCTCCTTACAATTTGAGGATATATCTTCTCAAGCTCTTTCTTCTGTGGAGCATAATGTTGATTCTTTGAATGAGGTATCAACATTGATTTCGAATGTTATTACGCCAGATCATCAGGTGAATAGTGCTGCTGCTGAACACTGTATTTCTCGTTGTAAGGAGCTCAGAGAACAGTCTGTTCAACGTAATCAGACCCGCACTGTTGCACAAAATGATATGGATGAAGGGGAAGTAGAACTATTCTAATAGTGCTCTACAACCATAAAAGACAATAGGTAATAGGATAACGTATGGCTATTTCGGTACAAAATGCTGGTGATGATAAAACAATTAATATCGTAGTATCTCAGCAGTTTGATTACTCCTTACATCAAGCTTTTCGTGATGCTTACCGTAATGTCGATATATCTGGAGCTATTTTTAAGGTAGACCTTTCAAAGGCAACATATATGGACAGTTCAGCGTTAGGAATGATCCTATTGCTAAAAGAGCATGCGGAGAAGAAAGGCGGTAAAGTGATTATTTCGAAGCCAAATGAGTCGGTTCATAAGATTTTAACAATCGCTAATTTCGATCAGTTTGTAACTATCGAGAGCTAATTATTTATGGTTGAAGCTGAATTAAGACAAGGTGGCAGCGGCGATAATCAAGTTTTAATCGTTGATGACATGCGTTTGAATCGTCAGATCCTTGGTCAGATGGTTCAAGAGATGGGTTTAAAGGCTGTTTTTGCCGAAACAGGTGAAGAAGCCGTCGCAAAGTATATGTCGTTAAAACCCAGTCTAATCCTGATGGATATTAATATGCCTGGGATGGACGGTATTCAAGCAACATTGCAAATTAAACAGGCCGCCAAGGATAGCTTCATACCAATTATTTTTGTAACCGGTGCTGAAGGCCAAGATGTAATTCGTCAGGCGATCGATGCTGGTGGTGATGATTATATTCAGCGTCCTTTCCCTTTTGAGTTACTTGAAGGAAAAATTGTTGCCCTCCGCCGAATTGCCCAACTTTATCGACAGGTGAACCGCTTAAATCACTTGAGAGCTCGAGAGGAAGAGGTTGCTGAGCAGTTATTAAGTGGTGCCGTTGAGTCTGCCAACGTTGCTCTAGATCAGATACGTATTCACAAACAGCCAGCTGAAACGTTTAGTGGCGATGTTCAGCTTAGCGCTTTCCGCCCGAACGGCGAACTAAATGTTCTGTTGGGGGATTTTACTGGCCACGGTTTGACCTCTACGATTGGCGCTTTACCTCTATCAGAAACTTTTAGGGCGATGACAGCTAAGGGTTATGATGCTGAGGAGATCATTGCTCAAATAAACCGCAAGCTACAAAAACTATTACCTACGGGGATGTTTCTAGCTACAGCCATCGTCACACTTAGCCAGGATGGCACCGCAAAAATATGGAATGGTGGCTTGCCAGATATTTTGGTGATCTCACAGGGTGAAGTGGTGCAGCGTATCATTTCGAGCCATCCACCTCTAGGTATCATCCCGTCTGTCAAAGAGCTTAATTTTGAACACACAAAAGTACAACCTGATGATCATATCTTGCTGCTAAGCGACGGTGTAATTGAGGCAGAAAATCATTTAGCTGAGCAGTTTGGTGAAGACAGGTTATATGACTCGATTGCGGCGCAGGCAACTGATGTAGAGACCCAATTGGTGGATATCATCTTGTCAGACCTCAGCGATTTTGTTGATGATCATATTCAAAAAGATGACATATCACTGATAGATATCCCTGGTAGTGTCACGGCCAATGATCTGAAACCTGTCACGCCATGTGGCATTGAATTAGATGTTAATGAAGCCTCTATCCTAGATATCTGGAATTGGAATTTAGAGCTACAAGGGGGAAGCTTAGCTCGTATTAACCCTGTTGCTCAGGCTTTAAGCCGCCTGCAAGAGTCTGAGGGTGGTGGTGATCAGTGGCATAGTGTTTTCAGTATCTTAACGGAGCTTTATGTGAACGCCCTTGATCATGGTGTTTTGAAGCTGGAATCTAGCCTTAAAGCCTCTCCTGAGGGATTTGCTGAGTACTTTAGTGAGCGTGAAAGGAGGCTGGAATCCCTGTCGACAGGTGCAGTTTCGCTCTATCTGCAACATACACGCTTTGCTAATGGTGGCCGTCTTTTGGTTCGAGTAGAAGATAGTGGTGAAGGCTTTGATTTTGAGCATTGGTTGAAGAATGAGCAAACTGCTAGCGTAGGTCAGTTTAGCGGTCGAGGCATAGCCTTAGTCTCTGATCTATGTGATAGCATCACGTATGAAAATGGTGGTACGGCTGTTGAAGTGGTTTATAGTTACTCAACAAAAGATTAGGTGTTTCGGGCAATAATTAGAAACTCTCGATTTCCATCCCCGCCTTTGATAGGGCTTTCAAAATAATCGACAATTTTCATCCCTAATTCCGAACAGCACTCTGCTACCTGAGATTTGACTTGGGGGTAGAGTGAGCTGTCTCTTACGATGCCTCCGCGGCCTATACCTTCTTTTCCTACTTCAAACTGAGGTTTAACTAGGCTAATTAAATAACCATTTTTAGCGATAAGGGGGATTAGAGAAGGTAGAATTTTACGTTGGGAGATGAAGGATACATCCATAACCGCAAGGTCAAATCCTTTGCCATCGGTATGCTTAAGAAGCATATCTTGAGGTAAATCCCGACCATTGACACCTTCATAACAAGTAACTCGAGGATCTACGCGAAGCTTATCCGCTAGTTGATCATGACCTACTTCGATACCTACCACAGCATCAATACCTGCTTGTAGTAAACAATCGGTAAAGCCACCTGTAGACTGACCTACATCGATAGCTGTTTTGTCATTGAGATCCAGTTGTAGAAGATCTAAAGCTTTTAAGAGTTTTAACGCACCGCGTGAAACGTAGCGATCAGCTTCGTCCTCTTCCACCTTAAATGGTGTTTCGGCTTCTAGCTTTAGGCCTGGTTTTGTAAGAGGCTGCCACTTACCTTTGATATCAGCTTGAACTCTGCCTGATTTGATCAATTGTTGCGCGTGGGTACGCGAGCGGGCAAATCCTTGTTCAACAAGGAGAAGGTCAGCACGTTGCATAAGAGTCTCGAGAAAAAGAATGGATTATACTCAAACTAACTCTTGCTGGTTAGATATTTAATAGGAGTGTACACTCCTTGCTTAGCATATATGTAATGGCTCAATTACTTTCATTTAATGCAAAATTATCTTGTGAACAGGGATAACTATGAATAAAAGCATCATCAGTACTGAAAATGCACCTTCTGCAATTGGTACGTACTCTCAAGCGGTTCGTGTTGGTAACACTGTCTATATGTCTGGTCAGATTCCTCTGATTCCGGCAACGATGGAGATGGTTACAGAGTCGTTTGAAGCGCAAGCTGAGCAGGTTTTCAAAAACTTGCAGGCTGTTGCTGAAGCTGCAGGTGGTTCTCTTTCTGATGTGGTTAAGGTAACAATTCTGTTATCTGATATGAGCCACTTTGCGATGGTTAATGAAGTGATGGCGCGTTATTTCTCTGAGCCATATCCAGCGCGTGCAGCATTTGCGGTTAAGCAATTACCGAAAGATGCAGATATCGAAGTAGAAGCAATTATGGTAACTGCTGAGTAATTGCTTTAGCAGTGATCTAGAAGGTAAAAAGGCAAGCTTACGCTTGCCTTTTTTAATCCCATCCTTGAGAAAACACTAAACATTCCATGAAGGGGGGAGAACGTTTAGTGGTAAAGCTTGAGATTAGCTCTCTTTTTTCTTGCTATCTTTTCTGTTGCGGCGTGGCGGACGATTGCGGCTGTTACCTTTACCCCCTCGATCAGAACCACGACCTTTATTGCCGCCACGATGGTCGCCGCCACCAGAAGCTTCTTTGAGATTCAGGCGCTGGCCGCATACAACTGCTTTTCTTAGCTGTTGTACAACCGATTTGGGCATGCCTGTTGGTAGATCAACTGTTGAACAGTCGTCGTAGATCTCGATTGCACCAATAAAGTTAGCGTCTAAGTCAGCTTCGTTAGCAATCGCACCTACGATGTTTTTTGGCGCCACACCGTGGTCATGACCAACGCTGATCAAATAACGTTGCATTTCAACGTCTGGATGATCTTTCAGTTGTTTGGCTTTAGTCGACATGCCACGTGGTGGGCGTTTACCACGGTCATCACGGTCACGATCGCCACGCTCGCGACGAGGTGGGCGTTCTTGCTCTTTCATTAGCAGCGGTGTTTCACCTTGTAATAGGTGAGCTAGCGCAGATGCAATGATAAGCGGATCGGCATCGTGTTCCTGCTGGTATTCGGTCAGTAGGTTTTTAAAGAAATCTAGATCTTGGCTATCGATTGTCTGTGTGATGCGATCAACAAAGCGTTGTACGCGTTTTTCGTTGATATCATCAGTTGATGGCAGCTGCATCGCTTCGATCTTCTGGCGAGTTGCACGCTCAATAGATTTAAGCATGCGCTGCTCGCGAGGTGATACAAACAGAATCGCTTCACCTTCACGGCCTGCACGGCCAGTGCGACCAATACGATGGATATAAGATTCCGTATCGTAAGGGATATCGTAGTTAAGTACGTGGCTGATTCGCTCTACGTCCAAACCACGTGCTACAACGTCAGTAGCGATAAGGATGTCGATTTGGCCGCGTTTTAGCTTGTCTATCGTGCGTTCACGCAGGTTTTGAGAAATGTCACCATTCAGTGCTTCACATGCGTAGCCGCGAGCCGATAGTTTTTCTGCTAGTTCTACCGTAGCGGATTTAGTACGTACGAAAATCAGCATGGCATCAAAAGTTTGCATCTCTAGGATACGAGTTAAAGCATCTAACTTTTGATTACCTGATACGCGAAGGTATTTTTGCGTAATAGTTGTTGCTGTTGCTGTTTTCGCTTTGATGCGAACTTCAGCAGGGGAGTTCAGATGATTTTCAGCAACTTTCTTGATTTGCGAAGGCATAGTCGCAGAGAAAAGCGCAATTTGACGATCATCTGGTGTATGTTCAAGTACCCACTCAACATCATCGATGAAGCCCATGCGAAGCATTTCATCGGCTTCATCCAAAACTAGTGCTTGTAGATTATCTAGTTTTAGAGAGCCACGACGCATGTGGTCCATTACACGCCCTGGTGTACCTACAACAACCTGCGCACCACGTTTTAATTGACGTAGTTGGCTGTCATAAGCTTGACCACCGTAAATTGGCAGAACGTGGAAATCAGGGAGGTTACGTGCATAAGTTTGGCACGCTTCAGCTACCTGAATTGCTAATTCACGAGTAGGGGCAAGAATCAGTAATTGCGTATGACGGCTCTTTAGATCAAGCCTAGATAGCAATGGTAGGGAAAATGCGGCAGTTTTACCGGTACCCGTTTGCGCAATACCCAGAAGGTCTTTACCTTCTAGTAGATGGGGAATACTTGCTGCCTGAATTGGAGATGGCGTTTCGTATCCGATCTCGTCCAGGACCTTCAATACGGGAGCCGCAAGGCCAAGCTCAGCAAAGGACAGCTGATCTTCTGAATTCATTCTTTGACTTACCTATTCGGAATTAGGGCAGGGCTGCATACTATTTAAGATACAGTATAGGCTGCTCTGGTGGGAAAGCGGGCATTATACACCTCAGACAGGCCATAACAAGTTCTCTGGGCTTTAATATCTATTTTATACCGTTATCTGTGGTGAAATTTTAATCATAAAAACTGTGCATATTTTAAACAGCGTTATTCTTGGACTACAGCACCATCTAAATAGAATTAATCATCTAAAATTTGGGAAAGTAATTTTTTAAGGGTTTCGGGTTCAAAAGGTTTATCCGCCATCGCATTTACACCTGATTTGGCGACATTACTCAGATGGGCATGGCTTGCTTCACTGGTTACCATCAAAATAGGAATATGAGAGTAATCCCCAGAGCCTCTTACATATTCGGCAAGTTGCAACCCATTAATTTCTGGCATGTTGTAATCGGTAACAATGAGATCAAACCCATTGGGAAGTAAGGGGATCGCTTCAGAGCCATCAGTGGCTTGAGTGATATTTTCAATACCTAAATTTTTCAAAACGTTGGTAATAACTTTACGAGCCATACGGCTATCATCTACCACTAATACCCTTAATGAAGCAGTGTCATAATACTCAAGATCCAGCTCATGGTGGGACAGTATATCTAGAGTTGAATTTATTGCGGTTGCTAAATGATCGTGATTGAAAGGTTTAGGCAGAATAGCGATGATGCCTGATTGTTTAAATTTATCTAGCTCGCTATGTCTAGTTTCACTTGATACCAGCATAAATGGCAGGTCAGTAAGAGAAGGATCGTTACGAATAAATTGAAGCAGTTCCTCTGCTGAGCCGTCGGAGAAATAAAGGGCGCTAATAACTAAATCTGGGCGAACCGATTTTATTTGTTTAATAGCTGTAGCTACGCTGTCAGCTTCATCTATACGCTCAACTAATTCTTTGTTTAACTCTTTACGTATAATCTTTCTTTGAGTGGCTGAAGGCTCTACAAGTAAAATCGTTAGATCTGAAGAAGTTAGCTCCGACATGTATTTTCCCTTTTATTGTCATTTATTATTAATTATTCAAGCTGTTGTATAGATCATATCCTTTTAAAGCTGAGTAAACTTTGATTTGAAGCTAAAGTGTATGTAATTAGTAGTGAGTTAATTCCTAAGTAGAATAGTGGGGAGGATAAAATGAAAAGATTTATTTTAGGTTTCTTAGTGTTCCTATTTAGTTTTTCTGCGGTCGCCCAAACTTCTTTATGGAAAGTATCTATTGCAGATCAACATATTTATCTTGCTGGGACAATTCATGTATTAGCACCTTCCGACCTCCCATTCCCAAAAGCATTTGATAAGGCTTATAAGGTCTCTGATATAGTCGTATTAGAGACTGATATGTCAGAGATTCTAAATCCTAATTTTCAGGCGAGGCTGATGGCGCACTTTTCCTATAGCGATGGCCGTTTATTAACTCATTTAATCACTCCTGAACTTTATCAAGAACTTCAGCAATATCTGCGCGAACGTGGCCTTATGCCACACATTTTTATCGGTATGAAACCAGCAGGCGTGATGTTAACGATGCTTGGTATAGAGTTTCAGCGATTGGGTATCTCTGAAGACGGTGCTGATACGGTTTACTATCAGAAAGCCATAAATGATGGAAAATCAACCCTAGGTCTTGAATCCATCGAAGACCACATAGGCTTTATTGCAGAACTGGGTGAGGGTAATGAAGAGCGTTATCTGAAACAGACGCTTGAGGATATGAAAGAGACCGAGAGTATGATGCGTGAGATGGTCCTCTACTGGAAATCTGGTGATGCTGCGGGGCTTGAGAAAATTGTCATAAAACAGATGAAAGATGATTACCCGAAGGTTTATCAGTCCTTGTTGGTTGATAGGAATGAGCGCTGGTTACCGCAGATTAAAGCAATGCTGACAACACCGGATGTTGAGTTTGTGCTGGTGGGTGCCGCACATCTAATTGGCCCAGATGGGATTTTGAAAGAGCTCATACGGCAAGGTTATTCCGTAGAACAGATGTAAGGATAAATTTATGCTTGGAACACGCATTATTCTTCTTTCAATGAGTGGTGTCCCTGGAGAAGAGGGAAGCGCTCCAGAAGCAGAAGTGATTTGCGCTGCTAATCATGACATTCCTCTTTTTTGGTTATTACCATACGCCTGTGAGGATATGCAGTACTTTGAAGTAGCTGCACAAAACGATGGCATTCTCAGTCATAGTGGGAATGCAAAATATCCGGTTTTATTAGCTGAGCGTTCCAAGCTATTAAGTCGTCTTGAGCAACGTTATGCTTTAGTTAAACCGTTTGTCTGTGAAAGCGATGCAGAATTACTGCAACGTTGGATTCAGTTCATCTCAGAACTATCGTCACCTGTCATTGCAATGGATACCTATGAGTTATGGTGTAACTCAAGTCAGCAAGAACAGTTAGCAGATATTATCCTCGCTAAACTAGCTGTCTTTGATGGCTTGAACGGCGAAAACGCATCAAATTCTCTAGATGGTTTAAAGCAACAAGGCGATTGGCAAGAGGGCAATCAGATTGCTTTAGCGGGGTTTGGTTGGTAATTCTGACAAAAAAAACCGCCACATCTAAAGGTTTGCAAGCAAACGTCATGGTGTGACGGTGTTCAGGAAGGTTAATTTCAGTATAACTTAGTTTATGAACTTTGCAGTTTTACTGAATTTTTAGATTCCGATGGAGTAACTTTAAGCTGTTACCCAAACCACTTCTGCGTCTTCTTCACTGGTGGAGACTAATGCGTGGCCCATCTCACAATCATAATAGGCTGAATCTCCAGGGAAGAGCTCCAGCGGTTCGTAAAATTCTGTGTAGAGTAGAAGCGAGCCTCTCAAAACAAACAAGAACTCTTCGCCATCATGCCTAACCCAATCATTGTATTCATCAAAATCACGAGCCCTAACCGTTGTGCGATAAGGGATCATCTTTTTGGTACTTAGCTGAGTTGCCAGTAATTCGTGCTCATAGGTAGGAGTTGGGTGGGGTACACCTTCGCCGCCACGCGTAATATCTCGACGACCACCCGCACCGGCACCGCGCTTAGGTTGTGAGAAAAGCTGGGGTATATCGATACCTAAGCCTTTAACTAATTTGTTGACGGCACTAAAGGTTGGGGAGATTTGCTCGTTTTCGATTTTAGAAAGCGTTGAACGGGCAAGACCTGTGAGTTTACTCGCTTCTTCCAGAGTCAGATTTTGGCTTAAACGGATCTCTTTAACACGTTTACCCAATTGTAGAGGTTCTAATGTAGCTTCTGTTTGACCGTTGCTCCGTTGTAGGCCTAGTTTTTCTTTCTCTTCCTTTAGGAAAAATGGCTCGTCAGACATGCATACAACCCCGAATCTCACTCTGATTTAATTATCTTTGAGCACATACGCAGTGCTATCTAGACAGTATACATGGTTGATCGGGGGTTCTCTAATAGGCTAAGGAGTGATAAGGATTTTAAACAGAGGTGATTGGTTAATTAGGTAAGTGATTTTTCAATCGCATAATCTCTTTACGGATCAGAATAGAACGTTCGACTGTGGTTGGGTGAGAGATTTCTTTTCCTTTGGTGATCGTCGAAGGGTGAACCGCTGCCATTTTTTGCCAGAATAGATCCAGCCCTTCAATTTCAAATCCTGCTTTGTGCATCAGTTGTAAGCCAATGAGATCAGCTTCGATCTCATACTGCTGAGTATATAAATTTGCGCCTAGTCCCGTTGCGATTAAGGGAGAGGGTATACCGCTCGTGAGTAAAGCCGTATCTAACAATAAGCCAAGTGAGCTATTTTTGATCCGTTGCGGGATATGGTGCTGAGTATTGTGTGCCATCTCATGAGCGATAATTAGGGCTAGCTCATTATCATTCAGCGCAAAGCGTATTAGTCCCTGTGTAATGACAATAGTGCTGCCATCAGCGTAGCCATTAACGGCATCACTAGGGCTTAAAATGACTGGGTAATTACAAAGTAACTCCGGCTGTATAGAGAGAGTAATCAGGTCTTCATCGCGTTCAACGGACAGTTCTACAGCGGTCTGATCTTTTAGATTGCTGCTTAGATGCTTAATTGATTTAGCTGTTCCTTTCGGAAAAGGTTGTTGGTTGATGGAGACCAGTTTATCGCCGACTTTCAGCTTTTGATGTGCAGGCCCGTTACTTAATACCTGTAAAACTCTAGGTTGTTCGTTAAGTGAATAGATAGATTTAGCAACGGCTTTCTTCGGTTTTTTATAGTCGTCTAGGCTATGGATGAATATACCTAAGCTCGGTTTTGTTCTTTTACCGCAGGCTTCTATATTCTTGGTCAATAAAGGGCGAGCAACTTCAGCGAGCCGGGTTTGCTGTTGCAGCTGATAGCGAAACGCTTTCTCTAATTGGATAGATTGTTCTTGTTTTAATTCTTCTTTGGACGGTGTTTCGGTAGTCAGGGACGGTGCGGAACATCCCGAAATTATGAACGTAGGTAAAATTAAGCTGATATATCGCTTCCAGTGTCGCATCTTTTTAAATCCATGTTTTTCATCCTTATAGCAGTGATTTTAGGCGCAAATCAAGTAAGTGTTTTGCCAGATCTATGATCTATTGAGGGTTGTAGCTCGTATCTCTAGAAAGGTTATAGGTGATAGAGATGAGCGAACGGTTCTGGGTTAATGCGATCGGCTTTCAACTTGTGTGGTGGCTGAGTATTTTGTATGGGAATGATGCGGTCATCGTTGTCAGCTTTATAATTTGCCTTCATCTGATTTTTCATTCAGATCCTGTTCTAGAAACCTGTATTGTTTTTTCGTTAGCAGCTCTCGGTTTCGTTGTTGATTCAGTTTTAACCCTCTATGGGGTGTTTGAATTCGACAATTCTTCTTTTCCTCCTTTTTGGTTACTGCTCCTTTGGATGGGGTTTGTTGCGACTCTCAGGCACAGTTTAGCGTTCTTTAATAATCGCTTGTTGCTATCAGCGCTGGTGGGGGCAATAGGAGGTAGCAGTACCTACATTGCGGCAGCGAAACTTGGAGCAGTATCGCTTGGCTTCTCAATGCTCTCTTCTTTTCTGATTTTGGCAGCGATCTGGTTGCTACTTTTCCCATTCCTTATGTATTTCAGTCATCGTTTAGGGGCGCGATATGTTCGTTCAGACGCGTAACTTTATTCGTTATATATCGATTTGTTTGTTATTGCTCATTCAGAGTGCATTTGCCCAAGTGTATGCCCAAGCAGAGCCCAATATAGAAAGTTGGAAAGAGGTGGGAAGAGCCGAGTTATCAGTCCTTTGGTTTGATGTTTATGACGCTGTTTTTTATACGCCAAATGGTGCTTTTCAGGGTTTTAGTTCGCCCCTCCAACTGAGTTTGGATTACAAACGTGATATCAGTCGGGATGATCTCTTGTCAGAAACAGATAAACAATTTGCACGTTTTCAGGTAGCAAAAGATACGAGATCAATATGGCTAACTCAGTTGGAGAATATATGGCCTGATATTAAAGAGGGTGACCAACTTATCTTCCAAATTAGTACTAGTGGAAAGGCTGACTTTTTCCATAACAAACTTTGGATTGGTGGTATCGAGGATATGCAATTTTCTGAATCCTTTATACAAATATGGCTTTCAGATCAGGGCGAATACCCTGAACTCGCAAGAAAACTGAAAGGCAAGTAATGATAAATCTATTTATTTCTTAGGACGGTGGATATGTTGAACCAAGAACTACCCTGGAGTTCCGCTTGGTTAACGGGAGCAGGCACTGGTATAGGTGAGTCATTGGCGCTTTTGTTGTCAGAGAATGGCGTGGATGTATTTATCTCAGGCAGGACGCTTTCCACATTAGACAATGTAAAGCATAAAGCTGAACAATTGGCGTATCCCGGTAAGATTATTCCATTAGAAATGGATACAACCCAACCAGATCAAATTGAACGAACTCTTCAACAGTTTGATAATGTTTTTCCTGAGTTAGTTGTATTAAACGCCGGCACGCATGATCCGTTTCCCGTCGAGGAGTTTAGCGCCAGCAGGGCTAAAGCTTTACTCGATGTTAATTTACAAGGCACCCTCAATTGCTTGGAGCCTGTCATAGAAAGGGCGTTGAACTCCAACTTTGGGCAAGTTGCCGTCATGGCATCAGTGGCTGGCTATAGAGGTTTGCCTACAGCTGCTGTCTATGGTGCAAGTAAGGCTGCATTAATCCATTTATGCGAAGCATTACGATTAGATTTGAAAGGCACCCAAGTAAAATTACAGGTGATTAATCCTGGGTTTGTTAGAACTCCGCTTACAGATAAAAATGACTTTGATATGCCGTTCTTATTGGAACCTGAGGATGCTGCACAACGTATCTTAGATGGCTTAATTAAAAACCAATTTGAAATTACATTTCCTAAGCGCTTTAGTTACATTCTAAAATTACTAAGCATCCTTCCTTATCGTTGGTATTTTGCATTAGTTGGCAAAGCACTACTTAAAAATAGATAAAGCTAATCAGTCAGGATCAGTATTCATGGATCGTTGGATAACGGAATATGTAATAACTTTAGAAGGGTTAAACAGAGACAACCTAGCATCACTATTAGAGATAATACATGATGATTTTGACTTTAAGGACCCATTTAATCACACCTATACCCGAGATGACTTTATCGCCATCTTAGATGATATGTACTCCAAGTTAGATCAGATTATTTTCAACGTCGATCAAGTGATGGTTGAGGAAAAACAAGCCATGATCTATTGGCGTTACAGTGCTACAAGTAGCCTGACAGGAGATATAAATTTCTCGGGTACTAGCCTTATAAAAGCAGATGAACATGGCAAAGTTTATTTCCACCATGACTATTGGGATGGATCAGAGTTACTGGTTAAAGTACCGTTGATAGGTAAAGTGGTTAAATTCTTGAGAGGGAAATTTAGCCATCAATAAAAAGCCCTTTGTTTTCAAATGATGGAATGACATAGGGCTTTAATAAATAGCTTAGGGAAGTCTTAGATTATTTCCCTTCATCATGGCAGATGACGTACAGGCCAACATCAATAGATCCATGTTCAAAACCGCCTTCACAGTACGCTAGGTAATAGCGCCATAAACGATAAAAGGTTTCATCAAAGCCTTGATGTTTAATCTCTCCCCACGACTTTTCAAAATCACGATACCATTCGCGTAGTGTTCGAGCGTAATCTTTACCAAACAATTGTTTTGTTTTTAAGGTAAAGCCATGCTCAGCAAACTTCTCTTGAAGTCGTTTATCACTCGGGAGCATGCCACCAGGAAAGACATAGCGTTGAATAAAGTCTGCTTGTTTGCGATAGCTATTAAAACGTTCGTCATCGATTGTGATGATCTGCAGGACAGCATTGCCGCCCGGTTTTAGCACACGTTTTAGGGTTTCAAAATAAGTGTCCCAATGCTTTTCGCCAACCGCTTCAAACATCTCTATAGATACCACCGCGTCGTACTGCTGCTGTAGGTCACGGTAATCCGTTAAACTGAGGTGAACCTTCTCTTCTTGTTCTGCTTCTGCAATTTGTTTCTTCGCCCATTTAAGCTGTTCTTTCGAAAGCGTGATGCCATGCACGCGTAAGTTGTTTTCTTGGCTAGCTTTTCTGGCGAACCCGCCCCAACCACAACCAATTTCAACGACGTGTTCGCCTTCTTTAGCGTTTAAAAGCTCGATGATCCTGCCGTATTTATTTTGTTGAGCATCGAACAAAGATTCATCTTGGGATTTATATAAAGCAGCTGAGTAAGTCATGCTTTCATCCAGCCAAGGCTGGTAGAAATCATTACCTAGATCATAATGGGCTGCTATGTTTTTCTTACTACCTGAACGGGTATTATCACGACGCCAGTGGTAAAGGTTGTGAAGGAAGCAGATCAAAAAACCAGCCTGAGAAAGATCACTCAGTGAGTCTTCATGGGCTAGGCCCCACTGCATCAACGCAGTTAAATCTTTGCTATTCCAATCACCAGCCAAATAGCTTTCTGACCAGCCATTAATGCCACCGAAGAATAATCGGACCAAGGGGCGGAAGTTATTCAGCTGCACCTCCGCTATAGGGGAGGCATGGCCGATTTTTTCGGTGTAGCCACTAGGTAAAGTAAGATTCAAGGTTCCAATAGATTGATTTAGCTTGGCAGTAAGGTATTTGAGGAGTTTCTTCTCAAACCAAGTTGGCTGAGGCGAGCTAGATGTTAACTCGTTGGATGATTCATAAACTTTCATAATGCGTTACTCCATGCTTATCTTGCCAGCTAATGCTGTGACTGACCTTTTTATCACGAGGTTGAATGGTCAGTTTTTTTCGCCAAAGCTTCAGTGCTTCCCAGTGAATCGCGCCTACCACTTTCAGAGTCATCAACGGATATTGGAAGAACATTTTCAATAGTTTACGGTCATTTAAGTTAATCCGATCACCTTTAAATGAAGCATAAAATACGGTGGAGTGTTCTTCTTGAGTTGGTGTTTGTTCTACTTGTTTAATACCGATTGAGACATGTCGATCAGGTGGCGTAATACTGAATTGATAAGCGGTTTCCATTGGCATAAAAGGGCTTACGTACATCAGCTTATCGCAGCCATGTCGAATCACTTTGTCTCTGCCTTGTGATTCGATGAGATAGGTATGCCTAGAGCCAAAGGTGTTGCTGACTTCATAAAGAATGACTTCAACCTCATCATCCTTGTTGTAACAAAAATAAACACTGAGGGGATTGAAGGTGAAGCCTAAAATTCTTGGATAACAAAGTAGTTCAATGCGTTCAGTTGCAGAGCTGTGTCCTCTGTCGATTAGATGCTGTCTAATCTCAGCGGCAAGGTTTCCTTTGCTGGTACCGTGATCCCGCTCTTGGAATGAGAATAGATTGAATCGGTTAATCGAAAAAAATCGAAATTTGTCCACCTGATCCAATTCATCTAAGTCAACTTTCAAGGAAAAGACACTGTACACAAATCGATGATCTGTAGGCTTTACGCGATGATGCATCACTTTTCCTTGGTAGAGTGACGATCGCAGATTAGCCATGACTTTCAGCTCGTTCAATGGTGCTATCTTCCTTGTGCATCTTACTTTCATGAACATGTATTCGGCCGTTTTTATCTTTCACCACCCAAGGGCGAGGAATGCCTCCGAGCTCTTCGGCAACCGCTAGTCCTGCTTGCAAACCATCTTCGTGGAAACCGTAACCAAAATAGGCGCCACAGAACCAAGTTCTTTGTTTGCCTTGTAATGACCATAGCTCTTTTTGAGATTGCAGTGACTCTTTGCCAAAAGCAGGATGGTCATAAAAGAAACTGCGAATAATAGATCCTTGTTCCGGTTCTTCTAGCGGATTTAAGGATACGAAGATAGGTGTGTCTGTGTTCAACGGCTGTAACTGATTCATCCAGTAGGTAACAGATACATCTTGAGATTTATCCCTCACACCCTCGGACAGGTAGTTCCAGCTTGACCAAACCTTTTTGCGTTTGGGCATTAGAGATGCGTCGAGATGAAGGTAGGCTTTGTTTCTCTGGTAAGGGAAGTTCTGCAATAATCTTTTTTCTTCATCCGTTGGCGATTCCAGCAATGCAAGTGCTTGATCAGAATGGCAGGCTAAAACTACATCATCGTATTGCTCTCGTTTGCCGTGGTGGTCTTCTATGAAGACGCAGTTATCAGAACGAATAATTTTGTGGATACGGCTGTTGATTCTGATCTTGCCATCTAAGGTTGCAGCAATTTTATCGACATAGTTTTTACTACCGCCAATGATCGTTCGCCATTGTGGGCGATTACTCAGTTGAACCAGACCATGGTTGCGGCAAAAACGCATGAAGCAACTCGCTGGGTAGTTGAGCATCTGCTCAACTGGAGTGGACCAAATCGCCGCACCCATAGGTAATAGATGGTCGTATATGAAGTGTTTACTGTAGCCTTCTTGAGTAAGGAGGTCGCCTAAGGTCATTTCATCTAAATTATGTTGTTTAGATAAAGCTTCCGAATAGCGGTAGAAGTGCATCACTTCGCTGATCATCTTCCAAAAGGAAGGTTTTAAAATATTGCTCCTCTGAGCAAGCAAACCAGACAAACCTGTACCAGAATATTCTAATTGACCTTGATTGATTGAAACCGCAAATGACATATCAGTTTCGCAGGTTTTAACATCTAGCGTTTTGAAAAACTCAACTAGATTAGGGTAGTTCACTGGGTTAAATACAATAAAGCCAGTATCAACAT
The DNA here is from genome assembly GCF_047778125.1 of Neptuniibacter sp. QD29_5. GTDB lineage: Bacteria > Pseudomonadota > Gammaproteobacteria > Pseudomonadales > Balneatricaceae > Neptuniibacter. The sequence continues at coordinate 1,357,885 of NZ_CP180556.1, forward strand.
CGATAGATTGGTTATTGTGTTTAAAGGAGACTGTATTTGAGTGGCCGCCCAAACGATCATCTTTTTCGTAGAGGGTGACATCATGGACTTTGTTGAGAAGCCATGCACAACTCAAGCCTGTGATACCGGAACCAACAATTGCAATTTTTTTGGGGTGCATGGCTGTTATTTTCATCTTCCTAGTCCGTTGTATACACTGAAATATGGGTATGAAATTCAATTTTGTACAGATTAATACGCAGTAACAGTGCTTTAAGATCACTAGGTTAGAGATTAAAAGTGAAAAAAACACATCAGAGTGATCCGCTTGAGTCAGGGATACGTAAGGGGTTGTATGGAAAATAAACCGCCAGGTGAAGACGTGGAAAAAGTTGTTGCTATACCGCAGCCAGAAGCTACTCAAGATTGGAGCAGCCTCTTAATGTCGCTCGGTGAATCTAAAGATAAGACTCTGTTTGTGCAACTGTTTAAACATTTTGCCCCGAAGATCAAAGCCTACATCATTCGGTTAGGCTTGGTTGAGAGCACAGCAGAAGAGTTGATGCAGGAGACGATGGCTTCTGTTTGGCGAAAAGCGCACATGTATCAAAAATCCAAAGCTGCGGCTAGCACTTGGATCTTTACACTCGCTAGGAACCAAAGCATCGATTGGATGCGTAAACAGAAATATCCAGAATACTCCTTAGATGAATGGCATGAAGAAGTAGATGAATCGCAAGATGCAGGTTCTGATTTGGTTCTATCGGCGCGCATGCAAGCTTCCATCAATAAACTTCCGGAGCTTCAGGCTCAAGTTATTTATATGTCTTTCTATGAAGGACGGTCTCACTCTGAAATTGCTGACCGTTTGGGAATACCTTTAGGCAGTGTTAAATCAAGAATTCGATTAGCATCTGAAAAATTAAGATCAATGTGGAGGGATGATGTATGAACATTAAGCATCACCTAGATGAAGCTACCCTTGTTAGTTATGCGGCTGGCTCTATGTCTCAATCAATGGCCTTGGTTGCTGCTTGTCATCTCTCTATGTGCCCAGAGTGTCGTGAACGTGCGCAAAAGTCCGAAGCGATAGGTGGAATGCTTCTAGAAAGCCTTGAGCCTGCAACTATTGATGATTCATCCCTTAACCAAGTATTGGCTATGCTGGATGACGAGGATATCGGCGTAGAATTCACCCGTAGTAAGCCTGTCAAATTGGTTGATTCTGATGTGCCAGCACCTCTTGCTGATTATATTGGCGATAAGCTTGAGAACATAGAGTGGAAGCGCATTGTCCCAGGTGTCTACTTTCATGACTTACCTTGTAAAAGCGAACGAGGTGGTGTTTCGAGATTACTTCGCATAGCACCGGGTAAATCTATGCTGGCACATTCTCATGACGGTAATGAACTGACCTTAGTCTTGAAAGGTTCTTTCAGCGATGAAATGGGACGTTTCACAGCAGGGGATATTGCCGACCTTGATAGTGAAATTGAACATCAGCCACTCGTAGATAGTGATGAAGATTGTATCTGCCTGATTGCGACTGATGCACCACTTAAATTCACTACTTTGTTAGGGAAACTAGTCCAGCCTATGACGGGCTTCTAAACAGAATAGCTTTGAGTAAAGGAATGAATCATGAACATTACAGCGTTAAATGAACTAATTCCTGTGGGCGTAAGTGCTTGTTTATTAGGGCACAAGGTTAGATATGATGGAGGGCATAAACGCTCCAAATATTGCCTCAATGTCCTCAGCGAGTGTTTTGAGTTTAAACCCTTTTGTCCAGAAGTTTCGATTGGATTGAGTACTCCTCGAGAGCCGATTAGGTTGGTGGGGGATGCAGAATCCCCACGTGTTTTAGGCACGAAAGATCCCTCTTTAGATGTGACTGATCCGCTTAAGGCTTATGCCGCTGAGGTTAGTAAGAATAATCAAAATCTTTGTGGTTACATACTTATGCAAGGTTCTCCCAGCTGCGGGATGGAGCGGGTAAAGGTTTACCACGAAAATGGTATGCCGAATGTGGCCGGAAGTGGTGCTTATGCTGATGAATTTATGAAGCGTAATCCTGCACTTCCTGTGGAAGAAGAGGGGCGTTTAAATGACCCTGTACTGCGAGAAAATTTCATTACCCGGGTATTCGTCTATTTCAGCTGGCAAAAAGAGGTAATGTCGGCTCCATCCTTACATGAAGTGATTCAGTTCCATAGCCGTCACAAATACCAATTAATGGCTCACAGCTATGAAGGTTATAAGGTATTAGGTAAATATCTTGCTACCGAAGCTTCTCAGTTGCCTTTGGAAGAGGTATTAAAGACCTATATTCTCGAGCTAATGACCCATCTAAAAAAACGTGCGAGTCGAAAAACTCACACCAACGCGTTGATGCATATTATGGGTTACCTGAAAAGAGATATTGATACCGAAACCAAGCAAGATCTTCTTGAAGCGATAGAGCAGTATCGCAAGGAAGAGGTGAATTTGGTTGTACCTCTTGCGCTGTTAAAGCATTACCTAAAGCGTTTTGGTAGTGAATACATCCAATCCCAAGCTTATCTAGATCCTTACCCACATGAGTTAGGTTTAAGAAATTATATTTAAGTATTTTCTAATTAATGATCTATGATGTAAGAGCGTAAACTATATGAAGCTGGTTTGGTTTCGCAACGATTTAAGGACAGGAGACCATCACGCCCTTTATCATGCTTGTAAACAAAGTAATGGTGAGGGCGTTCTAGCTGTTGCAGCTATCACAACGAGACAGTGGCAACTACAGGACGAATCCAAAGCAAAGGTTCAGTTCTACTTAGCCAACCTTTCTAAGCTGAGTGATCAACTCAAAGCTCTGAATATCCCCCTTGTTATTGTTAGAGCACCCACCAATAAAGAGCTTCCTGCTGTTTTACTCAATTTAGCCAAACAGCACGCTGTATCAGAACTATTTTTCAATCGTGAGTACCCCGAATTCGAACAAAATCGTGATGCTGCGGTTATGGATAGTTTTGTGACGGAGGGTATTCCAGCACAGGCCTTTGACAGCGATCTTATATTTACACCGGGCTCTATCCTTACCCAGCAAGGTATGCCATTTAAGGTGTTTACCCCTTATAGTCGTGCTTGGCGTAGAAAGTTCTCGGCAGAGTGGGTAGAGGCTTTGCCAGAACCAAAACAACAGCAAAAACTTGAGATAAAGCCTTCTGAGGTGCCTACAGATGTAGGTTACTGTTTGGAGTTAGGTTCTGATTGGCAAGAATCTAGCTGGCCTGCAGGAAGTGAGGCAGCATATAAATGCTTGTATCAGTTTATCCATTCAAAGCTCGCGCCTTATCCTGATCATAGAGACATTCCTGGCATTACGGGAACATCTTCTTTATCGCCGTATTTGGCTCAAGGTGTTATCTCCACACGGCAATGCTTAACCGCCATACAGACCTATTCTGATGACCCAGATTGGTTAGATAATCAATGGGTGACAGAACTGATTTGGAGAGAGTTTTACCGCCATTTAATTGTGCAATATCCTGAAATGAATCGTTGGTTACCTTTTAAACCTGAAATAGAAAGCAAATTGGAGTGGTCGTTCGATCAATATTTGTTTGAAGCTTGGTGCCAGGGTGAAACAGGCTACGCTATTGTTGATGCTGGCATGAAGCAATTGAACCAGACGGGTTGGATGCATAATCGAGTACGCATGATCACGGCTTCCTTTCTAACCAAAATATTGCGTCAAGATTGGCGTCTAGGTGCGCGTTACTTTATGCAGCATCTAATTGATGGGGACTTTGCTTCGAACTTAGGTGGTTGGCAATGGAGTGCTTCAGTCGGTGCTGATGCAGCGCCTTATTTCCGCATTTTTAACCCTATGAGACAGGCTGAACGGTTTGATAAAGAGGGCAAGTATATTGCTCAGTGGTTGCCTGCTTTAGAAGGATATAACGCCATCCAACAACATGACCCGTTAATCAGTACGAGGTGCAATAGGCCTCGACCTATAGTGGATTATGCGCAAGAGCGCCGTTTTAGCTTAGATGCTTATAACGCGAAATAGAGGTCATTCTGAATGGCTTTTTCACCTAAAAGAAATCAAATTAATCCCAATAAATTGCTGCTGTCTAAATGGACAGCTATTGAACCTATCAATAAACGAAAGCACTTTATCGTGATTGAATTGCTGCGTGATCCAGATACAGAAGAGGTTACAGGTTGTATGATTGAAGCAGTGATTGATAAATACCAAATGCAGATCAATTGGAAAGATCTTAAGAATGCTGAGGTTTGGCGATTGGGCTGGAAATAGCTTTATTTCCCGATGGGCTTATTAGATGGGAGGTAAGCAGATAATCATGTTGCCTAACATGAATTATCTGCTTGAACCATTGTCATTAGCCGATGACAGCATTGAGTGTGAAACCGCTGATTACGGCTATTGAGAAGATAACGGCTAAAAACGCGATCATCAGTGGCCAGTAAAATAATCGTCTCAGCAGTATCATTTCAGGCAGGCTAGCGCCGCCGCTACCAATCACTAAAGCGATGATCGCGCCTAAACTTACACCTTTTGCGACAAATGAGCCTATCAATGGCAGCAACGCGGTCACTCTTATATACAGTGGAATGCCGATCAAAGCCGCCGTTGGAATTGCTGCTGGATTATCGGCATTAGCCACTTCGGCAAAAAAGTCATCCGGTATAAATCCATGTACAAAGGCGCCGATCAACATAGCGACTAGCATGTATGGGAACATGGTTCGAAAGAGAGCCCATGATTCTGCCCAAGCTTTTTTCCAGATAGTTGGTTCCTGTTGAACTGTCTCATTACAGCACTCTGTTTTTGGTGAAGGTGAGCAATCTGAATTACAGCTAGGTTTTGCCTCAAGCATATCTGGTTTGATATGACGTTCGAACCCAAAATACTGCAATAAAACCCCAGCAATAATCGAAGCACTTAAAGCTAGAGCTGCGTACCACAGGGTTACTTCCAGCCCCAGCACCGGAATAAACAAGGCTATTACGATTGGGTTCAGAAGGGGCGATGTAAATAAGAACGTCATGGTTGGACCGAAACCCGCTTTAGCTTTCAATAAACCAATCAGCATAGGTATGGTTGAGCAGCTACAAAAGGGTGTAACCGCACCAAGTCCAGCGGCAGTTAAGTAGCCACGACCATTTCTTCCACCCAACAGTTGTTGAATTCGTTCGGTTGGCAGTTTTTGATTAATCAAAGCAACGCAGTAACTAATCACGATAAATAGGAGCGTCAATTCCAAGAACAGCTGCAGGAACATTTCCAAGCTGGTGGTTAACATTGATGCGAGTTCAGGGTCTGAAGCATATTTCTCTATATAGCTAAGCATAAATTTTATCCTGTGTATTCTATATTTCTAGAATTATGGAAATATAATCTAGCTCTTACTTTGTTTTGTCAATATATTTCTATTATTATGGAAATATATTGTTGATGGGTTAGGTTATGGAAATTGAATTAGCGGCTAAGCGGTTAGCTGAATTAGGTCATACAACTCGGCTAGAAATCTTTCGTTATCTAGTCCGGGGAGGTAGACAGGGTGTACCTGTTGGAGAGATTCAATCTGAATTAGGAATTCCGGGTTCGACCTTATCTCATCATATTTCGAGGTTGGTAGCTGTGGGATTGGTGTTGCAGCAAAGAGAGGGCAGAACACTCTACTGTGTTCCTCAATACCAAGAGTTGGATGGGTTGATCGATTTTCTGAAAGATGAGTGCTGTATCAACGAGAACAAATAGTTTTTAGGTGTTTATAGCGTCTGCATGGCTCGGCATAACCAGACGCTCTAATAGATCTTGCCAAATGGCCAATCGGCCTTGTTTTTTAAGTTAAAAACTCTGCGCGTGTACGTGTATTAGATTTGAAGATTCCACCTAATGCAGTTGTTTCTGTCTGAGAGTTAACATCCATTACACCGCGAGACTTAACACAGTAATGAGTGGCGTTGATCGATATCGCAACGTTGTCTGTTTCTAATAGTGTTTGAAGTGCAATAAGGATCTGTTTTGTTAGACGTTCTTGTACTTGCGGGCGCTGACTAAAGAAGCGCACAAGGCGGTTAATCTTAGACAGACCTATGATTTTATCCTTAGGGATATAAGCCACTTTAGCCGTACCATCGATGGTAACAAAATGGTGCTCACAAGAGCTAAGAACACTGATGTCCTTAACTTTTACCATCTCTTCTAGGTCCATCTTATTTTCAATCATCGACATATCAGGGAAGTTTTCATAATCTAGCCCAGAAAACACCTCGTAGACGTACATTTTCGCCACACGATGGGGAGTTTCTGTAAGGCTGTCATCTTCTAGGTTTAACCCTAGCGTCCCAACAACTTCAGTCATTAAGCTCTTTATGCGCTCATACTTTTGCTCCTGTGAAAGGCCGTTATCAATTGTTGGTGTTTCTAGGCCTTTTTCGATCAGTTGATCGCGTACAGCAGCTGCTTCAGCAGAGATCATGTTTTATTCCTTACTGATATTAGAGGAGTGCATTATACATGGTTGATCGCTTTTTAGATCAGTTATGATCTGAACTATCGGTTTTAACGTATGTGATCAGTAAATAGAGAGCCGAATTTTACTGTGATGAATAAAACTGATTGGCCTGATGAACTTGACCTTTTTGAATATTTTCAAGATGAAACAACGGCTTATGGATTGTTTGAGGATCGCTTTGGCAACATTCGTCGATTATTTAGCGTAGCGATAAAAGGTACAGTGTCGGGTGATCAACTGACATTAGAAGAAGATTTTTTTTACGAAGATGGAGAGCTTGAAAACCGTACTTGGGTTATAGAGCGTGGTCAAAATACGGTTTATAGTGGAACGGCAGGGGATGTTTTAGGTCGAGCTGAAGGCAAGCAAAGTAAAGCACGTTTTACCTGGCGTTATGACATGCTGTTAAATATTAGTGGTCGACAATATAAAGTAAAATTTGATGACTGGATGTTTTTAATGCCAAACAATGTGCTATTGAACCGAGCAGTAGTCAAAAAGTTTGGCATTAAGTTAGGTACGGTTTTTATCAGCTTTTCGAAAGATTCTAAGAGTTAATAGATTTAAGTGAATTACCTAAACAAGAGATAAGCTCTGCAGACAATTTGTTTGCACTCACCCAGGTCCCCTCTAAATCTCCTCCGAGTAACCAATCACCACAGGCGCCTATATACGTTGCTTCATCCCAAAGCATGCCGTGCTCTGTTTTTGGGTGACGAGAATACAACCAACGATGGCAGCGTCTTACTCCTATAACGTTAGCCTCTGGTTTTATAGACAGAAAGGCTTGGGTGAGAAGAATTTCTATCTCCTCTTTGGGAAGGTTGATATGTTCTTGGCTCCATTCGGGTTTTGCCTCGATTGACCAAATTGCAGTGTCGTTTACATTATTTCGCCCAGGCTTAGCGCTTTCTTTGATACACCGATACAAAATAGGGTGATGCCCTGTTATCAATTGTTCAGGTTGATCTAGTGAGTCTGTTGTTTCAAGAAGTGCCACCCAACTGGCTGAAGGGGTAATGGCTTTAGCGGTATTTGAAAAGTGCGGAACTGCTTCTAATAAGGTTGCTGCTTGTTGTGCCGGAGCTGTAACTATGGCGGCATCGAATACGCCTAAAGATTCACCCTTTTCATCGCGAAGGCGTACCTTTTTTGGGGAGCCATCGAGTTCTGGCCAGATATAGCCCACGCGAGTCGCAGGGTGAAAATTAGCGTGAGCCAGCAAGTGTCTGGTTAGGCTACTAAGGCGTGAACTACCTGTGATTAGATTTGGTGATTGTTGTTCTTCACCGTCGAAACTCTTTGAAATGGGTGACCAAGTTTCTAACACGCCACTTTCAGCTAACCAAGTAGAAAAGGCACTATTATTTGTTGAGATAAAAGGAGCTCCAAGATCGGCACTCATTTCATCTAATTTGAAGCTGGAAATACGACCACCCGTACCTCTGCTTTTCTCATAAACGCTTACATCAATGCCATTTGAAGTCAAAATGTCGGTAAGAGTTGTACCTGCTAGACCTGCACCAATAATGGCAACATGTGGTTTTATTTCTGTCATAGTTGTTCGCCGGAATCATAAAAAATGAATACCAGAAACGCTTTAAAAGATTATCTCGAAGAGTAGGGTAGAGGTGAGATCAATATAGATGGTTACGAAAGCACTTGGAAAACCAAACTAACTTCACTCCGGTAACAAAGCGTTTACAGGTTGTAATTTAGCTTTGTTACGGCGGAATGAGAGGATTAGATCAGCTGATCATAAATAGTGATCAGATTAGATCAGGGAAAGGGAAATCATCGCACATTACGCGAGGGTGTTGTGTTACTGCAATCGCATGCTCGATGTTTGAGCCTTCTCGCATTGCATTAATAAGCAAGGTTAGAACGAAGGTAATTGAGTAGTATTCAACGTGCGCTGTTAGGAACGGTAGATTGATATCATCGTGAGCTTGTTTGCTTAGGCGAGCTGCCAACTGAGCTGCTTCGCTATCATCAAAGCCTTCATCAAGATTATGAATCAGTTCATAAATTTCGTTTGGAAGCTGTTCATATAGGTAGTTATCAATCTTAAGAATAGTCTTTACAAGCACCGCGTGCTCTTTTGCTTCGCTTAGAAAAGGTAAACTAACCTTCTCATTTAAGCGTTCTGCTATAGCAATGTTTTCTTGCTGGGTAAGAAGTTTTCGAGCCGATTTTTTGGCAAAAAAGTCTTTAACCAATACTTGGAATTGGTCTTCTGTCAGTGAAATATTTGCCATCGTTTTTCCTTACCTTATTACTAGCTTAAAACCTTATTTGGATTTTAGGTTAGTTTTGAATGTGAGGATAGGGGGAAGTACTTAAAACTCGATCCTAGTCAGTAAAATCTCATTCATACTAGTCAGATTAGTTGAATTGCCTTCATTGTTTGTAGTGTGGTTAGTCATATCAACATCACAAGCTTGTCTCGGAGTCAAAAGTTATAGAATCATTTGAATACACAATTGAAAGCTCAATGATCTCATTTTTATTGAATAGATGTTTTATGTTCTTTCGAGCCATTTTACAACGTGATGAAATTGCGTAAGCTAAAGTTATTGTTTAAGTGAAACGGCTTAGATCTCTCAGGAGGTCGAAGCATTGAGGAAAATGAAATGGGCATGAATCGTCGATCAATAGTCAAAGTACTTTCGCTAGGTGGTGCGTTGATAGGGGCGGGTGTATTGATGCCGCGTGTCGCACTGGCTACTTGGAAAGCGGCAGCGTTTGAGGCACAAGCCCAAGACACCGCCATACAAGAACTTTTAGGCGGGATGCCTGAAGAAAGTGCTGACGTCATTTTAAAAGCACCTGATACCGCAGAAAACGGCGCCATTGTTCCGGTAACTGTTCGCTCTAGTATTGCTAATGTTGAGTCGATTAGCATTTATGTCAAAGATAACCCTACACCTCTTGCTGTTGAGTTTAAAATTCCAGAAGGCACTGAAGCTGATGTTTCTACCCGAGTTCGAATGGCTCAAAGCTCACTAATCACAGCCGTAGTAAAAGCTGAAGGTAAACTTTATAGCGCAGCTAAAGATGTCACCGTCACTGTCGGTGGTTGTGGTTAAGTTTATCTAAGGAATAGTTAGGAGAGTTATTATGGCGACGGGCATTATTAGAGTTAAAACCAAGGTTTCTTCCGGTAAAACCAAAGTGAAAATGATGGCAAAACATGCCATGGAAAGTGGTTTTCGAAAAGACAGCAAAACAGGTGAATTTATTCCTGCTTTGTACCTCCAAGAGCTTCAGGTTGTTCATACTAGTAAAGAGGTTTTTGCGGTAAATTTAGGGCCTACGGTGTCTAGGAATCCTTATTTTGTATTCACTTTCGCTGGTGGAGCGAAGGGGGATGAGCTTTCTTTTACTTGGGTCGAAAGCAGCGGTAAAACAGCCACAGAAGTTGTAAAAATCAAATAAAACGCTTAAGTGGCAGAAATGTTTTTGTCGATTTCTGTCTAAATAGCTATTCCTGTCTAAATAGCTATTCCTGTCTAAAGCTTCCAACTGTCGAGTAATGGGTTAAAATAGCGTCTTTCGATCTGCAGGTCAGGAGAGACGCAGTGTCCTTTTCTAAAGTTCTTGTTCTTTGTTCGGTACTTGTACTTACCGCGTGCAACTCAGCGGGGGTTAAATCTGAATCCGATGTTGCAAATGCAAGTAATGCAGGTCAGCCTAATGTTTCAACTTCGGCGCTAAAGGCGGCCGTGAAGCCTTCGCAATCTTCAGGTCTTCAACCAGCAAATCAGTTGGATATCATCGCTAACAGAATGACAGCTGTGCAAGATCATCTATTGCAGATTAAGTCTCAAGCTGGCCGACTACAACAGCAAAATAAAGAACTGGCGCTTCAACTTCAGCGTTTAGCGAGTGAAGTTCAAACAATGGCTATTGAGCCTGATGTAACTACTCAATCTGAACCAGTATCACCTGATGCGTTTAATGGTGTGCTGGATCAAATTACTATGATGGCGAATGAACTGAGCAGTCAAGTTCAAGATGGTGCATTTCGCATAGCGTCAGCTTATACCTCAAAGGGACAATGGGTGTTGATTCGTTTTCATCGTTATACAGGTGAAGCTTGGCTAGCCGATAAAGGTCAGTGGCACTTACTTGAAGAGAGCGGGAGCACAGGTACTGCGGAATACGAAGTCGTGCTATTGCGAGCCGATAATGATGTTAAAGGTTATGTTGCTGCCAGAATTAACCGTATCAGCGGTGATACTTGGTGGTTAAAACAAAATACTTGGCAGCCCTACATTAGTAATTAAAAGGTTATAAGTGAAAGAACCGAATGTTGATGAGTTGATCCCCCTTTTTAATCAGCTCTTTAAATCCTCTCTAAATACGATTCTAGTAAAAGGGGATGATGAACCAATCTATCTACCAGCAGACCAAGATAATCCGCACCATCGAGTTATCTTTGCACATGGGTTCTATGCCAGTGCGTTGCATGAAATTGCCCATTGGTGTGTTGCTGGTCCTGAGCGTCGAAAATTAGAAGACTTTGGTTATTGGTATAAGCCGGATGGACGCACTGCTGACGAACAGGCTGAATTTGAGAAAGTAGAGATTCGACCACAAGCGTTTGAATGGTTAATGTCTAAAGCTGCAGGGCATAAATTTAACTTTAGTGCGGATAATCTTTCTTCTGATATAGGTGCCAGTGATAGCTTTAAAGCAAATGTTCTGAATACAGTTCATGAGTTGCTTGAGAACGGTCTTCCTGAACGTGTCGGAATTTTGGTGGAAGCTTTAAGAAAGCAAAGAGGTAGACCGCCTTTGTTAAAAGAAGAGTTTTGCCTTTAATTTTTTAGCTTAAAGGTAAGTAGATTTATTCGAATGAGCAACTGCCTTGCTCGTCTATTAGTACTTCTTTCGGTTCGCGAACCGCTTGTAGTAAATCTGATTCATAGACGAAATAGCTGATGTTGCTTCCTGATCTCTTTGATTTTCCTGTGTAAGTGATGTTATTGCAGCTGACTTCTCCTACCTTACAATGCATAGTGATTACGACTTTGTAGTTCTTTGCTTCCAGAGGATCTGCAATTACGGTACCGGCAAAAATAACAAGGTGATGACAAGAACTATCATAAGGCCACTCTTTGAGCTGCATAACCCATACTGCAAGAACTACGTAGTGGTAAATACCTTTTAAAGATATTTTTGGACAATGGAACCAGACGTTTTTGTGAACTATCAGGTTGCAAAACAGTCTATCAATCTCACACAATATATGAGTTTGATATGTCTTATCTAACCGAGAAGTTGAAATCCAGCCCGATCAAAAAGCAACTAACCCGTCGCCAATTGCTTAAATCAGCAGCTTTAACAACTGCAGGAATAGGTGCATTTGGTCTACTGGCTGGTCCATCCGCAGCAACAGAAAATACCCGTGGCATAAGGGGACGTGTAGCACCTGAGTTAAAAGTGGATCACTGGATAGATGGCAAAGGGAATAAGACTCATCCGTTCTTAATATCAGAACATAAAGGTAAGTGGATCTATTTGAAGTGCTTTCAGGAGTGGTGCCCTGCATGTCATTCCATTGGCTTTCCAAATTTGCAGAAGCTGAAAGCAGCATTCCCTGATGACGAAACAATTGTCGCCGCGGTTATTCAAACGACCTTTGAAGGCTATACCATAAATAATGCAGACGCTTTACGTAAGAATCAGCTGAAATACGGGTTAGATCTACCATTTGGGCATGATCCGGGTGATACTGATCGACCACGAACTGATCCTGGCTATTTTCCAAATACTATGGTGAGTTATCGCACAGGTGGAACACCGTGGGTTACTCTTATTGATCCGAATGGCGTGGTAGCGTTTGATGGTTTTCATATCGATATCGATCAATTGATCAGCTATTTAAAAGAAAACGCTTAATCTCTTGGCAACCACCGCCTGCTTTTTTAGGAATGCTGAATTCTTGTGAGCATTCCTAAATGACTTGGAATATTTTAAGCGGTTAATGTTTCGTAGATTAGGTACTTCTCTAAATCCTCCTCATTGAGAGGTTTACTGAAATAATAACCTTGATAATGTTTGCAGCCCTGCTTCAAAAGCAGTTGCTGCTGCTCTAATGTTTCTACCCCCTCAGCTATAACCGCATAGCCCAACTCGTGAGTCATTGAGATAATATTTCCGACAATTACGGCATCATTAGGGTCGGTGGTGATATCGTTTATAAAGCTTTTATCAATTTTTAATTCATCTAATGGCAGTAATCTTAGGTAGGTGAGGGAAGAATACCCTGTACCAAAATCATCCATGGATATTTTGACTCCTAGCTCTTTTAGGATGTGCATCTTAGTAATGGCTGCTTCAGTGTCATCTATGATGACACCTTCTGTTATTTCCAACATGAGTTGTTCAGGCTTAATCTGGAAACGATGGATACTTGCTTTAACATCGTTTACGAAATTTGTCTGATTAAACTGTAGTGGACTAACGTTAACGGCGATATACCGAATAGGTTTGCCTTGGTAATACCATTTTTTCATTTGGCAGCAGGCTTGTTCGATTACCCAATGCCCTAGCGGAATGATTAAACCGCTTTCTTCAGCGATAGGAATAAATTCATCAGGTGAAATGAAACCTCGCTTAGGATGGTTCCAGCGTAATAAGGTTTCAACGCTTTCACATTCTCCATTCACGTTAACCTGAGGCTGATAAACCAAATTTAATTCGTTGTGGGAAATTGCATAGCGAAGTTCAGCTTCTATTCGTAAGCGTTCATCTGCTTTGGTTTGCATATCTTTTTCAAAGAAGCAGTAATGGTGTCGACCATTTGATTTAGCTTGATACATTGCTGTATCGGCTTGCTTAAGTAGCTCTTCCGCGCCAAAGTGAGCTTGGTTGAAGAAGGTGATACCGATGCTCGTAGTGATATGGAAGTGGTTAGATTTAAGTTCAAAGGGAACATCGAGAGCTTCGATTATTTTGCTAGCCACAATACGCGCGTGTTCATATATCTGTTCTTGATTTAGGCGGGGTAGAGCAACAATAACAACAAATTCATCACCACCTAAACGGGCTATAGTGTCCTCTTTTCGTAAACACTCGATAAGCCTGTTACCTACCTGAATAAGCAGCTCATCCCCTATGCTGTGACCTAGAGAATCATTGAGGTGTTTGAAATGATCTAAATCCAAGAACATGACAGCTCCACTGCAGCGTTGTCTTTCTGCACTGGCTAGACGCTGATTCAAGCGATCATAGAGTAAGCGTCTATTTGGTAGGCCAGTTAAAGGATCAAAAAAAGCTAATTTTTGGATCTGATACTGGCTTTCTAATAGTTGTTCAGTCTTACGATTAAACCAGTGAGTTAAAGCACCAAGCTCTCCTTTGTCTGTCGTTTTTATCAGCTGTTGCGAGCGATGATCATCAGTTAAACCGTCTTGTATCTGCTGTGTAAGTTGAAAAAGGGGATACGTTAAGTGATAACGCAATAAGGCCCAGACAAGCACCATGGCAATCAAAACAATAAAAATAGTAGCCATAAGGAGTTGATTAAAGAGTGCTTTAGCATCCTTACGGGCGGAACTGTTTGGCATCACTGTAACAATCTGCCAAGCGGTTTTAGGCATCGTAGTTACAGTTACAAACACAGCTTCATTTAAAAAGTAATCTTGCTCGATAAGTTCATTGGCTCTTTGAGTATTTTTAGATTCAGGTCTACTGAGTAAAGATGCAATGATTTTCGCTTCTGGCAAATTGATCTGATAACTATCATTTGCGAGAGCTGTAGCAAGCGTATCGGTCGGATAGCCGTTAGGTGAATTTAGAGATTTGTTCTGAATACGAAGTAATCTGGCGAGAGATTCAAATGTTTTAAATTCTTTTGCTAGCTCTTCCATCGTTATGTAAGGCAGCAAACTTCCTTCGTCGGAAGACGGTGTTGATAGGCGCGCTAGTTTGTCATCAGGAAAGGACAAAAACCTGCCGTTTCGGTCCAGAGCGAATGCATATCCACCAAACTCCTGCGTAGCTTCATGGAGTAACTTTTGCAGCCCTTCGAGTCTTAGATCCACTGTTGTAACACCTAAGAATTTATCATTGTCGTAAAGTGGTGCAGTTACTGTGACCATAGGTTGTAGAGAGTAGGGATCAGTATAAGATTTTGACCAGTAGCGTTGATTTATACCAAGATGTTTAGCCGGCACATACCACTCTTCATGATGATAGCCATTACCTTCTGGCAGATTGTAGTCGTTGTAAAAATTTAATATTCCGTGGCGATCTCGGCCCCAAAAATGACTATTCCGTTCAATGGTTTTATTAAATATGTAGGGCTCTGGCCAAGTTCCACCACCTGCTATGAGATGTTTAGAACCTGCTCTATCGAGAAGAGAAAGCATTAAAGAAGTGAAACGTGCATCATCAGCTGGTATTACTTTGGCGATATCAGCCATAGAGATGACGATTGATTCAGCAATGGTGATACGTTGGTTTAGTTCTGAGACAACTTTGTCACCCGCCTTACTTAGTTTTAGGTACGCTTGGTTCTCTATCAGATGGTCGCCGATAGCGCTTACTACGGCGATTATCGTCACCATTATCAGAAAGAAAATAGTTAGGAATATTGCCGATACACGAAATTGAAGACTGTGGTACCAATGTATGTTGAAATCAGGTGCGCTATGCATAGTTCAGCCTCCTGCTGATCTAACTCTAGTCCTTAGAACGGCGACGATTTCAGCTAGTTAGCCTTTCCAAGTAGCCTTTCGGCTTGCTGTCTTATTACAAAGTAGTACATCTATTACGCGGTTGCGAGAGAATCCGAAATTAATTTTGTGTGGATATTTAGGGGAAAAGAATTGAGAGGGTGGAGTCGGGCAGGCAATTTTAGTTAAAAGATGACCCTTAGTCTGCGTATACGAAAAAGGCCTATTAGAAACAGGGCCTTTTATATACTATGTTCATGACTCTTAGTGATGATGGTGAGAGTGCATACCGTCCATAATTTTTTTGACCGGAGCTTCAAGTTCCAATTTAGTTCCATCTGAGAAGCTTAATTCAAGCTCGATGTTATCACCTACCATGATGTCTTGTTTTAGGTTGATCAACATAATGTGATAGCTACCAGGCTTTAGACTTACAGATTGTTGAGCTGCAACTTTTACACTGTCTACCTGACGCATCATCATCGTACCATCTTTCATAATATGGTTATGAAGCTCTACTGCATCTGCTGCGTTACTAGTAGCACTCTTAAGAAGAACATCTTTAGAGTTTTTATTAGTAATTGTAACAAAGGCAGCTGTAGTTTTAGTCCCAGGAGGAATGGCTCTTACATAAGCGTCGGTGGTAATAATCTCCGCCATTACAGTGAAAGGCGTTAGGCTGAAAATTGCTGCCAGACAGGTAGTTAACAGAGTCTTTTTACTCATTATGTTTCCTCGCTTAATAACGCTTGAATCTCTTTATTGAGCTCAAGAGGAGTTAGTGCATGATTTAAGGCTTTGGATAGTTTGCCATTCTGATCGATAAGGTACAGGCGGGAAGAATGGTCAACAGCATAACCGAGAGCAGAATCTTTTAACTCGACCATGCGATAAAAAGCACCGTACTGTTTCACTACTTTATCTATAGTTTCACGATCTGCTGTTGCACCGTGGAAATTAGGATGAAAGTAACTAGCGTATTTAGCTAGCTTCTCTGGTGAATCTCTATCTGGGTCAACACTCATAAATATTCCAGCCACGTTCTCTTGCTGGGCTGGCGTTAGATCTTTAAGGCCCTGTGCTGCTACAGCTAAAGCCGTAGGACAAACATCTGGGCAAGAAGCGTAGCCAATAAAAAACAATACAACTTTACCGCGATAATCTTCTAATTTTAGTTCACCTTGCTCTGACTGAAGGGTAAAGTCCCCTCCAAGTTTTTCACCTAATGCGATACGTTGCTCTACAGGCTGAGGGCGAAGATAAAAAGCTAGAGCTACGCCCGCGAGCATAACGAGTGTAAGTAGAAGAAGATTTCTTAAGGTGGTCATTAATCATCTATCCTTTAGGTAAAAGGTTATCGGGCATCAAACTCAAAATTGGCCTGTGTAACTTGCCCCTGTTCTTCAATCTTAATGGAAGAGATCCAAGTCATTTTTCCGGTTGTGCAAATTGGGAGGGTAATAGTCCCTTGCCACGTGTTTTCTGCTCCCGGAATTTTTGTCAGTAAAGTTTGGTTTATCCCCATGTACATTGTCTTACCTTGAAGATCTACCATTACCTGTTCGGCCGCAATATTTTCAATAGTTACATTAAAAAGCAGTGGCTTACTCGAACTTATTTCTTCAGCAATGATCGATAATTCAATTTGTTGATCATCATTAGCCGCTGTACATTTTTCTTGATGTAAATTGCACTCAGGAGCTGTTAGCAATTGACGGGTGTGAGGGGGCGCTTCTTGCAACAGCTGGGGCAGATAGATCACAGAGCTCAACCCTATGATTATCACAAAGATAATCAAAATCTGTAGGGGGAGGGTGTTGCGGCCCTGAGTTGGTTCGTTCATTTATCTGTTCCTGAGTACGGGTATAGTCTACGTTTTTACAGTGTGACAACAAAAGTGACAAATTGTCGCACCAAGAATACATCTTTTCTTTAGTTAATGATGCAGCTGAGTAATTGTTGCTCAAATTTGCTCCAATCATGGCCTTGCTGGGATATAACCTCGATTCTATTATCTCGCCGATAAGCGATAGTTTCGATACTAAGTTCACGTCCTACTTGGTTAAAGAAATTCCAGCCCTTATCAGTGTTAAAGACTCCTTTAATCCGATCTACATTTTCAAAGCTTTGCAAAACTGCTTTTAATTTATGGGTCGAGAATTTATCTGCAGGATTAAATATCCAACCCATTGTGTGTAAACCGTCATTGATGTTCCCTTTATGGAACGGTTCTTTTGGACGAGGCTGAAATAACATTCCTATCATTGGATTAGCATTGTTTCCGTCCAGAGATAAGTGCTTATGCTGTTGTGGCTGGGATTCTGTCTCTTTGAGCCTGTGGGTGATATCTAGCAGTGAACTATCAATTTGCCCTTGGGTAGTTAATACCTGCTTTTGCTTAGCTGGGTAGAGCCCTGCTATTTTTTGTTCTGTAGTAGTAATTTGCGCTGCGGATGCAAGATCCGTTTTGTTTAACACAATAACGTCGGCTAGATTGATCTGGTCTTGGAACGTAGGGTGTTCCATTATTTCGATGTTATCGATCGAGCGTGGGTCAACCAAACAGATAATGGAGTGGAGTTCTAACACATCCTTGAAATGCTCATTTTTCAGCGTATCTACGATGCCGGCAGGGTGACCTATACCTGTAGGTTCGATGATTAAACGATCAGGTTTTGTTTGCCTTAGCAGCGTGGCTAATGTTGAAGTTAGGCTTGGACCTAGTGTACAGCAGATACATCCACCAACGAGCTCTTTCACATTAACGCCTTCGCTACTTTGTGTTAGAGCTGCTTGGTCTATTCCGATTTGACCAAATTCATTCACTAAAATCGCCCAATTTTCCTCTTCAGGCTTTTGAGTTAGAAGATGATTTAAGGCTGTTGTTTTACCTGTCCCTAGAAATCCCGTGATGATGTTTGTAGGAATGTTTTTTAATAGGGACATCTCAAGCTCTCTTCTTATAAATTGAAGGTAATTGTGATAGCAGCATACCAAATAACATCAAACCACAGCCTAGTAAGCCTAGCGTGCTGAATTGTTCTTCTAGAATTAACCATCCGCCAAATGCAGCGGCTACGGCTTCAAGACTCATAATGATGGCTGCATGCGCAGGAGGGGCATGGCGTTGGGCAAAAACTTGTAAGGTGTAAGCAATGCCAACGGAGATAAAGCCTGCGTAAGCAATAGGTGCCCAGGAGTTAATAGCGTTTTCAAAGGTAAAACTATGGGATTCGATAGTTAGGGCAACCAGTCCACTACAAAGAGCACATACTGTGAATTGGATTATTGCTAGACGTAAGTTGTCCATCTTGGGAGCAAGCTTTGCTATTAAAAGTACATGTATAGCCCAGCATGCTGCGCCTAGGAGCTCTAATATGTCCCCAAAGTTAATTGCGCTCAGGTCTCTAAAGCTAAGAACGTACAAACCTAAAACCGCGAACATTCCTCCTAGCCAAGTGTTGATATTGGTGGTTTGCCCGAGGGCTAAGCCGATGATTGGCACGAGGATGATGTACAAGCCAGTGATAAAGCCGGCATTGCCCGCCGTTGTATAGACCAGACCTGCCTGCTGAAAAGAGGCGCCTGCAAAAAGAACTAGTCCAGCTAAAGTGCCGCTTTTGAATAGAGCTCTATTATCAGAGCAATGAGCAGACCTTCTAAATAAAAACAAAAGTGGGAGTAGGGAGCAGGCACCAAGTAGAAATCTTAATGCGTTAAAACCAAATGGACCTAAAGATTCCATCCCAAGTCGTTGTGCTACAAATGCAAACCCCCAGATGCATGCAACTAAGAGCAACATGAGATCAGCTTGTATTTTTTGCGAATTCATAGGCTAAATTTGAGCGTTAGAGATGAGGCGCTAAAGGTACTCTAAAAGCGAGCGAAAGATAAATTTAATTTTTTTGTAAAATGGTGTTGCTAATCATTCTCAATAGCATTAATATCGTGATCGCTCATAAGTGATAGGCAATGAACGACCTCACCTCACCTCACTGACATTGCCGACTTAGCGTTTACTTTCACTGCTCACTGAAAGTCTTCGCTGACATTGATACTCCCCTCGATTATCAGTGTTGCAAGCTGAACTCTCACCGGTTCAGTTTATTTTAAAAAGCCGGATCATTTGATCCGGCTTTTTTCCGTGCGCAAAGCACTTCCTTCCTTAGTTGTATGCCAATGAACTTATCCCACATAAAAGGGTCTACATAAGACAAGCCTAATCAATGTGCTACACTCATAGATGAAAGTATATATTCGATACCACTGGGCATGGATGCTCACCTTAATCCGTAGTGTAAGCTACGAGGAGATATAGGTGAGATTAGTTAAAGATATTGATGAAAAGGGCATCTTTTTCTATTGGTCCGATCCTGACTGTGTGGATGTATCAATAAGTCCCCGTTTACCCTGCATTGAGCTTGCAAAAGAGTGGCGAGATAAGCACCTGTTTTCGTTATACAGAGGCTATGAGCGCCGATGCTCACATATTGATAGAAGGTTAGATAGAACGAAACGCAAGCAAGTAGATAAAGCTTTGTTTTACTCAAGACGGCGTCCCGAAGGTAGGAGGTCGACAGATAAACCACTTCAAGTGGATATTGATTTAGTAGTAAACAAAGTCCAGCTGTACTCTTAGTAGGAATGAAACAACTACAATAAAAATATTTTTAATTTTTATTGTTAATATAGTTGCAAATCATTCTCATTCATATAGTATTGATATCAACACGGCAGGCGGTAAGCTCCCCTCACTAGCTAGGCCGCCATGCACTAGCGATATTGCATTTTCGTGTATGTGTTAGCACCTCTGCCACTGCAGAAGCTACAAGCACATGGCTCTTGTCATTGAAGCAAATTGCTTAACCGGACCCCCAAGGGGCTCCGGTTTTTTTTGCTTAAATACTCTGTGCTACAATTGCGTTCTTTAATAAAGAGAGAGCGGGTATGCAAGAGATACTAACCTTTTCAATCGTTGCTCTACTGCTGGTAATCTCGCCAGGCCCAAATGGCGTGTTAATAATAAAAACAGCCTCCGTACAGGGCTGTACAGCCTCATTTGCTAATATTTTAGGGTTATTTACGGCAACATTCTTCCACGGGGCTTTTTCAATTTTAGGATTGTCCGCAATCCTACTTCAGTCTGCTGAGTTATTTTTCCTCATTAAATTACTGGGTGCGCTCTATCTTTTCTACATAGGTGCTAAAGCGATCTACCAATCCTTTTTAGCGCCCGCACTTGATAAAACGAATGCGCAACATGCGATGAAGAAAAAAGCATCTAAATCTTTATTTGGAAGCTTTACAGAAGGTTTTTTGACTCAGTTATTAAACCCAAAGGTTTCGATGTTTTATCTCGCGGCATTCCCTCAATTTGTTCAGTTCGAATCGTCAAGTTATCTTAGTGCTTTTGCGTTAGTGACTATTCATGCAGTCATCATAGCGTGTTGGTTTACTGGTATGACTTTAATGATTGATAGGCTAAAGGCTCGTAGTAAGCATTCTGCAGCTGGTCGTTGGGTACAACGAATATCAGGCTCAGTAATGATCTACTTCAGCACTTTATTGATGGGGCAAAAAGCATAGAGGTTGAGTTGTGTACGCAGTTATCTTTCGAGCGAAAACTGGAAAGCAGGATGAACAATATTTAGAAACGGTTGCTCGAATGCGGCAACTAGCTTTTGATAAATACGGTTGTTTAGACTTTGTTGCGGTCACGGAAGGAGAGCAAGAAGTTGCAATATCTTATTGGAATTCTGAAGCAGATATCCTAGCTTGGAAACAAGACCCTGAACATCACCTAGCTCAAACAGAGGGTCAAAAGCGTTGGTATAGTGCTTACACTGTGCAAGTGATGAAAATCGAACGGGAATATAGCTTCTCGGCAGACTAAGTTAAGACTTGTATCAGGTATTAGTTTGAGTACTCAAATAACCAAAATTATGGTTATTTTATTCTCTATTCAACGTCACCAATATTTCATCTTTCTGTTAGCAAGTTGTCACGTTAATTTTTAAGACTGGTCATAACTCATAAAGAGAGAATTTATGACCGTGTCTTCGCTGATCAATGCCCGCACTATTTTTATCTCTGATGTCCATCTTGGCTTTAAAGACTGTAAGGCCTATTACCTTTATCAATTTCTATCTTCTATCAAATGTGAAACCTTATATTTGGTTGGGGATATTGTGGATCTGTGGTCATTGAAACGAAAATTGTTTTGGCCCGAAGAACATTATCGAATTCTTTTAAAACTCTACGAACTTGCCGATCAAGGTACACGTGTTATATACGTGCCTGGTAATCATGATGACCCTTTGCGTCGCTTTGACGGTCAGTGTTTTGGGCCTATAGAGATTATTCATGAGCATGAATTTAAAACGGTTCAGGATAAGCGATTTTTAATCATGCATGGCGATGCGATGGATGCGTATATGAAGCATAGTTGGCTGACTAAATGGGCAGGGGATTTAGCATACGACTTTCTACTTTTCTTGAATCGCTGGTCTAATCGATTAAGAAAAATCAGTGGACGTTCATTTTATTCACTGGCAGGGCAGGTTAAAGATAATATTCGTGGCGCTAAGTATGCTATCAACCGTTATAAAACAGAGTGCAAGGCCGAGGCTAAGCGACGAGGGTTCGACGGTGTGATTTGTGGCCATATTCATTACCCAGAATATGACGATGGTACAGATGTACTTTATGCAAATACTGGCGATTGGATTGAGAATTGTTCTGCACTCATTGAAGATTATTCGGGAGAGCTAAGGTTACTGCATTTCAGTGACCGTTTAGAATGGAAAAACAGAGATAGGGAACAGCAGCTACAAGTTGCTTAAGGTCGAGTAAGCGGAGCGGGTGCAACAGAAACCTGTTGCACCACTTAGGGGATGGTTTACAGCCCCAGTTTATCAGCGACGTAGTCGGCGTCTTTGTCACCACGGCCTGAAAGATTTACAAGAATGCTCTGATCTTTGGATAGTTCAGGTGCTTTACGCATAGCCCAAGCAACTGCATGAGAGCTCTCTAGTGCTGGGATAATACCTTCTACTTGGGACAGGGTCATAAAGGCATCTAGACACTCTTGGTCAGTAGCGGTTTCATACTGAACGCGACCTAGTTCTTTTAAGTAGCTGTGTTGTGGCCCAACGCCAGGGTAATCCAGCCCTGAAGCAATAGAGTGAACTGGAAGAGGCTCACCGTTATCATCTTCAAGCACATAACATTTCATGCCATGAAGAGAACTTGGTTTACCCAAAGTAAGCGTTGCCGAATGCTCTGTGGTATCTAAGCCTTTACCAGCCGGTTCAACACCAACAATATTGACCGCTTCATCGTTTAAAAATGCAGTAAATAGCCCCATTGCGTTTGAGCCGCCACCGACACAGGCTGTGATGTAATTGGGTAGTTGCCCCTTTTTCGCTTGGAACTGTTCGCGTGCTTCGCTACCAATAATACTTTGGAAATCACGGACCATTTTGGGGAAAGGGTGAGGGCCAACCACTGAACCGATCGCATAGATGTAATTAATAGGATCTTTTAGGTACTCTTCAAATGCGCTATCAACAGCGTCTTTTAACGTCGCTGTGCCCTGTGTAACCGGGACTAACTTACAACCAAGAATTTTCATTTTGGTAACGTTAGGATGTTCTTTCTCTATATCGACTTGGCCCATGTGAATTTCACACGGAATTCCAACGAGTGCGCAAGCTGTTGCTAAAGCCACTCCGTGTTGGCCTGCGCCTGTTTCGGCGATCACTTTAGTTTTGCCCATATATTTAGCGAGAAGGGCTTCACCTAAACAATGATTGATCTTATGTGCGCCTGTGTGGTTTAAGTCTTCACGTTTAAGGTAGATCTGTGCGCCACCCAGCTTTTCACTTAGGCGTTTTGCATGGTAGATCGGACTTGGACGACCAACATAATCAGCAAACAGTGTATCCAGCTCTTGCTGAAATTCCGGTTGTTGACGGATCTCTTCATATGCGTCATTAATTTCATCCATGATTGTTTTTAGTTCTGGCGGGATCTCTTGCCCACCAAATTGACCAAAGAAACCCTCTTTATTAGGCATCTCAGAGAATTCAAATTTCTTCATCTTCTTCCCGCAATTTGTGTCATTTTGTTTTAAATGAATCTCAGAACATCTATATAGCTGTTCTTTATATGATTAGATTATATGCATTTAACCTTACGTAATAAATTGTTTAAGGCGCAAAAAAAAACCGCTTTAAAAAAGCGGTTTTAAAGTCGGACGAATTAGTGATTTTCTGGCCAGTAACCTATGCGTAATCCACCCCAGTGGCGACCATTGATAAAGATTGGCACTGATAGGTCATGCATAATTTCGCCGGTATCACGTTTATAAGTTTGCAAAAGCATTGTTTCGGTATGGCAACCACAACGTGCGCCGGTTCGGTCATTAAACAGACGTTTACTTCGGCTTTTCACAAGATCGGTTTCAAAGTCCCCAGTTGGTGGGTTTGCAAACTGATTGTTGTGAGTTGGGACATAGCCATTCGGGTCAGTCACGATGGCATAGACCATTTTATTATGTCGGGAAAGGGCCGGTTCTTGGATTCCCGGTAAGATTTGATCACAGTACTTATCGAATTGGGTCGTGTACTTTTGTGGGTTAGTACCTTCAACCGGTACATAATTGCGATCAAACAGGCTGCCTTCATGCATCTGCCCAGACGAAATTGCTTGTTGGAAAGACTCTGTAACTAGATCAGCAGTATCACGAGCAATATGATAGAACTGCTGATGGAAGTTTTGCTCTGAAGATGCCGCTAAAATTGCATTGGAGCGTTCAGCTGCTTCCATTAACGCTGAGGCTTGTGTCGCAAGTTGACTTACTTCAACATCACTTTCTTCTAGCTCATGGCGAACAGTTTGTAGTGAATTGAAGATCACTTCTAAGTTTTGACGGTTGGCGCGAGCACCTTCAGCAATTACGGATATCTGTCCTTCAACAGCGGAGGATTGTTCTGAAATTCCACCTAATTGATCGCTGATAAGTTCCATCGCTTCGGTGCCGCTTTCTACGTCCCCTGAAAGGGTCTTGATTCGCGATACAACCTGTTGTGTTTCAGCACGGATCTCATCAACAATAGTTTCTACTTCACCTGTTGCGCTAGCTGTTCTGGAGGCTAGCTGTCTTACTTCATCAGCTACTACGGCAAACCCTCGGCCATGATCACCTGCACGGGCAGCTTCGATTGCGGCGTTAAGTGCAAGCAGGTTAGTTTGTTCTGCGATTTCTTCAATAACCTTAGTTACATCTTGGATCTTTAGAGATTTTGCATTCAATTGTTCAATTAATGTCAGAGTTTCAGCAGCTTGGGAATTAAGCTCACGAATATTGCTCATCGCTTCAGTGAGCGCCTGTTGACCTTCTGCACCAGTCGTTTTTGCTTGAATTGCCATTTCGGCAGCAATTTCTGCTTGTTGTGCAGATTGTTGTACCGTCACTGTCATCTCTTCAGAATTTTGTGCAATTTGAGAGACTTCTTGAACTTGGTTATCAAGTTTCGTTTTTAAAGTGTCAGCAGAGTAGGAAACCTCTGCAGCAGCAACGGCGTTAGCGTTTGCGCTGGACGATAACTTAGCACCGACATCTTCATTACCTTGTCGATTACTGAATAGATCGCCAAACAAAGAAGGTAGTAACTCTAGTTCGTCTGTTTTGTTGGCATTTACTAGCGAAGCCTCTTTATTGAGTTTGCCTAAAACTGAGTTATGCAAAACCAAGATAGAAAGGCCTGATGCTAGGAGCGAAGTTACAATAAGAATGATCAGCGCGGTGCTATCAACGCCTAAATAAAAAGCAGCTGCGCCTGCAATGATGATGATAAAAAGTGCGGCAAAAAAACTTTTGAAGTAAAAGCTGGAAATGGACCTGTTCATGCAATTTCCCTATTTTGTTGTTATGTAGGGTAGGTAATTTGGGAGGCTATAAGTGTTTATAGTCGTTAGCTTATAGCTCTCTAACTGCCTGTATTACAAGCGTATATAGAGGAATATATCATCACAAAAATAGGGTAAATGCTGTACTTTAGTAGAGATTGGAAGGGTAGAAGGGGGAATTTAAAGGAAATGTACTCAGAATAATTTTTCTGAAAACAGCAGAACATGCTTTTTGGGAGAATCAATATGAATAGGGTCAAATTCAAACCCTAGCTGTGTTTCTTTACGAGCAATCAGCCTAAAACCTTCACACTTCAATTGCTTACGAATTTCTCTCACTAAAAATCGCGCATCTTGATATGATTTGGCAACTGTTTGATTACATTCATTTTTATCATCAGTCGAATTACCCCAACTTTGGGTTACAATCCAATCACCGACCAGGTCTTGGTACATCCGAACGATGTAGTATTCCTGTTGTTTTTGCCAGCGTATGATCAAACTGATGTAATCCGTAAAATTACAGCAGGTTTCCCCTGCTGAGAGCCAATGAAAACCGCGCATTGAGCCTGATATCGTGCGGTTTGTAAAGACTGGAGATGGATAAATTGTTGAACCCGAAACTAAAAATCATGGCTGATGAGAATATGCCTATGGCTGAGGCTATTTTTTCTCGTTTTGGTGACGTTGAACTTTATGCTGGTCGAGGCCTGACAGCTGAGCAGCTTTCTGATGTAGATGTACTCTTAGTTCGCTCCATTACCCAAGTCAATCAGGCGCTTCTCGAGGGCAGTCGTGTGCAATTTGTAGGTACTGCCACTATCGGTACTGATCATGTAGATAAGCAATTTCTGCAAGATCAGAATATCACTTTTGCGAATGCGCCGGGCTGTAATGCAGATGCAGTGGTGGAGTATGTGCTTAGCGTGATCTATCAATTTGCAGATAAATATCAGTTTGAGCCGAAAGATAGAACCTATGGGATTATCGGTGTGGGTAATGTCGGCGGTCGCTTGCAGAAGCGCTTTGAAAAGTTAGGCTTCAACGTTTTGCTCAATGATCCTCCGCGTGCTGAATCAGAGGAAGGCTTTTCTGATTTAGATACTTTGTTGGAGCAAGCAGATATTCTTTGCTTACATACTCCGCTTACGGTTGATGGTAATCATCCAACAAAACACCTACTTTCGACAAACCCGCTGCAGAAGCTACGAAAAAATTCTATCGTAATTAATGCTGGTCGCGGTCCAGTGATTGATAACGCCGCCTTGCTTCAAATTGGGCAACAGCGTTCTGATCTGCTTTTTGCTCTAGATGTTTGGGAGCACGAACCTATAGTTCATGCTGAATTAGCTGATCGTTGTGAATTCGTCTCGCCACATATTGCAGGTTATAGCCTTGATGGAAAGATTCGAGGTACGTACATGCTCTATCAAGCGCTATGTGAGCATTTGCAGGTGGAGTGTGAGGAATCTCTAACCGATTTTCTTCCAAAGGCCGAACTGTCATATAAAGAACAGGGGAGTTTAACAGCGTTAGAATTGATGACGTTGATTTATGATCCACAAGTGGATGATAAACTTTTAAGAGCAACTTTGGATTTACCGGGAAAAGAGCAAGAACTAGCTTTTGATCAACTTCGTAAGCAATATCGAGTGCGCCGTGAATTTGCATCTTTAACAGTTGCTGATGCGAAGAATCCAAAAGAGCTATTGGCATTGGGTTTTCAGCTCGCAGACTAACCCTAAATCCCTTAAGCTATAGCCTTTATTATTGCAGTTATAAGAACCCTGAATGACCGAAGCGTTAGCACAGTTAAAATCCGTTAAAACACTTGCTGAACTTAATCCTAAAGTGGGGGAAAAGGTTCAGATAGAAACGCGTACACCGCGTGGTCGTTATTCGGTCCAGCTTTTAGGCTATCGTGAAAACGGTAGCATGATGGTATCCGCGCCACGTACTTCAAATTCCATCAATGTGGGTTCACATGTCACAGTTCGTCTCATGAGCGGTAACTTTATTTGTGCCTTCAGTGCAAAATTGCTCAAAATACAGACAAGCCCATTTGCATATTGGCACCTTGAATATCCAACCGATACTGAAGTTAGGCGCATTCGTAGCCACACACGGGTGCCTGTTAATTTGATGGTATCGATTGATGAATTTGAATTGGGTAAAGGGTTACGCTTAGATTGGCCTATCAATGCTTACTGCACTGATATTAGTATCAAAGGAGCCTGTATAGATGCGCCTGTTACCTTAGGTAAACAAGGTGACAAGTTATTTGTCACGACGCGCTTTCAAGTAGCTGGAGCAGATCAAGTTGTTTTAACCCCTGTTGTTATTAGAAGCGTTCAAACGGCAGAAGACGGGTTAACTAAGGTGGTAAGCCACGGTGTCGAGTTTGAAGAAATTGATGATGACACCCAGCTTATTCTAGCTGCTTTTGTATACCAGCAATTTTTAATTGAAACCGGTAATTTGGAGATCATAGGTGTTTAAACTCGGTCTTATTATTAACCCTTTGGCAGGAGTTGGCGGCAGTGTTGCGCTTAAGGGAAGTGACGGTGAGGAGACCGCAAAGAAAGCTCTGGAATTAGGTGCTGAACCTAAAGCAGGCTTACGTACCCTCCAGGCTTTGGAAGTACTTCAAGGTTTAGATATCCAAGTTATCACTTATCCTGCAGAGATGGGTGAAGAGGTTGCTGTTAAAGCAGGGTTTGAACCGCAAGTCATTGGCGAGATCGAATCAGGCAATACTCATGCAGAAGATACTTTAAGAGCCGCCAAAGACCTGGTTACTGCAGGGGTTGATATCATCCTATTTGCAGGTGGTGACGGTACCGCTCGTAATATCTGTGAATCAATTGCAGGTGAAGTTCCGGTTCTAGGTGTTCCCGCAGGTGTAAAAATACACTCGGGTGTTTATGCCGTTACGCCTAAGGCTGCGGGTGAAATTGTTGGCATGCTGGTGAAAGGCGAGTTAGTTACCCTCGGTGATCAGGAAGTCCGTGATATTGATGAAGAGGCGTTTCGGGAAGGGCGTGTTCGTGCGAAATATTATGGCGAGTTAGTTGTGCCTCAAGAGCATCGTTTTTTACAGCACGTAAAAAATGGTGGTAAAGAATCCGAAGAGTTGGTGTTGGATGATATCGCAGCAGATGTGATCGAGAAGATGGATCCTGATTCATACTATGTTATGGGATCAGGCTCTACTGTGGCTGCCGTCATGGAGCAATTGGGGTTACCTAATACGTTGTTAGGGGTCGATCTGATTAAAGATAACGAGATCGTTGCCTCTGACTGTACAGCACAGCAGTTGCTGGAGTTAACTGAAGGTGCACATTGTGAACTAGTGATTACATTGATCGGTGGTCAAGGTCACATAGTCGGACGTGGTAATCAACAGTTAAGCCCTGCCTTACTCAAGCGTATTGGCAAAGAAAATATCAATGTTATTGCTACCAAAACAAAACTGCGTGAACTGGAAGGCCGCCCGTTAATCGTAGATAGCGGTGACCCAGAGTTAAACGCGAAGCTCTCGGGCGTGATACCAGTTACAACGGGTTATCATGATTCTGTATTGTATCGTGTGGCGGATTACTAAGAGCTTATCTATGCTTTAAGGACCTGTGTTACAGGTCTTTTTTATATGGGCAGGTGACAGTTGTGGTTAATCACTTATTTAATTTTTTTCTTATGCTGCTTGCGCCAGAATGGATGCGTGACCAGACCCCTGATAAAGATCACTTTTATCGACGTTTATTCACGGCTCAGCATCGTGCCAAGAGAAATAAAATTAAACTTCTCTGGATCTGTGTACTTAGTCTTTGTGTACTCTTCCCGTTTCCTCATGCGATTGCCGCATTGGTATTGCTGACTACATTTATAACTTTCAGTTGGTTGGATGAATCAAACTGACATCGTTCTGTCATAGAGTCTCGGTAAAGTTCTGTTTGATAATTTTTTAAGAACTTATTGAGGCTCACCCCATGAAAAAACTGATCGCAGGCGCTGTTGTTGCAAGCGCAATGATTGCTCTAACTGGTTGCCACACAAATCAGGCGAAACAGGAAGACACTAAAGATGTTGTCCAACTAAATAATGATGACTTATATGAAGTTTCTCACGAAGGTCGTCACTATGTGTTTGATGATTTCGCAACTTATCAGTCTTTCCTAACAGTTGGCGAAACATCTTACCGTAAAGTATTTATTGGTGGTGGCCCTAAAGGCGAAACATTGGTATTCGGTCTAACTGGCGCAGACAAAAAGAAAATGTCTGGTATCGCTAGCATCGATATGTTCCAAGGCGAAATGACTGGTGCAGAGAGCTTCTACGGCGAAATGCGCGGCGAAGATGGTCGTCTATATGTATTCAGTACTCTTGAAGATATGGAAGACGTTCGTACTGTAGGTGAAGCGCCATATCGTTTCACTCAGATCGCTGCAGGCCCACAAGGCCAGACGGTTGTATTTGTTCTAAATAAAAACAACAAGAAAAAGCAACCAGTTGCTTTGATGGCTAAATTCAAAGAAATGAACAAGATGAAGTAACATTTCTAATAAGAGCTCGTTTATTTCTGTCGGGGTAAATGAGTTCTTTGTTTAGCGATACTATTTTCCCGATTGCACTTGGATGGAAGAGTCGTTGAGAAATTTTTATTTAACTAATGGAACTTTCAACGGATAGCGTAGTCAATGATTACATCCTGCAAGATGGGAAGATCTTTCGATAAGTCATAGGAAAGTTTGGGTTCTGTAGTTTAAGAAAGATCTGCTTTGAGGCGCTGTTTACTTAAGTAAACAGCGCTTTTTTTATACCACTAAACTCAATCGAAAAATAAAAAAGCCTGCTGTGTAAGCAGGCTTTTTTAGAACAGGTTAGAGATTAGATCTCAGCATTGTGATAAATGTTCTGAACATCATCCAGATCATTTAGCATGTCGATAAATTTCTCGAACATTGGAAGGTCATCAGCAGATACTGGTGAGCCGTTGTGAGGTACGAATTGGATCTCATCAACGTCTAGGTCTAGGCCTTCGATGTTTTCTTGAAGCGCTTTTTTCGCTTTAAAGTAATCAGTGTGAGGCGCGAAAACAGTAATCTTGCCGTCTTCAGCTTCGATATCTGTTACGTCCACATCTTCCATCATTAGCGCTTCTAGCACAGCATCTTCATCATCACCGTTGAATACGAAGATCGCACTGTGGTCGAACATGTGGCTAACGCTGCCCTGAGAACCAATTTTACATTTGGTTTTGTTAAAGCAATTACGTACATCACCAAAAGTACGGTTAGGGTTGTCTGTCAGGCATTCAACGATAACCATGCAGCCGCCAGGACCGAAACCTTCGTAACGAGCTTCAGAGAAATCTTCACCGCCGCCACCTTTCGCTTTATCTAGCGCTTTATCAATTACGTGAGCAGGCACTTGGGCCTTTTTAGCTCGTTCGATTAAGCCAGCTAATGCTAGGTTACCATCGACTTCGATGCCGCCTGCTTTCGCACAAACATAGATTTCACGGCTAAATTTACTGTAAACCTTAGCCTTGGCATCGGATGTTTTTGCCATCGACTCTTTACGGTTTTGATAGGCTCGACCCATTGCGATATTCCATACACTGAGAAAAAAGAAGAAAATTCTACCGTTTCAGAGCCGAACTGAAAACCCGAATTTAGGTTGCATGGCTAAGTATTCCGTAAAAAATGCTTTTCAACTCATGTGAAGGTAAAGAATTGCGTTTTCCTTGATAGCAATGGTATTCGCTGCTGATTAAAGCGTTCTATTGCTTCTATTTTCTGCTTTTCTCGAAAATATCTGATTGATCGCCCCAGATACAATTTCTTTGATGATGGGGTGTTCGTCCTCAAGGTCTGCTAGTTGAGCACAAAACATAGGCTTATCCTTAGCGGATACCCAAGCGGTGAAGTTATCATCGATAACAAGAGATCTAATGACCGAAGAGTACTTATTAATTTCCATGATTAACTCCATTGCACATTAGTTGTGCTTGTGCAGCATTTTTGCACTTGATTATGTCTAAATGGTTAAAAATTCCTTTAGTTTTTATTGTTTGTTAAAGGTACTGCACTAACCGTGCCATGGAAGAACTGAGGCAGATCAGTCAATACTTTTCATTTTGCGCGATAGCCTTTGTCTCACGTATAGTTCCAACTTACTTCATCAGTTTCGCTAAATGGATTTGGCGCTAAGGAATCTTCTATGGATCTGCAACAATCACTACAACAGTGCTTTTCTTTTGATCAATTTAGGGAAGGGCAAGAGCAAACCATTCGTCAGTTACTGAATGGTCAGTCGACTCTTTCCGTCTTTCCGACAGGTGCAGGTAAATCGCTGTGCTATCAATTTACTGCGCTTCATTTACCTAATTTAACCTTGGTTGTATCGCCGTTATTAGCACTGATGAAAGATCAGTTAGCTTTTTTGAAAGAAAAAGGGATTGCTGCTGCAAGTATTGATTCGACGTTAACACCTGAAGAAAACCGTCAGGTTATGCAGGATATTCGCCAGGGCAGGATTAAGATCCTGATGGTCTCAGTTGAGCGGTTTAAGAATGAGCGTTTCCGAGAGTTTATTAGCTCTGTGCCAATCTCAATGTTGGTGGTGGATGAGGCCCATTGTATCTCTGAATGGGGACATAACTTTCGCCCGGATTATTTGAAACTCCCTCAGTATTGTCAGCAATTAAACATTCCTACCGTATTATTACTGACTGCGACTGCAACCCGAAAAGTTAAAAGAGATATGGCTGAGCGCTTTAATATTGCTGCAGAGCATATAGTTCAGACAGGTTTTTATCGCTCTAACTTGGATTTAACAGTATTGCCAGTTAATGAGGTGGATAAAAAGGCCCAACTCGCTCAAGTTGTTTCAGCGCAAAGCGGTTCGGGTATTGTCTATGTTACTTTGCAACAAACCGCAGAAGAGGTTGCCAATCACTTGCAGCAACAAGGAACCGCTGCTGTTGCTTATCATGCGGGCTTGGATAATGAGCTTAGACATCAGATTCAAACCGATTTTATGGCGGGAAGAATAGCTGTTGTGGTTGCTACCATCGCTTTTGGTATGGGGGTTGATAAGTCTGATGTTCGCTTTGTAATTCATTATGATCTGCCGAAATCAATTGAAAACTACAGTCAGGAGATTGGTAGGGCTGGTAGGGATGGTCAGCTATCTCACTGCATTACTTTGGCAAATTTAGATGGTATTACTACGGTAGAGAACTTCGTATACGGTGATACGCCAGAGCTATCGGGCATCGAATATGTGATCAACAATATTCGGGATGAGGAGAGTAGTCAGCAATGGGAGATGCAGATCTCTCCATTGTCTAGTGCAGCTAATATCCGTCAGCTTCCGCTAAAAACCTTGTTGGTTCAGTTAGAGCTTCGGGGTGTTATTCAGCCTAAATACTCCTATTTTGCCGATTTTAAATACAAGTTCTTGGTCGATCAGCAAGTGATATTAGAGCGTTTTAAAGATGAGCGGCGTCAGTTTATCGAAGCTATTTTCCAACATACTCAGTTTAAGAAAGTGTGGGGGAATTTAGATTTTCAAAGCCTTTATCAGCATTATGGCTGTGATCGGCAGCGGGTTGTTTCGGCGATGGAATACCTGCAAGAGCAGCAGTTGATAGTGCTTGAAACCAAAAAGATCACCGAAGTCTATGCAGTCGATACCAATAAACTTGCAGAACCTCAATTGGCTAAATCCCTTGCTGATTACTTTAGCGAGAAAGAGGAGAAGGAAGTTCAGCGGATTGCTCAGTTAATTCGCTTTTTTGAATTGGATCGGTGTTTAACTGCTAATTTAGCGCGCTATTTTGATGATCAACATGCGCCAGAAAAGTGTGGTCATTGTTCAGCCTGTCGTGGTGAACCAGCAATCTTAGGTTATTCCTCTGTTCCAGAACTACCAAGTGAAGCAGAGCTAATGGGCTTTTTAGACGAATTAAATCAGCTGTTCAACAATAAAAGTGTTGATCTGACAGTGGGTGTTGCGTGTCGTTTTCTAATGGGGATCAGCGTGCCAATTCTGACACGTTTAAAAGCCAGGAAACTATCAGGCTTTGGTTCTTGTGAACGTGTCCGTTTTTCTGAAGTGAAGCTGAAGGTTACAGGCTTATTAGTTTAGAGCGAGTCTAGTATGGGCTGTGCTGAACTAGCATTAGCTGTTTTGACGAGCGAAGCTTTGCTGCTGTAGTGATTCTGGCGTTAATGGCTTAGAAAGAAGAAAACCTTGGTAGTTCTGGCATCCTTTATTCTGAAGGTATGCCAGTTGGTTTTGGGTTTCGATACCTTCGGCAACGATCTGTAGATCTAGATTATGTGCTAGTTGAATTATCGAATCGAGAACGCGCATATCAGAGTCCGTCCCGATGTCGTTAATAAAACTACGGTCAATCTTCAGAATACTGGCAGGGAACTGATTCAAGTAAGCAAGAGAGGAGTAGCCGGTCCCAAAATCGTCAATTGCGATACTGAACCCTGCTTTTGATAGTTCTTCAAGAATAGATATCCCGGTCTCCATCTGTTCCATCAGTACGGATTCAGTGACTTCTAGAATCAGTTGATCGTGCTGCAGGTTATATTGCTTGCAAGCATGCTTAATTCTATCGGCTAAACTGTAATCGCCGAGTTGGTAACCGGAGAGGTTAATGGCTACTGGGAAGGTTTTAATTCCCATCTCTTGCCAGACACTGAGCTGCCTGCAGGCTTCGTTGATAACCCATTCGCCAATCTCTCGAATTAAACCGGTTTCCTCTGCGAGGGGGATAAAGCGTGCAGGTGAAATGGGTCCTAGTTCTGAATGGGTCCAACGTAACAGGGCTTCTACCTTCTCGAGTTGTGCTTGTTGGTTAAAGATGGGTTGGTAAACAAGAGATAGTCCATTACTGCTGACTGCATTTCTTAGTTGCGCTTCTATTTTTAAGTTTTCGACCGATGCTTTTTTGATTGCTGGGGTATATACCGCGATGGCCCCTTGTTTAATATCCTTCTTTGAATTGAGCGCCATAGTCGCTGCATTAGTAACCTCAGCTAAATTTTGGCCATGTTCTGGTGCTGAGGCTAAGCCGATATGAGCAGAGATGGATACCTCTGTTCCTGCTATGTAGAAAGGGGTGTTTATAACCTGTTTTATCTCATGCAGTAGCATGTTTACGTACAGAGAGTTGCTACTGCAAAGAATGGCAATTTCATCATTACCAATTTGGGCAAGATAGTCTTTATCTGAACAGGTCTGCGCTATTCTGGTAATTACGTCTTCAACCAGCTTCTCAGCAACCTCTGCTCCGTATGTGTTACGAATGGTATTGAAACGTTGTATGTCGAGAACAATAACCTTCGCGCAACCTTCATTATTCATTAGCAGTTCAAACTCGACTTCGAGCTGTTTAATTCGCGGGATTAGCTTAACTGAGGAGCTACTGCCTAGACTATCAATACTATAAATTTGCGATAGATCGGAAAGAGTACCAAGGTAATGGGTGACAATGCCGTCATTGTCAGTTATTTCACTGATTGTTAAATGCTGTAAATACTCATTTCCCTCTTTATTGACGTTCCATAATGCACCCGACCATAAACCTGTGCGGGATATCTCTTTCCACATGGATTCATAAATACGCTTGTTATTATTCGAGCCTAGATTGGAGATATGACGGCCAACAATATCTGGGTTTGAATAACCTGTTATTTTCTCGAATTGATGATTTACTTCATCGACATTCAGGTTGACGTCTGTAATAACAGCGCCGGTTGAAAGCTGGTTGATGTTCTCTTTAATTTTGCGATAACGATCATGTTTTTTAATCGCTTTTGTTTTTAGTAAACGGATTAAATAGCGGCTTTCATTGTTGGGCGTGCAATGGATAGTGATATCTGAATTAGGATCACAGTTTTGATGTGTCAAACTAAATACACGGTTCTTTTCGAAACCTCGTTTTAATCCTGCATGCAGCTCTTCAGGGAGGTGGTGGAAGATATTTTTTAAACTATGTGGTTGTGTCAGAGGAGAAAGGTTAAAGAACTCCTTTGCCAAACTATTCATACCCATGATTGCCTCTTCAGTACATAGAAGAGTCGGGACTGATTCGTTATTTAGCAGTTCCTCCAGATCTGACGATATTTTAGAAATTAATCCCCGAGAGCGACTAAGCCTCAGCTCATACCATAGAGGTATGAGTAATAGGGCCAGAATCAAAGCTGTAACCAGCAAGGCTACATGATTGATGGCTAGTGGAGACAGTCTAGTGGCTAATTCGACATGCATGACAGCACCTAGGCAGTGAACGTCTTCATCAGAGAGTTAAGGTCTTTAACCAGTACTTTAAGGCTGTCACAAGCGTGGTTTGTCTTATCTGCTGCATCCATATTTGAGCTGGCCACATTTCTAATGCTCAAAATGCTAGTGTTGATTTCATCTGAAACGGCACTTTGTTGCTCCGATGCGCTTGCAACTTGTAGGCACCGATCCGAAACCTCTGTCATTGCATTAGAAACCTGATCAAATGATAGGCTTGCTTCTTTTGCTAACTCAATACCTTTGTGTGCTTGACCTGAACAGCGCTCCATTGCATTAGCTGTCTTTTCAACCTGCTTTTGGATCGTATCGATGGTATTTCGAATTTCGCTGGTGGAGGATTGTGTTCGTTGAGCAAGGGTTCTCACTTCATCTGCTACTACTGCAAATCCACGTCCTTGTTCTCCTGCTCGAGCTGCTTCTATCGCAGCATTTAGGGCAAGTAGATTGGTTTGTTCTGCGATCTCATTGATTATATTGATAATCTGTTCAATCGAATTGGCTTGGTGTTTAAGTTCGTCAGAAGAAGTTGAGGCCGCTTGTACATCGTTTACTAGCTCTGAGATACCATCCAACATTACACTGATATTGTTTTTGCCTTGTTCTGCTAGATCTGATGCATGTTGTGTGGCTGAGGAGGTTTGAGCTGTGTTATCGGCAATATCATGTGCTGTGGCAGACATTTGAGTCGCCGCACTGGCAAGCATGTCGCTTTCCGCATTTTGCTGATGGATTCCCGAGGTTGTCTGAGCGACGGCATCATCGGTTTCATGCATAACTTCATTAAGCGTTTTGATACTGTCCTCAACACGTCCCACTACTGTCCTTAGGCGGGCTTGCATCATTCGAGTCGCTAACTCCACTGAGCCTTGCTCATGCATGTTTTCAGCCATCACCAATTGAGCCAGTGGATTGGCATAGATCCCATCCGTGGTTGAAGCAATTTTAGATAGATGATGTGTATGGCGATACATCGCAAACATAGAGATCATAAATATTACGAACATAGCTATGTATTGGAGAAAAGCTTCAAAGGGTAAGAGTGTGCAAGTAGCCATTGAAAGGCTTGTAATTGCAGTAGTTGCCAGAATGCGGGCGGCTAGGCTTTTACCTTTAACTATTTTACTAGGGGAGCTATTAAGTTGTGCGTAAACTTTTTCGGCACGTTCAATCTGGTAACTTGTCGGGCGTGTCCGAACAGATTGGTAACCGTTTTTCTCGCCTTTATCGTTGTAGATAGGCATGACATAAGCTTGAACCCAGTAATGGTCACCGTTTTTGCAGCGGTTCTTAACCATGCCCATCCAAGGCTGATCGTTCTTCATATGCTGCCAAAGGTCGCCGAAAGCTGCTTTTGGCATATCAGGGTGACGCACAATATTGTGATGCTGACCAATTAGCTCTTCTTGAGAGTAACCCGCAACTTCGCAAAATTCAGGGTTAGCGTAGGTGATTATACCTTGAGTATCGGTTGTTGAAATCAAGCGAACATTTTCTGGATAGGTATGTTCTATTCCCGTTGTTCTAGTGTTCATGTTCGGATCTCCAGTTTTTTAAATCCGTTTCTGGAGCGACATGTAATTATTTTTATAGGCCGCGATTGGTGGGCAAATGAGTGATTGACCGTCTGTTCGGTCGCCCTTTTTGTGGCTAGTATCTATTAATTTGATTAAATATATATGACACAAAATATTGTGCGCTGCAACAATGATTGGCTTAAAAAGTATACAGTTCGGTCTGTATCATCGCGCGTTTAATATCTAATAGGTTGATGTTATTGCATAAAAAAGCCCTCCTAAAAGGAGGGCAAAGAGGCCTTTAAGCCTAAAGGAGCCCAACAGCTCCGGAGTGGTAACACCACCATCGTGAAGAGCGTAAACGTGAGGGTCTAAAGCTGTTCAATATCCAAAGCAAAAGTATGATTTAAACCAGTCAGCAGTGTTGCTGCATGTTGGCTTACTCTTGGAAGATAATGGTCAGCAAAGAACAATGCGGTAGAGACTTTGGCGTTAAGGAAGTCATTGCCGTAGTCGTTATCCGCGCTTTTTAACTCTTCAGCTTTGATGGCGCCTTGCGCTAGTAACCAGCCACCAGTTAGGTAGCCCATCATCATTAGGTTGTCGACACTGATATTGCCCATTAGTTGTTTATCGCTGCCAGCATTTTCTAGAATGAACTTACCGGCTGCAGTCGCATCACTCAGAGCTGTCATAAGTTTTTTACCAAGCTCTTGTAGTGCTTCTGAATCTGAATGTAATAGCAGTTCAGTTGTGGCTTGAACATCAGCTTGTAGTTGCGATAGAGCAGCGCCTTTATCGAATAGTGTTTTACGGCCGATAAGATCTAAGGCTTGGATACCTGTAGTACCCTCGTAAATCGGCAAAATACGTGCATCACGGTAATGTTGCGCTGCACCAGTTTCTTCGATAAAACCCATGCCGCCGTGAACTTGGATGTTTAGAGATGTCAGCTCTTGCGCAAGTTCGGTCATCCAGCCTTTTACAATCGGAGTGTAAAACTCTACGCGTGATTTACTTGCTTGATCGCCATGGTGTGCACGGTCGATATCTGCGGCAGCGGTATAGGCAAGAGCGCGCATTGCTTCATTGCCAGCTTTCATCGCCATCAACATACGACGCACGTCGGGATGATTAATAATCGCAATTTTACTGCCATCAGGGTTGCTGCCCTGGAAGCGCTCTTGGCTGTATTGCAGTGCTTGCTGGTAAGCGCGTTCGGAGATAGATAAGCCTTGCAGGCCTACAGATTGGCGAGCATGGTTCATCATTGTGAACATGTAGCTTAAGCCCTTGTTGGCTTCACCTACTAGGTAACCAATCGCACCCTCATTATCACCAAAGCTCATTACGCAAGTTGGACTGCCATGAATACCGAGTTTGTGCTCTAGGGATACACAGCTTACGTCGTTTAATTCACCCGGTTGGCCTTGCTCATCTAAAAGGTATTTCGGCACGATGAACAGCGAGATCCCTTTAACACCAGCAGGTGCATCTGGTAGGCGAGCAAGGACTAGATGAACGATGTTAGATGTCATCTGGTGATCGCCCCAAGTGATAAAGATCTTCTGACCAGTAATTTTGTAGTGATCGCCTTCAGGGATTGCTTTTGATGCTACCGCTGCAAGATCTGAACCTGCATTTGGTTCAGTTAGATTCATGGTGCCGGTCCATTCACCACTGATTAGTTGTGGTAGGTATTGCGCTTTTAATTCGTCGCTACCATGAGCAATCAACGCTTCTACAGCACCTTGGCTTAGCATAGGGCAGAGTGCAAAGCCCATATTAGCTGAGTGCCAAAGTTCATTTACTGCTGTGCCAATTACATTTGGCAGTGCCTGGCCGCCAAATTCTTCGGGACCGGTCAAAGTTGCCCAACCATTTTCGATAAACTGTTGGTAGGCATCAGAGAACCCTGCAGTTTCTTGTACTGCACCATCTGCAACGCTTGCACCGCTTTGGTCGCCCACACTGTTAAGAGGGGCGAGTACATCAGAAGCGAGTTTACCGGCTTCTTCAACGATGACATTGGCTAATTCAGAGTTAACTTCGTCCAGATTTTGTTCGCTGCATAGCTGATCTAGATCGATCAGTTGATTCAGTAGAAAGCTGGCATCTTTTAGTGGTGGAGTATAAGTGCTCATAAATCTCTCTTCTCTTAAATGAGCGGCCATATAAAAATATCCAAGCCGTTCTTTAATTTGTGTCTTATGTAATACTTTTAAAAAAGGCGAGCTGGGTAAAAAGGCGACATGTACCCAGCCCGCATCAAGGAGCTACAGTTTATTTTGTAGCTCTGGCATCACGTCAAACAGGTCAGC
Source organism: Neptuniibacter sp. QD29_5 (assembly GCF_047778125.1). GTDB lineage: Bacteria > Pseudomonadota > Gammaproteobacteria > Pseudomonadales > Balneatricaceae > Neptuniibacter. The sequence goes on from NZ_CP180556.1 coordinate 1,397,154, forward strand.
AACTAAGCCATAATCTGCGACGGAAAAAATAGGTGCTTCTTCATCTTTGTTGATGGCAACAATGGTTTTGGAATCTTTCATCCCTGCTAGATGTTGAATTGCACCTGAAATACCTACAGCGATATAAAGTTCTGGCGCGACAATTTTGCCTGTCTGGCCAACTTGCATATCGTTTGGAACAAAGCCTGCATCAACCGCTGCTCTGGATGCGCCTACGGCAGCGCCTAATTTGTCTGCTACTTGCTCGAGTAAACCGAAATTTTCACCGTTACCCATGCCACGGCCACCAGAAATGATAATGTTGGCAGCGGTCAGTTCTGGGCGATCGGATTCAGCAACTTCTTCGCTGACCAAGCTAGATAACTGGGCATCGTGAGCAATGGAAATTTCGCTGATCTCTGCCGAATTGCCTGTTTCAGCTGCATCAAAAGCGGTCGTACGTACAGTGATGACTTTTATCGGATCTAAAGACTCTACGGTGGCGACTGCATTACCCGCATAAATAGGGCGCTGAAATGTGGTTGCTGATTCAACTGCGGTAATATCGGAGATCTGAACCACATCAAGTAGTGCAGCAACGCGTGGTAGATAGTTTTTACCTGAGGTAGTGGCTGGAGCTAGGATGTGATCATAGTCCTTACCTAATTCTGTAATCAGCTTAGCCATGTTTTCTGCTAGCTGATATTCATAAGCTAGCTCATCAGCAAGTAATACTTTACTGACACCGGCGATTTCTGAGGCTGAAACGGCTACCGCTTTACAGTTACTGCCCGCGACCAATAGATGAATATCACCACCGATTTGCATTGCTGCTGTGACAGTGTTGAGAGTGACAGGTTTTAGTGTACGGTTGTCATGTTCTGCTATAACGAGAATAGTCATATATCACCCCCTTAGATTACTTTGGCTTCGTTCTGAAGCTTCTCGATTAATTCATCAACGCTGCTTACTCGAATACCTGCTGCTCGCTCTGCAGGTGGCGTTACTTTCAATAATTTGGTGTGGCTTTTTAGTTCTACACCCAAGTCAGCAGGGGATTTGATAGCTAAAGGCTTTCGTTTAGCTTTCATAATGTTTGGTAGCGAAGCGTAGCGAGGTTCATTGAGTCGAAGATCAGTGGTCACAATTGCAGGTAGTTTGAGCTCTACTGTTTGTAGGCCGCCATCAACTTCGCGTGTTACCACTGCTTTGGCATCTTCGACCTTCACTTCGGAAGCGAATGTGCCTTGTGGCATATCAGTTAGCGCCGCAAGCATCTGACCTGTCTGGTTGTTGTCACTATCAATTGCTTGTTTGCCCATAATGACTAGATCAGGTTGTTCCTCTTCGACCACTTTGCTTAATAGTTTTGCTACATTTAGTGATTCTGGAAGCTCATCTGTTTCAATCTGGATACCACGATCAGCACCTAATGCTAAGGCTGTTCTAATCTGTTCCTGGCAAGCTTTAGGTCCAATCGATACGATAACGATTTCTTCTGCTTTACCTGCTTCTTTTAGGCGAACTGCTTCTTCGACAGCGATCTCGCAGAAAGGGTTGAGTGCCATTTTTACATTGGCTAGATCTACATCGGTGTTATCTGTTTTAACGCGTACTTTTACGTTGTAATCAATCACGCGTTTTACGGTAACTAAAATTTTCATCTGTTTACCTCTCCGACCTAGGAGCTAGGCTCCTAGGTTTTCACTCTGGTGTTATAAGTCTTATGATTTTTGAGGTTCTGTACCGTTGGCACGATCTCGAAGTAGGAACTTCTGGATCTTACCGGTCGATGTTTTAGGTAGTGGACCGAAAACAATATCCTTCGGTGCTTTAAAGTGGGCCATGTGTTCACGACAGAAGTCGATCAGCTCTTTTTCTGTAATATCACGCTCAGCGCCAGTTTTCAGAGCTACGAATGCACAAGGTGTTTCACCCCATTTTTCATTGTTTTTGGCAACCACGGCAGCTTCTTGGATAAATGGGTGACGGTAAAGAACATCTTCCACTTCGATAGAGGAGATGTTTTCACCACCTGAGATGATGATGTCTTTAGAGCGATCTTTAATCTCGATATAGCCATCTGCATGCCATACCGCCAGATCCCCCGAGTGGAACCAGCCACCTTCAAAGGCTTTCTCAGTGGTTTCCGGGTTCTTTAGGTAGCCCTTCATTACAAGGTTACCCTGCATGAAGATCTCACCCATGGTTTCGCCATCTTGAGGTACAGGCTCCATTGTTGTCGGATCTGCAACCATAAGACCATCAAGCATTGGCGCTCGCACGCCTTGACGAGATTTTAGACGCGCTTTTTCATCAGCAGTTTTATCATTCCACTCATCGTGCCATGCACAAACAACTGAAGGGCCGTATGTTTCAGTCAAACCGTAAACATGGGTTACGCTAAAGCCTAGGGCTTCCATACCTGCGATAACCGCTGCTGGTGGCGCTGCACCTGCAGTCATCACGTTTACTTGATGTTCAATGCCAGCTTTAAGTTCATCATCAGCTGAATTCAGCATGTTTAGAACGATAGGTGCACCACAGAAGAAACCAACTTTCTCTTCTTTAATCGCATTAAAAATATGATCTGCGCGGACATGGCGAAGGCAGACATTAACACCTGCCATAGCAGCGATCGTCCATGGGAAACACCAACCATTGCAGTGGAACATGGGTAGGGTCCACAGATATACAGGGTGCTGGCCCATGCCCCATGAAATGGAGTTACTGATAGCGTTTAGGTAAGCACCGCGATGGTGGTATACAACACCTTTTGGGTTACCTGTCGTACCTGAAGTGTAATTTAGTGTGATAGCGTTCCACTCATCATTAACGTGATGAGGTGTGAAGTTTTCGTCACCTAGTTTGAGGAAATCATCGTATTTGATATCGCCGATGAACTCGCCTTCAGTCCAATAAGGATCATCAATGTCGATGATGAAAGGTTTATGATCCATCAGCTCCAGAGCGCCTTTAACGACAGAGCTGAACTCACGGTCAGTAATGAGAACCTTGCTTTCAGCATGCTGCAGGATAAAAGCAACGGCTTCTGAGTCGAGGCGGATATTAATTGAGTTAAGCACGGCGCCGCACATAGGCACGGCAAAATGTGCTTCAAAGTGTTCAGCTAGATTAGGTGCCAAAATTGAGACGGCATCGCCTGGATTAATGCCTTTTTGTTTAAGTGCACTGGCTAATTTCTTACAACGATTATAGGTTTCAGCCCAGCTGCGGCGAATTTCACCGTGAACAGTGGCTGTACGTTCTGGATAGACACTAGCTGCACGTTCTATAAACGTAATAGGTGTCAGTGCAGAATAATTGGCCAGGTTTTTATCCAGATCGGTTTCGAAAGCTGAAGTGATCACTGTCTCTCTCCTTGCTATTTTTCGCTAACGCTCCGTTAAGCGCTTAGCTAAAGTTATTACGTTTAAATTTGATCAATTGGCCGACTATTCCGCTGCGGAAGCTCAAAACGCATACCACAAAAACAGCGCCCATAATGATGTGAATGTAGTTGCCCATTTCGCCACCAGAGAGGTAGTTCTGCATGCTGACGATAAAGCCTGCACCCAATACTGGGCCGAAGATCGTGCCAACGCCGCCAACAAGCGTCATAAGAATGACTTCGCCTGACATATGCCAATGAACATCAGTTAGCGATGCCAATTGGAAAACCAGCGTTTTAGTTGAGCCGGCAAGTGCCGCCAAAGCAGATGAGATGATGAAGGCAATCCATTTGTAACGATTAACGTCGTAACCCAATGAAGTCGCGCGGGCTTCGTTATCACGAATCGCTTTTAATACTTGGCCAAATGGCGAATGAATGGTGCGGTTTATCATCCAGTAACCGAATACAAAGATGGCCAGCACAAAGTAATACATGGTGTAGTTATTACTGAGGTCTAGTAGCCCAAATAGCTCACCACGAGGTACACCTTGCATACCATCTTCACCATTAGTAAATGGTGCTTGTAGGTAGAGGAAGAAGACCAATTGAGCCAGAGCCAAGGTCACCATGGCGAAGTAGATACCTTCGCGTTTAACTGCAAGCTTGCCAAAAATCGCACCTAACAAGCCGCCGGCGACAGTACCCGCAAGAATGGCCAGTTCAGGCGTGATACCGCTATTGATCATGAGGTAGCCGGTGATGTATCCACCTGTTCCTAAGAACGCCGCATGACCAAAGGAAAGTAACCCCACAAATCCAAGCAGTAAGTTAAATGCACAGGCAAATAGTGCAAAGCACAGAACTTTTGCTAAGAAAACTGGGTAAAGAGCTGCTGGTGCGATCAGTGCTAGAGCCAGCAGAGCAATATTTAATTTTTGATTATTCATACCGATCTCCTAAGCTTCTTTACCGAATAAACCGGCTGGCTTGAGTAGCAGCACAATAACCATCACCAAGAAGATAATGGTGGTAGAGGCTTCGGGATAAAAATATTTGGTTAGACCTTCAACGACCCCCATGCCAAGGCCCGTGAGAATGGCGCCACCGATAGAGCCCATACCGCCTATAACAACGATGGCAAACACCACGATTAAGATGTTTGAACCCATATCAGGGGATACGGAATAGACTGGAGCAGCCATTACGCCAGCGAATCCTGCCAAGGCAACGCCGAAACCGAAGGTCAAAGTGACAATCAAAGGTACGTTGATTCCAAATGCCTGCATCAATTGAGGATTCTCTGTACCTGCACGTAAGTAAGCACCTAGTTTGGTTTTTTCGATCATCCACCAAGTGCCGAAGCAGACAACGATGGAAGCGATAATGATCCAAGCTCGATAATTAGGCAGATACATAAATGGCAGGCGGTTACCGCCTTTTAATTCTTCCGGAATAGCATATGACAAGCCAGAAGAGCCAAACATATGGGTGAAGGCACCTTGAATAATTAATGCTAAACCAAAGGTCAGCAATAAACTGTATAAGTGGTCTTCGTTTGCGATTGGGCGAATTAGGAAACGTTCCATGAGTATGCCTATTAGACCAACGCAAAGTGGCACAATGATTAAGGCAACCCAGTAATTGATGCCCATATATTTCAGGGCAAGAAAGGCGATAAATGCACCCAGCATATAGAGTGCACCTTGCGCGAAGTTAATTATCTTCAGCAGACCGAAGATAATGGCCAGTCCGAGGCTAAGCAAGGCGTAGAATGAGCCGTTGATCAACCCAACCAATAACTGGCCAAATAGGGCAAAGAGGTTAATATCAAACATAACAATCATCTACCTGTAGTCATCCCGAAGGGATGTTGGAAGCAGGTGTGGTGACAAAGCCAAATCGCTATTGCCACCACGCGTTTTTCTTATGAAAAGTTGCACTGAGGTAGCATTGGGCTGTAAGCCTCATTTGCTGGGATTACCTTCAGTACTTTGTAGATGTCGTTTTGATCTTTACGCTCGGCTGCTTTCTTTATTTCTACATACAACATGTCGTGTACCATGCGGCCGTCTGGACGTAGGGTTGCATTACGCGCAAAGAAGTCTTCAGGTTTAGTCTCTTTCATCTTCTTAGCGATTGCTTCAGCGTTGTCACTGCCTACCGCTTTTACCGCATTTAGGTAGTGAGTTGTTACAGAGTAAACGCCTGCGTGAATCATGCTTGGAATTGCACCGTGACGCTCTTCAAAACGCTGACTCCACTGACGCGTTTTCTCATCCATATCCCAGTAGAAGCCAGATGTTAAGCGCATGCCGCCTGCAACATCTGCATCCATCGCTTGAGCGTTTGGTGTGAATACCAATAGGCCTGCAACGTCCATCTCTTGAGTTAAGCCAAATTCAGTAGCGGTTTTAAGTGCGTTTACTGTGTCGTTACCGGCATTCGCTAGTGCAACTACGTCTGCACCAGAAGCCTGAGCCTGAAGTACATAAGAAGAGAAGTCAGTTGTGCCTAGAGGGGCGCGGATGGTGCCAACAACTTCACCACCGTTTTCTTTGATTACCTTGGATGCAACACCTTCTAGCGCGTGACCAAAGCTATAGTCAGCAGTGATGAAGAACCATTTCTTCTTACCCGACTGAACCATAGGTTTTACTGTGCCGTTTGCTAGTGCAACAACGTTGTAAGTCCAGTGAACGTTGTAAGGGTTACAGCTCTTAGTTGTGAACGTGTTGGATGCTGAGCCAGAAATCAGTGTTAACTTTTTAGCATTCAGGTTAACTTTCGATACTGCGCCAGATACCGCAGAAGAAACCAAACCGCCAATCGCATCCACGTCTTCGGCTTCTACCCACTTACGAGCAATAGAAGAGGCGATATCTGGTTTTAGCTGTGAGTCAGCTGTAACTAGTTCGATCTCTTGTCCAAGTGCCTTACCACCAAAATCTTCAATTGCCATCTCTGCGGCGGTTACACAACCTTGACCGCAAATATCGGCATATGTCCCACCCATATCTGCCAAAATGCCCAGCTTAATTTTGCCATCAGATTCTGCCAGTGCAGCACCTGAAACTGCTGTTGCCATTGCGCCTGTGATAACTGCTGAGATTAGTGATTTTTTAAATGTCTTCATTGACTCGCTCCAGTTGCCGTACCTTCTACTCAAAGGTCGTATCTATGTTGTTTTTATTCTTTAACTGCTTAAACACCGAGGTAGGTATTTAATAAATCTGTTTTAGCTTCCAGCTCATGAGCATGAACTTCTTCAACAATGTGGCCGTGCTCCATCACGTAGTGACGGTCAGCAATAGGGGCTGCAAAGCGGAAGTTTTGCTCGACTAGCAGAATTGTTAATCCTCTTTCTTTGAGGAGACTAAGAACCTCGCCCAGTTTCTGCACAATGACGGGGGCGAGGCCCTCAGTAATTTCATCCAGCAATAGGATGTTTGCGCCGGTGCGCAAAATTCTCCCTAGGGCGAGCATCTGCTGCTCACCACCAGATAAACGGGTGCCTTGACTGGTTCTGCGTTCGTAAAGGTTTGGGAATATTTCGTAGATCTCTTCTACACTCATGCCGTCAGAACGTACTTGAGGCGGTAGCATTAGATTTTCTTCAACATTAAGGCTGGAGAAAATGCCGCGCTCTTCTGGGCAAAAACCGAGGCCTAAACGGGCAATCTTATGCGCAGGCAAGGACATAGTTTCCTCGCCATTTACTACAATGTTGCCGGTACGTTTGCCGACCATATTCATGATGGCTTTTAGGGTTGTTGAGCGACCAGAACCGTTACGGCCCAATAGGGTTACCAATTCACCTTGGTTTACCGTTAGGTCGATGCCATGGAGAATATGCGACTCGCCATAAAAGGCGTGTAGATTATTAATGCGAAGCTTTTCGCGCTGATTACCGTGAACAGCTTCGTGTTTGGTCTGTAAGTTAACGGCCTGATTCATACCACAGCCTCCGCTTCTTGTTTTACTTGTTCAGCTTCAACTTCTTCGGCTGCAGTACCCATGTAAGCTTCACGTACGCGTGGATCTGCGGAAACAGTGTCGTAGTCACCTTCGGTTAAAATTGCGCCTCGTTGCAGTACGGTGATGCGATCAGCAAGTTTAGAAACTACATGTAAGTTGTGTTCAACCATCAGAATGGTGCGGTTCGCAGAGACTTTTTTGATTAGGTCTGTCACCACATCTACATCTTCGTGCCCCATACCTTGAGTTGGTTCGTCAAGGAGCATCAATTCAGGTTCTAAGGCCAGAGTGGTTGCGATTTCTAACGCACGTTTGCGGCCATAAGGCAGGTCAACGGTAACGCTGTTGGCAAAACTCTCTAAACCTACAGATTCAAGAAGTTCTAAAGCGCGAGTATTTAAATGGTTAAGAATTTTTTCAGAACGCCAAAAATGAAAGCTGTTGCCTTCTTTTCGCTGTAGGGCAATACGGACGTTTTCTAAAACCGTTAAGTGCGGAAAAACGGCAGAGATTTGAAAAGAGCGAACAACCCCTTTGCGTGCTATCGCTGCAGATTGCATTGAGGTGATATCTTCATTATTAAACAAGATCTGACCAGTTGTTGGTTGCAAAAATTTGGTCAGCAAATTGAATACGGTAGTCTTACCTGCACCGTTAGGGCCGATAAGGGCGTGAATGTGTCCTCGTTGGATCTTTAGATTGACATCATCAACCGCAGTAAAGCCTTTAAAGGCTTTAGTTAGGTCCCGAGTTTCCAGAATGAAGTCTTGTTTTGGCTGAGTCATCGTGGCGCTACTCTTTTCCTTGAAATACCTTGTCCGCTACAGCTTCAGATAGGTAATTCTCGATTTTTGTTTTTATGTGGTAGCCAGATTAATGGAGAAAGTTTGCTTAACTATTTTTGTAATCTAACGAAATGTAACAAGTCGCCGTTGCAATCCCTGTTTGTGTTACATTCGAAATAAAGAAATACTGTTGTATGAAGGAGTTATCTCTCATGGAGGGGGAGTTGTGTTTGTAACATCCACGAGATAGTAGATTCGATGTATCGCCGTTCACCTATTACTATTCGCTTGTTCTTAATGCTATTAGCACTAATCGGTAGCATTTTTGCCGCAATTTATTTCTTTACCGTTCCCCTGATTAAACAGAATGTTTTCAATCTTGAGTTGAATTCCAACCGTCAGGTTTTGAACATCGTTTATGATCTTGCTAATCGCATGTATGCAGGTACAGAGCGTTACGTTGACAATACCCTTAAATCTCACGAGCAGCGTCTAGATTCCGTTTTGGATTTAGCTGAAAACCATATTCACCTGGCGTTAAGAGATGGGCGGGCTAATGGTCTTTCTGATAAGCAAATCTGGACAAAAGTTTTTTGGGATCTGAGAGATTTTCAGTTTGGTAACGGTGATTACATATGGATATCTGATTACGATGCTAATTTGATTTCCCACCCAGATGAAGCTTACCACCAACAGAATATGGCTTCTGTTAAAGACGAAGATGGCAATTTGATCATTCCGGGTATTCTCGAATTAGCGTTAACTGATGGTACCGGTTTTTATAAATACAAATGGAACCGCCTTAATGAAACTGAAGCGATCGATAAATATTCCTATGTGAAGCATTACCCCGAATGGGGTTTCGTCATGGGGGCAGGGGTTTATATCGATGATATTCAAAGGGAGGTTGCTGCACAAAAAGAGCGGGCTATAGCAGAGATAAACCGAGCGCTTAAAGATATTAAAATTGCGCAAAATGGCTATCTTTACGTCTTTGATTCGCAAGGGAATATGCTCTTTCATCCTAACCCCAATATTCATGGGATCAACTTTAAAACGCAGTTAAACCCAGTAACGGGGAAACCGATTTATCTTGATCTGATGGCCGTGTCGGACACAGGTAAAGAGCTGTATTACAAATGGGATAGACCTGACGACCCTGGGCGGTATGAATATGAAAAGCTCTCGTTAGTGAGACACTTATCTGGGTTTGATTGGTATATCAGCTCGTCGGTGTATCTGGACGACTTAAAAGCAAGCTCGGTACAAATCAGTCAGCGTATTATGGCTATGGGCTTTTTTGGTTTATTGGCATCTATCGTTGCTGTTTTTATCTTTGCAGAGTGGTTAACCTCTCCCATTAAATCCCTCTCACAGACCGCATATAAGATCAGCCGTGGTGACCTATCTGCGAAAACAGGTATCTCTCGAAATGATGAGCTAGGCATCTTGGCGGAGTCATTTGACTACATGGTGGATCGCTTACGCGGAAATATTAACAACCTCAATAGCCGCGTGAATGAACGCACTAAAGAGTTATCAGAATCAAATAGTCGTTTATTGGAAGCGGTTAACTCCCTGCAAACCACTCAGGACGAACTACGTGCAGTAGAAATTCGGCAGCGTTTGATCTTAGATGCCTTACCGGCTCAGGTGGCCTATCTCGATAACCAACAACGTTACGTATTTGCGAACCGTCAGTACCGAGAGATGTTTGATCAGACCAAAGAGGGGATTGTTGGCAAATATTTCGAAGACGTGGTTGGCAAGGAGATGAATCAAGCACTTCAACCTTATATTGCTAAAGCGATGCAGGGTGAAATACCCGTTTACGAGTATCGCTTGAATGATCATGGCAAAGATATTCTAACTCGACGTACCGTGCTGCCGTTTTATAACGTACGTAAAGAGGTCGAAGGAATGCTAACTCTCTCGATCGATATTACGCATGAACGTGAAGTCGAGCAGCGTATGGCTGAGGCTAGCAAAATGAAAGCGGTAGGGCAGATGTCGGGTGGTTTGGCGCACGATTTTAATAATCTGCTTACGATTATTCTTGGTAATTTACTCGAGCTACAAGGCAAACACGATCTGCCTAAACATCTGCAACAGCATCTCACGCCTGCGGTAAGGGCTACCCGGAGAGGGGCCGATATGACGAAACGTTTGTTAGCATTTTCACGTCGTCAGCCGCTAAAGCCTAGCTATGTGCAGCCCGATCAGCTGATTAACGATTTAGTCGGTTTATTGGCTGCACCTTTACCCGAAAATATTCAGCTAAGGACCCAAATTAAACCAAGCCTGCCAGCCGTGTATGTCGATAGTGCCCAAATGGAAGATGCCTTAGTAAACTTGGCGCTCAATTCTGCGGATGCAATGCCTAAGGGCGGGGAGTTGTGTTTGATGGTATCGGCCGTCAGTTCGGATAGTCGAGAGGTTCTGCAGGCCTCATGGGATGAAGAGGTGGCTTCTGGTGAATATGTATTACTTAGTGTGATTGATACGGGTGACGGATTTAGTGAAGAAGCGTTAGAAAAAGCCTGCGAGCCGTTTTATACGACTAAAGGAACGGGGGCTGGATCTGGCTTGGGTTTGAGTATGGTGTACGGTTTTGTAAAACAATCTAAGGGTTATTTCAGAATTCAAAATCGAGCCCATTACCACCATGGGCAAGTAGGTGCGAGAGTTGATTTGTTATTAGGTGCTGTGGAACCACAAAATTCGAATACAACTCAATCGACGAAACTTATTGAAGGAATTGAACGGGCTGAGATTAATGAGAGTTCTCTGATTCTGTTAGTAGAAGATGACGCAGATGTTCGTCAATTGGTTCGAGGTCAATTAACAGCGATGGGCTTTTCTGTAGTGGAAGCCGGAAGTGGTGATGAAGCCTTGGCGATGCTGACAGGTTTATCGGACCTAGCTGGCGTTGTCAGTGATGTAGTGATGCCTGGTGCAGCAACGGGTTATGATGTAGCAACAGCAGTGAACCTTATTTTCCCAAAAGCTTTTGTTGTGATCATGACAGGATACAGTGAACAGCCTACCGAGCTTGAGTTTGAATATAGCCTGATACAAAAACCTTTCGATGCCGAAACCTTAGAAAGCAAAATAGTGCCTTGCCTAAAAGAACATAATCAGGAGAGCAGATGATGACCGATGTCAGCACCCCGTTGATCTATGTAATTGAAGATGAAGAGGATCTAGGCAAACTTATTTGCACAACCCTACAGGGCTTTCGTTACCAAGCTAAACCATTCACAACTGGTGAAGCTGCTCTTGTTGAAATAGGCTGGATGAAACCGGATATCTGCATTGTAGATCTTAACCTGCCTGATATGGATGGCATGGAGTTAGTTAAACAACTGGATGAAGAGGAAGTAGGGGTTATCATCGTTTCTGGTCGTGATGGATTGACCGATAGGATCTTAGGGTTAGAATTTGGCGCTGATGACTATATTACTAAGCCCTTTGAGCCTAGAGAGCTTGTAGCCCGGGTTCAGAGTTTATTACGCCGTATTCGTAAAAAGAAAAACTTGGTGATAGACACGCCAACTAAAGCTCGCTTTGGACAATGGGTGTATCAGCCAGATTCATTGAGTTTAAAGCATGCGCATAAGCCCGCTGAATCTTTGAGTAGGGCTGAAGGTGATATGTTGCTAGCGTTGCTAAAGCATCCCTTTCAAATACTTTCGCGAGATCAGCTATTAGGCGAAAATTGTGTCCCCTATGATCGTAGTATCGATGTGAGAATGTCGAGACTACGTAAGAAGATCGAAGAAGATCCACAGCAACCAGCGTTTATTAAAACGGTTTATGGCGCGGGGTACATGTTTACTTCTGAGGTACGCTGGGAGTAATTGATTGAGAAATAAAAAAGGGAGCTAATTTTAGCTCCCCTACTCGTTACATTGGATTTTACACTCTAAACAAGCCTATAACGCGTTTTAACTCTAGGCCTGCATTGCCTAACTCACTAATAGCAGAATTCATCTGTCGACTAGAGTTAGCCGTTTCTTGGGCAATACTACTGATGCTTTCCACATTGCGACTAATGTCTTCGCTTACAGATGTTTGTTCTTCTGCTGCCGAAGCAATTTGTGCACTTGCATCTGAAATATTAGCAACAGAATCAGTTATAGAGGTTAGCGCTTGACCAGCCAGACTGGTCATATCAACACTGTTTTGAACCTTAGTGTTGCTTTTCTCCATACGATCTACGGCATTGCGAGTATTACCCTGTAGGCGTTCAATCATCTCTCGGATCTCAGTCGTAGAAGAGGCTGTTTGTTGTGCAAGATTACGAACTTCATCGGCTACAACGGAGAAGCCTCGACCTGCTTCGCCTGCACGCGCAGCTTCAATTGCAGCATTAAGTGCAAGTAGATTAGTTTGCTCGGCAATATTCTGGATCACATCCATAACTGTACCGATGGCATTACTGTTTTCTTCTACTTGTTCAATCATGCTCGTGAGTTCGTTTACTTCACAAGAGATGCCTTGGATTGAACCTACTACCTCTTGTACAAGCTCATCACCGTGATCCGCTTCATTATTGGCGCGTTGAGTTTGTTCTGCTGTCGTAGCTGCGTTTCTTGCGACTTCTTCAGAGGTAGATGTCATTTCAGAAATCGCTGCAGCGACCATCTCTGTTTCTTGTTGCTGACGGTTGATATCGACGTTTAGTCGATCAATACCAGAGGAAACGGTACCCAAATGATTTTGGATTGTATGCATAGTGGTGTTCAATTCGCCTGTTACTTTGCGTAAACCAGCGATTGTCTTTTTAGCGCTTCGACTTAACTTGTGTATCTCGTTATGAGTTTCATCACTATCACCCATATCGGTATCAATTTGAGTGGTTAAGTCGCCTTGACCAATAGCCTGCATATAATTACAGATGGTATCGATTGGTTGTAGTTTAACTTTCAATGTAACGAACAAAAGCCCTGCAATCAGAAGTGCGCAAACTACAGAGAGAAGGACCATCTCAATGCGAAGTTTATCGCTTTCAGTAAGGAATTCTTCAGTTGCTGCCCCTGCAACGATTGCCCAGCCAAAGCTGGAAACTTGAGAGTAAGCAATTAGCTTATCTTTCAGGTCGCCATTCTCATTAGTGAAGGGGATATGAGTAAATCCGTGATCGTTACTGCTAATTGTGTTGAGTAAACTGTTCCCGCTTTCTGAAACTTCAGTAATATTTTTGTCTTTAGCGAATGGGTGTAAAAGTAATTGGCCAAATTGAGAACCTTGTTTCAAGTTGACGATGTAGGCAAAACCAGTTTCACCAATTTTTAGATCAGAAATTGTATTTTGTAAGGCTGCTAGACGGTCTGTGTAATCAAAGCCTACATACAATATTCCAATTACTCGTCCGGTATTATCTTTAAATGGAATATATTTGGTCATATAGTCACGGCCAAATAGATGCGCTGGGCCGCTATATTCTTCGCCATTGATTAGCTTTTGATAACCTGGGTGCTTTTTACCAAGCATTGTACCGAAAGCTCGGCTGCCATCTGTCTTACGAAGAGAAGTGCTAATACGTAAAAAATCATCATCTACCCGCATGAAAATAGTTGCGGTGCCACCGGTTATACTTGTGAATTGATCGGGCTTAGAGAAATTCTGCGTGACAGTTTCGTAGTCATGGAGAAGGGTAGGAACTGTAAATTTTCCAACTTTAACTTGATTTAGCTCGTCGATAAGCATATCGCCAGAAAACATCTGGATAAAAACATCGGCAATCTGATTTGTTTGCAGTTGTAGTGTCTGATTAAAAAAATCGATGTTTTTGGCTAATTGATCGACTTGTTGATCAAGTGAATGCTCGGCATTTTTTATGAAGCCCTTGTCTACTTCATGATTGACAAAAAGAGACAAGGCCGTAAATACGGCAAATACGATAAATAAAACAATAGTGGCTAGTTGATTAACAATCGACGCGTGTCGAAAAAATGATGTCATGCGAACTACCTCAATGGCTAGGCCAAAGTAAATGCTTTGAGTTATCTAAGGCAAGGAGCCTAAAATTTTACATAACTATATGCTCATATAACTTCAAAGCAACTCTATAGCAGTAGAAAAGTGCTTATGTACTATAGGTAGGTAATGTGAATCTTTGAAAATTCCTACGAAGGTATATGTGTTTGGATTAAAATAACTATGCTCTATAAGATAATGATTCATAATCATTTATTTGAGATTAATTAAGAATGCCTTGTTTAATTTTAGATAGTTTGTCCAGAGTAAGATCTAAATCAATCGTAAGTTCTTTATCAGTGACGCGGCGGCCTTCTGGCTTTAAGCGTCGAGAATAAACTAGATCCATTTCTGCTGTGACCGCTGCAGATTCCTGTCTGCGACGATCAACCATAGTTTTGCGTCTTTCAATGCCTGTGTATTTGGCTGTGTTATGTGAAATGAACCATTCACTAGCATGAAGTAGGGTAGGTAGATTTGGGCTGACTTTTCCTTGATTAGGGCATGCCCAGTAGTAAACGATTTTTAAGTTATCCAGATCTTTGATTAAGTTTAGAGTTCTGTGAGGCATCTATTACTATCCTTGTAATAAGAGTCAATTTTAAGCCTGAAAACATCCATGATTAGGCATAAGCAATGTGTATATTATTGGCCTTGATTATGCGCACAATAATACTCAGATAACAGCAGGTAAAAAATTAGGAAAAATTCCTAATTTGATAAGAGGTTTATATTACTGACTTCTTATTATTCTTTAGGCTTACGTTTTTCTATGCTCAAAAACTTAATATAAACAGTCTTCTGCTCATTATTTTGAAGAGGAAATCTGTCCTAGCCTATAACCGTTCTTGGTTATTTCTATCAGTAAGTCTCTACCCAAGTTTAGAAAACCTTTCAAGACCGCTATCTATGGGGGCTGCTAAACTGTATTAGTGAAGTTTAAGTGGTTTGTCAGTGTCTTGTTGCGTCTTTGTTTTACAGAATTATGACGTGGTTCTGGTTTGTTAGGGGAGCTTAGGAAGCTAACTTCCGGCATCTAAAAACTATTTTCGTGGAAAAGCGCAGCAAAAGTATTGATTTGAAAGTTTTGCACCGCCGAATTTTTACTATAGGATTAGGGTATTATTCTGCTTGCTTAAGGAGTCGGGGTGTGAAGTTCAAAATCGATATTGATATGTCGCCGGAAGAACTGCGTAAAGTTCTGGGTTTACCAGATGTGCAGAAATTTCAGCAAGATATGATGGATAAGATCACTGAACAGATGGATGCTGGTGCGGAAGGGTATGATCCATTGACGTTGTTCAAACCTTACCTAAACAGTGGCCTCGGTTCTATGGAAGCACTGCAAAAAATAATGATGGGTCTTATGACCTCGGGCTATGGTAGCTCTGATAATAAAAAAGACTGATCAAGGTGAAGTGATCAGTTAAACCAAGGGAATGATACGAGAGAGAAAAGTACATTGCGTATTCTAAGAAAATATACAAATCGCCGTTTGTACGATACCTCGCGCAGCTGTTACGTCACGTTAGATGATGTAAAGCAATTGGTACTCAATGGTGAAGCCTTTAAAGTTGAAGATTCTAAAACTGGAAATGATCTGACAAGAAATATTCTGTTGCAGATTATTAGTGAGCAAGAAGCGCAAGGTCATGG
The DNA here is from genome assembly GCF_047778125.1 of Neptuniibacter sp. QD29_5. Classification (GTDB taxonomy): domain Bacteria; phylum Pseudomonadota; class Gammaproteobacteria; order Pseudomonadales; family Balneatricaceae; genus Neptuniibacter. Next base: position 1,412,925 of record NZ_CP180556.1, read on the forward strand.
CACTCTATTGACTAATCAGGTACTGCAACAATTGATCCGTTTTTATGGTGACAGTATGCAGGGTATGATGAGTCAATACCTTGAGCAGAGTATTGCTTCTTTTCTTGAGCATCAGGATCGAATTCGAGATCAGATGCAGACGATGATGGGCGCAGCTAACCCGCTGACCATGATGAACCGAATTGCGGATCAGAATATGCAAATGTGGGGAATGTTCAAGCCGGGTGAAGGGCCTGAACATCAGCAGCATTCATCGGAATCAGACCCTAAAAAAGATCAATAATAAAAAAGGCCGCTAAGCGGCCTTTTTTATTTTGGATAAATGTTACTTCATATCTGGCATATTACGGCCATAAAAAATTTCATTCATCTCTTTAGATAACCGCTCGGTGATCTGTTGAACTTCCGCTTCTGGAAGCTCTTCTTTGGTTGTGCCAAATAGGTATGTATTCAAATCAACATCTTTTAACATCATCTTGGTGTGGAAGATGTTTTCCTGATATACATTCACATCAAGCATCTGATATTGATCATGAATATCGGACGTGAAGAAATTCTGAATAGAATTAATATCATGGTCGATATAATGCTTAATCCCATGAATATCTCGAGTAAATCCACGTACTCGGTAATCTACAGTCACGATGTCCGATTCTAGACGGTGAATAAGGTAGTTCAGCGCTTTTAGTGGCGAGATGATGCCACACGTCGACACTTCGATATCTGCACGGAAGGTGCAAATACCATCATCGGGGTGAGCTTCTGGATAGGTGTGTACACAGATATGGCTCTTATCTAAGTGAGCTACAACAGAATCCGGCATAGGGCCTGGCTTTTCTGTAGTATCTACAGCTTCCGAATCTTTAATTGGTTCTTCAGCAACTAGAATCGTAACGCTAGCCCCTTGCGGGTCATAATCTTGTCGTGCAACATTTAAAATGTTTGCACCAATAATGTCACAACATTCGCTTAAAATTTCTGTTAAACGATCGGCACTATATTGTTCATCGATGTACTCGATGTATTCCGCTTTTTGCTCGGGTGTTTGCGCATAGCAGACGTCATAGATACAGAAACTCAAACTTTTAGTTAGATTGTTAAAGCCCTGTAGCTTAATTTTGTCATTAGTCGCCAAGGTGGTTAGCTCCAAGTGAGGACTACTATATTTTGACGCGGATTTTAGTCGACAAATTCACTCTGAGAAAGAAAAAATTCACGCTAAATGAGTTGAAAATTACTAATACAGGCAAAAAAAGGTAGGGAATAGGAGAGAACGGGGGATTAGTCCCGTTCTGATAGCCAATCTACGATAGCAGGTGCTACTTGGGTTTGTGACTTGCCAGAAACGAAAACACCAATGTGTCCGCCTTTTACTTCTAGCTCAGTGTAATCTTTAGTTTTTATATGCTCTGCTAATGCTGTGGAGGCTTTGGGTGGGACTAAGTGATCAAAACTGCCAAAAACATTGAGGACAGGTTGCGTTATATTGCCTAGGTTAACCTGTTTATCGCCGATCATAGCTTCGCCTTTTATCAACTTGTTTTGCTGAAAAAACTGAGTAATAAATTGGCGGAAGGCTTCGCCTGCTTGGTCAGGACTATCGTAAATCCATTTTTCCATCCGTAAAAAACTTAGGGCGCTTTCGCGATTTTCTAATTGGTTAGGCATCCCTAAATTTTTCTGTACACCTAATCGCATCGGCATAAGTGAATTATAGGAATCATTCAGCATGCTTCCTGGGATATTGCCATAGGTTTCAACCGCTAGATCCGCATCAACATATTTTGCTAAGTGGTAGAGAAGGTTGTCATCGGTTTGAAAGTCGACCGGAGTCACCATAGTGATTAGGTTTTTAATCTTCTCTGGATTTAAAGCTGTGTAGCACAGGCTAAATGTACCGCCTTGGCAGATGCCTAGAAGGTTGGTTTGATTGGTGCCGGCATGTTCACATGTAGTTGTTACACAGTTATTGAGGTATTCATTGATGTAATCATCTAGATCAAGGTAGCGATCAGCAGCATCTGGATAGCCCCAATCGATTAGATAAACATCTAGCCCTAGCTCTAAAAGACGCTGAAGCATCGAGCGCTTGGCTTCGAGGTCAATCATGTAGGGGCGATTAACTAATGCATAGCAGATCAACAGAGGGGTAGAGCAACGCTTCTCTCCTTGGCTTTGGTAGTAGCGTAAACGAAGTTTGTCTTCGGTATAGATCACGTCATAAGGGGTGGAATCTACATCAACTTCTTTTAGCTGGGAAAGCGTATTGTAGCTTTTTAATAACTTGCGATTAAATTCGAAAAGTTCATGAGAGACAACGCTAGGGTCTAAGTTAAATCCGTTCATCATTTAGTTCCCTTAGCTTGTTTTTTCAAAGAGGTTACTTCTTTCTTGAGAGCTGAAATCTCTTTCTTAAGTTCGGAGATCAGGTCTGCAGCAGCTTGTTCTTTTAATGCCGCTATCTCCTGCTGCATTGCTAGCATTTCTCGGCGATTGTTTCGCATCTCTTTGCGCATTTGGTGCTGGCGTTGAAGTGCTGTGTCTAGTCCTTTTCGAGTGGCTAAACCTACGGACTGAAAGTGTACATCGCGTACATCCTGCGCAAATTTGCGCATATTCATGAGTGCATTACTAATACGGCCGTGTGAGCGTTGGTAAGCATCGGTGAAAACCGTATCTGAATAGGCTGACTCATAGGCTTCGACCCAAATATCATGAAGCTGCTGTAATGTAGATACTTCATCAACCGCTTCAGTCAGCTTGTTAAGCATCTGTGTTGATGCGTTTTGATTGATGGAGCTGTAATGTTCAACGTATTCTTGCAGTGCTTCTTGGTATTCAATGGTTAGTTTGGTCGCTTCTCGAGTTTGTTGCTGAGTTTCGCGATGCGTACCAATAATAGGTGTTTCCAAAAGGCTTTTCATGCCGCTGGAAAACGGGTTTTCGAAGAGTAGGTCGTCACGAAAACTGTGGGTCTTAAATAAGGAGGCGAACTGTTCTGGTAACTGCCATTGTTGCATCAGAGCGTCGGCAGTTTGTTTTTGCATGTATTTTTGGAACTCTTGTACCGCTTGGTTGAGGTGTTGTTCTCCACCATTACGATACTGGTTCAAAAGATCTTCACCGTATTGAGTAAAGTTCTTTGATTGGGCGCCTAAAATGTCGAGCATTTGAGCAAATTGCTCAGGTGCTTCTTGTTTGGCTGTTTCTTGGCTTTTGGTAAAAAGCTCCGCCCATTCTTGTGGTTGAGGCATTTCTGCACCGGAAGTGATTTTTTTCCAATACTCCTTCTGGGCATCTAACAAGGCTTCCATTGATAAGCCGTTATTTTCCATCAGCCAACTCTCCGATTTTTACTCGATGAAAAAACTATCTTATTACAACTGGCTTTCGCTTACATCCGCTTATCGATCATTCCTAAGCATTTCTACTAAATAGTTTGCGGCATTTGATAAGGTGCGATTGCGGTGGTAAATAATCCCAAGATTTCGATGAACGGGTTCTGAATCAGTAACGTCGAGTACGCATAAATCATCATTTACTAAACTATCGGGTAAAAGGCTCCAGCCGAGACCAATGCTGACCATCATGCGAATTGTATCGAGGTAGTTTGTCGACATACTTACATTCAGTTCGAGCGCGTGCTGTTTGAATAGTTGCTCTACTAGGCTCCGAGTAAATGTATTACTGCCGGGTAGAATGGCGTTGACCTGAGTGAGCTGTTCAAGGTTGATTCGATCGCAATCTGCTAATGGGTGATCTTTCGCTACAACATATCTAAGTACATCATCCCAGATGATCTCCGAATGAATGGATGGGTCGGGCTCAGGGGATAAGGTTATCAAGGCAAGTTCTAGATCGCCTCTAAGGACTCCCTCATAGGCGATTTCTGATTCGGCAAATTCAAGATCGAGCTCTACCTTGGGGCAGGCTTCAGCATACTGTTTTAATAAAGGAGGGAGCCTGTGTAAGCTGATATGGTGACTAGCTGCTAGTTTAAAATTACCTGTGATTTCGCCTGCGTTTAGATTGCTAATCAGCCTTTTTGCATCATCCAATTGCAGCAAAATATCTTTAGCTCTTGGTAATAGGGCGGTGCCTGCTTCTGTCATCGTTACTGTGCGGCCAATCCTATCAAACAGTTTGCTGTTTAATTGATCTTCTAATAAAGCCACTCGTTTGCTGATGGCTGATTGGGTTAGAAAGAGTTGGTCTGCAGCCTTTGAAAATGAACCTGTAGCAGCTACAGCCAAGAATGCTTGTAGTGTGTTGGTATCCATAAATTTCTTTCCTATAACTCTTTCTTTAATACAGTAAACTTCTGAATTTTTATTGTATTCCTATTTGGAATCTAAAGCATAAAAAATATGAATTTGTGTTGTAGCTTGGTGTGCACTAGGATTGCTGCATAAATTAGTTGGCTCAGCAGTTTTGGAAGTGTTGAGCGAATGAAAAGAATAAAGTGAGGTGAGCTTCCATGGCTGGTAAAACGTTATATGACAAGTTGTTCGAATCACATTTGGTTCGTACAAATGATGACGGCAGTTCTTTGATTTATATCGACCGTCAGGTTCTGCACGAAGTAACTTCTCCGCAGGCTTTTGAAGGTCTTCGTATGGCTGGTCGTCAGCCATGGCGTATCGATGCAAACATCGCGACCCCGGATCACAATGTGCCAACAACGGAACGTTCTGGTGGCGTTGATGAGATCGTTGATCCTGTTTCTAAAATTCAGGTAAAAACCCTGGATAGCAACTGCGATGAGTTCGGCATTTTAGAATTCAAGATGAACGATCAGCGTCAAGGTATCGTTCACGTAATGGCGCCAGAGCAAGGTGCAATTCTTCCAGGCGTGACAGCAGTTTGTGGTGATTCTCATACAGCAACACTGGGTGCTCTAGGTGCCTTGGCACATGGTGTTGGTACATCTGAAGTTGAGCATGTATTAGCAACTCAGTGCCTGATCACTAAGAAAATGAAAAACATGCTGGTTCGCGTTGATGGTGAGCTAGGCCTAGGTGTAACACCAAAAGATGTTGTGTTGCATGTGATTGGTGTGATCGGTACTGCAGGCGGTACGGGTTATGCGATCGAGTTTGGTGGCGATGTTTTCCGTAACATGTCTATGGAAGGTCGAATGACCGTTTGTAACATGGCAATTGAAGCGGGCGCTCGTGTTGGTTTGGTTTCTGTTGACCAGATCACGCTAGATTACGTTGAAGGCCGTCCATTTGCTCCTAAAGGTGAGCAGTGGGATATGGCAGTGGCAGCATGGAAAGATCTAGTGTCTGATGATGATGCTGAGTTCGACGAAGTGGTTGTAATCAACGGTGCAGACATTGAACCTCAGGTGACTTGGGGTACATCTCCAGAGATGGTTGTTGGTGTATCTGCACAAGTACCTAACCCAGCTAACGAAACGGATCAGGTTAAGATTGATGGTATCAATCGTGCACTTGAATACATGGGTTTGAATGCTGATCAGAATATTACTGATATCAAACTTGATCGTGTATTCATCGGTTCTTGCACTAACTCTCGTATTGAAGATCTACGTGACGCAGCGAAAGTAGTTGAAGGCCGTAAAGTGGCTGAGAACATCATTCAAGCATTGGTTGTACCGGGATCTGGTTTGGTAAAAGAGCAAGCTGAAAAAGAAGGCTTGGATAAGATCTTTACTGCTGCAGGTTTAGAATGGCGTGAGCCTGGTTGCTCGATGTGTTTGGCAATGAACCCAGATAAATTGGGTAATGGTGAGCACTGTGCATCTACTTCTAACCGTAACTTCGAAGGCCGTCAGGGCTTCGGTGGCCGCACTCATCTGGTAAGTCCTGCGATGGCTGCAGCCGCTGCAGTTACGGGTCACTTCATCGATGTACGTGAGTTGATTAAGTAAGGTATCAGGAGAGCGACATGAACAAATTTACTTTGCACACAGGTATCGCAGCTCCATTGGATCGTGCCAATGTTGATACCGATATGATTATTCCAAAGCAGTTTTTAAAATCAATCAAGCGTTCTGGTTTCGGTAAGAACTTGTTTGATGAACTGCGCTATCTAGATGAAGGTCAGCCAGACCAAGAGTGTACGGGTCGTCCATTAAACGAAGAGTTTGTTTTGAACTTGCCGCGTTATAAAGGCACAAGCGTTCTACTAGCGCGCGAAAACTTCGGTTGTGGTTCTAGTCGTGAGCACGCGCCTTGGGCTTTAGATGATTTTGGTATCCGCTCTGTTATCGCGCCGAGCTTTGCTGAGATTTTCTATAACAACTGCTTCAAGAATGGTTTGTTGCCAATAATCTTAAGTGAAGAACAGGTTGATCAGTTATTTAAAGAGGTAGCTGCAACTGAGGGTTACGAACTAACCGTTGATCTTGAAAAGCAGGTTGTTAAGACGCCTTCTGGTGAAGAGATGGCTTTTGAGATTGATGATTTCCGTAAGCACTGCTTGCTAAATGGTTTAGATGATATCGGTCTAACACTGCAGCATGCGGATGATATTAAGGCTTACGAAGAGAAGCGTCGTCAGTCTGCGCCTTGGTTGTTTGACGCAATCAAGTAATCGAATTTAAGAATTAGATAAAAGCCTCTGTGCGAGGCAATCGGGAAGGTTATAAGAATGTCTAAGAATGTATTGATTTTGCCGGGTGACGGCATAGGTCCTGAGATTGTTACAGAAGCGCGTCGCGTTTTGGAATTAGTTAACGAGCAAGACAATCTAGGTCTTGAGTTCAGCGAAGCTGACGTAGGTGGCGCTGCAATTGATGCTGCTGGCGTACCACTGCCAGAAGCGACTCTGGAAGCGGCGAAAGCGTCTGATGCGATTTTGTTGGGTGCAGTGGGTGGTCCTAAGTGGGATACGAACCCTGATTTCCAAATTCGCCCAGAGAAAGGCCTATTGGGTATCCGTTCTCAGCTAGAGCTATTTGGTAACTTGCGTCCTGCAATCCTTTACCCTCAGCTTGCGCATGCTTCTACGTTGAAGCCAGAAGTTGTGTCTGGTTTGGATATTTTGATTGTTCGTGAATTGACGGGTGGTATCTATTTCGGTCAACCACGTGGTATCCGTGAGAAAGAAGGTGGTGTGCGCGAAGGTTATAACACTTACGTTTACGATGAGAATGAGATCCGTCGTATTGGTCGTGTTGCATTTGAAGCAGCAATGGCTCGTGACAAGCGTCTATGTTCTGTAGATAAGGCTAACGTGCTAGAAGTAACTGTTCTATGGCGTGAAATTATGGATGATCTTGCAAAAGAATATCCAGAAGTTGAACTAAGCCACATGTACGTTGATAACGCGGCTATGCAGTTGGTACGTGCTCCTAAACAGTTTGATGTTGTAGTAACAGGGAACATGTTCGGCGATATCTTGTCAGATGCTGCTGCAATGTTGACGGGTTCTATCGGAATGTTGCCGTCTGCATCTCTAGATGAAAACGGTAAAGGTATGTATGAACCGTGCCACGGTTCTGCGCCTGATATTGCTGGTCAAGGCCTTGCAAACCCATTGGCGACTATTTTGTCTGCTGCAATGATGCTTCGTTATTCTCTAGATGCGGCTGAAGCTGCAGATCGTATCGAAGCGGCAGTAAGTAAAGTTCTAGATCAGAATCTACGTACAGCTGACATCATGTCAGAAGGTATGACTAAAGTGTCTACTTCTGAGATGGGTGATGCAGTGGTTGCTGCTCTGCAATAAATATTAGAAAAATAGTCGTAATCTACTGATGTCTCGGTAGATTACGATAGTCTCAAATGCAGAAATAATGCATAATTGATCAACTCTGATGCGTTCGGAGTATACGAAAGCTGGTATCGATGGCGGTACCGGCTTTGTTGTTTATATTTGATTATTTGGTGAATTTAATGAAACGTGTAGGTTTTGTTGGCTGGCGTGGAATGGTGGGTTCCGTGCTTATGCAACGCATGATGGAAGAACGTGATTTCGATCATATCGAAGAACCGGTCTTCTTCACCACATCCCAGGTAGGTCAGGCTGGTCCAGATATTGGTAAAGACATTCCAGCGCTGAAAGATGCGACATCCATTGATGAATTGAAACAGATGGATGCCATTATTTCCTGTCAGGGCGGTGACTACACGAAACAAGTTTACGCTGATCTGCGTGGTGCTGGTTGGGAAGGTTACTGGATCGATGCTGCATCTTCTCTGCGTATGGATGACAGCGCAATCATCGTACTTGATCCAGTAAACATGAATGTGATTAAAGACGGTCTTTCTAACGGCATCAAAACTTACGTGGGTGGTAACTGCACAGTTTCACTGATGTTGATGGGTTTAGGTGGTCTGTTCAATGCAGGTCAGATCGAGTGGATGACCTCCATGACATACCAAGCTGCATCCGGTGGCGGTGCGCGTCACATGCGTGAGCTGATCTCTCAGATGGGTATCATCAAAGAGTCTGTTGTTACAGATCTTGCTAACCCTGCGTCTGCTATTTTAGATATTGATCGTCAGGTTGCAGAAACTATTCGCAGCGATGCAATGCCTGTCGATAACTTCGGTGTACCGCTTGCGGGTTCTTTGATCCCTTGGATCGATACTAAGCTGGATAATGGCCAAAGCCGTGAAGAGTGGAAAGCGTTTGCTGAAACTAACAAAATTCTAGGTCTGGGTGATAGCCCAATCCCAATTGATGGTACTTGTGTGCGTATTGGCGCGATGCGTTGCCATAGCCAGGCATTCACGATTAAGCTGAAGAAAAATGTTCCTATGGATGAGATCGAGTCAATGCTGGCAGAAGCAAATGACTGGGTTAAAGTTATTCCTAACGAGCGTGATATTACTGCGCAGGAACTTACACCAGCTAAAATTACAGGCACATTGAATGTTCCTGTAGGTCGTCTTCGTAAGATGAACCTAGGTGATGAATACCTAAACGCGTTTAGCGTCGGTGACCAGTTATTATGGGGTGCGGCTGAACCGCTACGCCGTATGCTGAGAATTCTATTAGAAGACTAATAAATCAGTCTTTAATTAAGAATATTAACCAGCCCGACTTAGTTCGGGCTGGTTTGCTTTTGGGGAAACGAAAATGAGTCAAGGTTTTAATGTTGCTGTTGTTGGCGCAACAGGCATGGTAGGTGAAGCAATTCTGGAAATTCTGGAGCAACGTGAATTTCCTGTTGAGAATCTGTATTTGGTAGCAAGTGAGAACAGTGCTGGTAAGCAGATTCAGTTCAATGAGAAAAATTATAAAGTCGAAGCTATAGATGATTTTGATTTTTCTCAGGCTCAGATTGCCTTTTTCACCGCTGGGGCAGCGGTTTCTGAAGAGTATGCACAGATGGCTGCGGATCAGGGCTGTATCGTTATCGATAATACATCATGTTTCCGTTATGACTATGATGTGCCGCTAGTAGTGCCAGAGGTTAATCCAGAAGCAGTTGCTGAGTACCCAAACAGGGGGATTATTGCTAATCCTAACTGTTCCACAATTCAGATGTTGTTAGCGGTTGCGCCTATTCATCGCCACGCTTCAGTTAAGCGTATAAATGTTGCAACTTATCAGGCAGTATCTGGTAGCGGTAAGAGTGGTGTAGAAGAACTGGCTGCTCAGACCGCGAAGCTATTGAACGCGCAAACACCGGAAAATAAAGTATATCCAAAGCAGATCGCTTTTAATGTGCTGCCTCAAATCGATGCTCTTCAAGATAATGGATATACCCGCGAAGAGATGAAAATGGTTTGGGAAACGCAGAAGATCCTTGGGGATGAAGGAGTCATGGTGAACCCAACTTGCGTGCGTGTGCCTGTGTTCTTCGGTCATAGTGCTGCAGTACATATCGAATGTTGGGATCCGATTAGTGCGGAAGAAGTTCGTGAGCTATTTAATCATTCTGTTGGTGTGGAGGTTGTTGATAATCAGGAAGAGGGTGGCTACGCAACCGCTGTTACAGATGCGGCTAAAAACGATGACGTGTTCATTAGTCGTATTCGCGAAGATATTTCCTGTGAAAATGCTATAAATTTATGGGTGGTCGCCGATAATGTGCGTAAAGGAGCTGCACTAAATAGCATCCAAATAGCTGAAGTTTTAATCCAACAGTATATTTAGATCGTTTTTTTAAGAGGAAATACAAACAGTTGTTTGTATTTCCTTGACCCGTAAGTGGTTTATAAACAATACTGTGGATGGATTTTAGAATCGCAACCCTCTGAATTGCTCGGAGTTTTGAGGGTAGGGGAACAAGGAAACTGATGATGTTGCGAAAACTCGCCGTCAGCCTTGCTGTAGCAGGGATTATAAGTGCCTCCAACGCTAATGCGTTGGGTTTGGGCGAAATTAAAATTCACTCAGCATTGAATGAGCCGTTAAATGCGGAAATTCAGTTGTTAGAAGTGAGAAAGTTTGGTCCGCTGCAAATTCAGCCAAGAATGGCAAATATTGACGAATTTGCTTTGGCAGGTTTAGATAAATCACGCTTTTTGACTGATGTGAGTTTTCAGGTGAAAGTTAATCCTGATGGCTCTGGCGTTATTACTCTGCGGTCAGATAGGCCTGTTAGAGAGCCTTTTCTTAATTTCTTGGTAGAGGTTAACTGGCCTAGTGGTCGTTTAGTCCGTGAATATACTTTGCTGCTAGATCCTCCAGTATATGATCCTACTCCTGTCCGTAAAACTGTGCAGCCTGCTACTGCACCAGTTACAACATCTTCAGTTAAACCACAGACTAGTACATCAGCCTCAACCGGCCCCAGAACAATGGAGACTGATGCTTCACAAGTTTATGTTGATGTGAAAGATACTTTATGGGCAATTGCTATAAAGCATCGACCTAGTTCGAGTATTTCTGTAAAGAAGATGATGATTGCTTTGCAGAAGAAGAATCCCCATGCATTTGTTAATGGCAATATTAATGTTCTAAGGGCTGGAGTGGTCTTGGATCTTCCGACAATGGAAGAAATCAACCAGCTGAAGTCTAAAGAAGCTACACGTGAATTCGTTCGTCAGACATCCGAATGGAAAAATAAAGGAAAAACGGCAGCGCCAGTGGAGGCTTCTAAAAAGAAGCCGGTAACTAGTTCTGTTGTTGAGGCGCCTAAGCCGGATCCTGAAGAGGATAAATCAGCAGAGCTTAAAATCGTTACACCAAAAGACTCGATAGAGCCTGAAGAGGGTGTAATGACTGATCAGTCGGAAGGTGAAAAATTAGAAGGCGAATCTGCTCAGTCAAAGACTGAAGGTGAAGTGGATACGGAAAAGCAAGCTTTAATAGATCGTAACCAGGAGCTTGAGGACAGATTAAGTCAATCTTTAGAAAATGTAGATAAAATTACTCGCGATAATGCTGAACTTAATGAAAAGTTAGATTCAATTCAGTATGAATTGTCTAAATTGCGGGAAATGCTTGAGCTAAAAGATCAGCAGCTAGCTAATTTGCAAAATAAAGTAGAAGCGGCAGAAGTGGCTGCTACACCGCCTCCACCGCCTCCAGAAAAAAGCCTCATAGATAAGATTTTACAGTCTACTGCCATTCTGGGTGGTATTGGTGCAGCTCTAATTGCATTGCTAGGAGGTTTGTTCTTCTTTCTTCGTCGCGGTAAAAAGGATGAAGAGGCAATAGAAGACGAAAATGCGCTTGTGCAGGTGCCAGAGGACCTAGATACTCCCGAAGAGAGTGAAATGGCTGAAGAGGCGTCTGGGACTGAAACTGAATCTGAATCAGATTCAAGCGACGATTTAGCTGATGATGTTGAGTCTATTGAGGATTTAGATCTAGGGACTGAAGAAGATCTCTTGGATGATGCAGATTTAGATCTTACTGATACTGATGATCTTGAAGATCTAGATGATATTGATGATCTAGATCTCGACATGGATTTGGATCTTGAAGAGGATGGGTCTGGGGATGCTCTTCAGACTGTTGAGGCGGATGAGCCTGACGATCTAGATGCTCTATTAGATGATGATGAGTTTGATTTGGGTCTCGATGAAGAGATTGACGATCAAGATGCTGAAGTACAGTCGGAAGATGTCGAAGCAGATGAACTTGATGCAATTTTAGAAGAGCCTTCAGATCTCGATGAAGTCGAAGATGAGTTAGATGTAGCTGATGCATCAGAATCTGATGCCCTAGATGATATTTTGGGTGAAGTTGAAGATGTTGAGCCTGAAATTGAAGATGTCACAGCTGACGAGGATGAGATTGATGCAGCGTTGGAAGCTGATGATGGCGAAATCGATTTAGGTCTAGATGACACTGATCTGGAATTTGATCTCAATGATGCTGCTCCAGATGTTATTGAGGAAGCTTCTGAAGAGGTGATCGAGAACGATGACGCTGATTTAGATTTTGTTGTCGATGAGATGCCCGATCTTGCAACAGAGGAAGATGTAGCTCAGTTAGAGGCTGAAGGTTCTGAATTAGAAGCGGATTTAGCTACAAATTTGGATGTGGATACTGTACCTGAAGAGCTGGATGAGTCTGGCTTGGATGACTTGTTAGATTCAGTATCTGAAGGAAATATCCAAGAGCTAACGGATGCAGCTGAGGAGGCAGAATCAGAGATAGATGAGCTTGATGATCTATTGGCAGAAGTAGAAGAGCCGGTAACTGAAGGGTCTGCTGAAGCGGTTCAATCAGATGCCACTGATGATTTGGAAGCGCTTTTAGCTGAAGATTTGGATATGGGCGATTTGGAGTTGCCTTCTGAGGAATCTGCTAAAGAACCTGTTGAAGAAACAACCAGTGAAGCAATAGAGTCAATGCTCGCCGAGAACCCTGATCCTAGTGATATAGGTCTTCCTGGTCAGCTTGAAATGCAGGACGATTTAGATATTGAATCTTTACAATCTGATGAGGGCTTAGATGAGCTTTTAGCGAAGGTTGATGAGGATTTAGATCAGGCAATGGCTGCTGATCTAGAGATGGAAGGGGCTGAAGAATTAGATTCTGAAGTGAAAGAGTCAGATGATGCATCTGATGATCTAGATGCAATGCTAGATGATTTAGGTTCGGATTTAGATCTAGATGATGGCGATGCGGCTGCTTCTTCAGAAGAGGACATCGTTTTAGAAGGTGATGATCTAGAATCATCGATCTCTGATGATTTGGAAGCTGATTTGAATTCTGAATTAGATGCGCTTCTTAATAGTGAAGAGGGTGATATAGTGCTAGAAGAGAGCGCTATTGAAGAGGATGCTTCTGTGGATGAAGATTTTGACGAGCTTGCAGGGTTAAACCTGTTAGAAGGAGCAGATGAAGTTGAAACTAAGCTTGATTTGGCTCGTGCTTATATGGATATGGAAGACCTCGAAGGCGCTAAAGATATTCTGGAAGAGATCGCTATAGAAGGCACTGATGACCAGAAAAAAGAAGCTGAAGCGTTGATACAATCCATTAACGAAAAGTAGTATGTCAGAAAAAAGTTGTACTGAACTTAGTAGTTCATCAGAAGGGGCGATTTCTATCGCCCCTTCTTATCGTTATGCTCTTTGTGTTGAATACTCTGGTGCCGCGTATCGTGGTTGGCAGATTCAGAAAGAGGGTGATGTGCCAAGCATTCAAGAGGAAGTGGAAAAAGCGCTTTCTAAAATTGCAAATGCGCCTGTATCGGTTATTTGTGCCGGTAGAACTGATGCGCGGGTAAATGCAACCTATCAAATTATTCATTTTGATAGTCCGGTTCAAAGAGAAGGCCGTGCTTGGGTTTTAGGTACCAATACCAATCTTCCTGATGATATTGCTATCCAATGGGCTGTGCCTGTCTCGGATGAATTTCATGCGCGTTTTTCCGCTGTCGAGCGTCGATATCGATACCTTATCTACTGTAACCCAGTTAAACCTGCCATTTTACCAAAAGGCATTACCTGGACTTACAAGCCGATGGATGTAGAGCGGATGCAGGAAGCTGCAAACTATCTTATAGGCGAACATGACTTTACCTCTTATCGTGCAGTAGGTTGTCAGGCACATAGCCCAGTACGCACGGTTAAACAGTTAGATGTTTATCAAAGTGGTCAATTGATCGTTTTGGATGTGCGGGCCAATGCGTTTTTGCATCATATGATTCGAAACTTTGCCGGGGTATTGATGAGCGTCGGTTGTGGCGAGGCTGATCCAATTTGGGCAAAAGAAGTTTTGGACGCAAAAGACCGTCGTCAGGGGGGGGTAACAGCGCCCCCTTACGGCCTTTATTTTGTGGATGCTAAGTATCCTGATGAATTTGACCTGCCAAAATCAAAAATAGGGCCTTTTTTCCTGTCATAGTTGACTGACTTAGTGGTCCTCTATCTGCTACTATTTGCAACCTGATATTTTCTAAGTGAACTGTATTTGTGAACCGAACGCGCGTTAAAATTTGTGGTATTACGAATGTAGAAGATGCTCAAGCGGCTATTAATGCCGGAGCTGATTCTCTTGGTTTTGTTTTTTATGCGCCAAGCCCCCGTGCTGTAGAGGTAGAACAAGCAGCCAATATTATTAAAAAAATACCTGCGTTCGTAACAACCACAGCACTTTTTGTGAATGCAGAGCGAGAATACATTGATCGAGTTATCGAACAAACTCGTATAGATTTACTTCAATTTCATGGTGATGAAACTGAAGCGTTCTGTAACAGTTTTAGCCGCCCGTACATCAAAGCTGTACGGATGAAGCCAGAACTGGATTTAACAGAGACGGTGGAACAATTCACATCAGCGCAGGCTATTCTGCTGGACGCTTATCGTCCGGGTGTTCCAGGTGGAACTGGTGAAGCCTTCGACTGGGATCGTATTCCAACACCTCATCCAGCTACGATTATTCTTGCTGGGGGGCTTAACTGTGAGAATGTAGCAGAGGCTGTTCAAACCGTTAAACCTTACGCGATAGACGTGAGTGGTGGGGTAGAGAAGAGTAAAGGTATCAAAGATACCGACAAAATTAATAGATTTATAAATGAGGTAACCCGTGCCAACTAATATCGATCTTAAAGCACTTGCTCAGTTGCCCGATAGTAAAGGCCACTTTGGCCCTTACGGTGGTCGTTTCGTATCTGAAACTCTAATGGCTGCACTTAAGCAGTTAGAAGAAACTTATGAGAAGTTGTGGCGAGATCCAGCGTTCCAGGAAGAATTTGATCGTGATCTGGCACATTATGTTGGACGCCCTTCGCCTTTGTATCATGCGAAGCACCTTTCAGAAAAAGTAGGTGGTGCACAAATTTACCTGAAACGTGAAGACCTCAACCATACGGGTGCTCACAAGGTTAATAATACAATTGGTCAGGCGCTTCTGGCTAAATACACTGGCAAGCCGCGTGTTATCGCAGAGACAGGTGCTGGTCAGCATGGTGTTGCTACAGCAACGGTTGCTGCTCGTTTAGGCTTGGAATGCCAGGTTTATATGGGCGCTGAAGATGTTCAGCGTCAGGCGCTTAACGTTTATCGTATGAAGCTTTTAGGCGCAGAGGTTATTGCGGTTGAATCGGGTACTCGTACGCTTAAAGATGCCATGAATGAGGCGATGCGTGATTGGGTGACCAACGTTGATAATACTTTCTATATCATCGGTACTGCAGCGGGCCCACACCCATACCCTAAGTTGGTTCGTGACTTCCAGTGTGTAATCGGTCGTGAAGCACGTCAACAGTGCTTGGATCAGACAGGTCGTTTACCTGATGCACTTGTGGCATGTGTAGGTGGAGGTTCAAATGCAATAGGCCTATTCCACCCATTTATCGAAGATGCTGATGTTAAAATGTATGGCGTTGAAGCGGGCGGTTATGGTGTAGAAACGGGGCAACATGCAGCGCCACTATCTGCAGGTAGCCCAGGTGTACTTCATGGTAACCGTACATATTTAATGTCTGACGAAGGTGGTCAGATCATCGGTACTCACTCTGTATCTGCTGGCCTTGATTACCCAGGCGTTGGCCCAGAGCATGCGTACTTAAAAGATACTGGACGCGCGACTTATGTTGATGCGACAGATGATGAAGCTATGGATGCTTTCCGCGCACTAACACGCGTAGAAGGCATTATGCCGGCAATTGAATCAAGCCACGCGGTTGCTTATGCAATGAAACTGGCTAAAGAGATGGATAAGGATCAGACGATTGTTGTGAATTTGTCTGGTCGTGGTGATAAAGATATTCATACGGTCGCACAGATCGATGGCATCAATATTTGATTTGTGTGAGGGATAAATAAATGAGTCGTATTGCTACAAGCTTTGCAAAGCTTAAATCTGAAGGTCGTAAAGCTTTAATCCCTTATGTAACTGCAGGCGATCCTGCACCGGAAGTTACAGTAGGTTTACTACACGCTATGGTTGAAGCGGGTGCCGATGTTATCGAATTGGGTATCCCATTTTCAGATCCAATGGCAGACGGTCCCGTTATCCAACTAGCTTGTGAGCGTGCGTTGACACATAACGTGCGTTTACTTGATGTGTTAGAAATGGTGGCTGAGTTCCGTCAGAAAGATAATGAAACGCCAATCGTTTTGATGGGTTACCTTAACCCGATTGAAATTTTGGGTTATCAGCGCTTTGCTGAAGAAGCGAAGAAAGCAGGTGTAGATGGTGTATTAACCGTTGATCTTCCGCCTGAAGAATCAGGTGAGTTCAACGAGATCATGCGTGAGCATGATATTGACACCATCTACCTATTGGCGCCGACTACTGAAGAGGAGCGTATTAAATACGTTTGTGAGAACGGTAGTGGTTACCTGTACTACGTATCAGTGAAAGGGGTTACAGGCTCCGCTTCACTTGATGTTCAGGCTGTAGCTGACAGACTAGACGTCGTTCGTAAATATACTGACATTCCTTTAGGTGTAGGTTTCGGCATCAAAGATGCTGAATCAGCTACTGCCGTGTCAAAAGTTGCGGATGGTGTTATTGTCGGCAGTGTTTTAGTTAATAAGATTGCATCTCTAGTAAAAGATCAGGGCAAAATTGCTCCTGAGGTAGCTGCAATTATCAAAGATATGCGTCAAGCAATGGACAGCTAATAAGGTTTTAAAATAATGAGTAACTGGCTGGAAAAAATTGTTCCTTCTCTTGTTCGTTCAGAGAAAAAGCGCTCGAATATCCCTGAGGGCTTGTGGAAAAAGTGCCCTAAGTGTGAATCCGTTCTTTACCGCCCTGAGTTGGAAAAGAACCTGAATGTTTGTCCTAAGTGCGACCACCATATGCGCCTTAATGCGCGTCGTCGTCTTGAATTGTTCTTAGATGAAGATAACCGCCAAGAGCTGGCTACAGATGTAGAGCCTATCGATCGTCTGAAGTTTAAAGACTCTAAGAAATATAAAGACCGTTTAAGTGCGGCTCAGAAAAGTACCGGCGAAAAAGATGCATTGATCGCTATGCGCGGTGAGCTAGAAGGTTTACCTGTTGTTGCCGTTGCATTTGAATTCAGCTTCATGGGTGGTTCCATGGGTGCGGTTGTAGGTGAGCGTTTTGTTCGCGCTGCAAACATCGCTCTAGAAGAGAACATTCCACTGATCTGTTTCTCTGCATCGGGTGGTGCGCGTATGCAGGAAGCGTTGTTCTCCCTATTCCAGATGGCGAAAACAAGTGCGATTCTAGAAAAGCTACGTCTACAAGGTACGCCATATATCTCTGTTCTTACAGACCCTGTATATGGTGGTGTATCTGCATCTCTAGCGATGTTGGGTGACTTGAACGTCGCTGAACCTAAAGCGCTTATGGGCTTTGCGGGACCTCGTGTAATCGAACAAACAGTTCGTGAAAAATTGCCTGAAGGTTTCCAGCGCAGTGAGTTCCTTCTAGAGCACGGTCAGGTTGATATGATTATTAACCGTGGCGAAATGCGCTCTCGTTTGTCTCGTATTTTGCGTAAGCTAACCAATCAAAGCCCGCTACCTCCTGTAGAAACAGTTGAGGGTGAGGTTGTTTTTGAGGAAGAGCCTGCGAAACCTGAAGCAGAGTAATTGCTCAAGGTAGTAAAAATGGCCGACGTGAAAACGCCGGCCTTTTTGGTTTCTGGTGATTGTTAAAAGTTGTTGGTCTTATGAATACCGCTAATCAAAAAATGAATCTTTCTGAATGGTTGTCTTGGATGGAACAATGCCATCCGTCTGAAATCGAGCTAGGTTTAGGACGCGTTAGCCAAGTTGCTGAAAAGCTAAAGATTGATCTGTCTGCATCAACCGTTGTCACTGTTGCAGGTACAAACGGAAAAGGCTCAACGATTAGTTACTTGAACAGCATCTACCAACAGGCTGGATACAGTGTTGGCTGCTACACATCTCCTCATTTTATCGACTATAACGAGCGAGTTAAGTTAAACGACCAAAATTCGACTGACCAACAATTGTGCGATGCTTTCGAAAAAATTGACCAAGCGCGCGGTCAGATACCACTGACTTATTTCGAGTTTGGCACTCTAGCTGCCTTAGTTATTTTTTCTGAAACGAAACCGGATCTGGTTCTGCTTGAAGTAGGCTTGGGTGGCCGTTTAGATGCAGTAAACATTATTGATGCGGACATTAGTGCGGTCACGACCGTTTCTATTGACCATGTCGATTGGTTAGGTGATAACCGCGAAGTAATTGGTCGTGAGAAATCAGGTATTTTCCGAGCATCTAAGCCTGCGATCTGCGGTGATCTCAATCCTCCAAAGTCAGTAGCTATTTATGCTGATGAAATTGGAGCAAATCTGCATCAATCTGGTGTTGATTTTACTTATGAAGAAAGCGGCGAGCTTTGGTGCTGGCAAGGAAAAGATGCACAAGGCCAGTCTAAATCGATCACTGACCTTAAACAGCCAGAGCTGCCAATTCAAAATGCGGCTACCGCAATTAAAATTGTTCAGCATATTCCGTTATCAATTTCGGATGAGCAGATTAAAACAGGAATTCAGCAAGCAGTGCTAACAGGTCGTATGCAACATGTAGAACAAGACAATCTACATTATTGGCTAGATGTTGCCCATAATCCTGAAGCTGCAGAGCTTTTAAGCGATCGTATCCAAGGGTTGTCAGGCGATGTGTATCTTGTTTTGGGAATGTTGGCGGATAAAGATTGCCAGCAAGTGATAGATACTTTGTCACCTGTGGTAAAAGCTACCTATCTTTCTGACATCAATGTTCCGCGAGGACAGAAGGCCGCAGAGTTAGCAAAATTTTTCCCAAGTGAAGCTTCGGTTCTGCAATTTTCATCAGTTAAAGCGGCAATTGATGCGGTTCGAATAGACACTAATCCAAATGACAATGTTATTATTGCGGGATCATTCTTTACCGTCAGTGATGCGTTGACGATTTTGGCAAGGAAATAGCTGATGCAGCAGAAAGTAAAATACCGCTTAGTAGGGTTTGCAGTGATTCTTATCTCTGCTGCGGTGATCTTTCCTGTTTTTTTTGACGGTGCAGGCTATAAAGAGCGTCACCTTCAGTCGGAAATACCTCCAGGCCCTGAACGTCCAGAAATCGTACGTATTGAGCCACAAAATAAACCGCTGCCAGATACCTCTAAACCAGCTGAGCCTAAACCACCGGTTGAATTACCTAAGCCGCCTAAGCAGGTGAAGCAGGTAATCGAGAAGATTGAAAAAGAGCAAAAGGTTGAGCTAGAAATTCATAAAGATCAGCCTGTACTTGACCAAGAAGGTGTTCCAGTGGCTTGGACGCTGCAGCTTGCTAGTTTTAAAGATGAAGCTAATGCTAAGAGCTTGCGTAAGCAACTAATCGGTGAAGGGCACAAAGTCTTTACTCGTAAACAGGGTGAATTGATTAAGGTTTATGTAGGGCCTGAATTCCAAAAGAGCCGATTAGAGTCGCTTAAGCTGTCACTGAAAAAAGATTTTGGATTGAATGGCATTATTGTTCGTTTTACTACGCAATAATAAAGCGTGAAGCGATCCTATAAACTCTGTTAAAATGCGCGCAATTTCTTACTGAGCTGTAAAGATGAACTGGGCTGACTGGACCATACTAAGCATCATTGCGATATCAAGCCTTATGAGCTTAAGGCGAGGCTTTGTTCGAGAAGCACTTTCCCTGATCACATGGGTAACGGCTTTTATCGTTGCGCGCCTATTTTCACAGTCATTGTCAGTTCTGTTAGAAGCTTATATTCAAACGCCGTCAGTACGTTTAGTCGCAGCGTTTGCTATCCTCTTTATAGCCACTCTTGTTGTTGGAGTCATGATCAATAAACTGATCGGTGCGCTCGTAGAAGCAACGGGGTTGTCTGCAACTGACCGTATTCTTGGAATCGGATTTGGTGCAGCACGAGGTGGTTTAATTATCGTGGCTATAGTCGCGCTGATTGGAATGAGCCCAGCGGTTGAAGATCGCTGGTTCAAGGAATCACAATTGATTCCACACTTTTTACTTATGGAAGCATGGACCAAAGAGACAGCGAGCGAAGTGGGTCGCTTGATCTGGAATGCGGGACGCTAAATTTTTCTTTTGTTAGTTTGCACTTTGAGGTGAGTTTTAATGTGCGGCATTGTTGGCATCGTAGCCAAATCTAATGTAAACCAGACTATTTTTGATGCTCTGACTGTTCTACAACATCGTGGACAGGATGCAGCGGGCATGGTTACTTGTGAAGGTAACCGTTTCTTCTTACGCAAGGATAATGGCCTGGTAAACGAAGTATTTCGTACCCGCCATATGAAACGTCTGGTAGGTAACGTGGGCATCGGTCACGTTCGTTACCCTACGGCCGGTAGTTCTAGCTCGGCTGAAGCGCAGCCGTTCTATGTGAACTCTCCATACGGTATCGCGTTAGCTCATAACGGCAACCTGACAAATGCAGAAGATGTAGCTGAACAAATGTTCCGTGCTGATCTGCGTCACATCAACACAACATCTGATTCAGAAGTGTTGTTGAACGTATTTGCTCACGAACTTCAGCGTCAGGGCAAACTGCAGCCGCAAGCTGAAGATATGTTTGAAGCGGTTCGCCGTGTTCACGAGCGTTGCAAAGGTGGTTATGCCGCTGTAGCAATGATTACGGGTTACGGCATGTTGGCGTTTCGTGATCCTCACGGTATTCGCCCGCTGACTTACGGTAAGCGCGAAACTGAAGAAGGTACTGAATATATGGTAGCTTCTGAAAGTGTTGCTTTGGATATCTCTGGTTTCGAGCGAGTTCGTGATATCGAGCCAGGCGAAGCGATTTACATCGATATGGAAGGTAACGTTTCTACCAAGCTTTGTGCGGATAACACGCAGCTTGCGCCGTGCCTATTCGAATACGTATACCTAGCGCGTCCGGATTCGATCATCGATGATGTAAACGTACATATTTCTCGTATGCGTATGGGTAAGAAGCTTGCGGAGAAGGTTTTACGTGAGCGCCCAGACCACGATATTGATGTGATTATCCCAATCCCAGATACAAGCCGTACCTCTGCTATGGAGATGGCTAAAGATTTGGGTGTTACGTTCCGTGAAGGTTTTATCAAAAACCGTTACATCGGTCGTACTTTCATCATGCCAGGTCAGACACAGCGTAAGAAGTCAGTTCGCCGTAAGCTGA
The DNA here is from genome assembly GCF_047778125.1 of Neptuniibacter sp. QD29_5. Classification (GTDB taxonomy): domain Bacteria; phylum Pseudomonadota; class Gammaproteobacteria; order Pseudomonadales; family Balneatricaceae; genus Neptuniibacter. Next base: position 1,434,384 of record NZ_CP180556.1, read on the forward strand.
ACCCAATCGGTATGGAATTTAAAGATAAAGTTGTCATGTTGGTTGATGATTCTATCGTACGTGGCACGACCTCTAGCCAGATTGTTCAGATGGCTCGTGATGCTGGTGCTAAGAAAGTTTACTTCGCATCTGCTGCACCAGCGGTTAAATACCCGAACGTATACGGTATTGATATGCCAGCTGCGGAAGAGCTTATCGCTCACGGCCGTACAGATGATGAAGTTGGTGAAGAGATTGGTTGTGACTGGATGATCTACCAAGAGCTAGATGATCTAAAAGCATCTGTATCTGAAGGGAACCCTGAGATTACGGCGTTCGATACCTGTGTATTTGATGGCAAATACGTAGCGGGTGATATTGATGAGCAGTATCTTGAGCGCTTGAAGGCTGCCCGTAACGACGACGCTAAAGGCAGTAATAACAAAAAGGTTGAGAGTAACGAATCCTCTAACCTTTGTAGCAAGATCGATTAAGGAGCAATAGTCGATGTCTATTTCTGATTACGAACGCGCTGAGCGTATCCAGTTCGAGCCTTCAGAAGGTTACGATCTGGAAACACTGGCTTTGCGTTCAGGTCAGCACCGTTCCCTAGAAGGGGAGCACAGTGACCCAATCTACCCGACATCAAGCTATGTCTTCTCAAGTGCGCGTGAAGCAGCTGCACGTTTTGGTGGTGAAGAGGAGGGTAACATTTACTCTCGCTTCACTAACCCAACTGTACAGTTTTTTGAAGAGCGCATCGCTGCACTAGAAGGCGGAGAAAGAGCAGTCGCAACAGCTTCTGGCATGGCGGCAATTCTTAGTACCTGCCTATCGTTAATGCAAAATGGCGATCATGTTGTTTGTTCGCGCAGTGTATTTGGTTCTACTGTATCTCTGTTTGATAAGTACCTTACACGCACAGGCATCAAAGTTTCTTATGTTGACCCAACTAATCTAGATAGTTGGGAATCTGCAATTACAGAAGAGACTAAGATGCTGTTCTTAGAGACGCCGTCTAACCCTTTATCTGAGCTAACAGACGTTGCAGCAGTTGCCGAGATTGCACATAAGTACGATGCATTGTTGGTCGTTGATAACTGCTTCTGCACACCGATGCTTCAGCAGCCATTGAAGCAAGGTGCAGACATCATTATTCACTCCGCGACTAAGTACCTTGATGGTCAAGGTCGTTGTGTTGGTGGTGTGGTTGTCGGCAGCGATAAGCACATGGAAGAAGTGTTTGGCTTTATCCGTACTGGCGGTGCTTGCTTGAGCCCGTTCAACGCGTGGGTTTTCCTTAAAGGCTTAGAAACGCTGAAGCTGCGTATGGATGCACACTGCAATAACGCAATGGAGATGGCTAAATGGTTAGAAGAGCAAGATGGCATTGATCGTGTCTTCTACTCAGGCCTTCCAAGTCATCCGCAGCACGAGCTAGCTAAGAAGCAGCAAAAAGGTTTTGGCGGTGTGCTTTCCTTCGAAGTGAAGGGCGGTAAAGAGGCAGCATGGCGCTTTATTGATGCGACTAAGATGGTGTCTATCACAGGTAACCTAGGTGATGTGAAAACAACAATCACACACCCAGCGACCACTACTCACGGTCGTATGACCCCTGAAGCGCGTTATGAAGCGGGCATCAAAGACAACTTGGTTCGCCTTTCTGTAGGTATCGAATCGATCGAAGATCTTAAAGCAGATATGCTTAGAGGTCTTGCAGCGGTTTAATTACTGCAGTTAAGATCTAAAAAAGCGGCTTTCGGGCCGCTTTTTTGTGTCTCAAATAAAGTGTCTAGGTGCTTTTCTGGCTTAAATTAATATCACCAATCTCCACATCTTTAGATAGTGACATAATCATTTCTATCGAGGTGATGATATCTGAGATCGGGATAGGGGCATGATCAGGCATACGGCCCTCTTTTATGTCCATCAGTACCTCCTCAGTGCCTACATTGCCGGGGTTTATCGCGGTAAAGCCAATACTTTCTTGTTTTAGCGCACTCCTAAGGCTTTGTATTGCTCCGCGAAGGCCGAACTTGCTTGCAGCATAAGCGACTTGCTCTGAACCTATATTTTCTAAACCTGATATAGCACCTAGATAGATGGCTCTTGGGTTAGAAGCGCGTGCTAGGTTTGATGCGATAGCCTTAGTGAGTTCGATGGGCGCAACAAGGTTCACCTGCATGATCTGCTGCGTTTCTTCGTATTTGGTCTTTCTGAAGTCAAAGTCGTCGGTGAAGCCTTCATCCTCCCAAATTCCGCTGGAATAGATCAGGGTGTCAATAGGTTGCTCCCCTAGCTGAGCTGCAATCGTTTTTATTTCTTCTTCCACGGAAAGGTCTGCACGAATCCATTCGCAGTTTTTAGATGGGCTTCGAGATACACCTATAACGTTGTGGCCAGCGTCAGAAAAGTACCTTGTTAGCTCTTCACCAATACCTCGGCTGCTACCAACAATCAAAACTGTCTTCATCAAATTGCCATCCATATACTGTTGTAGGGTATCTCGTTTATCGTTAAGTCTTATAACCGTTTAACTTTGATATAAATATTCATTTCGACAAAGCCATCTTTCCTTGTATCGTTTAGATAGTGGGCAATAGGTGCTAAGTCATCGGGCTCAAAGCCGCTGTTAGGGAGCCAATGAGAGTAGAGCTCCATATAGAAATTACTTACTTTATCACCGTCTCCTTTGTAATAAGCAGAGGCATATTGTCCGGACGGAATAGTTGTTACTTCAAATGGTTCGCTCACCGGCGTGTCGTCTTGAATTTGAACGCAAGCATCGTAACGGCAATGCTCAGTCGGCGTGATCATAGGGTTATCATGGCAGATAGCAAAGCGATGGTTTTCAAAATTTTGTAATTTCAGGCTTCTAGCCCAGTTATCCAGTTTATCCCAAGTTTCAAAAATGGCGGGAACGTCATATCCCTTTGGTGCTGTCAGATAAGCGATGCGTTTAGCTTTAAGTTGTTCAATGGCTACTTGCATGAGTATTTCCTCTAATTTGTCAGGATCAAACTTCACTTGGTCAGTGACAAATTGAGAGTACAGATCGCTTGGATTGAATACTTTTCCATACTTGCTAGTTAGTTTTCCAATCTTGCTATCTTTGATTTCGCTTGGGTTCCTTATTTGACTAGGGGTGATGCCGAAGTAATTTTTAAATGCTTTTGAAAAGTTAGCGCTAGAGGAGTAACCGCCGGCGTTGGCTACTTCGGTAATGCTCATTTCCTTATGGCAAATTAGTCGATTAGCAGAGGCTTCCATCCTTTTGCGGATGATAAAGTCATTAACGGTTTCACCTGTGAGGGCGTGAAAAATACGGTGAAAATGAAAAGGGGAGAAGCAGCTAACTTGAGCAATCTTATCTAAATTTAATTGCTGCTCTAGGTTTGAGCAAATGTATGTGGTTGCTAGATTTATTCGGCGTAAATACTCTTTGTTCGCCTGTTTCTTATTCATGTTTACTTTTCACTAATACCACTTGTTGCTTAGTTTCTACGTACCCTAGTTCTTGATAAAACTTGTGGGCCGATTTACGAATCGAATTGGCCCGAATTCGAATGCTATCCACTTGGTGCGACAACCAACGTTCAGCTGTTTTAACTAATCCTTTGCCTAAGCCATATCCTCGGTGTTCTTTATCAACAACGAGGCTTACGATCTCACCTTGAGCGCCTTCAGCTAAGCGAATATCTATAATGGCAGAGATACAGCCTACAACAGCGCCATTTAGCTCAGCGATAAAAATCTCCCCTCTGGCCTTATGAACAGCTTTGATATTTGTAAGCAGGGATTCTTCTGAGTGGGTGTACCCTAATTGCTTCATCAGGGCGATTAAGGCCTGAAGATCCTTTTCTTGGTATGTACGATGGATAGGTTCCATTAATTGACTATATCGCAGGTTTTCTTTGGTCAGGCTGCAAAGCAAACCCTCAATCAGGCAGAAATTCCACTTCTGTTTGGTATTCCGCGCCATCAGCTTTCAAAATACTGCTTTTAAGTTGGAAAGCGTTAACCTCTATGTTCGCAGTGAACCCCAATCCTTTATGGCTTACCTCACTAACCACATGTGAGGTTAATCTTTTGCAGCGTCCTAGCGTGATATGAGGCGTGTATTTTCGTTGTTCTAGCTCTATGCCAAGCCCTCTAATTTTGTGACTTAGCGACTTTTGTAAACGTTTTAAGGGTTCAGATTCTTCTATACCTAACCAGATAATTCCCGATTTGAAATAGCCTATCTTCTGTAGACGAAGCTCAAAAGGTTCAAAACTGATTTCAGATACCGTTTCAATTATCTCTTCCAGATGTTGATGGGGCTGATCGCCGATGAACACTAAGGTGATATGCAGTTGATGACTCGCGGTCCAGCGTACTTGTTCGAGTTCAGGGCAATAGAGTTCGGTAATGCGATCCTGAAGATCTTCAGGCAAATCGATAGCTAGGAATAGGCGCATAGCAAAAACTAAAAAACACAGCTTATGGTAGTTTTTATCTTAGTAAATCATAGGTGGGCTTGGAAGGATTGTTACAAAACTTGTTAAAGCGAACTTTAAAGTCATCTAGTCATTTTTATCACCTCCATAGCAGCTTATAATAACCGTCCTTTTTTATTCCTATAGATAGTCTGCTTTGAAAATTGTCTTAGCCCCGATGGAGGGCGTTGTTGATTACACTATGCGTGATCTGTTAACACAGATTGGAGGCATAGATCACTGTGTTACAGAGTTCTTGCGTGTAAGCGATAGTGTTTTACCTGCGAAGGTGTTCCGACGTTTATGTCCAGAGTTACATAATGGGGGTAAAACACCTTCAGGCACGCCTGTTATCCTGCAATTGCTTGGAAGTGATCCAAGTGTTCTAGCCGGTAATGCACGCAAAGGTGCAAAACTCGGTGCACCGGGGATAGATCTAAATTTTGGCTGCCCAGCCAAAACGGTGAATCGAAGTAAAGGCGGAGCTGTTCTATTAGACACGCCAGAACTTGTCCATGATATCGTAAAGGCGGTAAAACAAGCTGTTCCTGCAGAAACCCCTGTATCGGCAAAGATGCGTTTAGGCAATAAAGATAAATCCTTGGCGATGGAAAACGCTCATGCGATTGCAGAAGCGGGCGCCGATAGCTTAGCTGTACATGCTCGAACAAAACTCGAAGGCTACAAACCACCAGCTCACTGGGAATGGATTGCAAGAATTCGTGAGGCGATAGATATCCCAGTCGTTGCTAACGGCGAGGTATGGAACTGGCAAGATTTTCAACGTTGCCGTGAGGTGAGTGGTTGCGACACGATTATGATCGGTCGTGGTCTTATTGCTAAGCCAGATTTGGCTAAGGTCATTAAACATCACCTTGCTGATGAAGAGGTGGGCAGCTATAACTGGACTGAGGTAGTGCCGTTTATAGAGGCTTATTTAAACCGTATTGAGCGAGATATAGCTCCGAAATATGTGCATGGCCGTATAAAACAGTGGCTAAGTCATTTACAAAGAGAGTACAAAGAAGCAGAAATGCTTTTTCAGAAAGTTAAAAAATTAAAGGAACCTTCTGAGCTTAGGCTTGCCCTACAAGACTGATAAATCACAAGTGGATCATCGGAGAGATTAAAATGGCATCTTGGTTAAGTCCTGCGTCTAAACTCATGGGTAGTATTAAATACCCAGCAAAGTTCAGTCTAGTCAGTGTTCTATTTTTGATACCGCTTGTACTAACTGTAACCTTGTATTGGCAGGAGTTGAGTCAACGTATTGATTTGACTAAAAAGGAGCTTAGGGGGATCGAGGTAATCCGTTTAACAGAACCTCTAGTGCTGAATATCGGTCAGCATAGAGGGCTCACAAATGCTTTGCTTAATGGTAATTCGAGCGTTGAATCTAAAGTGTTGGATCGACGTAGCAAAGTAGACCAAGCGTTAACCCAGCTGAGATCAGGCACGACTGATGTTAGTGCAAATACCAAAGCTATTATCGCATCTCTTGAAAAACAGTGGGGTCGTATTAAATCAACGATTGGCCAGTCTGATCCAGTAGCTATCTTTGAATTACATAACGAATTCGCAGCTTCAGTTAGAAGCTTTAATGAAGTTATCTTGCGCGAATTTTCACTAGAACTTGATCCTAACTCAGATACTACTTTCATGATCGATAACGTAGCTATTATCTTGCCACAGATTATCGATGAAGCAGGTCAGCTGCGAGGTAAGGCTTCAGGAGTCGCAGCTAGAGGTGCTTTTACACCCGACAGCTATATCTATATCAACAACCTGATAGGTCGTTTAGACAAAACCTACCCTGAGCTAGGAAGCGGCGGGGCGATGACCGAGTTAGAGTCAATGCACACAGATCTCAAGGCTGCGGAGAAAGCGGTTGGAAGCTACATCGCATATATCCAGATCAATGTCACTGAACCAGACAGCATCGCTGTTAACTCCAATGATGTGTTTTCAGAAGGTACGACAGCGATTAAGCAGGTGCTGAATTTATACAAGATGATGTTGCCGGCGTTGTATGAAAAACAACAGGGATATCTGTCTAAACAGGTCAATAGTCGTAACCTTGTTTTGGCAGTAATCTTAGTAACAGTATTTCTTGCGATCTATCTATTTGTGGGTTTCTATCGGTCAACTATCGATACTATGGATCGATTCCAGGAAGCTGCGGATCGATTGGCATCTGGGGATCTCTCTTCTCGCCTTGATCACACAGGCAAGGATGAAATGTCCGCTATATCTGAAGGTCTGAATAAAGTTGCGGAAGGCTTTGAATCTTTGGTTAGGGAAACTAAAAGTGCAACTAATTTGGTTACTAACAGCTCTTCGCGACTTTCTAAAGAATCTTCTCAGACTCGAGATGGCGTTGCTCGTCAGAAAGAAGAGACTGCGCATATTGCTGAAGGGGTGGGTGAATTAGCTAGCAGTGCTTCAGAAATTGCGATGAACACCAATCAGGCGTCTAACACCACTCAGGAAGTTAATGAAATGGCTTCTGAAGGCTTGCTGGTGGTTCAGAAAACAACATCATCTTTTAATGAATTAGCTACTGACGTTTCCAAGACAAGCGCTGTTATAAGCGAATTGGATCAGGATGTTAAGAGCATCCATGCAGTATCTAGTGTGATCAGTGATATTGCAGATCAAACCAACTTGCTCGCCTTAAATGCAGCGATTGAAGCAGCACGTGCAGGCGAGCAGGGGCGTGGATTTGCAGTTGTAGCTGATGAAGTCAGAACGCTCGCACAACGTACGCAGGATTCTACAGGAGAGATTCGTGAGAACCTGCAGAAGCTAACTGATTGTGCGAAACGTGCAGTAGAGCTGATGCAGCATACTAGTAGTTCAGTATCAGAAAATGTTTCTGAAATGGCACGTGCTAGTGAAGTACTGCAACAGATTGATAGTTCTCTATCTGAGGTTAATCAGATGAATTCTGGGATTGCCGCAGCTGCCGAGCAGCAAAGTGGTCTGGTAAATCATCTGCATGAAAGCTTGGCTGCTATTTCTGAAAGTGCAGATACATCTGAAGGGGCTGCTAGAAATACTTCTTCTTTAGCGGAAGATATGGCGAACTCTGCATCTCATTTAGAGAGTACGCTATCAAAATTCCGAGTAAGTTAGTTCCGCTGTAACAGATCAATGCCCGCTTAATAGCGGGCTGTATCCCTGAAATTTTCTACGGGAATAAGCCAAACACTACTTTTTATAAAAATCATTCTATTAAGGATAATTGAATGAACGTGATCTCTCATTTCTACCGGAAGTAGCCTAACTTTATAGCGTGTCACTTAAGTGTCATGAAAGTGGTTTATAAATTAATTGAGCAGGCAGTGACATGGTCTGCTCCAATCAGTGAGTGGTAGCACTATGAACCTATATGATCTGTCAGGCTCGGGACCAGATTCAGAAAAGTTCGACCCGTTACTCTCTACTGATCAGTTTCGCATTGAACGTATTATCTCTCATGCCCACGCAACCCCCGAAGGGGAATGGTACGACCAAGCTTGGGATGAGTGGGTATTGGTTATTTCTGGTAGCGCGGGGATTCGTACTGCAAATCCAGATCAAGAATTCACACTTAATGCAGGTGACAGTTACAGTTTCCCTGCACATCAACGACACCGTGTTGAATGGACTGGTTCCGATCAGCCAACGATATGGCTCGCTGTTCACTACAATGAATCTAAGGAGGTTGAATCATGACAGCCAAAATTAGCTTTGTTCTGAACGATATTACCCAATTGAACGTTGATGCGATTGTTAATGCTGCGAACAACAGTTTGTTGGGTGGTGGAGGCGTAGACGGTGCTATTCATACTGCAGCTGGACCCGATTTGTTAGCTGAGTGTCGCACGCTTAATGGCTGTGACACGGGTAAAGCGAAAATTACCCAAGGTTATCGCCTTCCTGCTCAATACGTGATTCATACGGTAGGGCCAGTTTGGCGGGGTGGTAATCATGGTGAGTCTGCACAGCTAGAAGCTTGTTATCGTAACGCGATGGCTGTGGCCAACGAAAACAAACTCAAAACAATCGCATTTCCGGCGATTAGTTGCGGTGTTTATGGTTATCCCTTAGAGCAGGCAGCCGAGATTGCGTTATTAGCGGTTAAGAGTGAATTGAAAAAAGGGACAAGCGTAGAATCGGTTGTCTTTTGCTTGTTCAGTGATGAACTGCTTTCTGTATATCAAGAGGCTTCTTCTAAACTTCCTGAAGCCATTAAAAAAGGAGGCAACATGGCCTCCTTTTTCGTAATAGAACACTGTCAGTATTAGTGTTCGATCTGGATCTGGCGTGGTTTCATCGCTTCAGGGATTTCATGAATCAGATCAACATGAAGCAAACCGTTTTCCATAGAGGCTTTAGTCACTTTTACGTGATCCGCTAGCTGGAAACGTCTTTCAAAATTGCGCGCTGCTATACCTTGGTAAAGGTATTGGCGATCTTGAGTTTGTTCTTTCTTCTGGCCCGTAATCGTCAGAGTGCCGCTTTCACTTTGAATATCTAATTCGTCTTTTTCAAAGCCTGCCACAGCCATGGTAATACGGTAATTATTTTCTCCAAGTAGTTCGATGTTGTATGGAGGAAATGAAGGCTGATTGTCGTTGCGGTTAGCATTATCTAGCATGTTAGCTAGACGGTCAAAACCAATGGCAGAACGGTATAGTGGAGATAGATCGAATTCACGCATCTGTATATCCTCATCAAGCAATATATCTAAATTTTAAAGTATGGCCCCTCTCTTGAGCGAGCCGTTAACCGACCTCTTTTGAGCCTCGGTTAACTATTTAGATAATGTCACTTGATGAGAATTCAAGCGTAAGGGGATTATTTTTCTTCTTCAACGTTAAATCGATCAACGTCGTTGGTGATTTCTACATCAACATCGTGCGAAGGAATGCGGTAATCGTGCACACGTTCCCATGCGTCTGAGCCAGGAACACGTTCCCAAACTGTACCAGCATTGTAGGTAACCAGTTCACTCAAGGATGGGTCTAGGCGGCACATCTTTTCTACTGGGACAGGAAGAAGGTTGGAAAGTTGATCTTCCAAAAACTCTTCAGTTTCATAACCAGTAAACATGCGCCAGCCTGTGTCGTTTAAGTGTTCAGGAACTGTCTTGTACATAAAACGAATAGGCAGAGTTTCATCAAAACAAAGCTTTGAAACCAGCGCTAAGAAGCCGTTTTTGGTTTGGTTAGTTTCCGATTCAGTAGTTTTAGGCGTATCAACGTCAACAGATTTCATGAGCACTCAAACAGTAATAATTAATAGCCTTTCTATTTTAAACGCTGATTGGGCCCTATACCAGCCGCTAAAAGGTTAAGAAAATGGATGTTTTTATGCTTTTCCGACTAAAGGGATAGAAATCAGTCTGAACGTCGAATCAGTCATGCTAGAATACGCCACTTATACAGATTGACCTGCTAGGAATAAATGAATGGCCAAAGGTAAAAAGTACGATTTTCAGTTAGTAGCCGAAGGGGAAACTTGGAGCGCTAAAATCTTGCGTCAGGCAAGTGCACGTAAAACAGTTATCTCCAAGCAGCAGGATGGCTTTGCGACTGAAGATGAGGCCAAGGTTTGGGCTGAAGCTGAATTAGAGCAGTTTATGAGCCAGCAAGTTGAGCGTAACAAGCGTAAAGCGGAAAAGCGCGAAGAACGTGCAGAAATTGAAGCTCGTCAAGCTGAAGCAAGAGCACGATTTGAAGACGAAGAGTAATCTTTGTTGGATTTTCCTATTAGCCAGTTCTGTCTAGATGAGTATTGCTTCTTCAGCAAGGATTCTAGTAACGGTCACAATAACCCCTAGCTGAATAGATAGGGGTTATTCGTTTTTAACATCAAATACCCTTATATCAGTGAGCATTAACGCTCTTTATCTACCTTCGATAACTTTAGTTGTTCTATAAGCCTTCCTTAACAATCAAGACTACGGTATTCTTTCCTGTATAAATAACCAGTAAATTTGTTTGATGCTGATATTAGGAATAGATCCAGGCTCACGTATCACCGGTTACGGTGTAATTAACTGTGTTGGCAATAAAAATGAGTATGTTGCCAGCGGTTGTATTCGTATTAAGGGCGAAGAGTTACCTGAGCGTTTGCAGCAGGTATATACAGGAGTGTCTGAAGTAATTGAGCGTTATTGTCCGCAAGAGTTTGCTATTGAGCAGGTTTTTATGGCGCGTAATGCTGATTCTGCTCTGAAGCTGGGGCAGGCACGTGGTGTAGCTATCGTAGCAGGTACTAATGCGGAATTGCCGGTTTATGAATATGCTGCTCGAAAAGTTAAGCAGTCGGTCGTAGGTAAAGGTTCGGCGGATAAATCACAAGTTCAGCACATGGTGGCGCATATTTTAAAATTACCCGGCTTACCTCAAGCCGATGCTGCCGATGCCCTCGCAATTGCGCTCTGCCATGCGCATACTCGTAATAGCTTAATTAAAACATCAGGTTCTATGTCTAGTCGCAATGCCAGTTGGAGGCGTCAATAAACGTCATGAATGAGATGGCTTACGCTGATTTCATCTATATAGCTGATCTAATTGGAGTTGCCGTTTTTGCAACAGCAGGAGCTTTGGCTGCTCAAGGTAAGCAATTAGATATTCTAGGAGTGGTTGTTTTAGCGATAGTGACGGCTTTAGGTGGCGGCACTATTCGAGATATCACCTTAGATATTCATCCAGTTGTTTGGGTAGCAGATACTTCCTATTTGTGGACTGCCATTATCTCTGCGGTCGTTGCTTTTTTCGTTTGTCGATATATTCAGTATCCTAGGCGCACATTGCTGGTACTGGATGCTATGGGATTGGCACTGTTTGCAGTGTTAGGTGCTGAAAAAGCCTTAGGCCTTGGTTTGCCACCGATTATTGTGGTGATGATGGCCGTTATTACAGGATGTGCAGGAGGTATGATTCGAGACCTTCTGACGGGACAAATACCACTTATATTACAGCGAGATGGTGAACTTTATGCGACCTGCGCATTAGCTGGTTCGGTATTTTTTGTGGTTTTTCAGTCGTATATTCCAGGACAGCCGGTTGCGCTGATCTCTATGGTAATTATCTTTGTATTGCGTATGGCTGCGATGTTCGCAGATCTCAGATTACCTGAATTTATTGTGGCAGGTCATAAGCTAGAAAAATTGGATAAGGATAAAAAATAAGTGATTGGTCGATTAAAAGGTGAGTTGTTAGAAAAGCAACCTCCACAGTTAGTGATTGATATAAATGGTGTGGGCTACGAAGTGGAAGCTTCTATGAACACATTTTATCGATTGCCTGAAGTTGGATTGCAGGTAACCCTCTTCACTCACTTTGTCGTGCGAGAAGATGCGCAGTTACTTTATGGTTTTATCGATAAGCAGGAGCGTTCGCTTTTTAGAACTTTGATTAAAGCTAATGGCGTTGGCCCTAAACTCGCAATTACGATCCTTTCAGGCATTTCCACTGCTGAGTTTGTACGTTGTGTAAATGATGGTGATACCGCCTCTTTAGTTAAATTACCGGGTGTTGGTAAGAAAACAGCTGAGCGCTTAATCGTAGAGATGAAAGACAAAATTAAAGCGCTTGGCTTGGAATCTTCGGATGAATTTCAGCTGTCTGCAGCGGATGGCCCGGATATGGCGTCATTTGAGGCGGTTGGTGATAATCGTTCGGAAGCAGAAAGTGCATTGGTTGCGTTGGGCTACAAGCCTGTTCAGGCAACTAAATCGATTGAGCAAGCTCATAAGTCTCTTGGGTCTGGGGCAAGTTGCGAAGATCTTATTCGTGTCGCTTTACGCGCCATGGTTGGGTAATAGAGTAAATAGTTATGATTGAAGCTGATCGTTTTATTTCGCCTTTAAGTAATCCTGTGGAGGAGGCACATGATCGTGCTATTCGCCCTAAATCTTTAGAGGATTATGTTGGCCAGCCTGTTGTTCGTGAGCAGATGGAGATCTTTATCCAAGCGGCGAAGATGCGTAATGAAGCTTTGGATCATACTTTGATTTTTGGCCCTCCAGGTTTGGGAAAAACAACCTTAGCTAACATCATCGCGAATGAGATGGGCTCTGAGATCAAAACCACTTCTGGCCCTGTGCTTGAGAAAGCAGGGGATCTTGCTGCGTTGTTGACCAATCTTGAGCCTAATGACGTTCTATTTATCGATGAGATTCACCGTCTAAGTCCGAATGTCGAAGAGGTGTTGTACCCAGCTATGGAAGACTATCAGCTGGATATCATGATCGGTGAAGGCCCTGCAGCGCGCTCGATAAAGTTAGAGTTACCGCCATTTACTTTGGTGGGTGCTACAACGCGAGCAGGGTTGCTGACATCTCCATTGCGAGATCGTTTCGGTATTGTGCAACGATTAGAGTTCTATAACGTTGAAGATCTGACCAGTATTGTTGCTCGTTCTGCAGATTTATCTGGAACTAATATCGATACGCAGGGTGCGTGCGAAGTGGCAAAGCGTTCTCGCGGTACGCCGCGTATTGCTAACCGACTGTTACGCCGTGCGCGAGATTATGCAGAAGTAAAAGGTAATGGTGTTATTGATAATGATATCGCCGATCGTGCCTTGAATATGCTTAATGTCGATCATCATGGTTTTGATCATCTTGACCGTCGTATGCTGCTGACTATGATCGAAAAGTTTGGTGGTGGTCCGGTAGGTGTGGAAAGCCTTGCTGCTGCGATTAGTGAAGAGCGCGACACCATAGAAGATGTTTTAGAGCCTTACCTTATTCAGCAAGGGTTTGTCATGCGCACGCCGCGTGGTCGAGTGGTGACCGATCACGCTTATCAGCACTTTGGAATTGATAAACCCAAAGAGTCTTAAAATACGATCTGGATCAATAAACCCTATAATAAATAGGATTTGTTGGTTAATCTGACATCAATCAAGGTACGACAGAAGAAAAGCCGTCTAATATGCCTGCCAAATAACTGAAAAAAATAACAGGTAGCAATTATGACGGCCATACTTCGTAATGCAGAGATCACTGCATTCCGACTTGAGCTTAATCGTTTACTTATCCAGCTTAAAGCCGAGCTTGAAGAAGAGTTGCGAGATCAGATCTCATCTGCTTCCGTGTCTGAAGTGCGAGATATCGGTGAAGAAGTGGAACATACAGTTGAGTTGGAGCGTCAATTTGAAACGCTCCAGCGTCATCATGATGAGATTGCTGAATGCCAAGCTGCACTGAAGCGTATTGATGAGGGTAGTTTTGGTGAATGCATCAACTGTGGTGAAGAGATTGAGCTTACGCGTCTCAAAGCTAATCCTACAGCATCACGCTGTATTCGCTGCCAATCTATACATGAGTCTTCGTTAAAGAAAATCGCTTAAATTTATTCGCCAGCTATCTGTTCTGGTAGCTGGTAATTCTCTTCTCAAACAGCTGATTCAAACGCTGGTTTTCCCTTGTATTAATTGCCATGACTGTTATTGTTGTGCCTTCATTTTTTTATCTATTAAGTGGATGGAACTTATTGGTTTTTGAGGAATCTCAAAGCCGGTAAATTATATCCAGTAAGAAATTTTTAGAGGGAAGTGCTGTGGTCGAAAAAATGTCGATCTGGAGTCTAGTTGCCGACGCAAGTATCGTGGTTCAACTAGTAATGTTAATGCTTTTATTAGCGTCAGTGCTTTCTTGGGTGATGATCTTTCAACGCCAATCGGTGTTAGGTAGTGCGCGTAAATCACTCCGTAACTTTGAAGATCGCTTCTGGTCAGGTGTCGATCTAGGACAGCTATTCCGTGAGATTAATCACGAACCAAATTCTGACTGTGGTGCAGAGAATATCTTCCGCGCAGGTATCAAAGAATACACGCGCCTAACTCAGCAAGCAGGCTATGATCCAGATTCAGTCATGGATGGTGTACAGCGTAGTATGCGTGTAGCGCTAGCACGTGAAGAAGATAAGCTAGAAAAGCACTTGCCATTCCTTGCAACTGTCGGTTCTACCAGTCCTTATATCGGCCTCTTCGGTACAGTATGGGGGATTATGAATTCCTTCCGTGGTTTGGCGAATGTTCACCAAGCGACTTTATCGGCTGTAGCACCAGGTATTGCTGAAGCCTTGATCGCTACAGCGATTGGTCTATTTGCTGCGATTCCAGCGGTAATTGCCTATAACCGTTACTCTGCACAGGTTGAGTATCTGTTAGGTAACTACGAAACTTTTGCTGACGAATTCTCTTCTATCTTGCATCGTCGTATGCACGCATCCAACTAAGCGGGTGTGATCGATGATCAGACGGCATAAGAAAAAACGTAAGTTAAACGCTGACATCAATGTAGTGCCCTACATTGATGTCATGATGGTGCTATTGGTGATCTTTATGGTTACAGCGCCGATGCTGACACAAGGCGTTAATGTTGATCTGCCTAAAGCAGCGGCGGAGCCTGTGGATGACGAAGATAATGAACCGGTTATCGTGACGGTTAATGCGGAAGGTGAGTACTTTATCGATATTGGAGGTGACCCTAAAGAAGCGGTTACGGCTGATGTTGTTCAGGATCGTGTGGCTAAAGTTTTAGCAAGCAACCCTAAGAAAATGCTGCTGGTACGTGGTGATCGTAATGTAAGTTACGATTCAGTTGTGCAGTTGATGGTTTTGCTACAGCAAGCAGGCGCGCCGAGCGTAGGCTTGGTGACGGAGTAGGGGTTGATTTTGCGACCGGGTAGTTATCTTCTTCCTACAGTCCTTGCTGTCATACTTCATATCTTTGTTGTGGTTTTGTTGGCGCAGAGCTGGTTTGAACATAAAGAAGAGGAGCGTAAAGTCCCTCGTCATGTTCAAGCGCAGATTGTTGATCTAACCGCGCTATCTGCTCAGCGTAAAGAAGCCTCTGAAGCTAAGGCTAAGCAGAAGGCGGATCAAATCCGCAAAGCTAAAGAAGATAAGAAGCGTAAAGCGGACGAAAAGCGTAAACAGGAAAAAGCTAAGAAAGAAGCTGAAAAGAAAAAACAGCTAGAGAAAAAGAAAGCTGAGGCTGAAAAGAGGCGTAAAGCTGACGAAAAACGTAAAAAAGAAGCAGCTAAAAAGAAAGCTGAGCAAGATCGTTTAAAGAAAGCTGCAGCTGAGAAGAAGCGTAAAGCCGACGAAAAGAAACGTAAAGAGGCCGAGAAAAAAGCGGCCGAAGAAAAGAAAAGAAAAGCTCAAGCCGCTGCGAAAAAACAAGCAGAAGAAAAAGCCCGAAATGAAGCGCTAATGCAGGCGTTGGAGGCGGAAGAAGCGGCTTTGCAAGCTGAAGAGCAGCGTGCTGCTGCGATGAGTTATGAGGCGTATATAGTTTCGCAGATTACCCGTAACTGGCGTCGATCACCGACTGCACGAAATGGTATGGTGGTAGAAATTACCGTACATTTCTTACCATCAGGTCGTGTAAATGATTTGTATGTAAGTAAATCGAGTGGTGATGCACGCTTCGATAACGATGCATTGCGTGCGATTGAGCGTGTGCAAGTATTTGAAAAGCTTCAGGAGATGGATTCGATTGTGTTTGATCGATACTTCCGTAAGCGTGTATTGCGTTTCCGTCCTGAAGATCTACGGAATTAAGCCTGTTTTTAATTGGTATGGCGGCTATGTGTTTAAGGAGAACTAAATGAACAGAGTTTTACAGCGAGTAATAGCTACATTTGCGCTGTTGTTTTCGGTTTCCGTAATCGCTGAAGGTGATTTGGCAATTGAAATTACCCAAGGTATTGATGAACCAACGCCGGTTGCTGTAGTGCCGTTTTCTTGGGATGGTAGCTTTGCTCTGCCGGAAGATATTGCAAAGATTGTATCTGATGATTTGGGCCGTACAGGTCTATTCTCAATGATGGATCGCCGCAATATGCTTAGCTTTCCGAACAAACGCGATCAAGTTTACTTCCGCGATTGGCGCGTCAGCAAAACTGAGTTTCTACTGATTGGTCGTCAACTGCCATCTGAAGGTAAAGAGCTAAAAGTAGAATTTGAACTTTACGATGTGTTGAAAGAGCAGCAGCTATTAGCAGAACGTGTATCTGGTAGCCAAGCGAATATGCGTGATATTGCTCACTACATCTCGGATATGGTATACGAAAAGTTAACCGGTGTTCGCGGTGCATTCTCAACTCGTATCGTTTACGTAACGGCACAGCAGTTTGGCAATGGCAACGGTCGTTATCGTTTGAAGATGGCTGATTCCGATGGGGCTCGTCCAATTACGATTCGTGAACAGAGCGAGCCGTTGATGTCTCCAGCTTGGTCTCGTGATGCATCCAAATTGGCCTATGTGTCTTTTGAGTCCGGTAAGCCTGCTATCTACATCCAGTATTTAGCGACAGGTAAACGCGAGAAGGTTCAGTCGTTCCGAGGTTTGAATGGTGCGCCTGCTTGGTCACCTGACGGTAATAAACTTGCGATAGTGTTATCTAAAGATGGTAACCCAGAGGTTTATGTTCTAGACCTGCGTTCACGCAGCCTAGCGCGAATTACCCACCATTATGGGATTGATACGGAGCCTTCTTGGTCGCAAGATGGTCAGTCACTTATCTTTACCTCTGATCGTGGTGGTCAACCGCAGATCTATCGTATCCATCTGCCAACGCGCCAGTTAGAGCGAGTAACTTACGAAGGCAACTACAACTCGCGCGGTCGTTTGACTCAGGATGGACGTTTCTTGGCGATGGTTCACCGTGGTGTAGATAATGTATTCAGAATTGCAGTTCAGGATCTTAAAACAGGCCGTTTAGATATCCTGACTGACACCTTTTTAGATGAGTCCCCAACTATTGCACCGAATGGCAGCATCATTCTGTATGCAACCCAAAAAGGTGTAAGAGGGGTCTTGGGCGGCGTTACCTTAGATGGGGGCGTACGCTTCATTTTACCGTCAAGTAGTGGTGATGTTAGGGAACCGGCATGGAGCCCCTACTTGCAATAAAAGTTTATAGACATTAACTTATGTTCAGATTTGGACATGGCGGCATTCAATAATATTTTGCTTGCTGGGAAGACCAGCAAATATACAGGAGTGATCAATGCGAGCTTCCAACGTAACTAAAGCAGCTGCACTAGCGTTATCCGTAGCATGGGTAGCAGGTTGTTCTACAGGTGGTTCATCTACTGAAGGTGGCGCAACTACGGGTACTGATACTGGCACTACACAAGGTGTTAATCAGGGTTCTGTTTCTGGTTCTTCAATGGATTCAGTTGCTAACCTACAGACTGTTTTCTACTTTGATTTCGACAAATCAGTAGTTAAAGCAGGTGGTTTTGCTGATCTAGAGAAGCATGCAGCTTACCTTGCTGCTAACCCATCTGTTCAAGTTGTACTGGAAGGTCATGCAGATGAGCGTGGTACTCGTGAGTACAACATCGCATTAGGCGAACGTCGTGCTAAAGCGGTTTCTCGTTTCATGCAAGTTAACGGTGCATCTGCTTCTCAGATCGAAACTGTTAGTTTTGGTGAAGAAAAACCAGCGATTTTGGGTCACAGCGAATCTAGCTGGAGCCAGAACCGTCGTGTGGAACTGAAGTACGTATCTCGTTAATTTATGACTTCGAACTCTACCGTTCTTTCTACTGCATTAGCGCTGGCGATCAGCGCTAATGTTGTAGCAGAAGAAGTACCTGTTATTGAGTTGGGTGTTGGCGCTTCGCCTACCAATGTTCAACAGCCTTCCTATAATACTCACTCGGCTTCAAAAAATAGTGAACTGTTACTTATTGTCCAGCAGTTGCAGGACGAAGTGCGTTCTCTGCGTGGTCAAGTAGAGCAGCAAGATTACCGTCTAAAGCAGATGGAACGGCAGCAGCTAGAGCGCTATCGCGATCTAGATGGCCGTATCACCGCTTTAAGGGATCCAGCTTTAACGCCGTTAGCGACGACTGGTCAGTTAGGTGTTGATAACACTCCTGTTTTAGAGGGTGGTTCATCTGTATCTAGATCTCAAATGCCAGCGGATATAGCACCTTTAACGCCATCAGTGGGTGATGCGCAGGCTTATCGAGAAGCCTTTGGGTTGGTTAAGCTAAGAAACTTCCCGAAAGCGGCTGAAGCATTTTCTGCTTTTGTGAAGGATTACCCACAAAGTGTGCGTTTGCCTAATGCTCATTACTGGCTAGGTGAGATTTACTTAGCAGAGCAAAAGCCTGAACAAGCACGTGAATCATTCGTGCAGGTGTTAACCCAGTTCGCGGATAACCCTAAAGCTCCGGATGCAGCGTATAAACTTGGTATCATCTACAATCAGTTAGGTGACACTGCTAAGGCAACTGAATACCTTGATCTGGTAATCAATAAATACCCTGATTCTGATGCGGTTCGCTTAGCTCAAGAGTTTAAGCGTCAGCTCTAATCGATCTTTGGAAAACACATGAATTCTTCTGCTTCAAAAAAAGCAGTGGTGTTGCTGTCTGGTGGTCTGGACTCGGCAACAGCGCTGGCAATGGCTGCTGAAAGAGGCTACAGCTGTTATGTATTGAGCTTTGATTACGGTCAGCGCTCTTTAACTGAGTTAAAGGCGGCTAAGAAAATTGCCAAGCAACTTAATGCGGCTGAACACCGTGTTATTCGTCTTCACTTAGAAGACTTTGGTGGCTCCGCGCTAACTGACCATAGTATTGATGTGCCAGAAGAGGAATCCGATGAAATTCCGGTGACCTACGTTCCTGCACGTAACACAGTATTTATGTCCTTGGCGTTAGGTTGGGCGGAAGTGCTAGAAGCCGATGCGATCTTTATTGGTGTAAACGCAGTCGATTACTCCGGTTACCCTGATTGTCGTCCAGAATATATTGCTGCATTCGAAACCATGGCGAATCTTGCGACTAAGCGTGGTGTGTCTGGCGATCCAATCAAGATTGAAACACCGCTGATAGACCTCACCAAAGAAGAGATCATCCGAGAGGGTACTCGTCTGGGAGTTGATTACGGTTTGACGGTTTCATGTTACCAAGCAGATGATGATGGTCAAGCATGCGGCGCTTGCGATAGCTGTCGTTTGCGCGCAAAAGGCTTTGTTGATGCTGGCTTGGAAGATCCAACCAGATATCAATAAAAAAGCCTTGCTTTTGCATTAAGGATACGTAAAATACGCGTCCTCTGTGTGGGTCGTTAGCTCAGTCGGTAGAGCAGTTGGCTTTTAACCAATTGGTCATAGGTTCGAATCCTATACGACCCACCACTTAAAAACTCCAGCCTTCGAGCTGGTTTTTTTATGTCTGAAATTCACGAAATGGCAGCCAGAAACAGTCACATTCAGCTTGAATCAGTTATAAAGGAATAAAACAGCCGAACCCAGCTGAACCTAGCTGAACCTAGCTGAACCTAGCTGCTTTTGTGCTATACTGCGTCCCCTAATTTTTATCTGGGTGATCCTCAGGTAATAAAGCTACCTAGGTGAGCAGGTAGTCGATCAGTACAACTTATGAGTATTACGTCAAATGTTGAGCCAACAGGATATTTCAGATCGCATCCTCGTGCAGGAGCACTTCGCTAAAGAACACTTGCCTCTAGATATGACTATGGAGCAAGTTGAAGAGTATAAGCAGAAGATCAAAAAGCTGCTTAAAGAGAAAGATGCTTGTCTGGTAGCGCACTATTACACCTCAGCAGTTCTGCAGCAGTTAGCAGACGAAACCGGTGGCTGTGTTTCTGATTCTTTAGAAATGGCGCGTTTTGGTAATGCTCATTCCGCTAGTACGTTAGTTGTTGCAGGCGTTAAATTTATGGGCGAAACGGCTAAGATCCTTACGCCTGAAAAGCGCGTAATTATGCCAACAATCGAAGCAACTTGTTCACTTGATATCGGTTGCCCAATCGAAGAATTCTCTGCATTCTGCGATGCGCATCCAGACCACGAAGTAGTGGTTTATGCCAATACTTCAGCTGCTGTAAAAGCGCGTGCTGATTGGGTTGTGACTTCCAGTATTGCACTACAAGTTGTTGAGCACTTGGCGGATCAAGGTAAAAAGATTATCTGGGCACCAGATAAGCACCTAGGAACTTACGTTCAACGTCAAACAGGCATTGAGATGCTGATGTGGGATGGCGCTTGTATCGTACACGAAGAGTTTAAAGCGCAGGGTATTCTAGATCTTAAAAAGGTTTACCCAGATGCTGCGGTACTGGTTCACCCAGAATCTCCAGATTCGGTCGTAGAGATTGCGGATGCGGTCGGTTCTACCACGCAAATTATCAATGCTGCACGTGATCTGCCAAATGAGCAGTTTATCGTCGCGACGGATAAAGCGATTTTCTATAAGATGCAGCAAGCAGCGCCAGGTAAGCAGTTTATCGAAGCGCCTACGGGTGGTTCTGGCGCTACATGCCGTAGCTGTGCTCACTGCCCTTGGATGGCGATGAACGGTCTTGAGAGCGTGCTTCACGCGCTAGAAACAGGGCAAGATGAGATTCATGTCGATGAGTCTCTAATAGTCGATGCGCGCAAGCCGCTACAACGAATGCTTGATTTCTCGGCGGAGTTGAATAAGTAAATTTGAAACCCGCGAAAGCGGGTTTTTTATTGCCAATAGATGTTGCTTCAGTTGCCGTGTAGGTGTCTTAAATCAAAAATCCAACTTCAACGATTCCCTAATCTCTTTAGCATCTTCCTGTCTTTGCTCTAATCGCGCGCGTTCAGTGCTGCTAATTGTCGGCTCTCTTAGAGCATAATCGATCTGCCTTAGGGCTCTATCCACATTGGCAGTTAGTAGGAAGTATTCAACACGGGCTTCGTGTACGCCGACAATATCGCCAGCTAACCCGTAGGCTTCTGCCAGCAGGTACCATGCACGGCTGTCATTTGGATCTTTCTCGACCAGGTCTTCATAAGCTTGTACCGCTAGGTGCGGCTGGTTTAGTTTGATCTGTGTATCGGCGTAAATAAAAGATACAGCTTGGCTGCCCGGGAAAAGGTTTCTTAGGTGTTGTAGTTGTTTCGCCGCTTCTGGGTAGTTCTCTTTTCCTAGTTCCAGTTCTGCTTTGATTAAACGAGCGCTTAGGCGGCTTTTAAAGTTTTTGCTAAAGCGGTTGATGTTCTTTTGCGCGAGTTCAAAGTCTTTAACCGCAATCGCAGTATGGGCAATTGCGTATCTTAAACTGTTGTTATCCTGCTGCTTTTGCGTGTTTAGGTATTTCTCTAACAGTTGCTTTTGATCTTTAGCGTATCCGGTACGAATACGTGCGCTGGCGATATTAAAGTGGATGCTGTTTTCTTTGGCATTAATCACGTTGATTGTTTCAGCACGGTTTAGTGCGTCTGATACACGAGATTGGGTGACTGGGTGGGTTAGCAAAAATTCAGGCGGTATACGGCTAAACCGCGCTTGTTGTTGTAGCTGATGGAACATATCAGCCATGGACTTTGGATCGTAGCCCGCTTGTGTCAAGGTTTGCATGCCTATGTAATCGGCTTCGCGTTCATTCTGGCGGCTAAATGAAAGGCGAGAGGAGGCTGAGGCAGCCATAGACGATTGCATGCCGACGATGCCCGCTTCGGGATCTGCGGCTGCTAATAAAATGCTGCCTAATAAGCTAGCTATGAAAAAAGGTTTGTTGCGGCGTTGCTCTTCTAATTGTGAGGCAAAGTGGCGCTGGCTTAAGTGAGCTAATTCGTGTGCGAGTACTGAGGCTAACTGAGCTTCATTTTGTGCCGTAAGAAGTAAGCCTGTGTGGACCCCAATAATGCCACCGGGAGCTGCAAAGGCATTAACGGTTGGGTTATCGAGTACCAGAATTTCTAAGCGACGATCCGTTAATTGGCTGTATGTGACTAAATTCCAAGTGAGTTCTTCGACGTATTGGCTTACAACTGCATCTTTATATAAGCGCGAACTGCCTCGAAGCATACGTACCCAAGCGCGTCCCAAAAGGTATTCTTGTTGCTCTGAGATAATGCTGTAGCCACTGCCACCAATATCCGGTAGTTGGGTATCTGCTTTCAGGCTTGAAGGTGAAACACTTAACAAAATTGTTAAGAGGAAAGCAATAAGTCCATTGTGCATACTGGTATCCGAAAAAGCCCGTGCTAATACAAACAAGAATGGTATATAGTGCTGAACTTAATTGATAACGACAACAAAAATTACGTTAAGAAAAGTTAATGACTACACATTCGTATGACGAGACATTAGACGCGTCTGGATTAAATTGTCCTTTGCCGCTCCTGAAAGCTAAACAAGCGCTAAACAAATTGGAAGCGGGGAAGGTGTTAAAAGTTATCGCTACTGATAGTGGTTCTATCAGAGATTTTAAAGCCTATACCGATCAATCTGACCATGAACTGTTGGAATCGTTCACTGATCAGGAACCTTATGTTTATCTGATTCGTCGAGGCTAAGAAGAGTTTCTTATGCGCAAGATATTTAGTAAATGGATAGAGCGCTACTTTTCTGACGAAGAGGCGTTGCTTCTCTTTGTTTTGTTAGGCGCTGCATTACTGGTGATCTTGACCTTAGGTCAGGCTTTGGCACCGGTTTTTGCGGGTATTATCCTAGCGTTTTTGATGCAGGGTGGGGTTAACCGCTTAAAGCAGCTGAATGTTCCACATCTGCTTTCGGTCATACTGGTGTTTTTAGCTTTTGTAGGTGGTTTAGCTGCGCTGTTCTTGATCGTTATGCCGCTGGCATGGCGTCAGGCAGTAAATCTGTTTAATGAGCTCCCCGGTATATTATCGGAAATACAAACGGTATTACTTCTGTTGCCGCAAAAATACCCTGAGTTCATATCTGAAGCTCGTATTTTAGAGCTGATTGATCTGGCGGCTGCTGAGCTATCACAGATGGGGCAGTTGGTGGTGACGTTCTCTTTGAATTCGATTACTGGAGTGATGGCGTTACTGATCTATCTGGTTTTAGTGCCTATTTTAGTCTTCTTCTTCCTCAAAGATGGCGCGGTTATGACTAAATGGTGGGTATCATTTTTGCCTGAAAAGCGCGATATGATGACCAGTGTTTGGACTGAGATGGATGATCAGATTGCTAACTATATCCGTGGTAAGGCTATTGAGATTATCGTAGTTGGCACCGTCACCTACATTACCTTTATCTTCTTGGGTATTAACTATGCTGCGCTGCTGGGTATTTTGGTCGGCTTGTCCGTATTGATTCCATATATAGGTGCTGCCTTGGTAACAATTCCTGTAGCGTTGATTGCTTTCTTCCAGTGGGGTTGGAGTAGTGAGTTTATGACTCTGATGGTGGCATACGGCATTATCCAGGCGCTGGATGGTAACGCACTTGTGCCATTGTTGTTCTCTGAAGCAGTAAATCTACATCCAGTTGCGATTATCGTAGCGGTGTTGGTATTTGGTGGGCTTTGGGGATTCTGGGGATTATTCTTTGCAATTCCGTTAGCAACTTTGATCAAGGCTATTTTGAGCTCGTGGCCAAAGGCTAAACATCATCCAGTAGAATTAGAAGAAAGCGGTGTTTAAACACCGCTTTTTTTTGTGTCTGTTATTCTGAATTATAGTGCTTGAGCAGCAGCAAGTACTTCGTCGACATGACCTTTAACTTTTACAGTGCGCCATTCCTGTCGTAAAACACCTTCTGCATCAATCAAGAAAGTAGAGCGGTCGATACCCATGTACTCGCGACCATAGTTCTTTTTTAGCTTTATTACATCAAACAGTTTGCACAGTTCTTCATCTGGGTCGCTGATTAACTCGAATGGAAACTCTTGTTTTGCTTTGAAATTTTCATGAGCGCGCATGCCGTCACGAGAAACACCGAAAATTACAGTGTTTGCTGCTTCAAACTGATCGATAGCGTCGCGGAAGTTCTGACCTTCTGTTGTGCAGCCAGGGGTACTGTCTTTAGGGTAAAAATAGATAACAATGTTTTTGCCTTTAAGTGCATCCAGTTCAACAGACTGCTCGCTAGTGGCTTGAGCGGTAAAAGATGGGACTTTTTGATCAATAGCAACGTTGCTCATAGTAAATCCTTAGTGATGATGGCTACTCAACAAAGTATAAAATCGTATAGAATACGTCTCTTAATACGATACCAGATATGGTTTAGATTATAAGTGATCTATTTCACGAGTAATTGGCAATCTTTTGTGAGTGAAAGTAGAAATATTCCTTCTTAGCCCTCTATTTGGATCGACCTTAGGAAAAATTGAATCTTTTCAGCCGCCTAGGGTCGATTAGTCAAGTTTTAAGGTTGTAATACGCAGTAGGGCAGAGTAGTTTTGTCCTTTGCAAAACCTGATATAAATCTCATGGAGAAAAAAATGATTACTGGCAGCATTGTTGCTCTTGTTACCCCTATGCTTTCTAACGGAGATGTCGATTGGGATTCCCTAGACAAACTGGTAGATTGGCATCTGGATAAGGGCACTGATTCCATCGTCGCTGTGGGCACTACTGGTGAGTCCGCTACACTAAACTGCGATGAGCATTGCCAAGTGATTAAACGTGTAGTTGATCGAGTTGCAGGCCGCATCCCAGTGATTGCAGGCACAGGTGCAAACTCAACTTCCGAGGCAATCGAGCTAACTGCTGAAGCTAAAAACGCGGGTGCAGATGCGTGTTTGCTTGTGACTCCTTACTACAACAAGCCGACTCAAGAAGGTTTGTACCAGCATTACAAAGCTATTGCTGAAGCAGTAGATATCCCGCAGATCCTTTACAACGTTCCGGGTCGTACTGCCTGTGATATGCAGACTGAAACTGTGCTTCGTCTTGCTGAGATTAGCAACATTGTTGGTGTTAAAGAAGCAACAGGTGACGTACCTCGCGGTATTGATCTAATTTCTAGAGCACCGGCGGATTTTGCTGTTTACTCTGGTGATGATGCTACTGCAGTAGAGCTCATGCTTGAAGGTGGTAAAGGTAACATCTCTGTAACTGCAAACGTTGCGCCTGCTGAAATGGCTGAAATGTGTTCTTTGGCAATGTCTGGTAAAGCTGAAGAAGCACGTACGCTAAATAACAGCCTAATGCCACTTCACGAAAAACTGTTTGTTGAAGCGAACCCAATCCCTGTGAAATGGGCGTTAGCTGAAATGGGCTACATGGGCCTTGGTATTCGTTTGCCACTAACTGTATTGGCAGATGAGTGTCGCGACACTGTTCGTGAAGCGATGCGTAGCACTAACATTATCTAAGCGACTATATTCATGAAGAAAATTGTATCTGTATCAGTGGTTACTGGAGCGCTGCTTTCTGGCTGCAGTATGTTGGATGATAACCCTATCTACGGTGAAAGCGGCATTGTGCGTGACCGTAGTCAGGATTATGAATTGGCTCAAACGGGTCAGCGTCTAGAATTACCAGCGCACCTTAAAGCGAAGCAGACTGCAGATACTTTGACTATTCCTGAAATTAGTAACGTTGCGACAGCGCGTACGGGGGGCTTTGAAGTTCCTCGTCCTGAATTCTTTTACGCTGAAGCAGGTAGTGAATCTGTTAACCTAAAACGTGAAGGTGGTGAGAAACTTATCATTGTTGATGAGGGGATCACTAGCGTTTGGGTTAAGTTGCAAGAGTTTTGGCAGTTTAATGGGATCGACATAGCTAAGTCAGACCCTCGTCAGGGCCGTATGGAAACCCAGTGGATCCATCACGATGCTAAAGAATTTGGTTTGGTAGATACTTGGGTTAAGCGCTTAACTTTCCAGGATATCCCTGGCGATGCGAAAGATAAATTGCGTGTAAGCTTAAGACCTGTGGAAGGTGATGCTTCTCGCACTGCTATCGGTATGGAGCATGTTCGATTTGCCGCTGATGAAGAAGTGACAAGCATCGATTGGGCTACTCAAGCTCAGGGTGTTACCTTCAAATCTGATATGATGTTTGAGATGCTGCGCTATCTAGGCAAAGCGTCTGGTCAGCGTAATGCTCAAACGCTTATCGCATTTAACGAAAAGCGCCGTGTTGGTACGCAGTTAGGTCGTGATTCCCGTGGTAACCCTGTTCTGAAGATGAACACGGATGCCTCTACGGCTTGGAATGAGATTAGCGCAGCGTTGGATAAAGCGGATATGGATGTGGGTACCCGTGATGCAGATACGGGTTACTTCTATATGACCTATACAACTTCTACGCCGTTTGAGAATGTTGAAGAACAAGGTTTCTTTGAGTGGCTTCACTCTGATCGAGGTGATATTAAACTTGATACTAGTGCGATTTCTGAGGCGCTGGGTATCAATACTGAAGAAAAAGGTGGTATCAGCTATACGACAGGTAAAACCGCAGCTTATTTTCAAGGTGTGAAAGAGGGCGAAGCGAAAGACGCTCTAACTGACCCAGAAGATGAAGGTAACAAAAAAGGTTATAAGATCTGGTTTGCTGGCAAACCTATCTACGTCTTCGGTGGTGAAGATTCTGGTATATACAATGAAAGTACCGGTAAGTATGAGCACACAGGTCAATATCAGTTGAAGCTGATCAGAACTCGTGCAGGCGTATTCTTAAGTGTATTAACCTCTCAAGGTCTATCCGCACCATCTATTGTGGCAGAAGAGATTCTTTGGGGAATTAAAGAGAATTTACCTAAAGCTTAAGAGGTGATGTTGAGAGTAATATCATCTTAACAAAAAGGGCCGAGAGGCCCTTTTTTTGTGGTTAGTTTATTTGTCGGTAGGAGAAATTAATGCGTGCTGTAATTTTGGATTTAAAAGGGCTGGAAGCGATAGATCTTTCTCCTATCGAAAAGAGCGTTTCAGAATTGATCTGCTACGAATTGACTCGGCCAGATCAAGTGCTTGAGCGAGTTAAAGGTGCAGACATTCTTATTACCAATAAAACTGCTATCACTGCTGAAGTAATGGATGCTGCTGAGCAGCTTAAATATATCTGCGTGCTAGCAACAGGTACCAACGTTGTTGATAAAGAAGGAGCTGCTGAACGAGGCATTCCAGTGTCTAATTGTGTTGCTTATGGGGTTAGCTCTGTGGTTCAGCATGTATGGTCAATGATTTTAGCTTTGCATACTAATTTGGTTTCTTACGTTAATGATGTGCAAAAAGGTCAGTGGCAGCGTTCTGATCAGTTCTGTTTTCTGGATTACCCGATTGTAGAACTTGAAGGTAAGACACTAGGTATTATTGGTTACGGAAATCTGGGACAGGGTGTAGCGAATGCAGCTTCTGCTTTCGGAATGAAGGTTGTGCTGGCACAAAGCTTGAGCAGTAATGTGCAAGATCCGGCTAGAGTGAGTATAGATGAATTGATTGCGACATCAGATGTGATCAGCCTTCATTGCCCATTAACAGATGATACGGAAAACTTATTTAATCGATCCACCTTCAAGGAGATGAAAAACACGGCTTTTTTAGTTAATGCTGCTCGTGGTGGGATTGTAAATGAACAAGACCTTGTGGATGCGCTAAAGTCTGCCGAAATCGCGGGCGCAGCAACAGATGTACTCACTGTCGAGCCGCCAAAGGATGGAAATCCTCTGTTAGATCCTTCTATTCCTAATCTATTGGTAACGCCGCATATCGCTTGGGGTACTTTAGAAGCCCGAACCCGTATTGTTCAGCAAACAGCTGATAATATTCAGGCGTTCTTACGAGGTGAGCACATCAACCCGGTTTAACAATTGAGGTGCTTAGAATGGGCAAGGCGCGAAATATTCGACCTGCTCATTAGTATCTGGGTGAGGAAAGGCTAAGTACTCAGCATGAAGAAGTAAGCGTTCTGAAGCGGCCATGCCTTCTTCAGTTGCGTAGAAGCGGTCGCCAACGATCGGATGACCCATAGCTTGCATATGTACCCTGAGTTGATGTGAGCGACCTGTGATTGGTTTTAGCGCGACCCTTGTTCCTAGCGCTTCTTTCGATAGCTGCGACCATTCAGTGTGAGCGCTTTTACCCTGTTCAAAATCTACGATCTGCAATGGACGATTCTCCCAATCGCATCGTAGCGGTAGCTTTACTTCACCCGATGTTTCTCTTGGCTCTCCGCAGATAATCGCTTGGTAGCGTTTGTTGGTCAGTCTCTCTTGAAAGCTACGACTAAGATGTCGTTGCGCTTCAAGGGTGAGTGCTAATACCATCAAGCCAGATGTGGCGTAATCCAAGCGGTGAACGACTCGTGCGGTAGGGAATTGCTCTTGCACTCTGCGCCATAAACAATCTTGTTTATCTTCCCCTCGACCGGGAACAGATAGCATGTCATAAGGTTTATTGGCGATGACGAGTGAGTCATCGCTAAAAATGATTTCTATCACGTTGTTTTCTGTTCGAATAAGACCATGGATTCAACATGGGAAGTGTGTGGGAACATATCCATGACACAGAAGCGGTTGGCTACATAGCCTTGCTCAATCAATTCAGCTCCGTCTCGTGCAAGGGCGGCAGGGTTACAAGATACATACAGAATCATCTCTGGTTGGTGATTCTTAAGCTGTTTAATAATCTCTAGGGCACCTGTTCTTGGTGGGTCTAGTAGGATCTTATTGAAGCCTTGTTTGTACCAAGGCATTGCCCGCAGATCTTTACTTAGATCGGCTCGGTAAAATTCACAGTTGTCTAGATCGTTATTGGTTGCATTTGTATTGGCGCGGGCAACCATATCCTCAACACCTTCAATACCAACAACATGCGCTGCAGTTTTTGCTAACGGGAGGCTGAAGTTGCCGATACCACAAAATAGATCTAATACTCGATCGTTAGCTTCTAAGTTAAGCCAAGAGATCGCGCGATCTATCATCTGTTGGTTAACTTGGTTATTTACCTGAATAAAGTCGCCCGGCTCAAATTGGATATCTGTAGCAGTTGGTTGATGTACGTAGCTCAAAACCGCTTTGTCTGAGTAGGCTTCTATCTTATCGCCGTGATCAAAATAGAGCTTAAAATTCTGTTGTTCAGCTAGATCGTTTAATGCTTGGCAAAGTGCATCGCTAGGGCGTTTTTTTACGCGAAGTGTTAATGCGCCTTGGTTGTCTCCTAGAGTTAATTCGCCGTGGGTGATCTCTTTAAACTGTTCTTCTGCTTCCAGTACTTGTGGTAGCGCCGACAAGATCTTATCTAGAGGTTCCGCGAGGACTGGGCAGTGATTTATTTGGGTCAGTTTGCTACTGCCGCGGCGTCTAAAGCCAACTAGTGCACTGCCATCTCGCATCATCTGGTTGATGCCTATTCGGCAGCTACGGCGATAGTTCCATTCTGTGCTTGTAATGGGTGCTTCAACTTTTTCAGGCGCAAATTTACCTAATCGACTGAGTTGATCTAAAACCAATGTTTGTTTGGTTGGGATTTGGTGTTCGTGCGCTAAATGTTGTAGATCGCAACCACCGCAAGTACCGAAATGCTCGCACTTTGGCGACGTGCGTTGTGACGATTCAGTTAGCACTTGAGTGCAGTTGGCTTCATCGTAGCGGCGATGTTTGCTGGTAATTTCGTATTCAACTTCTTCTTTTGGTAGAGCGCCAGCTACAAATATAGTTTTACCATCATGTTTGGCGATGCCTCGGCCTTCATGGCTTAGTCCTTCAATTTTCAGAGTATCTGGGTAAGGCGTAGCTGCCTTAGGTTTCTTTTTCTGAGGAATTGGTTTGGCAAAAAGGCTTTGTTTACGTTTCATGATGAGTACCGGCTTAAGAAGGCGGCGATTCTATCAGAAAGCGACCTGCACGTCCTATGACTTGTAGGAAAGTGATCAGGCGCCTGTGTTGATCACTATTAGTTAGATAAGAAAGATCGGTATACACAACCAGAGATAGATCAATAATTCGTTGATTTGCTGACAGCAGCCTAAGCAATCACCATTATAGCCGTCGATCCAATGTTTGAAGAAATGGATCATACAAGCGGTAGCGATAAGGGTTGGGGCTAAAACGCTAAGATAGCTGAGTGGTAAAAAGATAAAACATGTGGCAACTGGCAGGGTAGCAATAAGCAGATCCATCTTACTCAAGGGACTTAGCATCTGTTTGGATTTGCTAGTCTCTTCAGCACTAACGTATTTTTCACGATAGATGATGATGAGCGGGAATAAACGACTGAGACAGTGGCCTAATACAATGATGGCAATGGTGTGCTGAACTTCTAGTAGAGCGTTGAATTTAAGTAATAAGACAACGACCAAGCCAATAACACCGTAGCTGCCAACCCTGGAGTCTTTCATGATGCGAAGGATCTGATCTTTATCCCATCCTCCGCCAAAGCCGTCACAGCAATCCGCTAAGCCATCTTCATGGAGTGCTCCAGTCATCCAAATACTGGATAACATCGATAGAATAACAGCTATGCTATCTGTGAAAATAAAACTAGAAAGCCAATAGATTAGAGCGGCGTAAAATCCAATTAAAAGGCCTACCCATGGCAAGTACTTAGTCGATTTTGCTTGTGTTTCTTTAGTGTAATGCACCCAGGATGGAGAGGTGAAACGGGTAAAATAGGTTAGGGCATTAAAAAAAAGATGTAGCTGCTCGGGGTAAGATTTCATTAAACTTGGGGCCTGAGAAAAAGAGTCCCTACTTTAGTAATTCCTTTAACTAAGGACAAGGTTTAAACGACTGATGATCGAAGAACACAAATTTGCTCCCTTTGTTCGCATTTTGGGCAAAGGCAAAAATGGTACAAGATCGCTTAGCCGCGAAGAGGCTGAAGCTGCAATGGCCATGATTCTGGATGGAGAGGTAACGCCTGAACAGCTCGGAGCCTTTTTGATGTTGCTGCGAGTCAAAGAGGAAGCGCCAGAGGAGTTGGCTGGATTCGCAGATGCTGTACGCAGTCGCTATTCAGTCGGTAAAGAGCTCCAAGTAGATCTTGATTGGTCAACTTATGCTGGTAAAAAGAGGCGCCATACATGGTATTTGCTTGTGGCACTTTGTCTAGCTAGCCATGGTTACCGAATCTTTATGCATGGTTCTAAAGGTCACACGCCAGGACGTATTTATGTAGAAGATATGCTTAGTTTGTTTAACTTACAGTCCTGTCAGGATTGGTCTGAAACCGAGGCTGAGTTAGACCGAGTTAACTTTGCGTATATGTCTGTGGATCAGTTTTGCCCACCATTAGGGGAGATTATTCAACTACGTCCAATCCTTGGGCTGCGTTCCCCGGTTCACACGCTATGTCGTATGCTCAACCCTGCTGACGCGCCGGCCAGTATCGATGGTGTTTTTCACCCAGCGTATGGCCCTATGCATCAAAAAACCGCTCAGCTTTTAGGTGTGAAACGCAACGTCACTATGCGCGGTGATGGGGGGGAGGCCGAGATTAGGCCGGATACTGAGTGTTTGCTGCAGTGGTCAGACAAGGGGGAATTAACGGAATATGACTGGCCCCGTATTGTTGAAAAGCGCTTTGTGAAAGAGGTGGGGCTTTCGTCGCAAACTCTGCTAGATGTTTGGAAAGGTGAAGGTGAACATGAGTACGGCCATAAAGCGATCATATCAACCATGGCTGTGGTTTTAAGGTTGTTAGGCGAGTCAGCAGAGATGCCTGAGCTACTGGAGAAAGCAGAGCAGCTTTGGCAGAGCCGAAATATCTCTCTATTTGCTTGAGCGAGTAGCTTCGCCGGTTAATCTCGGCGAAGCTTATCTGAAACGGCAATCGGAGATGGAAAATTGAAGATCACCACATAACTGGATAACAAGAAGGTTAAGATCGCAGTTGCTTGAATAACATGAGAAGCTTCTTCACCAATCATCATACTTCCTGCCGCTATGTAAGCAATTAATAGCGAAAACTCACTTATCTGACCTAAACGAAAACCCACTTCCCACCCTAGCTGCTTTGATTCACTAATACGGCTCAGTAAAAAGCGGAATACAACGGGTTTAATCGCCAGGACCAAAATTGCCAGAATAATTGCTGGAATCGCAATCGTGCTGACTAGGGTCAGATTAAAGCTAGCGCCTATTGAGAAGAAAAATAGGATTAAGAAAAAGTCCCTGAGTGGCTTTAGGCTTGTTGCAATGTATTGAGCAATTGGGCTCGTTGCAATAGATACACCAGCAACAAAAGCGCCGATCTCCGCGGACAAGCCTGCCAAATGTGCCATCTCTGCTAAGCCAAGGCACCAGCCAATCGCAAGAAGAAATATATATTCATGAAAGCGATCGAATTTCTGAATCAGTTTTAGCAATATGTATTTTACAAAGGCAAAAGCGCCGATGATCAAGAGTGGTAGTGCTGCCAGCGTTGTTGCAAATTGAGCCATGGTATCGCTACTCGTGCCACCATTGGTACCGCTGTATAGGAACAACAAGACCATGATTGCAATTACGTCTTGTAGAAGTAGAAGGCCTACCACTAATTCACCGGTATGACGGTGATGGAGGACAGTTGTAGGTAGTAGTTTGATGCCTATGATCGTACTCGAAAACATCACGGCAGTGCCGATGATGAGGTTTTCTGTTTGTGTGTAGCCGAAGGCATAACCGACGCTGTAACCAAGTGCAAAGAATATCAGTGAACTTCCTATGGCGACCAAGGTGGCTTTGCGCAACATCTGCAATAGATGCGAGGGTTGCATGTCTAGGCCAAGAAGAAATAGCAGGAAGATGATGCCGACGTGGGAGATATCTGACAGGAGTTTAGTATCAGTCACCATGCTCATGCCGTAAGGTCCTAAGATCGCTCCTAAAACGATATAGGCAACGAGCAAAGGCTGGCGAGTGTAGAGAGCCAAAGACGCAACAATGGCAGCACCTGTAAAAATTAAGAAGAACGAAAAAACTAGTGACTGATCAGCCATTTACATATCCCTAAGAGTCGTTTTTAAACTATAGCAAGATGAAACAGAGCGGTTCAAACAAACAAACCGTTTAGAGGATCAAATTTTTACTTTTTGCCAATGCTGTTGAGACCAGATGCGGATAAAAATTGCTGATGAAAGCAATCGATGAGCGATCTGTACAATCCAGATGCCCAAGAGCCCGAAGCCTAAGATAGGGCCAAATAGCCAAGCTAAAGGCAAAAAGAAGCACCATTGACTAAATGTAGATATAAGCAGTACCGAGCGATTGGCACCTACCCCGAGTAGTGCTTGAGTTAATACAATTGCTGCAGCATCTAAACAGATGGCTAGTGCGGTTAGTTGTAGGGGGAGCACAGCGATATCTATCAGTTGCTCTGATTGTAAAAACGCAGAAAGAACTACTTCAGGAAAGATTACAAGTGGAATGCTTAGTAGGCTTATGCAAGCCAACGCTGTGACAATTACATCCCATCCCCAACGAGCTGCTTCTTGATAGTTATCTTCACCAATTGAATGGCTAACAAGCGAGGTGCACGCAACGCCAAAACCAACTGCAGGAAGGATTAAGAAAAGAGATAGGTTAATTAGTACATGAGCTATTGCTTGTTCGCTGGTACCTAGCTGACCAATGATCCAGATAAGAATACAGATTGCTAAAGCCAAGAAAAGCTGCTGCATAGAATGAGGGATTGCGAGCTTAATCACTCTATAGATTGAAGATGCTTGTTGAGTACTGAATTTAAATAATCCGTTAGTTTTAGCGTCCTTGTAGACCATAACAGCGTTTAATAGAGCGCCTATATACAATGCTATAGCAGTACCTAAACCTGCTCCTGGCGCGCCGAGTCTTGGTAAACCCAGTTCACCAAAGATCAAACAGTAACTAATAATCACGTTCAGAAGATGGGTGGCTATTAAGACTTTAAAGTAGGTCGCTGGACGCTTAGTACCGTTCCACCAACCGCGGAAAGATAGATTAAGCCCTATCGCTAGCATAGCTGCTGTTCTGTAATCAAAATAGGCTTCAGAGATATCCTGTACCGCTGAATCCTCAGTCATCAGAGAGACTATGAATCCCGAGTGATAGATCAATACACAACTGATAGGGAGTGCGAAAAGAAGTGAGATCAAGAGTCCCCAGTGAACGGGGGAGGCGGCATGGTCGAACTGGCCTTCGCCTTGATGACGTGCCACTAACGTCTGTACCCCAGAAGACAGGCCAAGAATGAGGCTGATAGCCACAAAATTAGCATAGCCCCCTATGCCTACGCCGGCGAGAGATGCTTCGCCAAGCTGACCGACAAGTACGGCATCTACAAGGTTAAGTAGGCTTTGGGAAAGCATTCCCGCGATAATCGGCAGCCCTAAACCTATTATTATTTTTTGTCGGTTGAAGAATGTCATAGGGGTCAAAATAGGAAAAAAGCAATTCTATCAGATTATCTATGCAATAAGGTCTCTCCCTCTATGGAAAAATAGTTTTAAGGCCTTATATCTAATGGATGGGCTGAATAAGGTGGCAGAGTTGTGCAATGTTGCGATAGAATTTTTCACCTATTGTTTAATAGTTGAGCAATTTACTCGGATATACTTTGAGTGTATCCTAGAGCTTAAGAATTGATTGGTTCAACATACAGGACACCGTATGAATATCACCGTCACAGAAACGGCAGAAGAATACTTAAAAGAGCTACTTTCTAAACAAGATGTTGAGGGCATGGCTGTACGCATGTTTGTTACACAGCCAGGTACATCTTACGCAGAAACTTGCCTAGCTTATTGTCGCCCAGATGAAGTTATTGAAGATGATGAAATACTGGAGCTGACACAGCTACGTTTCTACATTGAAAAGAACAGTGTTCCTTATCTAGATGAAGCACATGTGGACTTTGCAAAGGATCGCATGGGTGGGCAGCTAACGATCAAGGCGCCGAACGCGAAAGTGCCTAAGGTTTCACCGGATAGCCCAATTTCAGAGCAGATTAACTACATTCTATATTCAGAGATCAATCCAGGTTTGGCTTCCCATGGTGGTGAAGTAAAACTGATGGAAGTGGTTGAAGAAGAGGAAGGTAATATTGCAGTGCTTCAATTTGGCGGCGGTTGTCAGGGTTGTAGCGCTGTTGATATGACATTAAAAGATGGTGTAGAAAAAACACTAGTTGAACGTATCGAAACCTTAGTTGGGGTACGTGATATCACAGACCACAGTGTCCGTGATAAAGCCTACTATAAGTAAGCTCGAGCATATGAAAGTAAAAAGGGGAATTTATTCCCCTTTTTTGATTGTCTCCATAACTGGATACTGCTATAAAATTTAGTATCCCGGTTCTCTTACCTCGATTTATTCCCAACGCGTTGTTTTTTTGTATCTAATTGGTTGCATTTGAAATTTTGACCCCCATGTAACCCTAAGACACGCTTTTTTAGAATTTCTCCGCAGTACATCGCGGACTGGTTGATGAGGCTTTTGCTCATGACACAACATGACGACATTCAGGAACAACTAATCGAATTGCCGGTGCTCCCGCTAAGGGATGTAGTGGTAT
Organism: Neptuniibacter sp. QD29_5; assembly: GCF_047778125.1. Classification (GTDB taxonomy): domain Bacteria; phylum Pseudomonadota; class Gammaproteobacteria; order Pseudomonadales; family Balneatricaceae; genus Neptuniibacter. The sequence continues at coordinate 1,470,036 of NZ_CP180556.1, forward strand.
ATCCGCATATGGTTATCCCATTATTCGTGGGAAGGGAAAAATCAATCGAAGCCCTAGAAGCAGCAATGTCTGGGGAAAAAGAAATTCTTCTTGTTGCACAGAAAAATGCATCCGATGATGAGCCGTTAGCTGAAGATCTATTTGAAGTAGGTACCGTTGCTAGTGTACTGCAAATGCTTAAATTGCCTGACGGTACTGTAAAAGTGCTAGTGGAAGGTGATTACCGCGCAACCATTCATGCATTGAGTGAAGACGAAGGGTTCTTTACTGCTCAAGCAGATATGCTTGCAATTGAAGAGCTGACGGAAGCTGAAAGCGAGCTATACAAGCGTACAGTTTTAGAGCAATTTGAACGCTTTGTTCAAGTAAATAAGAAAATCCCATCTGAAGTGCTTTCTTCTCTCCAGAACATCGATGATGTAGGGCGTTTGGCAGATACCATTGCAGCTCACATGTCGCTTAAGCTAGAAGAGAAGCAGCAGATCTTAGAGATGCTTAGCAATAAAGAGCGACTAGAGCATCTGATGGCGTTGATGGAGTCTGAAATTGACTTGGTTGAAGTGGAAAAACGTATCCGCGGCCGCGTTAAAAAGCAGATGGAGAAGAGTCAGCGCGAGTACTATCTGAATGAACAGATGAAAGCTATCCAAAAAGAGTTAGGTGATCTGGATGAGTCCGGTACTAACGATATGGATGAGCTGAAAAATCGAATTGCTGAAGCGAAAATGCCGCAAGAAGCTTTCGATAAAACCATGAGCGAATACAACAAGTTGAAGATGATGTCGCCAATGTCGGCAGAAGCAACAGTTGTTCGTGGTTACATCGATTGGATGATCCAAATCCCTTGGGCTAAGCGATCTAAAGTTCGCCACGATATGAAGCGAGCAGAAAAGGTTCTTAACCAAGATCACTTCGGTCTTGAAGAAGTTAAAGACCGCATTTTGGAATACTTAGCTGTTCAGAAACGAGTTAAAAAACTTAAAGGTCCGATCCTTTGTTTGGTTGGTCCTCCAGGTGTAGGTAAAACATCTCTAGGTCGTTCTATCGCTCGCGCTACGAACCGTGAATACGTTCGTATGGCACTAGGTGGAGTGCGTGACGAAGCAGAGATTCGTGGGCATCGCCGTACTTATATAGGCTCTATGCCGGGCAAACTTTTACAAAAAATGTCCAAAGTAGGCGTGAAAAACCCGCTATTCTTGCTCGATGAGATCGATAAAATGGGCATGGATCAGCGTGGTGATCCAGCGTCTGCACTTCTTGAGGTTTTAGATCCAGAACAAAACAACAGCTTTAATGATCACTACCTTGAGGTGGATTACGATCTGTCTGATGTTATGTTTGTTTGTACTTCGAACTCAATGAATATTCCAGGTCCATTGTTGGATCGTATGGAGATTATTCGTATCCCGGGCTACACCGAAGATGAAAAGCTGAATATTGCTCGAAATTATCTTATCGAGAAGCAGTTTAAAAATAATGGCCTGAAAAAGGGTGAAGTGGAGATAAAGGATAGTGCCATTACTGGCTTGATCCGTTACTATACCCGCGAAGCTGGTGTACGTGGTCTTGAGCGAGAGATCGCTAAGCTTTGTCGTAAGGTGGTTAAAGAGCTGGCTCTGGCTGATAAGAAAGATTTGCCGGTGGTTATTGATGAGGCTCAATTGGAACACTACAGCGGTGTTCGAAAGCATAACTTCGGCATTGCAGAAGAACAGGATCAGGTTGGTCTTGTAACAGGCTTAGCTTGGACGCAGGTTGGTGGTGACATCTTAAGTATCGAGACAGCGGTTGTGCCGGGTAAAGGCCGTCATGTGACCACTGGTAGCTTAGGTGATGTGATGAAAGAATCCATCCAAGCTGCGCTAACAGTTGTACGAAATCGTGCTGAAGCGCTTGGTATTGCGTCTGACTTCCATGAAAAACAAGACGTTCATATACATGTTCCAGAAGGTGCTACACCAAAAGATGGCCCGAGTGCGGGTATAGGAATGTGTACGGCTTTAGTATCAGTTTTAACCAATATTCCGGTTAAGGCGGACGTAGCAATGACAGGTGAAATTACCCTAAGAGGGCAGGTTTTACCTATCGGCGGATTGAAAGAAAAGCTGCTCGCAGCACACCGTGGGGGAATCAAAACGGTCATTATTCCAAAAGAAAATGAGCGCGATTTAAAGGAAATTCCCGACAATATCAAAGCAGATATCGATATTAAGGCGGTTAAATGGATTGATGAAGTGTTAGACATCGCACTTAAGTATCAACCAAAACCTGTAGAAAAAAGCGATAAAGAAGTGGTGTCGGCGAAAGAAAAAAAAGCAAAAGCTGAGCCGGAGCAAATAAAGCCACATTAGTATTCATCAGGGGTAGAAAGGTGTTCTAGGTGTCTTGACACCCCTTTCTGCACCTTGGTATAAATGCCAGACCATCTTGCTGGGCATGGATAACGGAACAATTAAAAATAACGATCTATTTAAAGGGGAACAACGTGAATAAGTCTGAACTGATCGACGCTATCGCAGCTTCAGCCGACATTCCTAAAGCAGCTGCAGGTCGCGCGCTTGATGCTACACTGGAAGCGGTTACTGGTGCACTACAAAACGGTGATTCTGTTGCACTTGTAGGTTTCGGTACATTTTCTGTAAAAGAGCGTGCAGCTCGTACGGGCCGTAACCCGCAGACTGGCAAGCCTATTGAGATTGCTGCTGCTACTCTGCCAACTTTCAAGCCTGGTAAGGCTCTGAAAGACGCAGTGAATAAGTAAGATCTGATCGCGTCACGATCTTACTTTTAGGAGAGGTGGCTTGTTAATTTAATAAGTCACCCGACCTTCAGCAATATACAGTGTGAAGGTCGCGGGTTTGAACCCCGCACAAGGAGCGGTAGTTCAGTTGGTTAGAATACCTGCCTGTCACGCAGGGGGTCGCGGGTTCGAGTCCCGTCCGTTCCGCCAACTTTGTACAACAGGCTAACCTCTGTTATACATAGAATGACGAGCTATATGTTATTAGTGAGTCAGGTACAAAATTCTTGAAAGGCGCATTCTAAAAGGATGCGCCTTTTTTATGTGTTAAAGATATTGCCAGGGGTTTAGAGGCATAATGCTACAGTCCATTCGTGATAACTCTCAGGGAATCATTGCCAAGATTATTGTTGGCTTGATTGCAGTTACTTTTGCATTATTTGGTGTTGAATCGCTGGTTAGCTTAACTGCTGGCAGTAATGCTCCTGCGACAGTTAATGGTGAAGAGATCAGTCAGCAAGATCTCTATCAAGGTGTTCAATTGCAACGTCGTCAAATGTTGTCGCAGATGGGGGAGGATGCTGATCCTTCGCTACTGGATGATGGTTTGATCAGCAATATGGTTTTGGAAGGCCTGATTGAGCAATCTGTTTTAGTTCAATCTGCACAAAACCAAGGTCTGACATTCTCTGATGCAATGATTGATCAACTGATCCTGTCTACTAAAGAGTTTCAGCTAGACGGTAAGTTTGATCGTGCTCAATTTGAAGCGACATTACGTAACGCCGGTCTTACGCCGTTGATGTATCGTGATATCGTGCGTAAAGAGAAGGTGACTGAGCAAGAGCGTATTGCGTTCATGCTATCAGCATTTACTTTGCCAAATGAACTGAACTCTCTAAACGTTCTACAGAATCAAACTCGTGATCTTCGTTACTTCACTCTGCCTGCGGACAATGTGCGTGCTGAAATTACCGTTTCTGATGAGCAGATTTCCGAATATTATGCAGAGAACAGTTCTCAGTTTATGACTGAAGAGCAAGTAGCAATTGAATACCTTCTACTAGAAAGAAGTGCTTTAGAAGCAGGTATCGAAGTATCTGATGATGAAATTCAAGCAGCATACCAGCAGCTTGTTGATACTTTCCAAGCACAAGAACAGCGTCATTCTGCGCATATCTTTATCGAGATTTCTGAACAGCAAGACGATGCTGCTGCAAAAGCTAAGATTGTTGCAATTGCTGAGCGCTTAAAAGCAGGTGAAGCATTTGAAGATTTGGCCAAGTCAGAATCCCAAGACCCAGCATCTGCTGAGATGGGCGGTGATTTAGGCATTAATGAAAAAGGTGTCTTCTCAACTGATTTTGAAGATGCGTTGTATGCTCTAGAGAAAGGTTCTGTTTCAGAACCTGTTCGTTCAGAATTCGGTTATCACTTGATCAAACTAGTGGATCTTGTTGAGTCTGAAGTACCTGCTTTTGCACAGGCTGAAGCAGAACTTCGTTCTGATCTTCTAAATCAGAAAGCTGAAGAAGAGTATGTTGAACAGTTAGAGCGTTTAGCTGACGTTTCTTTCTCTTCTGGCGATCTGGTAGAACCATCTGAAGAGCTAGAACTGGAGATTCAGAAAACTGAGCTATTCGCGCGTTCTGGTAACGAAGATGCGATTACTTCCAACGCTAAGATTCTTGCTGTTGCTTTCGATCAGGAACTGATCAATGAAGGTTTGAACAGCACGCCAGTTGAATTGGATTCTGGTCGTTCTGTTGTTTTACGTGTAGTTGAACATCAACTACCTCGTGAAAAAGCACAAGACGAAGTAGCTGATCAGATCCGCGCTATTCTGGTTGAGCAGCAAGTTGTTGCAGCGATGACTGAAAAAGCGAATGCGATTGTTGCTCAGCTAGCTGAAGGAGCAGAGCTAGCGACTGTTGCAGAAGGTAATGAAGTAGTAGCACAGCCTGCAGTTAACCGTAGCCAGAGAGAGCTTCCACAAGAACTTCTGACCGCAGCATTCAAAATGGTAAAACCGCAAAGTGGTTCTACTTATGCTGCAGTTGATGCTGTGGATGGTAGCAAATTGATTATCGCGCTTGATGCAATCGGCCAACAAGATATTGAACTGCAAGAAGACGAAATTCGCTTCATGGGTATGATGCTAAATAACCGTCAAGGTCAGCAAGATTACCAAGATCACCTTACTCAGTTAAAAGCAAAAGCTGAAATAGAAAAGCTTTAAGCTAGTTTGATCTATTCTAAAACCACCTTCGGGTGGTTTTTTTATATTGGCTGTTTTAGCAGCTTTTTGGGGGGAATATGAAAAAATTACTGTTACTGATTAGTCATGGCCTAGTTGGCTTTGTAGGTTTTGCCTTAGGCGTATACTTGTTACCTATCTTAATTCAACCTCAGGGGCCTTCTGAGCAAGAGATCTCTTCGGCAGTGGCTCAGGCGCAGTTTGAAGGTCATTTTGTGAAAGAGTTAAAGGGCAGTGATTTTTTACATTGGGGAGAAGGCTCAGTGATGCTGGGTGGCGGTGTTGCGGCATTTAAAGGTAAATTGGCCCCTGGTCCAGATTATAAGCTTTACCTTTCTCCTGTGTTTGTCGATGACGAGATGAGCTTTCTTGAGAATAAACGAGATATGGTTCAGGTTGCTGAAATCAAAACATTTGATGGCTTTGTGGTTAACCTACCTGAGGGTGTAGATCCGGCTAAATATTCTACGGCTGTGATTTGGTGTGAAACCTTCTCTGAATTTATCAGTGCTGCTCGTTATAATTCTTTGTAAGAAAAAATACTGATTGTCAGCGTTAGCTGACAGTCGTATAGATTGTTTCGAGTTGCGGGTCATTCAATTGACTTGCAGGTGTAATTGTCTTTCGTTGCCAAGGTACAAAGCCAAAGTACCAGCAGCGCCAGAAGTTAACGCTAGCTTGTGGGTTTTCATCCAATAGTTCAGCTAGCGTTTGTACTTTGCCTAACTCTATCCCTAACGCCTCCTTAAAGGTTAGATAAACAAATTTCGAACAAAACTGTCGCTTGGAGTCGAATTTAAAGCCTAAGTGATAAAAGCGCCCCATACGTTTCTCAGCTGTTTGTTTTAATTTGCTTATATCTGTACCGGCTAAAGGCTGTTTAAGTCGTAATATGCTTACTTCATCGTTGGTTGTGCGCGATACAAAATCTTTTAGACTTGTACGTCTAACACAGGGAACAGCGCTTTCCAGAACAAACCATTCATCATTTTCTTTAACGACAAAGCCAACGTGCGAAGTCCAGCTGCCAGTGCCTTTTGCGACCTGGCGGTATAGAAAACTATTGATGGAGATAAAAATAATGTCTCCTTCTTGTACGCAGTTTTCTAGGTCATTGATTACGCTGTTGAACTTTGTCATTTTCATTACGGTTTCCTCAAAAGTTGATACGTAAAGTATGTGGGCTTTGAGGATGTATGGCTAAATATTCAAAAAAGGTATCGTATTTCAATACGTTTGGTTTGGTGGCTCTGTTTTAAGTGTAATAGGACAAAGCAAAATTTGGCTGATACACTAGCGTTTTTTTCTCAACGGCGGCTTTATGCGAATACTCCTTCTTTCAGCTTATGATGCGGATAGTCATGTTTATTGGCGTAAAGGGCTTGTTGAGCACTTGAATGAACACGAATGGACCGTTTTGTCTTTGCCGGGACGCTATTTCAGTTGGCGTATGAGAGGGAACAGTCTTAGTTGGGCGTTTAATGAAAGGGAAATATTAAGCCAGCCTTATGATCTGGTCGTGGCGACCTCTATGACAGACCTGTCTGCCTTGCGGGGTTTTGTACCATCTTTAGCCCAAATTCCTACACTGGTTTACTTTCATGAAAATCAATTCGCTTATCCTGAATCTGGTAAAGCATTTAAAACCGTTGAGCCATGCATTCTGAACCTTTATACCGCGCTGGCTGCGGATTATTGTTTATTTAACAGTGAATATAATCGACAGACGCTTTTGGATGGCGCGAAAGCTCTCTTAAAAAAGATGCCCGATCAAGTGCCACTAAATCTGATCGAGCGTATTAGAGATAATTCAGCGGTGCTGTCTGTTCCTATCAAGCCTGATAGCTACCAAATACATTCTCCTGTATCTGATGAATTTCATATCGTTTGGAATCACCGTTGGGAATACGACAAAAATCCTCAACTTCTGCTAAATGCCGTTGAACAGCTGATACAGAAACGTAAGAATTTTAAGCTCCATGTGGTCGGGCAACAGTTTAGAAAAGTACCTGAGCAATTTGAACAACTCCGTGTGTTACTCGGTGATTACGCTGGCGAGTGGGGGTATCTTTCGTCGCGTGAGGAGTATCTGGCCCTACTGCGTAAAGCGGATGTTGTGCTTTCAACGGCTGTACATGATTACCAAGGGATAGCTGTTTTAGAAGGCGTAGCGTCTGGCGCAGAGCCTTTAGTTCCTGATCGATTGGCGTATAGGGAGCTGTTCCCAGAAGCATGTCGTTATAAAGAAGAGAGCGAAGCTGAGGTCTTAGCTGAGCGATTAGATCAGTTAGCAGCGAGAAAGTACGCAGGTGAGTGGGGGGAGCAAGTGAATGTTGATCGGTTTAAATGGGCGACACTGGCAGACCAGTATCGCCGTCACTTTGATCGTTTAGCCTGTAAAGAAGGTTAAAGGCGACGTACCTTAAACTTGCGGCCTTTAATTTTTCCTTGGCTCAAGCGCTCGGCTGCCTTTCGTGCAACTTTGCGCTCAACGGCAACGTAAGCAGCAAAATCATACACATTGATCTTGCCTACTTGGTTGCCTTGTATTCCAGCATCGCCTGTTAACGCACCTAAGATATCGCCAGGGCGAACTTTGTTTTTCTTACCGCCAGCAATCGCAAGCGTAGCCATTGGAGGGTTATTAGGCTGATAGTTCGGATCCGCGTCTGGTAGTTCAGTAACGGGGAACTCTGTATCCAAATACTTTTCAATGGAAGCCACTTTGTAAGCTTCTGATGGCTGATAAAGGTTTAGTGCCATGCCTTGCTTACCTGCACGGCCTGTACGACCGATACGGTGAGTATGAATTTCAGCGTCGCGAGTGAGATCGTAGTTGATGACACAAGGGAGGTCATTAATATCTAGTCCACGCGCTGCTACATCAGTCGCGATAAGGATAGAACAGCTGCGGTTGGCGAATTGCACTAGTATCTGATCACGATCACGTTGCTCTAGATCGCCGTGGATCGCTTTTGCGCTATAGCCTAAGGATTTAAGGTGCTGCTGAACATCATTGCAGGTTTGCTTCATGTTACAGAAGATCACTGCAAACTCTGGTTTGAACTGAGCTAAAATCGCGCTCAAATTCTCAAGCTTATTTTCTTTTTCGATCTCAAAGAAATGTTGCTCAATCTGGGATTGTTGGTGAGTGGATTCTACCTCAACCGTTATTGGCTGATTGAGAATGTCTGCGCTCAGGCTCGCAATGGTCTTTGGGTAAGTAGCAGAAAAAAGCAGTGTTTGGCGTTTCTTTGGGGTCTGCCCGATGATGTCACGAATGTCATCAGCAAAACCCATATCAAGCATGCGATCCGCTTCATCAAGCACTACGGTGGTTGCTTTATCTAAGCGTAGAGTCTTCTTACGTAGATGGTCTTTAATACGACCTGGTGTACCGACCACAATATGTGCGCCATGCTCCAAAGAGCCAATCTGAGGCCCAATTGATTGACCGCCGCAGAGAGTCAGAATTTTTACGTTTTCAGTAAAGCGTGCAAGTTTTCTTAACTCATTAGCGACTTGTGTCGCTAATTCACGAGTGGGGCAAAGTACTAGGGCCTGGGTGGCAAAGCTACGAAGATTTAAATTCAGTAGTGTGCCTATACCAAATGCGGCTGTTTTGCCGCTGCCTGTTTTTGCTTTCGCAATGAGGTCATTACCTCGCAAAACCTCGGGCAGGGCTTTCTCTTGGATAGCCGTCATCTGCTTATAGCCTAGATGGTCTAAGTTCTTTAGCATCGGTTTTGGAAGATTGAGATTTGAGAAGCAGGTATCAGACACAGGGCACTCGGTAACAGTAAGTTGGTTAGGTTTTGTTGCAAAGCGGCATTATAGAGCAAACCGCTTTGGGAAAATATGAATACCCTGAAGAATCACTCGCTAATCAAAGCGCGTTAACAATTGTTGATCTTTCTCAAGATGTTGGCAGGCTCTTTGGGTATACTTCGGGACAGTCAAAAATAAGTAAGTTGGTTGGGAATTATGAATACGCGTTACGATGTCGTCATTGTCGGTGGTGGTATGGTGGGTGCAACGATCGCTTGTGCTCTTGGGGATAGCCCGTTATCAGTTGCTGTCTTGGAAAGCCGATATCCTGCGGAATATGAATCTTCTCAACCAAATGACTTACGTGTTTCTGCTATCAGTGTTGCATCTGAGAATATTCTTCAGCGAGTAGGTGCATGGGAAGGGATTCTATCTCGCCGTAGTTGCCCTTACCGACGCATGAAGGTTTGGGAAGCAAGCGAAGAAAAGGCATCAACCGAATTTGTTTCCGATAATATTGGCCGTGACCACCTTGGACATATTGTCGAAAATCGTGTGATTCAGCTAGCACTCTTAGAGCGTCTGCAGGCATTTGAAAATGTTGATTTGATCTGTCCTGCTGAAGTTGAGGCTATCGATTATTCCCCTGGTAGCAGTATCGTTAGATTGAAAGATGATCGCGAAATAATTGGGCGCCTACTGATCGCTGCGGATGGTGGTGAGTCTCGTGTTCGTCAAGCAGCAGGTATTGGTGTAACTCGTTGGGATTACGAGCAGCATGCACTGGTTGCTTCTGTGACGACTAAATTTGCTCAAGAAGATATCACTTGGCAGCAGTTTACACCGACAGGTCCGCTTGCCTTTCTACCTCTTTCAGGCAATAACGCTTCTCTAGTTTGGTATAACACACCGGATAACGTAAAGCGTCTCTTGGCTCAGGATGATGAAAGCTTTGTGCAAGAGCTTAAATCTACCTTCCCTGATGCGTTGGGCGAAATTGATCAGTTACTTAGCCGAGGAGCTTTCCCGCTTCGTCGCCAACATGCGCAGGAATATGTCTTAGAAGGTCTAGCTTTAGCAGGTGACGCTGCACATATGATTCATCCTCTAGCTGGACAGGGTGTGAATATAGGCCTGCTTGATGCAGCTGCTCTCTCTGAAGTGATTTTAGCGGCTGCTAATACAGGTGAAGATATTACTGAATTGGCGTTGCTGAAGGAGTATGAAAAGCAGCGCCGTAAGCATAATTTATTGATGATGCAGACAATGGATGCGTTCTACCGAGTATTTAGTAATCAGAACGGTCCACTAAAAGTTTTGCGCAATATTGGTTTGGGTTTGGCAGGTCGTGTAACGCCAGCTAAAAACAAAGTTATGCAGTTCGCGATGGGCTTGGAAGGGCCTTTGCCTGAAATGGCCAAAGAGCAATAATCAAAGGCTCAAATAAAAAAAAGCCGGTCTGGGAGACCGGCAAAGAAATACGGCTGATTAAACCAGCCAGAGTAGAGAAGTGGGGTCGTTACGTGACCCCCAACGATGAATTACTCAGCAGTCGCTGCTTTTTTCGTAGGTGCTTTCTTTGCAGGAGCTTTTTTCGCAGGTGCTTTCTTAGCTGGAGCCGCTGCTTGTTCAGCTGCTTCAGTTTTAGTTGCGTTAGCTACTACAGCAGAAGTTGCTTCAGCTGCTTCAGTTAGAAACTTGTTGAAATCAGATACGTAAGGCATCTCACGAATTTCGCTAAGGCTCTTTTCTACGATCTCAGAGATCTCTTCTTTTGCAGAGTTTAGAGCAGCTAGCTCTTTTTCTGCAGTCGCAGTAGTTTTGGTTTCTAGAGCTTTGAAAAACTCAACTTGCAGTTCAATAGCTTCTTTAGGCTCTTTTACTTCAGATAGAGCTTTAAGCTGAGCTACGCTTGAATCTACGAAATCAGTTACATATTCAGACTGCAAAGAGAACAGAGTTTCTAGTGCTTTTTTGTTCACTTCAGCAACGTCGATTGCTGGTTGCATTTTTTCCTGAACATCTTTCATTAGATCATCGTACATTTTCCATTCCTCTGAGAATCTTTAATAAAGTGTTTTTGTGCGTTGCAGCATTTGAGATAAATATAGTGGTTAATAAATAACCTGTCAAATATTTTTTTGTGCATTGCACAAAAATATTTATATGGATTGGTTTGGGTAATTAAATGACTATATAACAATGAGTTAGAGTGGTTACTATAAAAGAGTTAAGTTCTACTCAAATCAGCTTTTTGAGCTGTTTTTGCAGAAAGTTAAAAATTCTTGAAGCCGAATTGCGCCCGCTTTGTGCCTATATTGGCCGATAGGTTGTTCATATAACCAAATAGCTATTACAATCAGGTGATACTCTATAGCTCAAAAAAAGGGCTTATATGGGAGGGGTTGGCTATAGCGGGATTGGCTATCTGCTTGAAAGCTTTCTTCACCTCAATACCTCGGGACAGCTAACTAACTTTTGGCTTTGGTAGAGTCCCTTTAGTAACAGGATCAAGTATTTTCATGACGCAATCGAATACAGTCGTAGAATCACACTCATCTTTTGAATTTGTTAGATCAGAAAAGATTGAGTCTTTAGGAATTGATGTAACGGAATACGAGCATAAAAAGACTGGCCTTTCCCATTTCCATATAGCGGCTGATCATACTGAGAATGTTTTTCTTGTCGGTCTAAGGACTGTTCCGGAAGACTCAAAAGGCGTTGCGCATATACTGGAGCACACAGCGTTGTGTGGTAGTGAACGTTTCCCGGTACGCGATCCATTCTTTATGATGACGCGTCGTTCTCTAAACACATTTATGAACGCGATGACGAGCAGTGACTGGACCTCTTATCCATTTGCTAGTCAAAACCGTAAAGACTTCTTTAATCTATTGGATGTTTACCTAGATGCTGTTTTCTTCAGTCGTTTAGATCCATTAGATTTTGAACAAGAAGGGCATCGTATAGAGTTTACTGAAACCGATGATGCTGAATCCGATTTGGAATATAAAGGCGTTGTATACAACGAGATGAAAGGCGCGATGAGTTCGCCGGTTTCTCGTTTGTGGCAGTCAGTGACGAAATACCTATTTCCTACAACGACCTATCATCACAATAGTGGCGGTGAGCCAGAGAGCATTCCTGACCTAAGTTATGATGAGCTGATTGAATTTTATAAAACCCATTACCACCCAAGTAATGCGGTCATTATGACTTTTGGTGATATTCCTGCTGCTGAGCTTCAGGGCTTCTTTGAAGAGAAGGCTTTAAGCCGTTTTGAAAAGCTTGGCACTTCTATTGAAATTAATGATGAGAAACGTTACCACTCACCACTACGTGTAGAAGAGGGGTACGATCTTGATCAAGAGGATCTAAGTGGTAAAACACATCATGTTTTAGCTTGGCTTCTTGGTCATTCCAACGATTTAGAAGCACAACTTAAAGCGCATCTGATGTCACGTGTGCTACTAGATAATAGTGCATCTCCACTTCGTTATGCGCTTGAGTCAACGGACTTAGGTAGCGCGCCTTCACCTTTATGTGGTTTAGAAGATTCTAACCGTGAAATGAGCTTCATGTGCGGTATCGAGGGCAGTGAGCCTGAGTCTGCTGCAGAGTTCGAAAAATTGGTATTGGATACCATGCAGAAGGTGGCTGAAGAAGGTGTTCCTCAAGCCATGCTGGAAGCCCAGTTGCATCAGTTAGAGCTGCAGCAACGTGAGATTAATGGTGATGGCTATCCTTATGGTCTGAGTTTGATCATGTCTTCGCTCGGAGCAGCTGTAAACAAAGGCGATCCAATCGCTATTCTGAACCTTGATCCGGTGCTCGAAAAACTGCGTGAAGCGATCAAGCAGCCAGACTTTGTGCAGTCCATGGTTAAAGAACTATTGGATAACCCGCACCGCGTTCGTTTGACTTTACGCCCAGACAACAAACTTGCAGCTAGTCGTGATGCTGCAGAGAAAGCGCAGTTGGCTCAAATTAAAGCGGGTTTATCGGATGACGATAAACAACAGCTAATTGATCGTGCTGCTGAACTAGCGGAGCGACAAGAACAGGTCGATGATGAGTCGATTCTACCTAAAGTGACATTGACCGATGTACCAGATGAGATGTCTGTACCTGAAGATGTGGCGGTTGAGTCAACTCTGCCTTTGACGCGTTATGATCGTGGCACCAACGGTATTGTTTATCAGCAGGTGATTATGCAGCTTCCGCAGTTAACGGAAGATGAGCAGCACATACTGCCTCTATACAGCTATCTTCTTACTGAATTGGGCTGCGGTGATCGTACTTATCAAGAGAATCAGCAGTATCAAACAGAAGTGACCGGTGGAATTCATAGTTTTGCTTCAGTAAGGGGTGCACCTGATAATGAGCAGGATGTAAAAGGTTACTTCACATTAACTGGCAAAGCCTTAGTGTCTAAACATGAGGCGTTGTTGGATCTGTTAAAAGAGACGCTGCAATTTGCACGCTTTGATGAATTGCCTCGTATTCGTGAAGTGGTATCACAACAACGTACTCGTAAAGAGCAAAGTATTACCGGTCAGGGCCATGCATTCGCAATGATGGCTGCAGCAGCGAAGATGAGTCCAGCTGCAGCACTATCTCATGCAACAAAAGGTCTTGAGTCTATCTGCTATTACAAGCAGCTGGATGATCAGCTAGAGAATGAAGATGCTCTTCAACAGCTTTCACAACGTCTCCAAGAGTTGCATAGCAAGATCCAACTTGCCCCACGCCAATACCTTGTAGTGGCTGAAGACGAGTATCAGGCTAGTGTTCAGAGCTACTTAGAGTCTATCTGGGCAGATGTGCCGAGTGAAACCTCTGCAGGCTTCTTACTGCCAGAATTACGTAGCAAGGTGAAACAAGCTTGGGTTACCAGTACACAGGTAAGCTTCTGTGCTAAAGCATTCCCTACCGTGGCGGTAGATCATCCTGATTCGGCGCCACTTACAATTCTGGGGGATTTCTTGCGTAATGGCTATTTGCACCGCGTTATACGAGAGAAAGGTGGTGCGTACGGTTCTGGTGCTGGTCAGGATTCTGGTGATGCAGCTTTCCGTTTCTTCTCCTACCGTGATCCTCGTTTATCTGAAACCTTGGATGACTTTGATGGTGCGGTGAAATGGCTTCTGGAGACTGATCATGATGCTCAGAAACTAGAAGAAGCCATTCTGGGTGTTGTCAGCTCGATTGATAAGCCAGGATCACCGGCTGGTGAAGCTAAGCAAGCATTCCACAGCGCTTTGTTTGGACGTACTCCTGAGCAGCGTAAAGCGTTTCGTGCGCGTATCTTGAATGTGACATTGGATGATCTAAAACGCGTTGCCAAAATTTATCTTTTGGATAAAGAGGGCAGTGTGGCTGTGATCACCAGTAAAGAGCAGGCAGACAGTCTTTCCAGCGACTTTGAAGTAATTGAAGTCTAATTAAGGTAAAATTCGGCTAGCGATCAAGGGGGACTTTGATTGCTAGTCATTTATTCCTTAATAACCCTCAAGCCTCTATGCCCACACAAGCGCTTTATCAAGGTGCGCTGTTTATCATTCTGTCAGAACTGTTTTTGGTCTGTTCTGGCATGGTCGTAAAGCAGATCACTCATCAGCTACCCACTGAGATTATCGTATTTGCCCGTAACCTCTTTGCGTTAATTCTATTGATGCCTTGGTTATTGCGAAACGGGATCACCTCGATCAAAACGGACTCTCTTCGGTTTCATATTGCCCGCGCAGCGGTCGGTGTGACGGCCATGATGTGTCTCTACTATTCATGGGGGCACTTACCTTTAGCAGAGGCGGCTCTGATTAAACAAACGGCTCCGTTCTTTATCCCGTTGTTCGCCTTGTGGTGGTTGGGTGAAAAGATTTCAGGAATGGTGAAGTTGGCAATATGTGTTGGCTTCTTTGGCGTTTTTCTAGTGTTGAATCCCGGTCAGGGAACACTCAATGTTGCCGTTTTGATTGCACTTTTTGGTGCAATGTTGGGGGCGTTAGCAAAAGTTATTATCCGTAGGATGAGCGATACAGAACCAGCTAGCCGTATCGTGTTCTACTTTGCTTTGTTTAGTACCGTCTTAGCTTTACCGCCAGCCTTACTCAATTGGGTTACGCCAAATTTGGTCGAGCTGGGCTGGTTATTGCTGATGGCTATTACCTCAACTGTTGCTCAGCTGTTATTGAGTAAAGGCTATGGTCTTGCACCAGCAGGGCAGCTAGGGCCTTATACATACGCTTCCGTGGTTTTTGCTGCGCTGTTTGGCTGGCTATTATGGGATGAAGTATTAGGCGTCTACAGCTTAATAGGCTTGTGCTTAATTTTCTCCGCTGGCTTGTTATCACTTTCTTCCCGTAAAACAGTCAAATCCTAGTAACAACTGTTTGGTGTTTGAACAGTTTTACCTGCTGGCTATCAATTTTTCTTCATCTAGTGAAAAAAGTGCTTGTAATCCATTCTCAGAGTGGTACTACTGTAAGTGTACAAGGGCGCACAAAAATATTAATTCACAGCGCTCTCACGGCAACAAGGCATTAAGGATTTGCACATGAATATCAAAATTACTCACCGCAATGCTAAAGTTTCTGACAGTGTAAAAGAGAAAGTAGAGGAATGGCTGAACAGCAGCCAAGAACGTTACGAAGTTATTACTAGTGCTCACGTTATTATTGAAAAAAATGATCGTGAGGACGTTGCTGAAGCAACAATTCACGTAGCAGGTAAAGATATATTTGCGAAAGCATCCGCTGATAACTTGTATGCTGCTCTGGATGCGATGGCTGATAAAATTGATCGTCAGCTCGATAAAATTCATCAGAAAAACGTGAATAAAAAAGGAAATCAGAGACCCGCCGCAACAGTTGAAATGGCAGCGGATGAGGAACTCAGCTTAGCCTGATATAAGATTTAAAGTTTCTAAAGCCCAGCTATATGCTGGGCTTTTTTATTTCTAGAGCAAAATTTTATATGCATCAGGCTTGCATCTATACCGTGATTAGATGGATAATGATAACTGTTATCATTAGCGTGTAGGTATTGGAGTAGGTAGTGAAGGCAGCGTTATTTTACGGCACCACAACAGGTAATACTGGCGATATTGCAGATAAGATAAAAGGTAGTTGGGATGCCGGCGAACTAGAGTTATTTGATGTCGCAGATAGTTCACTCTCTGCAGCAAAAGACTTTGATATTCTTATTTTTGCTATACCTACTTGGGATTATGGTGAAGTTCAGGAAGATTGGCTGGAAGTATGGGATGAAGTGGACCAATTGGATTTCAGTGGTAAACAGGCTGCCTTTATCGGTCTTGGTGATCAGTTTGGCTATCCTGAATGGTTTGTCGATGCAATGGGTATGCTACATGATAAAATCGTAGCTAAAGGCGCTGAGATCGTTGGCCACTGGTCTGTAGAGGGTTATGAATTTGAAGAATCTAAAGCATTAACAGACGACAAAAAACATTTTATAGGTTTGGCTTTAGATGAAGATTGGCAGCGTGATCAAACGGATGAACGTATCTCCGATTGGTTAGACCAAGTTAAATTAGAGCTAGGCGTTTTCTAATCTATTAAGCGACCTGAGTACTAAGAGCCCTGTTTTACAGGGCTTTTTTGTGTCTGTCGTTCTCTGGCCTATGCTGTAGTAAAGCTACTTTCTATAAGGTAGTAAGAAACTAGGTCAGATAGGGATAGCTATGCCCGCCAGCAAACTCCGCTCGGAAATTAAAGCGATCTCAGTGCTGAGTATCTTATTCTGCTTGTTTGCTGCCTTTAATTTCCACTCACCACTGCTTCCACAATTAGAAAATTACTGGCTCGATTTAACGCTTCAACAGCGTGCAGAGAAAAGAGTAGCTAGTGAGCAAATAGTAGTCATCGATATAGATGATGCGAGCCTGAATAATCTTGCGCCTATTGCGGGTGGTTGGCCTTGGCCAAGGGCAGTACATGCCGAGCTGGTGGAGTTGTTACAGTTACAGAAACCTGCAGCAGTGGTGTTTGATGTGCTATTTGCTGATAGAGATATTTTTAACCCGGAAAGTGATGAGTATTTTAGTGAAGTATTGGCTGCATCGAATAATGTCTATCTACCGTTCTTACATCTTCAAACCTATTCTGATCATCTGTTTCCGCGTTTAGACCAATACCCAGAAACCGTACCCATTCAAAAGCCAGATAAAGTTTCGTCTATTCCTCATGCAAGTTTGGTCTTACCTAATGCGGTTGACGCGAGTGTTTGGCGTTTAGGCAGTATTAATTTCCATCCGGATGATGATGGTGTCGGGCGAAAGTACGCTGCAATACATCCAATATCTGATTGGGGAATTATGACGATGCCTGCGCGAATCGCTGTTGACCTGAATGGTTATGAAATAAAAGAGCGGTCAATTTGGATCGATTGGTATCAAGGCAAAGGAGAGCCATATCCGAGGCTTTCTTATAGCGATGTATACACCCAGTTGAGTCAAGCAGATGATTTTAGACAGGCAAACTATTTTAAGGACAAAATCATTGTTATTGGCTCTACTGCTGCGGGTTTACATGATATCCAAGTCACACCCATTACTAGTACTTACCCCGGTGTTTTTATTTTAGCTACGGCTATTAATAACTTTATGGATCAGAGCTTTCTGCGACCAGTAGGCACTTTGCTGGCCTTGGTGATTGTGGGCATCAGCTTTGGTGTTTTAGTGCTGTTGCTGGTTCATGTGGGAAATTTCTATTACGCACTCATCGGAATAGGCGTTTTAATCGGAGTAAACGTGCTGTTCAGTTATCTTCTGTTAATCATGGAAGGGATGATGTTTCCTGTTATGACTTGGCTGGTGGCATATGTTCTGGTTGCAGTTTCCTTTTATGCATTCCGCTTATTACAGCAGCAGAGAGAGATGAAAAAAACGGTCGATATTTTTGGCCGTTTTTTGGACCCAAAAGTAGTTAAGATTTTGCTTGAGCAAGGAATCACCGATCAAGCTTTGGCAGGAAAAAGTACACGCGTGACTATCTTGTTTACCGATATTCGTGAGTTTACTCATCTTTCTGAAGATCGCAGTGCAACCGAAATTGTAGAACTTCTAAATCATTACTTTTCTCGCCAGGTAGAAGTTATTTTTCAGCATAAAGGTACGCTCGATAAGTTTATCGGTGATGCCATTATGGCGTTTTGGGGTGAGCCTATTGAAAATCCCGGTCAAGAGATTGCTGCTGTGAATGCGGCTTTGGATATGGTGGATCAAATGGTCAGCTTTAGACGGGAGTTTGGTTTATTTGATTTCGATATAGGTATTGGTCTCCATACCGGAGACGTGGTTGTTGGGGCAATAGGTACCCAAAGTCGCTACGATTACACTGCCATTGGTGATGCTGTAAACGTAGCCAGTCGCATCGAAGGACTGACCAAAGAAACAGGTCGAAGGATTTTGGTTTCTGAAGAAACTCGACAGGCATGTGGGGATGCTTTTGACTTCGAGCTGATTGGTGACTATAAGGTTAAAGGCCGGGAAAAATTGGTAACCGTCTATCAGCCAAGGAGGTTGAGTGATGAACCTTAAATTACTAATTATCGGTCTTCCATTTATGTGCTCTACTTGGGCGACTGCTCAAACTGCTTATACAGTCAGAGATATCTCTGTCTACCAAACACCCTCGATTTCTAGCACTGTCGTTACGAAACTCTCTGAAAAATCCTCTGTAAATATTCTGCGACGAAGCGGTGGTTGGTATGAAGTACGCACAGACAATGCGCACTCCGGTTGGGTGAAAATGATCAACCTTCGTTACGTTAGTAAGCCCAGCACACAACAAGTTGCTGGCAATATGCAGTATCGCTCAAAAACAACCCTGACTACGGGTGTTAGGGGGCTGGATGAAGGCGGGATTATATCGAGTGGAACAGGTGTCTCCCTTAGCAAAGTAAAAGGCTATAAAGTCAGTGCAGATGCCGCTGCTAAGTTTGCACGGGCAGGGGGATTGAAAGCACGAAGCATGAATTATGTGGAGTAGCTTATGTGTACGTTCAAAGAAAACGTTATAAAAGGGCTCATTACCAGTTTTCTATTGCTGGGTTTATACGGCTGTCAGGTCAATAACATCAATCTGACCCCATTAATGGAAGCAGGAAAAAAATCGACCGATCTATTTGAGAAAAGCTTGGCTGAAGAGGTTGAGATAGGTGAGGAAGTGAGTGCCGTTCTGCTTCAAAAAGCCTCTATTTATAATGTGCGAGATGTTCAAAATTATGTGAACTCAGTGGGAATGTGGCTCGCACAACAAACTGAACGAACTGATATCCCTTGGACCTTCTCGGTGATACGAGATGATAGCTTTAATGCTTTCGCCACACCCGGTGGATTTATCTATATCACAACGGGGACTTTAGAGCAGTTGGAGAGCGAAGCTGAGCTTGCAGGTGTGCTAGCTCATGAAATTGCACATGTGGTTCAAAAGCACCACCTCCGAGCTATTCAGAAGGAAGCAAAAATCGGTATTGCAGCAGATCTTGCTCGGTTCTTACGTGACAGTCAAAGCGATTCAGATAGCAGTGGAACTACGGTATTTGGTGACCACTCAGTTGAAAATAAACTGCTGAATATCATTCAGGATGTTTACAGTGATGGTTTGGCTCGAAGCGATGAATTAGAAGCGGATAAGATGGGCATGGTGATCTCTGCCAGAGCTGGCTACGATCCAATGGCTTATATCGCGGTATTGCAAAAGATAGATGCTCAACAGGATGATAGTTCCTTTTGGCAGGCATTTAGTAAGCGTCACCCAAGCGCTGAAGACCGTTTGTCAGAACTACACAAGTTAGCGGATAAGATGACTTATATAGAAGGTAAAGAACTTAATAATCGTTATTCCAAAATGATAAAGTAGATGTACATGGAATATCGGAATATATGTAATGGATTTTTCCAATAAAGAGTCTTTTCAAATCAGTGTGGCCGGGCCTGATCGCGTAGATGTTGTGCTTAAACAGTGGCAGCAACTTACATCGTATCTGCCTATTCACCATGCAAAGCCTTTTGGTTTGCCTATTCCTGAACATCTTGAAAATCAGCTTTATCATACCCTTGAACAATGTATTGAAAGAGATGATGCAATGATATTTATAGCTGAGGGGGATAAGATTTGTGGGACGATTGCCGTCATTCTGAATCAGCAAACAGGTTATACTCAGCCTAATAGTAGTGTTTTGTTTAATTTATGGGTAGAACCTGATCTGCGTAGAAAAGGGATAGGGCAAGCATTGGTCGCGGAAGCTAAACAGTGGCTTAAAGCTCAAGGGGTGACCTCTGTTCAGGCTGGATGGCACCCAGGAAATACAGAGGCTGATGATTTTTGGTTGAAACAAGGCTTTTCACCTTACGAAACAATTGGCTCTGCATTTTTATAGCTAAGCAATCATTGTTAATTAACCTTCTTCTGCACATATCTATTCTTAAGGATTTCAATGAGCAAAGCACAGCAAAAATGGGATCAGCGATACTTGGCAAAAAGCCAAGGTCTAGCATCTGAAGCTGTTGCACCAGAATATCTAAAACGTCAGTGGCGTTTTTTAAAAACAGGTCGTGTATTAGATTTGGCAGCAGGAGATGGGGCGGCCTCTATCTTTTTGGCGAAACAAGGCTTTAGTACGGTAGCGACAGATATCTCTCAAGTAGGTTTGGATCGTTTGTCTGAGGCAATGACTAAGTTGGGCTTGGAAGTGGAAACACATCAGATGGATCTAGAGGAGGAATCGGTTGATTTGTCAGATCTGGGATTGTTCGATTCGATAGTTGTCTCCAGATATAAACCTGCTGATGGATTCTGGGAAAAACTGTTAAGTCTATTGAAGCCAGAAGGTACTTTATTAATGACTACGTTCAATCTGCTCCAGCATGAACGTACCGGTTTTTCGAAGCGATTTTGCTTAAGAGAAAATGAACTTTTAGGTCATTGTGCCGAATTGACTTTAGTGGATTTTGAATCGGACCGAAATGAGTCGGGAATGGACTCATATATTTTTAGGAAAGATGTGAACAAATAGATCGTAATTAAACCTTATTAGCTTTGTGTATATACATTGTGATGCAACGGATTTACAAGGCATATTCGCAGTACATCATTTGTCTGCCTTGTATCAAATATTTCAGTTTTTTTACTGAAAAATGACGGTTTTGTAACAAAACTGTAATTACTCTACGCAATAATTCCGTCATAATTCGCGCGCCTGAACACAGGTGTGTTCAATTTATTTTTTGACTTTTAAGGTGCGTTGTATGGTAGCAACCAGTACCCCATTCTTGCAGATGTTTGCGCGTTCACCGTTCAAACCAATGCAGGATCACATTGCAAAAGCGCAAGAGTGTGCTGTTGAGCTTATTCCATTTTTTGATGCGGTGATCGCAGATGATTGGAATGAGGCTGATAAAGTACAAGCACGTATCGCCGTTCTAGAAGGCGAAGCGGATGCAATGAAGAAAGAGATTCGTCAGAATCTGCCTAAAAGTATTTTCCTTCCAGTTCCTCGTACAGATCTTCTCGAAGTTGTACGTATGCAAGACAAAATTGCTAATCGTGCGAAAGATATCGCAGGCATTATGCTTGGCCGTCAAATGAAAGTGCCAGCAGAGATGCAACAAGATATGAAAGACTACGTTCGCGTCGCTTTGCAAACTTCTGAGCAAGCATTGACTGCACTTAAAGAACTGGACGAATTGGTAAACAGCGGTTTTGGTGGCCATGAGATCGACGTCATCGAAAAAATGCTAGAAAAATTGGATGCCCTAGAGCACAACACGGATGAACACGAACGTGCTATTCGCCTGAAACTGTTTAGCATCGAGAAAGAGTTACCACCGGTAGATGTTATGTTCCTCTATCAGGTTATTAGTTCAATCGGTGACCTGGCAGATCGCGCACAACAGGTTGGTAGTCGTTTACAGCTATTAGTTGCTCGTTAATTCATTCGGTAAGTAAAGATGGAAATCATTTCTCAATACGGCCATATCCTTGTAATTATGGCATGTGTGTTTGGCTTCTTTATGGCTTGGGGTGTTGGTGCAAACGATGTTGCCAATGCCATGGGTACTTCGGTTGGTTCAAAGGCATTGACTTTGAAGCAAGCGATTATGATCGCAATTATTTTTGAATTTCTTGGGGCTTATCTTGCGGGTGGTGTGGTAACAGCAACAATTCGTAAGGGTATTATAGACCCGGCGATCTTGTCTGGAACGCCTGATTTGCTCGTGTTTGGTATGTTATCTGCGCTATTAGCTGCGGGTATCTGGTTGTTAATTGCTACTCACTTTGGCTGGCCTGTATCTACTACACACTCTATCGTAGGTGCGATTGTTGGCTTCGCAGCAGTTGGTATCTCTGTTGATGCGGTTAACTGGGGTAAAGTATCTAAGATCGTAGCAAGTTGGGTTGTATCGCCGGTTACGGCCGGGCTCATAGCTTTCTTCTTATTTAGAAGCGTACAAAAGTTGATACTCGATACTGATAATCCTTTTGCTAACGCTAAAAAATATATCCCAGGTTATATCTTCCTAGTAGGTTTCATGGTTTCCATGGTGACCTTCACTAAAGGTCTTAAACACGTTGGTTTAGATCTTAGCTGGGGTCAAAGCGCATTAGCATCAATTGGTATTGCTGTAATCATCATGTTGATCGGTATGAAGATGCAAAAACGCATCACACCTGATCCAGAAGCTGATCGCGAACATCACTTTACTAGTGTAGAGAAGCTATTTGGTATCTTGATGATGTTCACTGCCTGTGCAATGGCTTTTGCCCACGGTTCTAACGACGTTGCAAACGCGGTAGGCCCTCTAGCTGCTGTAGTAGGTGTTGTATCTGCTGGTGGTGAAGTGGCGCAGAAATCTGCAATGCCTGTATGGATCTTGCTACTTGGTGGTGGCGGTATCGTTGCTGGTCTTGTTATGTACGGCCACAAGGTAATCGCAACGGTAGGTAACAACATTACTGAACTTACACCAAGCCGTGGTTTCGCTGCGACACTAGCTGCTGCAACAACAGTTGTATTTGCATCGGGTACTGGTTTACCGATCTCTACTACTCACACATTGGTGGGAGCTGTATTGGGTGTAGGTCTTGCGCGAGGTATGGCTGCATTGAACCTGCGAATTGTAGGTACGATCTTCGTATCTTGGGTAGTGACTCTGCCTGCAGGTGCTGGCCTAGCAATTATGTTCTTCTTCATGTTTAAAGGTATGTTTACCTAAACGTAGAACAGCTTTAAGTAGAAAAGCCCTGTATTCGCGAGAATACGGGGCTTTTTTCTGTCTGAAGGCAATTAAATGATCACAAATCCATCATATTGATGTAAAATTTGGGCCCAATTTTTTTGCTTTGGGAGTAAATCCCTAAGCTAGAACCAGAAATATCCGGAAAGAAGATGCATACAGTTGAGAAGATCGGCGGCACTTCCATGAGCCGCTTTGAGGAATTGATGGACACCATTTTGGTGGGTAAGCGCACCACACCAGAGGAACTGTATAACCGAATTTTTGTTGTGTCAGCTTATGGCGGTATTACCAACTATCTTCTTGAGCACAAGAAAACCGGTGAGCCTGGTGTTTATGCACGTTTTGCAAACGCTGAAAGCGAGCAGGCGTGGATCGATGAGTTGAGTAAAGTTCAGGCGAAAATGGAAGAGATCAACGCTGAGCTTTTCGCTGATATGGAATTTGAGCGAAACGCTGCGGATGCTTTTGTAATCGAGCGTTTGAATGACGTTCGTGATTGCATGAAGAGCCTGCACCACCTTTGTACTTACGGTCACTTCCAGTTGGAAGAGCACCTGATGAAAGTACGTGAGATGCTAGCATCTATCGGTGAGGCGCATAGTGCATACAACTCTGTACTTGTTCTACGTAATGCAGGCATCAATGCTCGTTTTGTTGACCTGACTGGTTGGCACTTAGATCAGCCTCTACCGTTTGAAGAGATGGTTAAGACTCAGTTTGCCGATGTTCAGATCGACAAAGAGATGGTGATTGCTACGGGCTATACGCACTGTGAAGAAGGTCTGATGAAGACTTTTGACCGTGGTTACAGCGAGATGACTTTCAGCACGATTGCGACTGTAACAGGTGCTGATGAGGCGATTATCCATAAGGAATATCACCTAAGTTCTGCAGATCCGATGCTAGTCGGTACTGATAATGTAGTAACAATCGGTGCGACTAACTACGATGTGGCCGATCAGCTGTCTAACTTAGGTATGGAAGCTATTCATCCAAAAGCTGCGAAAGGTTTGCGTCGTAACGGTGTTAAATTGCGTATTAAGAACGCATTTGAGCCAGAGCACGAAGGCACGGTTATCTGTCAGGATTACCACAGCAACGCTCCTCGTGTGGAGATTATTGCTGGTCGTAATGATGTGTTTGGTATCGAAATCTTTGACCAAGAGATGCTAGGCGATGCGGCTTACGATATTGAGATCTCTAAGCTTCTAGCTCAGCTGAAACTTTACGTGATCAATAAAGACGCTGATGCGAACAGTATCACGTACTATGTTGGTGGCTCTCGTAAGATGGTTAACCGTGCAACACGCCTAATGGAAGAGATGTACCCAGAAGGCCAGATCCGTCTGCACAACCTTGCGATCGTTTCAGCTATTGGTTCACACATGAAGGTTAAAGGTATTCTTGCTCGTACAGTAAGTGCTTTGGCTGAAGCGGATATCAACGTAATGGCGCTTCACCAGTCTATCCGTCAGGTAGAGATGCAGTGTGTTGTCTCTGAAGATGACTACGAGAAGGCGATCATTGCATTGCATGCCGCTCTTATTGAGCAGAGCCCGCAGAACGTAAATACTGCGGCTTAATCGCAAACTTCTGTAAAGCCCGCGAAAGCGGGCTTTTTTATTTCTGCATTTCCATCTAATCTGCTTACTATTCTTGGTAAGGCGAAAAACTGATGGAAAAGCAGTCCCTAGAGTTCCTTTATACAGCACTGAAATCTGCAGAAGAGCACGTGCGCAGCTTTGATACTAAAGCGCAGATTGTTGGTGTGGGTTACATTTTTACAGCAGGTTTAATCCATACAATCGGTTCTACGTTGCCGCAAAGGGATGATTATATCTCCAGCATATTGGCGATCATCCTCTCTTGGGGGTTAGTCATTGGGCCGATCATTTTATTTGGTGCGGTTTTATATCCTACACGCAATACGGCACCCAAAGTGGGGGCTGAGCACAGTAAAGTTTTGAAACTCTTTTTCACTGATAGTGAGCATTCAGAATCGACAGGGCATTACCTTAAAGCGCTGGAAAGTTCTGATCTGCGAGTTGAGCTGACTTATGAATTATTAAAAGTCTCGGGTCTGCGTAATTTAAAACGTAACCGCTTTCTCCGCGCCTTATGGGCTGCGTTAATCTGTTTAATCATGCTATTTGGCCTTCAGCTTTACCGTGCGGTGATCGCTTAAAGTACAAACACGCTTCTATTCCTAACTCGTTGATTTTAGAATGCTCAGTATCTAAAAGATTAAGGGTAAGTAATGCAGTTAGTGACCATGACCCCAATCCGCAGTCATTTGAATCTGCGTCAGGGAGTGAATGAAAGAAGTGCGGAATATAGCCAATTTCTTTCGCAGTTAGATGGTGTGTTACAAAAGCAATTGGTAAAGCAACTTGATGAATCAGGCGATCTATCAAACCGCATTGCTGTACAGCATCAAAATCAGGGCAAGGCCTACACCAATACTGGCTCTGACGATCGAGACACTCTGTGTTTATTCACTCACACTAAAGAAATTACTGATCAGCTTAGTCTTGAAGCGAAGGTTTATAGCAATACCTTGTCTGTGGTGACCGTGACTATGGATATGGATTATGTCATTGCTACACTCGAAGATATCGCTCAATCCTTGAGTGTTGAAAGCAGCCTTCCTTCGGCAGTGTCTAACTATCAGGATCGAATCGCTGCTTTGTGTGGCTTAATTCAAGAAGCGCCTCACCAGCCAGGTGAACATGTTTTGCTTCCAGAGATCTATCAACTCCTCGATGAAGATACTGAACTGACGCTAGAGCTATTTGCCCAAGCCCAATCAACCTATCTGATTTCAAAATACTATCGCGACGAGCTTTACCCAGCGCTTCGTGATCTGCCTAAAACGATTCAGGTTAGCTATCTGGAAGCTTTGGGCGATTTCTCTGGCTTTAACGATATTAAAGAAACCGATGGTTCTAATGTCGATCAGCCATGGAGTTCTCGCTTACTGCGTTTAGATCGTTCTGAAAGGGAAGGAAATGAGTCGCTTATTGAAAACTGGTTAGCTGAAACACCGCATCCAGAACACGCTAAAGAGATTCTTGAGCAGAATAGAATGGATTCCTTAGTGTGGCTTAACTATGTATTAGTTGATGAGATCGATGAAAAGAACAAGCCTCTGCGTCACAAGTCAGACTATAAGTTAGAGGCTATGGGATTAGCTCAGTACTTTTATGCAGTACAGCATGCCTGTAATTCCAATCTTTATATGGCGATCTCGGATACCTATTTAGAGAGTAATACCCATGTCGCCGAAGATATATTGGCGGGGGTGCGTGCGACGACTCGTATGCATATCAGTGATTATCATGAGAACTGCCAATATCTCACCCGAGACAAAAAGTTACTGCTCGAGAATATTCTGGCTGGTTGGGATTATGAACAGATGGTTCAGAACTCTGAGCGCCTGATTGAGGTCTGCTCTAGTAAAATTAAGGATATACATGCAACCCGTTCGGAAAAAAGCAGCTTCTACACCGATCTAATTCTTGTTGCGATCGGTTTTATCAGTCTCTTCGACCTTGCGATTACAATCTCTGAATACAGCCGTACTTATACATCAAATGCGGCGCTAGGTTATAGAGATGAACAGCCCTCTAGTTTCTTGAGTGGTGTGGCTAATATGGAAACTGACCTGCTTCTACTGAGTAGTGTTGTCTCAATCATTCTTTTATTTGTTGTGTACTATGTTGCGAAACGTCGTTAAATCTTTTGCTATCATCGCCTTGATCTTGAATGTGGCTGTAGCTAGCCCTTTTCAAGCGCAACCTGTTTATACCTCTGATTGGAAGCCGTTTGTTAATGGTGAGGACGAGGAGAAAGGTGTTGTTTCCCGAGTGGTACAGCTCGCCTTTTGGGAGATGGGGTTGGAGGCTGAACGAGCTAGTCTGGATTATTACTTCAGCTATAAGTTGGTAAAAAATCAGCAGGTTTTACTAAGTTATCCCTATTTCAAAACAGATCAGCGTGCGCAAGAAGTGTTGTTTTCTGATCCGCTGATGTCTGTAGAGAATGGCCTTTTTTATAACTCTAAATGGCAGCAATATGCAGGCAAAACCATCGATTTTAACCAACAGAAGGTAGGTAAAGTCGCTGGTTATAGCTATGGTGCTGAAATTGAACCTTTACTGAAAAGCGCTAAGGTCTATAACAGTGATCTTCAGGCTTTAACGGCATTATCCAAGGGTGAAATTGATCTATTACCAGCCAGCATTGAGGTTGCGCAAGTGATGTTACATAAGCACTTTCCTCATCTGTTACATGAGTTTAAGTTGCTCGAAAATCATCGCGGTACAGACAGTGTTCATCTAGTAGCTAGTGGCAATGATGAAGGTCGGGAATTTATTCAGCGATTTAATGCGGCGTTAGCGCGTTTAAAGTCGAAAGGTATGATTGAACAGCTGCTTACCTCTAATGTAGATGTTCAAGGTAGTGGTTATGTTCGGCTTGTACCCGCGGAAGGCTTTCCTTTAATTACTGGGTATGAGATGAATACTCAAGGGGATAAGCAGTTCTTTGTTATTCCTCAGGGTAGTAGGGCGACTGTATTAGCTTGGCATGATGTTGTTTTAAAGCCGCATGCCACTGAAAAAGTGTTTGATGGCATGATGAAGTATTCTCAGGTGAAGGTGGTCGATGGACCACATGCTGGTCGATCACTTTTCGTAAGAAACATGCATCTAGAGGTAGAGTAGTGGTCTCAGTCACACTAGGTTGGCTTGGGACAATACTTTATCTGTTGGCTCATGCTTGGCTTTCCTTACTTAAAAATAAAGCCTCTTATTATTACTATCTGGCCAATTTAATTGCCGCGATTTTGGTTGCTACATCCTCATACCTGATAGCGTCTTGGCAGGCGGTCGTGATTAATGTGTTTTGGGCGTTGGTTAGTTTTGCTGCCATGAAAAACTATGTATTGCCGCGATTGCCTTTTAGTAATACCCAATTATATGGGCTGCTGGGCGTTATGTTTTTAGCAGGTGCTGGCGGCTTGCTGTTTGCGTATGCTCAGCAAGGAATGGCTATCTTGGCTTGGAGTTCTTCGATAGCCTATTGCTTAGGTTATTGGCGATTTTCTGCAGGGCGGTTAAGTCAGCAGTCCTACTATCTGGTAAATACTTATGCGGCAGTTATGTTGCTGCCTCAGCTTTATACCGATGCAAATTGGCCGGTATTAGTGTTACAAATCGTTTGGGCCTCAGTCTCATTGTGGGGCTGGTATAAGGGTCGAGAAGGTTATGTGCTGTCTCCATAATTTCTCAGCTGTTGGCAGCTTTCTTTTTTATATGGGTAAAACATGTCCGAACCAAATACACCTCAATTAGATATTGATGAACTAGCGCGAGAGCACTTTTACCAAGTGTTATACGGCCGCAGGGATGTACGAGGTCAGTTTTTACCGAATTCTATACCTGAAGATGTGCTGACTAATATTCTACATGCTGCACACCATGCCCCATCAGTCGGTTTATCACAGCCTTGGAACTTTATTCTGATTCGTGATGAGGCTAAGCGTCAGCAAGTTTTTGATGCTTTTCAAAAAGCTAATGATGAAGCTGCAGAAATGTTTAGTGGCGAGCGACAGGTTCAATATCAAGCATTAAAGCTGCAGGGAATACTTGATTCACCTTTGAATGTTTGTATCACTTGTGATCGTAAGCGGGGTGGTCCCGTTGTGCTTGGCAAGACCCATCAGGTTGAAATGGACTTGTATAGTACGGTTTGTGCGGTACAAAACTTTTGGCTTGCTGCTAGAGCGGAAAATGTAGGTGTAGGCTGGGTTTCTATTATAGATAGGGATGTATTGGCTAATTTGCTTGAGCTCCCAGAGGGTGTGGTTCCTGTCGCTTATTTGTGTGTAGGGTATGTCTCAGAGTTTCTGAAAAAACCGGAGCTTGAATTGGCTCAGTGGGAAAAACGCAGCCAATTGGAGGATATGATATTTACTGATAGCTGGGGAAATAAAACTTAGATTCAGCTGAGCCGGTGTTAAAGAAAGTGAACCTTGCTGTTTGAAAAATGATCTATATTGATTATATCGCCGTTTAAATAGATACATATTTAAACGGTTTATAGGTTGACCGCAGGGAGGTTCGATATGCGTTTCGTCCTCAATTTTACTGTCGTTGTCACTTTACTTACCTTATTTATACCGCCAGTTAGCGCGCTTGAGGTGAGGAGTACGAGCGCACAGTTTTCTCCGTTGATAGAGCGGATTGTACAGGCCAAAATAGTGCCTGTTTTTCAGCAGTTACCGGATAAAGATCAGAAACTTTTAGCCCCGGTTGAAATTTCCGTAGTTGAAAATATTCGTGCTGCGGGTATGGCGTTGGCTATCGATGACACGCCCCCTTTAATTATTATCAATGACCGATTTCTAAAAGGTCTGTCTGCTTACATTGAAGCTTATTTGCTGTCTCAATCTTTGAATAGGCCTGAGTTAGTCGAACAATATTTTAGTGATTACTTCTGGCGTCATCACCCATCCTTTGTTGGTCCTCTACCACAATCGCCTGCTGATTGGCTAAGCGCCTCTGTGGAACAAAGGAAGCAGATTCAAGCAGAGCACGAGCGTCTATTGGAAAGTGTGATTGTCGATGTGTTGCTACACGAGATGGGTCATCATGCTGAACATGCTTTTTACGGATATCGCGCATCGCAATATGTAAGAGAGGATAATGAGCGTCTAGCCGATGATTGGGCGGCAAACGTGAAAGCACTGCACTTTGCGGCGGATGATACGTTAGGGCGTTTGATCTCTATTGGATATATCTTTGAACAAGATCGCTGGGCGGCTCTAAAACGGGATGATTACTATCCTAGAATGTTATCAGGCGTTGCGGGTCACTTACCTATATTGTGTGAAGATGCAACAGAAGCATCTAAACAGCATTTCTGTAATCAGCTTTATGACAACATCAGTAACTACTTTTCCAAAAAGGTGGTTGATACCTATGCGCAAAGAAGGGAGCAGGGTGATACGTTTGCAAGTTTTCCTATGGGGCAGATCCATTTAGCTAAAAATAACTTTGTAGATGCCTGTAATTACTTTAACGAAAGTTTGATTTATGGTCAGGTCGCCAGGGCTGCCATCTACGTGGGTTGGTGTTATCAAAATGGTTATTTAGAACCTTCGCCTCCAGACGCACAAGTGTTAGCTATGACAAGAGTCAGTTATGGTTTCTCCGATAGGAAAATTATCGCTGGAATGCTCGATTCTAGTGGATCTCAACATTAGAGCGGGTTAGTGTTGCGATATTGTTAGGTGCTTGGTAATTTCTGCACCAAATTTATTGATAGATTTAGGAGAACATAAATGGCACGCGCTACAGCTCGACATATCCTTGTAGATTCAGAAGCACGTTGTAACGAACTGAAAGTAGAAATTGAAGGTGGTTTGGACTTCGCTAAAGCTGCACAAGAAAATTCAACTTGCCCATCCGGTGCTCAAGGCGGCGATTTAGGTTCTTTTGGCCGTGGCCAGATGGTTCCAGAATTCGATACAGCAGTTTTCACCGGTGAAGTAGGTGTTGTTCAAGGCCCAATCAAAACTCAGTTTGGTTACCACCTACTAGAAGTGACAAGCCGCGAAGACTAATTGCAGTTTTTCGCTTGTAACTTGAACTTCTTAAAAGTGCCGTTAAGCGGCACTTTTTTGTATCTATGTATTTAATCCTTGGATGCTGGTTTTATGCTGAAAGTGATAGTTACTGTAATCTCGCTCTTAATCGTTGCCGTTCTCATCTTATTTGCATTTAAGGCTTTTAAGTCAAGAACAGGTGAGCCGGCAGGAATTGTTGATAGCCGTTTAACTAAATGTACTAGCAAACCTAATTGTGTATGTACTGAATTTCCAGATAAAGCTTATTACACAGAGCCTTTGGTATTGCCCATATCTGTTAAGGATTCTGAAGTTGCAATATCTGTTCTAGTTAAGGTTATTGAAAGTTCTGGTGGTGTGGTTAAGAGCATTATTAAGGAAAACCGATATATCGCTGCTGAGTTTAGGAGTCGTATACTTGGGTTTGTAGACGACTTTGAGGTTCGAATCGATATGGACGAGCGTCTTGTGCACTTTCGATCGGCATCCAGAGAAGGCTATTCTGATTTTGGTGTAAACAAAGCTCGTGTTCGATCAATTACCTCTCAATTGGAAATAGAGATAACGAAGATCAAGGAGTAAGCAGATGCATAAGGTATTGCTCGTTATTATGGCAATCGTGCTCAGTGGCTGCGGTACAAACTATGGCTTTAGCTATGTTAAACCCGAAGTAGAGAACAATGCAGTTGTTTATATCTATCGACCTGAAGCGCCCAATCCAGGTAAGCAGCCGCTGGGTTGGAAGTACCCGGAAGTATTTATCGATGGTAAAAGTCTTGGGGTATTGAAACTAGAGAAGTACATTGTTGTAGAGCTTAAGCCGGGTATGCACGAAATTCTATTCACCGGGCTAACAGATAAAGCGAAATGGGAAGAGCGAGATTTGAAACGAAAATTCTCAGTTCATCATACCGAGCAGAAGTACCTTAAGTTTCAGGTGAGATACGACCCTAATACGATGGGTTTGCTAGAAAAAACTAAGTACCAGCTATTTCTGACCCCTCTGAAGCATGATGATGCGATCTATGAAATAAATAAACTCAACCCGCAATAAAGCATTACCGTAAAAGATTAAACTGCCGGAGCTAGTTGGCTAGCTCCGGTAAGTTAGCGAAGTAATCCAGTGCATCGGGATTAGCTAGCGCATCTTTATTGGTTACTGTTTCCCCTAAAATTACCTTTCTGACAGCAAGCTCAACAATCTTTCCGCTGATGGTTCTAGGGATTTCAGGTACTTGGATTATCTTGGCCGGTACATGCCTTGGCGTGGTGTGTTGGCGGATTGTCTGCTTAATTGTATTGCGTAGACTATCGTCAAGCTGAGTTCCCTCGGATAGAACCACAAAGAGGACCACGCGTGTATCGTTTTCCCAGGGTTGACCTACGCATAAAGACTCAATCACCCCATTAACTCGTTCAACTTGACGGTAAATCTCGGCTGTACCAATTCTTACCCCGCCTGGATTGAGTACTGCATCCGACCGTCCATGAATAATCATGCCGCCATGTTCGGTTAACTCTCCATAATCACCATGGGCCCAGCGGTTCTTAAATTGGTTGAAATAGGCATTTTGGTATTTTGCACCATCGGCATCGTCCCAAAAGTAGATAGGCATCGATGGGAAGGGGGATTTGCAGACTAGTTCACCTTTTTTCTGGGTAACCTCCATACCACTCTCATCAAAGATAGCGACATCCATGCCAAGGCCTAAGCATTGCAACTCTCCCTTATAGACTGGGAGTATTGGGCAGCTAAGAGCAAAGCAAGAGATGATATCGGTTCCGCCAGAGATCGAAGCTAGCAAAAGATCAGTTTTTACTTCCCGATAAACATAATCAAAACTTTCGTGCGCTAGTGGTGAGCCTGTCGATAGTATCGCGCGTAATTTAGAAAGCTCGAACTCCTCTTTTGGCGAGATATCAGCCTTCTCTAGGGCAGCAATATATTTAGCGCTAGTGCCAAATACAGACACCTTTTCTTTATCTGCCATATCCCACAAAACAGAGGGAGAGGGGGCAAACGGTGAACCGTCATACAATGTGATATTACAGCCACAGGCCAGACCACTTACAAGCCAATTCCACATCATCCAGCCGCAGGTTGTGAAGTAGAATAGATTATCATCCCGGCTTATATCCGTGTGCAGTTTGTGCTCTTTGAGGTGCTGAAGGAGCGTTCCACCAACACTATGGACAATACATTTAGGTGTACCTGTCGTACCAGATGAGTACATAACGTAAAGGGGAGCAGAGAACTCAACCGGAGTGAAATTGACTTCGGATGCGTTACTATCGATAAAGTCGCTCAGTAGTGATGCGTTTTTAAAGTGGCTAAATTCAGGTGTTGGCTCATCGAGATAAGGCACAAAGACGAATGCCGTGTTTTCACTTAATCGCGAGGCGATACCTGAGATTTTATCTAAACAGTCAATGTGTTTGCCGTTGTATAGGTAGGACTGGGTCGTAAATATCACTTTAGGTTTTACTTGGCCGAAGCGATCGATCACCCCTTGTACGCCAAAGTCTGGGGAGCATGAAGTCCAAATGGCACCGAGCGATGTCGTAGCTAGCATTGCTATAACCGTTTCAGTGATATTAGGCATGAAGCCTGCGACCACATCTCCCTTGGTAATACCTGAATTTTTAAGCCCCGCAGCGTATTGAGCAACTTGGTTGTAAAGCTCTTGATAGCTGATCTCAGAGCGTTTACCTGCTTCGTTGTAATTAATGATTGCGGTGTTTTGGTCCCGAAACTTTAAGAGATTCTCTGCGAAGTTTAATTGGGCTTCTGGGAACCATTTTGCACCCGGCATTAGGTCTGCATTTAATAGGTAAGGGGCGTTCCCCGTGCTACCTATGACATTGCACTGTTCCCAAATGTTGAGCCAGAAGCTTTCGGGATATTCTATAGACCAGCGGTGAAGCTCTGAGTAGCTATCCAACTTTATCGAACAGCTTTTGTTTATGTTTTGCATAAATTGATTGAGCTGAGATTGTTCGATTTGTGCTTGGCTCGGGCTCCACAACGGCTGTGTCATATACAATTCCTAAATGAAACTATGTCTATAGGACAGAATAGACAATAAGGGTTTACCTGTATATGGCAGGGCCTTAAATATTTTCAGCTGGTTTTTTGGGGAGATGGTGGAGAGCTATAGGGAGAGTGAGCCCTGCCATCTAAAGATGACAGGGCTGAATATTAGCGCAGGAAGTTTTTACTGATATCGCGGAATTCATCAGTTCCTGACTTTTGCATCCACTCAAAGGCAACCATTTCACGGCTAACAACGTGTATGCCTGCGTGGCGCATACGATCGAGCGCGACTGCTTTATCTTCAGGGTTGCGCGACGACACACAGTCAGCAACTACATAGACTTCTCGTGCTTGCTGTTTTAGCTGAAGCGCAGTTTGTAGAACGCAAACGTGTGCTTCCATGCCTGCAATAATAACTTGGTTTGGGCGGATGGAATTGATCTTTTCGTTACACTCAGGTTCCGACATGCATGAGAAAAACTCTTTTTCCATAATGCCTTCTGCTGGGATTAACTCAGCTAATTCCGGAATCGTATGGCCCAGGCCTTTAGGGTATTGCTCGCTTGTTAAAATGGGTACATTTAGCTTGTTTGCAATCGCTGTTAACCAGATTGTATTTTCAATCAGTTCTTCTTTTTTATGGATTGCGGGTACCAGTTTATCTTGAATATCGATGATCAGCAGACAAGATTTATTCGGGTGTATTAGCATGCGAAATAGCCTTATTTTTATGCTGGTTCTAGCTCATTGCAGCATTGTACGTGTTCGAGGTTAGTTGCTGGAATCAAAGTATCCAGCTGATCTTCCTCATAATAATGAGGCCAGATCTCTTTCACAATGGCGCCATTAGTCGCGAGCGTATGGCAGGTATCGAGCATCGGTGGCTTTTTGGTGCCGTCCTGCCAGAAATTCTCTATCTGTTCACGTTCTTGATGGGTCGATTGGAAAGCAGCCGTTGCTAAAGGGCCTAACAATTCAAGCAAGTGAGTGCAGCCTTTGCGACCACTGAATAGCTCTTTAGTTTGTTTGGTAAACCCAGGCATGATTTGTAGCCCAATCAACTGGGTATAGGCATCAGAAATGGACTTGCAGCTTTCGAATGGTGTGTCATCCATGCACGCTACAGCATCTAAGATATTAAGATCCATATCAACAGTGATTCGTACCGCCATACCGTGCAATGGCTTGCCGGCAACCAAAGTGCCATCATGACCGTAGTGATCCATATCGAAGGTTTTAGTATCGACAAGATGAGCTTCAATATCCCATAAGCCATCTTCTCTTTTGTAGCCTTCGCAAACGACTTTACGGGTGTGTTTAAGCGTACGATTAACGGGTGCTGGTAAAGGCATAATTACTGCTTTATATGATATAAAAGGGCGGTACTTTAAATGCGGCTATTCTAATGTGAAAACACTATCAGCACAGTAAATAATCCTAAAAAATCTTATGAATTAGCTCTTTTTAGACGAAAGATAGGTTTGTTTAAGGTAAAAATAATTCAGGGCAGTCAATGCTGCCCTGAAATAGTTAGGAAGGTAGGTGGCTATTCGTACATTGCCTGCATGGATTCTTGCGTCCATTCAAGGCTGGCACGGTAAGCTTGATCGTAGAGGGTGCCATCTAGATCCATTGGTAAAAGATCCCAATCGCCGTTTTCATAGTTCACTACATTTCTTAGGATTTGGCCTATCTCTCCTTGGCCTAGGCTAACCGCATTTTTGATATCATCACCCAGTGGAACTTGTTCCAGCATAGTTTCACGCTCGATATCTAAAAGGGCATGTAGACCAGACATCATGCCAGCCATAAAGTAGCTGCCATAGTTGCTCTTCTTCTGAGCCTGGGCTATCTCTTCGCACATGCGACCACGAACTAGTAAGCTTCGAGAAAGCTCTTCTGGCTTGTCTTGATTGGATGACATAGCAATCAAAGTAGCCCATTTTTTTACTTGTTCTAAGCCTAGTAGCACGATAGCTTCGGCAACAGATTCAACCTGCCTAACGAGGCTATAACCTGCGGAGTTAACAATACGAAGTAGTTTATAGGTTAAGGCAGGATCTCGGATAATCAGTTCTTCAAGCTTTTCTGGAGTCGCTTTAGAGCTTTGTAATTCTTGGATTAGCTGCATTAAAGCAACTTGGCTGCCTTGAATCTTCTTGCCTTTAATGACTTTAGGCTTACTTAAAAAATGACCTTGGAATAGTTTGAAGCCTAGTTCAATACAGGTTTCTAGTTGTTCGTGGGTTTCAATTTTTTCTGCCAATAATGTCACTTTGTGGCGACGTAATTGTTTAACCTGTTCTTTAATTTGCTCAGTACTCAATTCAAAAACGTCAACTTTGACGATTTGGCTAAGTTCTAGAAGCGCATCAAATTTCGGATCGTAAACAAAATCATCCATAGCGATGCGGTAGCCTTCACTATGAAGTTGTCTTACAGCTTCTATGACCTCTCCATCTGGCTCGATATCTTCTAAGATCTCAAGAACAATATGTTTCTTGGAAACCTCAGGAAGTTTCTGTTCTACCAGTATGTCTCTAGTTAGGTTTATAAAAGCTGGTACGCGCTTTAGCTCACCAGAGTCAGAAATGCTGGTGTATGCATTCAATAGTACTTCACTGGTAGCTTCGCTATTTGAAAATAGCGCATGTCCTTGGGCGTCTTCCGTTCTGTACAAAAGCTCGTAGGCAACCACCTTCTGATTTCGATCAAAGATAGGCTGACGTGCCATAAGCACTTGAGAGTTTTCTGACGGTTCCATAAAGGTGCTGGGTCCTTGTGCAAATAAGATAAAGCGAAATGCCTCAAGTGTATCACCTATAAACTGCGAGGCTAGTATTTCATTGTAATATTGCGCTTATTTTAGGTCAGAAAGGAAATGTAACTTGCTACCAATGGTCGCAGTTCAACATTCACGTTCTCCATGCAGTATAATAGTGTACTTTTACAGATTCGGGACATACCAATGAGTATTAATTGGTTTCCAGGGCACATGCATAAAGCCCGGAAAGAGATCGCCAAAGTCATGGATGAGGTGGATGTAATTATTGAAGTGCTTGACGCGCGCTTGCCTCAATCTAGCGAAAACCCATTGGTTAACACTTTGCGTAAAGGCAAACCAGCATTAAAGCTCTTAAATAAGAGCGATTTGGCTGATGATAAAAGAACTCAGGAATGGATTGATTACTTTAATGGTCTTCCTGATACGCGAGCTATATCTCTTGATCACTCTCAAAAAAAACTGATCAATAGAATTGCTGAGATTTGTAAGCAGATGGCACCATCTCGCTCAGAATCAGGACGTCCAGTACGTGCCATGATTATGGGGATACCTAATGTTGGTAAATCTACTTTAATTAATGCCTTGTTAGGCAAGAAAATTGCCAAAGTAGGGAACGAACCCGCTGTTACTAAAAGTCAGACTCGCTTTACCACGCGTAATGGTATGGCGCTGTCAGACACGCCCGGTATTTTGTGGCCAAAAATTGAAGACGTAGATTCGGGTTATCGATTAGCGGCAAGTGGAGCAATCAAAGATACAGCCATTGAACATGAAGACGTGGCGATCTTTGCCGCAGGCTTTATGCGAGATGATTATCCTGATCGATTGGTTGAGCGTTTCAAATTTAAAGAGATGCCAGAACTTGCGGAAGGGGTTTTGGACGAAATTGGTCGTCGAAGAGGGTGTTTGCGCCCAGGTGGTGTTGTTGATCGAAATAAAGCTTCAACGTTGCTCTTAAATGAAATACGTTCGGGTAAACTAGGTAAATTAAGTTTTGAAACTGTTCAAGAGTGGGAAGAAAAACGCCGTATCGCTGAACAGGAAAAATTAGAGCAAGAACGATTAGAAGCAGAAGCACAGGCGGCTGCGGAAAAAGAAGGTAGTAAGTAATGGCACGTTTAAAGAAAAGCCGAAAAGCAAAAGGCTTTATTCCAAATGAAGGCCCAACGCGTAATGAGCGTTTGGCTGATCCTGATAGTTACGATAGCAGACGACGCAAAGCTAAGCAGGATAAGAAAAAGAATCAATCGGTCTACGAAAAACAACGCCAAGCTGATGAAAGCTCTGCTGATCAGAAGCAACCGGAACGTAAAACTAGACTGGCTGATAAAATTCGTGAACTAAATAAATCCAAAGAAGAGAGTGCTGAATAGCGCTCTCTTTTTAGTTGTAAGTATTGTAAAGCGGGTTGTCTGTTTTATTAATCTAACGGATAATTATTCTCATTTTTATTTAGCTGTAAGTTGCTGGTCATGAAATCTCTGTTTAAATATTCTCTTTTGGCTGTCGCTATTTCAGGCGTTCCTGTTTTCGCGGCTAACGACCTGGATGTTGGTACTAAGAAAACAGTAGCGGCACATAATCAAAGCCAACAATCACAAAAACGCATCGATAATATTGAGCAGAGCACTCAAGTTGCAGTTGATGAATATCTCACCAATGAACGTCTGTCGGATGTGACCGAGGCATACAATGCGCAAGTGGCTTTACTGATTGAGTCGCAGAACAAAGAAGTTTTAGATTTGGAAGCGCAAATCGCCTCTATTGAAGAAACGGATAAGGCCGTTTTACCTATGTTGAACCAGATGGTTGAAACATTAGGTAAATTTGTGGCGCAAGATATACCTTTTTTACAATCAGAACGTAAAGAGCGTTTAGAGAAACTTGAGGCGCTCTTGCTTCGCGCTGATGTGAGCGTGGCAGAAAAGTACCGTCAGATTCTTGAGGCCTATGCTGTAGAAGTGCAGTACGGTCGTACATTCGAATCGTATAAAGGTGCATTAGCTTCAAATAATGGTCAGCAGGTTACATTCCTGCGTTTAGGACGAGCTGTACTGTACTACCAGTCGCTAAATGGTGCTGAGAGTGCGCTATGGCAACCTTCTACTCAGTCTTGGCAAGCACTTGATGATTCCCAAAATCTAGAACTTACAAGGGCTATTCAAATCGCTCGGCAGCAGCAGGTGCCAAGTTTGTTAAACCTACCACTGCCTAAACTGGAGCGATAATAATGTTGAAACAATTAGGTTTAGCCGTAGTTCTTGGTTTTAGCTCACTACCAGTTTTCGCTGAAACTGTGCCGCTTAAAGGTTTGCTTAGCGAAGTAAAACAGATTAGTAGCACCGATACGGCGATCAACCGCCAACGTGAAGCAGAATTCAATGCTGATTTAAGTAAACAAAAAATGCTTCTAGCGAAAAGTAAGGCGCGTTTAGCCGCTGCTGAAGCAGAGCAGGAGCGCTTAAAAGCTGAGTTCGATGCGAATGATGAACAGCTTGCTGAATTAGAAGCAGCACTACAGCAACGTTCTGGCCAACTAGGTGAAGTATTCGGTGTCGCCAAAGAATCAGCATCTGAACTCGTGCCGGTATTGATGGATTCAATGACCAGCGCTGACAACCCTGGTCGTTTAGATCAACTTTCATTTGCTGATTCTAAACGTGTACCAAAACTTCAGGACCTACAAAGCCTTTGGTATCAGCTGCAGCTCGAAATGACTGCCACCGGTGAAATCAAGCAAGTGACTGTGCCGGTGGTGAATCGGGACGGTGTTACTGCTGATACAGAGGTTTTGCGTATAGGTACCTTTGCCGCAGCTACTCGTGATGGCCAATTCTTACATTGGGATCTGCAGCAGCAAAAACTGTCGGTTTTAACGACTCAACCAAGCGCTGGTGCGCAAAAAGATATCGTTGATTATCAAAATGGTACTAATGCGGATGTTTTGATCGACCCAAGTCGTGGTCAGCTATTTGCGCTGTTGGATCGTATGCCAAAGCTTATTGAGCGACTGCATCAAGGCGGTGAAGTAGGTTACCTCATCATGGGTTTGGGCTTGATTGGTTTGCTGGTGGCATTCTGGCAGATGTTGCGTATGACCAAAACTGAATTGCAGGTCAGAAAGCAATTAGCTCAACCAGCGCAGCTAATGGATAACAACCCGCTTGGGCGAGTACTGCAGGCAGTTAGTCGTTCGAATCTAGGCTTAGATCAGCTAGAGATGAAAGTGGATGAGCTGATTCTTAAAGAAGTACCAAAAATCGAGCAGGGCCAAAGTATCGTTAAGCTTTTAGCTGCTGTTGCGCCACTTTTAGGTCTTTTAGGTACTGTTATCGGTATGATCGCGACTTTCCAGAGTATCACTCTGTTTGGTACAAGTGACCCTAAGTTGATGGCGGGTGGTATCTCTCAAGCATTGATGACAACTGTTTTAGGTTTGGTTGTAGCTATACCGTTGCTGTTCTGCCATAGCTATTTGACGAGTAGAAGCCGCCGCATCACTCAGTTGCTTCAAGAGAAAAGCTTAGGTTTGTTAGCAACTGATGAATCAATTGCTAAAGAAGAGAAGAGTACTCATGTGGCCTAGTCTTCATGATTGGATGTTTGCCTTAGGGCAGTTCTTCCAAACGGGTGGTTGGGTACTCTATTTGATTCTATGGGTGAGCTTTCTTATGTTCACCCTTATCCTTGAACGGATCAGCTATAGAGTATGGGCTTATCCCAAGCAGAGAGCCTCGTTGTTAGATTATTTGCAAGGTCAAAGCTCGCCAGTTAAGAAATTGAGTGCTGTTTGTGATCTGGATTTAGCTTTGAAAAGCCAATTTCAGATGATTAAAAACCTAATAACTTTATGTCCGTTGATCGGTTTATTAGGCACGGTGACTGGCATGATTCAGGTGTTTGATAGCCTTGCATTGTATGGCACGGGTAACCCTCGAATGATGGCCGCGGGTGTGGCTAGTGCAACATTCCCAACAATGACGGGGATGGCAGTCGCTGTAGCTGGTTTACTTTTTTACAACCGTTTATCTAGATGGTCGGAAGCGGAAAGAAACCGCTTGCGCCGAGTGTTACATGAGGAGTCTGCAGCATGAGACAGCGAGTCAATTTAACTCAGCAGCAGGACGATGCCGAAATCAATATGACACCTATGCTAGATGTGGTGTTCATCATGCTGATCTTCTTTATTGTATCGACTTCGTTTGTGCGTGAGGCTGGCATCGATGTTAATCGA
Organism: Neptuniibacter sp. QD29_5; assembly: GCF_047778125.1. Taxonomy (GTDB): domain Bacteria; phylum Pseudomonadota; class Gammaproteobacteria; order Pseudomonadales; family Balneatricaceae; genus Neptuniibacter. The sequence continues at coordinate 1,510,750 of NZ_CP180556.1, forward strand.
CCTACGGCACAAACCAGTGATAGTCAGAGTAAAACAGCGGTTATGGTTGCTATTTCTGCTAACAATGAAATTTGGGTCGATCGTAAGCCAGTGGATGTTCGTATGGTGCGTCCTGCGATTGAACGCCTCAAAAGCGAACAATCTGAAATCAACGTTGTTATTCAGGCGGATCAACAAGCGACTACCGGTCAACTGGTTAAGGTAATCGATCAGCTACGCTTAGCTAATGTCAACTACACAGTGGCAACTCAAGCAGGTTCGCAATAATGCTACGTGCTTTAGTCGTTGCCCCTGGAGGCCTGTTATTAGCCATATTGCTGTTTTATGCATTGGCGATGGTTTCTGGTATTGGCAAGCAGGTAGAACCTGAAAGTGTCTTAACGCCTGATCTGGACTTTTTAATGGTTCGCCAAGAGAGTGATATCGAGGCGCGTTCCCGTGAATTGCCGCCAGAGCCGGAAGAGATCGTTCCAGAAACTCAGCCCGAAATGCCACAGGTGCAACAACAGGTTGTACCTATTACTAGTACGCCTGTGACGGCCGTTGATATTCCTAACATTGATGTTGGTATTAGCGTCGCGCTTTCACCATCGCTTAACAACCTGGCTGTACCAACGCCAGAGTTGGTTTTAGACACGAACCCTACAGCAGTGAGTCAAGTGCCACCTAGTTACCCGCGTAGGGCATTGCGTCGTAAAGTTGAAGGCAGTGTAACAGTGGAGTTTTTGGTAACCGAAGCTGGCACGGTTAAACCGGACACTATTAAAGTTATTGAATCTAATCCTAAAGGCACTTTTGATAGCGCGGTTATTAAAGCGATTAAGCGTTGGCGTTTTAAAATCAAAACCGTAGACGGTCAAGCGGTGAAGTTTAAAGCGCGTCAGGTTTTAGAATTCAAACTTGATAAGTAATCAGAACAGTATAGAAATATGTTGCGATCATTCATTACAGTTTGTTTTTTGTTGTTTGCTCTTCAAGGGCATGCAGCGAAACCTTCTTTGTCTTCTGCTGAGTACAAACAGCTAAATACTGCCTTTAAATCAATGGAGGCGGGGCAGTGGAAACAAGCGAATCAGCAATTGTTGGCTGCTGAGCAAAAGGTTAAGTCTGATTATGCTAAAGCGCTTGTGCAGCATAATCTTGCTCAAGTTGCTCTCCAGCAGGAGCGTTATTCCTCTGCAATTAAGTATCTGAAAGCTACTCAGGCTTTAAAAGCCTTGCCTGATGCACAACAGATTAATTTACTGCGTACTCTGGGCCAGCTTTATTGTATGCAAGAAGCTTGGAAAAGCTGTGTTTCTAATCTTCAACAATGGATGGCGGGCCCTGGTGTTTCAGTAAAAGCGAATGATCATCTGATGATGGCTCAGGCTTATAGTCAGTTAAAACGTTGGAAATCCTTGTTACCGCACATCACTAAAGCGATTCGTTACAAAGGGATTGCACCAGAAAGCTGGTATCAGCTGAAAATAGCTGCGCATATTGAGCTTAAGCAGTGGAAGCAGGCCGCTAAACAGCAGCAAGTTGTGATTCAGCATTACTCCTCTAATCCCAAGCAATGGCGTCAGTTGGTTTCTCTGCAAATACAAGCAGGGGATCGTAAATCTGCACTTGCGACTCAGCGCTTGGGCTATGAGAGAAAACTGCTGGTGACGGCTAAAGATTATGAGCTTCTTGCTCAATTAATGCTCCGTTCGGGCATTCCTTATCATGCCGCTAGAGTGATCGAGCAGGGTTTCCAAAAAGGTGTTATCAAGCAAAACAGCAAAAATTTAAGGCTGTTAAGCAGTGCTTGGATTCGCGCGCAAGAGAAGCCCAGGGCGATTAAAGTACTTTCGAAGCTAAACCTTATCGCACCAAGTGAGAAAGTGTCTTTGCAGTTGGCTCAAATTCAGCTGCAAGAGAAACAGTGGGATCAAGCGGAGAAAACGCTTTCTAATCTGTTGACGCGAAAACCTAAAAAAGTAGCTCAAATTAAGTTAATGCAGGGTATAGCTCAAATTAATCAAAAACATTTTGAGCAAGCGAGAATATCTTTAGCAGCAGCAGAAGGTGATGCTAAGTACGGGAAAATGGCAGTGAATTGGATTCGGTATTTAGATCAGATGGAAATGGATCTTCAGGCGAAAGGATGAACCTATGACATCAGCACCGGTTAGAGCCCTTGAAGGGATCAAGAATTTTAATCCTGCGCGTATTCTCTTGATCGAGGATGATCGTGAGGTAAGTAATTCTGTGTCTGAGCTTCTCAAAAAGCAAGGCTACCATACGGTGCAGAGCTTTACCGGTCGTGAGGGCTTAGTTACGGCAATCAATCAGAACTTTCATCTGATTCTTCTAGATAAAATGCTACCTGAATTAGATGGTTTAGAAGTTCTACAGCGTTTACGCAAATATCGCGATACGCCGGTTGTTATGTTGTCTGCTTGTGGTGCTGAGCAAGATCGTATCGAAGGGTTTAAGGGCGGTGCGGATGATTATCTCCCCAAACCATTCAATATGACAGAGTTGTTGCTTAGGGTTGAGGCGCTGCTTCGTAGAAGCAAATCTAATAAGGTTGATAAAGCGGATGGAGTTATCTCGGATGGTCCTATCAAGCTTGATTCAAAGAACAAGTGTTTGCAGTCAGCTAACGGCGATATCGAACTGACGCCGATCGAACATGACTTGTTAAAGACATTTATCACTCATAAAGATGAGATACTGACAAAGCCTTACCTTTACCAGTTAATTTTAAGTAAACCTTTTAGTCGCTACGACCGAAGTTTAGATATGCATGTTAGTAATCTTCGCTCGAAGATGGCGGGACTTGTTGACGAACAGAAGATCAAAACGGTTCGTGGTCAAGGATACTGTTATCAATGAGCCGGAGATTATTCTGGCAGCTTAGCTTTAGCTTATTAGCTGTATCATTGATTATCTTTTCTAGTCTTCACCATCTCTCATATGAAGTGACTATTGGGATGACTGAAATATCTGAAGATAGTCAGGAGAGGTTAAAATCTTTAGCTAAGGACGCTGGCGAGCGATTTAAAACTGAAGGCGCAAAATCTGTTCTCCAACTCACGGAGCAAGTCGAAAAAGATTTAAAGACATGGTCTGCATTAGTAACAGCAGATAACACCATTATCTCTAGCCAACCCATTCCTGAGGCTTTACAAAGCAAAATAGGCTTTCAGCGTTATGTGTACTGGCCAGTCCATGAATTCATGGAAAATGTTCTTATTGGAATTCCTCTAGAACAGCAAACCGGCACCTTTGTAATTGAGCTACCAAGGGAGATGTATCCAAAGGTAGATACTGATCTAGTGCATAGCCTACTGACCATTGTAATACCTTCTTTCATCATTCTGATTTTCTGCTGGATAGCTTATAGATACCTAATGCGGCCTTTAGAGGCCTTAAATCAAGGCACCTTAAAATTAGCTTCAGGCGATCTTTCTGCACGTGTGTTGCCAAATCTGCCAGATAATCGTAAAGACGAATTAACCCAAGTCGCCGAATCTTTTGACAGTATGGCTGCAAGGGTAGAGCGTTTGGTTAATTCTCAGAGACAGCTTTTGGGTGATCTATCGCATGAACTGAGAACTCCGCTGACGCGAATCGGGCTAGCGATTGAGATATGCCGGGATGATCAAGAAAAATCTAAGGAGCTTTTACCTAGGCTTCAACGTGAAGTAGATCAAATGCATCAGTTAGTTGAAGATGCGTTGACTCTAGCATGGCTAGATGGAGATCCAGAAGTTGAGCTAAGTGAGGCGTTTAATCTAGCTACCTTGCTGGATCTGATATGTGACGATGCTCTTTTTGAGTACTCTGGCCGAACATTAATCCGTAACTATGCTAAAGCTCTGAACGTTTCAGAATCATCGCAACAAGCGCTTTCTCAAGCATTGGAGAACGTGATAAGAAATGCGATGAAATATAGTCCCGCTGATCAACCTGTTGAGCTGACTTGTTCTGAAAAGGGTAATGAGCTGAATATCTGTGTGTCTGATCGGGGGCCAGGCGTACCCGAAAATGATCTAGTTAAGATCTTCGATCCTTTCTACCGTACTGATAAGGCCCGTAGCCGTGATGTTGGCGGGGCTGGATTAGGTTTAGCTTTATGCCAGCGGCAAATTCAAATGCTGGGTGGTTCTATTAAGGCGAGCCTGAATCAATACGGTGGGTTGGACATTAATATTAAGCTACCTCGTTAAATAAAGCCCTCCAAAATTTAGCGTTATTTTTGTAAGAAGTGTAAATGTTGTAACTGCTACTTTATATCTAATTAATAATGCACTCGATTCGCATTTAGATTAAGTGGTATGAACAATGAAAACGCATATTTGCGCTAAGAAATTGCCATTGGTTTTAGCCATTGGCATAGCAACTCAAACATGGGCAGATTCGTCAGCAGTTGAAGGTCAAAAGGTACAAGTTTGGGGTACTCAGATCAGTAATGCTTCGACGATGTTGAGCGATGATATTGAGATTAAACAGGCAGACCATCTGAGTGATCTGCTTCGAGATCAGGCTGGTGTAGATATTGGTGGTGCTCATTCCCTTAATCAGCGAATCAATATTCGTGGTATGGAAGATTATGATCTTGATATTACGATTGATGGAGCAAAGCAGAACAACAACGTTTACCACCATATGGGTAACTTGTTAATTAATGCGGATATTCTAAAAGCTGTTGATCTTCAGGTAGGTACCAATTCTGTTTTGACCGGTGGTCTTTCAGGTGGCGTCGCTTTTGAAACAAAAGATGCAAAAGATCTTTTGCATGATGGTCAGCAAATCGGTGCACGTATCAGTGCTGGTTACGCAAGTAATGATTACCATAATTATTCTGTAACAGCCTATGGCCAGCTAAATGAAGCATTAGACGCTGTTATTTATTTGAATCAAGTTGACAGAGATAACCCAGAGGATGGTTCTGGGATTGAAAGTGTGGGTAATGATGGCGAAATTGATAATGGCCTAGTTAATTTTGGCCTCGATATTGATGAGTCTAACCGTATCGAATTTAGTTATGACAAGTACACTGATGAAGGTGACTACGCGCCTCGTGCAGATATGGGTGCTTCAACTAATTCATCAATCACAGGTACGACTGTTTACCCGACTGAATTTGAACGTCAAACAATGACGCTGGGTTATGAACTTGATCTTGGTGATATGCTGAATCTACGCGCCACTGTCTATGAAAATGATATGAATTTATGGCGCGATGAGGAAAACAACCCTTTTGCGACATATCGCTATCGTGAGGGTGAAGCGGTTCATCGTGGTGTAAATGTTCTTGCTGAATCCATCATTACAGGTGAAGAGCTAACACATAATGTTCGCTATGGTTTTGAAGTTTACCGTCAGAAAACAAAACTGCAGGATGACTCTGTTACTGTAAATACAGAAAAAGCCAAGTCCTACGCAGTGTATGTCGAAGATGAGATTGAATTTTCTAATGGCCTAGCGTTGACTCCAGGCGTTCGCTATAACCGTTACAAGCTTGATACAGCGGTATCTGATGAAACATTCACTGAAACAACATTTGGTTTGAATGCTGTTTATCCTCTGACTGACGCTTGGTCTGTGCGAGCGAGTGCTACAGAGCTTTTCCAAGGGCCTAACTTGTCCGAGGTATTTGTTCCGGTATCAACTGTTGAAAATAACGAATTGAAGCCAGAGACGGGTTTAAACTCTGAAATTGGCATCACATTTGAAGATCGTCAGCGTTTCGGTTTGGATAGTTTAAGCTTCGCTTTAACCATCTTCCGTACTGATGTTGATGATTACATCGATGATGGTAGTAATGCACTTCAGAATATTGGCGATTATCGCATTCAGGGTTTCGAAACTAGCTTAGGTTTGAGTAAGGGGAACTTCGATGCTCGCTTTACCTATGCGCACTCAGAATCAGCTAATGATGTAACAGACGACCCATTAGGTCGCCAAGTGGGAGATAGCATCTCTTTGGGGCTTGATTACCACATGCCAGCGCAAGATCTAGCGATTAATTGGACCTCGCTTGTAACGATCAAAGAAGAGCACTTTGATAAACCATCTTATGATGTACATAACATCTCAGCTCGTTGGACACCTAAGCAGGTTGACGGTCTTAACCTGACCTTTGGTGTAGAAAACATATTTGATGAGCACTATACATCTCATGCATCTCGTATAGGTGATACTTTCCATCCATTATTTGGGGATCTTCATCTAAACGATTATGAACCAGGTCGTAATGTTAAGTTAACTGCGGCTTATACGTTCTAATCTATCCCTTCCCCTTCAGGGATTTAAGGTGGCAGCGCTCTACGAAGTAGGGCGCTGCTTTTCTGTAAAGATTGTAACGATATTAAAGCCTTACATCGGGAATCGGTTATCGTAATGGTTTTGATTCTCTTTTGTCTTTCCAATGAACCAGATCCTTACACAACAGCCAAACGTAAAGACTCAGCCCAAGTCTAAATCTCAGCCTAAAGGGAAATCTAATCGGTTAGTCCGCTGGCTTCACAGTTATACCTCTATGTTCATGCTCGTGATCATGCTGTTTTTTACGGTCACGGGTATCACGTTGAATCACAGAGATTGGTTTGAAAGTGCAGATGCACCAAAGCAATTGAGTGTAGATATGCCTGATTCTTTTTTAGTTGAGGGGATATGGGATACAGAACCGCTTGATCAGGCTAATCAGCTGCGTAAATGGCTTAGTTCTGAGCATGGCATCTATGGCAACAAGGTAAGTTACGAATGGGAAGCAGAGGAGCGTTTTCTCGTTATAGATATTAAACGCCCAGGTGGTTACAGCATCGTAGAGGCCGACGTTGAAGCCGGTGAAGTCATCGTTGAGCAACAAAATTACGGTGTTATTGCGACGTTAAATGATCTTCATATGGGGCGTTACAGCGGCGAGCTATGGCGCGGATTTATCGATATTTCTGCGCTGCTCATGCTGATTTTTACTTTAACTGGCTTTTGGTTAGTCATCCCTCAAAAGAAAAAGCGTAACAAGCTGTTTGCAATGAGCGTAATCGGTACCGGCTCAATGGCGCTGGCTTATGTTTGGCTTTTGATGGGCTAAGGAATTTTTATGAAAAGAACGATCTCTTCGCTGTTGCTAAGCATTGGGTTGATGAGTCATTCAGCCATCGCAGCTGATAGCCATCAAATTGAATTAACCGTGCCACAAATTACCACGGCTAAATACCAGCGTCCATTTGTTGCCGTATGGGTAGAACAAAAAGGCCAGCGTAAAGCGGTAAGCACTGTCACCGTTTGGTTTGACGATAAAAAATGGCTTAAAGATATCCGTCGCTGGTGGCGTAAAGCAGGCCGATATGGCCAAGCGGTTGATGGTGTTACCGGAGCAACCCGTGCACCCGGTGACTACACGCTGACATGGGATGGTACCGATAACCAAGGTAAAGCACTTCCAGCAGGCGAATACACTCTGTATCTAGAAGCAGTTCGTGAACACGGTGATCGTACGCTTCTTAAACAGAAGGTTTCTTTAGGTAAAGGACAACGGGTTTATAAACTGGATGCCGGTGCAGAGCTAGGGCCAGTTAGTATCAGTATTGGAGAAAGTAAATAATGATGATCAAGCAACTAGGCCGTACGTTTAAGGGATGTTTATTAGCAGGTGCATTGGGTGTTTCTGCTACAGCGCAGGCGCATCCGTTATGGATCTTGCCAAGTGAGTTTTCGGTATCAACGGAAGAGGGGCAGGGTGAATGGATCACTGCTGATGTAAGTGCCTCTCATAGTGTTTTTGGTTTTGATAAAGGTGTACCGCTAGATCACTTCCTAGTTTTTTCTCCTGATGGCGATCGCAATACACTAGGCAGTTATTTTAAAGGTCATCGTCGTAGCGTATTTGATCTGTATATCGATCAGCCGGGTACTTATAAAATCGAAGGTAAGCGCCTGCCTTACTACTTCACTAGCTATAAATCGGGTAAACGCGACACCCCTAAGCGCATGATGGCGGATAAGATCGAAGCTAAAGAGCGCCTACCTAAAAATGCCCGCGATGTTTCTACCTTATTGATCGATATGGTAACTGCAACATACATTACCAATAACGCGCCGACAGACCTTGTGACTGAGGTTAAAGGCAAAGGTTTGGAGATGCAGTTAGATACACATCCAAACGATATTGTTGTGGGCGAAGAAGTTGAATTCACCATGCTATTGGATGGTAAACCTGTGGCGGGTGTTGATGTTGAAGTGACACCTGCTGGAACTAAGTACCGCAGCGAACGTGGTGCTATCCCAGTTACTACCGCTGAAGATGGCAAAATCATCTTCACACCAGAGCAAGCGGGCCCATGGTTAGTTGGTGCTGATCTAAAAAGTCCAATTAAGAGTGATCTGGCTGACTACCAGTATGCGATCCGTTTCGTAAGTTTTGAGGTTTTACCTGAGTAATGCTTAAAGCAATAAAACACGGATTAATAGGGATATTAATGAGCGCAAGTGCATCTGCACTTGCGCATTACCCGGTTATGACTTGCGAGCAAGAATCAGCTGAAATTCTATGTCATGTCGGTTTTAGTGATGGCACTAAGGCGGTGGGTAAGCCAGTTAAGCTCTATGACTATGATGAGACCTTACTGGTGTCTAAAAAAGCCGATAAGTACTCTCAAGTTCGCTTCCAGCAGCCTGAAGGTGAGTTCTATATTCAGTTCGATTCGGGGCATGAATTCCCCGTAGAGGTTGATTATGGCGAGCTTTAAAACCTCAGCACTGCAAGAGGGCGGAATGGTTGAGGTTGTCAGGCCCGATAATGGTCGTGTTGAAAGTTACTGGCTGCTCGGCAGTATCGTGATCATCCTTTCTATCGCTAGCTATGTTTTGCAGAATAATCAGGCTCCGAGTTTAGCACCGCAAAAACATCTTGAACTTGATGTTGAAGGCAAAGCGGTTTTGACCGCTCTAAGAAATGCTGCCGATGAGATTATGTTTCTATCCGATGATGGCAGTCTGCCAACTGTTTCAGAGCTGATTGAACAAGAACTGCCACCGTTTGCTGACAGTAACGGTACTTTCGTTGCCTACACGTGGAATCTTCTTGATTCTATTTGTTATTTCGGTCGCTCCTCCAAAGAAGGTTCCCGCGAGTTTGTCTTGAAAATACACAATGATCATTCCGAGATCTATTGGCGAAAAACAGCAACAAACACTCCAAATTGCGATCAGTTAACACACTGGGAAACGGCTTCCACTCATGATTAAGCGTTTAATTACATTTTCTTTATTTTTGTTTCCCAGTGCGTTGATGGCGGAGCCATTGAAGGTTGGTATCACGCTGCACCCTTATTACGCTTACGTTTCTAACATCGTTAAGGATAGAGCGGAAATAGTGCCTTTAGTTGATGCGGGTTTTAACCCTCATAGTTATGAGCTTCAACCAGCGGACCTTAAACGTTTAATGACAATGGACGCTCTAGTGGTGAATGGCATTGGTCATGATGAGTTTGCGTTTAGAGCACTTGAAGCGTTCGAAGCTCAAAACGGTAAGCAGCGTAAAAAGATTAAGGTGATTCTGGCTAATCAGGATGTACCTCTATTAGCTGCCGAAAATACTGTAGGTGCTTGGAACCCTCACACTTTTGTGTCGATAAGTGCGGCTATCCGTCAGGTCTATACCATTGCTAAAAACCTTGGTGAATTGGATCCAGACAATGCCACGTTCTATAAGAAAAATGCGGTGCAATATGCGCGCAAACTTAGAAAACTTAAGAACCAATATACTGAAGCGCTGAACGGCTTGGATTTGAGTGGAATTCGCATTGCGAGTACTCATAACGCATATGGGTACTTTTTGCAGGAATTTGGTATTGGCATAGACACAGTGATCGAGCCAGCCCATGGGGTAGAGCCAAGTGCGAGTCAGCTACAAGGCACAATCGACCGTATCCGCGATGCCCAAGTACAAGTGCTCTTTACCGAGCTAAGCATGGATTATCGCTATGTTGAAACGGTAGAAAAGGCAACGGGGATAGGTCTGTACCATTTCTCACATCTGACATTCGGCGAGTACGATGCTGAACTTGTTTATCGTGAGATGGAACACAACTTAAAAACTTTAGTTGAGGCGCTTAAAAGTGCATTAGCCGATGAAGGAACCGCATAATGGGCCCTTCAATCAAATTAGATAATGTAAGCCTGAGTATTGCAGGTAATCAGATTTTATCGCCTATCACAGCTGAATTATTTGCTGGCAAAATGCATCTGCTGGTTGGCCCTAACGGTGCAGGTAAAACCTCGTTGCTAAAATCCATGTTAGGTTTAACTCCCCATCAAGGCGAAATAAAACGCGCTTGGATGAATAAAGCGCAAAGGCCTGCCTATATCCCGCAACAGCCGCGATTTGACCAAGTCTTACCTGTAACAATTTCAGACTTCCTCAGTGCCGGTTTAAGCCGCAAACCGGTGTTCTTTCGTCGACGTACAGAGAATCAAGATACTGTTTTGGAATTATTAGAAACCGTTGGCTTACAGGGCAAAGCAGAACTACAGCTTGGACAGTTATCCGGTGGTGAAAGGCAGCGTTTGATGTTTGCGCAAGCACTGAGTCGCTCCTCAGATCTGTGGTTCTTGGATGAACCAATGACGGGTCTGGACGCAGAAGGCCAAGCATTGATTACAGATCTGATGCTCAATCTTCGAGAGCAAGGTAAAACCTTGGTGGTAGTTCATCATGATATGAAATTTGTCCGAGAGCATGCCGATAACGTGTTGCTTATCAATGGTGGCTTAGTTGGTATGGGACTTCCAAGTGAGGTTGATCTTGGCATCGTTGGGGCTTCGTTTGATTCATCCTCAAAAAGAGAGATGGAGGCGGTAGCCTGATGGAAGCACTACGAAATTGGGCCTTTGAAATGCAGGCTCAAGGAACGTTGCCTAGCATTTTTGAATATGGCTTTTTGATCAATGCCTTAGTAGCTGCACTTATTATTGGCCCTCTTCTTGGGGGCATGGGCAGCTTGGTAGTGATCAAACGCCTCGCTTTCTTCTCTGAAGCAGTAGGTCACGCAGCTTTAACAGGTATCGCGATTGGTATCTTGTTAGGCGAGCCTGCAGCGCATCCTTATGCGTCTCTATTCAGCTTCTGCTTGATCTTTGCTCTGTTACTTCATTGGATTAAAAGCCGTACACAGGTGCCGTACGATGCGTTAGTTGGGGTCTTTCTTGCTGTAGCTATCGCAATGGGCGCTGCCTTGCTGCTTTATGTGGCGCGTAAGGTGAATGTTCATATTCTTGAGAACGTGTTGTTCGGCTCGATACTGACCGTACAGGATCAGGACTTATTCATACTCGCGGTGATTGGTGCAATCTGTCTATTACTAACGGTTTGTTTCGGTAATCAGGCTTTGCTTGCTTCGTTGAACCCAGAGCTGGCGCAAGTGAACGGTATCAACACGCGTTTGTTCGATTACGCATTTGTTGTGCTAATCGCTCTAATTACCGTTGCGGCTGTCAAAATTGCCGGAGCTATTCTTGTAGGGGCAATGTTGTTAATCCCAGCGACAACCGCTCGTTTAATTACCCGAAATATCAGACAGTTTTTCTGGACCAATATCTTGCTTTCAACCATCTGTTGCTTGGCCGGAATCATCTTACCTATGGCCTTAGAGCTACCCGTACCATCCGGGGCGGCCATTGTGTTATTGGCCAGTTTGGGGTTTGTGTTAGCTGTTATTACCAATCGTATTCGTAGTTTTGCTTAGAGTTCCTGTTATGAAAATTAAGCTGATTTTGGTCGCTTTAATGCTGACGTTGTCGGGTTATTCTGCCGCGGCAAATAAGGCAGAGTCTCAACGTGTTGCGTCGGCAATGCCTATCATCCATGCCATTAACCAAGCCCTGCTTGAGGGCACGGATATCCAGGCGGTATATCTGCCACCAAAACGTTTACCGGTGTCCCGAATTAACAACTGGTTGAAACATAAAAGTGGCGCGGCTATCTCAAAACAAGGTGCTGTAACTGCTGTGGTATCAATTGAGTCAATTTGGCCGGAATACGCTTTGTTTAAGCATCTAAGATCGACAAATGTTCGTGTTATCAATGTAGATGCGGCGCAAGAGATTCTGCCAGGTGGGGCTCAAGTAAGTTTAAGTGCTCAAGATCTAGAACAGAGTACGTACTTTTGGTTAGCGCCTGATAATCTTCGTGTAATGAGTCAGATCGTTGCGCGTGAATTTCAGCGTATCTGGCCGGAGCATGCACCGACTATTCGTTCAAACCAAATGGCACTGCAAAAACAGATCAGTGATTATGCTCTTAAGTTAGATGAGACACTCCTGGAGCATGATGTTGTCGCTGTTTGCCTCGATAACCCTAAACTTCAACCGCTAGCGCAAGCCACTTACTTGCCAGTGGAAGAGGAGTGTAGCGAGGCATTGCAGATCAAATCTAAGAGTAAAAAACTCGAGCCACAATCGGGTTTATGGCTGGTGGATACAGCGATCAAACCACTGAAAACGGATCTTGCACAGTGGCTATCAAATAATCTTAATCAGCTTGATCAAGCGCTTCAGCATTAATAATTGTATTGTTCTAAATTTGAACAATTGAAATTGCTCTTCTACGTTTACTGAATATAGCGATAGCACTAAATGCTGCTAAGGACGGCGGAATATTCAGTAGAGGAGCATAACGATGTCTCATTCACCCGTTCATAGGGCAGCAGATGCCCCAGTCAAAATTCACTTAGAAGCGGGGCAGACTTATGCGTGGTGTGCTTGTGGTCGCTCGGGTGATCAACCGTTTTGTGATGGCTCTCATCAAGGCACAGGAATAGATCCCGTCGTCTTTGAAGCCGAAGAGGATGGTGAGGTTTGGCTTTGTATGTGCAAGCAAACAAAAACACAGCCACTCTGCGACGGTAGCCATAAAAACAAACCTGAAAAATAATAGCTTGTGGTAAGATAGCGCGCTTTCAAACCAGTGGAGAAAGCGTGTGACACAGTACGATGTAGTAATTATCGGAGCCGGAGCTTCAGGCCTGATGTGTGCCGCTACTGCTGGTTATCGAGGACGTTCTGTTCTTGTTATCGAACACACTAAAAAAGTTGGCCGAAAAATCCTAATGTCCGGCGGTGGACGTTGTAACTTCACCAATATTCATAACGGTCCCGCTAACTTCCTTTCGCAGAATCCTCATTTTTGTAAATCTGCTCTCAGTCGTTATAAAGCGCAGGACTTTATCGATCTGGTTGATCGTCATGGTGTGGAATATCACGAAAAAACACTCGGCCAATTGTTCTGTAATGAATCCAGTAAAGAGATTCTTCGGGTTTTAATGACCGAATCAGAATGGGCGGGTAATGAGATCCGTACCGAGCTGAGCGTCAATGGTATCGAGCCGCAGGAAGAGGGTTACTTACTGCAAACATCATCTGGTCCGATCAAAGCTGAATCTGTCGTTATTGCGACTGGAGGTTTATCGATTCCCAATGGCGGAGCTACCAGCTTTGCTTACGATATCGCTGAGCAGTACGATCTAAAAGTACTACCTAAAACAGCAGCGTTAGTGCCTTTTACCCTACAGCCAAAAGAGAAAGAGGTACTTAAAGAACTCTCGGGTGTATCTCACAAGGTAAAAGCGACTATCGGTAAAACCAGCTTTATCGAAAGTATGCTCTTTACCCACCGTGGCTTAAGTGGTCCTGCTATTTTGCAGATCTCCTCCTACTGGCAACCTGGTGGCGAAGTTGAGATAGACCTGTTCCCAGAGTTTGATCTGCTTACATGGTTAAAAGAGCAACGCGAAGCGCGTCCAAAAGCGGAAATCACCACCATCATGGCGCAGCAGATGAGTAAGCGTATGGCACAGATTCTCTGCCAGCTATTCGGCTTTAGCGGCATTATGGGTAACCAATCCAATAAAGATCTGGATGCGATCAACAGCGCTTTCCGTGAGTGGAAGATCAAACCTTCAGGTACTGAAGGTTATCGTACAGCGGAAGTGACACTAGGTGGTATCGATACCAATGAAATTAACCAGAAAACCATGGAAGCTAAAAAAGCACCGGGCCTATTCTTTATTGGTGAGTGTCTCGATGTAACCGGTCATCTGGGCGGTCATAACTTCCAGTGGGCGTGGGCATCTGGATTTGCAGCAGGGCAGGTTGTTTAAATCTATCTGAGATATGCAAGCGATTATAATGTCGGAAGCTGGTGTCATATACCAGCTTTAGTCATTGATCCTTGTCCCTATTAAACTTTATTCAATTTCCGCAACGTTGTTCATAGGCTCTTCGGATTTCAGATCAATCTCGCCAGTTAATTTTAAAATCTCTACACGGGTTAAATCCCGCATCTTGATGGCGCTTTGCCATGGAGAGACCCCTTCTTCTGGTGGTTCATAGATCGGCTTACCAATGGAGATAATGATATGCCCCCGTCTTGGGAACCAACTATCTGCGCGGAGTATATTTCGGCTTCCCCTTATTCCTATGGGTATAACGGGAAGCTTCTTCTGGCACGCAGTAATAAATGCTCCTAGGTGGAAGGAGCGCAGACCGGGAACACGGGAAAATGTACCCTCAGGGAAAAAGAACAAAGAGCGTTTTTCTATTGTGTCTTCCGAAAGCCTCGTGATATCCGCATATCCCTGTTCGGCGTTAAAGCGTTCTACAAACTCTACTCCGATCTTGTTAAGCAAAAAGGCCACCAGCTTATTGCTTTTTAATTCTGCTTTAGCCACAAAACGGACAGCTCTGGGCAGAAAACCAAGTATGAGATAGCCATCTAGATAACTGGCATGATTTGCTACAAAGACAGAAGGCTGCCCTTTAGCCGGTAGATTCTCCAGACCTTCTACCTTAACTTTGATGGCTGTCAGCATGCACATAAGTCGTATACAAAGGCTGAGTGCGTCCCAGCGAAGGTCCAGTTTTGAAAACAAAAGGGCGATGGGAGTGAACACTAATGCCAATGTAGTGAACACCAGCCAGCAGTAGCCAGCAAATGCATAATCCAGAACGTCTAAAAAGAAGCGTGTTAACTTACCGCGGATGGATGCCAGTCCGATCTTCAGCCATTGCAGCCGGATATTGCCAGTTCTTTTGCCTAACTGGTTTGATTCATATAGCGTTTTGCAGGCTGCGCGGCGTACCTTGCCGCTGGATGTTTTTAATATTTGATTTGGGGCGACTAAGCAGATTTCATCTGCAGGCAAACCTAGCAGATCTAAAGAGGCTTGATTGATTTTTGCCCTGATAGCATTTAGTGCGTCTGCAGCCTTTAAGCGTGTTTCAGCAACGATAATCAATCGCTCAGTACCAAATTCTTCACTCTGACTACCAAATGCGACCACCCCTCCTTTTCGCACCCCTTCTAGTTCTGAAACCACGTTCTCCAATTCCGATGGGTGGATGTTTCGGCCGGCCAGAATTATTAGATCTTTTTGCCTACCGGTAATGTAGAGCTCTCCGTCAACGATATATCCAAGATCTCCAGTTTCCAGCCAGTCTCCTTTAAATAAACCGGCTGTTTTTTCTGGGTTTCGATAATATCCAGAAGTTGCTGATGGCCCTTTAAATTGTACATGCCCCTCTTGCCGATCTGGTAATTCCCGATTGCGACTGTCTGCAACCCTAAGTTGGTGGCCAGGGATAACTAGGCCGCAGTTAACTATGGATATTGCTGATGGATCTGTTGAAGAAACGGGGTCTGCGTACCCTGTTAAGCTAAAGCGATCACGATTGATGCAGTCGAGTTTTGCCCCGCGTGCCAGTGGCGGAAAAGCCAGTCCAACACTGTTTTCAGCTAATCCATAAACAGGCATCATCGAACGGGCAGAAAAACCAAGGCAGGAAAAACGGTGACAAAATGCCTCAAGAGTCTGAGGGCTCACGGCTTCTGCGCCATTAAACGCGCAACGCCAACTGGATAGATCCAGATGTTGGTAGTCCTTGGGGTCAACTAGTCTACTGCAGTGCTCATAACCAAAATTTGGTGAGGCTGACAGAGTGCCGTGATAACGGTGAATCGCCTCCAGCCATCGTTGCGGGCGAGCAATAAAACTTAATGGTGACATTATCACTAGGTGAGCGGAATGGTAGAGGCTGGCAAACCAAGCTCCTATTAGGCCCATATCATGGTAAAGGGGGAGCCAACTGACAAATACATCATTGGCATTAGCCTGTACCGTTTCGCCCATTGCTCGGACATTCGCGAGAAGGTTGGCGTGGGTCAGGATTACGCCTTTCGGGGTGCCGGTGCTGCCGGAAGTGTACTGTAAGAAAGCAATATCCCGTGGGTGTATTTTTGGTAAGGTAAGTTCTTCTAAATGCTGCTGCATATTTTCAGGAGTGACCAAATGGTTTAGCGACGTCACCTGATTGCGTAAAAGACCTGCAAAAGGGAGCGCATCTTCAGGTGTAATCATTATCTCTGCACCACTGTTCCGAACAATACTGGCATGTCGGTTAAGGTGCTCTTCAATCTGACTTTTACGCCCCGGTGGGTAAATAGGACAGGGAATTCCCGCCGCATAGAGGATGCCAAAGAAACAGTAGAAGTACTCGGCGCCAGTTGGCAACATTAATACAACGGGTGCCTGTGGTTGAAGCCCAAGTGCTTGTAAGCCTGCTGCAACTTTCAACGCTTCTGTTTTTAATTGTTTGTAGCTAATTGTCAGCCCTTCACCTTCTGGATCGTACAAGGTGATATGAACTTGGTCAGGGTGATGCTGATTTTGCCACTCCAACACATCTAGCAGGGTTTCTGCCAGCTCTGGGGCTATGCTGGTATCCTTCAGCTCTAGTTGTACTTGCTCTAGTTCGGGTAGAGCGCAATTCATAGTTCGAGCCTGAGAGTTTAAAATAGCGTTAAACAGGTCTCGTGGAGTATCCGCTCTATTAAGAAGGGGTTCGGGTAGAGCAACCCTAAACTTTTGTTCCAGTCGAAGTAAAAGTTCTACCTTTCCAAGACTATCGAAAGAGAAATCTCGATCTAGAGAACTATCCAAATTTAATGTTTTGGAAAAATGCTGATTTGGATGTAATTCAGCCGCAACCTGTTTCACCAGATGCAAAACATGGAGTGCACTTTCCTGAGAGGTAGGCATTGGGTCAGTGGACAAAACGTTTGCCTGCAGCCAGGGGCCTGTAATTTATCGAGGCTAATTTTGCTAAGAACACGATTAAATAAACGGGGGGCGGGTTCACGTTTTGCTCCGTTCATACAGATAAGCCAGCATGGATTCAAAAGTTAATATTTTGGTCAAGTCGGAGTCAGGAATCTGAAAACCTAACTTGTTACCCAGTGCTACGCATAAGCGCATGAAATCCATTGAATCCAGATCCAGTTCTTCGCGCATATCATCTTCCTGATCCAGTAGATCTAGATCTGCTTCTGGCGCAAGTTCAAGAATCTCTTCCTGCAGAATTGTTTTTATCTGTTCTGTATTCATAGGCTCTCCGGTTTTTGTAATAGCTTGCCCAGTTGGTTGAGAAAACGAGCACCCTGCCTTCCATCAGTGGCTCTATGATCAGCAGCAAGCGTGGCAGTTACCAAAAGGCGAGGTTTGACCTCAGAGCCCACAACCCAAGGGCGAACAGTCGGCTTACCCATACCAATCAATGCGACTTGTGGTGGGTAGATGATGCCAAACAGCTTTTCTACACCGCGGTCACCCATGCTACTTAAGGTCGCAGTGGCTAAGGTCATCTCAGTTGAACGCAGGCCGCCATTGCGTACCCGGTCACTCAGATCTTTCAGCTGAGACATCATCTCAGCAGGTGCGAGCTGATCCGCGTTGAGGATTGCAGGTGATATAAGCCCACCACTTCGGATAGAGATTCCTGTCGCTAAGTGAACTTCAGATGATTCCGAAAAATGCCCATCTAAATAAAAACCATTAAATTCAGGCAATTTGCGCAGCGCTTTGGCTACAGCACAATGAAACAAAGCATTGAGTAGGACCTGTTGGTCTGGCGGTAGATCACGGTTAAATTCATGTACCCAGTCATCTGCCTGTTGCACATCAATTGTGGTTTCCAGATAGTAATGAGGGATCTCACGTTTGGAACGACTTAGTGCAGCGGTGATGGCCTCGCGCATTGAATCTTTGCTAGGTGAATGTGGTGTGTGATGAGCTTTTTTGATATCCCTAGACAGAATAGCGCCGGCTGGGCCACTACCTTTAACTTCGGTCAGGTTTATCCCTGCATGTTTAGCCAGATGTCGAGCATAGGGTGTTGCTGAATGTCTACTGAGGTTAGCGTTACTAGTGGATGGTTGATGCCCACTAGTATGTGGAACAGGTTGTAAGGGGGTTCGTTCAGTTTTAGTGGGTTTGACAGGATCAGTTACTGCATTAACGTCTATTTTCCCGGTCAGTCGTGCAATCGGAGTCCCTACTTGTACTGTTTGGTCTTCTGCAACTAGTAATTCTTCAACCTGACCATCGGTATAAGCTTCAAAGTCGATAGCACCTTTTTGAGTTTCAATAATGGCGATTACCTGACCCTTATCGATCTTATCTCCTGGTTTAACTCGCCACTCCAAAATCAGGCCTTGATCCATATCTGCGCCAAATGAAGGCATAGTCAGCTCATAAACCGAATTACTCATACTATCCCCGGTAGCTGTCTGACAGCTTCAAGAATATCCTCTACCTGGGGTAGTGCTGCTTGCTCAAGATGTTCCGGGTAGGGGATAGGAACCTCCTGACTGCATACTCGGGTGACTGGAGCATCGAGCTGCCAGAATACCTCCTCCATCAGCAGGGCGCTGATCTCTGCCGCCATCCCGCCAGTTTTCCAGCTTTCATCGATAATAACGGCTCTATGGGTTCGACTCAGACTTTCTAGCAACGTTTTTTTATCCAGCGGACGTAGACATCGAAGGTCGATAACCTCAGCATCAATGCCCTCTTTGAGTAGTGTCTCAGCAGCTTGCTGAGCTTTTGCCAGAGTACCGCCATAGGCAATTAAGCTCAGATCCTTTCCGGTTTTTCTGATTACCGCTTGCTCCATTGGAGGAATCTGCTCGTGAGGCACAAGTTGATCTTCTGTGTTGTATAACATCACATGTTCAAAGATGATGACTGGGTCAGGATCATTCAGTGCCATCTGCAGCATATAGCGGGCATCGCTGACTGTAGCGGGGGTCAGCACTTTTAGTCCGGGTACATGTGCATACCAACATTCCAAACTATGGGAGTGCTGAGCTGCCAGTTGGCGTCCAGCACCGCTGGCCATGCGGACTACCAATGGAACACTGAACTGCCCACCGGACATGTGCCGGATAGTAGCGGCGTTGTTTACGATCTGATCGAGTGCCAACAGACTGAAATTGACTGTCATCACCTCGATAATAGGGCGCATGCCTCCCAATGCTGCGCCAATACCCGCACCGACAAATCCAGATTCGCACAGAGGCGTATCAATTACTCGGTCTTCACCAAATTGATCTATCAGTCCTTTAGAAACTGCGTAACAACCACCGTAGCGACCAACATCTTCGCCCATTAGGAATACGGTAGGATCTTGTTCCATCGCTTCTCGCAGTGCCTCTCGTACCGCCTCACGATAACTCAGGGTCTGAGCAGGTTTAGTCATGATCAACCTCCGTATAAACACCTTGCAGAAGATCTGTGATAGGTTCCCATTCACCCTGATCCGCTTCGCTTACGGCTTGGTCTATTTCTAGGTTTATCTTGTTTTTCAATAGATCGATGTCTTGCTTAGATAAATGATAGTTTTTTTCCATCCAGTCGCTTAGCTGTACCACCGGACCTTTACTGAGCCATTGTTCAACCTCTTCTTTGCAACGGTACAGCTGAGTATCGAACATGGAATGCCCTTTAAACCTATAGCAGCGGCACTCTAAAAACTGTGGTCCCTGACCCTGACGGATAGCCTCCAACGCTTGCTTTGCAGCAACTTCCACATCCACCACGTTCATACCATCAACGCTCTGGGCAGGCATGCCGTAGCTGGCAGCCTTGCGATAAAGCTCTGTTTCAGATTCGGAACGTTCGAGCGCTGTTCCCATTGCATATAAATTGTTTTCGCAAATAAACAGTACAGGCAATTGCCATAGGCACGCTAAATTCAGGCTTTCATGGAACTCACCTTCGGCAACAGCTCCCTCACCAAAAAAGCAGCAGGTAACACTGTCGCGTTGTAGTTTCTTGTCTGCCAGAGCTAATCCCACCGCTAAAGGGAGCCCACCTGCAACGATGGCGTTGCCGCCATAAAAATTCAGCTCATCAGAGAACAGATGCATAGACCCACCACGGCCGCGGCTGCAACCATTGGTTTTGCCGAACATCTCAGCCATCACTGCTGTCATCGACATACCTCGTGCGAGAGCATGGCCATGTTCACGATAGGTACATACCATCCGGTCAGCGTTTTGTAGTGACTGACACACGCCAACGGCTATCGCTTCCTCGCCTATATAAAGATGGAGGAAACCGCGGATTTTCTCTTGGGTATAGAGTTCAGCGCAGCGTTCTTCAAACAGCCTGATACGCAACATCTGGTACAGCAGCTGCGAGAGGTGCTCTTTACCAAGATGGATTTTTTTGTCTGGGGAAGTCATTTCTCATCGCTCTCAAGTGTGGATAGGTCGCCTTCCGGCAGCCCTAACTCTCTAGCTTTTAGCAGACGTCGCATGATCTTACCGCTACGTGTTTTTGGTAAATTCTCTCGAAAGGAAATCTCTTTTGGTGCGACTGCTGCCCCAAGATATTTGCGAGCATGCCCCAACAGCGTTTTCCTCAGAGTTTCATCGGGGAGGTAGCCTGAATTGAGTGCCACGTAGGCTTTTATTATTTCGCCAACAATAGGATCAGGGATACCAATCACTGCAGCTTCAGCGACCGCTGGATGTTCAATCAGTACACTTTCCACTTCGAAGGGGCCAATCAGATGTCCCGCGGTTTTAATCACATCATCACTGCGCCCGACGAACCAGTAATAGTCATCGCTATCCCGTCGAGCCAAATCACCGGAGAGATACCACCCCTCTGAAAAACAGCTTTGGTAGCGATCTGGTTGATTAAGGTAAGCACGAAACATTGAGGTCCAGCCTGCCTTTATTGCTAGCTCGCCGGTGGTTTCCTGATCATTCAATAGCTGGATGCTGTTGTTAGCAGTCCGCTTTATCAGTGCGACTTCAAGTCCGGGGATTGGACGTCCCATCGATCCCGGTTTGATCGGCATAGCAGCATAATTGGAGATGACGATTCCACCTGTTTCGCTCTGCCACCAATTATCATGAAAGGGGATACCGAAAACCTTATTTCCCCAGATGACAGCCTCGGGGTTGAGGGGTTCTCCAACGCTGGCCATAAAGCGCAGTTGGCTGAGATCATACTTGAGCGGTAGCTGATCGCCGGCCTTCATTAGCATGCGTACCGCTGTAGGTGCGGTATACCAAACGCTGACACGCTCTTGCTCTAATAGCTGGTACCAGCGGGCAGGGTCAAATTCTGCTTCGTCAATTACCAGTGTTACGCCATGGCAAAGTGGAGCAATAATGCCGTAGGAAATACCCGTTACCCAGCCGGGATCCGCAGTACACCAATAAATATCTTCAGGGTGCAGATCAAGCGCATAGTAGGCAGAAATAATGTGGTGCCGTACGGCGTTATGAACATGTACGGCTCCCTTGGGTTTGCCAGTAGTGCCGCTGGTGAAGTGCAGTAGGGCCATATCATCTGGCGAGCTTGAGTAAACCGGAAAGTCTGGGTCAGCCTCGGCTAGCAATTTGCTTAGATCATGGCAGCCTTCAGGGGGCTCTCCTTTTATATCCAGTAAGAGTACTTGAGGAGAAGGGGTTAATTCATTGATCCAATGTTGAAGCTTTTTCCGATACAGTCGCTCTGTTGTCACTAATACTGCTGCATCGCCAATCTCCATGCGTGAACGGATAGGTTCAGGTCCAAACGCGGAGAACAGTGGCGCAAAAACAGCACCAAACTTCAAACTGCCCAGTAATGAGATATAAATCTCAGGTGTTCTGCCTGCTAAGCCGAATACCCTGTCTCCCGGTTGAAGCCCAAGTCGCTGAAGTACACAAGCAAAGCGGCTGGTCGCTGCAGCCAGTTCGGCGTAGGTAAAACTCTTCAGTTGGTTTGTTTTGCTATGCCATCTGAGAGCTATTTTATCGGCAAGGCCTTTATCTAGGTGTCGATCCACCGCTTCGTAACAGATGTTAACCGCATTATCTGGTAGACCATCAATTTGGCAGTTGGGTGAATCTGTTAGTTCTGTTGAGTATTCCCGCATATTAGGGGAGGGCACAACATTATCAGTATCCTTATCTATTACTAAACAAGCCATCCTTAACTCCTCGGCAAAAGCGGCTAGTTCATTGCAGTTTTAAGGTCATTTTTAGGATAGTCGATATCCGTCTGGAAATGATGTTTTGTGCTCGAATGTTGAGACGAGTCAATAAATAGGCTTGGTTATTTGAAGAGGGCATCCATTAACTGTTTCCGGTTAACAGGGAGGTCGTGATAGTTAGTAGGCTTAAATAACGGGGGTGTTGTGGGGCAGATGGTGTAGCCGAAGTTGGCAGAATAATGCTTAATACAAAAAGGGCCTGATTTAATCAGGCCCTTTTTTATTGGTGTCTATGACGGCTTTTAAGCAACTTCAGCAGTAACCTTTTGGCTATCCATATACTCATCGAAAGTGCCGTGGAAATTGATCATCTGTTGATCTTTAATTTCGATAATATGCGTTGCTAATGAGGATACAAATGCGCGGTCATGGCTGACAAAGATCAGCGTGCCGTCAAAGCCAAGCAAAGCATTGTTTAATGCTTCGATAGCTTCCATATCCATGTGGTTGGTTGGCTCATCCATAATCAGGACGTTCAAATCTATCATCATCATTTTGCCGAACAGCAGGCGGTTTTTCTCACCACCGGAACAGACTTTAGCTTTCTTGTTAAAGTCGTCAGCTGTAAAGAGTAAGCGACCTAACATAGCACGGACTTTCAGATCATCATGCTTAGGTGTACGCCACTGAGACATCCACTCAAATAGTGTTAGATCAGAATCAAAATCAGCACTGCTATCCTGCGGGCAATAACCAATAACCGCATTTTCAGACCATTTTATCGTACCTTCATTCGCTTGCAGCTCGTCCATCAGGCAGCGCAAGAAAGTAGTTTTACCGGCACCGTTCTCACCGATAACGGCGAGTTTAGCGCCGGCTTCTAGGATCAGATTGCCGTTTTCGAATAATTTGTTGTCTTCAAAACCGTGGCCAACATCTTCTAAGATTAGCGCTTGGCGGTGCAGCTTTTTATCCTGCTTTAAAGTGATGGAAGGGATCTGACGGCTGGAGGTTTTAACTTCATCTAGCTCGATCTTCTCCATCTTCTTAGCACGCGAACTTGCTTGTTTTGCTTTAGAGGCATTGGCAGAAAAACGATTTACAAACGCTTGTAGTTCATCCAGCTCAGCACTCTTTTTCGCATTTTCCGTTAATAGCTGCTCACGGATCAAAGAGGACGCTTCTAGGAAGTAATCATAATTGCCCGGATAGATTCTTAGCTCACCGTAATCGATATCCGCCATATGGGTACAAACCGCATTTAGGAAGTGACGGTCGTGGGAGATAATGATCATAGTGCACTTACGCTGGTTTAGAACCGACTCAAGCCAGCTAATTGTATGGATATCCAAGTTGTTGGTTGGTTCGTCCAGCAACAGAATATCTGGGTTGGCAAACAAAGCTTGTGCTAATAACACACGTAGTTTCCAGCCCGGTGCTACCTGACTCATCAAGCCAAAATGATATTCTTCGGCAATCCCTGCTTCCAGTAGGATATCACCAGCACGACTTTCTGCGGTGTAACCATCCATCTCGGCGAATTCGCTTTCCAGATGACCAACCTTCATCCCATCTTCTTCGGACATCTCTGGTAGCGCATAAATACGATCACGCTCCTGCTTTACCTTCCAAAGCTCGGTATCACCCATGATTACCGCATCGATAACCGTGTACTCTTCAAAGGCGAACTGATCCTGACTAAGGACACCCATCTTTTCACCCGGCGTAATAGAAACGTTGCCTGATGTTGGCACCAGATCTCCACTAAGAATCTTCATAAATGTAGATTTGCCGCAGCCGTTTGCGCCAATCAAACCATAACGATTGCCGTTACCGAATTTAGCCGAAATATTTTCAAACAAAGGCTCAGCGCCAAACTGCATTGTGATGTTCGCAGAGGATATCAAGGGAGTGTCCTGAGGGTAAAAAATTAGAAGATGTACAGCGGATTTTAAGGGCTGTTACAGGGAGGCGAACTTTACCAGAAAAGAGGAGAAAAGAGGTGATTATTTAACCTGAAATTGTTTAAAAAATCACCGGTAGCGATATAGGGTTAAGTTTCTTGTCGAATCTCATAAGTACAGAAATGAAAATAGCTCTAACTACGGGGATATTTCATTTTTCCTCTAATTCCTGGGTGTTATAAATCTATTTGGAATGAAACGAATTGTATGAATTCACATGTGTAGTGAAATGAATTGGGGAATAGAGAGTAGTAATGCACCCAAAGTGCCAATAGCGGACATGGATATACACTCTGTTCATTCAGTTGCAAGCAAGCTCTGATACGTTATTTTTATATTTATTTAAAGGCTCACAAAGGAATTACTAAAATGCAGAAAATCATTAAAGGGCTAGGAATTAGTCTATTAGCAATAACTCTTCCTTTAACGGTTGCTCACGCTGACTCGAAGGATAAAGAGCAGAGAGAAGCGGCTAAAGAGCAAATGAAAAATGAACGTGAACGCATGAAGCACAATAAAGAAATGATAAAAGAGCAGCGAAAACGTGATGCGGAATATCAGCGAGAAAGTCGTAAAGAGCGTGAAGAAATGGAACGTGAAAACCGCAAATACAAAGAAGAGTATGAGCGTGAGATGCGTAAGGATAGGGAAGAGCACCAACGTGAAATGATGAAAGATAGGGAAGAACACGAAAGAGAAATGCGGAAAGAAAGGGCAGAGCAAGAACGAGAATCACGTAAAGATTAAGCCTGTGTGAAGCTTAAGGGGAACCAGTATCTACGTTGCTTCCTCTTTGTTTTGCCTGTTACTTAATCATATTACAAACGTTCTGAGCACTCTTGCGAACACGGTATCTCAGATTTGTCGATGCCTGCAATGTGTCGTTAGCAGACGTTACCTTTATAGCTCTATCCCTTCTTTCCCGGAACTACCAGAACCTAAAAGCAGCCTGAAGGCTGCTTTTTTGGTTTGCATTTCATCTTAAACGAGGCGCTATTTCACTATTAAGAGACGCCATTTCATTTCAAATGAGATTTTACACTTCTCATTCTCCATCGTGAGTTTTACTTAACCCAAAATGGGAACCAATGAATGTTTTTTGATGTTAGCCTCTATGCGTTGAGACCCCGTTTTTTTCTATGTAATCCAGAAAGGCTTTCTCGCTTCTTTGTGAGCTTGCACTCGACTAAGACCTATATCTTTCAATTGCCCATCACTTAACTCGAACAGCGCATTTCGGGTGCGGTAGTTCTGTCGCCATTGCTTGAGGGTACACGCCAGCTTATGCAAATCTATTGTTGGAAGAAGATAACTATTTCTTATCTCTTTTGATGGCTGGTAGTTTTCACATACTTGAATGATCATCTGTGTATCCTCCGTTTATGCTTAATTTGTAAGTATTATTGGTCTTGGGTTGCTATAGTGACAAACGATATAAATTTCTATTCGGTTAATTAAAACTTAAGTTATATGGATCGTTTACCTCCTCTTAAAGCGTTGCGTGTTTTTTTAATGGCTGCTGAACATGGCAGTTTTAAAGTGGCTGCTGAAAAATTGTTTGTGACGCAGGCTGCTGTCAGCCAGCAGATACGTTTGCTGGAAGACTACTTTGCAAAGCCTCTATTTATTCGTCTGAATCGAGAGGTGCGTTTATCTCCTGCTGGTGCGTCTTTGCTGCCATATATCCAACAGGCGTTTAAGGCGATTGATGAGGGGAGTAGAGCGCTTTCGGTAGATCCTTCACCCAATCAACTTAAGATCACTTCGTTACCTTCATTTGCTGCGCGGTGGTTGATACCTAGGCTGGGTTCATTTCAGCAGGCCTATCCAGAGTTCAATTGCTTAGTGTCTACTTCATGTGACCTACATGACTTTTCGGATGATAGTCAGGATCTGGCGATTCGTTTTGCTGAAGGCGGGAATACACAGTTGATGGAGAAAATTCTAACTGAGGATTACATCGTATCGGTCTGTCACCCTGATCTTTTGCAGACAAAGGATGGTGCTGATCTGAACCTTGGAAACTTGCCCTTGTTGATTGATGACTCACCTGAACTTAAACAGGTGAATGCTGGATTTGTGCGAGAAATGGGGGGCAAAAATCAGGTCGTTCTTTTACTGCTGGATTCTAGCCTGCAGGTGGATGCTGCATTGAATGGTCAGGGTGTGGCCCCGATTCGGTACAGTTTAGTGTACGAGTATATAGAGCGCGGCCATTTAGTGTGCCCGCTTAAGTGCTATTGGAATTCGCCTTATGCCAACTATCTGGTTGCACCTGAAGCTAATTTTGATCGGCCAAAGGTGATGGCTTTTACCGAGTGGATTATGGATGAGGTTAGAGCCGTGGAAGCGCATTGGCAGGTATTTAAGGATGCTTCCAATTTTTCACTGATGGATGACTAAGGTAAACGAGTTCTATCAAGTCTTTGATTCCTACGTGAATCAGGAGATTTGATCTCCTTTACAGCTAACAATACTGCCAAGTACTTTTACATAGTCAGATATAGCGAGATCACCTGTTTACAGAAAAATACTCTGTTATACTCGCGCCATTGTAGTTAGTGATTAAGAGGCCTTATTTATGTCGAATCGTCTGGTGATTCTGGATACTGAAACCACAGGTATGAACCAGGAAAGTGGTCCACATTTCCAAGGGCACCGGATTATTGAGATCGGCTGTGTTGAGGTAATCAACCGTAAGCTGACTGGCAACACTTTTCACGTCTACATCAACCCAGAGATGCCGATTGATCCAGAAGCAATTGCGGTCCACGGTATCACTGATGAGCAGGTTAAAGACTGCCCTAAATTTGCTGAGATCGCTCAGGAGTTTGCCGAGTTTCTCGATGGCTCTGAGATGATTGCACATAACGCACCCTTCGACGTCGGGTTCATGGATCATGAATTTGGTATGTTGGGCGAGGGTTGGAAGAGCACAGAAGAGCTCTGTAAAATTACCGACTCCCTCAAAATCGCTAAAGACAAATTCCCTGGTCAGAAGAACAACCTAGACGCATTATGCCGTCGCTTAGGTATTGATAATTCCCATCGTGAGTTGCACGGCGCCTTGTTGGATGCCGAGATTCTTGCAGATGTTTACCTGTTGATGACAGGTGGCCAAACCTCCTTATTGTTGTCGGATGATGATATGGCTGGTGGTGATGCAGGTAAAATCAGAAGACATGCAGATGCGCTGCAAGGCTTACCTTTGGTCACCATAACCGATGAAGAGCTAGCCGAGCACGAAGCTTTCCTTAACATGCTTGATAAGAAAGCGGGCTGCAGCTGCACTTGGCGTCAGGAACTAGTTGAGGCGGAATAATTACCAATACCACTGCACAGTACAATTCAGTGAAGCTGCAATGATGGTTTCAGATGAATAGATGTAAAAAGACCCTCGCAAGATTATTTAACTTAGTAGGACTTAATCTTTAGACCTCTCTTTATTTGTTTTGAATATTTCTTGCAGGGCTACCTTATAGAGATCATGGTTTGATGCAGGGCAGAGAATGTAAAGAAACATGGATTTCTTAGCACATTAGATCAACTGCTCTGTTGTGGTCATATTTGTATTCGGTATTATGTTTTGAATAATGTGATCGTTCATTTTTTTTTAGGCCAAGGATATTTTGCAAACACTCGTAAAGCCTGCAGAATCTCTTATCGATTTTTCGGATCAACCTGACTTTGTTGCAACATTGTGTAAGCAGGTTAACTCATTACCTTATATTTTTAATCGTATATACCACGCTTCGGTTTCTATCGATCGCCGGGATTTGATTGCCTTTCTTTCCAATAATACTTCTCACCAGCAAATGTTTTGGCGTGAGCGAGATCAGGATCGTGTGCTTGCAGGCCTTGGTGCCGCTGTGGAGGTAATCACAGACTCATCAGCAGAAGCGATTGCTGAAGTTAGAGATTTATCATCTCGGATCTTTAGCCAATCTGAAAAAGCGTATCAGCCTTTTTTCTTCGGCGGATTTTCTTTCGCTGAAGAAGATGAGAGTGATATCTGGCAAGGTTTTCCATCCAGTTATTTTGTTTTGCCGCAGATCTGTTTGAGCGAAACTCAGAGTGAATATCACCTACATATTCACCTGCCATGTGACGGCGAGGCTGAATGGAATACTGCAAAAAATGATCTGATCGGGCTGTTACTTGAACTGGAATGGAATAAGTCCAATCAAGAAATTAGTAAGTTTGATAGACCATATCGGCAATGTTCCAGTATTGATAAAGCCCATTGGCGTGATCTCTGTGATCAGGTGCAGAGTGAGATTGTTCAGCAGTCTATTGAAAAAGTCGTTCTGGCAAGAGATGTCGTTCTTTCTATTGATGGCTCAATGAATGTTCATCAGTTATTGAATCGTTGGTTGGCGGTAAATCCAGATACTTATTCATTTATGCTGCAAAGAGGCGACAAGTATCTTTTGGGGTGTTCACCTGAGCGTCTTTATAAAAGAGAAGGGCAGCAACTTTGTACCGAGTCATTGGCTGGAACGGTTGGGCGAGGTGAAGGTTTGACGAGTGATGAACTGTTGGCTCAAAAGTTACTTAATGACTCGCGGTTTCAGAATGAACATGGCTTGGTAAGCCGATTTATACAGCAGCAGCTTGAAGGTGTTTGTAACCCGGTTGATTTTGAACCTACTCAAGTTATGAAATTGGAAAAGGTTCAGCATCTTTATCAAAAGGTGACGGCTGAACTTAACTGTAAAATTGATGATGCTGAACTGATAAATCTTCTCCACCCAACACCTGCAGTATCGGGTTATCCAAGAGATGCAGCCATGAACTTCCTGTCTTCAAATGAGACTCTAGCGCGTGGTTGGTATAGCGGAGGGATTGGAATCGTCAGTTATAGTGATGAGATGGAGTTTGTTGATCTTGCTGTCGTAATCCGATCTGCACTACTGGAAAATAACCGGTTACACTGTTTTTCTGGTGTGGGTTTGGTTGACGGCTCCGATTCAGAATCGGAATGGCAGGAGCTGGATTCGAAAATTAACTCTCTTCTTGATGTGGTTTATGGCACAGCACAACACTAATCTGACAAATCTATGGGCCGCTGCTGTTCTAGAGCAGTTAGTTCAGTTGGGCGTCGAGGACATCTGTATTGCGCCTGGCTCTAGAAGTGCACCTTTAGTTATTGCGGCTGCCAAACTTTCCCATTTTAAAACCAATAAAGGGGAGCAAGGACAGCTGAGATTACACACGCATCTTGATGAGCGAGGCTTAGGCTTTTTCGCACTAGGTCTTGTCAAAGCGCGGTCAAAGCCAGTCATCGTGATTACTACATCTGGGACTGCGGTTGCCAATTTATATCCTGCGGTCATCGAAGCTTTTCAAACATCGCAGCCGTTGATGGTGCTCTCTGCTGATAGGCCTGAAGAGTTGCTAAATTGTGGCGCGAATCAGGCGATTAATCAGAAAGGAATCTTTGCTGATAATGTTGTCGAATTTTGTCAGATTGATGCGTTAGATAGTGAAGCAGAGATTACAGAAAACCTGAGTTCAATTGTCAGGGCTTACCAGAAAGCCACTACGTCAGGCCCTGTGCAGATCAATTGCGCATTTAGGGAGCCGCTTTATCCAACTAGTACTGAACATCTGTTAGATATCGAAAAATACCTTCAGGATGTTGATCATGTGAGGCCATCTATCTCCTCAACTTTTGAGGCCGAGTCTATCCAGCCCAGTGGAAAAACGCTTCTTGTCGCTGGTGATTTAACCCCTTCGCAAGCACAGTATGTTATGGCATTGGCCGAACGGTTTGATACCCCGGTAATTGCTGACATAAACAGTAAATTGCCGAAGCATCGCTTGGTTATTCAAAGTGCTGAACTGATTCTTGAAGCTCAGCCTGACCTTCTTGCTGAATACGACTCGGTGATTCAGTTAGGTGGGCGACTTGTCGGCAAGCGCTTGTTGAATTGGTTATCTGAAAGCCATTTTGAAAACTATATTTTGGTTTCGCCACAGGCGTTAGCACTCGATCCCTCTAAAACGGCCACCCAGATTTGCATAGATATAGATGAGTACTGTCAGGATGCAGTTATCGAAAAATCAGATCATGCTCAACTGTTAGAAAAGAGTGGCCAGATACTGGAGAAAGCACGAACCTTTATGCGTTCACTATCATTTGGTGAACTGAAAGCTGCGCAGACTCTGTGTGATGTTCTGGATAGTAGCGTAGATCTCTTTGTCGGTAATAGCTTAAGCATTCGCTTGATGGATCTGCAGTCTAATCGAAATTTCCCTGTCTTCAGTAACCGAGGGGCGAGTGGGATAGATGGACTGTTGGCTACGGCTTGTGGTGTACAGCAGGGGCGAGAGAGACCTATAGTGGTTTTGTTGGGTGATACATCTTTGCTGCATGATCTAAACAGTTTGATGATCGCACGCCGTCATAGCAGTGACTATCCGCTTATATTGATCGTGTTGAACAATGACGGCGGTAGCATATTTAACATGCTGCCAGCGGCCAATTTAGGTGATGTCCAGCGGGACTTTTTCCAGCTGCCGCATGGTTTGGGGTTTGGCAATATCGCTAAAAGTTTTGATATTCCTCATCATTCACCTAGCACCGAAGCGCAATTCAAACAGCAACTTACTGATTTACTCAAACAGAATGGAGTGGCAATGATCGAGTTACAACTGCCTCCCACTGAGAGTAGTCAGCAGATAAAAGCACTCTATGAGTTTTCAAGAAATCATTGTGCAGCTTCTGATTCGACAGGCTAATCATTAGATGCTGATCGACCATCCTTATCACCAAGGCCAGATTTTAGCTGAAAACTCCCCTGTTATACTCTGTCTCCATGGCTTTATGGGAGGGCAGGATGACTGGAAACCCGTCATAGATCATCTTCCTGATAGTCAGAAACTGAATATCGTTTATCTCGCTTTACCTCTGACATTTCCAGAGGATGTAACAGATATTGAAGGTTATAGCCGTTGGTTGTGGCAGCAGCTCCCCGATTTTAAACAACCGGTGTTTTTACTGGCTTATTCTTTGGGTGCCCGTATTGGGATGCATTGGTTAAGGGATAATCCTGGTTCAATTTGTGGTGCTTTATTTGACGGAGGGCACCCGGGCCTCCCCGGCGACAAAGCGCGGCTAGACAGTGATTTAGTTTGGCAGCAGCGGTTTAGTCAGCAGGATCTTAAGCTCACTTTGGAGCAGTGGTATCAGCAAGCTGTGTTTAACGGTAGGGAAAAAGATACCGCGGAACAGATCTATCAACGCCATAAGGCTGATCCATCTGCTTTAGGAAACTTATTGCTAACTCTATCTGTGGCTAATCAGCAGGATATGACGTCCTCACTTGGGGGACACCCTATTACTTATCTCACAGGAGAGCATGATAAAAAATACACCGAATTAGCAAAACAGCTCGTTCAACAGCATGCTAATATCGTTCATCATGTTATCTCGGGTGCAGGCCATAATTGTCACAGTGATCAGGCCTGTAGTGTGAGTAGGATTTTATCTAATTTTTTAACGGGCTTTATTCATGACTAACCCTGCAGACAGCAGTATCCAGAAGGGCGCAGATTGGGTTGATTGCGGGCAGCAATTTTCCGATATCCTTTATCACAAGGCTGAGGGCATCGCTAAGATCACCATTAATCGTCCTGAAGTACGTAATGCCTTTCGTCCACAAACAGTTAAAGAGATGATTGCGGCAGTCAATGATGCCCGTTATGACGATCAGGTTGGTGTAGTTATTCTGACTGGGCAAGGAGATATGGCTTTTTGTTCAGGCGGGGATCAGCGAGTTAGAGGTGATACGGGCTACGAAGATGAGTCTGGTGTTCATCACCTTAATGTTCTGGATCTTCAGAAGATGATCCGAAGCCTACCTAAGCCAGTTATCGCGATGGTAGCGGGTTGTGCCATTGGTGGTGGTCATGTACTGCATCTGGTGTGTGATATGACGGTAGCTGCTGAGAATGCTCGATTTGGTCAGACAGGCCCTAAAGTGGGTTCTTTCGATGGTGGTTTTGGTGCCAGTTATATGGCGAGTATCGTAGGGCAGAAGAAAGCCCGTGAGATCTGGTTCTTATGTGATCAGTACGATGCAAAAGAGGCACTAGATATGGGCCTAGTAAACAAGGTCGTACCTATAGAAAATCTGGAACTAACCACGGTTGAGTGGTGCCGAAAAGTGCTTAGGCTTTCACCTATGGCATTAAGAACGTTAAAGAGTGCTTTCAATGCTGGAATAGACGGGCAAGCAGGTCTTCAGGAGCTAGCCGGTAATGCGACTATGTTGTTTTATATGACTGAGGAAGGGCAGGAAGGCCGTAATGCCTACAATGAAAAACGTCCACCTGACTTTAAGCGATTTAAACGCCAGCCATGATCCCTAAGGTCAGGCTTCTTGAGTATGAAATTCCGTTTACCTCCCCCTTTTTTTTAAATGTGGGTGGTAAGCGGAAAATACTCAAAACTAGACAGGGATTGCTACTACACTGGTTGTTTGACGATCAGAGTATTTATACAGAGATCGCACCCTTACCAGGTTTTTCAAATGAAACCCTAGAACAATGTAAGCAGCAGTTATTGATGCTTAATTCGAGTGATTTTTCCGCTTCCCCTAGTCCAAATCACTTATACCCAAGTGTGCGGTTTGCAATTGAAGCTGCGTGGTATCAACTTGAGTATCCTTTGCGTTCTACAGCTGTTCGTTCCTGTTCGCTTATGGATAAGAGCTCCGAAAGCCATCGAATAAAAATCAAAGCAGGGCATCAATCAATCGAGAATGATGTTTTGTCTTTAAAGTCTGTTTTAGCTTATTTGGAACCTCATCAAAAGTTGCGAGTTGATGCCAACCGGACATGGACGATAGAAGAACTGGAAGCTCTACAGCATTCACTGAATATGGCACAAATCGATTATGTGGAAGAGCCGCTTAAGTGCCTCGACCATTACCAACCTAACGGATTGTCTATCGCTTTTGATGAATCTCTCCGCGAGCTGGATCCGCAAAAGCTTGTTCCGGAAATATTCTTTACAGCTAAAACCTGGGTATTAAAGCCAATGCTATGTGGGTTACAGCGGACTATAGAACTTGCTCAATTGGCTCGTGAGAGGGGAATAGCCTGTGTTCTTTCCAGTAGCTTTGAAAGCAATGTCTCATTGGAGTTCTATCATTCACTTGCTCAGGATCTGGAATTAACCGAGGAGCAGGGTTTGGATACCCTTAAGTATCTAGCAAAAGATCTACAGCCCGCAAAAATAACGCTTAGAGAGCAAACTGTCCCAATGGCAGATTGCAAAGAGATTGCGCGGCTATGCTAGAAACGCTCCTCGAAAAGCATTATGGCAATGGCAGTACACTGGGTGATGAGCAGCATCGTTATTCTTATGAGGCTTTCAATCGTCTGATCCAATCTAAGAGAGATGAGCTGTATTCATTCGGTTTAAGAGAGAATCAACTTGTTCTGTATAAAGCTGATAATACCCTTGATACGCTCATTTTAAGTTGTGCCATTATGGAGCTGGGGGCGGTAGCAGTTCCGTTCAATCCTTCATTTAGCGAGAGTCAACTCAACGAGTTAAAAGCCCTTAACCAGTATGCGTATTTTATCGATCAGCATGGGGTAACGGCACTACATGAAGAGCATGAAGAGGGTGTTGTCGATCTATCCATAGTGAATGGGATTTTTACATCGGGATCGACAGGAACACCTAAACTGGTGTGTCATCGTCTCTCTAACCATATTGCCAGTGCTAAAGCTTCAGCGATGATCAATCCTTGCGACTCTTCTGATCATTGGCATGTCTCATTGCCGATCTACCATATCGGTGGTTTTAGTGTGTTTTTCAGGGCAATAGTGTCCGGTGCATCGCTGACTATTGGTGGTCGTGTAGAGGATCCGTTATTTCTACAGAGGATGGGTATAACCCATGCTTCGATGGTTGCGACACAGTTACAACGTTTTAAAGCATCAGAAGACGATACAAAGGATTTAAGGTTAAAAACCTTGCTGATAGGTGGTGGACCGACTGCCGAAAAGCTATTACGTTCATGTGCTGACTTACCGTTAAGAAAGACTTACGGCATGAGCGAAATATCATCACAGGCTTGTACTGAAGGTGAAGATGGGTCAATGGCAGTTCTAGACAGTGTCGAGCTAAAGGTTGATGAAGACGGTGAAATATTACTGGCAGGTGAAAGCTTATTTGCAGGCTATTTGGTTAGTAACCAATTGAGATCATCAGAGGTATTTTTCCGGACAGGTGATATCGGCCGGTGGGAGAGTAATAGGCTACTGATTACAGGGCGTAAGGATAATCAGTTTATTAGCGGTGGCGAAAATATTCAGCCGGAAATGATTGAGAAACAACTACTCAAACTAGAAGGTGTGACTCAAGCAGTAGTGGTGCCTGTTGCGTGTCCTGAGTTTGGTTGTCGGCCTTTTGCTTGGGTAAATGCAGATTGTTGTTTCACCCAGATTAAATCCGAGCTAAAAAACGTATTACCCAGTTTTATGATCCCTGTTGGCTTTGCCAAAATACCGGATTCTATGTTGGTGAAAGGCCTTAAGTTATCTCGCAAGGAGCTTGCCGCTCTAGCTGAAAAAGAGCGGTAACCGCTATCTGTTACGAACAAAGATAAGGCGTTTAGTGACCTCAAACGATAAATCCAATATATAGTAAAACGAATTTAAAAGGGGTAGTAAACTACTACCGCAATGTGTCAGAAGTGGTTATTTAGCTTATCCCTCGAATTAGCCTTATCTGGAAATGTCAGATAACCAGAGTCTAAATTTAGGCTGTATTGACGAAACTATATTTTAATAGCTGCTGTACCGCTTTAATATCCTTACCTGATTCAAGTAAGTGACTCGAAAAATAGGCCCGAATGTATGATGGGTTTTGGGATTAACAGTCTTAACAGCTAATATTCAGCAAAGGAATAGAATTTATAGCTTGGCGTTACGACAACGGAAATAGTTTATGAAAGTTCTTATTGTGATAAGTGCCATTGTGTTCTCTGTCGTATTCGTTTTTCCATATAAAGGATATGCGCAAGAGACAGGAGCAATCAGTGTATGGACATCCGAATTCCCTCCGTACAATTACACTGATAATAACGGAACGGTTGTTGGATTGAGTACTGAGGTGGTTCAGGCTGTCTTGCATGAGATGAAGATTACAGCGCTCCCGATCAGTATGCCGTGGGCACGAGCCTACAAGTACACGCAACTGCAAGAAAATGTGTTACTTCACTCAATTACTCGAACGAAAGCTCGAGAGAAGTTGTTTAAATGGGTCGGAGTGATTGCTCCAGCTAATTACAGTTTGTGGGCTTTAAAAGCACGAACCGATATTGTCATCAGGAACCTTGAGGATGCAAAACCATATAGCATTGGAACCACCAATAATGATGTGGTTGAACAATATTTAACAGCGCACGAATTTCAGTATCTTTATCGGATGAGCGGTCAAGATGCGTATAGCAATAATATTAAAAAACTGATTAAAGGACGAATTGATCTGTGGGGAGTGGCAAGTATTCCTGGCTATTACTTTTTGGAACAGGAGAATCAGCACGACCATGTTAAACAGGTGTTCGTGTTAGAAGACCTGACCGACGAAGGAATGTATATGGCCTTTGGGCCAAAAACATCAGACGTAGTGGTAGAACAGTTTCGTAATGCATTAGAACAGATCAAAGAAAAGGGCATCTATCAGAAAATTCTCAAAAAATACTTGAAATAACCTGATGCGAACCATAATAACCGCATAAGAGCTAATGTGTTATATCTTGTTTTGTATTCTCTATTTGGAGATATCTCAATCGGCTTATGTTTGGCTTTAATGCCCGTTTTGTGTCGGTAGACGATCTCGACGGTTCTGGAATGGTCTCTGTGGTCTACTTCGTGCTAAAAGCGGAAATTACGCAGCTCATACACGTATGGCAATCAGCCTATTCCCATGAATCTAACAAGGTTATAGTGCTATTCTGTTGTTATACATTAAGCATACAGGTTTAAGCATGCCTATTTCTGATCATCTTACAAAGTAGGAACATGAATCAACAGAGCAGAACCTCCTGAAAAAACTATACTTAACTGTACTTTCCTTAAGCAGAAGGAGGTGCGACATGAAAACTTGCAAATACCTCTTATCCCCAATCCTCACGCTTTGCGTTCTTCTATTTTTTCAACCTGCTATTGCAGAGTCACAAGGGCTTTTAGACGGCACTAGCTACGTTGGACAAAACGGGGAGAAAGGTAGAGAAGCGAACCAGAACGACACCCTTTATTTTAATGAAGGATTGTTTATCTCTGAATCATGCAGTGACTATGATTTTAAGCATGGTAAATACGATGCGTGGGAAGACGCCGGAAAAATTCACTTCAAGGCGACTACTATCAGCCCAACTCATGGCCAGCTCTCTTGGAAGGGAAGCCTTGATGGTACAGTTATGAATGTGACTTACATCTGGACAAAAAAACGATGGTATTGGGCGGATATTCATCGTGAGTACTGGTTCAATGGTACTTTAAAAGCAGAATAGATTAGTGCCGTACTTCCCGTCGGTGCTGAATTAAATTTTTATAAAGCCCGCTGTTGTTGGGCTCGTCAAAATTATAGCCTTCCTCTGGCAGGAAGGAGGGGAACGTTGGCTGCCGTGGCCTCCCGATTAGACGACAGAAAAAGAGCCTGTAGCTGTCATCAAGTAGTTATCCTTTACCCTAGAATTCAATAAACACTGAATCTACACTTTTGTTGTACTCGATTTTTTTGAGAACATGGTATGAGCTTTGCCGTAAGAAGAATCTTTATCTCCTTTGGCCTGATCATGATGGTTAATATGAGTGGGTGTACCAACCTATTATTAGGAAAATCATATGTTAATTTTCACGCTGAGCGCCATAAAAAAGTAGTTATAGAAATAGCAGCCAAATTACAAAAGGGTACGCTCGATTCAGACTCATATATCGAGAGGGGGTGGGCTTATTTTTGTTTGAAGGAATATGAGAAAGCTCTCTCTGACTTCAGTTACGCGATTGAATTGGATTCTTCTAACCCCTTCGCTTATATAGGGCGAGGAAATTCTCGTAGAGCACTTGATTTTCAGTCTCCACCCGATGGAATAATTAGCCACCCTCACAAGGAACATGGAATAGATTTAAATACAGCGAATATTCTAGCTCCTGAATTATTAGCTCAGGAAATAAATAAATACTTTGGTTATTTATCCAACAATAATTTTATTTTTCCAGTTTCCGGTTACTGCTTCCCAAAAAACAGTCTTGTTCTAGGTTCTGCGGAGATATTACAAGTGATGGAGAAATTGCCTCCTGTTGCATATAAAAATGCCTTTGGTGCAATACCAGTCTATAAACCCACTAAACCTCAGATAGGAAAGGTAGGACAGGTTGTACAAAGGGCAAAATCTAAGTATTCAGTTGAAATTGTCTTGCCCTATTCCATAGGAAACCGGAAGACGCTCCTTTTGGTTTTTGACAAAAATGATAAGTTAATTGTAATCCGTCTGCTCGATACAATGTTCTTAAATGGTAAGAATACAATGATTGACTATTCAGGGAACGAAAGATTAAAAAAAATAGGCCGTGGGAGGTTCAATAAATATAAAAGCCTGGTGCAAAAGTACCCTTTCAAAGAAATCTATCGTGAAACTTTCCTGTATGAATACAAAACATTGAGAGCTGATGTTACACCATGTATTACCATCGATATATCCGTTCCTGTTGAGCCTGAACTCGGTATAGTAACTTACATAATAGAGTACATTTATACGTGCCTGACAAAATAAGGCTACCCTTAGTCGTTAATTGGCCTATTGGGGGTTCTGACAATTTTTAATGCCTGCTTTGTGTCGATAGCTGACATGTTCTGGAACTTTCAGAAAACTCTCTGAATCGTCCAAATATTGGAATTATTGTTTTTATATTGTGACTTTTTAGATCAGCTTAAATCTTTACGATGAGCAGCTGTAGTGGGATAAACCACCTAGATCATTCAGTTCTGCTGGTCTTAATCTATAAAACTTATCTTCCACTTTTTGTGATTGTTCAGCATAAGGCTGAGTCATTACTTCCTGCAGTTCTCTGATTAGTTCGTAATTACCTTCAGCCGCTTGCTGATAAGCGGGTTGTACGAACCACTCACGTAGAGTGTATTTAGGGTTCACCTGTTTCATCTGCTGAGCACATTCTTCACGGGAGCGTTGAAGAGAGGTATTAGCCTGATTCAAAGCTATGTTCCATTGCTGGAGCCAATCTTCCCAGCGTTCAACTAGTTTGCTGGATGGCTCTAGGTAAAAGCTTTTTGTTAAAAGCTCTAGGCTCTCTGGAAGATTGGATAGTTCACGGAAGAAGCGTGTGTAATCGGCTTGTGTTTGGGCCATAAGCGCTAATAGCTCTTTAACTAGTTCTGGCTCAAATTTATCTAGCCCTAGTTTTGCAGCCCACATCGCTTCCATTTTGTTGCTCATTGCTTCTGCAAAACCGTTTCTGATTTCACTTAGCTGTTCTATTCCTTCGGGAGCCGTTTGGAAAAGGGGAGCTAAGGCTACGCAGA
This sequence comes from Neptuniibacter sp. QD29_5, assembly GCF_047778125.1. Classification (GTDB taxonomy): domain Bacteria; phylum Pseudomonadota; class Gammaproteobacteria; order Pseudomonadales; family Balneatricaceae; genus Neptuniibacter. Next base: position 1,549,588 of record NZ_CP180556.1, read on the forward strand.
ACATATGGAAGTTCTGCTCTGCGGCTAGAGGCTGATTTAGGAAGGAGAAGTGATGCCCGCCGCCGGTCCAAGGTTGGAATTGTGGGTCGAACTCATCCATAAAGCCGTATGGACCATAATCTAGGGTAAAACCACCCGCAGCACAGTTATCACTGTTGAAGTTACCTTGGCAGTAACCAACCCGAATCCAGTTGCTGATAAGAGAGGTAAGTCGGTTACGGACAGCTTGTGCTAATAATAGCGCTTTCTTTGTTAGGGGTAGGTCATGGTCGATCAGATCGCTATATTCGCGTTCGATTAAGTGAAGAACCAGCATTTCTAGTTCTTCTAAGGCTTTAGAGTGTTCTTGTTTACGAGCTCGACGACCAAAGAGCTCTAATTGACCGACACGAATAAACGACGGTGCTACACGTGTGGTGATCGCAACCGGGTTATAAACCATGATATCGGGATCTTGCGAACGTGATCCCTCGGAATACCATGGGCGTCTGACCGTTTCAGATTTTGAAACATAAAGACTCAAGGATCTTGATGTCGGTACACCCAGGGCGTGCATATGCTCTTGCGCTAGAAACTCTCGTACACTTGATCGTAAAACTGCACGACCATCTGCGCCGCGGCAATAAGGGGTTTGACCGCCGCCCTTAAGCTGCATCTCCCAACGTTTATTGTTGAAGATACCTTCTAGAACAGAGATTGCTCGCCCATCACCATAACCGTTACCTGTACCAAACGGGCATTGCTGGTAGTACTCATTACCATAGATAGAAAGGGCATAGCCGCAGGCCCACCCCTTATTCAATAAAGATTCAGGCAATTGCGAAAGGTCGCCAGAGAACATCTGCTTGAATCCATCCGATTGCGCCAGAGCATCGTTAAAACCTAATTCTCGAAAGAATGTGTGGCTATGTGCGACATACTCAGGATCACTGATCAGTGTTGGGTTAACTGGCACATAATGACCAGAAAAGATCTCTCTAGGTAAATGGTCGACCCCATTTTCTGTTGCCTCAGGATCAGGATTTAAGGTTTGTAATAGCGAGTAATCGGCGTGAGCTGCAAGATCGTCGAGTGAATCGATAGTTGGTTCATGATTTGTAGAAGGTGGGTGGATCATTGTAGCTCCATAACTTGGGTAAACGCAGGCAGATGTAGTTTTAATCATCCCTCTACGTTTGGAAAGGGGCTTAGGATATTTTTAAGCGTCTAAATACCTAAAAAGGGTTAGTAAAATTTAGACAGAAAGAATTTAACTTTATCCATAGAAGTGTTTGTTTTGATCTGGTTTTTTTTAAAAGAGTCCAAGGAGTGCTTTTGCACGTAACATCTAACAAAGGTAATTAAGTGTTTTTTAATTTTTGCTCAAAAAAACCAACACTTACCGTCTTTGTGCTAGCCTTTTTAGGCCCTAAGTTCATATTACAACCCATAGTAATAAGTGGTTTAGCGTCTATAGTAAATCTATACCCAATGTTTGATTACATAGCGTAAAGGGTGGGGGGCTATGTAAGCGTTTTTGGGAATCCTACCCGGTTGCTAAAATGGTATTGAAAAAAGAGTCGCGAAAGCACTTTTGGCCGATTATCACTATTATGATGTTTGTCGGGGTGATTACCTGTTTAGCTTCAATTGGGATTTTGTATAAGTCTGCAGTCGAAGCTGAACAATCCCGTCTAGTTTCTCTTGTTTCGAGTAAAGCTCGCCTTATTAATGCTGTTGCAGAATTTGATTCACAATACAGCCGAGTAGATCACCCCGAAGGGGCGGCAGGTGCAACCTTAAGTCAGCTACGAGACTCATTTAGAGATAAAATAGGCTTCGGACAGACTGGAGAATTTGTTGTTGGACGGCTGAGTGGTCGGAATATCGAATTTTTGATGAGCTCTCGGCAGCTTGAGCAAGTACCCATCCCTATACCTTTAAACGAAACTGCAGCAGAGCCTATGAGGCGAGCCCTCAATAATGAATCGGGGGCGATTATTGGCCCTGACTATCTTAATCGTGAGGTAATTGCAGCTTATCAGTTGGTCCCTCATCTGGGCATTGGTCTTGTTGCCAAAATCGATATGACTGAAGTACAGCAGCCTTTTATTGATGCCAGTATCAATGCCTTGATTATTGCTCTACTTATCATCGTGATGGGGACTTTATTAATTAGTCAGATTGAGGAAGAGGAGCACTCGAGTAGTGAAGCTTTTGCATTAAAGTCGGGTGTAGGTCCTAAAGAGTGGCTTGTTTATCGGATATTACTACTTGCTACGGTATCTGTAGCGGTGATGATGACCTCTATTGGCTTGTTGTATTACTCAGAACGCGAAGCAGAAAACCAGCGCATGTTGGATATGGTGGTAACTCAGGCCAGTTTGATTAATGCAGTTGCAGAGTTTGATGCCCAATACAACGAAGATGATTTTCCTGGCGGGTCAAAAAAGGCGACTTTGGAACAGGTCAGTAAGGCGATGCAAGAGTCACCTGGCTTTGGTCAAAGTGGTGAATTTCTTTTAGGCAGTTTTTCTGATTACAACATCGTTTTTCTGACTCAGCCACGGCATTCCGATCACCCGATACCTGACTTTCATGTAGTTGATAAGCACTCTAATGCTATGAAACAAGCATTGGCGGGACGTACGGGAACGCTGGTGGATCTTGACTACCGCCATATTGATGTACTGGCCGCATTCACACCGATTCCAGCATTAGAATCTGGGTTAGTTGCGAAGATAGATATTCCCGAAATCAGAAATCCGTTTATTCAAGCGAGTTTTAATACTAGCGCTGTTGCAGCGGTTGCTATCTGTTTTGGTGCTTTGCTGCTGTGGCATTTGTCTCAATATCAAAAAGAAGAGGATATCCATGATATTAGCCAGCCTATAAGTCGCGGTTTGGCTATGGTTGATGAGGCTAAAATTAGCCCTGTTTTGCTAATTTTTACTATTTCTCTAGGCACAGCATTGTTTGTATTGGACTTGGCCCTGCCTTTAGGTATTGCTTGTGGCCTGCCTTATATATTTTTTGTGCTGGTTGGAAAGATCTATCCGCGGCGTCAGCATACGCTCTTGCTGGCGTTCATCGCTACTATCTTAATTTTCATAGGTTACTACTATTCTCCAGAAGGAGGCCAAGATTGGGTGGTTATCACCAATAGAATCTTGGCAGTTGCAGCGATCTGGTTAACAGCACTGACGGTGAGTGTTTCTCAGGCACAAAACCGATCGCAGAAGGTGCAAGCTTCCGAGCTGAGAAGGCTTTCTTTAGCCGTAGAAAATAGTCCCGCATCAGTAATTATTACAGATCCTTACGGAATCATTCAGTACGTTAATCAGCGTTATACGGAGCTCACAGGTTATAGTCGTGAAGAATCTGTAGGGCGCAAAAGCAATATGACTCGATCTGGTAATACTCCAGATCCAGTCTATAGCGACCTATGGGAATCACTAAATAGTGGCAAGACGTGGCAAGGGGAGTTCCATAATAAGAAAAAATCAGGTGAGCTCTATTGGGAGAGTGCTTCTATACATCCCATTCTTTCTGCGAAAGGTAAGATTGTTAATTTTGTGGCCCTTCAAGAAGATATAACAGAGCGTAAAGTGAGTGAGTTAAAGCTTCAGTATATGGCGACTCATGACAACTTAACCAACCTCCCAACACGTCGATTATGTATGGATCGCTTAGCTAAGATTATAGATCTGGCTAAAAGGAAGCAGCATCAGGCGGCTGTATTGTTTATCGACCTTGATGGCTTCAAAGAGGTGAATGATTGTTTTGGTCACGATAGTGGTGATCAGGTATTAATTGACACCGCTACAAGGCTTAAAACCTGTGTCAGGGAGTCTGACACAGTAGCTAGAATTGGCGGAGATGAATTTATCATCCTATTAAATGAAATCAATGAACCCCAAGATGCAGGTTTGGTTGCTAAGAAAATTCTAGAGAGTATTAAGCAACCTTATAGAATTGAACAAAAAGAAATAAGCATTGGCGTAAGTATTGGTATAGCGCTTTATCCAATTGATGCGGTAAACCCAGAGAAACTGATTCAAAATGCTGATAAAGCAATGTACAGCGTAAAAACAAAAGGTAAAAATAATTTTACTTTCGCAGAATAAACCTTATAAATAGTAATGTTAATTTATGGTTTTTGAATTTATTTTCTCTAATTAAGTAATTAATTATCTAGTATTTGGGTATTCTTTATAATCTGCTGTTTGCTCAAAACTTTCTTGATTTAAATAAGTGCTAATTTAGCTATTACATATCTCTTTATTACTATATTCCTGTAAAAACATGTAGTAACTAGCTACTACTTTGCTGTTTATGGTGTATTAAATGGTAGTGCTTGCTATATCCTTTGGTATCAATTTAAACGCCTGTATGAAAACCCATGCTCGCTAATAAAATGCATAGATAACTCAGTATCTTCTTTAAAAGTAGCTGTAAAAATCATTAACTAATTTACTTTAGTGATTATTAATAAAAATATATTAGAGGCCTTTAAATAGATGGAGCTCTGTTTGTTTTAATTAAAAACTATGGCAGCCTGCTTGTCCTGCTTTTAGGATTTTTAATTAAAAGGGAGTTTTTTAAGATGACGCTATCTCGCAAGCTCACCATGATTTTCTTAGCCGTCGGTATAGTTCCTATGTTGATTTTGGGAGCTTTTCTTACCTATACCAGTAGTAATAGCTTAAGTGATCAAGCGCTTAATAAGTTACAAGCGGTGCGCAGTATTAAGCAAAATCAGATCGAATCGTACTTTGCTGAGCGTGAAGGTGATGTGATGATGCTCTCTGAGATGATCAACTCCATGACATCTGCAGGGCATACCCTAAACAGCATTGAACAGATGCTTGGTGTCGAAGGAGGCGATAATAGCTTCTTTGCAAAGTACATTAATGCTTATGACTATTATGACCTTTTCTTAATCAATCCAGCGGGTACTGTGTTTTATACAGTGACACGCGAAGCAGATTACGGCACAAACTTGTTATCGGGCCCATATCGAGATTCTGGCCTAGCTAAAGCTTTTCGAAATGCCCGTGATGAGAACAACTTTGTATTAGAAGATTTTGCACCTTACGCCCCTAGTGCAAATGCACCAGCCAGTTTTATTGCCTACCCAATCCAACAGAATGGTCAGTTTGCAGGGGTTGTCGCGTTGCAGCTATCGATTGAAAAGATCGGTGCAATTATGCAAGAGCGTGGCGGCATGGGTGAAACGGGCGAATCTTATCTAGTTGGATCAGATAAACGTATGCGATCTGACTCCTTCCTTGATCCGGAAGGGCACTCTGTTATCGCGTCTTTTGCAGGGACTGTTGCGAAAAATGGTATTGATTCAGTATCCGTTCGCGAAGCCTTAAATAATAACGAAGGCGTTACAGAGCTGATTGATTACAACGGTAACCCAGTTCTGTCAGCCTATACATCAGTAAAGGTGGGTGACCTTACTTGGGCGCTTATTTCAGAGATTGATGTGGCCGAAGCACTTGAATCAGTGTCTGGTTTGAAGATGACGGTTCTGGTTACGGTATTAATCTCAATGGTTATCGTCATTGCTGTGGCTTATGTGTTTTCTAGATCGATTACTCGCCCATTAGGTGGAGAGCCACACGAGATGAAACAGGTAGCCGACACCATCGCCTCAGGTGATTTAACCTTAGCCATTGATGCAAATCAGCAACATGGCAGCGCTTATAGCTCGATGGCTGTTATGGCGGATAATTTACGCAAAATGGTTGCTGACATGATCAGCATCAGCGAGCAGATGGCACGTAGTAGTGAAGAAACGTCGGTTATCACAACACAAACTCACACGAATACAGAGCTGCAGCAAAATGAGTTAACCAAGATATCTGCTGCGATGGTACAGATGGTGGCGACCGTACAAGAGGTGGCATCGAATGCGCAGAATGTTTCTGATGCGACAACCAATGCATCAAAAGAGGTAGTGGCTGCACAAAAAGGTATTGAACAAACCATGCAGTCTGTTGCTGAACTCTCCCACGAGGTTGATCAGTCAAACCAAGCGATATTGAATCTAGAAGAGTACAGCGCCCAGATAGACTCTATTTTGGCGGTCATTGTAAGTATTGCTGAGCAGACTAATTTATTGGCGCTAAATGCTGCGATAGAAGCGGCAAGGGCGGGAGATCATGGCCGTGGTTTTGCTGTGGTTGCAGATGAGGTTCGCTCCCTTGCTCAAAGAACTCAAGATTCTACTCGTGATATCGAGGCGATCATTACTCAGCTGAAAGAGGGAACGCGTCGAGCGAGTGATTCCATGAATGTCAGTATTAAGAAAACACAGCTTTCACTTCAAAGCACCAAAGAGATGAATGATCTGATTATCTCGATAGGTGCCGGTGCCGAGCGTATCAGTGAGATGATGCTACAAATTGCCAGTGCTACGGAGCAGCAGTCTTGCGTGGCCGATGAGATCGGCGAGAACGTAAACTACATTCATCAGCTGGCAATTGAGAATGCCACAGGAGTCGGTGAAACCGCACAAGCGACTCAGCACTTATCGCAATCTGCAGGTAATCTGCATCAACTGATTGCGCAGTTCAAAACTTAATGGGTTCGTCATAACATATAAAAAAGGCCTTCATGATGAAGGCCTTTTTTAGTTTAAATCTCATTAGCCGCCGGTATATCGGCAAACATGCTATTACTCATCCAGCGGCTGACATTGGCTGTCAAAGAGCTAGGCCCGATTAGATTTAAGCGTTGTTGTCTAATCGCTGTTTTATAGCTGATATCACCCATCCAGATCTCAATCATGGTACGAAGATCGGTATTAAACCAGATATCGACCTCTTTACCAGGGTCTGTAGTACAGACATCTTTATGGTTGCCGTCGACCATCACCCACCATTTAGCTAGGTGTTCGCGGTCGCTAAAGTTAAAGCAGATTGTAGTTGCGCCATCTGGGAGTTTATCGGTTTGGATGCTGCGTTCGAGATAAACCATCAGCAGTTCAATATCGAGTTCGCTGTCGGAGATCTGGCCGCGGGTCCAACGCATGCCCCAATCACCAATTTGCTGAATAATCGGTAAAAGTTCTTTGCCTTGCTCGGTTAAAAAGTACTCGTAGCCACGTTGGTTTGGGATCTTCTTGCGAATCACAATACCGGCTGCCGTCAGCTCATTTAAGCGCTTAGTCAGCATGGTGGGTGAGATAGCCGCCATGCCGCGCTGAAAGTCATTAAAGCGTTTTCCACCCATAAGTAGCTCGCGGACTATAAGGAGCGTCCATTTTTCGCAAAGGAGCTCTGAGGCTTTAGCGATAGGGCAAAATTGCATGTACTGCATAAAAATCTCTACTATTTATCGTTTTTATTCTTAACTACAGAATCTGTAGTTTAATGCTACGGTTTAGATAGCATTCAAAGAGTGAACTTCTAATTAGTATCAATGCTCTGATTGATTACAAAAACAATAATTGGAGCAACAAACCATGCCTAAGTTCATCATTGAGCGTGATATCCCAGAAATCGGTTCAGCTGATGCAGATGCATTAAAAGCAGCTGCAGAAAAATCTAACGCGGTACTAGCCGAGATGCAGAGCGAACATAAAGATATTGCTTGGGATTACAGTTACGTCGCTGGCGATAAAACCTTCTGTGTTTATAACTGTGCCGACGCTGAATTAATTGAAGAGCATTCACAGCGTAGTGGTTTCCCAGCATCCATTGTTACGCAAGTAGATACCCAGATAAGCCCAGCAACTGCAAAGTCTTAAACTAGCTGGAGTTATTGCAACCGGTGTTACCTTAGCACCGGTTTTTGCGCTGCTGTACTGTACTTAAGACCCCAGTGATTAAGTCTTAAATGCAATTATTGCAGTGTGAATAAGCAGTTAACATGTTAAAAAATAACAAGAATAAGTAGCCATGTATCAGTTCTATAATCGTAGTCTTAGCTATGTTTTCTTATTAGTTGTGCTTTTTCTATGCACACTTGTCATGAGTCTTTCCTCTAGTGTGCAAGCAGGGGTGCTCAATAAGGAAGATATTGTAAAAGCCTTTCCATCTCCCTATATCGTCGGCGATAAAGATGAATCTCTAGCTGTCTGGCCACTCTACCAGCAGATATCGACCGACACGCCGTTAGTGGGGTATGCCTACGAAACGATTGATATGGTTGCCGTACCGGGCTTTGCGGGCGTGCCCTATAACCTGTTAGTGGCAATTGATCCGCAGGGATCATTTATTAGCGTAAAAGTTTTATCCCATCACGAACCTGTATTTCTTGAAGGCTTGGGCGATAAGCCTCTTTTTGATTTCGCTAAACAGTACTCTGGTATTTCGTTGATGCAGAACATCAAGATCGATGCCAGTCCTACGGTTGCCCAGCGCGAAAACAAAGCCAATGCTTATATTGATGGTGTAACTAAGGCGACGGCATCGGTCCGTATCTTTAATCAGACCTTATTGTCTTCTTCCCTAACAGTGGCTCGTGAAAAACTAGGCTTCGCTAAAGGGCGCGATCCTGATCTGATCGCACGTTTAGATAAAGAGCTTTTTGAGCCGATGAGTTGGGAGCAGCTCATTGATGCAGGTCTCATTCAAAAATTCCGTTTTACCAATGATCAGGTAGAGCAACAGTTTAAAGATACAATTGGTGAAGGGCTTGACGAAGAAGGCCTAGAGGCGCCAGAAGAAACCTATATCGAGCTGTATGTAGCAAACCTAAGCGTGCCATCAGTCGGGCGAAACCTATTATTACCTGAGGCTTGGGAATATCTAAAAGAGAGTACGGCAGAGAATGATCAGCTTCTGTTGGTAATTGGTGATGGTCGCTTCTCGTTCGTTGGCGAAAATTTTGTACGCGGCAAAGTGCCTGAACGTATTAGCTTGCAGCAAGCCGGACTACCTGTTGAAATACGAGATTTTGATTTCAGTGACCGTTTAGATCTATTTGAGCTGGATTACCAAATCAAACTTCCAGAGGCTTTATCTGAGCATGAATGGAAGGCATTTCATGTAATCGGACAGGCAGGTTTAGATCCAGCATTTCCTTATGAATTTCAGCTGCATATCAGCCGTGAAAAAGGTTGGTTATATCCAGAAACAGTTAGTAAAACGTTGGATTTTAAAACTGAGTTGGATGACGAGTATTACATCGCTGCAGAAACGGATAACAAAACCTGGCACAGCCTGTGGTCTGGGCGCACTACAGATATCGCCATCCTCCTTGCGGGTTTATTTGTCCTGACCATTGTGTTGGTTCGTTACCAGCTTCTAACAAAAGGCCAGCAGCATCTGCGTTGGTTTAGACCGCTATATCTAGTTTATACCTTGGTGTTTATCGGCTGGTATGCACAAGGGCAGTTGTCGATTGTAAACATTACTGGTGTGCTACAAGCGTGGTTAGCAGGACGTAGCTTAGAGTTCTTCCTATACGATCCTATGACCGTGATTATCTGGGCTTACGTGGGCATTACCTTCTTTGTGTGGGGGCGCGGCACATTCTGCGGTTGGTTATGTCCATTTGGGGCATTGCAGGAGCTTATCGGTAAGGTGTTAGCCTTCCTGAAAATACCTCAAATTAAGATTTCTGAGAAAACCGATGCGAGACTAAAATGGCTTAAGTATCTGGTTCTGCTGTTCATCCTAGTGGTCGCTGTTGTGTCCGTTCCACTGACAGGTACTGTAGTAGAGATCGAGCCATTTAAAACCAGTATTACTCTGATCTTTGATCGCTCTTGGCCATTTGTATTGTGGGCTGTTGTGTTATTGGCATTAAGCTTGTTTGTTTACAAAGGTTACTGCCGCTATATCTGCCCATTGGGTGCGAGTATGGCTGTGCTGGGTAAACTGCGAATCTATAAATGGCTTCCACGTCGAGAAGAGTGTGGCTCGCCTTGTCGTTTGTGTACACAGAAGTGTGAATACCAAGCGATTCCACGCAGCGGCGTGATTGACTACAACGAGTGCTTCCAGTGTTTAGATTGTGTCGTAATTTACGATGATGATAAGCAGTGTGTACCGCTTGTGTTAGAAAAGCGCGGCCGCAAACTTAAAGTTAAGAATGTTGCTTAACTAACGAAAACCGGCACTGAAAAGTGCCGGTTTGAGTGCTTATCCAAGTAGGAGGCTTTGCTAATTAGGACTGCCCATAATTCGTTACCGTTTGGTAGTTCTGTACAGCAATACTTTCATTATTGGCAGTTTTTGCATAAAAATGATCGCCTTGTGCAAACGCACTTCGATGAGAATCGTCACTTAAGTTTTGCAGTAAATAGTCATATTCATCGATAAACCATTGCGGTAAATTTTGCTGATTATCTATCAGAATTTGGTGTTTGTTTATCGATACACTGCTGCCTGCTGTTTGATTACCCAGTTGATCAGCTATTTGTTTAAACCCTTGTTGAAAGGCTTTAGCTGCTGCTCTCAGACCTTCATCACTTACTTCAATACCTTGGCTTTCCCATGCCTTCAAGGTGTTATTGCCAATAGCCATTCTGCCAAGTTCAATTAAACCTTGTTTATCGGTAGCACTTACAATCTTTCCTATTTGGCTGAAACTATTCTGCTGAGTATTGAGCTGTTGTGCTGGGTTTGAGCTTATGCCTGTTTCAACTCTATTCTTAGTTGGATGGGCTAGGGGTGAAGAGGCAGCGCTATGAATCTTCATCTTGGAGCCTTCTCTACTCGCATTAGCTCGACTAGTTGTGTGCTGGTGTTCATCAACCAATTTTCCCCATCAAAACTCATAGAGAAATATTGCTTATAGCCATAGGTGACTAGGGAGTGATCCCTCTTAGGCTCGTTATCGGAATCGGACTGATTCAATAAGCTATCTCTAAGTTCTGCTTGAGTAGTATTTTCAGCTGCAGTAAGTCGATCTAAAGCGAGGTAGCTTTGTTTGAAGTGAGCGTTTTCGGGGTTATTCAACAACTCTTCGATTTGATCGCTTAGTAAAGGGTCATCAACATTTTTGATCAGGAATTGCGGTTCTTTTGATGGTTCTTCTTCAGCGGATTCTGATTTCTTTTCTGGAATCCCGTAAGAAATAGTGAGTCCATCTGGAACATCGATCCCTTGCTCAGTAAACAACTCTTTTAATTGAGCATTAACGTCTTGATAGCCTGCAGGAATAGTAGAGCTAACTTCAATCATGCTTCCTGATGTGCTGAAAGCGTATTGCTGCCATGCCTCATCAGGAGACGTTGGTTTGAAAACTATTTGAGCATCGCCTGCTGTATTGTAGATGCTATCAGGTAAATCTCCCTGAGCAATGAACTTAGTTTCATCCACTTGAGGTTGGGTGGTTGTAGGGCTTTGGCTATGAGTAACTGAATGCGTTGAGTTCGCTTGAATTTGCATCGTTTAATATCCGTATCGTGATAAGAGAAGTTGATAAAAGGCTTATGCGGAACGTAGTTAGCTCAGTTGTTGCAATTCAGCTTCAAACTTATCGTAGAAATCCTGTCTAACTAGATTAGTTCTATCCCACCCATCTAAGGCCACTGCAAACTCTAACGCGCTTCTTAGCTCTTTAAGTAACTGTTGCCAGCCATTAGTTGACCACTGATCTTCGGGAGCTAAGGCTTCTTTGCTTTCAATTCCTTCAATTTGGAATCCATATACTGCATGGTGCATATGCAACTGCATAATCATCTTGTCGCCTTCTGACATGCCTTCAGTAGCAGCCTCCCAAGACTTGTGGACTGAAGCTGGGGCATTGACTGGAGGAAAGGTAACCATCTTACCGGCCCCAATTTCGACGATACCATCATTGTTCAGATCAACCATGCCGGTTTTGTCTGGTTGGGCAAGTAGGTTGTGAGCTCCTTCACGACTCAAAGAGCTGACACTTATCGGGTCAACTAAGCCAGTTGACTTCTGTAGTAATTTCATTTCCTTTTGAGACATATCGGACAACACTTGCTTGGCTGATTTGTCATTTTCTAATTGGCTATTGGCTTTATCTAGCAGTGCTGAAAAATCACTAACTTGCTCATCAGATAATCCTCTTAATTGCAAAAGGTTTACCGATTCGTTACTTAGGCTTATAGATGACAGCATATTTCTGTTCCCTATCTAATGACTGCTGTAAGGAAAGCAAAAATCAAGCCAAATGATGTATCTTAGATCTATCTTAATTAAGAGTTAGTGAAAAGCTTATAATTACGGGCTGAAGCTATGTAGGAAGGGCAAAATTTATCATGAGAGCTAGGTATAGGCTCTGTTAGACCTAGGTGAGTTTGCCGGAAGCGGCATTAGTATGCCGCTTGAGCTTGAATGCTTTGTAGAATAACTACTGCTCTTGAGTTAGCTCAGAAAAAGAATCTAAAAGCGATTTCGCTTGTTCTTTGGCTATATCAATATCTAGTTCTTGCTGATCTGTAGCTTCTTTTAGCGAGTTGATGCTCTCAAGGATGAATGCTTTGGTGTCATCGGTAAATGGGATTAGTGTTTCCACTAGCGTATCTACTTGATCTTCAACAAAACTAGCAGCTTGCCAAAAATCGTCTTTTACCGGTTCGGGTAGTGCTGATTCAAATTCGACTAAATCTTTTACGCTTTTGCTTTCAATAATGGCACTAGTGCGATTTAAGAATTGCTCAAAATCGGCTTCTAAAAGGGTTAGATCATGTTCAGCCAAGCGAGAGATAGTCGCTCCCGAGTGGTTAATCTGCTTAATAAGATCATCCCGTTGTTCTGCCTCTAACTGACTCAAGTTATTAGCTAATTGTTTGGTCTGAGCTGGTGCGTCTTGATTCAGCCAGGCATGAGTAGTTAATAGTTCGATTGTCTGGCGCTGATCCTGAATGGCTGTACTGTGATCTTTAATTTCATAGAAGGCGCGGCCATCGGATATCCTCTTTTCACCCATATATGATTCAGCAACCAGCATTCGAGTATTGTGATCCGATCTAAGGTTGTCGAGTGTCGAAAGCATCGAGTCATTGGTGGCTAAGTCGTGCTTAGAGTCATCACCTACGAGGGTATTTAAACCCGTAGAGGTTATCTCTAAATAGGCGCGTTGATGGGTGCTATCAAGATGTTTAAGGTCAGTCGCCATCTCTTTTAGCTGATCATCACTAAAGGTGTAATCTTCGGTCAGTGAAACAAAGGTATCGATCATGCCGTAAACAACAGAGGGGGTGTCATCAGCATGATTTAATACGGCGCCATGCCATTCATCGGGCGACGATGGGCGTCTAATGGGATCAAGAGAAAGAGAGTCCGGTTGCGTGGCTGTTTTGGAAAGCTCAGCAAGAAAACTTATCACTTCGTCTTGAGTTTTAGACTCGAAACCTTCTACAGATTCTAATAAGCGGAAACTAAGTTCTAAGTCTCCGCCAAATAGCTGTAATAGATTAGATTGTTGCAGTTCATCGGCCCCTTCGAGGTTATCTAAAATACGGTTAGCATCTTCTGATAATCGCTCTGTATCAATATTGTTTATAGCCGTAATGAAGTTATGAATATCGTTTGCTGCAGGGGAGCTAGGGGTGATTAAACCTCCAGAATCGTACACAGAATCGTCATTTGATAAGGGAACTTTGCTACTCAATTCATCGGCTTTTGCCAACACTTGGCTACGCGTATCACTGTCCAAAGAAGATAGTGTTTGGATAAAGTCCTGTACGTTCTGTTTTCCAGAGGAATAATTGAGGGCAAACGAATTAAAATCGGGTGCTGTCTGTAATGCCAGTGCTGCGCTAGCAAACTGCTGTAACTCGGTATCATTTAGCTGTTGAGCAAGCGCTAAGAAATCTTCGTCTTCTAAAACGCCAAGATCAATTAAGTTCTGGCCTTGCTCATGGGATAGTTTGTCTAAGACAGCATGCATCTGATCGGTTTTTTCAGATTCAGGAAGAATCACGACCTGATGTTTACCTTCAAATGCTGTGAACCGCGTAAACTCACTCGAATCTTGCTGGCGAAGCTGTTCTATCTGCACCTCTACAGAATTAATCTGCTTAAGTTGGCTTTTAAGCTCTTGAGAGGGTTCAGGCTTATTAGGTTTGAGAGTCGAGCTAAGTCCCTGTTGCAGTGGCAACTGATCCGATGTGATCTTCATAAATCCTTTCACTTTAACTTCGTCGGCGGTTTTATCTATAACGGCCAGATTCGAAGAAAATTTATTTTGTTGGGTTATATGGGAGAGTGTTTTGGGTGGAAGGTTCAAAATTATTTAGAAGAGTACCTACTTCTTTGTTCAAGACGAGAGAAGTTGTTCGGTAAAAATCTCTATAGGCAGTGGCTTACCAAATAGATAGCCTTGGAAATTCAGGCAATTAGACAGCTCTAAAAACTCTCTTTGATCAATAGTTTCTACACCTTCAGCAATTACATCTAGTCCTAAGTTATAGGCCATAGCAATTATGGTCTGAACGATCTCTGCATCATCAGGGTCTGTGGTGATATCGCGCACAAAGGACTGATCGATTTTAAGCTGCTCTATAGGTAGCTTTTTAAGGTTACTCAGTGATGAATAACCTGTACCAAAATCGTCTAAAGAAAAGCGGATCCCAAATTTCCTGAGTTTATTCATTTTGGTAACGATCTCATTGACGTCACTTAATAGCACGCTTTCAGTAAGTTCTAATTTCAATAAGTTGGGATCAATTTTTGTGTGCTCTAAAATTGAAATTGTTTGTTCGACGAAACTGATTTGACTGAATTGTCGAGCACTGACATTAACTGCTAATTGTAAATTGGAGGTCGATTCGGATTTAGACCATTCAACCAGCTGTTGGCAGGCTGATTCCATAATCCACCATCCAATAGGAACAATAAGGCCTGTTTCTTCTGCTATAGGTATGAATTCCTCGGGGGAAATGAGCCCGCGCTCGGGATGTTGCCATCGCAAGAGAACTTCAGCACCAGTTAAATGTTCGGTGTTAAATTGAGGTTGGTAATACAGAACGAATTGATATTTTGGTAAGGCATTGCGAAGTTCTAACTCCAGCTCGGCCATATGGAACTGAGGTACCAAAATTTCAGGATCATAAAATCGGCAAGTGTTTTTGCCAGACCATTTTGCTTGATACATAGCCATATCACCGCGTTGCATAACTTCTTCAGCGCTTTCGCCTCCTTGAAAAGGAGTTACGCCGATGCTGCAGGAGGCATGATATTCAAACTGATCTAGGATGATGCTTTGTTTTAAAAGGGATGTGATGTTATCTATAACTTCCTTAACATTGAGAATGACGGTTTTTTCATCCTCACCTACGTCTTCTAATACGATAATAAACTCATCTCCACCTAACCGGGCTACTATATCTGTTTCTCTAACAGCTCCTTTTAGACGGTTAGCTACTTTCTTTAACAAAAGGTCGCCGGTCGAGTGGCCGTGAGTATCGTTAACACTTTTAAAATTATCTAAATCCAAAAAGAGCAGTGCGCCCTGTTTTTTCGTTCGACCTGCACGTTTCAAAATAGTTGATAGGTTATCCATCAAAGATTGGCGATTGGGTAAGTCTGTCAGTGTATCGAAATAGGCATATTGGTGAATTTGGGCTTCACTTTCTTTGATCTTGGTAATATCAGTAAAAGCGCCGACGTAGTTAATGACTTTGCAATCGTCAGATTCTACAGCTGTGATCGTGAGATACTCAGGATAGATCTCGCCTGATTTCCGTTTGTTCCATATCTCTCCCTGCCAGTATTTTTTGGTAGAGAGACTTTCATTCATTTGGTCATAAAAACGTTTTGTATGCTGCCCTGATTGCAAGAGCGCAGGAGTTTGACCAATAGCTTCTTCTGCTGAGTACCCTGTCACGCGAGAGAAAGCTTTATTAACACGTAAGATCACCTTATTTTGGTCAGTAATGATCATACCTTCTTGAGATTCAAAGGCTGTGGCAGCAATACGTAATTGGTGTTCAGCTTCTTTGAGTTTCGTAATGTCCTTAACAAAACATTCAATCAGATGCTGTGGTTCATGTTTAAGAGTGGCAGAGATACTGACTAATAGTTCGGTTCCACTCATCGAACAGAAGGATGTTTCAAAGTTATCTAATTTTTCACTCGATTCGAGTTCTTTAATGAAACGCTTGTATTCATTCGTTGACACGAATAAGTGCTTTTGTAGAGATTCATAATTCTTTTGGAAACTTATTACGGAGTTAAAACCACACATTTGTGCCATGGCAGGGTTCACATTGATGACCTTGCCATCTAAATCTGCCTGGAAAATCCCATGACGAGCATGATCGAATAGACTTTTATATCTATTTCTCTCTGTTTCAAGATCGACTAGGTTTGCCTCTAGTTCTGCATAATAGGTCTTGCGAGTTGATTGCGTGCCTAACCCTAATAAGCTTTTAAAGTCTGTATGAGGTTTAGAGGGCTTCTTCATAAACGGTTGCCAAATCTCTCTTATTAGAAGGGCGAGGGTTGGTTAGGAGGCATGGGTCGATTAGTGCATGATCGGAAAGAATCGGAATATCTGTTTTATGGACGCCATTAACGGTTAGTGTTTGGTTAATACCTACCTGTTGTTTAAGCATTATTACTTGCTGCATTAAGCGCTGCTTTATCTGCTCTGAAGTTAATCCACGTGTATCCACATTCATGGTTTCAGCGATTACTTTGAATCGATCTTGTGCGTTGGGATAGTTATAAGCAATTACATGCTCAAGAAGCATGGCGTTGCATAACCCGTGCGGCAGATCTAGATAGCCACCTAAGGAGTGCGACATCGCGTGCACAGCACCTAAAATGGCATTGGAAAATGCTAATCCCGCTTTCATCGAGCCCAGCATGATTTGTTCTCTGAGCCGCATATCATGGGGTGTCATTAAAAGCGCAGGGAGATTCTCATGAATTAAGCGAATAGCATCTAGTGCGTGCATATCAGTTAAAGGGCCGGCACCTGTAGAAACAAAGGCTTCGATTGCATGGACTAATGCATCTATTCCTGTACAAGCCGTTAAGAATGAATCCATTGAGGATGCTGTTTCTGGATCGATAAGTGAAACATCAGGCACTATAGTTTTGGAAATAATCGAAAATTTTATGCGCTCAATCTGATCTGAAATAATGGCGAACTGTGAAACATCTGCTGAAGAACCTGCCGTTGTAGGAATGAATATTAAAGGAGGGATTGGAGAGCTAATAGTATCTATGCCGTTATAATCTAGAATATGCCCGTCATTGGTACTTACGATCCCAATCCCTTTAGCACAGTCCATAGGGCTGCCACCGCCTATAGCAACTATGACATTACAATTATTAGTTTTATAGACCTCAGAGCCTTTCATTACCTCATCTGTTCGGGGGTTAGGGGAGACATCAATAAAGCTCACCCATTCGATTTCGTTTTCACTTAAGTGATTTTCTACTTCAGAGAGCCAACCCGCCGCTTTTACGCCGGGATCCGAGACAATGAGAACCTTGCGAGCGCCGAAATTTACAGCATAGTTGGCGACTGAATGCCTAGCTCCAACACCAAAAATTATTTCGGGGCTTACAAATTTACGAAGTACTGAAATATCTTCTGTCATAGCAGTTTCTACTTATTTTTCTGCTTTTTATGATTTTAGTTCAAATATGAAAGGGGTTATTGGGGAGTCATCATTAATTGATTTGAGTCAGGTAATATGGTCGGCAGTAAGGAATAGGTAACCAGTTATGTAACAAAGCTATAACAGAAAGCTTTGTTTAGTGTTGTTAGGATATTTGTACAAACCTACCGTTAATTCTGATTTTACTAGGATAGGGCTCTCATGATCGTCATCTACGGAATTAAACAGCAACTAACCCCCATCAAAGCAGAACTGTCGGATGTTATTCATCAATGCATGCAAGAGGTACTTGGTTTTCCCGAGGATAAACGCGCGCATCGGTTTATCCCGATGGAAAAAGAAGATTTCTACTATCCAGGTGGTCGCAGTGACGCCTATACAGTTATCGAAATTAATATGATGGCTGGCCGCAAAGTTGAGACGCAGAAGAAGCTGATTCACACTCTGTTCGAAAAGATAGAAGAGAAAATTGGGATTCTACCCATTGATATTGAAATTACTATTAAAGATCAGCAGCGATACCAATGGGGCTTTAGAGGTATGACGGGTGATGAAGTGAATGACCTTAAATACAAAGTTAATGTCTAGTTGGCCATGAAGCTATAACTTATTGACTTAATTACACTTATGTTCAGCGAGTAACTCTAGGCGGTTATAGGCAACTAAATGGGGTAAAAAAATCACCCTAACTTTGACTCCTTTACTTTCAAGATTGAAAGCATCAATTACTTTACAAGCATACTTTGCATAATCTTCAGTTCGATACCGTTGTATTACACCAATTTGGAGTGCTTTCTTTGAAGTCCATTTCACATCAGAGGCTAGCGGCTCTTGATCGCTATTCAGATAATCGGCTACTTTTTTGTGCTTTTTGCTGAAGCTTTGTTTTGATTTCTTTGATTTGATTATTTCACTGCGCTGACCATCGTTGTTGTAGTAACCAGAGGGAGGCTCTTCATCTTTGTCCATAAAGAAGGTCTTAGCGCCGACCTGTGGGCTAATTAGCGCAGCCAAGAGTATGCTTAAGCCTGTTAGGATCGATAATTGGGATTTGATAAAGTTCAATTGCATAGTGATAATTTCGGTTACAGCTATTCCTTCCTTAAGATTACGCTACCTACCTGATTTTAAAAGAATAAGTTTATTAAAATTTTATCTAAATTTATGAGATTTTATTGAGCTGGATTTATAAATGCTCGATTTTGATCATAGATTGGTATTTATCTACCTCGGCGATTTAGAGTTGTTCAAACATACTCCTAGCTAATTGATTAATGTGTTTGGAGGATTGAATATGGCTGGGCGTTTAGAAGGTAAAGTGGTACTGATTACAGGAGCTGGTGGCGGACTAGGTAGTGCGCAAGCGCGTATGATGGCTGAAGAGGGTGCGAGTGTAATGCTGGCAAACTTACCAGAGGATCCTATTATTGCAGAAGGTCAGAATCCGACAGGGCTTTGGGATAATGCTGTTAAGGTTGCTGATGAGATTCGGGCAGCTGGTGGTAAAGCCGATGTGGTGGCTTTGGATGTTACAGAAGAATCCCAGTGGATTGCTGCGGTAAATGCAACGGAAGCAGCCTTCGGGAAGTTGGATGTATTGGTCAACAATGCGGGCATCTATTATCACGCAGGATTATTGGATCATACCGTAGAGAAGTTTGATCAAATTGTGGGTGTGAATCAGTTGGGCTGCTTATTGGGTATGAAGTCTGCGATTCCTGCCATTCGTCGGTGTGGTGGCGGTTCTATCATAAACTTTGCATCTATTTATGGTATTTCAGGAGCAGGAATGTCTACTGCTTATCAGAGCACAAAAGGCGCCGTTCGCTTGATGACTAAATCAGCAGCACTTGAGTTTGTTGGCGATAATATTCGTATTAATTCAATCTGCCCTGGGATGTTTGATACCAATCTGTTTGAAAGTTCTGTTCCGAAAGAAGCGTGGGAGCCTCTGGTCGATATGGTACCAATGAAGCGCTTTGGTAGACCAAAAGAGATCGCTTATGGCACGGTTTTCTTAGCTTCTGATGAGGCTTCTTTTATGACTGGGTCTGATTTAGTGATTGATGGCGGCTATACCTGCCCTTAAGTTTTTTAACTAATTCTGACCTAGAAAAGCTGCACTTAAGTGCAGCTTTTTTGTTTGGCCGAAACTGTCCTAATTTGGGCCGCTGCCTTTCTTATGTCGATTTTGTTTATAGCTCACACTTAGCTCACAAATATTAAATACTTGGGAGCTTAAGCTATGAAAAATACAGCGTTATTAGTAATTGATGTGCAGGAATCCTTTAAACACCGCGATTATTGGTATAATGAGGGTTTCTCTGATTATGAAGCGAGACAAAACCGGCTAATTGATGCGGTAAGAGCACAAGGTGGCTCAATTGTGTTTATCCTTCATAATGAAGATGAAGGTGTGTTTTCAGTTGAGTCCGGTTATGTCCGCTTGATGGACTTCCTGCATAAGCAGGATGAAGATAAAGTGTTTAATAAACGTGTTCATAATGCGTTACTCGATAGTGGTTTGCATGAATGGCTACAAGCCCAATCGATTACCAAACTGTTGGTCAGTGGATTAAGAACGGAACAGTGCTGTGAAACCACAACGCGTGTAGGTAGTGACTTGGGTTATGAGGTGGATTTCGTGGTCGATGCGACTCATACCTTTACTATGAAAAATCAATTTACCGGTGAGACTGTGAGTGAAGATGCGTTAAAGCTACATACTTCGATGGTTTTGCAAGATCGCTTCGCAAATGTGCGCATGGTTGGAGACTATGAATAAGAAAAGGCGTGTTTATCTGTTGGTGTTGCCACGTGTTCATTTGTTGGATCTGGCAGCGCCTGCTCAGATATTTGCACACCCTTCTTTAGAGGAGAGTATAGAGTTGCGCTATATCTCTCCTCGACCTGAACTGCAGTCCAAACAAGGCTTACATCTTGCTAATCTAGAGCCTTTACCTGAGAGGTTAGATGCAGACGATTGGTTGTTGTTGATCGGTACAAGCCAGTTAAATAAGCATCTTCATGAAGCTGATTACCAGACGGCGATTCAATGGCTAACCTCCGTAAAACAGCAATTCGGTTTGTTAGCGGGGATCTGTTCAGGTTCGCTTCTAGCGGCCAAGGCAGGTGTCTTAGATGGTAAACGCTGCACGACACATCATGACCTTACTGCCTCACTTTGTCAGATCGCGCCAGAGGCTTTAGTACAGGAAGATTGTATTTTCGTTACTGATGGCAATGTATGGACGAGCGCTGGTATCACCACTGGTTTGGATCTCTGCTTACAGTTGGTTGATAACCATTGGGGGCAGGATCGCGCAGTACAGATTGCCCGTGAGATGGTGATCTATATGCGACGATCTGGGCAGGAAGCACAGCTTAGCTTTTGGTTAAATCATCGAAATCACACGCAGTCTCGGGTACATAAGGTGCAGGACCTGATAATGGAGCAGCCGGGTTTTGATTGGGATGTGTCTCTTTTGGCAGATCGAGTTCACTTAAGTGAGCGTCATCTTCGGCGTTTGTTTCTACAAGCCACCGGATTCAACCTGCAAGAGTACCTGCAGCAGGCGCGCATAGAGCTAGGGCGTCAGTTATTAGAGCAAACCAAGCTACCTATAGATGTTATTGCTGAGCGTTGTGGCTTTCAGTCTGAAAGAAGCTTAAGGCGTGTTTGGGCGCGGTGGCAGGAGGGTACGCCCTCGCAATATCGAAGGAATTTAAATTTGATTGATATTTGATCAATTCGGTTGTGGTCGTATATGTTTAAGTGACAGCGTTTCAACACCGTTTATGGAGGCGAGGCATGTCTAATTACCAAGGTACTATTAAGGGTTTATACATTGGACAACCAAAACCAATTGGCCCGGATGATGCGCCGAGCGGTATTTTCAAAGAACCCGTTGATACTTGTTTACTAACCAAGACAGGGCTTGAAGGTGACGTTCAGGTAGATAAGCGTGTGCATGGTGGTCCTGAAAAAGCGCTGTATCATTTTCCCTTAGAAAATTACGCAACCCTTCGCCAAACCTTACCGCATCTTGAAGATAGTTTTATCTCTGGGTCAATAGGAGAAAACCTTTCCAGTGAATCAGTGGATGATACTCAGGTTCATATTGGTGATATTGTGAAAGTGGGTGGTGCTTTAGTACAGGTGTCCCAACCCCGCAGGCCTTGTTGGAAAGTGAATCATAAATACGGTAATGGTCATATAGCGCCATTGCTTATGTCGCAGGCGATCAGTGGTTGGTACTACCGTGTGTTAGAGGAGGGTGAATTGCAAGTAGGCGATACATTCACCTTGCAGGAACGGCTAGATAATAGTGTCGCTGTTGCCGAAGTTTGGAAGGTTTTTTAGAAAAGTTACAGTCCGGATTACCGCCAGAGGCATTCAATACCAATATTCCAGGATTATCGACTGAATGGCGTTTTGAATAGCTGTTGAGGGAACTTAGCCGTAAACATCGTAGAAGAAGTAAGCGGTGATGCCACAGCTAGCGAAAATCACAAAGTTTCGGACCCATTGTTGCGGTAACTGGCGCGAATAATGCGCAGCATAATAACCACCTGCGAGGGTACCTATCAGTACGATCGTACCGGAGTACCAGTCAATGACTCCATCAATAATAAATAGCACAATCGCGATCAACGATACGCATGAAGATACCAAAAGCTTGATACCGTTCATGGTATTAATGTTGGTATAACCCGCCAAAGCCAAATAGCTCAGCGTGATAATGCCTAAACCGGCATTGAAGAAACCGCCATAGAGGCAAACGCCAAACAGCAGTAACATTAGAAGGAAGCCTCCCACTACAGATGCATGTTTATGGGTGCCAGATAGGTTTTTTAAAGCACTGTTGAGTTGCCCGCCAAAGATAAATAAAACTGTGGCAAATAGCAGTAACCAAGGTACCGCTTCAAGAAACACCTCTTCAGGTGTTCTTAGCAGTAATACTGCACCTGCGATACCGCCGATAAAACTAATCAAGATTAATTTTATGAGGTTCTTTCGATCTTGCCTGATATCTTTTCGTAGCGCATAGGTACCGCTCATATACCCAGCGCAGGCAGAGAATGTATTGGTCGCATTTGCGCTAATCGGCGGTACACCCACAAACATCAAGGCTGGAAAGGTAATAAAACTGCCGCCACCGGCGATTGCATTTAATACACCACCAAAAAAGCCTGCTACGAAGAGAATAAAGAGTTCAAACAACATACAAATGTGAAGTCAAAGCGAAAGAGCGATCAAGTATACATGACTGCCCTCGACTTTATCTAAGTAGAACCCCTTAAGTAGATTTTACTTGGATAAACTTTATTCAGCTATTTGCTCTGATTTAGTTAGCCAATACCCGCGTCAAGTAGCTATTGTTGTGATCTTTATAACAGAGTGTTTACTTAGCGGTATCTACCTGAGGGATAGATATTTCACTAATATTGTTAAAGCGTTTTCATGTACAGGTTCCAGTTCAGGAGTTAGCTTTTAATGCAGCCGATTATTCAGGTGCAGGATTTAAATAAAACATACGATTCTGGGTTTACTGCTTTACGTTCGGTAAATCTTGATATCAAAAAAGGTGAAATTTTTGCGTTGTTAGGTCCTAACGGCGCGGGCAAAACTACGCTTATCAGTATTATTTGCGGAATTAGTCGTGGAACCTCAGGCACGGTTTTAGCGGGCAGTTATGATATTGCTAAGGATTATCGCCAGGCGCGAACCAAAATCGGATTAGTACCGCAGGAACTCACCACCGATGCTTTTGAAACGGTATGGGCGACCGTTAATTTTAGTCGAGGCTTGTTCGGGAAAGCACCGGATAAGGCTTACATCGAGAAAATTCTTAAGCAGCTTTCTCTGTGGGATAAACGTAATTCAAAGATGTTAGAGCTTTCTGGTGGCATGAAGCGCAGGGTGATGATTGCGAAAGCTCTGTCCCATGAGCCGGAGATTCTTTTCTTGGATGAGCCTACAGCGGGTGTTGATGTCGAACTTCGCCGTGATATGTGGGAGATGGTTAGAGAGCTGCGCGATAACGGAGTGACCATCATTTTGACTACTCACTATATTGAAGAAGCCGAAGAGATGGCTGATCGTATCGGAGTGATTCGTAAGGGTGAAATTATCCTGATCGAAGAGAAGGCGACGCTGATGTCTAAATTGGGTAAAAAATCCCTGCATATTCATCTTCAACAGCCGATGGAGCAGATTCCTTCAGAGTTGGAGTATTTTAATCTGACTTTAGAGCAAGGGGGTGAATATCTTCAGTATGTTTATGATGCCAGTGAAAGTGAGCAAGTTGCTGAATTGTTAGCGAAATTAAACGAACTAGGTGTTGGGATTAAAGATTTGAACTCTTCAGAGAGCTCACTCGAAGATATCTTTGTAGAACTGGTGCAGGAGTAAGTGATGAATTTTTACGGTATTCGGGCGATCTATAAGTTCGAAATGGCGCGCACCTTTCGTACGTTGATGCAGAGTATTGCATCCCCTGTGCTTTCAACGTCGCTCTATTTTATTGTCTTTGGTACTGCCATTGGATCAAGAATGGGGGAGATTGATGGTATTAGCTATGCGGCGTTTATTATTCCGGGTCTGTTAATGCTGTCTCTGTTGAGTGAGAGTATTTCTAATGCCTCGTTTGGCATCTTCTTTCCAAAGTTTTCTGGGACGATTTACGAGGTGTTGTCAGCTCCGGTTTCACCTTTTGAAATTGTAGCGGGCTATGTTGGCGCGGCAGCAACCAAATCGGTCATGTTGGGATTATTGATTCTGGCTACGGCGAGCTTGTTTGTCGATTACACCATCTTGCACCCGCTATGGATGCTCTGCTTCTTAGTGATTACCGCCATAACTTTTAGTTTGTTTGGTTTTGTTATCGGTATTTGGGCGGATGATTTTCAGAAGCTGCAAATCATCCCTTTGATGGTGATTACACCACTGACCTTCTTGGGCGGAGCGTTTTACTCGATCAATATGTTGCCTGCACCTTGGCAGACCATCTCGCTATTTAATCCTGTTGTTTATTTGGTGAGTGGTTTCCGTTGGGCATTTTATGGCGTAGCAGATGTGAATGTTGGCCTAAGTTTGGGAATGACCATACTGTTTATGATGAGCTGTATGGCAATCATTGCTTGGATATTCCGAAGTGGCTACCGCATCAGAAGCTAGATTGTAACGATTAACGAATAAATCGGTGCTCGGTGATGATATCCATCAGGGCATCGATTCCTTCCTCTTTAGATCCGCTGTTATCGATATACAAAGTGCCGGCCGGCATGTGATCCAAGAAATCAGCGTGGCGTTTTAAACGCTTTTCTATCTCTAAATCTGTTTCCCTACCGCGATTATGCAATCTATCTCTTAGTAGCTCGGTTCTAATATTTATCATCACTGGGATGAGAAAATCATACTGTTGCATCGCTATTGGAAGATACTGGCGAGAGCCGTTAATAATGACGTTGAGTCCCGCTTTAACCCAGATCTCGACCTCTTTACCTATTCCATACAAATGGTCATGAGAAGCCCAATGCATAGCAAACATGGCGGTATCAACGCGTAGTTGAAATTCAGACTCTGTAAGGTGGATGTGGTTTTCTCCACCGGCATCTGCAGCCCGCGTGATGTACCTATGGGCGATAAATGCCTGATGGCTATGTTCTAAGCGTTGTCTACAGCCTTGTAGGAGAGTGTCTTTTCCGGAGCCCGAGGCACCCATAAGATAAAAAAGTTTACCGCTCATCAATTTTCCGATAGTGAGATTGCTTATTTTAGTTATAGCAAAGTGAATTTTCTAAAGCTTTACCGCTTTGGGCTCACTTCGGTATCGTTGAATGAATATGTCCGCTTTTGTATACCCTCTTTTAATTGATACATCTTTAAATTAACCTAGTCTGTTACAAGGTTATTGAATGCATAGGGGGATGACAGTGACGCTATTAAACCGTTTGGTGGTCTCTTTCACTGTATTGCTCATGCTGCCTTATGCTCATGCTAGTCAGACAGTTCAACTTTACACAGTTGATTACCCTCCTTACACCATGATTGATGATAAAGGTGTTATTAATGGTATCGATGTGGAAGTCACGCAGGCTGCTTTTGCTGCTGTAGGTATTAATGCGGATATACAAACGGCCCCATGGAAGAGGATATTAAAGAGTATAGAGTATGGCCGCATCGCCGGTACGATTACCTGTTCTAAAAGAGCTGGAAGAGAGAGTTACATTTTATTCAGTGATGTTCTTAGTGAAGCGCACCAGGTTGCTGTAATAAGTGCAGTTCGCAATGGCAGTGATATTAACCGCTTTATGGATTTAGCTAAGGTCAAAGTTTCAGTTGTCGATGGTTGGGGAATTCAAAAAGAACTGATACAGGCAGGTATTGTACATTCGGCTGTGCCTGACATAGACAGTGGTATTCGTTCTATTATTTTTCGTGATATTGACGTGTTTTATAACGGAGAATTGGCAACTCAGCATCGTGCGAAATTAATTGGGTTGCAAGATAAAATCAAAATTAAGCGGTTAAAGAGCCAAACTCCTCGGCAATATCATCTTTGTCTAAGCAAGCAGTACCCAGAAGCGGAGCCTCTGATGGATAAATTTAATGAAGGCTTACGCTTAATCAAAAGCAATGGCCAGTATCAAGCTATATACGACCGCTACCGTTAATGGCAAAACAGGATGTTATGAGCCTCAATTTAAGACGTAAGATTGCTTTCAAACAAGCACGCTTTATCTTAATTATTGCGTTGTTATTAGGACTGTTTTCTTCTGGTTTACAGATCTACTTGGATCTTCAGCAGGTGAGA
Source organism: Neptuniibacter sp. QD29_5 (assembly GCF_047778125.1). Taxonomy (GTDB): domain Bacteria; phylum Pseudomonadota; class Gammaproteobacteria; order Pseudomonadales; family Balneatricaceae; genus Neptuniibacter. The sequence continues at coordinate 1,575,901 of NZ_CP180556.1, forward strand.
AAAACTACTTCTGAGGATATCGCACGTATTATCAGTATGTATCGAGATACAGCGGCTCAAGCTGTTTACAATCTGAATGCATTTCAGGCGAATGAGATAACCTCGTCACTTGTTTCTTATCCCACCATTTATCATGCTCAGCTAATTGATGACTTTAGTGAAACCTTAGCAGAGCATCGAAGGGATCAAACTCGTAGTTCTAGTTTTCTTTCGATTTCCACCCAGCAGCTATTTGACCTGAATCGTTATATAGAGATGGAACTGGAGCTGGCTGCTGTTAATTCTGGCAATGAAAGAGCCCGGCTTATAGTTGAGCTGGACACGATCTATGTGGCTAATAATTTCACTCATCGCGCTATCAACAGTTTGCTATTGGGCTTGATGCACAATGTAGTTTTAGCTGCGATTTTCTTAATTTTAATCTATCGATTCCTTTCTCGACCGATTGTAAAGACCGCAAAATGGGTAAACGAATTACGCTCAGGTGATAAAAGTTCAGCTTTACCCTATACAGCAGAAGATGAATTAGGTGATTTGGTACGTAGTTTTTCAGGGCTTTGGAAAGATCGTGAAGCTGTTACCGATAAATTAACCGAGATGGTCGCTGAGCTATCTGAAAGTGAGCACTTTTCTCGATCGATTATGGATAACGCTGGGGATGCAATGTTTCTGTGTGCTTTAGATAGCACAATCTTCCGCGTTAATAACCAAGGTGCTCGTACTCTTGGATTAGCTAAAGAACAGCTTTGTAATACAAAACTTTCGGATTACAGTAAGAATTACTCCTACGAAGAATACCAGCAGATGTGTGAAGGTATTAGTGAGGCCAAAGTTACCACCTTTGAAGATCTGCAAATTAATGCCAATGGCACAGTTTTTCCAGTAGAAGCGAGAGCCATTAAGTTAACACTTCAATCCCAAGAATATCTTCTGATCGTCGCTAGGGATATCTCCGTTAGGAAGCAAGCTGAAAAACAGATCCATGAATTAGCGTTTTATGACACGTTGACGGGGCTGCCTAATCGCCGATTATATTTGGATAGGCTTACAGCCTCAGTCGAATTACACCAAGCGAATAATAGCTACGGTGCTGTTTTGTTCTTAGATCTTGATAGATTCAAAACAATTAATGACTCCCTGGGGCATGGTGTGGGCGATGAGTTGCTTAATAATATCGCGCAACGTTTAACTCATGTCTTACCAATCGAATCAACATGTGCCCGATTTGGTGGTGATGAATTCGTTATTCTCTTGCCCGAAACGGGAAGTTCTTCTGAGGTTTGTGCTGATGTATCTGCACACGTAGCGCAAGAAATACTAAAAGTGATGTCAGAGCCATTCTGTATCGAAGGGCACACACTATATTGTACGGCTAGTATAGGTATTGCTGTATTCCCCGCTGCTGATGCATCGGCACAGGATATTATTCGGCAGGCAGATACAGCGCTATACCGTGTTAAAGCTATGGGGCGAAATAGCTTTCAGTTCTATGATCCTGAGATGCAATCTACGGCCCAAGAGCGCTTAGAGGTAGAAAAGGGACTTCATCAGGCACTTATATCCAACCAATTTGTCTTGTGGTTTCAGCCGCAAATTTGTAAAGACGGTAATCTTATAGGAGCAGAAGCGCTTATCCGTTGGCAGCATCCAGAAAAAGGATTAATTTTACCTGGTGGGTTTATTCAGGTTGCTGAAGAGAGCGGACAGATTGTTGAGATCGGCAATTGGGTTTTAAGAGAAGGGTTAAAGCATCTGGCCCAATGGCGATCTGATGGTTTACCAGAGAGTTTTCAGCGTCTTGCAATTAATATCAGCCCTATGCAGTTTATGCAGGTGGACTTTGTCGATCAAGTTATCCAGCTAATGGATGAATATGGTCTACCAGGCGATGCAGTTGAATTAGAAATTACCGAAAATATGCTGCTGAATAATTTTGAAGTAGCGAGCCACAAGATGAGCCTTTTGAAGGATAAAGGGGTTTCTTTTGCAATTGATGATTTCGGTACAGGTTATTCTTCACTTAAATATCTGCGAAACTTGCCACTGGATATTCTTAAAATAGATCGCTCATTCGTAACAGGCCTTAGACCAAAAACTGAAGAAGCTGCCATAGTTGAAGTTATTTTAGCGACTGCTGATAGATTAGGGCTGCTGGTTATTGCTGAAGGCGTTGAAACCACTGAAGAAAAAGACACACTAGTTCAACTGGGGTGTGATTGCTTCCAAGGTTACCTGTTATCTAAACCGCTACCTGCTGATAGGTTTATTGAGTTTTCATCCTCCAACGATGTTGTCGTAATAGATTGAGTAATTAATGAGTGAGTTAAGCAAACAATTGGAACTGCTTTGGGAACAGGCTTCCGAAGCGCATACAGCGATTCAGCGGGATTTTTCAGATATCGATCCGCTAATTGGTGTGAGTCAAAATATGCGAAAGCAGGGTATACCTGCGGATGTTATGACGATCGATTGCTTACGAACCCGTAAGCGGATAATTATTATCTTGCATGATCAACAGCCCGATATTGTTAGTTACCAATTTGCGGGTATGGACTCTGATCCTGAAGGTGATTTTGACGCTTTAGCGTTTGAGAAAGTAACGGAAAAACAGATCTATCAATGGATCGCGGAGTATTTTAAAAATCCATTATAGGTGAACCTGTTATGGGTATCAGGCCAGTAGAAACTGGCCTGAGTGTGTTTTGTTAAGTGCGGTTGCCCCAAGGGTTTGAAGATGAGCGTTTGGCTCTGCGCTTTTTGTTGTTACCTTCAGACTGTGAATTTGGCTTCTGTCCTTTAGGTTTAGAGCTATTGCCTTTGTGTTTACCTGCACCTTCACTTGCTTTGTGCGATTTGTTTTTACCTTGAGGCTTATGCCCACGAGAATTTTCCCCCGAACGTTGACCGTCACGATGGCTTTTAGTCTGCTTGGGCTTCTTGTTGCTATTCGATTTCTTTCGAGCCGGTTTCTTGCTTAAGTCTGAGGCTGGCAGAGCGTGTGCCGGTTCGAAACCTTCGATGATCTCTCTGTCTAATACTTTACCGATTAAACGCTCTATCGCGTGTAACTGATCAAATTCATCAGCACTTACCAATGAAACGGCTTGACCTGTTGCACCTGCTCGACCTGTTCGACCAATACGATGAACATAATCTTCAGGCACATTAGGTAGATCAAAATTAACTACTTGTGGTAATTGGTCAATATCAATTCCGCGTGCAGCGATATCCGTTGCAACTAGCACTCTTATAGAACCACTTTTGAACTCTGCTAATGCCTTGGTTCGTGCCCCCTGACTTTTATTACCATGAATGGCAGCAGCACTGATTTTGGCAGATTCTAACTGACGAACTAAGCGGTTAGCGCCGTGCTTAGTTCTGGAGAATACAAGCACTTGATGCCAGTCATTGTCTTTGATTAGTTGGCTTAAAATTTGCGACTTCTGTTTTTTATCTACGGGGCAAATCCACTGTTTAACCGTTGAAGCTGTGGAATTTGCAGGGGTGACAGAAATCTCTACAGGATTAGATACAAAGGCTTGGGCCAATTTTCTAATTTGTGGTGAAAATGTCGCTGAAAATAGCAGGTTTTGACGTTGTGAAGGTAAAAACTTCAGGATTTTCTTAATGTCATGAATAAAGCCCATATCCAACATGCGATCAGCTTCATCTAGGACAAGAACTTCTAATTGAGCAAATTTAACAGCACCTTGATTGTGGAGATCAATCAATCGACCTGGAGTCGCTACTAAAACATCGACTCCTCCTCTTAATTTGGCAATTTGTGGATTAATTTTTACGCCGCCAAAAACTACGGTTGAACGTATGGCTAAATTCTTTGAGTAGCTTTCTACACTATCGTTTACTTGAGCAGCAAGTTCTCTGGTTGGGGTAAGAATTAACGCCCTAACATGCCCGCGTTTAGCAGGTGTACCATGACTTAATCTCTCTAAAATTGGGAGAGTAAAGCCTGCGGTTTTACCAGTACCCGTCTGTGCGGCAGCCATAAGGTCGTGGCCTTCGATGACAGCAGGGATTGCTTGCTCCTGAATAGGGGAAGGAGTTGAATACCCTTTAGCATTAATTGCATCAAGAATAGGGCTAGATAAGCCAAGCTCTGTAAAGTTCATATGTTATCTCTTAAGGAAAGCGTTCTTCGCGTGAAAACGTTCAGGTCGATCTTTAAAGAGCGACTTATAACACGCAGTCATAGTGTTTGATTGGAGCTATGGGTATCACACTGAACGTTGTGAAACCTTAGGAGATAGGGGAGAACCGTACTACATTCCTGCTCTACAGGTAGCTCGTAGTACTCTTAAAAACGTAGTTTGCTTAAGATAATACGATACTAGGTAATCAATGCGCGGATATTAGCATTATAAGAGGTGCATAGCAGCTTAAACTTCGTTTTAGGGACTTTATCCTAGTGCGTGAATTACATCACCAGTGTTACTCATCATGTTGTGTTATCTGTCGGTCACAATCCAAATTGAAATTTAGGCATATTAATTGGCTCTTAATGAATTTAATCCGATTGAAGCAAAGGCTTTCATTATGCGGTTTTAAGCCTGTTTACAATTGAGTTGAGCTACTTCAATAGTCATTTAAGTTGAATTCCTTTCATTTAATATGGTTATTTTCTTTTTCGCTTGTATGTATTTTTTGCTAAACAAAAGCTTAGGGCTAGACTGTTGTTGTAATCGTTTGAAATAAATGAAATAGCTCTCCACTAATACACGGCCAGTCAGCACTCCAAAGCTGGGAATATGGAAATTTGTAAAGTGCATTAAGGGATTAAACGCATGAATAGCTATGTTGATCACCATAAAATTCTGATTTGTGACGATTCACTGACAAACGTTTTAATTCTTAGCAAGTTAATTGAAACTGAAGTTAGTAATACCTCAATCACTTCCTTGACGGATCCTCGGAAAGTTTTACCTCAACTTGAGCAGCAAGACTTCGACCTAATATTGTTAGATGTCGAAATGCCAGGATTAAATGGATTTGAAGTTTTACATCAAATTCGCCAGCGCTGGGAAATGGATCAACTTCCAGTAATTATACTGACGGGTTCTACGGGAGCTGATCTTCGTAATAAAAGCTTATCAAATGGTGCAAACGACTTTATGAATAAACCATTCGATCAAGCTGAAATTTGCCTTAGGGTAAACAACACATTAAAAATTGCTAATGCGCATAAGGTTCTTTCTTCCGAAAAAAAATAAATTAGAGTCACTTGTACAAAACAGGACCCAAGAATTAGATAAAACGGTGGAGAACGTAATCCAATTATTGGGAATGATTGGGGAGTATAAGGATACTGAAACAGCTAAACATGTCTTAAGGGTTGGTAAAATTAGTCGGATCCTCGCTCTGGGAGCAGGCTTACCTGCGGACCTCGCTTATATGCTTGAAAAAGCCGCACCGCTTCATGATATAGGCAAGGTAGGTATACCAGACCGAATTCTATTAAAACAAGGTCCTTTGGACGAAGAAGAAATGAGTATCATGAAGCAACACACTGAACATGGATACAATCTTTTGTCTGGCAACGATGCTCTAGTTATACAATTAGCTCGTAGTATTGCCGCTACACATCATGAACGCTGGGATGGGAATGGATACCTAAGAGGTCTTAGCGGAGAATCTATACCCATCGAAGGGCGTATTACATCTGTGGCTGATGTATTTGATGCTCTAGTAAGTGAACGACCTTATAAGAAAGCTTGGTCATATGAGGAAGCCACCGATTATATAGTAAAAGAATCTGGTAAGGCGTTCGATCCAAATCTCATTCTTATCTTTCAACAACACTTGGATGATATTATCCAAATTCAAAAAGATTTAGCTGATTGATTAAGGTTGAAGGCTAAAATCCATTTAAATTAATAGACAGACTGTATTAATAGATGACTCAAGACCTTAAAGCTGTATTGACATCGCAGTGCCTACCCCAAGATTAGGAGTATGTTTTGTGGATCAATAATTATCTCAAGGTTATTGGAAAGACTGTAGGGTATAATTGATGCTCATTTTCCATTAATGCGCTTCACGCACCGTTTTTGAGGTATCTATGTCAAATGATTCTGGCAATCCAACACTAGAGCAGTTACAGCAATATAATGAAGAACAGCTCTATAGTTTTTTTATTGCCGAATCTGTAATTAATGAGCAGATTTGGATTTTGACAGATGAATACGGCTGCGTGATGCTCAATACGGATGATGAAGACTGTGTACCAGTTTGGCCATCACAAGAGTTAGCCCAAGCCTGGGCAACTGAAGAATGGAGTAAGTGTAAACCTGAAGCGATCAGTCTCTCAGTTTGGCATAAGCGCTGGACGCCTGGGCTAGAAGAAGATGGCTTCGCTGTAGTGGTTTGCCCATTTGAAAGTCAGGATGGCATTGTTACTTATGCTGAAGAATTAGAAAAAGCCTTACAGAAAAAAGCAGCAAAATTAGCGCGTAAATAATCTATCTAATTCTAGCTGTATAAGGCTGTAGTTTCTCTCTATAGTCTTCCTTTCATTGAATATTTTCCATATTAAGAATTTTTCACTGGGCGTATACCTGCCTTTCTGGGAAAATAGTCCCTAATTTCATATTCAAGTAGCCTCGTTTTATGCCTCGTACCGCTCCTGACCTGTTTTCATACCCTAAATATTGGGCTGAATGTTATGCGCCAGCACCGTTTCTGCCGACTTCAAGAGAGGAGATGGATGCATTGGGGTGGGATAGTTGTGACGTCATCATTGTCACCGGCGATGCTTATGTTGACCATCCGAGCTTTGGCATGGCGGTGATGGGACGAGTACTTGAAGCGCAAGGTTTCAGAGTGGGTATCATCAGTCAGCCTGATTGGACCAGTGCTGATGCTTTCAAGGAGTTAGGCCAACCTAATCTCTATTTTGGTATCACTGCTGGCAACATGGACTCTCTGATCAACCGTTACACTGCCGATAAGCGTACGCGTCATGATGATGCTTATACGGCTGGTGGCTTAGGTGGTAAAAGGCCAGATCGCGCGGTGATTGTGTATAGCCAGCGTTGTAAAGAAGCTTATCGTGAAACGCCAGTAGTACTGGGTGGTATTGAGGCCAGCCTTCGTCGAATTGCTCAATATGATTACTGGAGTGATAAAGTTCGTCGTTCGGTGTTACTGGATGCGACAGCCGATATTTTGCTTTATGGTAATGCAGAGAGGGCAATTGTTGAGTTGACTCATCGTCTGGCTAATGGTGAGACTATTGAAGAGATTCAGGATCTTAGAGGGACGGCGATCCTAAAAACGGCCTTGCCTGCTGATTACATTGAGGTTGATTCAACGCGAATCGATTGGCCTGGTTACATCGATCAGTTACCAAATCCATATGAATATACCGATGCGGCTACCTGCGATAAAAAAGACGCGTCTAAGGCCGATGAACCTCAGCCTCTGCGTATCATACCTGCGCCACTAAAAGGTAAAGAGAAGCTCCCTGACGAGACCTATATTCGCTTACCTTCTTTTGAAAAAGTATCTAAAGATCCTGCTTTATATGCTCATGCATCGCGCGTTCTGCATCAAGAAGCGAACCCGCACAATGCACGCGCTTTGGTGCAAAAGCATGGCCATCGAGAGTTATGGGTTAATCCACCGCCAATACCTTTAGAAACGGCGGAAATGGATAAGGTGTTTGGCTTACCTTATCAGCGTATTCCGCATCCGCGTTACGGTAATCACAAGATTCCTGCATTCGATATGATTAAATTTTCGATCAATATCATGCGTGGCTGTTTTGGTGGTTGTACTTTCTGTTCTATTACCGAACACGAAGGACGTATTATTCAGAGTCGATCTCATGAATCGGTGATCAATGAGATCGAAGATATCAAAGAGAAAGTACCGGGGTTTACTGGTGCTATCTCAGATTTAGGTGGTCCAACATCAAATATGTACCACCTGAATTGTAATGATCCAGATATACAAGCGTCTTGCCGTAAGCTGTCTTGTGTTTACCCGACCATCTGTAAGAATCTAAATACCGATCATAGTCCTACGACAGAGTTGTATAGAAAGGCGCGTAAGGTAGAGGGTGTACATACCGTTTCGATCTCTTCAGGTTTACGTTACGACCTTGCGGTAGAGGACCCTGAGTATGTGAAAGAGCTTGTGACTTATCACGTAGGTGGCTACCTCAAAATTGCGCCTGAGCACAGTGAGGATGGCACGCTCTCCAAGATGATGAAGCCGGGCATGGGAACTTACGATGCATTCAAAAAAATGTTTGATCGTTTCTCTCGTGAGGCTGGTAAAAAGCAGTATCTGATTCCTTACTTCATCGCTGCGCATCCGGGTTGTGAAGATGAAGATATGGTCAATCTTGCTCGTTGGCTGAAGAAGAATGAATTCAAAGTAGATCAGGTGCAAACTTTCTACCCATCACCTATGTCCTTAGCGACAGCGATGTATCATTCTGATAAAAATCCGTTGAAAAAAGTGACGTATAAGAGTGAAAAACTCTATACGCCAAAAAATACTGATCAGCGTAAAATTCAGAAAGCTCTGCTTCGATATCATGATCCCGAAAACTGGCCGCTATTGCGTCAGGTGCTTCCTAAAATGGGACACGGTGACCTAATAGGGGAGCGTGAATTATGTTTGATCCCAGAGGAAGAGAAGAGCTCTAACTCTAATCGCAGAAGTGTAAATAAAAAGCCTGCAGTAAAATCAAAAGCTGCTGGTAAGCATAAGAATGCGAGTGCTAGACGACAAGATTCAAAAGCGGGCAAATCATTCCCTAAGCCGGCTAAGAAACGAGTAGGTGGTAAGAAGCAAAGAATGAAGAGTGTAAAACCTCGTTAATAATGAAAATGTCATTTAAATGCACTAAGTGTGGTTTTAAATGTCAAAATTGTGCTGTTGTATATCAGGAGCATTGCTAGAATAGCAGTAAGGTTTAGTTGAGCTAAACGTTCATGCTAAGTTACCTAAATGTGGAACGTCTTGAGGAGGGTTGGTCATGACTACCGATAAAATACACCCTAAATTTACTGAAGCGATGGAAAAGCTCACTCAGATGAGTGAAGAAGAGAGATTATCTGAGGAAAATAAGGAGCTTTTTGAACAAGCGATGAATTATGCGCCTTTAGATATTCAGCCAAAATTAGCCGCTATTCGTAAAAAATATGACGAACTGCATTAATTTGAAAGAACTCCTAAAAAATGTCGCCTAAGCGGCATTTTTTATGTCAATAATTTATCTAGCAGTTCATCGTCGATGAACTCATCTGCTGCTTGGAAGTTGGAGGTGAACTCCTCATCTTCAGTTGCATCAAAGAAAAAACCGAATCCAAAACTATGGATAAAGGTTTCAAGTCCTTCTAAGCAATACTCTCGATATAGATCTACCTGTTCATTTAATTCGTCACTGTCTGTAAGTGCCGTCTCTTCTAACTGTTCTATTGCCGTTAAAACCCCTCGATTTAATGATTCATTGATTAAATTGATAAAGCGATCCAGAGATTGTTCTTCACTTAATTCAGGTAGTGCGTTTCGAAAAAGAGGGAATTGCTGAGTAATATACTCAAGTGTGGCAGTGGCAATTTCTTGGGGGCCAACATTACTTGACGGTGCTGGGTTAGATCCCAAGAAAGCATTGCCTGTTTCATTCTGGAGTTCTTGGCCTAATAGCATAATGACTTCTTCATAAACTTGCGCCAAAGGAGGATATAGAGCCCGGTCGGCTAAATTTGTACTGAAGTTAGAGTGCATATCTGGATAAGGGTTAAAGCTGGTTTGGTGTACCTGTTTATTGATATCTTGCAGTTGAGGTTCATTCTGCGGCGGTTTGTTTTTAGTCGATGTCACTTGCATAAGCTATCCGTCCGTTTTATTAATTTCTCCTTACATATAAGTATTGGACATCGGGCCCGATCGTGACTGGTTTATATTCAATTTAAACGATCGTTTTTAAAAAAGTTTTCAGCATGAAAATTATTGGATTAGAACATCATTCTAGATGTAGTAAGTGTCATCTTCGGCAGTAAGTGCGTAAGGGGAGGTGCTAGGTAAAGTAATATGTAATTCAAATCCACCGTCATTAGGTGATTGAAGCTCGATGCTTCCACCTAACACACCTGTGACTAAATTAAAGATGATGTAAAGTCCGAGACCATTACCTCCTTGACCAAACTTGGTGGTAAAGAAAGGGTCAAAGACTTTAGCAAAGTTTTTGGTCGGAATGCCGCAACCGCTATCTGTATAAATTAACTTGATTTTCTTTTCGATGACTTGGGCGCAGATTTTAATTTTGCCGGATTGCTGCTCAGAGAAAGCGTGCATACGGGTGTTGTTGATCAGATTATCAAAGATTTGTTGTATGGGGGCTGCGAAGCTATTCATAGAAATATGATGAGGAATTAAGTTCTCTACAATTATGGAGGATCTAGATAAGCCTTGAGTTTGTCGGTTTAAAACCTCTTCAACCAATGCTCTTAAATCAACTTGGCTCCGTTCATATTCATTATCATTTGAGGAAATTTGCTGGCAGCTTAGAATTAGATCAGCGGTTTTTGCGGTGCTTTTTTCTATTAAGTCTGAGGATTCAAGTACATTGTTCAAAAAGTTTTCTAACGAAGATTTAGTCATCTCGCCTGAGTTAAGCTGATCTTGGATTCTACAGGTATCAGCCTTTAGAGCTGTGCTGATTGTACGAATGTTTCCAATGGGTGTATTAAGCTCATGGGAAATCCCAGCGACTAATTTACCCAAAGATGCGAGCTTTTGAGTGTTTGCTAGTTTTAGCATGGTCGCCTTAAGTTCTTCATTGGCCTCTTCGAGCTTTTCAGAATGATCAGAAAGTGACTCGTTAAGTTGTTGAACCTCGGCTTCCGCATTCATTCTTTCGGTTATATCTATTATTGATTCAATAGCACCGACAGGGCAGCCGTCTTCATCGTAGAGTCGTTTAGCGGTGAAATAGAGCCATCTATCAATATTGTTGCCAAGCTTGGGAAAGAAATTCTCTACTTCATACGCACCTTCTATAAACGGTGATTTGCGGTGAATACCAGGATAAAACTGTTCAAGCTGCTCTTCATCGTCGTCTAAAATTACATCAGCCAAAATTGGGCGAGGTTCTGGGTAAAAGGTTTTCCATTGGTTTTTTGTTCCCAAAACATCCTTTGCTGGTATGCCGAAGACTTTTTCGCAGGCTTTATTCCAAATGAGAACCCTATGATCGTTGTCGATCACTATAATCGGTTGAGGGTAAGTATGCACAATCTCCTCGAGTAGCTTTTGTTCTTGTGTGCTACTGGGATTGCTTGGATCAGGGCGAAGCATACTTAGATTCCAAAATATCAGTCATAGTTTAGTTTTAGACCTGATAGGAAATCTTTTCAAAATAACTTAAAGATTTAAAAGGGATTAAACCTTACTTATATAGGTAATAACCGTTACCACCAAGGAACTTAGCAGCGTACATCGCTTTATCTGCGTTCCCTATGAGTTTACTACCGTCTTTACCATGGTCAGGGAAAACTGCAATTCCGGCACTGGCACCAATAGTGACTTCAACTTCATCGATCTGCATCGGTTGTCTTAAGGATGCAATGATCTTTTGCGAAACGAGTACAGCGCTTTCAATAGAGCTAGTGTCTTCTAATAAAACTGCAAATTCATCGCCTCCCTGGCGAGATACAGTGTCAACTTTGCGCACTGCATTATTCAAGCGCTGAGAGGCTATGGTAAGTACCTTATCGCCAAATGGGTGGCCATATTTGTCGTTGAGCGGTTTAAATTCGTTAAGATCCAGATAAATAACCGCACAAAGCGTTTTATTTCTTTGTGCGTGTTGAACTGCACAAGTTACCCTATCCAAAAAAAGTGCCCGATTGGCTAAGCCGGTTAGAGGGTCGTGAAACGCTAAAAACTCAAGTTTTTCCTGAGTTTGTTTCTGTTCGGTGTTATCTAGGAATTGGCCAATATAGTGGGTTCTTTCACCCTCTTTGTTGAGTACAACAGAAATTTTAATTTTCTCACTAAATAGCTGACCATCTTTTTTACGGCTCCAGGTTTCACCTTCCCAATAGCCTTTATATTGCAAATTGCTATTGATACTTTCAATAAATTCAGGCGCTAACCAAGTTGCATTAATAACGCTGGCGGGTTGGTCGATAACTTCTCGTTCGGTGAAGCCTGTAAGCCTGGCAAAGGCTGGGTTAACCAACGTAATATTAAAATCTATATCTGCGATGACAATAGCTTCGTTGCTCTGTTGGACTGCATTCTCAGCTAGTTTACAGATGGAAGGTTGGTCAGTATTTGGTTGAACAGATCGTTTCATCAGGCCAATGATGCCATTAACCTTACCATGCTTATCTTTGAGTGGTGCTTTACTTAACCAGTAGCTGTGCTGGCAACTGGTGTTAAGGTGCAGTCCTTCTAATTCAACATGCGTTTGTGATAAAAACACTTGAGCATCAGAATCAACCAGTTGGGCGTGTAGGTGTTTAGGAAAAAGTTGTCGATCTGTTTTACCTTTAATGTATTTTGCAGGCATATCGAGTAACTCGGCATATGCATCATTCACGAAAAGATACTCAGCACGACGGTTTTTAATCCAAGCAGGATGAGGTAGGGCAGAAAGGATTGATAGTTGTTGCGACGCAATTTGGTTTCCCTCTACCACGGATGTCCTGATAGGAGTGTTGAGCTGTGCTAGGGAGGGGCCAAGGTCCTGCTGGCCAAATTGGTCGTTATCCATTTCTGGTACATCCTGTTTATTTTTTATACTTTTTTCGAATCCTTACAGTTTTTACGACAAAGGTCTAGTCATATACAGTGTGGCTATGTATTTCTGTAGTAAAAGCAGTGAATGTCATCTGTTTTATTGAGAGATTTAGGTTAATCAAATGAAGTTTTCAGCAGTGGTTTTTTTATCGCTTTTGCTTTGGGGGTGTGCTCAGCAGCAACCGTTGCTAGAACGAGCACCTGTACCAAAAGCTAAAGGTTGGGATGGAGTGATAGAAGGTTACTCTGTTTGGCCTGATCGTGTGCAAGAAACGTCAGGTTTGGCTTCTCGGGGGGGATTGTTGTGGACCATCAATGATAGTGGTGATGGACCGTATCTTTATGCGTTAGACCCACAGCACAATATCGTCAAAACAATCAAAGTAGGGAATGCAAAAAATATTGATTGGGAAGAGCTTGCTCAAGATGAAACTTATCTCTACATAGCTGACTGCGGTAATAATCGCGGTAGACGCATTGAGTTACAGATCTATAAAGTTACTTGGAGTGATCTACAGTCCACTCGCTCGGGCGGGATTATCTCACCTGAAATATTGAGGTTTAACTATGCTGATCGACCAGAGAATGTTACACCAAAAAGTCATAACTTAGATTGCGAAGCGCTAACGGTGGTTAACGATGAACTGTGGCTTTTCACTAAGAATAGGGAAAACGAACAAACTCATCTTTATAAGCTCGATAAGAGTGCGACAGAGCAATCTGTAACATTGACGGAGCGCTTTGATGTCAAAGGTCTGGTGACCGCTGCTGACTACGATCCTGTTACTAAAAGGTTGGCTCTATTAGGATATGCCAAACAGAAGATTTTTGGACATTCATTTCTATGGATTGTTCCTATGACTGATCGTCCGAATTGGGAGGGTGCACACAGGACTTATATACAGCCTTATGCTCAATGGGAAGCATTGGTTTGGGACCGAGAGCGGAATGGGCGTTTAGTTCTGAGTACTGAGAAAAGTCTTTTATTAGATGTAGGTGTGGGTGAGTTAAATTTAACTGTACCTACTGAGTTTCCTTAGCCGCAGACTGCTAATTCATTTATACTAACGCCCCTTTTTATTTTTCGAAATTATAAAGTTACGAGTTATGCTTCAAATTTATAACACACTGACCAAAGAAAAAGCTCCGTTTAAGCCGCTAGAAGAAGGCAAAATCAAAATGTACGTTTGCGGAGTGACCGTTTATGACTTGTGTCATATTGGTCATGCGCGTGTGATGGTGGCATTTGATGTTATTACTCGTTTCCTTCGTTCACAGGGGTGGGATGTGGACTATGTGCGAAACATCACCGATGTCGATGATAAGATTATTAAGCGTGCAGCTGAGAATGATGAAACACCTGATCAGTTAACGGAACGTATGATTGCAGCAATGCATGAGGATGAGGCGAAACTTTCTGTTCTTCGCCCAACGCAAGAGCCAAGAGCGACTGCGCATATCGGAGATATCATCTCTCTAGTCGAAACACTGGTAGAGAAAGGTTTTGCTTACCCAGCATCTAATGGGGATGTTTACTTCCGTGTAGAGCGTTTTGAAGAGTACGGCAGGCTGACTAACAAAAATGTTGATGAGCTGCGTTCTGGTGCACGAGTTGAAGTTGATGAAGCTAAAGAAAGCCCGTTGGATTTCGTATTGTGGAAATCAGCGAAAGAGGGCGAGGTTAGCTGGGATTCTCCTTGGGGCCTAGGTCGTCCAGGTTGGCATATTGAATGTTCAGCTATGTCTAAATGCTGCTTGGGTCCAACGTTCGATATTCATGGTGGTGGTCCCGATCTACCGTTCCCACACCATGAGAATGAGATTGCACAATCTGAAGCCGCAAACGGTTGTACTTATGTAAATACGTGGATGCACGCAGGTCCTGTGCGTGTGAACTCTGAGAAGATGTCTAAATCTCTAGGTAACTTCTTCACGATTCGTGATGTGTTGGAAAAATACAATGCAGAAGTGGTTCGCTTTTTCTTAGCACGTGTTCATTATCGTACTTATATCGATTACAGCGAAGATAGCTTAAAAGAAGCGCGTGTTATGTTGGAGCGTTTCTATCAAGCACTGCGTGGTGTTGAAATTTCTGATGAGGCGCCAGCAAATGATTTTGATGCACGATTTGTTGAAGCGATGAATGATGACTTCAACACGCCAAAAGCGATCTCAGTTCTGTTCGAGCTTGTGAATGAGTTGAACAAGACGACACGTGAAAACTCACCAGAAGCAGGTAAACTTGCTGGCCAATTGGTGCGCTTAGGTTCTATTCTTGGTTTACTGCAGCAAGATGCTGATGCCTTCTTGAAAGGCGAAGACAAAGAGGGTGAGCTTAGCTCTGATGAAATCGAAGCGTTGATTGTTCAGCGTGCGGAAGCGAAGAAAGCGAAAAACTTCGCAGAGTCTGATCGTATTCGTGATGAGTTGGCAGAGCAGGGCATCATTCTAAAAGATAGCCGCGAAGGTACGACTTGGTTCAGGGAAGCCTGAGCCAGTTACTAGCGGAAATAAAAAAGGCAGCCTAGGCTGCCTTTTTTATTGAGTAACAAACTTAAGCGTCTTGCTTGTTTGCTGCTTCTAATGTGTTTTCCATCAGCGTAGCCACGGTCATTGGGCCTACACCGCCTGGAACAGGGGTAATAAAGCCGGCTTTCTCTGCTGCAGCTTCATAACCCACATCACCAACTAGGCGACCATCTTCAAGGCGGTTGATGCCTACATCAATTACTGTAGCGCCTTCTTTGATCCACTCACCTTTCACAAGGCCAGGAATGCCAACACCGACTACTACAAGATCCGCACGGCGAACGTGCGCTTCAAGGTCTTTAGTGAAGCGGTGAGTTGTTGTTACAGTACAACCCGCCAGAAGCAGTTCTAATGTCATAGGGCGACCAACGATGTTGGATGCGCCAACAACAACTGCTTCCATACCATGTAGATCTTGGCCTGTAGATTCAAGTAGCGTCATAACGCCTTTTGGAGTACAAGGGCGAAGAACAGGCATGCGCTGAGCTAGACGACCTAAATTGAAAGCGTGGAATCCATCAACATCCTTTTCTGGACGGATGCGTTCAAGGATCTCATTGCCATCTAGATGTTCTGGTAGAGGAAGCTGTACCAAAATACCGTTAACTGAATCGTCTTGGTTTAGTTCATCAACTAGATTCAGTAGTTCCTCTTGAGTCGTTTCTGCAGGCAGGTCAAAAGAGCGGGATTCAAATCCTACATCCTGACAAGCGTTCTTCTTATTACGAACATAAACCTGAGAAGCTGGGTCCATACCTACAAGTAGTACTGCTAGGCAAGGAGCTTTTTTACCGTCGTTGATACGCTGCTGAACACCTTCAGCAACCTGACGGCGAACATCTGCGGCAATTTGCTTGCCATCAATAATCTGTGCGCTCATTTAAAGGGAGGGTCCTTTATTAAGTTTTATCTGGGGTGAATTCTCTCATGGTTGAGTATTTCGTCCAAGCGCCTTTTGTGAATTAGCTATATAAGTAGGTACAAGTAATTGAGAAGTAAGAAAGTAGACGTGCGTTAGCACCGAAAAAGCTGAAACTGGTGGCTAGAGTATCAATCGGATCAATTTAATAGCCAAAAATGGGATAACTGCTTGATAAATAGCCAATTATTGGTTGTTAGATGATCAATATAAAACTTTTGAAATAAAAGATAAAAAAAGTGTTGACGGCAAAATTTAGGGTGTATATTATGCGCACCTCCTCAAGACGAGGCGGCCAAAACAAAGCGCTAGACGCTAGTTAAGGCCAAAGTCTGAGGTCTGACAAATGAGTCGGGCGCCTATAGCTCAACTGGATAGAGCAACGCCCTTCTAAGGCGTAGGTTCCAGGTTCGAGTCCTGGTGGGCGTGCCATTTGTTAGAACGAGATTTAGTGGTGGATATAGCTCAGTTGGTAGAGCTCCGGATTGTGATTCCGGCGGTCGTGGGTTCGAGCCCCATTATCCACCCCATTAAATCTCTTGTGTAGTCTGCGGACGTGGTGGAATTGGTAGACACGCCAGATTTAGGTTCTGGTGCCGCGAGGTGTGAGAGTTCGAGTCTCTCCGTCCGCACCATGTACTACACAAAACGATCGTTATGGTGGATATAGCTCAGTTGGTAGAGCTCCGGATTGTGATTCCGGCGGTCGTGGGTTCGAGCCCCATTATCCACCCCATTAACGATACACATAGATTGCGGACGTGGTGGAATTGGTAGACACGCCAGATTTAGGTTCTGGTGCCGCGAGGTGTGAGAGTTCGAGTCTCTCCGTCCGCACCATTTACAACGAAGCGTTGTTTTGGTGTAATCAGTTTCAAGCTATGTGTAAAAGATCTATCTGCGGACGTGGTGGAATTGGTAGACACGCCAGATTTAGGTTCTGGTGCCGCGAGGTGTGAGAGTTCGAGTCTCTCCGTCCGCACCATTGATTGATCTTTAACTCTTCTCTCATTTAAAGCTGCTTCTAGCTTGTATAATCATTACTATTATTTTGTTTATCTGATCCTAAAAGCTATTTCTAGCTTATTTGTTGATCTAAGTGATCTATCTAATAATAATTTTCATTTCTTATACGTTATTTTGCTTACTAAACTTGACTAATTAAGCTGCTTGCCGGAGAATTTCGCGCTTTGATTTTGCTCGAAATTTACGAGCGGCTGTGCAGATCAAGCAGCGTTAGCAATACGTCGGTCTGTTGAAGATTATTGATTCAAGCATTTTATTTGTGAGGCATTACATGCAAGTTTCCGTTGAAACGACTTCTGGCCTAGAGCGCCTGTTGAAGGTTTCCGTACCAGCAGAGCGCATCGATCAGGATGTTAACAAGCGTATCCAGCAGACTGCACGTACAGTACGTATCGACGGTTTCCGTCCTGGTAAAGTACCTGTAAAAGTTGTTAAGCAGCGTTACGGTAAAGGTATTCGTGAA
This sequence comes from Neptuniibacter sp. QD29_5, assembly GCF_047778125.1. Lineage (GTDB taxonomy): Bacteria > Pseudomonadota > Gammaproteobacteria > Pseudomonadales > Balneatricaceae > Neptuniibacter. The sequence continues at coordinate 1,593,615 of NZ_CP180556.1, forward strand.
GAAGTTCTTGGCCAAGTGGTTCAGGAAAGCTTCTATCAAGCGCTTCAGCAGGAAGAGATCAACCCAGCTGGCACGCCTGCAATCGAATTCACAAAAGATGTTGAAGGTGAAAACCTTGAATACACTGCGAAATTCGAAGTTTACCCAGAAATCGCTCTAGCTGATTTCTCTAAAGTAGAGATCGAAAAGAAAGCAGCTGAAGTAAACGATGCTGATCTAGATCAGATGATCGAAACGCTACGTAAGCAGCAAGCTGATTGGAACGAAGTTGAGCGCGCTGCAGCTGAAGGCGATCGCGTACGCATCGATTTCGAAGGTTTCATCGACGGTGAAGCATTCGACGGTGGTAAAGGCGAAGGCATGGACCTTGTTCTAGGTTCTAACTCAATGATTCCTGGTTTCGAAGACGGTCTAGCGGGCGCTACTGCAGGTGCAGACGTTGAGCTAAACGTTACGTTCCCAGAAGAATACCAAGCTGAAAACCTTCAAGGTAAAGATGCTGTATTCAAAGTAAAAGTGCATACTGTTTCTGAGCAGGTTCTTGCTGAACTAAACGAAGAATTCTTCGAGAAGTTTGGTCTAGAAGAGAAAACTGAAGAAGCTTTCCGCGCTGAAGTTCAGAAGAACATGCAGCGTGAGCTTAAGCAGGCTCTTAAAATGAAACTTAAAGATGCTGTATTCACTCAGCTTCTAGAAGTTAACCCAATCGAAGTGCCAGCTGCACTAATCGATGGTGAAATCGACAACCTACGTCGTCAAGCTGTAATGCAGTTTGCGGGTCCAGATTCTGATATGGATCCAAACATGCTTCCAAAAGAAATGTTCACTGATCAGGCAGACCGTCGCGTTAAGATCGGTCTTCTAATGCAAGAAGTGATCAAAGTAAATGAACTAGAAGCTGACGAAGCTCGTGTTAAAGAAACACTAGAAGAAATGGCTGAAACTTACCAAGATCCTCAGCAAGTTATCGATTGGTACATGGGTAACGAAGAGATGCTAGGTCAGATCAAAGGTCTAGTTCTTGAAGAGCAGGTTGTAGATAACCTACTTGAAGCTGCTACAGTAACAGACGTTACTGTTAGCTACGAAGATGCAATTAAGCCAGAGCAGGGTGCTGCAGCTTAATTAACGCTCTTCTGGCGTAAAAGTCACTACTGTAAAAGCGACAGTTAGCGAAAGCTGGCTGTCGTTTTTTTGTTTTTAGCGCATGATAAATGCAGTGTTGTTGGTTAAAGCTATTGCCTGAATTAATCAACGTAGTATTATCGAGTGCTTGTGTTTAGGTTATTTCCGTTTTAAGGAGTGATACATGGCGGATTTTGGTAAAGGTGGCTCAGATATTTTGAGTAGTCTAGTGCCTATGGTAGTAGAGCAGTCGGCTCGTGGTGAGCGTGCATACGATATCTACTCCCGTCTGTTAAAAGAGCGTGTGATCTTTCTTGTGGGTCCTGTAGAAGATCATATGGCTAATCTGGTTGTTGCGCAGTTGCTGTTCCTAGAAGCGGAGAACCCGGATAAGGATATTCATCTCTATATTAATTCCCCGGGTGGATCTGTAACTGCAGGTATGTCTATCTATGACACTATGCAGTTCATTAAGCCAGACGTGAGCACTATGTGTTTGGGTCAGGCAGCGAGTATGGGTGCATTCCTACTAGCCGGTGGTGCTGAAGGTAAGCGTTTTGCGTTACCTAACTCTCGTGTAATGATTCATCAGCCGTTAGGTGGATACCAGGGTCAGGCAACTGATATTGAGATTCATACCAAAGAGATTTTGAGTATTCGTCATAAATTAAATACGTTGTTAGCAGAGCATACAGGTCAAGATCTAGAAACGATCTCTCGTGATACAGATCGTGATAACTTCATGGACCCTTACGCTGCTAAAGAATACGGTTTAATTGACGAAGTGCTTGATCGTCGTAACACTGATTAAGCCTGAGTAGAAATTGTTACTATAATCATAAGGTTCACCCTGTTTGTTTGTATAAGGGTTGAAATGTGAAGCAGAGTAGCAATATAGGGTATAGCCCTGATACAGAATTATGAGGAAGTCGAATGACCGACGAAATCAAAGGTAAAGATGGTGATGACAGCGGTAAGTTGCTGTACTGCTCATTCTGCGGCAAAAGCCAGGATGAAGTACGTAAGCTAATTGCTGGGCCGTCCGTTTTTATCTGTGACGAATGTGTTGATCTATGTAACGACATCATTCGTGAAGAAATACAAGAAGCAGAGCCTCAGGAAGAGAGCGATCACCTGCCGACTCCAGAAGAGCTAAGTGCAGCTCTGGATGAATATGTTATTGGCCAAGATCGCGCTAAGAAAGTACTTGCTGTAGCGGTATACAACCACTACAAGCGTCTACGCTTCCAAAAGAGCAGTAATTCAGACGTTGAACTAGGCAAAAGTAACATTCTTCTTATCGGCCCTACGGGTAGCGGTAAGACTTTGCTTGCTCAAACGCTAGCACGTCTATTGAATGTGCCATTCACTATTGCTGATGCTACTACGCTAACTGAAGCAGGTTATGTAGGTGAAGATGTAGAAAACATCATTCAAAAGCTTCTGCAGAAGTGTGATTACGATGTAGAGAAAGCTCAGCTTGGTATTGTCTACATTGATGAGATCGATAAGATTTCACGTAAGTCGGATAACCCATCTATCACTCGCGATGTATCGGGTGAGGGTGTACAGCAAGCATTACTTAAGCTGATTGAGGGCACAGTTGCTTCTGTTCCTCCACAAGGTGGTCGTAAGCACCCTCAGCAAGAGTTCTTGCAGGTAGATACGTCTAATATCCTGTTTATTTGTGGTGGCGCATTTGCTGGCCTGGAACAGATTATTCGTGATCGTTCAGAGAAAGGTTCTATCGGATTCAGTGCTGTTGTTAAGAGCAAAGATGAAGAGAAAACGGTTTCTGACAGCCTTCGTGAGCTAGAAGCAGAAGATCTGGTTAAATATGGTTTGATTCCTGAATTTGTAGGTCGTTTACCAATGGTGGCGACACTTGCAGAGCTGGATGAAGAAGCGTTGATTCAGATCCTGACTGAGCCTAAGAACAGTTTGACGAAGCAGTACGCTGCGCTGTTCGATATGGAGGGTGCTGAGGTTGATTTCCGCGAAGCTTCATTAAAAGCTGTGGCACGTAAGGCTCTTGAGCGTAAAACAGGTGCGCGTGGTTTACGTTCAATCATGGAAGCTACGTTACTAGATATTATGTATCAGTTGCCTTCTATGGAGAATGTTAGCAAGGTTGTGATAGATGAGGGTGTGATCGAGGGTGATAACGATCCTATCCTCATTTATGAGAACACAGATCAACCTAAAGCGATGCCTGAAGAATAAGTATTCAATAATATGTTATAAAAAAGGATAGCTTTGCTATCCTTTTTTTGTGGCTAATCGAAATGGTGAATAATGTCGGAAGCGAATGATCAAGGGTTTCAGCATCTAAGTGATGAACTTAAAACTGAGTTCTACTCTAGCGTTAAGGAAGCGATGGAGGAATTAGATCACTGTTTTAGTTCCTTGAACTGCAATTATGATCCTGAAATTGTGAATCAGATGTTTAGGGCGGTACATTCTGTTAAAGGTAACTGTCATATGGTTTTTCTCGACAGTATTGCTGACGTCTGCCATAGATTAGAAGATTTAGTAGATGAATTTAGAAAAGGTAAGCTTTCCTATACACCCGTTCAAGGTGAGTTTATCGCTTTTGTATTTACTCGCTTAGAGCAGTTGGTGGCTGATCGAGTCAATGGCATTGCCATTAATTCATCTGATATTGAGCTTCTGGAAAAGGGAGTGCTGCAGGTTTTAAAGTCAGACCAGTCATCACGTGACGATGCGGCTCAAGCCACCTTAGAAAGCTTTTCAGGCATTCTGACGGCGACTCAAAGTATCAATGATAGTGTCTTAGATAAACTCGAAGTACAAGAGCAGTTAAAAGATTTTGATGATCTTGGTTTTATGGAAAAGATTGCCAAAATTTTGCAGTCTAAGTCCATCCAGCAGCAAGGAGATTTATCCAAACTTATTTCGATAGGTTCTTCATTAAATAAGAAATTAGAATATCCAGAAAGTGATGATCAGCTGATGGCTGCATTTAGCTTCCAAAATTTGGGCAGTAAATTTGTTCCATCCCCAGTTTTTGATATAGGGCTCGAATCAGCTGAATGGGAAAAAGCAAAAGCTAAAGAGCAGCTGGAGTTGTCTGCTGGTTTTTTAAAATTAGGTGGCAAATGGCTAGGAGCATCAAAGCTGATTGAGTATAGTTTTGAGCGTTTTGATGGTCGCGGTCCCTATGGCAAGAAAGGCAAGGATATTCCTGCAGGTAGTATGATTCTTTCAATGCTGAAGTTTTATCAGCAAAATTATCTCCGATTGAGAAAAGACCACAAGCCGAAAATCGCGGTCGCTAAAACAATCAGTCGTATCAATAGTGAAAGCGGTTATCGATTTGATCCAAAGTTTGTTGAGTTGCTAACCCAATTGGGGCATTCAGACCCGCATAAATTAACGTTGTAACCCATAAAGGCTATATGGGTTATTCCATATTGGTAAGCCAAGTTAGATGAGGCAAACTGTATTTGGTTTTAATCTGACTTGGAGGCCAAATGCCGCAGGAACAATTAGAGTTTGACGGTGATGGAGAGGTTTATATCCTCTCCGAAAACTAAAAAAAGCGCATGGGTTACCCTATGCGCTTTTTTTTATTGAAGCTGAATTTGTTAGCGATTAGCTAAAGCAGGCTTCAGCTTCTCGTTCATCTCAACTAGGCACTTCTCAGTTGTTTCCCAGTCGATACAAGCATCTGTTACAGATACGCCGTATTCAAGCTCGCTTAGATCTGCAGGGATAGACTGGTTACCCCAAGCAAGGTTACTTTCAATCATCAAGCCAACAATAGATTTGTTGCCATCGATGATTTGGTTGGTCGCATTTTCAGCAACAAGCGGCTGAAGAGCTGGATCTTTGCTTGAGTTTGCGTGGCTGCAATCAATCATAATGTTGTTTGCTAGGCCAGCTTTATCTAGTGCTTGTTCGCAAAGCGCTACGTTTACAGAATCGTAGTTTGGCTTACCGCCACCACCACGAAGTACAACGTGACCGTACTGGTTGCCTTTAGTATGTACGATAGAAACCTGACCGCTCTCATTAATACCCAGGAAGCGGTGTGGCGCGCTAACAGATTTAAGTGCGTTTGTAGCAACCTCTAGACCGCCATCAGTACCGTTTTTGAAACCTACAGCACAAGATAGACCAGAAGACATCTCACGGTGAGTCTGAGACTCAGTAGTACGTGCACCGATTGCAGACCAAGAGATCAAATCTTGCATGTACTGTGGAGAAATTGGATCTAGTGCTTCAGTTGCTAGCGGCAAACCCATTTCAGATAGATCTAAAAGAAGTTTACGCGCAGTGTGCAGACCTTTTTCGATCTCGAAAGAGTCGTTTAGGTCTGGATCATTAATTAGGCCTTTCCAGCCTACAGTTGTACGTGGTTTTTCAAAATACACGCGCATAACCAGATACAAGGAATCTTTTACTTTTTCCTGAAGCTCAACCAGTTTTTTACCATACTCGATCGCTGCTTCTGTATCGTGAATAGAGCAAGGGCCCACGACAACGAATAAACGAGGGTCCTTACGGTCAAGAATATCACGAACAACAGAACGGCCTTGCATTACTGCTTGAGCTGCTTTCTCAGAAATTGGCATTTCAGCCTTAAGCGCATCTGGGGAAATCAGAACGCTATTTGATTCGATATTTAAATCTTCAACACGTGTATCGGTCATTAGTTCTTATCCTACAATAGAGAGCTATTTTACGTTATTGAGCGCTTTTAGCACTGGGGCTCTCTAGACTCTTTGTCAATGTGTCGCTTGTTTTACCATAAACCTATGAAGGTTATAAGTATGCAGATGGTCTATTCTGCGCCAAATCAAAACAATGGCAGTTGTTTCTACTAATTAAAGTGCTTTTACGAGTGCTGTTCGATAAAAAAGGCGTGGTAAACTACGTAAATCTGATTGATAACGAACTGTTGGGCATAAAAGTTGTCAATCAAGCGTCTGCGAGATTAATCCATAGGAAACGCTGTGTTGTATCTATTGAAACGAATTTTTTGGTTACAGTTTTTACTTATCTTATCTGTAGCTTCCCCGACTGTGACAGCGGGACTATTTGATCAAAACCCTTTTGGTGAAAAAGGCCCTGTTCAGGTAGAAAAAGCGTTTGTTTTTGGACATGTTCAAGAGGGAGGTACCTTAAAGCTGATCTGGGATATGCCTGATGAGTATTACCTCTATAGAGACAGAATAGAGCTAAAAGATGGCGAAACAACGCAGATCATCTCGCGCAAGAATGCACCAGCTGAATTAAAAGATGACCCACTGTTTGGTCAGGTATGGGTTTATTACGATCGCGCTGAGATTGATCTCTCGCTGTTAAGCAAAGTCGATCCAGCAAAAGACGATAAGCTAACTATTACTTATCAAGGTTGTTGGGACGGTGGTGTTTGTTACCCGCCGGTTACTAAAGAGATCTCAATAGCAGCATTTACCCCATCTCAATCTGCTGCCGAAGTAAGTAGCGCACTAGCAACTACTACGATGCAAACGATTAATGCACCTGCAGTAACGGAGCAGGATCGTTTTGCGCAGATGCTTTCTCAGGGCAGCTTAATTGTTACATTAGGTGCTTTTTTCGTAGCGGGTTTAGCGCTGTCCTTAACGCCTTGCGTCTTCCCTATGATTCCAATCCTTTCCAGTATCATTGCTGGGCAGGGTAGGCATGTTTCGACTGCTAAAGGTTTTGGTCTGTCTCTTGTGTATGTGTTGGCTGTATCCATCACTTACACCATCGCTGGTGTACTCGCAGGCTTGTTTGGTGAGAATGTTCAAGCGCTTTTCCAAAACGCTTGGATTATCGGCAGCTTCAGTTTGATCTTCGTTTTGCTCTCGTTATCGATGTTTGGTTTTTACGAACTGCAACTGCCAAACAGTATCCAGACCCGTTTAAGTCAGGCGAGTAACAGCCAGAAGGGTGGTACGGTTGCCGGTGTGGCGATTATGGGCTTCCTATCTGCACTGATTGTCGGACCTTGTATGGCGGCGCCTCTGGCGGGTGCATTAATCTACATCGGCCAAACAGGTGATCCGTTCCTAGGTGGCAGTGCACTATTCGCGATGAGCTTAGGCATGGGTGTACCTCTTCTATTAGTGGGGGCTTCTGCAGGTAAGCTCCTTCCGCATGCAGGTCTATGGATGAACAAGGTCAAAGCGGTATTTGGTGTACTGCTGTTATTAATGGCTGTTTGGATGCTTGATCGTATCGTTCCTACCGTCGTTTCCATGTGGTTAACAGCGATTATCCTCGTTGTATCGGCTGTTTACATGGGTGTGCTGGCTAAGGCTAAAACTGCTAAAGAGAACCTTGCGAAAGGCTTAGGTCTTATTATTCTGCTTTACGGCCTGTCCCTGATGATCGGTGCGTTGGCAGGAGGAAATAGCTTTAGATACCCACTAAAAGCATTTGCAGGTGATCAATCTGCACAAGCTGAGGTTCTGCCTTTTATAAAAGTGAAAACGCCAGAAGCACTAAATAGGGAGTTAGAGATCGCTAAAGCTAATGGGCAGCCAGTAATGCTAGATTTCTATGCAGATTGGTGTGTTGCTTGTATAGAACTAGAGGTGGTTACCTTCGCTGACTCGCGTGTGCAAAATGCTTTAGCGCCATATCGGGTGATTAAGGTAGATGTGACGGCCAATGATGAACCGGCCAAAAAGCTTAATAAAGATTACGCACTGATCGGCCCGCCGGCACTTATCTTCTATGATCGCGAAGGTGCAAAGCTCGATCATAAAACGCTTATTGGCGTTGTGCAGCCAAATGATTTTCTAAATCATATTCGCGATATCTAAAGGGGTAAGCGAATTGTGAAAATGATGATCTGATAATTAAAAAGCCTTGCTAGTTAGCAAGGCTTTTTAATTAGGTTCATGTGCCCGAAGTTCGTTAATTTCACGTTTTTGTAACACAGGATCATCAGCATTTGATAAAGGGAACTCGAAGTTTATCTTTATATCTTAGGTAGGTTAGCCGAGTTGACGCTTGTAATAAATGCGGTCTATTTTATGTGAAAGTGCTTCAAACTGAGATCTTTGGTCAAAATTCGTTTGGAATTTATTGTGGCAAAATAAGTTAAGCTCTACTTCGGAATCGAATAAGGTCTATGAATATCCATCACGATCATTTCGAGTTTGTATGCCGGAATAGACATAATGACCGGACGACATCTTCTCACCTTTATTGAGAATGCAGTTAAATACACTGAGTGTTTTAACAATATCTAATTTCAAGACATCTTCAATTTTCATTACGTTATTCATTAAAAAAACGAGTCGAACAAATTTGCCAGAGTCTAACAGGGGTATCTAGTAAGGTAAGTCTAAAGCACTAATTACCCAAAGCTCTGTATGAAAGGTTATTGCTAATAGTGATAGCTAACCTTTCATACCGATTAGAGCAGATATGTTAAATCTATCACCAAATCGCTAGTTTCAATTAGTTTCTATCAATCGAGTAATTCTATCACCCAAAGAGTTTACGCTTGAATTTTGAATATGGATCAGTGTGATATGGTGCGCGCTAATAGGCTCAGAAGAATCAATGATGTCATGTCTAATAAATCTAAATCACTGACAGTGTCGAGTTTCATTAATAAATTTTTCATACATCGAACTTGATTTGAGTTTGTCTAAGCTATTTTGCCACCGCTGAACTTCTGAGGTTGGAGTGCTTTTGGACATAGCAATATAAAGTTCGGTTGAATGAATTGATATACCTGTGGATTCAATAGTTTCAATGTTGATCTTTTCTTTTGCGAGTAAGCAAGGTAAAGCTGCCTTACCAAGTGCCAAATAATCTGCTCGGTTACCTAAAAGCATTTTTAGACTAATGCTTGGGTTAGTTGTATAAGCCAGATTTTTATAGCCTTGTTGAGTAAGTATTTTTTCTTCAGGGTAGTCCCTCGTTACTAAGACCAGTCCATATTGTTTAATCGTTGTGGGAGAAGGGGGAGGGGTACCTATAGTTTTTTTTCGGAAGAGTAAAATCTCATCTGAATAAAATGGACCTACCCATTGAAACCAATCTTCTCGCTCTGGCGTGCGTGCAACAGAGAAAAGCACGTTCCAATTTTTAGTTCTTGTATTGTGAATAGCTCTGGCCCAAGGAAGCATCAGTATCGGGGAATCAATTGCAAGATCGTCCAGCATCCAATGGATAATATCCAACGCCATGCCATCGATCTCTCCGTTTGGGAGTTCATAGGCATAAGGGGCAAAGTCTTCGGTTTGAATTTGATAAAGAGGCGATGAATGAACCGAATAACTAAAGAACAAGATGTGAAAATACAAGAGTATTCGGTACAGCATTATTAAACCTTATTGGCTTAGAACGGTTAGCTGCATCCTGCACAATCGCATTGTTGGCGGAAATATCCGTACTTGGCTTTTTAATAAATATTTAAAATAGATTTCTTTATCATAGTAGATATTACTCAGTGACTTTGCTAGTGAGTGATTAAGATTACCAAGACTGAAACAAGAATAAAGTAAGGCTGTTTCCCCTAACTGGTTTGCAATTAACTGGAATGAAATCCTCTAAAATTATTTAAGATGAATTTAATTCTGGTCGTTTTTTTGATCTGTTTGTTCAGGGTGCCGTATTGAGTGTTGATGATTAATTAAGCAACTTAAGCTCTGAAGGTACAGAACAATGAAAAAAACAATTACTGCATTCATGTGCGCAGCTGGGTTAACTTTTGGTTCACTAGCCTACGCTGAAGAATGTACTGACGATCTCGGGACAATTGTCACTGAACTGGTTGAGTTAAATGAAAGCGGTGCAACAGCTGGAGAGTTCGATTTTCTGATTGGTGCCGTAACAGCGACCATTGGTAGCACAAATTTATTTGATGTGCTGACTGATGAAGATCGAGAAGTAACGCTTTTCTCTCCTAATGATCAAGCATTCTTGAATACAGCCGTGGCGCTTGAAGAAGCAGGTTTACTAGATCTATCCGGCGTAGACACATCAAGCACAGTAGAGGTTGTTAATGCATTAGCGGGAGCACTTACACTAAATGGTGTAATTGAGGTATTGGCTTACCATGTTTCCTTTGGTGAAAGAACGTCTAAGTATGTGGTTAACCGTGATGGTAAAACCATAAGAATGGCAAACAAAGAGTTCGTGAATGTTAATGGTCTTAGCATTAATGATTCACCTTTGGATCTCGGATATATCGATATTCCTGCGTGCAATGGTGTGATTCATGTGATCACTGAAGGTGTATTGATTCCTGATTTAAGTAACTAAAAGCCTATGACAAGCCTGCTTGATTAATGCAGTTGTTTTAGGCTCTCTCATTTTTCTTCGTAGGCTTGATAATCCAAAATAGATTAAAGAATGTATGGGTGATCCCATGAAACTACAGCTAATAAAGGATTTAAAAAATTATAGAGCAGTATTTTATTGGTGTAATTCAAAAGGAAAAAGACACAGTCCTATGCTACCCACATTGGTTCATGCGTATGAGTGGCACCTTCTATTTCAAAGATGTATCTACAAGGGGAAAGAGAGGCGGAAGGACGGTGTTGATAGGAGACTGGGGTATCTTCTTGAAAATAAAACTAGGAAAAATGAAAGAAGATTCAAGAGTAAAGGTCGGCGATTGATTGATACTGCTTTTTACATCAGTAAGGATCTTTATTCGGAAAAAATTGAAGCCCTCAAAAAACTAACAGTCGAAAGTAATAGTGAGTATTACGAAAGAAAATCAGCTTAGTACACTTTTAATAGTTTTAAATATTTTTATTAGACATCGATACTGTGGGGGGGGGCAATTTTCTAGAATCTGATCCCCTAACGATTACAATTTTTGTTACAGAGTCCTAATTTGGGGGCTGCGGGATTGCGGCGTCGAAGTGAGATAGATAGGTTGTCCTGATTTCAGAGGCTTTCTCATCTGTTTTATCTATCATGCAAAAAATAGATGCAAAGGCTTTCTTTTTACCTTCTTCCCAAATTGCATAAATAGAATCGCAATGTGATGCAACGTGCGTTTCCCAATCTTTTTGAGCAAGCTTGATACTTTCTATAGCCGAAGAATTTTGAGCATGTAACTCATAGGCTGCGCCCAAATACTTTGTCATTTCGTGGTGTGTAACTTCGAGTTTAATCGCCGCACATCGATTCATCTGGATGCTGGTTTTCGCAGTATCACAGTTTTTAGCAGAAGCGTGAGGCGAAAGCAGGAATGTTAGGCTTAATAAGCTGGAAATAATGAGTTTATACATGTGTCAGTTTCAATAGTTCTATTGAATTCAGTAAGTAGAGGGTTGAAGTAAGTGGCTTCGATTACAAAGGGGAAAGGTATTCCCCTTTGCTTATTTATTTGGATTTATTTGAACGCTTTAGCTTTCGGGAACTCTTTGAAAGACATGAGAGTAGATTCCATTTTATGGCCATTAGCATTAAACCAATCCATCACAGCTTTGCTTTGATCTTTTCCATAAATGCGGTGGGAGTAGTTCATAACAACGCCAGCCTCGTTCTCTACGCTGATTAAGAACATGTTTGCTTCTGAACTTTTGTCACTCGTTGTCATTGTTGCTAGAAGGAAAAGGCTCGGATCTCGTGGATCAGGGCCTGCGATCGCTTTAATAATTTTTCCTTTACCGTTGTATGCAGCTAAAAACTTTTCTGCGAAAGGTTTTAAATCGGACTTGGTTTTGACTTCTTCTGCGAAGGTGAAGGAGACCATATCTTTGTATGAAGAGAGGTCCGCTTGGTCAGCAGGCGTATATTGGTGTGCTGAGCTTTTAGTCGCTCTGTATGCGTATTCATCACCGTTAAAGTTGACTGCTGGTGGCTTACCTGCATGAGCGGTAGAGATGCTAACTAATACAAGTGCGATTGAAGCGAGTATCTTTTTCAAAATTCCTGTCCTTTTTATATTTATGATTATGATGTCTTCTGAATCCTGTCGATCAATTAAAAAAGATTTTATCAGTGATAGCAGACTTCCCAGTTGGCATGGAATGCTAAAGTAAGGTTTATACTTACCAAAGTACTAGTCTTATTCTGGGTGTGAATAGAAGTGGTCTTTGTCTTAAATGGATGAAGGATGTAAGGAATGCTTGATGAGACAAATCTTAGCTTTATAGTGTTATCAGAGCATATCCTTATGAGGGGAGGTCATTATAGTGATGACAAGTATGTCTAAGAAAATACAGAGCACGCTGGTTATTCTAATAACATCTTACGTGCCCATTGCTTCTGCTTCAGATGCTGAACAGGGTAAAGAGCTATATGAGTCTGTTGCTTTGGAGCGGACGATCCGAGGTGAAGTTTACACCGATGCTAACTGTGAAACGTGCCATAGCTCAGATATCTATACCCGTCCTAATCGTCGAGTTGATACTTATTCAAGATTAGAAGCCCAGGTAGAGATGTGTAACACCATGTTGGATGTAGGTTGGTTCCCTGATGAGGTGTCGGCTGTTGCAGCTTATCTCAATCAAAAATATTACAAATTTGATTAGATTATTTTTCTTCTTTTCTAAAGCCGCATACAGCGGCTTTTTTAATCCCTTTTAATTTCCTTTGATATTCAATGTGATAGCGGCCCGCTTTTTGCTGAACCTTAGGTTACTCAAACGTAATTAGTCGATGCGAACCGCGTAAGGTTGGATTAGAAAATGAACATAAGAACAGCCAGGATTTTTGATGGCTATTATGGGCTATTCTCTTTCAGCCTATGTATTCCGCGGCTTTCAGCAAGGGAGGTAGTGGTCATCAGGAAGTCTCTTTTAATTTTATAACCTAATACAAGCATTCTTATCGGAAGAACTGTCTTGGCATTGTGCTCGGACAGCAGTCCAGTTTTGCCTAACGAATTCAGATTTAAGGCAAAAGTTTTCCGCTGAGGATTAACAACCGATTTTTTGTTTTTGTTATTTACAAAAACTGGTTTTTTGCGCCCTTAAGAAATGAATTACGCTTTCATAAATTTGAACGGCGGGGGTTAACTGACGCAGAAAATCAGGAAGGAGAGAACAATGATTATTCAGACAAGTAATGTACATATGAGTGCTGAGCATCAGAAAACGGAATATAGCTCTCAGACCAAAATGATTGATTGGGGAAGCGATGGTAATGAGTTTCTTGCCCAATTAAGCGAAGCGAAGTCGTTTCTTCGTCAGGATCAAAGCAGCTTATTCAGCGGCATTGCTGTAGGTCAGCAGCCCTCAACTGAAGGAGATGATCAGTTTCAGGGTAATTCGATTTTAGTGCTTACCGATCAAGGCTTGCAGTTTAGAGCTGCAGAAAAAGATTCAAATGTTGCTGAGCAAAGAGAAATTACCAAAGCAAGGTTGTGGCAAAGCTTATTAAATGCCATCAATCCGAAACACATAGAAACTGACATCCCTGATGATATAGAAATTCCGGATGCTGATTCGATTCCGAGTGAAGATGATATAGCCGGTGACGCTTTGCAGTTGCAACCTATCAAGATGGAAATGTCTTTTAAGGTCACTTCGACAATCGAAGAGTATGAATGTTCTAATTTTCATAGTTGTGGCATGGTGACGACGGCGGATGGTAAGCAGATTGAATTTAATCTTAACCTAGAAATGGAACGGAGTTACTCAGCTACACGCGAGTTTGAGATGACCAGCATTGTGGAGTTTACAGATCCACTGATCCTTAACTTTGAAGGCAACCATGCCGATCTTTCCGATGAGAAGTTTGAATTTGATCTTGATGCTGATGGTGATAAAGAAATCATTAGTTATCTCGCCGGTGAAAGTGGCATGCTTGCTCTAGATAAAAATGAAGACGGCATTATCAATGACGGTACAGAGTTATTTGGCGCTTTAACGGGTAATGGCTTTGCCGATCTTGCCCAATATGACGAGGATGGTAACAACTATATCGATGAGGGTGATTCTATATTTGATGATCTCCTCGTGTGGCATAAAACTGAAGATAGCGATTACCTAGAATCATTGGCTGATAGTGGTGTAGGGGCGATCTATTTAGGCTCAACCGAAACGCCATTCGATATTAAAGGTGAAAATAATCAGGAGAATGGCCGAGTCCGCTCCAGTGGTTTCTACTTAACTGAAGCCGGTGATGTTGGAACAGTTCAGCAGATCGATATGGCGGTTTAGAGTCGATCCCATTGCAGGCTAAATACAGACTTTATTTAGCCTGCACCCTTTTAAATTACACCGTTATAGAACACCTTAAAACAACACTCAGATGTGTTTCGTTTGTACTATGACTGCGATGGATTGGTATACTTGCGCCACTTTGTTTTGAGGCACTTTCATGGATAGATTTACCCCCTTATCTTCATCTCAGTCTTTGTGGCTCAGAATTGCTTTGATCTTAACGACGATCTGTCTGGCTGTCGGGCTGTTTAGTCCGATGATGACGATGAGCAAGTTCTATTTCTTTGAGAGTTCTTTTTCTGTAATTGGCGGTGTACAGAGTCTTTTAATTGAAGGGCATTTGATCCTAGCGGCTTTAGTCTTCCTCTTTAGTGTAGCTCTACCGCTGGTTAAGTTATTTTTGTTATGTAGATTAACAGCAGCTAGCGATGAAATATCTGCTAACCAACGTAAATTGCTTGGCTTGATGCATGATTACGGCCGATGGGCAATGCTCGACGTGATGGTAGTGGCCGTATTATTGGTAACTGTAAAGCTCGGGGCTGTCGCGTCAATTCAGATCCATTGGGGGCTTTACGTATTTGGTCTAGCCGTTGTATCGATCATGTTCTTAACGCATAAACTTGTGACTTTGTTAAATGCCTAATCTAGACAGTTTTTACACAAAACTTAGCAAACGTAAAAACACTCTGACTGTATTTAATCCCTATAGGGATTAAACCAAATTAGAGAACCTAAAGCGATACATCGAATTGGCCTTTGAGCAACCAGGACCAAAGGTTCTTTTAGTTGGCGAAGCCTATGGTTTTAAAGGTGGTCGTTTAACTGGCATCCCATTTTCCAGTGGTAAATTATTTGATGAGGTTGATCATCCTTTTTTGCAGCAGTTAAAGCCTCAAATAGAACTAAACGCTGATACGCTCACTGCTGAAAATACAGCGTCTATTGTATGGCGCTATCTGTGTTCACAAGAAACAGTACCGCTTTTTTGGAATTCGTTCCCTTATCATCCGCATCCTTCACGTATTCAAAAAAAGAATAGGGCACCATTAAAAGCTGAAATAGAAGAAGGTTTAGAGCTTTTACAGATTCTGATGGATGTTTATCAACCCGATGCGATTGCAGGGTTAGGTCGTAAAGGAACGGACTGTTTACAAAAAGCGTTTCCTGATCAAGATATCCGCTATATACGTCATCCCTCTTATGGCGGTAAATCTGATTTTATTGATGGCATGAACCAGCTCTTTTCACAAGGTTAAGCTTAAATTTATCTTTCAGCCGTATGATGGTCGTGACTTCTGAGTAGCTATGTAACCGCTCATATTGGCTTTTAAACCCTAGTAACTAATTTAAAGCAGGAAGCATCGATTGGCATTGGACGCCTTTAAAAGGAATTCCAATGCACAAGTACCTTCCTGTTGCTCTTCTAATGATCCCAGGCATAGCCTTAGCTGAGCATCCTAAGTCTTTCGGTAGTGCCAAAAAGATTCTCAAAGAGATCTATGCAGATAACCAGCAGAGCTTTTATTGTGGCTGTGACTACAACGCCCAAGGTAAAAAGTTGGTGCCAGACTTAAAGTCCTGTGGTTACTCACCACGTAAAAACGCGAATAGAGCAAAGCGTATTGAGTGGGAGCACGTAATGCCGGCCTGGGCTTTTGGTCATCAATTACAATGTTGGCAAGACGGTGGTCGAAAAGCTTGTAAGAAGAACCCTAATTTCAAGAAGATGGAATCAGACCTTCACAACCTTGTACCTGCAATTGGAGAGGTGAATGGTGATCGCTCTAATTACAGCTTCGCACAATTAGCAGGTGAGCCGCGTGTTTATGGGCAATGTGATATGGAAGTTGATTTTAAGCAGCGTAAGGTCGAGCCAGCTGACCATCGCCGTGGTGATATTGCTCGTACGTACTTTTATATGCGCGACCAGTATGGCGTTCGTATCAGTAATAAGCAGGAAAAACTGTTTCATGCTTGGGCAAAGCTAGATCCTGTTGATCAATGGGAGTTAGAGCGTAATCGTATGATTACCCTAATCCAAGGTAATACTAACCCTTATGTTGTTACGCCAACTGACTCAGTAAAATTGGCGGAATCGACTACGGATCAGAATAGTTTATTGTCCCGTCTTAAAACTGCATTGAGTATGGATTAAGACATGTAGGTGCAGACAAGCTATCGTTAATCATTACTTAGTAGTGGTATGTGCTTTATTAGAAATATATGTTTCAAACTCCGTACATAACGCTTCTGATGCTTTAATGAATTCAGGCAAGAGAGTTTCGAGTTCTGCGTGATTGTTAGTGGAGGCTTCTTCAATCTTTTTGCAGATTCCGTTTAGCTGGGGGGCTGATAGGTTTAAGGCCATACCTTTAAGGTTGTGTGCGTGCTGTCTTAACTCCTCCCAGTTCTGATCGCGGAAAGCTTGTTGCGTGTTTTCAATCAGCTTAGCCGAATTTTGAAGATAGGCTTCTAGCACTTTAACTAGAAGTTTGTCGTTCATCATTAAGCGTTTGAGTGCGTTATCGTGGTCCCACACAGGCTGTTTGTATTTGATATCATGTCTGCTTTGCTCTTCATTGGATATTGATGTTTTACCATTAGGAAGCCAATGATTAAGTGCTTGTATTAAACGGTCCGCATTGATTGGTTTGGATATGTAATCACTCATACCGGCTTGAAGGCACTTTTCTCTATCCCCAGCCATAGCATTAGCTGTCATAGCAATAATAGGTAACTCTTTGAACATTTTATCTTGTCTTATGGCTCTACTTGCTTCATAGCCATCCATCACTGGCATTTGGCAATCCATAAAGACAAGATCGTATTTGATCATATCTAGAGCAGACAACGCTTCTTCACCATTAGCAGCGACGTCAATTTTTAGCCCAAGTTGTTCTAGTAAAGCACGTGCGACGGCCTGATTGGTTATGTTGTCTTCTACGAGTAAAACTTTGCCATTAAATGAGTTTGGATCTTTTATATCGATAGTTTGTTTAACAGAGGTATCTTGTTGTTTAACTTGGATGAGCTCTAATAGTTTATTAAACAGTTGGCTTTGGTTAATAGGTTTAGTAATTAGATGGAGCAAGCCGTTTTTATCGTACTTTGATTTATCAAAGGACTTATGACTTACCGTTTGAATAAGTAGTTTGCTTGCCGCTAACGCAGGATCTTGTTTGCAGCATGCGCTAAACTCGATAGCGTCACTATCCGACAATTCTTGATTAATGATGGTTATATCAAAAGGTGTTTTGTTGTTTGCAGCTACTTTTAGCTTTTCAAGACCCGTTTTAGCTTTTGATGTCAATTCATGTTCAATTTTCCAGCTAGTAAATATATCACCGAGTAGATTTAGATTGGTTTCATTAGGATCAATCACTAAGATCTTTTTGTTGTGTAATTCTTCGAATGGCTGGGTAACGGACTCTGGAGCGGCATGGGGCAGCGTCAAGCTTATCCAGAATGTCGAGCCTTTACCTAGCTGACTATCGACACCAATTTCACCACCCATCAACTCTACTAGCTGTCGACTTATCGATAGACCAAGACCTGTACCACCATATTTGCGTGTGGTAGAGCCGTCAGCCTGACTAAACCGTTCGAATAATCGGGTCTGTTGCTCTGCATCTATCCCAATACCGGTATCGACCACCTTGATCACTATTTTGCTGTTTTTAGATGTGATTTGCTTAGACTCATAGAAAACTGCAACTTCGCCTTTTTCGGTAAATTTACATGCGTTGCCGATTAGGTTAACAAGGATTTGGCGAATGCGGCTTGGATCAGCATTAAACCATTGATTAGTAATGGATGTAGCAGGGCAAATAAGCTCTAGATTCTTCTCATGGGCGCGAGTCGCTAAAGCCGATCCTACTTCTTCTAGCAGTTTACCCATATTAAAATCTACTGCTTCTAGCTCTAATTTGCCTGATTCAACTTTAGAGAAATCTAGAATGTCATTGATAATGGTTAGCAAAGAGTCGGCGCTGTTTTTGACGGTATTAGCATAGTCCAGCTGCTGCTGGTTTAAGCCGCTGTCGAGCAAAATATTAGTCATTCCGATAACACCGTTCATTGGTGTTCTTATCTCGTGACTCATATTGGCTAGGAATTCACTCTTAGCAACACTGGCTTGTTCTGCTTCATTTTTAGCTTTCAAGAGAGACTCTTCAGAGAGTTTCTGGTCGGTAATATCTAAGTGAGTGCCGATGATGCGAGTAGGCTTACCGTTGCTATCACGTTCTACGACTTTGTTTGTGTTTAATACCCAGATCCAGTGACCTTGTTTGTGCTTCATTCTAAGTTCAAAGTTATGACGGTCATTGATGGAATTGCTGTATCTATCTAATAAGTGATGTGATATTTCGGGGGCATCAGGATGGGTAAGCTGATTGAATATTTCGATAGTCATCGGTTGAAGTTCATCTAATGTGTAACCAATGATTTCTGCCCAACGTTCATTAAGGTTGAGTTGACCTGTTTGGGTATTCAAATCCCAAATTCCTACATTTGCAGAATCTACTACTAACTCAAGTTGCCTTGCAGTTTCAGACAGCTCTTTTTCGGACTCTTTGACTGCTTTGAATGGGTTGATAAAAAACTTTTTTCCAAGCCAGAGTAGCAGTATAAAGACGACCAAAAATGTCAGAAGAAGGCCAATGAATATACTTTGGATAACCTGATTTACTTCAGAAGCGAGGTGTTGTTGATCGATGTAATATTCGACGTTAAGTTGGGTCTGACCAGCAACTTGTTCGTCAACTTTTTGGTAAGCAAGAGTGTTATTTAGAGAAGAGTAATCAAGGTAATCACCTTTGATTCTAATGCTGGCGGCATGTGCTTGGGTAGTAAATAATGTACTGATGTCTTTATCAAATCGAACCAGAACAACACCTTCGCTAGCACCGTTATAATTGACTGAAACAGCGATAGAGAAGTGCCATTGTTCATTTTCTCGGTGTTTTAATATAACCCAAGGCCTTTCGCCATTTAGTATTTCTTCGAACCAAGGTTCATTTTCTAAGTTCAAACTCAAGGTTTGGTTGGAAGGTCGGTAAATAGGCTCCCCAATAATATTTAGTAAGAATACAGATTCATGCTGACCGAGGATTAGAAGTGAGTCCAAAAAATCGACAAGGTTTTCTTCCGAATCCAGAGTAGCCATCACCGCACTAGTTAAAAGAGGGTTCTTAGCTAGGTCCTGTAAGAACAGAATACGATCGTCTACATAGTTACCTATCGAAGTGGCAGCGTTCGCAGCTTGTGCGCTAGTTGTTCGATTTTGAAAGTCTATTGTAATATCACGAACACGTTCCCCAATCGCGATATAACTAGAGGTCAAAGCTATAGCGAAAAAAGAAGCAATAAACAGATAAAACAGTGTATCTGTTGAAAGTTTTAAACCTCGTTTACGAAGCTGCATCCTATTACTCAACTAGTTAGGAACTTTCGGAATTGTGTTGGGCATTACTTCTATTACTCCATCCGGGGTAAATTTGGCCATACATAGATCAGATAATCCGAGCGCTTCATGTGCATCTAAATTAGATTGACTAAAAGTAGAATAGGGCTTTTGGTAAGTTTTTATCAGCCCTTTAACAGGCGTGTTTAATGACTCTAATTCTTCTCGAAGTAACTGCCTATTTTGAGCCATATCATCACTTAGAGTTATATTTTGCATTGCTTGGATAGCTACCTTGGCTAAGTCATACGTATGGGTGTACCCCGTAGGCGATTTTAGAGAGCGATAATCAGTTAATGCTTCAGGGAATAGCTTCTGACCTCTGGCAAATACTGATTGGCTGAATTTGGATTCTTCAGAGCTGACAAAAGAGAAGCAGCTTTGAATAAAGCTTAAATCCAGCTTAGATAGGGTTGTAGGCCCTAATGTCTGGGGGAAGTTTCCGCCGGTAATTCCCCAATGAGAAAGCACAGGTAGATTGAATTGTTCAACCTCTGTCATAGCTGTCATAAAGGTAGCGCCTTCTATAGCGTTACCAACGAAGATAACGCAGTCACTATCGGATTTGGCAATTTCTCTCAAAATTAATTTGGCTGCATTGTCTTTGGTATTCCAATTAAACCATGTAACTTCAGGTGTAATGGACAGTGAGCTTTCAAAATAGTTGGTTATTGTCTTGAAGTTCGATTTTCCCCAGCCTGTATCTTCGAGTAATAGGTGGGGAGATTTGCATTGTTTTGAATTTACTGCGTAATCGCTAATTCGTAAGCCCGCTTTTGTATCATCGACAGATAATCTGAATACCCAGTTATTACTATCAGGATGGCGGGTAATAGGTCCACCTGCTGCCCACGGAACTAGTAGCAGAATTTCATTATCGTTGATGTATTGACGATATTTAATGTAAGGGGGGGAGTGTAGTCCGCCAAGTATAAATAGAGCGCTAGGATCATTTACGAATTGTTTCATTGTTCTGTGGCTACGAACAACATTTCCTCGATGATCTTTTTCAACAAATTCTAGTTGGTAGTTACCAATTTTATAATCGATTTCGTCCAGAGCGGTAAGGAAACCCATCTTCATGGCTTGTGCAGAGGAAGAGTATGAGGTGTAGTCTGAGTCGTGATAAATGCGAATGACTTTGTCATTGGCTGAAACAGTGGATATTAGAAGGCAGGCAAGTACGCCAATTGCAGATAAGCTTTTGTTCATCCTTGTAATCCTTTAATCAACTAGCCATTCTTTTAGTTAGACAGTTCAGAGCTTATTCAAGTATTTAAGAATATTTACTACTAAATCAAATACTTGCTCGTGAATTGCTAAGAATATATGGCAATGATTGGATATTAAAGCTTATTAATCTATTAACTATTTCCTTGTGCGCTTTGTATTTCGAATCTGTTGTCGGTTATTCCTGTTGTTATGAGGCCTGCGACTCGTGGTGTTTTTACTGTTTCTCGGTAGGTTTAAAGTGACTTCGATTAACTTAGAGTTTCCAGGCTTTAGACTGTCTAATGTCCAATCACCAATTGCATAGCGAATTAGGCGTAGGGTTGGGAAGCCAACGGCTGCAGTCATTCGTCTTACTTGTCTATTTTTGCCTTCAGTAATTTTCAATTCGACCCAGCTGGTAGGCTGATTTTTACGTTCGCGAATGGGTGGATTACGAGGCCATATATCAGGTTCATCGATCACCCTGGCTTTTGCTGGACGAGTTATACCGTCTTTGAGTTCAACGCCTTTACGTAAGGTATTCAAAGCAGTCTCAGTGATCTCTCCTTCAACTTGGGCCCAGTATGTTTTTTCTTGCTTAAATTTAGGATTAGCTAAGTAATGTTGTACAGCGCCTTCATTGGTAAGAATCAGTAAGCCTTCAGAGTCATAATCTAATCGGCCAGCAGCATAATAGCCCGGCTGATCAATAAAATCGGCTAGTGTGCTTTTATCGTCATTGGTAGTGAACTGAGTAAGTACTTGAAAAGGTTTATTAAAAAGTAATAGCTGGCTCATTGTTTTTCAGTTCTTTAAAGCATGGTGCGATCAATCAAAGGGATAATGCTGATCTATACTGATCCTGTAGCGCAATCATATCACTGATCACAGCTTCTGCGGTGTAACAAATCGAGTTGGAGTAGATTATGGGTTATAAAAATATTTCTGTACCTGATGGCGACAAGATAACAGTTAATCAAGATCATCCATTAAATGTTCCTGATAACCCTATTATTCCTTATATAGAAGGAGATGGGATTGGTATGGATGTGACTCCTCCGATGATTAGCGTGGTTGATGCTGCGGTTAATAAAGCCTATGGAGGTGACCGTTCAATATCCTGGATGGAAGTTTTTGCTGGTGAGAAGGCTACCTCAGTATACGAGCAAGATACATGGCTGCCAGATGAAACCTTGGAAGCTTTTAAGGAATTTGTTGTTGGGATTAAAGGGCCATTAACTACACCTGTAGGTGGTGGTATTCGTTCGCTTAATGTTGCCTTACGTCAGGAGCTTGATCTTTATGTCTGCCAAAGACCGGTGCGTTGGTTTAAAGGCGTACCGAGCCCAGTCATAAAACCAGAAGATGTGGATATGGTGATCTATAGGGAAAATTCAGAAGATATCTACGCTGGAGTAGAGTGGCAGGCTGGCTCGCCTGAAGCAGAGAAAGTGATTCGATTTTTAAAAGAGGAGATGGGTGTTACCAAAATTCGTTTCGATGAACAGTGCGGTATTGGTGTGAAGCCTGTATCTGAGCAGGGAACAAAGCGCCTAGTAAGGAAAGCGTTGCAGTACTGCGTGGATAACGATCGGGAATCCCTAACGTTGGTACATAAAGGTAATATCATGAAATTTACCGAAGGTGCCTTTAAAGATTGGGGCTACGAATTGGCGGCAGAAGAGTTTGGAGCAAAGCTTAAAGATGGAGGCCCTTGGATGAGCTTTCAAAATCCAAACACAGGTAAAGAAATTATAATTAAAGATGTAATAGCGGATGCGATGTTGCAGCAGATTCTGCTTAGACCCGCTGAGTATGACGTAGTCGCAACGCTAAATTTAAATGGTGATTACCTTTCAGATGCCTTGGCTGCGGAAGTGGGAGGTATAGGGATAGCCCCGGGTGCCAACCTATCAGATGAAGTTGCAATATTTGAAGCAACTCATGGAACCGCACCTAAATATGCAGGTAAAGATATGGTGAATCCAGGTTCTCTGATTCTATCTGCCGAAATGATGTTAAGGCATTTAGGTTGGTCAGAAGCTGCAGATTTGATTATTAAGGGTATGGATGGGGCTATTGCAGCTAAAACTGTGACCTATGACTTTGAACGGCTTATGGATGGCGCGGAGTTATTATCAAGTTCTGAGTTTGGTGAGGCGATAATTAAAAATATGTAGTTTGCTTATGCCAGACACAAAAAAACCAGCTGCATGCTGGTTTTTTAGTTTATTGATGTAACCTTTTTGCTATTGGGTTGCTAAAGGTTTAATTTGAACGGCATGAGTACCTTTTGGACCCGGTTGGGTTTCAAACTCAACTTGTTGGCCTGCTTTGAGACTCTTATAGCCATCGACTTCTATCGCAGAATAATGAGCAAAGAGATCCTCTTCATGTTCATCTGATAGGATAAAACCATATCCTTTAGAATTGTTGAACCACTTTACTTTCCCTGTCTGCATAACTAACTCCCGTATCCAAAACTGCAATTGGATTACTAACCTGAACGTACTCCCTTTAGCTGCTAGAATAGTTGCTAAAGGTTGTCCCCTATTAAGTCGCAGGTACTACTGGGGCCTTGCCTATCCTGCTATTCTGATTATAGCACCAGCCACAGAATGTGTGACAAGTGTGCAATCACTGTTCAGTAGTAAATATTAGCTTAAATTTAGAAGATTGTTAGATGTCTATTGATTTTGAACAAAAAGTAATTCGAATGTCTAATGAAGATGAACATGAAGATTTTGATCATGATCACGGATTAGTCACGGAAGAAGCAAAGCCGCAACTTAAGAAACCATCAATGTATCGTGTGGTTTTGATGAACGACGATTACACACCAATGGATTTTGTCGTGGCTGTGCTCATGATGTTTTTTAATATGGACCAAGAAAAAGCTACACAAGTGATGTTATCGGTCCATACTCAAGGGAAAGGAGTATGTGGGATTTTTACCCGTGATGTAGCTGACACGAAAGCAGCTATAGTTAATCAATATGCGAGAGATAATAATCACCCTCTGCTATGTGAAGTCGAGAAAGTCTGAAGAGGAACCGTTATGTTAAACCGAGAACTCGAAGACACGCTCAGTGCAGCTTTCCAAGCCGCAAAGGAAAAGCGACATGAATTTATAACTGTCGAACATTTGTTGCTGGCGTTGTTGGATAATTATGAGGCGCATGAAGTTCTTGCAGCCTGTGGTGCTAACTTTGAAGGTATTAGGCAGAACCTGTCTTCATTCATCGAAGAAACTACGCCTTTACTATCTGAAACATTACCTGATTTGGAAACACAGCCAACACTCGGATTTCAACGAGTACTTCAGCGTGCGGTATTCCATGTTCAGTCATCTGGTAAGAATGAAGTTACTGGAGCCAACGTACTCGTAGCGATTTTTAGTGAGCAAGAAAGTCAGGCTGTTTATATTTTGCAGCAGCATGGCATAGAACGAATCGATACAGTCAATTATATCTCTCATGGCATTTCTAAAATGTCAGAACACGACCATGAACACTCTGATTCTTCGGTTGAAAGTGAAACTGCGAACGAAGAAAAGGATGATAGCCCTCTTGCTAAATATGCGATCAATTTGAATGCTGAAGCTGAAAGCGGTCGAATAGATCCACTGGTAGGGCGAGATTCCGAAGTAGAGCGTGTCGTTCAGATTCTATCTCGCCGTCGTAAGAACAACCCGCTACTTGTCGGTGAAGCGGGTGTTGGTAAAACAGCGATTGCTGAAGGTCTAGCTAAGCTAATCGTTGAAGACAAAGTTCCTGAAATTATCAAAGAGTCGATCGTATATTCTCTTGATTTGGGTGCTTTGCTTGCGGGCACTAAATACCGTGGTGATTTTGAGAAACGGCTTAAAGGTCTTTTAAATGAGATCAAAGGCAAAGATCACGCGATTCTGTTTATTGATGAAATCCACACTATCATCGGTGCTGGTGCAGCGTCTGGTGGTTCTATGGATGCATCAAACCTACTTAAACCACTGCTAAGTTCAGGTCAGATCCGTTGTATCGGTTCTACTACTTTCCAGGAATTCCGCGGAATTTTTGAGAAAGACCGTGCATTAGCGCGTCGTTTCCAGAAAGTGGATGTCCTTGAGCCAAGTATCGAAGATACCTATTCGATTCTTAAAGGCCTTAAAGGTCGCTTTGAGGAACACCATGAACTGGCTTACAGTGATGAAGCGCTACGTGCAGCTGCCGAACTAGCAGGGCGCTATATCAACGATAAGCATATGCCGGATAAAGCAATAGATGTAATTGATGAAGCGGGTGCTTATCAGCGTCTATTGCCTAAAGAGCTTCGTAAAGCAGAGATCGGTACGGAAGATATCGAAGCGATTGTTGCTAAGATTGCCCGTATACCGCCTAAAAGTGTTTCTGCTTCTGATAAGAATCAGCTGGCGAAGCTGGATAGCAATCTTAAGATGGTTGTACTTGGGCAGGATGAGGCAATTGATACGCTATCCTCTGCGATCAAGCTTTCCCGTGCGGGCCTTAAAGAGCCTGATAAGCCTGTAGGTTGTTTCTTGTTCGCTGGCCCAACCGGTGTCGGTAAAACAGAAGTAACGCAGCAGCTTGCACGTATTATGGGGATTGAACTGGTTCGCTTTGATATGTCTGAGTATATGGAGCGTCATACAGTATCCCGTTTGATTGGTGCACCTCCTGGCTATGTTGGCTATGACCAAGGTGGCTTACTAACAGAAGCGATAACAAAGTCTCCGCACTGTGTTCTGTTGCTTGATGAAATTGAGAAGGCGCATCCAGAAGTATTCAATCTATTACTACAGGTAATGGATAACGGTACTTTAACGGATAACAACGGTCGTAAAGCAGATTTCCGTAATGTGATTTTGGTAATGACTACCAATGCAGGTGCGGAAGATATGAGCCGCGCATCCATTGGCTTTACTAAGCAAAATCATGCCTCTGATGGCATGGCTGCTATACGTAAGATGTTTACACCAGAATTCCGTAACCGTCTTGATGGCATCATCCAGTTTAAAGCCCTTACAACTAGCATCATAAAAGGTGTGGTCGATAAGTTCTTTGCTGAGTTACAGGTTCAGTTGGAAGATAAGCGTGTTGTACTGCATTTGAATGACGAAGCTCGTACTTGGTTTGCTGAAAAAGGCTACGACGAACAGATGGGCGCACGCCCAATGAAACGCTTGATCCAAGAGAAATTGAAGAAGCCGTTAGCTGAGATGATTCTCTTTGGCGAACTATCCGAAGAGGGTGGTGAAGTTGCCATTAGTGTCGATGCAGATGGCGAGATCAGTGTGGAAGCGATGACCTGCGCATAAGCGGGTCTTTTGAGATACAAAAAAGGCAGCCATTAGGCTGCCTTTTTAAATTCTGTCCTGCAAAGCAGGGAGAAAGCAATGATTAACGCGCGCGATAAACGATACGGCCTTTGCTTAGGTCGTATGGAGTTAGTTCTACTTTAACTTTATCGCCAGTCAGGATACGGATGTAGTTTTTACGCATCTTACCTGAGATGTGCGCAGTAACAACGTGGCCGTTTTCCAGCTCAACTCGGAACATAGTGTTCGGGAGCGTGTCAACCACGGTGCCTTCCATTTCAATGCTATCTTCTTTAGCCATTAATTCTCTACCTTGTTGAGGATCTCCAGAAAATCTGGACCGAATAATTGCGCGGTATTGTGCCTGAAAAAAAGGCCATTATCAAAGCAAATATAGCAACATCTTCTTTTGTTGATATATAAGTGTTTTATTCAGGCTTTACGAGGGTCCAATAACCATCAATAAGCAGTTCAAAGGGCTGGAATGAAACCTTGTAGCTCATTTTACGACATTGTTTAACCCAATAGCCGAGATATAAGTAGTTTAAGCCTTTATCTTGGCAATATTGTAATTGCCATAAGATGCAGTAAGTTCCTAAGCTGCGTTTTGGCAAGGAGGGGTCGTAGAAGGTGTAAATGGCCGATAAGCCTTGTTGTAGTCGATCAATCACACTGACAGCTAGCAGATTAGAATCACCGTCTCGGAATTCTAAAAACTGTGTATGTTCCTCACCTTCAACCAAGAATGAGTTAAATTGGTCGAGACTTGGTGGGTACATATCACCATCTTGGTGGCGTTCATTGATGTAGCGTGAGTAGAGGGTGTAATACTCTTCAGTAAACTGTGCTGGTTTAGCAGTAACAGTTAGGTCTTTGTTTTTGTTGATGATTCGTTTCTGGCTTTTCTTAAGTTTAAATATAGCCAAGGGTATTCTTACGGAGATACATGCATTGCAGCCCTCACAGTGTGGGCGATAGATGTGTTTGCCACTGCGACGAAAACCTAAGTCAGAAAGCTGACCATAGGTATATTGATCAATCTCAGCATGCGGGTCTACAAACAGTGTCTTAGCTGTTTTGTTTTCTAGATAGCTGCAATCGTGTTCTGGTGTGGCATAAAAGTGTAAAGTCCTGAGATTCGTCACACTTAACTCCAATTAAACGCCATTTTTTTCAAACTGCCAGCTATGGTTGAGCGGTTGATCAAGGTATTCATCCAAATAACTTTGAAATGACTCTCGCGGTATTTCATAAGCACCTAGTGAAAACAGATGTTCATTGCTTACCTGGCAGTCAATTAAAGCATAGCCCCACTTTTCCAGCTGTTCGACCATTTTTATTAACGCAATTTTAGAAGCATCACGTTTTCGGCTAAACATAGACTCGCCAAAAAATAGTTTTCCTATAGCCAGGCCATACAAGCCGCCAACAAGTTCACCATCCATATAAACCTCAACGGAGTGGGCGATTCCGAGTTGGTGAAGCTGGTTATAGGCATTTTGAATATCGCGGGTGATCCAAGTGCCATCTTCGCCTTTACGTGGTTCAGCACACGCCGCAATGACATCAGCAAAGTTATTATCAAACTTAACAGTGTAATCATCTTTCTTGAGGCGTTTACGCATACTGCGAGAAACATGCAATTCATCCGGTGTAATCACACAACGGGGACTTGGACTCCACCATAGAATCGGTTCGCCAGGGCTGTACCAAGGGAAAATACCCATTCGATAAGCTGAAACTAGGCGTTCAGGTGTTAAATCGCCGCCTGCTGCTAATAATCCGTTGGGATCTTCTAGAGCTTGATCTATAGGGGGGAATGGGTCGTTTGAATCTTGTAACCAAGGAAGCATAAAAAAAGAAGCTGCCATGAAAGCAGCTTCAGTCTCACTTATTTTTCTAGATCGTCTAGGTAGCGCTCTGCATCTAGTGCAGCCATGCAACCGAAACCAGCAGATGTAATTGCTTGACGATAGATGTGGTCACATACGTCACCCGCAGCGTAAACACCTTCAACAGATGTTTGTGTTGCATTACCTTCAAGGCCTGATTGAATCTTCAGGTAGCCATCTTTCATTTCTAGCTGGCCTTCGAAGATATCTGTGTTTGGTTTGTGGCCAATTGCGATGAATACACCCGCAACATCAAGGTTCTGCTCAGCGCCATCTGTTGTGCTTTTAAGGCGAAGGCCTGTTACACCAGAATCATCACCTACAACTTCCTCAAGTGTGTGGTTCCAGATGATGTTAATGTTGCCGTTCTCTGCACGATCAAGAATCTTGTCTTGAAGGATTTTTTCAGAGCGCAAAGAATCACGACGGTGAATCAGTGTCACTTCTTCAGCAATGTTAGATAGGTACAGTGCTTCTTCAACAGCTGTGTTGCCACCACCTACAACAGCGACTTTCTGGCCGCGATAGAAGAAACCATCACATGTTGCACATGCAGAAACGCCTTTGCCTGCAAATGTTTCTTCGGAAGGTAGGCCTAGGTATTGAGCAGATGCGCCTGTAGAGATGATTAGCGCATCACAGGTGTACTCACCCATATCGCCTTTAAGGCGGAACGGGCGGTTTTGAAGATCTGTTTCGTTGATGTGATCAAAAATTACTTGAGTATCGAAACGTTCAGCGTGCTGTTGCATACGCTGCATCAATTCAGGACCTTGAACGCCGTCAACGTCACCAGGCCAGTTGTCAACGTCGGTTGTAGTTGTTAGCTGGCCGCCAGCCTGCATACCGGTAATAACAACCGGGTTTAGGTTTGCGCGTGCTGCGTAAACGGCTGCAGTATAGCCTGCAGGGCCGCTTCCAAGAATAATTAACTGGTGATGTTGTACGTCGCTCATAGTAAAAAAATGAATCCGTTAAAAAGTTATGAGTGTATTAATGGGGTGTACTAATTAAATATCAACCCGCCTTGCTGAGTTTTGCGCTGGCGTGTTCATAGAACTGTTCTAAGGAAAGCATCATAAAGCTTTCACCGGAAGGATCTCTTACATAACCTTCTATAGGTGTGCTTTGATCGATCGTTTTTAGATTATCCATAGCAACAGGAGAGTAATCGATAATATCACCGATATTATCTAACACCATAGAGAACCATGGAGTACGGCCATCTTTGGTTAGATGTAAAACGATTGGGTGAATGCTGTTTTTGAGGTAGTCCTGAATATGTCCAAGGGTACGTAATAGCTTTTTCAGAGAGGTCTGACGCTCAATTCGAAGCATTTCAACGGCCTCATCTTGATCTCCAGCCGAAGTCATATCTAAAAGCTTATCACCCAAAGAATGAATATCTTTATGCGGTTGTTCGATTTTATCGAGTAGGGCACGAAGTCCGTCATCGTCAGTTTTGTAGCTATAGAACCATTGTCCAAAAGCACAGGCGTGCGGATCTCTTGCTTTTGTAAAAGGTTCTCCTGATCTAATTGAATGCTCTAATGCATCCATCCAATCGATATGAGCTTGCTGATAGATTTTGATCTCAGAAATGAGTTCTACAATAGTATCTCTTTCTTTGCTGTGTGAAAGTGACGTTGCACACTCAAAGACTTGAACCAATGTGTTACGGAAATCTAAATAGCCGATAAAACCATCGACATGCTCTGTGGCATATTTAATTTCACCGAAGCTATCTGAAAATGAAAGAATGTTGCTGACATCGATACCATACATGCTTGTACCGATAGGGAAGGTTAAGGCACGACGGTGATCTGTATGCAAATTGGTCAGAGACATAGGGTGCATCCATTGAAATAATTCAGATACAAAAGCTTAGTATAAATTCAGTGCGGATATGTTGCAGATGAGAGCAATGAAAAATCGCACTTGGTAACTATGAATTATAAACCAATGCGCTTCAACCGTTAGTCGCGGATTAAATTATGTTATTGTAGTCATTGGTTTTTTTAATACTGATCTATGGAGCTACATCCTTGAGCGCGACCGACAACGGACAACGTTTAAGTTTTCCCGAATTACTTGTAAGAATCAGCCGTGAATCGAGTTTAATCGTTGTTGTTACGGTCAGCCTATTTTTGATTGTGGCTTTACTGGGATTTAATCCAAAGGATTCTGGATGGTCTCATCTTGGTTATCAGCCAGATATAAGCAATTTAGCGGGTCCTGTGGGGGCTTGGATAGCCGATCTACTAATCTCTGGATTAGGCCTAGGTGCCTTTTTTGTGCCCCTGCTAATTTTGTATCAAACAGGCCGTTTCTTGTTTCGGAAACAGAGTGGCGCGTTAGATGTCATCCCATTCTTTATGCTTCGTTTAACCGGTGCTTTGCTGTTTTTAACAGCTTTTAGTGCGTTAAGTGCCACGCATATTTCAAATACAGGATTGGATTATCCGTTTACCTCGGGTGGAATTTTAGGTGAAGCAGTATCGGATTTAGCTGTTTCGTTATTAAGTGTGCTGGGTAGCTCTTTAGTTCTTTTTGCATTGTTATTATTTGGATTAACAATGTTATTAGAAATGGGCTGGGCAACTGTACTAGAACGAGTAGGG
Organism: Neptuniibacter sp. QD29_5; assembly: GCF_047778125.1. GTDB lineage: Bacteria > Pseudomonadota > Gammaproteobacteria > Pseudomonadales > Balneatricaceae > Neptuniibacter. The sequence goes on from NZ_CP180556.1 coordinate 1,624,373, forward strand.
CAAAAAGTCGTTAAATCGACAGAGTCTGTATTACCTCAGCAGCAAGAAAGAGAAACATCACTAGATTTGTCTGATGATGAACTTGAAAAAGCTGAAGAGGCCCTACACAGAGGTTACATTAATGATCAGTTTGAAGAGCAAGCTCCGCCTGTAGTGTGTGACAGAATTGAACCTAGATTTACAGACAATACTGAGCCCTTTGAGTCGCCAGTTCAGGAGAAAGCAACTAGCAAGGTTGCTTCACAGGTTGAAGTTCAAGCAACAGACAATGAGCATGCTGATGTTGGCCATGTGCCGTTGGTAAGACCACAACGTGCGCCTAAAGCACCGCAAGTTGAAAAACAGATAGAAGAGCACATTGATACTGAAACGGGCGAAATTCTCACTGCATCTGAACCAGTGAAAGCGGAACCTGTAAAACAAGTGGCGGCACAGCCGGCAGTTGTGCAACCTGTATCGGCTACATCTCCAGAATCAGCTCCAGTAGTTGTACCAACCGTAGCAGAAGACACTAAGCCACAGGTTAAGATCATTCCGTTGTCTGAAACGCATAAGCCAATGCAGGATAAAGAGCTTGGTTTAGATGAGGCGGGGGCAGTCAAGCGAAAACCTGCGCGTAAGATTCCACCCCTAGAGCTTTTGGATCCACCAGAGCTGAATACAGATACTGGTTACTCTCCAGATGAGCTAGAGCAGATGTCTCGCTTGCTAGAGAGCAAGTTGAAGGACTTTGGCGTAATAGCAGAGGTAGTAGAGGTTAATCCAGGTCCTGTAATCACTCGATTTGAGATCCAGCCTGCACCGGGTGTTAAAGCCAGCAAAATTACTAACCTAGCTAAAGACCTTGCCCGTTCGATGGCTGTTACCAGCGTGCGTGTGGTTGAGGTTATTGCAGGTAAGTCTGTTGTCGGTATTGAAATCCCAAATGAATCTCGTCTAACTGTACATCTTAGTGAAGTACTGAGTTCTAAGCCGTACCTATCAGCGGGCTCTAAAGTGACTATCGGTTTAGGTAACGATATCGCAGGTAATCCTGTGGTAGCGAACCTTGCCAAAATGCCTCACTTGCTGGTGGCGGGTACAACCGGTTCTGGTAAGTCGGTTGGTGTAAACGCTATGCTTCTATCGCTGTTGTTTAAAGCAACACCAGAAGAGGTTCGTTTGATCCTAGTCGATCCAAAGATGTTGGAGCTTTCTATCTACGAAGGGATTCCACATCTATTAACGCCAGTTATCACCGACATGAAAGATGCTGCATCTGGTCTACGTTGGTGTGTAGGCGAGATGGAGCGACGTTACCGTCTTATGGCTAAGATGGGTGTACGTAACCTAGCCGGCTTTAACGACAAGATTGAAGAAGCGCGTAAGAAAGGCGAGCCTCTACTAGATCCACTTTGGAATGCAGAAGAGCATGGCGAGCCATTCGGCACACCTGCACCTGAGCTCGAACCACTACCTTACATTGTTGTTGTGATCGACGAATTCGCTGACATGATGATGATCGTTGGTAAAAAGGTAGAAGAGCTAATTGCACGTATCGCTCAAAAAGCCCGTGCTGCAGGTATCCACTTAATCCTAGCGACTCAGCGTCCATCGGTTGATGTTATTACTGGTCTGATTAAGGCTAATATCCCAACGCGTATCGCTTTCCAGGTATCTTCACGAATCGATTCCAGAACGATCTTGGATCAGTCTGGTGCAGAGCACCTGTTAGGTTGGGGTGATATGCTTTATCTACCTGCTGGTACCAGCTTGCCAAACCGTGTTCATGGCGCATTTGTAAGTGATGACGAAGTGCATCGCGTCGTAGAGGCGTGGAAGAAATTAGGTCAGCCAGATTATATTACTGAAATTACTGAAGGTGATGTTGTTTCAGACGGCGGAGGTTCAGGTTCACTGTTCGATGATGAAAAAGACCCGCTATATGACGAAGCGGTCGCATTTGTATTGGAAACCCGCAAAGCATCAATTTCCAGCGTGCAGCGTAAGCTTAAAATTGGTTATAACCGCGCCGCTCGAATGGTCGAGGCGATGGAAGCCGCTGGTGTTGTAAGTACTGCGGGCAGTAATGGGCAACGTGAAGTATTAGCCCCATCTCCAAACGGTGAGATGTAATATCACCTTAAAGGTTTGAGTATGAGATTAACGAGTTACATTAAGAAAATTGCTATTCATACCGCATCAGTCTGCTTGATTGCAGGTAGTAGCGTTGCGATGGCTGCAACCGATGGTGCCAATAAGCTGAATGAACTACTACAAGGTTACGACAGCTTTTCAGCCAAGTTTGAACAAGTCACACTGGCTGAAAATGGCCGTGAAGCACAGAAAACAGAGGGCAGTCTTCTTTTGGCGAAACCGAATCGTTTTCGTTGGGAAACTCAGCAGCCCTTCCCGCAAGAGATTGTTTCTGACGGCGAATATATTTGGATCTACGATCCTGATTTAGAGCAAGTGACGCAAAGAGCCGCAGATACGCAACAAGATAGCGCGCCTGCTTTGATTCTAAATGGCCAAATTGGTGAGCTGCAGAAAACTTACGCAGTTCGTTTGGTCGAAGATACTGAGAGCGAGCAGATCTTCGATCTTAAGCCGTTATCTGATCAGTATAGCTTCAGCCGTATCCGTCTAGCGTTTGCAGGAAATGTGATTTCTGAACTGATGTTGGAAGACTCTCTGGGACAGCGGACATCAGTTGTATTTGCAGAGCAGACACTGAACCCAGAAGTGACCAATCAAAGCTTTTACTTCCGTGTTCCAGAAGGAACAGACGTTATAGTAGATATTGAGGAATAGAGTGGATCTATTTTCCCAAGCACCTGCATACGAGCCATTAGCGGCTCGTATGCGTCCAAGAACACTGACCGAATATATTGGTCAGTCCCATCTATTAGGACCGGACAAGCCGCTAAGGACCACATTAGAACAGGGTGTTGCTCATTCTATGGTGTTCTGGGGGCCGCCAGGTGTAGGTAAAACAACGCTCGCTAAGTTGATTGCTCATCACGTTGATGCACACTTTATTACGCTCTCAGCTGTATTATCAGGCGTAAAAGATATTCGTATCGCGGTAGAGCAAGCTAAACAGCATTCAATGCAAAGTGGCCGCAAAACGATCCTCTTTGTGGACGAGGTTCACCGCTTTAACAAATCCCAGCAAGATGCCTTTCTACCTTATGTAGAGGACGGCACCATCATCTTTGTTGGCGCAACAACAGAGAACCCATCCTTTGAATTGAACAACGCCTTACTTTCTCGTGCGAGGGTATACACCTTAAAGTCACTTCAAGAGAGTGAAATTCTTGAGGTGCTACAACGGGCAATTAACGACTGCGAAAAAGGACTGGGTAATAGAAAGTTCGAGATTACTGACGATATGTTGGCGCGTTTAGCACAAGCTGCGGATGGTGATGCTAGGCGCTCACTAAACCTTTTAGAAATCGCGACAGATCTAGCCGAAACACAAGAAGATGGAACAGAACTGATTAATGAAGAAGTTCTGGCTGAGGTACTGCGATCAACGGGGCGTCGTTACGACAAACAGGGTGATATCTTTTACGATCAGATCTCTGCGTTTCATAAATCAGTTCGAGGCTCATCGCCCGATGGCGCTCTGTATTGGTATTGCCGAATGCTGGATGGCGGTTGTGACCCGTTATATATCGCAAGACGGCTAGTGGCGATTGCCTCCGAAGATATTGGTAATGCCGATCCACGCGCTATGCAAGTTGCCTTATCAGCATGGGACGCATTTGATCGTGTTGGGCCTGCAGAAGGTGAAAGGGCAATAGCGCAAGCCGCTATCTATTGTGCTTCTGCGCCAAAGAGTAATGCCGTTTATCAGGCTTTCAATCAATGCATGGCAGATGTAAAAGCACAGCAAGACTATGAAGTGCCGGTTCACCTGCGTAATGCCCCAACCAGTTTGATGAAAGATATGGGCTACGGCGATGAATACCGCTACGCGCATAATGAACCCGATGCCTATGCTGCTGGAGAATCTTATTTACCGCCAGAAATTGCAGATCAGCAGTGGTATCATCCTCAAGAAAGAGGGTTAGAGCTGAAAATTGGTGAAAAATTACGTCACCTCAAACAGCTCGATCAACAAAGCCCACTCAAACGCTATTCAGATGAATAACCGCAGGGAAAAGGATTAGGGGATGTTAAATCTCATCGCAATTGCTATCGGTGGTGCAACGGGTGCATTAGGTCGTTATTGGGTAAGTAGCTTACTGAATAACGCTGAGCATCGTATCCCTTACGGCACGCTAACTTGTAATGTGGTTGGCTCCTTTTTGATGGGCGTGTTATTTGTTCTAATTCTTGAAAAATCTAAACTCAGTCCAGAGATGCGACCGCTGTTAATGGTTGGTTTCATGGGCGCATTCACAACTTTTTCTACTTTTTCGTTAGAAACTGTCGCAATGCTGCAGCAAGGGCATATGATGTCGGCTGCGATTTATATATTATTAAGCGTTCTACTGTGTTTGGTTGCCATGTATGGCGGCCTTTGGTTTACACGCTTGTTCTAATCTTTATACATAGGTGTTTTAAAAGCTCATGCTCGACGCAAAAATTGTCCGTGCTAACCCGGAAGAAGTAGCAAAGCTGCTGAAGAAAAAAGGTTTTGAATTCCCGGTTGATCAGTTTGTTGAGCTGGAAAACCAGCGTAAACAGCTTCAGGTTGAAACTGAGAACCTACAGAGCGAGCGAAACACACGATCGAAAGGCATTGGTAAAGCAAAAGCTGCTGGTGAAGATATCCAGCCATTGCTAGCAGAAGTTGCTGATCTTGGTAATAAACTAGATGCAGCTAAAGCTGAGTTAAACGGCCTACAGGACAACTTAGACGAGTTACTGTCTGGCGTACCCAACATCCCAAGCGATGAAGTACCAGAAGGTGCCGACGAAGAAGATAACGTCGAAGTACGCCGTTGGGGTACACCGCGTGAATTCGACTTTGAACCACAAGATCACGTTGCGCTTGGCGAAAAGAGTGGCGAGCTAGATTTTGAAACGGCTGCTAAACTGGCCGGTTCTCGTTTCTCTGTAATGACTGGCAAATTGGCACGTCTACACCGTGCGCTTATCCAGTTCATGCTAGATACGCAGATTGAAGAACATGGTTACACAGAAACTTACGTACCGTACATGGTTAACGAAGATAGCCTTCGTGGTACCGGTCAGCTACCTAAGTTTGGTGAAGATCTATTTAAAGTACCGTTCGGTGATCGTCAGTACTACCTGATCCCAACTGCAGAAGTACCAGTAACAAACATCGTTCGTGACGAAATCGTTGATGCGGCTCAACTGCCAATGAAGTACACAGCGCACACGCCTTGTTTCCGTTCTGAAGCTGGTTCATCTGGTCGTGATACTCGCGGTATGATCCGTCAGCACCAGTTCGAAAAAGTTGAGATGGTACAGATCGTTGAGCCATCTAAATCTTGGGACGCGCTAGAAGATATGATCCGTCACGCCGAAGCGATCCTACAGAAACTAAACCTACCATACCGTGTAGTAACACTATGCGGTGGCGATCTAGGATTTAGCTCTGCTAAGACTTACGACATTGAAGTTTGGTTGCCAGGTCAGGATAAGTACCGTGAGATTTCCTCTGTTTCCAACATGACAGACTTCCAAGCACGTCGTCTAAAAGCGCGTTGGAGAAACCCAGAAACAGGCAAGCCTGAGCTTCTGCACACGCTAAACGGCTCTGGTCTAGCGGTAGGTCGTACACTGCTAGCCGTTATGGAAAACTACCAAACTGCAGACGGCAAGATCCAAATTCCAGAAGCCCTACAGTCATACATGGGCGGAAAAACTGTGATCTAATTTCAAACGGATTTATAAAAACGCGCCCAAGGGCGTGTTTTTTTTGCTTTGAAAACCGCTTTAATCAAAATTAAGCCGTTCTAGGGGGGTGTTGGTGCCCGCGTAATGCAGGCCTAAAACGTGGGTATAAATCTGTGTCGTTTTAACATCGTTGTGACCGAGCAGTTCTTGTACTGTACGAATGTCTCTTCCTTCTTGTAACAAGTGTGTCGCAAAAGAATGTCTGAATGTATGACAAGTAATCCTTTTGTCAGTAATGTCAGATTCTATTACTGCTTGTCGTAACGCTTTGCCTATGACAGTGTCATGCAAATGGTGACGGCATTGGTCTTTAGAATCTGGATAGCAGCAAATGCTGGTGGAAGGGAATAGATACATCCACTTGTGCTGTCTAAATCCATTCGGATATTTTTTGGCATCGAGGGGCCTATACCTCGTTCATTGTCTTTAAATTGAATACTTTTAGCTTTTTAATAAGCTTTTTCAGTTCTGGCTTTAATGATGGGCTTAGAAGAGTTTTTCGATCTTTATTACCTTTTCCGTCCCGAATCGTTAATGAATTCTGTTCTAAATCAACATCTTGAATTCTTAGTCTCAAACATTCATTTAGCCGTAAACCGCTACCATAAAGTAGTTTAAGGACAGTCTGATTTCGACCTGAAGCGCATGAAATTATCTTTTGCACTTCTGAAGGGGTTAAAACGGTGGGCAAGTGACGCTGTTTAGTGGCGTAGCGGAAATTAAGATCACCTAAAGGGCGATTAAGCACTTTCTGATAAAGGTATACCAAAGCATTTAGTGCAACTTTTTGGGTGTTAATGGCTACTGATCGGTTTTCAGCCATGCTGGATAGATAGTTCTTTACCTCTTCTGCACCCATTTCTTCCGGGTGTTTCTTTTTATGGAAATAGATAAATTGCTTAATCCAGTAGATGTAAGTTTTCTCGGTACGAATGCTGTATCCGCGTAACCGAATTTCCTTGCGTACTTTATTGAGAAAAGGACTCTGAGCCATGCTATTTACCTCCATGTAATGCATGTATAAATATCCAGTATATTTATCATTGGGGAAATTAAATGACTGAATTAGTCATATTTCTCAGTGTGGTTTTGCTTGTTTTGCTACGAAGATTAAGTTAAAAATGTAAGTAAATCAGACAGATGGAGGTCTAGCGTGGGTAGATACACGGACCCCCGTATATACAAATGTTGCCGCTGGTCCCGTCGTAATTAGGGCGTCTAGTTGGGTGCTGGATAGAGTCATTTTTTAATGGAATGTCTCAATGGAAGAGAGCGTATTACTCGGTGCGAAAATCAGAAATTGTCCTATATCTGTGAAATAACTGACATGCTACCGTGAACCGCGAGCGGTGCTCTTGAACGAGTTTAGAAGACGCCTCACGAGTTTCACGGAAGGGACGATTCACGCTATGGGCTTAGTTTTCTGCTCAGTGCCAAGAGTAAAGTGCATATCATCACCCATATCTAGTGACACCATTATTAAGTCTTTCCTGCACGGGTGTTTTGTTACGATCGGGCCAGGACAACAAGTCACACCACGAGATCCTTTATTGCTTCGCAAGTCGGACTCGTGTGTTAGTCGTTATGTAATTAAGTACTAGTGAATCATAAACCAGGTATTAAATTGTGAAGTTCATAAAAGCGTACATTGGCTGCTTAATCATAAGTTTCGGTATTTTGCTTATAATAGGATCCGTTCTTATGGCTGCAGGTATTAAACTTCCAGATGTCGTGGCAAGGTACCTTCTAGAAACGTGGCTTGTGATGGCATTAATAATATACCCCTTTGCAAAGAAAATTATTCGCGTATGAAAAGGCGCCAAGCTTAGATTTGATGCGTTTACATGACCAGGCCAAGCAAAATATCGGCGATATATACGGTTGGCCTTCACTTCTGCTCGACCTCTGTTAATGGCGTTAACTACTGGATATGTAATAGTTATCGGTGTGTGATCTATTATTAGCTTAATAATGGTTAATAGTTTTGTCTGAATTATTTGCTGGTATTAAGTAGGGTAGTTTTATGAATTATTCGGTATTTGATTATAGCCAGACTCAACAAGCTATAGAGCTGTGCGAAAGCGCTTTCACAGCATCGGCTGGAGAGCAGGAGGGTCAGCTATTAAAGCTTTTGGTAACTAAGCTGATCAATGAGACTCCAGAAAATGATTTGTTTGGATTTTGCTCAACTGTCGATCATCAGATGGTGGGAGCGATTTTTTTTAGCCGGCTAACTCTGCCGGATAAAACGTCTGGATTTTTGTTGTCACCTGTCGCTATTGATAGCGAATATCAAGGTAAGAGAGTTGGTCAAAAACTTATTCGCTATGGGTTAGATCATCTTGGCACTCAAGGTATAGAGCTGGTGGTTACTTACGGTGACCCTGCTTTCTATTCAAAAATTGGGTTTAAGCAGGTGAGTACAGAATTAATCGAGCCTCCTTTCAACTTGAGTCAGCCAATTGGTTGGCTTGCACAAATGGTCAACGGTAAAGATATTAAGCCTTCGCATGGAAAAATAGGCTGTGCCAAAGCATTTGATGATCCAGGTTATTGGTGAGTCTTGCTACATATAAGTACCGTGATCTTTACTAGAACTGCTTGGCTCAGAATGTATTTCTTTGCGGGTTTCAATCCAGGCCTGTTTACTCTTGCCAACCTAAACGCTAAATAACCTCTATTAAATCTTTCATAAATTTCACTTGTATTGAGATTTTCTGAACTACACTGATGATTAAAATATAACCAAATAAGCACGAGCCTTAAGGATGAGTCTCTTGAAGCGAGTTGCTCTATGTTTAAGAAGCTTAAATTGACTGCTCAAATTAGTGTAGGTTTTTCATCGATTATAGCTCTTCTAGTAATTATCTCGGTTTTCTCATGGGTAGGCGTTTCTAATGTCTATAGTGGCTTGGTTGAGTACCGAGGTCTGGCTAGAGACACGAACTTAGCTGGGCGTTTGCAAGCTAATATGTTGAAAGTTCGTTTAGGTGTTTTGAAGTTCTTAAATGAGCGTAGTGAGGAATCGATTCAACTGTACGGCGAACGCTTAGTTAAAGTAGAAAAATTTATGTCAGAGGCTAAAGTTGAGATTCAGAAGCCTGAGCGTGCTGAGTTAGTAGCAAAATCTGCAAAGAATATAGATATATACAAAGATGGCTTTAATAAAGTGGTCGAACTGTTTAGGGAGCGGAACAGGCTTGTTAAAAATCAGCTTGATCCCTCAGGGTTGGCGATGCGGAAGCAGATGTCCAGTATTATCACTTCTGCTTATGCAGATAATGATGCCTCTGCTGCATATTATGCTGCGCAGGTTCAAGAGCATCTCCTGCTCGGGCGTTTATATGTAGCTAAATACCTTATTACCAATGCTACGGCAGATGAGGAAAGAGCTAAACAGGAGCTTCAAGAAAAAATACAACCTTTTGTTGAAGATTTGGACGTTAACCTTCAAAACCCAACACGAAGGCAATCGTTACGTATATTTAAAGAACAGCATCAGCAGTACATATCAACCTTTGCAAAAGTGGTTCAGATCATTGAGGAGCGGAATGGTTTAATCAATGGAACTTTAAACAGAATTGGACCTATCATTGCCACAGATTTAGAGGACGTGAAGTTATCGGTTAAGAAGGATCAAGACGCATTAGGGCCAGAGATTCAAGCGTTAGCAGAAAATACAGAAGCGGCAATCGTTATATTGGCGGCTTTTTCGGTGTTGATCGCTATTGCCTTATCATGGGTAATTGCAAAAATTATTCGTAAGCCGATAGGTGGTGAGCCAGCCGAAATTGCAGCGATCACACGAAGTATTTCTGAATGCGACTTATCTCAAAATCTAACTGTGACCAGTGGTGATACAGGTATATTCCGCTCTGTTAGCGAAATGTCACAAATGCTGAAATCCCTTATTAGTAACATTATCAATACCAGTAAGGATCTATCTGTTAATGCGGATTCTGCAAGCCAAATATCAGAACAAACTTCTCATATAATTGATCAGCAGCAGGCTAAAACGTCTTCTATTGCCGCCGCAGTAAATGAGATGGCGATGAGTATTCAGGAAGTGGTTCGTCATGCTACAGACTCTGCTACACAATCAAATGAGGGCTTATCAGAAGTTGAAAGAGGCAAGCAGACGATTAATAAGACATTGGAAGAGATTGGCGATCTAGCGACTAACCTAGAGGCTACAGTAGAATTTATTAAAACCCTTGAACAAAGTAGTTCGGATATCGAAGTGGTCATTGGCGTTATCCAGAATATCTCTGAACAAACTAACTTACTTGCGTTAAATGCTGCAATTGAGGCTGCACGAGCGGGTGAGCAAGGTCGTGGTTTTGCTGTAGTGGCAGATGAAGTAAGAACTTTAGCGCAGAGAACCCAGTCTTCTACTACCGAAATTCAAGAGATTATTCAGCGACTACAGTCTGGTACGGCGGATACTGTGAAAGCTATTGAAACTAGCTATTCGCAATCGCAACAAACAGTGGCGCAATCAGAAGAAACCGCACAGGCATTAGAGCGTATTCATAGTGCTATTAATTCGATTAGCGAAATGAACATTCAGGTGGCAGGTGCTGTTGAGCAGCAGTCTGCTGTAGCTGATGACATTGCCAGAGACTTGGAAACTATAAGTGCTGGATTCGAGCAAACAGCAGCAGGGGCTAAGCAGTCAGCAGCTGCGAATGATCAAGTAAGCGATATTTCAAAACAATTGCAGGGCATGGTTTCTAAATTCAAAGTATAAAACTTAATTGGTTGTCATAAGAACTAAAAAGGCCAGCATCTATTGCTGGCCTTTGTTGTTAGCTACCTTGGCTATAAATACATCTGTAGGGATGTATAAGCCACAATACTCATCACAATAGTGTAGGGCAGCGCCATAATTACCATCTTGCCATAAGAAAGGCGGATAAGCGGCGCTAGCGCAGATGTCAGTAAGAATAAGAAAGCAGCTTGTCCATTAGGTGTCGCAACACTTGGGATGTTGGTGCCGGTGTTAATTGCAATTGCTAACGAATTGAAATGCTCCCTAGTAATGGAGCCGCTATTCAATGCGGCTACAACCTCATTGATATAGACCGTTGCTACAAATACGTTATCGCTTATTGCAGAAAGCACGCCATTTGCAATAAAGAAAACGCCTGGTTGTTGTTCTACAGGTAATGCTAAAACAGCATCGATAATCGGCTGGAATAGATGATTTTCATGGATGACCGACACGATAGAGAAGAACACAACCAATAGGGCCGTGAATGGGAGTGCTTCTTCAAATGCCTTACCGATTTGATGTTCTTCAACAATACCGTTAAAAGCTGTTAGAAGGATAATAATGGTGAGGCCAATTAGACCGACCTCAGCAACATGAAAGGCCAGAGCAAATACTAAGAAAGCAGCTACAAGTGCTTGGGTACAGAGTGCGGCTTTATCACGCAAGGTACGCTTGCCATCCTGTTCGGCTGCAAAGTCTAAAAGAACATCCCGAACATTTTTTGGTAAACGCGCTCCGTAGCCACAGATTTTAGTTTTCTCTAATAAGGCACAGGTGGCTAAGCCCGCAACCAGTACTGGTAAGGTAATGGGTGCCATGAGTAAGAAGAATTCTAGAAAGCTCCAACCGGCTTTCTCTGCTATTAATAGGTTTTGCGGCTCTCCAACGAGCGTACATACTCCACCAAGCGCTGTGCCGACAGCACCATGCATAAGCAGGCTACGTAAGAAGGCGCGAAATTCTTCGAGATCGGTTTGGTGGTTTGCATGTACGGCTTCGTCATCTGCGTGGTCGTGATCAGGATTGTGATAAGCCTTACCTGAAGCAACTTTATGGTAAACCGCGTAAAAGCCGACACCGACACTGATCAATACGGCTGTTACAGTGAGTGCGTCTAGGAAAGCAGATAGGAAAGCGGAGAAGAAAGAAAAAAGCAGTGCGAGAAGTGTTTTTGATCTAACTTTAATTAGTATTTTAGTAAAAACCCATAGGAGCATGTCCTTCATAAAGTAGATGCCGGCCACCATAAACATTAGCAGTAAGATAACTTCGAGGTTGGCTTCAATCTCATGAGCAACAGAGTCGGGGCTGGCTAACCCGATAATTATCGCTTCGATAGCCAGTAAGCCGCCTGGCTGGAGTGGGTAGCATTTGAGTGCCAGAGCCAGAGTAAAAATAAATTCAAAGATTAAGATCCAGCCCGTAACTACAGGGCCTAAGGTAAATAGTAGAATTGGGTTAAGTATTAGAAACCCGATAATCGCTAGCTTGTACCATACGGGTGAGTTACCCAGAAAATTTCTAGCGAATGCTTGTGATATTGTGTTGGTCATTTTTATGATTTCCTATAATCAGAACAGCTATTGCTGGTATAGGTGATTACCCTTATTTAATTTGGGCGGGCATAGACTAACAGTTGGTCCTCTAAATCTAAAGGCTAAGGTTATCGATGGACGCATCTTTTAATAAAATGGCTGATAACTTATGAATGGAGTTGCAAAAAACGCTACTTAATGTCTTTATAGTTGCTCTATTGCAGTTGTAAGCTCGTACATAAATAGATATTTGCAGTGCGAAAAGTGGAGGTAAGTCTTGGGGTTACAGGAAAAAAACTACTTTTTAGCGTCTGGGGAGTCGCTACTTTGTGATCAACAAGAAAGATTTCTTTTTTCCGAAGTAGAGCTGGAGCCACTTGATGTGGAGATCAGTTTTGATCTACCTGAGGTTTCTAATAAGTCTTACCGAATTGCTGTTTTAAATAATAAGGGTAAACACCTATCGTTGAAGGCGTTGGATTTGCGTTCAGCTTTATCGCAGACAGATAATGAAGATGAATTCTCTATATTGTCTGCTGCAGCTCAAGTGGTAACTTGGCATGCCTCGTTTAAGTATTGCCCACGCTGTGCAACTGAACTCATTATGGATGAGGCGGACCTTGCCAAGGTTTGCCCATCCTGCGGACATCATCAATATCCACGCCTTTCGCCTTGTATTATTGTGTTGGTGCGCAAAGATGATAAATGCCTTTTGGCGCATTCCAGCAAGTTTAAATCTGGGCGTTACAGCACCTTGGCTGGCTTCATCGAAGCGGGGGAATCTGCAGAACATGCAGTGGAGCGTGAGGTGATGGAAGAAGTAGGAATTATGGTGAAAAACATTGAATATGTTTGTAGCCAATCCTGGCCTTTTCCGCACTCATTTATGTTGGGCTTTATGGCTGATTATAGTGGGGGGGATATTACGCCGGACGGCGAGGAAATAATAAGTGCCGATTGGTTTGGAATTGATGAATTACCAACCATACCGCCTCAATTTACAATATCGAGGCAGTTAATCGATCGATTTATCGAAGAGCGGTAGTTTATTGATCCTTTTGCTTTTCTCGACTAAAAAGCTTGCCGAGTTTAGTCGCTAACATGATGTTGCCTTCTGCTCGTAATTGCCCTGAAAGGAAGGCGCTCATGCCATCTTTTTCACCATTTATTACGCTGACCATAGTTTCGGCTTCCATGATCAGTGTGACATTTGGGTCATCATGATCACCCGTTAAGACGTTACACTGGTTTTCTTTGATTTCAATATAGAAGTTTTGGTCGTCTTCTAATTCAAATTGGAATACGGCATTAAGATCAGCAGCGTTTTGAGAAACAAATCGACTCGGTAATTTTTCAACGACTTTGCTTACAGATATCTCTTGGCTCATTACTGTGTGATCTCAAACGCGTGGGTAAAAGGGGGATTTATGATACATTAGCGGTCCTTCTACTTATAGTTTATTTCGGAGTTTTCTCTGTGGTTGAATTTTTCAGTGAATACGGCCTGTTTTTGGCTAAATCAGTCACTATTGTCATTGCCATTATTGCGGTTGTTGCAGGTATTGCTGTTGTTTCTTCTCGTTCTCGTAAAGATGGTCATCAAGGTGAGATTGAAGTTACTCATTTTAATGATGAGCTTTTAGATATGAAGGAAGCGCTTGAAGATGCGATTCTGGATAAAGAAACGCTAAAAGCGATGCATAAAGAAGAGAAGAAGAAAGAAAAAGCCGAGAAAAAGGCGCGAAAGAAAAACCCGCCTAAAGAAGATGAGCCACGACGCAAGCGTATCTACGTTTTAGATTTTGACGGTGATGTTAAAGCGAGTGAGGTTGAGCCCTTCCGTCAAGAGGTGTCAGCTGTACTGATGATGGCTGAACCAGAAGATGAAGTAGTGATTCGTCTGGAGAGCCCTGGTGGTATGGTGCATGAGTATGGTCTTGCGTCTTCTCAAATTGAGCGTATTAAACGTAAAGAAATTCCATTGACAATCTGTGTTGATCGAGTGGCTGCTAGTGGCGGTTACATGATGGCATGTCTGGCAGATAAACTGATTGCTGCGCCTTTTGCTATTGTTGGATCTATTGGTGTTATCGCGCAGTTGCCGAACTTCCATAAGTTGCTTAAGAAAAATGATATCGATTTTGAAGTGCTTACCGCCGGTGAATACAAACGTACTTTGACTGTGTTTGGCGAAAATACTGATAAAGGTCGTGAGAAGTTTAAGGAAGAGCTTGAAGAAACTCATGAGCTATTTAAGAGCTTTGTTCATGAATACCGCGATGTTGTTGATATCGATAAAGTTGCAACAGGCGAGATCTGGTTTGGTAAACAAGCTTTAGATGTAAATTTGGTTGATGAATTGATGACATCTGATCAATACTTGATGGATGCTGCAGATGAGAGTGATATTTTTGAAGTTCGTTACGAACAGAAGAAAACGCTTCAGGATAAGATCTCTGATATGGCTGCGGATTCTAGCGATAAGGTTTTAACAAAGTGGTGGAGCCGCTTAACGCGTCAAAATATCATCAATCGCTAATCAATTTGGCAGGGGAGGTGATTCCAAGTGAACACCTCCTTAGTTTTTATGCTTTCATTTCCTATTCATTTCTCCTTGTTATTATTCCCTCCTAATTTATCAATTCATGTAACAAGTAAACTTGTTTCATAAATTGGTAGTAAACAAAGATTTACAAGTAATAATGACTTGATTTAATACAGGTGAATATCGTTATAATTCATTCATCATTTGTTTGAAACGCTGGTTTGGAGTACTGATGCATCACAAAGGAACATCGGCAAGTATTGTGCAGGCTGCAGAAGCATTGTTTGCTGAGCAGGGGTTTGCTGAAACAACTGTTCGTCAGATAACCAGTAGAGCAGACGTTAACTTAGCGGCTATTAACTACCATTTCGGTTCCAAAAAGGGGCTGATTCAGGCGGTTGCAGAAAAGTTCCTAGAGCCTTTGTGTGATGAATTGGGCAATATGCTGGATCAGCGTTTAGCCTTTGCAGATGGTAAAACACCATCGTTAGAAGAGTTACTAGAAATGCTGATGCGTGCATTGCTTCTGGTGAATCGTGATAACGTGAACGCGCTCTCTGTTTTTATGAGGCTGTTAGAGCTGTCATATATGAAGAATCAGGAAGAGCTACGTGATTTTTTGATCGAACGCTATACCGAGAAAGTACAGCCTTTCATTAAACTGTTACGCCTAGATTCTGCACCGATGGAAGATGATGAATTCTTCTGGAGACTTCATTTCCTTATCGGCTCAATTACTTTTACGTTGTCTAATTTCCATACTCTAAACGCGATTGAAAAGCGTGAGTTTCAAGGTAGTGCTGAAGTTGAGCAGATCTTGCATCGTATGATCCCTGTTTTGTCTGCTGGCCTTCAGGCGCGCGCCGATAAAACTTATTTCTGCCGTTTGTAATCTTATGCTCTGCATTAGGGTATCAATCGCTCGTCAAACTTTGGAACTGTCGAGCGGCACAAAACTGCTGCAGAGCTATTCTATTTCCACCGCGCTTAATGGCCCAGGCGAGCTAAAAAATAGTGGTTGTACGCCGAGAGGTCGTCATTATATTCGCGCTATGATTGGCTCGAATGCCCCTGAAAACTCAGTTTTTATTGGTCGACGACAAACCGGTGAAATCTATTCGAAAGCTCTTGCTGTAGCACATCCAAATCGTGATTGGATTCTGACTCGTATTATGTGGTTATCAGGTCTAGAAATAGGCCAGAACCGCTTAGGTCAGGTCGATACAATGCAACGCTATATCTATATTCACGGTACGCCTGATACGGAACCTATGGGAGTAGCTAAGTCTCATGGCTGTATTCGTATGAGAAACAGTGATCTGATTGAGCTGTTCTCGCAAGTGTCAGCCGGTACACCTGTTTTAATAGAAGAATAAAATTTATGTCTGAAGTAACCCTTTTTCTGGACCTTGAAGGAACAGAGTTAACGGCTGAGGAGAAGAGGCTTTTAAAGCATCCTTTCATCGGCGGCGTGATCTTATTTGCACGTAACACAGAAAATGCGGAGCAAGTTGCCGAGCTAGTAGGCTCTATGCGAGCTATTCGTGAAGAGCTTGTGATTAGTATCGACCAAGAGGGCGGTCGAGTTCAGCGTTTGAAGCAGGGTGTTGCTGTTCTTCCGGCAGTTAAAACCATAGCGCAAAATTGTACAGAGACATTAGAGGGTGTTGATGCAGCTAGAGCGCTTGGCTATCTGATGGCTGCTGAGCTGCGTCTGCTTGATGTTGACTTGAGTTTCGCCCCGGTCTTGGATGTTGATTATGGTCGCAATACGGTTATTGGTAATCGGGCCTTTGGTGAAGACTATAAAGTGGTGACAGAGATTTCTGCCGCTTACATTGAAGGTATGCGGGATGCAGGTATGTCAGCAACAGGTAAACATTTCCCTGGTCATGGTTGGGCTGATGCTGATACGCATCATGCGGATGCTGTAGATGTTCGCTCCTTTGATGAATTATGGTCTACAGATATGGTGCCTTTTAGGCAGGCTGTAAATAATGATCTAGAAGCTATGATGTTCGCTCACGTACTTTATCCTAAGTGTGATTCTTCTCCAGCTGGATTTTCTTCTTTCTGGTTGGGTGAGATTTTAAGACAGAAAATGGGTTTTGCTGGCATTATTTTTAGTGATGACTTGAGTATGAAAGCGGCCCATAGTGCAGGTAACTATGCAGAGCGCGCAGATAAGGCGATAGCTTCGGGTTGTCAGGCGCTACTTTGTTGTAATGAGCGCCAAGGTACATTGGATATTCTTACTTACTTAGAAACGTCGCATTTTAAACCTCTGCAAGAGATATCAACTCTTAGAGGTAAAGAGTGGGATAGGGATGAGGAGCGTTTGGATGCTGCTCGCGTACTTGCAAATGATTTGCTGGATATAGCGTTATGATCGATATGTTGAATGAGTTATTAACTGAGCATTTTCCTGACTATAGTGATTCTGCATGGATTATCTTATCTTTCGCAGTGTGTGTGATTGCAGTGGTTGCTGATCTTGTCGCTCGCTCAACCGTCAGTCAGTTAATGAAACAAGCGGAAAAAACTCAAATTCTTTGGGATGATGTTTTTCTGAATTCGTTTAGCCGACCAGCACTCTTTTTAATTTGGTTAGCAGCGGGATATTGGTTGATTCAGCTCTTTGAGCAGAATTTCGCTATTGAGGTGCTAGGTGATGACAATCCGTTACCTAAACTTGTTCCCGTAATTCTTTTGGCTTGGTCGTGCTTGCGCTTCCTAAAGCGTTTAGAGCAGGTTCTGGTAATGCCGGACCGTATGAAGAAGCCTATGGATCCAACCACTGTTGGAGCTTTGGGTAGGCTTCTACGCTTAATTGTCTCCATCATTATTGTTCTGATCATTATGCAGAGCTATGGCTACAGTATCTCCGGTATTCTGGCGTTTGGTGGTATCGGCGGTATAGCCGTTGGTTTTGCTGCTAAGGATCTTCTGGCGAACTTTTTTGGTGGCTTGATGATCTATCTAGATCGTCCATTTAAGGTAGGCGACTGGATCCGTTCACCTGATCAGCAGATTGAAGGTACAGTAGAAGATATAGGGTGGCGTCAGACACGTATTCGTACATTTGATAAGCGTCCGTTGTACGTACCTAACTCGACCTTTACTAATATCTCAGTAGAAAACCCATCGCGAATGACCAATCGTCGTATCTACGAATATATTGGTGTGCGTTACGACGATTCTGCACAAGTTCTAGAAGTGATCAAAGCGGTTAAGGCTATGCTTCGCATGCATCCTGAGATTGATCAGCAACAAACTTTAATTGTTAATTTGGATCGCTTTGGGCCTTCGTCTTTGGATTTCTTTATCTATACATTCACAAAAACAACTGATTGGATTCGCTTTCATGAAATCAAGCAGGATGTGATGATGCAGATCATGCAAATTGTAGAAGATAAGGGCGCAGAGTTTGCCTTCCCAACGACGACCGTGCATCTAAGTGGCGAGTTACCTGAATTGGCTAAAGCTTCAGAAGGAAATTGATGTTGGCTTACTAATAAAAAACCGGCTTTAACGCCGGTTTTTTTTATTCTGTTTCAAGAGGGATTATTTCAACAAGAATGCCCATGAGTGGGTGGTCGATATAGTGCAATTCCTCGGACTTCATTCGCCTTGCCTGATTTTGATGTGCAGTGAGAATCTCCGGGATTACGGGGAAGGCAGAGGTGGTTTCCGCTAAGCTCTGAATTGCTTGGGCTTCTGTTTCGGTAGCTGTATCAGATTCGCCCTGCATGGTTAGCATAGCTTGGGCCTGAGGTTCTTCTTTAGTCAGGGGTGTTGCTTTGTTGTTAGGTGCAACTGGCTGGCTAATATAAAGATCAGGACGGAAGTGGAGATAGCGACCTCGGCCCACTGCAATGTGGCCTTCAAGTTCTTGCATGCCGTTGTCTAAAACGCGGCCAGCGCTGATTTTAATCGGGCGAGGGTTTTGTGTGCGTGATACAGGTTGGACCCATGCTTTATGAAAAAGAACCCGATAGTCACCACTGTTATTTAGGCTGCTTTTCGCGCTATTAAGTTCGTGACGGCTGTTAGGAAGGCTTTGGTAAGCGGTTAGATCGTCGCTATCATTAGATTGGCCTTTTAGTTCAACTGCACGATCATTGACAGGAATTTCGTTTATCTCTGGCCAAAATTCCTCGTGGATTGCCATCGGATCGTTATTAGCAAAAATAATCACCTCAATTTTATACCAGCTATCAGAAAACGCGCTGCTGCTGAAAATAAATAGTAAGGGAAGGAATATCGCTTTTAGCATTATCTTCATGATGTTTTAACTGCCAGATCACTCATAAGGCGTTCTACCGCTTTAAAGCGTTCTTCGGTTTTCTCCATATCTAAACTGAATCGCAGTTTGTCTGCGCCCTCAAGTTTATATTTTTGTGGCTGATTTTGTACCATTTTTACTAAAGTTAACGGATCTACTTTCGCATCAGTTGCAAATTCAATTCTACCAACCTCGCTGCCTGCATCAATTTTAACTACATTCATGGCATCAGCACGCAGTTTTAACTCAGTCAGTCTGAAGAGATTCTTAACCTGCTCAGGTAAGAGGCCAAATCGATCAATCATCTCTATTTGCAGCTCTTTTAGCTCTGTGGCTGAGTTTGCATTAGCGATACGTTTGTACAGAATTAGTCGGCTGTGTACATCCGGCAGATATTCATCTGGGATCAGAGCAGATAGATGTAAGTTAACATCGACACCTTGTTTGATCGGCTGATCCATATTCGGCGTTTTGCCTTCTTTAATAGATTCAACAGCTTGCTCTAGCATCTCCATAAATAGCGAGAAACCAACTGTTTGCATCTGGCCGCTTTGCTCTTCACCTAATAGCTCGCCTGCACCACGAATCTCGAGATCGTGCGTCGCAAGGGTAAAGCCTGCGCCTAGGTCGTCTGCGGATTCGATCGCTTCAAGGCGCTTGATCGCGTGTTTGGTCATCGCTTTCTTATGCGGAGTTAACAGATAAGCATAGGCTTGGTGGTGGGAGCGTCCGACACGGCCGCGTAACTGATGAAGTTGGGCTAGGCCGAATTTATCGGCGCGATCGATAATGATGGTGTTGGCGTTAGGTACATCAATACCAGTTTCGATAATGGTTGTACAAAGCAGAATGTTATAGCGCTTATGATAGAAATCGGACATGACCTGTTCGAGTTCGCGCTCTCGCATTTGGCCGTGACCAATGCCGATACGGGCTTCGGGAACCAATTCTTGAAGCTCTTCAGCTGTTTTTTCGATACTTTTAACTTCGTTGTGTAGATAATAAACCTGACCGCCACGTAGTAGCTCACGCAAAATGGCTTCTTTAACTAGAGTGGTGTCGCTATAACGAACAAAGGTCTTAACTGATAGTCTTTTGGCTGGTGGTGTCGCAATGATTGATAGATCGCGAATGCCAGACATCGCCATATTTAGCGTACGAGGTATCGGTGTTGCGGTTAATGTCAGGATATCAACTTCAGAACGAAGCGATTTCAGGCGCTCTTTCTGTTGAACACCGAAGCGGTGTTCTTCATCAATAATCACTAAGCCTAGATCTTTGAAATTAATGTCGCCAGATAGAAGTTTATGGGTGCCAACAATGATGTCGACACTACCGGCTTCTAGCTTATCTAGGATTGTGTTTTGCTGTTTGCCTGTTCGGAAGCGTGAGATTAGCTCAACATTGACCGGCCAGTCAGCAAAACGGTCTTGGAAGTTCTGGTAGTGTTGCTGTGCTAGTAGTGTAGTAGGTACAAGAATAACGACTTGTTTACCGCTTTGTACTGCCATAAATGCTGCGCGCATAGCAACTTCGGTCTTACCAAAGCCTACGTCACCACATACCAAGCGATCCATAGGCTGAACTGCAGTCATATCTCGAATAACGTTGCCAATGGCTGCGGCCTGATCAGGTGTTTCCTCAAATGGGAAAGTGGCTGCGAATTGTAAGTACTGCTCGTCTGGATCGTTGAACTGAAAGCCGATACGAGAAGCACGGCGCGCATAGATATCAAGCAGTTCGGCTGCTGCATCACGCGCTTTTTCAGCGGCTTTACGTTTGGCCTTCGACCACTGTTCGGTGCCAAGTCGGTGCAGAGGTGCGTGCTCGTCACCTGCGCCGGTGTAACGACTGATCAGATGAAGCGCAGAGACTGGTACGTAGAGCTTTGCTTCATCCGCATATTCAAGGGTTAAGAATTCGTTGGTTTGACCTTCGAGCTCGATGGTCTGTAAACCGAGATAGCGGCCTACACCGTGATCTAAGTGAACAACGGGCGAGCCTGAATTTAGTTCTGATAGGTTACGAATAACCTGGTCATTCTGCTCCTGCTCTTTGCTGCGTCTGCGACGCTGGAATACTTGGTGGCCAAATAGTTGCGTCTCAGTGATGATGTGTAGCTGACCTGAGATCGATAGGCCTTGTTCAAGAGGATATTCCGTAATGGTGAGATCGTAATCAGATTCACAGAATGCTTGCCAGTTATCTACTTGGTTGGGCTTAACATTAATACGTGCAAGTAGTTCTAATAATGCTTCCCGACGACCGGCAGATTCGGCGCAAAATAAAACGGCGCCATCGCGCTCCGCAAGAAAGCCTTGTAATGCAGTTAGCGGCTCTTTTAATTGCGAGTTTACCGGTAGAGATGGAGGTTCGGTGCAAGGAAGGTTGCTGCGACCTTGTTTCTCTTCAATAGAGTCTTTAGATAGGCTAATACGACCATATTGCTTTAATGCAGAGAACAGTTCGCTAGTAGAGATGAATATCTCGTTTGG
Organism: Neptuniibacter sp. QD29_5; assembly: GCF_047778125.1. Lineage (GTDB taxonomy): Bacteria > Pseudomonadota > Gammaproteobacteria > Pseudomonadales > Balneatricaceae > Neptuniibacter. The sequence continues at coordinate 1,645,863 of NZ_CP180556.1, forward strand.
TGACAGTACTGGGTTAGTAATGTCATGGCGACGCTGTTCATAGCGCTCATTAACTTCTTGTGCGAATAGTTCTGCGGTTGCTTCAAGCTCACTATCGACAATGATCTGTGTTTGTTCGGGTAGTGAGGCAAACAGAGAGCTGCATTCTTCATAGAATAGAGGTAGATAATACTCAATGCCCGGTGAGGTCATGCCATCAGAGATGTTGGTATAGACAGGGCATTGTTTGTAATCAACATCAAATCGCTCACGCCAACGAGATTTAAAACCGCTAATAGCGCGTGTATCGAAAGGAAACTCTTTTGCAGGCAATAAATTAATCGCGTCTATCTGCTCGATTGATCTTTGTGTTTCTGGATTAAATGTTCTGAGAGTCTCAATCTCATCATCAAACAGTTCTATACGGAAAGGGTAAGTGCTACCTGTTGGAAACAGATCGATGATCGATCCACGGAAGGCAAATTCGCCATGTTCCATAACGGCATCTACTGCGCGATAGCCGGCATCTATCAGCTGTTTTCTAAGATGCTCTGGATTGATGGTTTGTTCTAGTTTTAGATCAAAACAATTAGAGGCAATAAAATCAGCGGGTGCTGTTCTATGCATTAACGTACTTAAGGGTACGATCAAGATACCTTTATTGAGATTTGGTAGCCTGTTTAGCGTAGAAATACGTTCAGAAATGATGTCCTGGTGCGGTGAGAACGTATCGTACGGGAGTGTTTCCCAATCAGGGAATGAAAGAATTTCAAGTGAGTTGCTTTCACTGGAAAAGAAACTTACTTCATCGTGTAAGCGATTTGCCGTATTCGTATCGTTAGTTATGACTAAAGTGAAGCCTTCAAACTGCTTTGCTGCATCTGTGATTAATAAGCCGGTACCTGCACCAAAGGTTTGCCCGATCTGCTTTTTATCGCCGGGGCCTGTGGGTAGAGAGTAGTTCAGTTGCAGCACAGAGTTGCTCCTTTAATATGCGCTAACCAATAGTAAGGCGGGTAGTTTAACCGTTGTGATTGTAATTGGTAGTTTTGAGCTGGGGTAAATGGCTAAATATAAGTCTTATTCAGTAGGACAAAATATATGGTTCCAAAGTCTATCATGCCGCATTTGCTCAAAAGGGTGGAAAAGAGGATAATGCGCGCACCAAATTTTTAGGGTCCGACTAATACTTGTAATCTGACTGTGTTAGTAGGGTACCAACGAGTTGACAAAACTTTTTGGAGTTTCATGTGAGCCAAGATCAAGTTTTTACAGATTGGAAAGAACGCGAAGCCTTAGCTGAAGCTATGGTTCCACTAGTAGGTGGTCTATACCGTGACCAGAATATCGAGTCTTCTGTATTCGGTCGTCTGATCATCAAACGTTCTGTTATCGATATCCTTAAAGCGCACCGTTTCGTGCGTCAGGTTGAAGAGCAGGAACTAACTGTAGTAGATACTTTTCCAATTCTGGAAGCTGTTAAAAACCTGAATGTACGCAATGCGCACATCGATGCAGGTAAACTGGCAGTTAAATATCGCACAGAAGGCAACGGCCAGGATCTAGAAACATTCCTGAAAGCTGAACTTGCTGATGCAATTGGCACAGAAGAGCGTGAACCTACTGATGTGGTTCTTTACGGTTTCGGTCGTATCGGTCGTCTACTTGCTCGTCTTCTTATCGAGCGTACTGGTGGTGGTCAAGCGCTTCGTCTACGTGCAATCGTTGTACGTAAGGGTGCTGCAGCACGTGATCTAGAAAAACGTGCTAGTTTGCTACGTCGTGACTCTGTTCACGGTTCATTTAAAGGCACTATCACGGTTGACGAAGAGAACAACACAATCACGGCTAACGGTAACGTTATCCAAGTGATCTTCGCTAACTCTCCAGACGAGATTGATTACACTGCATACGGCATCAATAACGCAATGGTTATTGATAACACTGGTAAGTGGCGTGATAAAGAAGGTCTATCTCTGCACCTTCAGTCTAAAGGCGCTTCTCGTGCAGTTCTTACTGCGCCAGGTAAAGGTGTTAAGAACATCGTAATGGGTGTTAACGACGGTGATATCTCTCCAGAAGATACTATCCTGTCTGCTGCGTCTTGTACTACAAACGCAATCACGCCTGTACTAAAAGCGGTATACGATAAGTTCGGTATCGAGAATGGTCACGTTGAAACTGTTCACGCTTACACTAACGACCAGAACCTAATCGATAACTACCACAAAGGTGATCGTCGTGGTCGTGCTGCTGGACTGAACATGGTTATCACTGAAACTGGCGCAGCTAAAGCTGTATCTAAAGCACTTCCAGCAATGGAAGGTAAGCTGACTGGTAATGCTATCCGTGTTCCAACGCCAAATGTTTCTATGGCTATCCTTAACCTGAATCTAGAAAGTGAAACTGACAAAGAAGAGCTAAATGCTTATCTTCGTGATGCTGCGCTACATGGTTCTATGCAGAAACAAATTGACTACAGCAACTCTCCAGAAGCTGTATCTACTGACTTCGTTGGTTCTCGTGCAGCAGGTGTTGTTGATGCGTTGGCTACAATCGCTGGTGGTAAGCGTTGCGTACTTTACGTTTGGTACGATAACGAATTCGGTTACAGCTGCCAGGTTATCCGTATGATGCAGAAAATGGCTCAGTGCACTCTACCAGCTTTCCCTAAAGAAGCTTAAGTGTAGCGAGTTGATTAAAAAGCCACCTATAAGGTGGCTTTTTATTTGCCTTATGTATCATATTTCAAATGGTTATATGTATATAACTAAAAATTCCACCGCTAAAAGGCAAGATAATCGGCTGGAAAGCGCTGATATTGCTGGGTCTTTGTAGAAAAATGACACGCCGCTCAGGTATACTTAGCCAGATTTTTAGGTGGGGTAATTCCATTTTCGTAATAACTACAAGATATCGACTACGTTCGGGGACAGGCCGTGTCGGAATCAAAATCGATTTTGGAATCCTGAAAGAATTTAACGTAATTGGGTGAGGCGTATGATCAAGATCAACAAAGGTCTGGATCTACCGATCACGGGCGCTCCTGAGCAATCTATTACAGATGGCCCAGCAGTAGACTCCGTTGCCGTAGTCGGCTTTGACTATGTAGGTATGAAACCTACCATGGCCGTCAAGGTAGGTGATCGAGTAAAACTCGGTCAAGTGATCTTTTCCGATAAGAAAACAGAAGGCGTTAATTACACAGCACCAGGTGCAGGTGTAGTTAAGGCAATTAACCGTGGTGAACGTCGTGCACTTCAATCAGTAGTGATTGAGTTGGACGGTGATGAAGCGGTTGAATTTAACAAATATAGTGCCAATGAGCTGGCTGGATTGTCGCGCGAGCAAGTGCAAGACAATCTAGTAAATTCAGGTTTGTGGACTGCGCTTCGCACACGTCCATTTAGCCGTGTACCTCAGCCAGGTACTACTCCAAACTCTATTTTTGTTACAGCAATGGATACCAATCCATTAGCAGGTGACCCAGCTGTCATTATCGCTGAACAAAAAGAAGCATTCTCCCAGGGCCTTACTATCCTGACTAAGCTGTCTGAAACGGCTGTTTATCTATGTAAAGCACCGGGTGCTGATATTCCATCTGCTGATGGTGTAACGGTAGAAGAGTTTGAGGGTGGTCACCCTGCAGGTAATGCTGGTACGCATATCCACTTCCTTGATCCTGTATCTCAGGAAAAAACAGTTTGGACAATTGGTTATCAGGATGTGATTGCAGTTGGTAAATTATTTACCGAAGGCAAGCTGTTTACTGATCGTGTTGTTGCTGTTGGTGGTCCACGTGCCGCTAAACCAGGTCTGTTACGAACTCGTTTGGGTGCGAACTTCGAACAGCTTCTTGCTGGTGCACAAAAAGAAGATCACAACCGTATCATCAGTGGTTCTGTGTGGAATGGTCGTACAGCTAATGAAGGTGCGTTTGCTTACCTTGGTCGTTACGCAAACCAGATCACTATTCTTGAAGAAGGCGACAAGCGTGAATTTATGGGCTGGGTTGTTCCTGGTACTAATAAGTTCTCTGTGCTTAATGTATTCGCTTCCTTCCTGAATCGTTCTAAGAAGTTTGATTTTACGACGACTACGAACGGTTCTGAACGAGCTATGGTTCCGGTTGGTCAGTTCGAACAGCTAATGCCAATGGATATTCTTCCAACGCAATTGCTGCGTGCACTAGTAACAGGTGACATTGTTCATGCAATGGAGCTAGGTTGCTTGGAACTGGACGAAGAAGACCTCGCGCTGTGCACATTTGCCTGCCCAGGTAAATATGAGTACGGCCCAATCCTTCGCGACAACTTGACGCGTATCGAGAAAGAGGCCTGATCATGAGCTTGAGAAATATTCTTGATAAAATGGAGCCGCACTTCCACAAAGGCGGCAAGTATGAAAATTGGTATGCGCTTTACGAAGCTGCAGATACTATTTTCTACACTCCGGGTCATGTAACTAAAACAGCAGCTCACGTACGCGACGCGGTCGACCTGAAGCGTATGATGATCTTGGTGTGGATGTGTACATTCCCAGCAATTTTCTTCGGTATGTACAATGTTGGTTTGCAGGCTAATACTGCAATGGCCACGATGGGCATTACCGAACCATCATCTTGGCAAGCTGCTTTAGCAGGCGCTATTTCGGGTTTTAATCCTGATAGTGTGTGGGATAACATCATTCTTGGTGCTGCCTACTGGCTACCTATCTACATTGTTACCTTTGTAGTGGGTGGTTTCTGGGAAGTATTGTTTGCAATGAAGCGTGGCCACGAAGTAAACGAAGGTTTCTTCGTAACTTCTGTTCTTTTTGCTTTGATTCTTCCTCCAAGCATTCCGCTGTGGCAGGTTGCTCTTGGTATCAGTTTCGGTGTTGTAATTGGTAAAGAAGTATTCGGTGGTACCGGTAAAAACTTCCTTAACCCTGCGCTAACTGGTCGTGCATTCCTGTTCTTCGCTTACCCAGCGCAGATGTCTGGTGACGCAATCTGGACTGCCGTTGATGGCTTCTCTGGTGCGACAGCACTAAGCCTTGCTGCATCTGGCGGTGTTGATGCAATCCTTGCACAGAACATCACTTGGTTCGATGCATTCATTGGTACAATCCAGGGTTCTGTAGGTGAAGTATCTACGCTAGCGATTGCTGCGGGTGGTCTAGTACTGCTTATTGCTAAAGTTGCTGCATGGCGCATAGTTGCAGGTGTCTTCTTGGGCATGGTTGCAACTTCTACGCTATTTAACCTGATCGGCTCTGAAACAAATCCAATGTTTGGCCTGCCATTCTACTGGCACCTGGTATTGGGTGGTTTTGCCTTTGGTATGTTCTTCATGGCGACAGACCCTGTGTCTGCATCTATGACAAACAAAGGTAAGTGGTACTTCGGTGCTTTGGTTGGTGTAATGGTTGTATTGATCCGTGTGGTTAACCCAGCATTCCCAGAAGGTATGATGCTGGCGATCCTGTTTGCGAACTTGTTCGCACCGTTGATCGACAACTTTGTTGTTCAGGCAAACATCAAACGGAGGTTGGCGCGCAATGTCAGCAAGTAATGACACTATCGGTAAGACTATTACCGTTACAGTTCTTTTATGTGTTGTCTGCTCGGTAATCGTATCTGCGGCTGCTGTACTGCTTAAACCAAAGCAGGTGGCAAACAAGGATCAAGACCGTAAGAGCAACATTCTTACTGCAGCTGGTATCTCTGATGCTAATAAATCAGTAGATGAGTTGTTTGCTCAGATCACTACTAAGTACGTTGATCTAGAGACTGGCAAATTCACTACAGACGTTCCAGCTAAATACGATGCTAAGAAAGCAGCTAAAGACCCTCAGTTGGGTAAAGTGCTGACTAAAGATGTAGATATCGCTTCTATCAAGTATCAGGCTAAGGTTATGCCTGTATACCTAGTAGAAAAAGATGGTCAGATTGAGAAATTGATCTTGCCAGTACACGGCTACGGTCTGTGGTCTACACTTTACGGATTCTTGGCGCTAGAAGGTGACTTGAATACAGTTGTTGGTTTTGGTTTCTACTCTCACGCTGAGACTCCTGGTCTAGGTGGTGAAGTTGATAACCCGAACTGGAAAGCGCTATGGCCAGGTAAAGAAATTTACCCTGCAGGTTCTATGGAACCAGCGATTGGCTTAATCAAGGGCACTGTAGATTCGTCTAACCCTAAAGCTAAGCATCAGATCGATGGCCTGGCGGGGGCGACGTTGACTGCAAACGGTGTTACGAACCTCGTTCAGTTCTGGATGGGTTCTAACGGTTATGCACCGTTCTTGGCTAACCTCAAAGCAGGGGGGGCGTAAGCGATGTCACAAGCTAAAGAAGTACTGAGTACTCCAGTATTTAAGAACAACCCAATCGGTCTTCAGATCCTTGGTGTATGTTCTGCGTTGGCGGTTACCTCTAACCTTAATACTGCTATGGTAATGACTATGGCGGTAATTGCGGTAACAGCATTCTCGAACTTGTTTGTATCGATTATCCGTAATCACATTCCAAGCAGTGTTCGAATCATCTGTCAGATGACTATCATTGCGTCATTGGTAATCGTTGTTGACCAGATTCTTAAAGCCTTTGCTTACGATGTATCTAAGCAGCTTTCTGTATTCGTAGGTCTGATCATTACTAACTGTATCGTAATGGGTCGTGCTGAAGCCTTCGCTATGAAGAACCCTCCAGGTATCTCCTTCATGGATGGTATCGGTAACGGTCTAGGTTACGGTGTGGTTCTAATCTTCGTAGGTTTCCTACGTGAGCTATTCGGCGCAGGTAAACTGTTTGGTTACGAAGTTCTGCCTCTAGTAAACGATGGCGGCTGGTACTTGGCTAACGGTATGATGCTGTTACCACCAAGTGCATTCTTCATCATTGGTATGTTCATCTGGTTGACTCGTACTTTCTACAAAGATCAAGTAGAAGCACCAGAGTTTGAACTAGCTAAAAATACTAAGAAGGAGGCTGTGTAATGGAACAGTTAATCAGCCTTGCTGTTAAGGCGATTTTCGTTGAAAACATGGCGCTAGCATTCTTCCTAGGCATGTGTACTTTCTTGGCGATTTCCAAGAAGGTTCAAACGTCTCTAGGTTTGGGTATTGCTGTAGTCGTTGTGTTGGCAATCACAACACCTGTAAACAACCTAATCTTCAACTTGCTTCTTCGTGAAGGCGCACTTGCATGGGCGGGTTACCCTGAAGTTGATTTGAGCTTCCTTGGTTACATCTCTTACATTGGTGTAATCGCGGCGATGGTACAGATCCTTGAGATGTTCTTGGATAAATACGTACCAGCTCTATACAACTCTCTAGGTGTATTCCTACCTTTGATCACAGTTAACTGTGCAATCATGGGAGCGGCACTATTCATGGTAGAGCGTGACTACACTTTCGGTGAGTCAGTGGTTTACGGTGTAAGTGCAGGTATCGGTTGGGCGCTAGCTATTACAGCGCTTGCGGGTATCCGTGAAAAACTTAAATACAGCGACGTACCAGAAGGTCTACGTGGTCTGGGCATTACCTTCATCACTGTTGGTTTGATGTCTCTAGGCTTCATGTCTTTCTCTGGTGTATCTCTTTAATGCCAACATGGTCGACAAAGGAAGGATTAGCCAATGAATGCTGAAATCGTTCTAGGTGTTGTCATGTTTACTGCAGTGGTGCTTGCACTAGTAGCAGTAATTTTGGCAGCTCGCTCTAAACTAGTAAGTTCTGGTGACGTTACGATTAACATCAATAACGATCCAGAAAAATCAATCACAGTACCTGCTGGCGGTAAACTGCTACAGACACTTGCTGATTCGGGTATCTTCATCCCTTCTGCTTGTGGTGGCGGTGGTACTTGCGCACAGTGTAAATGTGAAGTTCACGCGGGTGGTGGTTCTATGCTACCAACTGAAGAATCTCACTTTACAATGCGTGAAGCTAAAGAAGGCTGGCGTCTATCTTGTCAGGTAGCTGTTAAGCAGGACATGGACATCGAACTTGAAGAAGAGATCTTCGGTGTTCAGAAGTGGGAATGTACTGTTGAATCTAACCCTAACGTTGCTACGTTCATCAAAGAGCTGACTCTACGTCTGCCTGAAGGTGAGAATGTAGACTTCCGTGCAGGTGGTTATGTTCAGCTTGAATGCCCACCTCACGTTGTTAACTACAAAGATTTTGTGATCCAGGAAGAGTACCGTGGTGATTGGGATCAGTTCAACATGTGGCAGTATGTGTCTACAGTAACTGAGCCAACTATCCGTGCTTACTCTATGGCGAACTACCCAGAAGAGCGTGGTGTTGTTAAATTTAACATCCGTATCGCGTCTCCACCTCCGGGTACTGATCACCCACCAGGTATCATGTCTTCTTACGTATTCAACCTTGTTGAAGGTGATAAGATCACTGTTTACGGACCATTTGGTGAATTCTTCGCGACTGATAACGACAGCGAAATGGTATTCATCGGTGGTGGTGCAGGTATGGCACCAATGCGTTCACATATCTTTGACCAGCTTAAGCGTTTGAACTCTACTCGTAAGATCTCGTTCTGGTACGGTGCGCGTTCTTTGCGTGAATCGTTCTACAACGAAGAGTACGACATGCTTCAGGATGAGAATGATAACTTTAAGTGGCACTTAGCGTTATCTGACCCTCAGCCAGAAGATAACTGGGATGGTATGACTGGCTTCATCCACAACGTGTTGTATGAAAACTATCTGAAGGACCATGAGGCGCCTGAGGATTGTGAGTACTACATGTGTGGACCGCCAATGATGAACTCCGCTGTAATCCAGATGCTTCTGGATCTGGGTGTGGAGCGTGAAAATATCTTCCTTGATGACTTCGGTGGTTAAGTAAGATATGTTTGTCAAAAGACAAGCCTACAAATGGCCGGCAGCTCAGCTGCTGGCCATTTTGTTTTTATTGGCTTTGTTATCGGCCTGTAAGGAAAAGCCTCCTGAGGTTAAATCTCATCAAGGTTTAACAATGGGGACGACTTATACGGTCAAGTGGATTCCTATTCAGAATCAACCTGCTATCAATCCAGCGGTTTTCAATCAGGCTTTGCTAGAAGTAAATCAAGCAATGTCGACCTACATTGATGATTCCGAACTTTCTCTTATCAATAAGCTTCCTGCGGGTGGTTCTGTTGAGCTTTCTGATGATCTAGCCTTCCTTCTGTCCAAATCCATCGATATAAGTGCTCTTTCTTCAGGTACGTTTGATGTAACTGTTGGGCCACTTGTAAATTTGTGGGGCTTTGGGCCGGATGGGCGTATAATTAAGGCGCCATCCCAGCTTGAGATTCAGCAGGTTCAGCAGGAGATTGGATATAACTATTTGGAACTTAATGGCCAAATGCTAACCAAAGAGAAGGCTAGTTATATTGATCTATCAGCGATTGCTAAAGGGTACGGTGTAGATGTGCTTGCGACTTTATTAGAGGAGCGGGGCGTCGAAAGCTATCTTGTTGAAATTGGTGGTGAGTTGCGAGCTAAAGGGTTAAAGCCTGATGGTAGTGAATGGAAGATTGCTATTGAATCTCCGACAGCAGGTTTTGATCGCTCGGTTCAGCGAATAATCGCAGTGAAAGATGTAGGTATAGCTACGTCAGGAGATTATCGAAACTATTTTGAAGAGAATGGTGTTCGTTTTTCTCATACAATAGATCCGTCGACTGGTCGTCCGATTACGCATAGATTAGCATCTGTTACGGTGCTAATGCCGAGTTGTGCCGAGGCTGATGCCTATGCCACAGCGATGATGGTTATGGGTGAAGACAGGGCGCAAGCATTTGCGCTTGAAAACGGTATCGAAGCATTTTTTATCATTAAAGCCGAGAGTGGATTTGTTGAGAAAATGACTCCTGGTTTTAAACAATATCTGGTTCAATAGGTTTTAATTATGAGCACAATTATCTTATCTTTTGTCATCTTGTTATGTGTCATAGTCGCCATGTCTGTTGGCGTGATTTTGGGTCGAAAGCCTATTAGTGGTTCTTGTGGTGGTTTGGCTAACGTCGGTATTGAAGGTAAGTGCAGTATCTGTGGTGATGACCCTCAAAAATGTGAAGAAGAGCAAGATAGACAAGCTAAAGAAGAAGCATCTGCAGATCTAAGTTACGAAGTTAAATCTAAAGAATAATTGAGAGCTACGTAACTAAGAGTAAGCTGGTCTTAATAAAAAGATCAGCTGAAACAATAAGATATAATTATAAGATAGGGGTAAATGATGGCGGTATATGACTATGATGTCATTGTGATAGGTTCCGGTCCTGCTGGTGAAGGTGCAGCAATGAACGCCGCGAAAAAAGGGCGTCGTGTAGCTGTTATCGAAGAGCAGGAGGCCGTAGGTGGTAACTGTACGCATAAAGGTACAATCCCGTCTAAAGCGCTTCGCCACTCTGTAAAACAGATCATAGAATTTAACACTAACCCTATGTTCCGTGATATCGGTGAACCACGCTGGTTCTCCTTTCCTAAGGTTTTAAAGCGTGCAGAAAAAGTTATGTCCAGCCAGGTAATGCTGCGTACAAACTTCTATGCGCGTAACCGTATTGATGTTTTCTTCGGCGTTGCTGAGTTTGAAGATAAAAATACAATAATTGTACGTGGTACCACTAAGGGTGATGAGGCACTGCGTGCTAAGAACGTTGTAATTGCTACAGGTTCTCGTCCTTATACGCCAGCTGATATCGACTTCGACCATCCTCGTATCTATAACTCTGATACTGTTCTCAAACTAAGCCATACGCCTCGCACATTGATTATCTATGGTGCTGGTGTTATCGGTTCTGAGTACGCTTCTATTTTCAGTGGCTTAGGCGTAAAAGTCGATTTAGTTGATAGTCAGAGTCGTCTGCTGTCTTTCTTGGATGCTGAAATCTCTGATTCTTTGAGCTATCACCTCCGCAACAATGCTGTGAAGATTCGTCATAACGAAACTTATGAGAGTGTTGTGGCTGATGAGCGTGGTGTTACGCTTACGCTTCAGTCTGGCAAGAAAATTCGCGCAGACGCTTTCCTATGGTGTAATGGCCGAAGTGGTAATACTGAGACGCTGAAATTGGAAAATATCGGCCTAGAGGCTAATAGTCGTGGTCAGCTAGAAGTTGATGATCACTACCGTACAGCTTGTGAGGGTATCTACGCTGCGGGTGACGTAGTGGGCTGGCCAAGTCTAGCATCTGCTGCGCTGGATCAGGGGCGTGCAGCCGCTGCAGATATGTTGTCTGCCGAAGACTTCCGTTATATCAACGAAGTACCTACCGGTATCTACACAATTCCAGAGATTAGCTCTGTAGGTAAAACTGAAGAAGAGCTAACCAAAGAATGTGTGCCTTATGAAGTAGGTCAGGCTTTTTTTAAAGACACTGCGCGAGCACAGATCTACGGCCAGCCAGTTGGTATGCTTAAGATTCTTTTCAATCGTGATACTTTGGAAATTCTCGGTATTCATTGCTTCGGTGAGCATGCATCAGAAATTGTGCATATCGGTCAGGCGATTATGGCTCAAGATGGTGAAGCGAATACACTTAAATACTTCATCAACACGACGTTCAACTATCCAACAATGGCTGAGGCTTATCGAGTTGCTGCTATTGCAGGCTTGAATCGTATAGCTAACCTTTCCTAAAGTTTTTTGTTTTTGGGTGGAAAAAAGCACGCATTTGCGTGCTTTTTTATTGTCTACAAGAAGAAAGGGCATTATTGAATTGTGCTAAAAAGTTGGGTTGTGAGGATAGAAACTCTTTAGAAAAATATACACCAAGTGGCTTGTTACGATTTAGTACAGATCTGACTTTTTCTTGATGTCCAAATCCTTCAATCAGATTGTTCATGACCTGATCGTTAGCTAGGATGGCATCAACCCTTCCACTGAGTAGGAAGGATAGTTGCTTCTGGTTGTCTTGTGGTGGGTTGTTGATGGTTTGGAAGTCATTCTGCAATAGCAATTTCTGCATATTAGCCCCTAAGAAACTGGTAACTATGCCTTTCTGCTTGAAGTTATCTGCAGTTGAATCAAGCGGGTTGTTTTTCAGTAAATACCAAGTCCATTTCTGTTCAGCAATAATCTCTGTCATAACCGCATATCTATCTCGATCAGGGTTATGTGATGGACAAAAAAACCTTCAGCTTTGTTGTGCCTCACCATGCTTTGTGCGCGCTTCCACAGTGTGACAATTGTTTCTAGCGAGTGCTAGGGTATTTGGGTCATGGCGCACTTGACCACCTCAACTGCTGTGCCGGTGATTAAGTTATCTTGAATGTGGCTATAGGGTGGGAGCTGATGTGTGGTCAGTCTAATATTTTCTGCTATGGCTATCTGGGGCAAGATAAAGATGCATGCTAGTGACCATAGTTTGATTGGACTTCTCATTGGACTACGAATTGATTTTAGCTCTTTGTTTATGAGTATAGTGAAGACTGTAGTAGATAATAAAAAACCCGGCATAAGGCCGGGTTTTTCGTTAGCGAGTCGCTAATTATTTAGTTGCTGCTGCAAGTGCTGCATTTAGTGTAGCGCTAGGGCGCATAACTTTTTTAACTAATTCGCGTTTTGCGTGGTAGTAACCGTCAAGCTCAGCTGGAGAGCCTTGACACTCTGCAAGTTCAGAGATGATCTGATCTTCTTGGCTTGTTAGCGCTTCAGCCAGCTCTTTAAAGTCTGCTGCAAGCTCTGGATCTTCAGTTTGAGCTGCTACTTCTTGTGCCCAGAAAAGGCCTAGATAGAAGTGGCTGCCACGGTTATCTAGCTCGCCAGTCTTACGAGAAGGGGATTTGTTCTCTTCTAGTAGTCGGCCAGTTGCTGCATCTAGTGTCTTGGATAGAACTGCAGCTCGCTTGTTACCCTGTTTGATGCCTAGATCTTCTAGAGAAACGGCTAGAGCTAGGAATTCACCTAGGGAATCCCAACGTAGGTGGTTCTCTTCTTCAACCTGCTGTACGTGCTTAGGAGCTGAGCCGCCTGCGCCAGTTTCGTACATGCCGCCACCTTTAAGCATTGGCACAATTGATAGCATTTTCGCAGAAGTACCAAGCTCAATGATTGGGAATAGGTCGGTTAGGTAGTCGCGTAGTACGTTACCAGTAACGGAGATAGTGTCTTTACCGCGAACCATGCGATCCATAGTGAAACGAATAGCTTGGCTGTAAGATTTAACGTAAATCTCTAGGCCGTCAGTGTCGTGATCTTTTAGGTATTCGTTAACTTTCTTAGTTAATTCAAGATCGTGCGCACGTTCTTGGTCTAGCCAGAAGATAGCAGGAGTGTCGGACTGGCGAGCACGAGTAACAGCTAGTTTAACCCAGTCACGGATTGGCTCATCTTTAGTTTGGCATGCGCGCCAGATATCGCCTTTCTCAACTTCGTGTTCCATGAGAACAGTGCCATCCGCAGCTACTACACGCATTGTGCCTGCTTCAGTTTCGAAAGTTTTGTCGTGAGAACCGTATTCTTCTGCTTTCTTAGCCATCAAGCCAACGTTTGGAACTGTACCAATTTTAGTTGGGTCGAAAGCGCCGTTTGTTTTACAGAAGTTGATCATGTCTTGGTAGATACGTGCGTAAGTGCGCTCTGGCATTACTGCTTTAGTATCTTTTGGACGACCATCAGGGCCCCACATTTTGCCACCGTTACGGATCATTGCTGGCATAGAAGCATCAACGATTACGTCGGATGGAACGTGTAGGTTAGTGATACCTTTTACAGAATCAACCATCGCCATTTCTGGGCGGTGTTCGTGGCATGCGTGAATCGCTTCTTCAATCTCTTCACGCTTGGAGCGTGGAAGATCAGCGATCTTATCGTATACGCTACCAATACCGTTATTTGGGTTTACACCAAGTTCTTCGAAGAAGTCACCGTACTCATCGAATAGCTCTTTGTAGAATACAGTTACAGCGTGACCGAAAACGATAGGGTGGGAAACCTTCATCATTGTAGCTTTAACGTGTAGTGACCACATAACGCCAGTTTCTTGAGCGTCTTGCAGAGTCTCTTCAAAGAATTCACGTAGGGCCTTGCAGCTCATGCGCATGCTGTCGAAGATTTCACCTTTTTCTAGGCTAACTTCTTTTTTAACTTCAACGTTGCCAGCTGGATCTACGAATTCGATACGAACTGTGCCGGCTTCTTCCATAGTTAGGGATTGTTCGCTAGAGAAGAAGTCTCCGTCGCGCATGTAATCGGCGTGTGTACGAGAAGCCTTACTCCATTTGCCCATAGAGTGTGGGAATTTTCTAGCAAAAGCTTTTACTGCACCTGGTGCGCGACGGTCAGAGTTACCTTCACGTAAGACTGGGTTTACTGCAGAACCAAGGATTTTTGAGTAGCGCTGTTGTGCGTCTACATCTTCATCCGTCTTTGGATCTTCTGGATAATCAGGGATATCGTAGCCCTGGCCTTGAAGCTCAGTGATGCATGCTTTTAGCTGAGGGATTGAAGCACTGATATTTGGAAGCTTGATGATGTTTGCTTCCGGATCTTGAGTTAGTTCGCCTAGAAACTTTAGGCCATCTTCAACACGCTGTTCTGCAGTAAGCTTCTCAGGGAAGGCGGACAGTACGCGCCCAGCTAAAGAGATATCTGTGATTTTTACGTCGATGTCTGCTGCAGAAGTGAAAGCTCTTACAATTGGCAGAAGTGAACATGTCGCCAAGGATGGTGCTTCGTCGGTTAGGGTGTAATAGATGGTTTGTTTTTTTGTAGTCATTGTAATCCCCAAAGTTTTATGGCAGTGCGGCCAAGGGTTTAAATCAAGGTGGCTTGTGGCCGCCTTTCTCCACTATTTTTAAACCCGATGGTTGTAATTTAGTGACAGAATTATACTGAAATTAGACGCTGAGTCATACGTCTGGCCTATGTACTTATGGCTAATGTTGTTGTGTTTTTACAACTTTTTTTTAATTTTGCGCTTGTTGCAATGCAAAAAAGCGCTAACTCGTTAGTTTTTTTGTAGTTCGACTACTATTTATAGCTTACTTTTGTTGCAGTTTTTGTGTTGAGTGCTTGTGTGATACTTTAGGTTTAATTGCAATTTCAATAGGTGTTTTCTTTTGTAGAATGAACTTGTGAGTGAGGTTTATATGAGTTCGAAAGAAAAGCCAGTTCCCCCTGGGGACTTTGAGTGTTGCGAAAGTGGGTGTTCTCAATGTGTCTGGGATATCTATTTTGATGAGCTGGTTCAGTGGAAAGCTGAGCAAAAACCTAAACAACCAAATGAAGCTCAAGACTCTCACGAAAAACGTGGAACTGAGTCGCAAGACAGACGCTAAGCGGTGGGTGATTTATGTCAGGTAAAGTTGTTAGTTTGGATGCTTCTAGAGAGAAGGCAAAACACAAGAAAAAAGAAGAAAAGTTAGAATCTATACAGAAAAGATTCGAAAAGGCTTTACCCTCAAAAGAAACTGATTCAAAGAAGAAGTTGCTGGATATTTTTAAGAAGAAGTAATTTTGTATTAATTGCTTGGTGGGTCTTTATATCAGGCAAAGAAAAAGGGGCTAAGTAGCCCCTTTTTTATTTGTTTCTAAATTATTTCTCAGTTGACTCTGATTCGGTGTTTTGACGTTTGCGAACTTCGCGCGGATCGTTAGGTGCGCGACGAGTGCGACGTTTACGAACAGGTCTTTGATTGGCTTCTGGCTCTGCTGTTGCGGTGTCAGTTGCTTCTGTGGTCTCAGTTGCTTCTGCAGTTTCAGTTGCATCTGCAGTTTCAGTCGCTTCCGCAGTTTCAGTTGCTTCTGTAGTTTCAGTTGCTTCTGTAGTTTCAGTTGCTTCTGCCGTTTCAGTTGCTTCTGTAGTTTCAGTTGCTTCTGTAGTTTCAGTTGCTTCTGTAGTTTCAGTTGCTTCTGCCGTTTCAGTTGCTTCTGCAGTTTTAGTGACTTCTGAAGTTTCAGTAACTTCTGCCGTTTCAGTTACTTCTACAGTTTCAGTCACTTCTGCAGTTTCAGTCGCAGTTGCTTCTGTAGTTTCAGTTGGCGTTGTTTCAAATGTTGCTTCAGGTGCTTTAGCTTCAGGGCTTTCGCTTGCTGTGTTTGGAGCTTTTGCTTCATCACTAGTAGCTTTAGCAACTTGTGTTGTTTCTTTAGTTTCAACTTCTGTTGCTACGTTATTAGTGCGTTTAGCAGAGCGTTCAGTGGTGCGACGACGACGGCCACGGCGACGTGGATTGCGTGGTGCTTCTTCCTGCTCTTCAGTATTCTGAGAATCTGTGTTGCTCGGATCTTGTTTGCTCTTAGCGTCTACCTGTTCGTTCTCGCCTTTGCGTTTACGGCGACGACGTTTAGGCTTATCTTCACCTTGGTTTAGCGGTTGATCTGGCTCTGGTTGAACCGTAATGATCTCGTCGTTCTGCTTAGGTGTGCGCTTACGATCGTTGTCACGACGGCGGCGCTTGCGACCTGAATCATTGCGATCGTTGCGTTTGCGTTTAGGGCGTGAAGTGCTCTTCTCTTCACTAGGCTGCTCTTGCTCAGTTGTTGTTTCTGAGGTGCCGCCACCAAAGATGCTCTTGAACATGCCGACTACACGGCTGCCTAGAGATTCGTTGCTCTTAGCTGGTGCAGGAGCTGGTGTCGCAGCTTTAGGGGCTTCTGCTACAGCTTCTGGAGCAGGTGTTTTTGGTGCAATACTACGCACAGCTGCTTGTTCGCGAGGAGCTGTAGCTTGGGAGGTAGCTGCAGCTTCTAGTGATTCAGCTTCTTCTGGTTCTGGCTGCATCGTGTAGCTTGCATCATTTGTCGTCGCTACTGTGTGGTCGTCACGTAGACGAACAACTTCGTAGTGCGGTGTTTCCATGTTCGGGTTAGGAACAATAACAACACGAACATCTTGGCGAAGTTCAATATCATGAACCGCATGACGTTTTTCGTTGAGTAGGTATGTTGCTACAGTAACCGGCAAAATTGCACGGATTTGAGCTGTACGGTCCTTACCAGATTCTTCTTCGATAAGGCGAAGAATGGATAGAGCAAGTGACTCCGTATCACGGATAGTGCCTTGGCCGTTACAGCGTGGACATACAACGCCGCGTGTTTCTGCAAGAGAAGGGCGTAAGCGTTGACGAGACATCTCAAGTAGGCCGAAGCGAGAGATTCGTCCCATTTGTACGCGAGCGCGATCAAGTTTTAGGGCATCTCTCAGGCGATTTTCTACTTCACGTTGGTTCTTGATTGGTGTCATGTCGATGAAATCGATAACAACCAAACCGCCGATATCACGCAGACGTAATTGGCGTGCGATTTCGTCAGCTGCTTCAAGGTTGGTGTGAAGTGCTGTCTCTTCGATATCACCGCCACGTGTTGCTCGCGCAGAGTTGATGTCGATTGATACCAGGGCTTCAGTTGGATCGATTACAATCGAGCCGCCAGAAGGAAGTGTTACTTCGCGCTGGAATGCAGTTTCAATCTGCGTCTCAATCTGGAAGCGATTGAACAAAGGTGTTTGTTCAGAGTAATGCTTGATTTTATTTTCGTAAGTCGGCATTACCTGCTTAACGAAGTTTTTCGCATCTTCGAATATTTGTGGGTCGTCGATAAGAACTTCGCCAATGTCCGAGCGTAGGTAGTCTCGAACGGCACGGATTACTACGTTGCTTTCCTGATAGATTAGGAATGGAGCGGGCTTCTCTTCAGAGGCTTGCTTGATAGCAGTCCATAGTGTCTGTAGGTACTCAAAGTCCCACTGTAGCTCTTCGCTTGTGCGACCAACACCTGCTGTACGAACGATGATACCCATCTGTTTTGGGACATTTACGCCAGAAAGTGCTTCTTTAAGCTGTGTGCGCTCTTCACCTTCGATGCGACGAGAAATGCCGCCTGCGCGAGGGTTGTTTGGCATTAATACTAGGTAGCGGCCAGCAAGGCTAATGAAAGTAGTTAGTGCTGCACCTTTATTGCCGCGCTCTTCTTTATCAACCTGAACAATTACTTCAGTGCCTTCTTTAAGCACTTCTTTAATATTTGGGCGTGAGCCACGAGTAGGTGGCTTGATAAAGTATTCGCGAGAAATCTCTTTAAGCGGTAGGAAGCCGTGGCGTTCAGCACCGTAATCTACAAACGCAGCTTCTAGGCTTGGTTCGATACGGGTGATTTTGCCTTTATAAATATTGGCTTTTTTCTGTTCTCTTGAGCCGGATTCAATATCCAGATCATATAAGCGCTGGCCATCAACCAGCGCTACACGCAACTCTTCAGGTTGAGTTGCGTTGATAAGCATTCTTTTCATGACGTTCTCTTAATAGAACGCTTTTCGCCAAGCCAGAGTGCCCAGAGGGTACCCGTCTTTTGGACTCACATGCAGTATTGAGGCATCTACCCGATCATTTATAGTGTCGGGCGGCTGCAATAGCCAAACCTGCAGCAATGTTGTGCGCAAGTGTTTAAGCCATCTAATCTGATGGTAATTGGTATCAATACGCAATCGGCGCATTAATCGTCCACGGTAGAGGAATCAGTAGCCTATTTCTCTTCTAGCTAATTGTTACTGCTTCTAAAAGCAGGTTCCTGGCTAAAGTACGTCTCTACCTCCAACCGGTCATACTCGGCTGGGTGAAAAGCTTTTTAATTAAATTCTTTGTTGCTGGTAGCATCTACAGCGTATTGGGCTGTGATATTTGGTCTGTATTACGGCACCTGTGAAAAAAGATAAAGCCAACAGACTGCAGCAGCGCTAGAATATAGCAGCTATCAACTAGTGCATCAATTCGGTAATCGGTTTTCATATCAAATATGTCGCAGCAAAACAGTAAAGAAGCTAGCAAGGTTCGTTTCGTCGAAATAACTGAAAATAATGAAGGGCAGAGGATTGATAATTTTTTAATCACTGCGCTTAAAGGAGCGCCTAAGAGTCTTGTTTATCGAATCTTGCGCAAAGGTGAGGTTAGGGTAAACAAAAAACGCGTAAAACCTGAGTATCGTTTACAGCTAGATGATTTGGTGCGGGTCCCACCGGTACGCTTAGCTGATAAAAAAGAACCGGCAAAGGTCAGTGATCAGCTAAGTGAGAAACTAGAGGCGTCTATTCTTTACGAAGATAATGACATTATTGTAGTCAATAAGCCCTCTGGTATTGCTGTTCATGGGGGAAGTGGTATCAGTTTGGGGTTGATTGAGTCATTCCGACAGATGCGGCCTCAATGTAAGTTTTTAGAATTAGTCCATCGTTTGGACCGTGATACATCGGGCTGCATCATGATGGCTAAAAAGCGTAGTGCTCTTAAATTAATGCATGAGTCGTTGCAGAAAAGCACTATCACTAAGATCTATCATGCGTTAGTTATTGGTAGTTGGAATGAACGCAAGCGAAAAATTGATGCGCCTTTGCGCAAGAACGAACTTAAGTCCGGGGAACGTGTCGTTAAAGTTGCTGCTGATGGCAAGGCATCTTTAACTGAATACAAAGTACTTGAACGCTTTGGTCGTGCGGCTACTTTAGTAGAGGCAAGGCCGATAACTGGGCGTACACATCAAATCAGAGTTCATTGCCAATTTGCAGGACATCCTATCGTTGGGGATGAAAAATACACACCGGACGAAGATAATGCTGCAATGCGAGAGCACGGCTTCAAGCGTTTATTCCTTCATGCGGCAGAGTTACGTTTTCCATTACCTTCAGGTGGTAGGAAAATCGTAAAAGCCCCTCTAGATATGCAATTACAAAAAGCAGTTAAGCGTTTTAAAAGTATTAATAGCAAATAGGTTTCTCTGAATGAGTGATATGGAATTAAAAGATAAAACTTATGCAACAGCAGATCGACTTTTAATGGCGGGTGTTCAGCCTACGTTATCTGTTGTCGCAGAGTCTCTTGGTCACCAACCAGCAGAGATTGAAAATTATTTTGATAGTTGGTGGCAGCTAGTACCTGAAAGATTGTCTGCTTCTGCTTCATCAATTGTCGTGCCTGATGTTCCAGAAGTATTAGCGCAAGCATTTACGCGTGTATGGCAACAAGCAGTCCAGGAAGCGAGTAGTAAGTTTGTTGAGGATAAACATCGGCAGGAAATTGGTATTGATGTCGTTCGTCGTGAGGCAGATGAATCTCTACAAGCGTCTCGAGGTCAGTTATTAGAATTAGAAGAAAAGTTGCGAAGCCAAATCAGCCGCAACGAAGAAATTCAATCGCAAATTAAAGGGCTTGAAGCCGAAATTGAGGTTTTAAAGTCAAACTTGATGGCTGAAACATCTCAGCGGAAGCAAGAAGAGCAGGCGAAATCTAATGTTGAGCAGGAGCTGACTCATTTAAGAAAAACCCACGATGACAGTAAACGTACATTTGATCAGCGGATTAAAGACGAGCAAAGGCACACGCTGGATGCAGTGAGTAAAGCTGATGCTGATGTCCGCTATTACCGTGGCGCGCTGGAAAAACTTCGTGATGAAGTAGGAAAGAAAGAGTCTGCTTTAACCAAATCTATTCATGATTTACAGGCTGAATTGGCACGTAAAGACGTAAAGCATGATACACAGAAAACCCAGATCAAAAGTCTTGAAGACGAACTTAAAAAGATCAAGCTAGACAGTACAGGCCAGAATAGGGATCTGTCTAAAACTAATACGCAGCTACTATCGGAAACTAATAAAAACAAAAGGTTAGAAAGTAAGATTAAAGAGCTTGATGAAGAGTTGAGAAAAGCTAGGCAGAAGCAAGTAGCCATTGCCAATGAGCAATCTCGTCGCGAATCCAGTGTTAGAAATCAATACAAAGATAAGGAAGAAGAGCTGGTTAGAGCACTAGCTAAGATATCTAGTTTAGAGAAAAAAATAATTACTCAAGATGAAGAGATTAGACGTTTAAACAGCCGTCTATAATTCTTATAACTTAGATGCATTAGGATAGAATTTATTCTAAACTGTTATATTAGAGTTGTTTTTTATTACTAAACGTTTATCTACCTACTGAGCTTATCTGGAGTATTTGATGAAATTGCAGCAACTGCGTTACATCTGGGAAGTTGCTAGACATGACCTTAATGTGTCAGCTACAGCGCAAAGCCTATATACATCGCAGCCGGGCATTAGTAAGCAAATCAGACTGTTGGAAGACGAGTTAGGTGTAGAGGTGTTTGCTCGAAGTGGTAAACACCTTACACGGGTCACGCCAGCGGGTCAGGCTATCTTGTCTGTTGCAGGTGAAATTCTTCAAAAAGTTGAAAGTATTAAGCAGGTTGCACAAGAGTTTAGTGATGAGCGTAAGGGGAGTTTGGATGTTGCTACCACCCATACTCAGGCCCGATACGCGCTTCCACCTACGATTACTGGTTTTATGAAGGAGTATCCTGAAGTATCGCTTCATATGCATCAGGGTACACCAATGCAGATCTCAGAAATGGCTGCAGATGGCTCTGTAGATTTTGCGATTGCTACAGAAGCAATGGCGCATTTCAGTGATTTGATCATGATGCCTTGTTATCGTTGGAACCGTTCTGTAGTTGTTCCTAAAGATCATCCGTTGACGCAAGTTTCTAAGTTAACGCTGGCTGATTTAGCTGAACAACCGATCGTTACATACGTATTTGGTTTTACTGGCCGCTCTAAATTAGATGAGGCTTTCATTAAAGAAGGTTTAGAACCGAAAGTTGTCTTTACGGCCGTCGATTCTGATGTCATTAAAACTTATGTTCGTCTTGGCTTGGGTGTGGGTATTATCGCCTCAATGGCTTTTGATGAGCGTCAAGATAGTGATCTGGTTCGCTTAGATGCAAGTCACCTGTTTGAACCGAGTACGACCAAGATTGGTTTCAGAAAAGGCACTTTCCTGCGTGGTTACATGTTTGATTTTATTCAGCGTTTTGCACCACATCTAACACCTGATGTCGTTAGACAAGTACAGGAATGTAGTAATAAAAATGAGATTGATGAACTTCTATCTCATTATGATTTGCCTGATTTGTGATATTCGATCGCTCCCTCATCTGTATGTTTAAGCCTGCACAGCAGGCTTTTTTCGTTTTTACCGTCTAAATAATCTTATTAGTCTCTGCAGCATTGAAATACGCATCCTATACTGAGAATACTTTTAGTGGGGGAAGGCTATGAAGCGCAGTTCTATTCTTACCCGTATTAACCTCAGCTTATTAGCTGTGTCAGTTGTTTTTGCTGTCTTTGTTGTTGTGCAGATTGTTGTTGGTCTCAAGGTGAGCGAGTCCAGTGAAGAGGTCACAACAAGGGATATGCCTGTCGCACTGTATACCCAAGCAATGCAAGATGAATTAGGAGATATGAATTCTAATCTGCTCGAGTATGTATTAGGTGAGTCTGAAGAGAAGCAAGAATATTTTGCTAATAAAGAAGAGTTTGATCAATATCGAAAGGAAATACCTCCCATTAGTGATGCCTATAAGAAAATGATCACTGTAGATCGTTTAATTGCCACGGCTAATGAGAACGCTCAAAAAAGGGTCTTTAGTCGATTTGATCCAATTCTTGAAGAGCAAGCTACTCGAAGTATTAACCGGCTTATAGTAGAGGTGGGTGGTCCGCTTGAAAATCTACTTGATGACTTGAAGGAAGAGGAGGTTGCAGATGTTGGTTCCTCTAACGATTTAAATCAAATTATTAATGATGATCTGCCTGCTGTTCGATATTACCTAGAACTAGTTGATGAGGCAGGGGATATGCTTGCCGACTTAGATAGGTTTGTATTAGGGGATCAAAATGCTCGTAAGAGTTTCTTTGGTAACGCTCTTCAATTCGAATCCTTCCTTGCTAGCCTAAAGCCGTTAGAGAAAAAACCTCATGAATTAGTCCGCATAGCTGAAGTAGAGCGGTTGTTTAATGAGCTTAAATCTGGGGGAGCCGAAGTTTTCGAAATCTATGCAGCTAGAAACAGAATTGACGCATTAGCGGCTATTGAAGATATAGAGCATAACGCATTTGGTGAGTTGGAAGAGCTTCTGGAAGGAATGTCTTCCCATGCTAGGCGCCGAGTTGAAAATAGTATGAATGATCTGGTTGACCTATCAAATAAGGTTAACTATCTCCTGATATTTACACTCGTTGGCGGTGTCGCACTTTTAGTCGCGATTGTAACCTACACGAAGCGGTCTATTTTTGCACCTATGACTGCGATATCTGAGTCCATTAATAAGCTAAGAGGTGGTCAGCGGGACTTTGAAATAGCTGAAAGTAATCGTAATGATGAAATTGGCGATATCATCAATAGTTTGAGACAGTTTCAGGCTGAGTTAACGGAGCTAGATGAGCTTCGATTAGCTGATGAGAAGATGCAAGCCAATCTCAAGGGAGAGCGAGATAAGCTTTCTAGTGCGCTTGAAAATCTTGAGCAGGCTCAGGATAAGCTCATTGCTAGTGAAAAACTGGCTTCATTGGGTTCCTTGGTCGCGGGTGTCTCTCATGAAATCAATACACCAATAGGTGTTTCAGTAACCATGTCTAGTCATCTAAAAGAAAATATTGATGAGCTTATGCGCTCTATTAAAGCGGGTGAGCTCAAGCAGTCATTCTTGGATCAATTCGAGCGAGAGGCAGAAGAATCCTTTTCAGTTATGGAGAGTTCTTTAGATAAGGCCAGTCACCTTATTCAAAACTTTAAACAAGTGGCAACAGATCAGTCGAGTTCTAGTCGACGGAAATTTGCTTTGAAAGAGGTTATAGATGAAGTAATGATGACTGTTCGCCACCAATTAAAAGGTACCAACTACAAGTATCGAGTTGAAGGTGATGCCGACTTAATGCTGGACAGTTATCCAGGACCACTTGGGCAAGTAGTCACAAACTTGTTCAATAATTCAATTATGCATGGCTTTGATGGACGTGATGAAGGCGAGATAAATATTCGATTTGCGTGCATTAATGACAATGTGAAAATTTACTTCAAAGATAATGGCGCTGGAATAGATGAAACGAAAATAAATCGTATCTTTGACCCGTTTTTTACAACTAAGCTAGGACAAGGTGGCTCAGGTTTAGGATTAAATATTGTTCATAACATTGTCACAGGTGTTCTTGGCGGCTCAATTTCCGTTTCTAGCAAAGTTGGTACTGAGTTTGAAGTCGTGCTACCTCTGGTAGCTCCGAAACAGGATAGCGATGATGAGTGATGTGCTTTTAAATATCATAGATGATTCAAATGAGCCTGTAGTTGAGGATGATCGTCAACCTTGGAAAATTGCAATTATCGATGATGAAGAGTCAGTTCATCAGGTAACTACGTTGGCTTTATCCAGAACGGATGTTTTGGGACATCCATTAAGCTTTGTGCATGCTTATAGCGGTGAGGAGGGCTATAAGCTTATAGAAGAGCATGATGATATTGCTGTTGTGTTACTCGATGTGGTTATGGAAACTCCCGATGCCGGATTGCTACTGGCTGAGCAGATTCGTGAGGAGCTCAATCGGCATAATGTACAAATAATTCTAAGAACTGGCCAACCTGGCTATGCACCTGAAAATGAAATTATCGAGCGTTATGAAATTAACGCTTATAAAACTAAAAACGAGCTGACTAAATCTAGGTTGTTTACAGCTTTAGCAACGGCCCTTCGTTCATATAAGCACCTTTGTGCGTTAGAAAACAGCAAATTAGGCCTGAGATCAATCATTGATGCGTCTTCAGATCTTATAAAGGAACGTTCGGTTAATGACTTTGCTAGAGGAGTCTTATTACAGATCAGTGCGCTATTTAACATCGATGCTGATGGTATATTCTGTGTATCTCAGAGACCTCATAATGGTCCCTTGGCACTACGCAAAGGGCTCGACGATGAGTATTTCGTTGTCGCTGCATCAAATAAGTATGATCATTTTTTTGGGAGAAAAATTGAGCAGTTAGACACTGATGGTTTGAGTCATTTAGTTAAAAATGTGCTTGATAGCAAGCAGCATAGTATTGGCGAACTTTATACAGGACTGTATCTATCAACTCCTTCTATGTGGGAAGGTGTGATTATGCTGGAAGGGGCTCGGGATTTGCAGAATGTTGACGAAGAGTTGCTTCAGGTTTTCTGTATGAATGTGGGATTAGGTTTAGAGAACGCTAAATTTTTCTCGCATCTCAACAAAGCGGCTTACTTTGATTCTGTAACAGGTTTGTATAGTCGTCTGGGCTTAATAGAAAACGCGGTAACATTTGTAAGATCTAAGGGTAGTCGCTGTACGATTTTTCTCGCTGATCTCGACTATTTTCATAATATTATTGAATCTCTAGGTTATGATTACGGCAATAAAGTGCTAGCAGAGATGGCAGGGAGCCTTAAAAGGATCTATGGCGAGAATACGTTGTTAGCACGTTTACACACGGATGTATTTGCAATCTTGATGGTTGATACCGATCTGGATGCCTGCGATGTGGCAAGAGAATGTGCGAAGCCATTATTTGTCGAAGGCAACTCAATTCGATTGGGAATAACGGTAGGTAGCTCTAGTGAACTTGCAGAAGGGTTTTCGCAAGACACTGCTGAGCAGATGTTACGCCATGCTGAAGTAGCACTAAAGGTTGCAAAAGAAAATCGAAGAGGGGCAGGACAAGAATTTGATCGTGCGTATGAAGAGATATCAAGGAATCATCTTAATCTTCTTAATGATATTCGTAATGCGCTAGTTAATCGTGAGTTCTTTTTGGTGCTTCAGCCCAAAGTGGATGCGGTCGCCGAGCAGGTCAATGGCTATGAGGCTTTAATAAGATGGCAGCATCCAGTTAAAGGCATTGTTCCTCCGAATGCTTTTATTCCAGTGATTGAACAATCGGGTTTGTTCTTTGATATTGATCTATACGTGTTTGAGCAGTCATGCTCCATACTCAAGCAATACCCTCAAATAAATGTGCCTATCTCGATAAATGTTTCTGCTAATTCACTTCATCATAGTGAATTCATTAGTGAAATAGCGAGGCTTACAAAAGAATTAAAGCCAGATCTTTCTTTGTTGCAGTTAGAAATCACAGAAAACGCTCTAATCAGAAGTGATGCTGCTATTGAGCATCTTAATTCACTTAAATCGATAGGCTTTTCTATATGTCTAGATGATTTTGGAGCTGGATTCTCTTCCCTAAGTTATTTATTAAGGCTTCCTTTAGATGTCATAAAGATTGATCGGAGCTTTGTTCAGTGCGTTGCTGATCAAAAAGATGCGCGAGTCGTTCTTCAAGGTATGGTTGAAATCGGGCGTAAACTTCGTAAAGAGCTGGTGGTGGAAGGTGTTGAAACTAAAGAGCAGGTTGATCTGATTAGGGCGATGCGAGTCTCAACATTCCAAGGTTTCTATTTTTATAAGCCACTTAGCATTGATGAAGCTGTAGCTGCACTAAGCAGTAAAGGATAGTTTATGCAGTTAGACCTCCAGTTGGGTAAGGTAGTCCAAGGTTCTGTTGCTATATCTGAAAGAAATTTAATGCTTGTTTTTCAAGTCAATTGTCCAGGGTGCTTATCTAGAGCGTTACCTATGTTGACCAAAATTAGCGAAGAAAATAAGTCTATAAATTGCTTTGCACTTTCCACTGCTTTCGAAAATTTCAATTTGAACAACGTCAAAACAACCAAGGCATTGCTGGAGCAAGGTGATTTAACGCTTCATTCAAAGCGTCATTTTGCTCAATTAGGTCATCAAAAGTTACCCTATAACTTTGAGCTGCCTGTTGTAATGGATTGGTTTATGCCTAGTCAGACCATTTCTAAGTTAGAGGAATCCGTTTTTAATGTGTTTGATAACGAACGTCTGTCAAAGACTTTAAAGCAAAATATTAAGAACCATCTAGCACAACGCTTGGTGCCTATGAGCCTGATGGGTAGAACTTTTCTGAATAATGATTTACAAGGTACGCCAACGTGGATCTACTTTGATGAAGATCTAGAAATTATTGGTAGCTGGTTTGGTCATAAGGATCTTGAATGGATTCAAGCGTTGCTGGATAAATAGATGGATAGGTAAAATCTAATGTTCCGGCAATTAAAAATTTTTGTCTCAAGCCTAAATTGGGTGCCTTACATTTTCATCTTATAGCTTCTAGGTTAAGACTTTGTATTAAACCTAATATAGGGATGAAAAATAAGCTATTCTTACTAGGTTGATATTAAAGAAAAAATTAATCTGCCGTGAAATTAGATAAGGTTATACTTTTGACAGAGAAAACTGTTCATTAGTGTATTAATTGATTGATAAATTTGTATTCTTACGTCGGTCGAGATATAAAACAAACACCTGTTTGGAATATTACCAATAACTAAAGAACCATCCTTAATAAGTCGATTTTTTGTTGCGATTTCTTTACTGGATGTATCGATAATAAAAGCAGGAGCATTTTGTGAGTTCTTTAATTTGGGATGCGTTAGCTGACTGGGAATTGAATGCCGATTTTGATAGTCCGAATACGGGACGGATTCAAGCAGCTTTCGATGCACAACATCCTAGGTACCTTATATATCGTGGGCATCAAGGTCGTAGGATTTTATACCATTTCACGCGAATGGTAGCTGCAGAGCCTGATGAACTGCGCCTTCATACTAAGCGTATTTACCTTTCAATTGCTTGTTACGATAGTGACGCACTTGAAGGTGCTTTTGCAGATTTCTTATTGGTTCTTGGTAAAAAAGGGCCAAAATTACGCCAACGTCTTTTTGAGCAGGCTCGAAAGGTTATGAAGCCAAAAGTTCGTGAGGTTATACAACGAGCTATCGAAGAAGACGATCTGTCGGCGCTGTCAGAACTTTCAACAGAACATTCTGTTCTGATAAATGGAAGATTTCAGCCAGCCAGTCTGCATGGATGAGATCGGGTAGGTATTTAAAAGTCTATGAGCTTTAATAAACGCAGCCAACTGGAAAACGTTCGCAAGATTGCATTGATTGGTTTCTCAGGACCTAATCAGGCAATGTTCGAGTATTGCTTATCGTCTGAAGTTGATTGTGAGATCGTTACCGCAAGCGCAGCACACATCCTCATTGTTAATGGAGATCATGGGGAAGATGATGAACAGCTATGTCAGTCAATAGTTGAGAACTATCCAGCTGAATGTCGTGTGGTTGTGAGTATAAGACAGCTCAATTGGGATGGTTTTAGACTGCTTAAAAAGCCTCATAGTGCTCAAGATCTTTTAACTCTTCTCAGAAGCTTCCCGATGCCATTGTCTGAGACTGAATCACAAGTTACGCAGCAGGCAAAAAAAGAGATTAATCCGGATAACATCGATTTTTATCGAAGCCGCGATTATGCTCGGAAGAGGCAGGGAGAGGCACTCAAACAGAAGCTAATGAAAGGCAATTTGGTCGTTAGTGCTTCTGATCGGTTAGTGCAGCAGATTGAAGCAGATATAAGAGAACAAGAAGAGCAGCTAAAACGTGAGCTTGAAGCAGAAAAAGCTAAGCACGAAGCTATCTTAGCTAAGAAAAAAGCTAAGAAGTTGCTTCTTCTAAAGAAGAAAAAAATCGAAGAAGAGAAGCGTTTAAAGGAAGAGCATAAGAAGCTTGCTGCTCAAAAAGCGAAGAAGTTGAAACAAAAGTTACTCGATAATCAGAAAAAGAAAGAGCAACTAGCTAAAAGAGCTGAAAAAGCTGAGAAAAAAGATCAAGAAAACACTGTAGCTCCTGCTCCTGTATTGACTAAAGAACAGATTCTGCAATGCTGCGGAAATGCTGCTGATGTTGACTTGTCTCGCTCTGATGAGCGAAGGACTATCTTTTTTAATCCCGAAGGTTCTTTATTAGTTAAAATGACAGAAGCGGTTGACCTTGCAGTTAAACTCGATCAACCTGTTGAGATCACTGGATTACCAGGCCAGATGTTCGTTTTTCCTGATCAGCGTTTGTTTTATACAACCTTCAGTGATGATTTCTTAAATCAGCTTGCTTTAACCCGATTTGGGTATGGCGAATTGGAGATTGAACCAAAAGGTGACTTCCAGCTTGAGGATACAACAAAACACCTAGCGGAAAATATTGAGTCACTTATTTGGAAAGTTGCCCTTTGGACATCTAGAGGGCGGCTGTTAAATGGAATGGATCCAGAGAAGTTAATGCAATTAACGGTGCAACCTAATTTTGAATCATTTCAGGCCATACCTGATGGTCAAGAAATTAGTGAGGTATGGAGTGGTCAGCAGATGACAGCACTGGATATTGTAAGAATATTGGATATACCGCAACGTGTTGTATTTACGTTTATGTGTGGTGCTTATTCACTTGGCTGGTTTCAGGAATAAAGCGGTAGGTTAGGAAAGGTATCGGAGTTATTTTGTGACAAATGCTACTATCCAAAATCAATTTATTCAGATCTGTCCGGCAGGGGCTTTTTACGCGACCGTAGGTTCAGAGCCGGATGATGCAAGAGCGTTATTGCTCCAGCTTCTTAGTTCTGATGTTTCGTTGCCATTCAGTCATGAATTAGTAATGGAATTGACTGATCTAGATGAAGGCGAAGCTAAGGAGCTGTTTGACAAGCTTATTGATAAGAACTTTGTTCAATTGAGTAAAAGACCATCGCGCATGATTAGCGACTCCATTGAACAAATTTTACCTGAATTGCTTTCCGGGTTATCCAGCACAGGTAAAGTTGCTTTAGCAGATAACCATGGTTTTTGTCTTGGGTCTATAGGCTACGAGGCAGATCATGCCGAGGCTCTTTGTGCTTTGGCAGCAGATTTAAGCTCATTACACGAGCGCCACAGTCTCCTACTTAACCGCGACCTTTCATTTATGGGGGAGTCTTGGGGGATGTTGGACCCAGTTGGATTGAGTCAAGTGGGTTTTTGGGTAATTCACCTTGGTCATCAACGTTTCGTATTGGTTATAGATCAGATGCCTCGTTTAAACCAAGGAAATTATGTGGATTTATTAAGCGTTTTAGCAAGGCGTTATCTTGATTATTGATGTTCATCAATGATCCATTTTCAGATAACTGTATTTTAATGCCTTACATTAAAGGAGTAATTATATGCGCTCAGAAATGTTGACCTCAATCTTGAGTGACTTAAACGGTACTTCAGCAGAGATTGAAGCTTCCGCTGTCATTTCAACAGATGGTCTTATGATCGCAGCTCTTCTTCCCGCTGGTCTGGATGAAGATCGGGTGGGTGCAATGAGCGCTGCCATGCTTTCGCTTGGTGAGCGTACAGCAAATGAACTAGCTCGCGGAGATCTAGAGCAGGTTCTTGTTAAGGGTGATTCGGGCTATATATTGATGACTCACGCTAATCATGAGTCTGTTCTAACTGTAGTAGCGAAGCCTAACGCGCGGTTGGGTTTGATCTTCCTTGATGTTAAACGTGCGGCTGAGGCTATAGGTAAAATTCTATAAATTGTTGGTTGGTTGATGTCAGAATTGCAGGCGGAAAGCGTTGAAGAAGTTGTCATCAAATATTTTGGCGGTGAAACACGCACCACTAAAATAGTAGATAAAGAAGAGCCATATCCAGAAGGTAAGCTGATTGTCTCTCGTACGGATACGAAAGGAGTTATAACCCATGCTAACCAGGCATTTGTTGAAATGTCTGGATATACTCAGGAAGAGTTAATTGGGCAAAACCACAATATTTTAAGACATCCCGACATGCCAGCAGCTGCGTTTGCAGATTTGTGGGATACACTTAAGGCCGGTAACAAATGGCATGGATACGTAAAGAATCTGCGTAAAGATGGAAGCTATTATTGGGTTAAAGCTACCGTTATTCCAAATGTCCGCAATGGTTCAGTCGTCGGTTACACTTCTGTAAGGCGAAAACCTTCCCTTCGAAAAATAGCAGAAAGCGAAGCCTTGTATTTAACGATGAAGTAGGGTGATTCCTTGAAGCTCAATTTAACAGTGAGTCCTGATTTTTCTCCAGATCACATATCCGGTTGGTTTATTTTTAATACTTGGCTCCAGCGTCAATTAGACCGACCGGTGCATTTAGAGCTCTATGATAGCTTTGAAGCGCAAAGAATCGATATTCAGGAGGGTAAGTATGATCTTGTTTACGCAAACCCCTTCGATGCATCAATGCTTGTTCGTGAATTGGGCTTTAAAGCAGTTGTCCGCCCCATTTCAAAATCTGACGAAACAGTCATCGCAACCCATGTAGATGCGCAATATAATTGCGTAGAAGATCTTCAGCCTAATAGTCGTTTAGTTGCCACCAGTGACCCTGATGTTAACCGGATTGGCATGATTATGTTGGAGCCTGCAGATCTGGATGGCTCTAATACTGAGTTAAGTACTGTTGATTCCTACGTTATTGTTGCGAAACGCTTAATTAATAATCAGGCTGATGCAGGATTCTTTCTGAAGGATGCGTACGAAGATCTGTCGGAGCTGATTCGTAAGCAAATGAAGGTTATGGTAGCGAGTGAGATCAGTGATGTTCATCATGCTTTATTGGTTTCTCCAGAGTTAGAGGCATTAATTCCTCAATTCCAAGAGTTTCTCGTGAGTATGCAAAATGATCCAAAAGGCCAAGGAGTGCTGGAAAGCATGGACTTAGATGGCTGGGAAATCATGACGGAAGAGCAAACTGAATTTATGATCGACCTTATAGATACCTTGATAGATTAAAAAAGCGGCTGAATTAGCCGCTTTTTTATTTGGCTATTTAAATATCTGGTTGGAATTCACTGTTAGGGAATGATGAATTAATTTTTCGTTTAGTTGGAATTGAATCACCACTATATTACTAGATCTGTCGTTTGTTAGCCCCATGGGTACTTTGGTCACTTTTCAGCCATTCCTTCGGTGTCATGCCACACTGTGATTTAAAGGCACGAATGAGGGCTGCTTCGCTGCTGTAGCCTACATCAAATATAATTAGCTTCACTGGACGGCCAGACCGCAATGCCTTTTTGGTTAGATGCACACGCCAACTTTGTAGGTAATTACCTGGCGTAGATCCAACACACTCACGAAATGTATTCGCGAAAACACTCCGAGACATCCCGGCTGTGTCCGCCAAACTATTTAGTGACCAATTCTTTTCGGGGTGCTCGTGCATGGCCACTAGCGACTTGCGCAATTTTGAATGAGACAGCCCCGCAAGCATCCCTCCATTAACCTGCGCAGACTCCATAAGATGTCGCAGTATCTGAATTAGTCCGACATCAAAAAGTTTATTAATCAGCACCTGACGACCACAGCGAGTCTCAAAAGCTTCTTCAAACAGGACGTCTAAGATCGCCTCAGCGCCATCAATCACAGAAAGTGGCAGGCACACAAAAGCCGGCAGTGCCTCACGGATAGGGTTGGTATTCCCGCCCTCAAAATAGAGATTGGCACATACAAGTTCTGCTCCCTCTGTTGCGTCCGTAATAAAGCGTCTAGCCAGAGGGCGAGGGTAGAGCAGCAAGCTTGGCTCGGTCACAAGCAGTTTTTCCTGCCCCTGATTGTGAATCTCTATACGTCCCTTTTTAACTAGATGTAGCTGCCCACATCCCTCGTCTTCATCCAACGAGTTGATCCCGCATAACCGCCCAGAGTGAAACACTCGGGCGTTTACTGAGAAGTTGTTAAATAAGGATTCAAGACGATCAGTCATAAAATACAAATTATCAATTTATTGAGACTTTTAGGCATCAAAAGTATCGAAGCGGAGATAGTATATCCCTGTCACTGAGTAACACAACCCTAAATTAAATTTATAAGGAATCACATCATGACTATCGCAAACGTTCTTTACCGAACTTCTGCAACTTCAACTGGTGGTCGCGAAGGTCGTTCTACTTCAGCTGATAAGGTACTTGAAGTACAGCTGTCCACACCTAAAGAACTAGGTGGCGCTGGTGGACCAGGCACCAACCCAGAACAGCTGTTCGCTGCGGGTTACTCTGCCTGCTTCTTGGGTGCGCTTAAGTTTGTTGCAGCGAAAAACAAACTATCTCTTCCAACTGACAGCGAAGTAACTGCAGAAGTGGGTATCGGTAAGATCCCAACAGGCTTCGGTATCGAGGTCGATTTAGTCATCAATGTGCCCGGCCTCCCACAAGATCAGGTGCAAGCATTGGTTGGGCAGGCACACATCGTTTGCCCTTACTCTAACGCTACTCGCAACAACATCGACGTGCGTTTAAGCATCAAATAACCCGGATTTACACAAATTTATATCGGAGTATTATTATGAAACTGTTCAAAAAGAATTTGACTGTTGCGGCGATAGTTTTATCAACTAGCCTAGTCCATGCGGCTGGCGGACCGACTGTTGAAAGCAAATCACAGGCATTTCTCAATGCTCTGGCTCAAGGCGGCGGTGCCCCCATTGAAACTCTGAGTCCCGCAGATGCTCGCTCAGTGCTAGTTTCGGCTCAACAAGGTGCCGAACTACCTCCTGCTGATGTAAGTGAGAAAACTATTAAGGTTAATGGCAAAGAAATCAGCCTTATTATCGTCAGACCAGAAGGAGATAAAGAAAAACTGCCGGTCTTCATGTTCTTCCATGGAGGCGGTTGGATCTTGGGGGATTATCCTACCCATGAACGCTTTGTGCGTGATCTGGTCGCAGATTCCGGTGCCGCAGCAGTTTTCGTGAACTACACGCCATCACCTGAAGCGCAGTATCCTGTCGCTATCAACGAAGCCTATGCTGCAACTAAGTGGGTGGCTGAACATGGGACAGAAATTAATGTCGATGGTTCACGGTTGGCTTTGGTTGGCAACAGTGTCGGTGGCAACATGACAGCAGTTGTTGCTTTGATGGCTAAGAACAAAGGCACTCCTGCGATTAAGTCTCAAGTGTTGTTTTGGCCAGTTACTAATGCCAGCTTTGAAAATGCGTCCTACGACCAATATCAAGAAGGCTACTTCCTGACCAAAGACATGATGAAATGGTTCTGGGATGCTTATACTACCGATGCTAAGCAACGTCAGGAAATCTACGCCTCACCATTGTTGGCCACGACTGAACAATTGGAAGGTTTGCCTCCAGCACTAATTATCACGGCTGAAAACGATGTTTTGCGTGACGAGGGTGAGGCCTATGCGCGTAAGCTAGATGCTGCTGGTGTTGATGTAGTAAACACACGTTACCAAGGCATGATCCATGACTTCGGGTTGTTGAACGTCCTGTCGGAGTTACCAGCTACGAAGGCCGCCTTGCATCAGGCTGGCGAAGAACTGCGTTCACGCTTAAAGTAAACACGGAAGAGCAAATAAAAAGGCAAGCTATCAGCTTGCCTTTTTCACACTCAATAACCCTGATCATTACCTATCATTAATTCCAACTAGGTATTTAGAGTTAGAAGAGTGTGATGTTAAAGAGAGTTCCAACCGCTTAATTTGGATCCCCTTTATTTTAAAAGGCTTTGTTGTATCCTTCGAATTGAGGTGGCCCCAAATAGATGCCTTGTGCAGGTTTTGCATTGGCATGTGCTTTCCTAAATGCTTCAGATTTGGTCCATTGCTTGAAAGCTTCTTCGGATTCCCAGGTGCTATGAGAAATAAAAATGGTAGCTTCTTCGGTGCTAGGGCCTTGTAATAGATCAAAGTTCTTGAAGCCAGGCACTTCATCTAGGTAAGTGTCTCGATTTTTCCAAATTTCGATAAAGTCATTCTCTTTACCTGGAATGATTTTAAAGCGGTTCATAGCAATAAACATACACGTCTAGCCCTATTCTTTGTTATTCAAAAAATGAATAAATTCATCTGCCGTAATGGGTTTGGAAATATAATACCCCTGTACCTCGTGACAGCCTAGAGTTTGCAGTAGTGAGAGCTGTCCCTTTTCTTCTACCCCTTCAGCAATGACTATTTTCCCCATAATGATGCCGAGATGAATGATCGATTCAATAATCGCTTTAGATTGAGATGAAAACTGTATGTCATTTACAAAGCTTCTATCTATTTTGATTCGGTCTACCGGTAGTGAGGCAAGATATGAAAGTGATGAGTAACCGGTGCCAAAGTCATCAAGAGCGATACTTACACCTATATCTTTAATGGCCTCTAATTGAGCTTGAGAAAGTTCTGGATCAGACATCGCAGCGGTTTCGGTGATCTCAAGTTCTAACTTGTTTGCTGGCACATCGTGAGCGGCTAGGGCATCTTCTATATCAACAATTAAATTGGCATCGAGAAGTTGGATGGTGGATAGGTTAACTGCGATTTTAGGTGCATCTATATTTGTATTATTCCAAGCTGAAATATGCTTTAGTGTGTTATCTAATACCCATGCCCCCAGTTTAATGATTAAGCCAGTTCTCTCCGCAATGGGTATAAATTCAGCCGGAGAAACCTGCCCTAGCTCTTTACTGTTCCATCGTAGTAAAGCTTCTGCACCGACAACTATTCCTGATTTAATCTCAATTTTGGGCTGGAATAAAAGGCTAAGTTCATTATTTTCAATCGCGTGATGCAGATGCATTTCGATAGTACGTTTATGTTGGATGCTTTTTTGCAGCTCCAAATCGAAGAAGTGATAATGACTTCCGGAGACCCCTTTAGCCTCATACATAGCCATATCTGCATTCTGTAACAGCAGGCCTGTATCTAAACCATCAGAAGGCAAGAGTGTTATACCGATGCTGATGCCAATATGCAGTTGATGATCATTGACCTTAAACGGGCGGGTTATTGAAGAGATAATTTTTTCAGCTAGATGCTTTGGATCATCAAGGCAAGTAATGTCATTTTGAACAATAGCAAACTCATCGCCTCCAAGCCTTGCGACCAAATCAGTCGATTTTGAACATAGTTGCAAGCGTCTTGCGACAAGTTTCAGAAGAATATCACCACTCAGATGACCTAATGTGTCATTCACATCTTTAAAATTATCAAGGTCCATAAAGAGAACTGCAGACGCTTTTTGATTCTCTCTTGCATCTACTATGGAATCTTCAAGTTGATGAAGTAATACTGATCTATTGGGAAGATTAGTAAGGAGGTCATGTTCTGCTTGATATCTTAAGCGCTTCTCAGCTCTTTTCTGTTTAGTAATGTCCGCCTTTAATGATAAATAGTGACTAATTACCCCGTTGTTATCAAAAATTGGGGTGACAGACATTGATTGCCAAAATTTTTCTCCTGATTTCTTTCTATTGAGTATTTCGCCTTTCCATCTATTGGAAGCTTTGATAGTTGACCAAAGCTCTTTGTAAAACTCTACTGGCATCTCTCCAGATTGAACAATACTGCTCTTCTTACCGATTGCTTCCTCTGCGGTATAACCTGTATTTTCTGTGAACATGGGGTTTACATAAACAATAGTGCCTTGAGTATCGGTAATAACGACTTCACTGGAACTTTGTTCGACTGTTGTCGAGAGTAGGCGGATATGTTCTTCATTCTTCCTGCTTTGGGTTATGTCACGAGTCGTTACTACAAAGCCTCCAGTCGGTGTTGGGGCGGATTCGCATTCAATTACTCGTGTGTCATTAAATGTCTGTACCCATTGATATTTATCCAAGATAAGCCTTTGGCAAGGCGGTATCTGTTGCGGATCTAAGATATCTTTGTTGTTGCTAAATAGATCGTCATAGCCTGGTATTTGCGCTAGTAAGTCGGAATCTACATTTATATTGTTCGTGAATGCTTCATTGAAGGTTTGTAGGTCACCGATACCGCTAAACATAGCTACACCTTGGCTAATGGTTGATAAGGTGCTTTGCAGCAACTGTAGGTGCTTCTCAATGTCTGCTTGACGTTTCTGTTTCTCTTTAGCTTTGACTACGGATATGTCTGTAGCAGAGAGGATCAGTCCTTCCTCTTTGCCCGCTGGTCCGTAAATCAACGTGCCTTTTAGAAGAAAATATTTATGGCTGACATCTCTATGGCGGCCCGTTGGGTCTCGAAAGCGTATCTCTTGCTCAAAACCATCGCTACTATATACCGCTCGATATAAATAAGGCCTTTGATCCCAGTTACTTGCAGGAAATCTTTCAATGATCTCAGTAAGAGTTTCGTCACGAAGGAAGTTGTCGGGAGAGCTTCCAATCAACTCTTCCGCTTTTACGCTTAAAATGGATTCAGCATAGTGATTTACGCGGGTAATTCGTCCCTGATTGTCGGTGACAACTAAGAACTCTTCCATTGTATTGGTAATACTATCAATCAGTTGATTTACTGAAAGAAGATGTCGATTGTTTTCCTCTAATTCAACCTTTTTATGCTCTACTTCACTAAGCATAGAGTCCATAGATTCAAGGTTTGATAGTACTTTCTTCTGCAATGCTGAGTTGACTGTTTTTAATGCCTCTAATTCAGTTTGTTGATCTGAATCTTCCTCGAATGTTTCTACTGTTTGGGTTTCAATTAAAGAGCTGTTGGCTGTAATAAAAAAATGACCTTGCCGTTCGACAGTAAAAACACTTGGGTTGGATTTAAGATCAGTGGCTAAACCATGTTTAGGGCAAATCACCTTGCCATTGTGATCCATTTTGGCTTCAAGAAGCGAAACATGAGCGTGTTGGCAATACAGGGGTAGGGCATATAGCTGTTTTTTATGCTCAACTATTAATAGTCGATTTTTTCTGTTTTCAGGGTGAGCTACCCAACGCATATGGCCTTGAATACTTACTTCACGCTCAATAACTAAGCGGGTAATTCCTTTATCAGGAGTAAACATAGTGTGGCTCCTGATTCACGCGGGTTAAAATCTGATTGCAGGCCTCTGAGACGCAGTTCTCAATAATAGGAGAAAGTTCCTCAGAAAAGCTTGAGACTTGCTGGATTGTTACCGTCAAAATCTCAATCACAAGTTCTTGTGAGTCAAACAAAATATCGCAATGCTTAATAAGCTCTTCTAAGCCTCCATCGTGGAGGTTTCTGGCATAGCTTGTCTGGAACTCATCTTTAGAGAACCACTGCAGTGTACCCGCATTGTTGCTGTCGGATTGGTAGGCGTCGACCAATATTAATCGCGATGTGTCTTTGATCAAACGAGTAGCTGTCAGACTATTAGTAGCGCAATAGTAAAGATCTACTTTTGACGGCAAGTCGATTTGGTTGAGAGTGTTATAGACTGCATAACCAAAGCCATCATCCCCATGCCATTCATTTCCAAAGCATAAAATCACCGTCATCAAATCACTCCATAACGGTGTTTCTTGTTACTGCCTAGTAGATGTACGGTACATACTAAACAAGGGTCATGAGAGCGGACCACGTGACCGACAAATAAAGGATTATCTATATCCGGAATATCTATACCAATTAGGCTGCTTTCGATGTGACCAGGTTGTTGATTTTGATCTCTAGGTGATGCGTTCCAAGCGGTGGGTGTGATTACTTGGTAGCCGCTGATGGTGCCGTTTTCTACTTTTACCCAATGACCGAGGCTTCCACGAGCGGCCTCAATCATACCAATACCTTCTCCATCAAGAAGAGGTTGGTGGGTCATTGTGGGTTCAGTGATATTTTGTAAAAGCCCGTTCAGCTGTTCTTTCAATAGGGCTATAGATCTTACTTGGCGTTGTATGCGCGCAAATTGTCTTAAGAGGGTGTTCCCACCTTGCTTCTCTAACATATCAAGAAGAAGTGCATCTCTATCTAAAATGAGTTGCGCTAATGGTCCTGTTTGCACGACTTGGTCTTTGTAGCGAGGGGCTTTAGCCCAGCTGTAACGCTTGCTGTCAGGATCGTATTTTGGTTGAGTTAGACCGTCATGAGGATGACGTGGTGCAGCTTGATCATCATGGTACCAGCTATAACTGATATCCTCAGTAATCTGTTCTTGATCTAAAGGCTCGAAACTTTGGTTTGTAGCATCGTAGATGCCACGATTGCGTAATGTATCTTCTGGATTATCTGGGTCGATAAGGGAGCCATAACTCATCAATAAGTTACAACCCCCGCCAATTTGATTCAACGCGATATTTTTACCGAATTGATAGAAAAGACTCGCAGCGCCTTTCCCTGTTTCGGTGAGTTCATTAAGTTTTTCTAGGCTGTCGATCTGATCCCAATGGTCTATGGAGACACCAAGGACTTTCGTTTCTAACCAATGGATATAGTTATCAACGACGCTCAGTGCGCTAATAACTTTATTGGTATCAGGGAGTGATGTGACCCCTCCAGGGACCATATAGGAAGAGTGCGGCCACTGACCACCAAATATGGCGACAATTTCAATGATATCGCGACTAAATCGAACGGCATCTTGATAAATACTCCCTGTCATATCCTCAAACTGTGTTTTTATCTCATCGTATAGCTTCAGTTTAGAGTAGTTAGGATGGCAAAGATCAGGAGTGAACATTAGAAATGTCTGCCGACAATCAGATTGCAGCTCTTCAGCTAGTAAACAAATATTTCTTACGCGAATTGCATTAGGTGGTGGTGTGATGTGAGACATTGATTCCAATGCAAGCACGCTCGCATACAGATGCGCAGTGCTGCAAATACCGCAAATTCGGGGGGTGATCGCTAGTGAGTCCATCGCTGCTCGACCGATAAGTATCTGCTCAAAACCACGATACATCGTGCCGATACACCAAGCGTTGGTGACCACCCCTTGCTTAACTTCGAGCTCTAATTCTAAATCGCCTTCAACTCGGTTTAGCTGTACTTTTACTCTTTTGCTCATAACCGTACTACTTAAGGTTTCATTTTACGTTCGATGATTCTGATTGGCGCGGCATCGTTAGCGAGGCCCTTATACGCCATGTAGCGAGGTCGACTAACACCTAAAGGCAGTGCAACTGGAATATCGCCCACTTTTTCTGTTTTGAACAAAGGGGCATCCCTTGGAAAATCAGGAGAAACACAGCCTAAACAAGGCACACCTTCACGGGTTTTGCTGCTGCGGTTATTCCAAAGCTCAGTATTACATGTAGCTGTTGTATAGGGACCTTGGCAACCCAAGTTATAGAAAAGGCAGCCTGCCTCACCAAACTGTTCCTCTTCAATATCGTATTCATGATATTCATTACGCGTACAACCTTGATGAACCATGGTGCTATAGAAAGCGTCAGGCTGGTTAAAATCATTGAGAGGAAGAGGGTAATCGTTGATGAGCGCAATTAAGGTTTGAATGATTGTATTAGGGTGAGTTGGGCAGCCTGATATATTGATGACGGGCAGGCCGCTTTTACTTCTGAATGAATCAGGTAATAAGCCGCCAGAACTTCCTTGGCTCGATTGCATACCCGTACACTCGGTCGGATTAGGTGGTGCGGCTGGAACCCCACCGTAGGCTGCACATGTACCCACGGCTACAACATAATCCGCTTTTTCTGCTAATTCCTTAATGACAAAAGCTTTGGGGCGATCATTAAAGGTATCAAACATACCGCTGCCGTTTGGGCCAAGGGCTAAACTACCCTCAATACATAAAATATTTAGCGGTTTTTTATCAGCAAGAATAAGATCAATGTCAGCAATAAGCTCGCGCATGGGCCGCGTAGAAAGAGAAGGCTGCCAAAGGATATCCAGTTTATATTGTTGCACGAATTCAGGCCATGAAGGTTTGTCTGCACAAAGTAGCGACATTGTGTCTCCGCTACATGCACCAGCCTGCATCCATAGTAAGTTAGTTCTTTTTGTAACCATGGAATCTACTTCAATCAAGCTATGTGGTTACAGTCTAGTATTAGTTATAGCTTATGTCTTCTCTTAGTTATTGATTTTGAACAATAAAAATAGGTTTTTAATGAATAGATTTTAAATTAAATAAACTGCTGAGAATGAATAATTCTCATTAATATAATAATGAGAACTATTCTATTAATCTTCACGCATCGAGAGTGAGATGCGCTGCCTTTTAAGATCTACTTCAAGGACCTTTACTGTGACAATTTGGCCAGGTTTGACAACGTCATGAGGGTCCTTCACGAAGCGGTTGGCTAATTGCGAAATATGCACTAATCCATCTTGGTGAACGCCTACGTCAACAAATGCGCCGAAATTAGTCACGTTTGTAATTGTGCCTTCAAGTACCAATCCTTCAATAAGGTCGTCAACGGTTTCGATGCCGTCCTGTAATGCAGCAGTTTTAAAGTCTGGGCGAGGGTCTCTAGCAGGTTTTTCTAGCTCTTTTATGATGTCCTGAACGGTATATAAACCGAACGTTTCATTGGTGTAATCGACTGGATTAAGTCCTTTTAAAAATTGACTATCACCAATAAGAGATTGCAACGAGCGTTGGTTTCTTTGAGCAATACGTTCAGCTACTTTATAAGCTTCTGGGTGAACGCAGGAGTTGTCTAATACCTGCTTTCCGTTCTGGATACGCAAAAAGGCAGCGGCTTGCTCAAACGCTTTTGGGCCAAGTCTAGGGACTTTTTTAAGCTGAGTTCGGCTCGTGAAAGTGCCGTTATCATACCGATAAGCAACGATGTTGTTAGCTAGCGTTGTGTTCAAACCAGAGATGCGGCTTAAAATTGCAGGTGAAGCACTATTTAGATCGACTCCAACTGCATTTACACAATCTTCAATAACCGCTTCAAGTGCCTGATTAAGCTCAGTTTGATTTACATCGTGTTGATACTGGCCAACGCCAATAGCTTTTGGCTCGATTTTTACCAGCTCAGCTAGAGGATCTTGTAAGCGACGTGCTATCGACACAGCCCCACGGATAGATACATCAAGGTTTGGGAACTCCTCACTTGCGAGTTCCGATGCTGAGTAAACTGAAGCGCCAGCTTCACTCACAATAAGCTTTTGAGCATTAATCGAGTCCTGTTGCTTAAGCATTTCTGTAACGAGCTTATCGGTCTCTCGTGAGCCTGTACCGTTGCCAATACTAATTAGCTCAACATTGTGTTTCTTACTGAGCTTAAAAAGCTTATCGATTGCTTGGTCCCACTGATTATTTGGTGGGTGAGGGTAGATTGTCGCGTGCTCTAACAAACGGCCCGTTGGATCAATCACGGCAACTTTAACGCCGGTTCTAAGGCCTGGGTCGAGCCCTAAGGTGGTTTTAGGGCCTGCAG
This sequence comes from Neptuniibacter sp. QD29_5, assembly GCF_047778125.1. GTDB lineage: Bacteria > Pseudomonadota > Gammaproteobacteria > Pseudomonadales > Balneatricaceae > Neptuniibacter. The sequence goes on from NZ_CP180556.1 coordinate 1,687,611, forward strand.
GTGCTGCGAGCAGAAGGTCGTGAAGATTCCGGCTAAATACTTTAATTGCTTCGGCTTCTGCGGAATCTTTTTGTTTTGTGATTAGATCTTTAGTGAGTTTGGATTTGATTCGACTCTGCCAAGCAGTATGGACTGCTTGAGTGAGCCATCTCCCTGAAGGTCCGTAGTGAGGAAGTTCTGCCATCTTGGATAGGAAAACCTTAAAGCGGTCTTCATCAAAATCTAAAGCTGATTTCAGTATGCCTTCATTGATGCCGCGCAAAATCGCTAGCATGCGATGTGAAGGGATGGATTTAATCGCTTCACTATGAGCGAAGTAATCACGGAATTTTGAACCTTCGCTTTCTTTACCTTTGCTAACAGATACCTTTAGTTTGGCTTCATTCCACACACGCAGTTTAAGTTCAGCCTGCAACTTCAGGTCTGTTAACAGACGATCAGTTAAGATGGCTTGCGCACCGTCTAAACAATCTTCCTTGGAGCTGAAACCTTTATCAGAACAGATAAAAGTTTTGGCTAAAACGTAAGGTTGTTGATCAGGCTTTTGAATGATTTGATCTAGTAATTTATCTAAGCCAGCATCAACAGCGATTTGAGCTTTGGTTTTGCGTTTACTTTTGAATGGTTGATAGAGCTCTTCTAGCTCAGTCTTACTATTGATCTGATTAATCTGCTGGTGGAGTGCAGGTGTTAATATGCCATCTTGTTGGAGCTTATCTGTGATCGTTTGTTTTCGAGCCTCTAGCGCACGGAGATAATCTAAACGCGCCGCTAACTGTCTTAATTGCGCATCATCTAGCGCACCGGTAGCTTCCTTTCTATAACGTGCAATAAACGGGACGGTGGAGCCACCATCCAATAACTCTATTGCTGCATTAACTTGTTGAGATTTGACGCCTAGCTCTTTGGCGATCTGATTTGAAAGCTCCATAGAGTACTCTTACGCCTTCTGTAGGGTTTGCAAAATCCATTGCTTTAGCTGAGGTTCTGAGAGTGCGCCTGCAACACGATCGATCTCTTTGCCAGCTTGAAACATCACAAGGGTAGGGATGCTACGGATATTCATATTCTGACTAGTCCGTGGTGCCTTTTCAGTATCTACTTTTGCAAAGAGCAGTATTTCAGATTCAGCTGCAGTCTTCTCAAATATGGGTTTCATCATCTGGCATGGGCCGCACCAGCTAGCCCAGAAATCTACGATGACAGGTAACTCATTACCACCAACATACTTTTCAAAAGATTGATCATTTAGTTCTGCTGGTTGATGGGTGTGTAGCGGGCCTTTGCACTTACCACATTTGCCATCGACATGTGATTTGTCATCAGGAATACGGTTGGATGTATTACAGCTAGGGCAGACAATAATCATAAAGCTCACCAAAGAATTGAAAGTAATTTATGCGAGGGTAAAAATTTAAAAGCCTGATTGAGGTTAACTGCAATCAGGCTTTTTAGGCATTAGCGCTTAGGTTTATTCTACGCCTTGGCTCTTCAGGTAGTCTTCGTAACCACCGCGGAAGTCGACAATGCCATCTGGCGTGATCTCCAGAATGCGGGTTGCTAGAGAGGATACAAACTCGCGGTCATGGCTGACAAAGATCAACGTACCTGGGTAGTTCTCTAGGGCTAGGTTTAAGGATTCAATCGATTCCATATCTAAGTGGTTAGTTGGCTCATCCATCAGCATGATGTTTGGACGTTGAAGGATAATCTTGCCAAACAGCATACGGCCTTGCTCACCACCCGAGATCACTTTAACCGACTTATTGATCTCTTTTTGTGAGAAAAGTAAACGGCCCAGCGTACCACGGATGACTTGCTCATCATCGCCTTCTTGGCCCCATTGCCCCATCCAATCAAGCAGTGTTTTATCTTCTTCAAAATCAGCTGCATGATCTTGGGCGTAGTATCCAAATTCTGAGTTCTCAGACCATTTTATCTCGCCAGCAGTCGGCAGAAGGTCACCATACAGACAACGTAATAGGGTGGTTTTACCACTACCGTTAGGCCCGATAATAGCGATGCGCTCGCCAACCTCTACCATTAGGTTAAGGTCTTTAAACAGTTCTTCATCAAAAGATTTACCTAAACCTTCTACTTCAACAGCTAGACGGTGTAGCTTAGTGTCTTGTTCGAAGCGGATAAATGGGTTCTGACGGCTTGAAGGTTTCACCTCCTCTAACTCGATCTTCTCTATACGACGTGCACGTGACGTTGCTTGCTTAGATTTAGATGCGTTGGCAGAAAAGCGGCTCACAAAGCTCTTAAGATCAGCGATCTGTGCTTTCTTCTTAGCGTTATCAGCAAGCAGGCGTTCACGTGCCTGTGTCGATGCAGTCATATACTCATCGTACGAGCTAGGGTAAACACGTAACTCACCGTAGTCCAAATCAGCCATGTGCGTACACACACTGTTTAGGAAGTGACGGTCGTGCGAGATGATTATCATAGTGCAGTTACGCTCATTAAGAACGCCTTCCAGCCAACGGATCGTATTGATATCCAAGTTGTTGGTAGGTTCGTCTAGCAACATGATGTCTGGTTCTGAGAACAGTACCTGTGCAAGTAAGACACGAAGCTTCCAACCAGGTGCTACTTCACTCATCGGGCCGAAATGCTGCTCAGTCGGAATGCCTACACCTAAAAGCAGTTCGCCTGCACGTGATTCAGCACTATAGCCGTCCATCTCAGCGAATTCGCCTTCGAGCTCTGCTGCACGAATGCCATCTTCTTCAGTCATGTCTGGATTAGCGTAGATAGCGTCACGTTCTGATTTAACAGCCCACAACTCTTCATGGCCCATAATAACGGTATCCATCACGCTGAATTCTTCGTAAGCGAACTGATCCTGTTTTAGCTTACCAATACGCTCGTTTGGCCCTTTGGAAACATTGCCTGCGCTTGGTTCTAAGTCTCCGCCTAAGATCTTCATAAATGTGGATTTACCACAGCCATTTGCGCCAATTAAACCGTAGCGATTACCTTCGCCAAATTTAACTGAAACGTTTTCGAATAGAGGTTTAGCACCAAACTGCATGGTGATATTTGCTGTGGTTAACACGATATTAGATCCGCTATAGATGACTGCGCTCTTAAGGAGCGAGTAAGGAGATAAATTTTGTGCGTATTATGCCAATAACTGCATGTAGGTAAAAGGTTGAAGCGTTGCTTTCTAGGCTGAGGATTCAAAACAACTTACGCAAAACCTTATATACCAAGGTATAGTAATAAGTACATATTGGAATAACAGACCTCCATCTAAGAAGTAGGACAATGCATTATGTCTGAGAAAGACCAAACACAAGAAGTTACAAAGGGCCGCCTGACTACACGTACTATGGCCATGCCAGGTGATACCAACCCTTCAGGAGATATTTTTGGTGGTTGGGTGTTATCGCAGATGGATATTGCGGCGGGTATCTGTGCAGGCCAGCGCGCGCAAACCCGTGTAGTGACTATGGCGGTAGATAGCATGTCTTTCATCCGTCCAGTAAAAGTGGGTGATGTACTGGGTGTCTATACGGAAATTGTAAAAGTAGGCCGTACATCGATGCAGATTCACGTTGAAGCTTGGGTGCGCCGTAGTCGTATTGGTAAACGTGAAAAAGTAACACAGGCGATTTTTAAGTTTGTCGCGATCGATGATGATGGCGTACCAACACCTGTTCCTGCAGAAGCCGATCTGCCAGCTTACGTTTTGGAAGATTAAGTCGTGATTACATTTTCGCTTATCAATAAATTGTCTGCTCCAGAGATAGAGTCTCAATCTGATGTTCGTTATCTTCTGAGGCAAGAGGGTCGAAAGCAAAGTTTGGTGCTGTGTTATGCGGTAAAACGGGACTTCCTTTCAGTACCCAAAACTTATTCGATTCTCGAATTTAGTGCTGATGAAGTGCTCGAAGTTCATCAGATGTCTATTGAGGACTATCTCGATGGTTTCGAAGAGGATATGGATATACCGCAGGCGGGTTTTTATCAATTCGACACGGATGAGCCAGAGGAGGCCAGCACTGATGGCGAGGATGAGACTGATGTCCTTGTGCTAGTGATTAGCGGCAGTGTCTTTGAAGTTACCTACCAAACGTTCAAACAACACGAAGATACCTATTACTGTGCCAATGCTGAACAGGCATTAATTCAGTATTTAACCGCTGAATAAATGCCTAGCTAACACCACCATATTACAGAGACTATGGATGGTGCTCCTAGCGGTAACAATATAATATGAGCTTCACCTCAAATGAGGTGAAGTTTCATTGTATCTATGGATTGCCGAGCCTTACTTAATGCGCATTTTACACACCTCTGACTGGCACTTAGGTCAGCACTTTATTGGAAAAAGCCGATTAGCCGAACACCAAGAATTTATAAAATGGCTATTAGGTAAAATACAATTAAATCATATAGATACGTTAATAATATCAGGTGATATCTACGACACGGGTTCACCACCAAGTTATGCGCGAGAGTTATATAATCAACTCGTTATCGAAGTAAACAAACTCGATTGTCAGTTAGTGGTTTTAGGCGGTAATCATGACTCTGTTTCAACACTGAATGAATCCAAAGGCCTGCTTAAACATCTCAATGCAGAAGTCGTAGCGAGTGTTGAATCTGAGTTAGAGCAGCAGATTATTACCTTGAAAAATCACTCGGGTGAACCGGCTGCCATCCTGTGTGCCATTCCATATATTCGTCCTCGCGATGTGATGCAAAGTGCCGCTGATCAATCGGCTAAAGAGAAAGCGCATTCATTAGGCACGGCAATCGCAGAACACTATCAAGCCATCTATGATCTGGCTGATCTAAAGCGAAAAGAGCTTGGGCTGTCTATCCCGATCATCGCTACAGGGCATTTAACAGCAATGGGTGTTAAAACCTCCGAGTCTGTTCGTGATATCTATGTTGGTAATCTAGAGGCATTTCCAGCCAGTGCATTTCCACCAGCAGATTACATCGCTTTAGGCCATATTCACCGCCCGCAAATTGTCGCTAAGTCTGAACATATTCGCTATTGCGGCTCACCAATCCCTTTAAGCTTTGATGAGATCGGTACGCAAAAGCAGGTATTGATGGTTGAATTTGAACAAAGCCATTTAAAAGAGATAACACCGCTCCTAGTACCGACCTTCCAACCTATGGCAAGTATCAAGGGTGATCTTGATTCAATTAAAGCGCAATTGGCTGAACTTGAAGCTAAACAGCATGAACTTCCGGTTTGGTTATCGATTGAGGTTCAAACCCAAGATTACCTCAATGATCTTACCCAACGTATTTCGCAACTAACTCAAGATCTTAACGTTGAGGTTCTGCAGCTACGAAGGGCACGCAAACAGACCCAGCGAGGTTTAGTCGGCAAGGAGAAAGAGACGCTCTCTGAATTGAATGCTTACGAGGTTTTCACACGTAGGCTTAACGATGAGGTTTTCGAATCCGAAGCCGAACAAAACCGTATTCAACGACTTAAAGATCGCTTCTGCCAGATCGTAACGACTGTAGAGTCTGAAAATGATCTTCCTGCAAGTAAGCCAGCGGATGAGTTCTTTTCTACAACACAGACATCTCCTGCTCAAGACTGCCTAGAGCAAGAGCACTTGGAATCAGAGGATTTAGAACATCCTAGTGAGCATGCTGCAGTTGAAGAGTCTGATAGTGTTGATGAATCAGAAGAGCTTGGACAGGAAAAAGAGCCAGACCAAGACCATAACACTCTAAATCTGTTTTCTTTAGAGAGTGAATCTTCCGATGAGTCAAAATCCATTCCAGTTAAAAACAAGCGCACAAAAGGCAAAACGGAAAAAGCCGAGCCGTCTAAACAGCTAAATGACACTAAGATCGATCAAGATGATCTTTTCTCTGCTTTAGCTTCGGAAACAGCAGAGGAGAAGAGCCTGTGAAAATATTAGCGCTGCGCTTTAAAAACATTAACTCGCTAAAAGGTGAGTGGAAGATCGATTTTACTCAATCGCCGTTTATCGATAATGGTCTTTTTGCCATCACAGGCCAGACAGGTGCCGGTAAGACGACAATTTTAGATGCGATCTGCTTGGCCCTCTATCACCGTACGCCTCGATTAGGGACTATCTCTAAAAGCACGAATGAACTGATGACTCGCGGTACAGCAGACTCGCTCGCTGAAGTTGAATTTGAAGTAAAAGGTAATTGCTATCGTGCATTTTGGAGCCAGCGTCGTTCCAGGGATCAGGTTGATGGCAATCTACAAGAAGCTAAAGTTGAATTGGCAGAGGTAAGCGTAAGCGGTGAAGGTAAAATCATTGCCTCACAGGTTAAGCAGAAGAATGAGCTAATCGAGACAATTAGCGGCTTAAACTTTGACCGCTTTACTAAATCTATGATGCTCTCTCAGGGCCAGTTCGCAGCGTTTCTCAATGCTGATGCCAATGAAAGAGCCGGTTTGCTGGAAGAGTTAACCGGTACGGCTATCTACAGCTTGATATCTGAAAAGGTATACGAGCAATTCAAAGAGGCAGATAACCACCTCAAACAGCTAGAAGCTCAGGCTAAAGGTGTTGAGCTGTTATCGGATGAGAAGATTGTTGAGCTTAAATCCGAACAAACAACGATTAGTATACAGCTTAAAACCTTAGAGAAAGAGCAGAGCGAACAGCAATCAAAGGAACGCTGGTGGACTGATCTGCAAAAAGCTGAGCAACAAAAGCAAAGCGCTTTAACTGAACAAGAAGGCGTTAAGCAACGTAAAGAAGCCGCTAAAGGCTCTCTTGAAAAGCTAGCAGTGAGTGAACCAGCTGAGAAACTAAAAGCTCCGTACCAACTTTATCAAAGTGCACAGCAACGGTTTAACGATCTTACACAGATTAAAGAACAAAATGCAGCTCAATTAGTATCGGCTATTGATCAGCATAAAAGTTCAGCGCAATCTCTTAATGAAGCAGAGCTAAAACTAAAACAGACTAAACAGCATCAATCAGAACAAGAAACGCTGATTAACGAGCAAGTAGTGCCATTGGACGCTGAGTGCGATCGGCTTGAGCAGTTAAAAGAGAGCGCAACTGCAGAGCTAAAAAAACATCAGTCTGAATTAGAACAGCAGAAAACAACACAAAAACAGATTAACGACAAAATTAATCAAGCCAAGGTTGAAACCTCGCAGCTTGAAAATCAAATAGTCGAACTTCGTCATCTTGAAGCTGCTGCAGAGCGTATCCCTTTATGGCGTAGTCAGCTAGAGCAAACTCAGCAACACGAGGCTGAAGTTCAAAAACTGACAGATCATCTTTCTGGCTTACAAAAGCAAATAGATACGGAAAAACAGAAAACTGAACAGCTACAGCAGTATGTTTCTGAAAGTTCTACACAAAAAGAGAAGTTGAACGACGGCTTTAAGAGCACTCAGGAGCAGTTGCAAGCACTATTAAATGGCCGTGTGCTGGCCGATATAGAAGCACAGTACAGCCAGCAACACTCTCTGCAAGCAAGCTTTATGCAGGCGAAGAATCTATCTGCTCAGTATATCCAGCTGCAAAGTGAGCAAACTGTTGGCAGTAATGAGTTAAGTCAGCTGGAAGTTACTGCTCAGAAAATTGAAGGCGATCTCACTAATCTTCGTGAGCAGTATCAAAGGGAAGATCAGCAGTTCAAAGATTTAAAGCGACTGTTAGAGCAAGAGCGTCAAATACAAAATCTCGAAGCAGAACGGGCTAAGCTTCAACCGGATCAGCCTTGTCCGCTTTGCGGCTCAAAAGAGCACCCCCTAGTGGCTGATTATCAACCTTTAGATATGGGCGAAACCGAGCAGCGCTTTGTGATGGCTGAACAAACGCGTGATCATCTGAAGACTCAAGGTACTCAACTAAGAGAGCGCTATAACCAATTGACGACCGTTCAGATAGTTAACCTTAAAACTCGCCTGCAGCAGACTAATGAGCAGAAACAGCAGCTCTTGCAAGAGTGGAAAGTTTTACAGCAACTGTTAGGTTTTAGTCTCGAGCCCAACCAGACTGAACTGCTAGATTATGCAATTACACAATTCGAGCAGCAGCTTAGTAATCAGCAAGCTGATATCGAACAACTACGCCAATTAAGTGAGCAGATCAATCAACAGCAGCAAGGAATCCATAAAGCAGAGCAGGCCTTACAGCAAGCTCAAGCTAACTTAGAGCTGGCCAATAAAGAATGCGAAAACTTAAGTCAGTTACAGCTTAAAGATACACAGCGTCTGCAAGAGCTTAACGAGCAGATCGCTGTGGTTAAGCAAGGTCTATCTCAAGAAGTGGCTGAAATACGACTGACGCTACCCGAACAAGGGCTAACGGATTGGTTAAATACGCTAGAAAGCCAAATCGCTAACTTACAACAGTTACAGCAGCGCCTTGAAACCTTAAATCGCATCCAAGAAACATCGGCGCTTGAGTTAACTCAGGCTGATCAATCGCTTGAAAAGCAAACTGCACTCTGTACTGATCAGCAAAACAATCTTAATGAACTCTCCAAGGAGCTGGCAGAAAAGCAAGCAACGCGTCAGGCTCTCTTTGGTGATAAATCAGTTACAGAGGAGCGCTCACGTCTACTTGCAGAGGTAGACAAAGCTGAGCAAAGCCACAAACAGGTATCAGCTTCACATAAACAGTACGAAACTGCGCTAACCCGTTTGCAAACAACAGTTGCTGAGCAAGAGCAACAGCTGGGTTTGCTCCAAACTGAATTTAGTCATCAGAAAATTGAATGGCAACAAGCGCTAGTAGGTAGTCCATTTGATTCTGAGCAGGCACTCCTCGATGCCCTAATTTCTGACGAAGAAAGGCAGCAGTTGAAAGCGCTAAGCGAAGAGATCGCTAGAGCTGAACAGCATTCTCAAACTTTACTTAAACAAGCGGATCAACAATTAAAAGAGTTACAGCAGTTTGGATTAGAAAAACAGTATGAAAACATCGATGGTGAGCAAATCGTTCAAGAGCTGGCTGAGTTAGATAAACAGATTAAACAGCTTTTACTTCAAAAGGGTGAACGCAGTGCACTACTGCAAGACAATGAAAAGCGCCGCGAATCGCAACAGCAGCTGTTTGAACAGGTAGAGCAGTCAAAGCAAGAATATGATGATCTTTCCTATTTGAACTCCCTTATTGGATCTCAAAAGGGAGATAAATTCCGCCGCTTTGCTCAAGGCCTAACACTCGACCATTTGGTTCACCTAGCGAATAAGCAACTAGAACGCCTGCACGGTCGTTATATGCTCCAAAGAAAACAATCGGGTGCTCTAGAGCTTCAAGTACTGGATACCTGGCAAGCCGATACTGTAAGAGATACAAAAACTTTATCCGGCGGTGAGAGCTTCCTAGTGAGCCTGGCTTTAGCATTGGCACTATCTGATCTTGTCAGCCAGAAAACCAGTATCGACTCACTTTTCTTAGATGAAGGTTTCGGCACTCTAGATAGCGAAACCTTAGATACTGCTTTGGATGCACTTGATAGCCTAAATGCTTCAGGCAAGATGATCGGCGTTATCAGTCATATTGAAGCAATGAAAGAGCGTATCCCCGTGCAAATCAAAGTTAAGAAAATGAGCGGGTTGGGTATGAGTAAGTTGGAAGATGAGTATTCGATGGCAGGTTAAACGGAGAGCTAGAATAGCTTGGTCTGTTTATTCTTATTCTTATGGTCAACTCAGATTAACCATGTTTTAAAAGTAAATGGTCGAAAGGCATCAGCAGGTTAAAAAATAAGTTGCTTAGTTTAGGGATCAAGCTTTCATAAGTTCTCAGAAACCGACGCTGTTAGCGCTATATCAATAGAAGAGGCTATGACATAAAGGACTTTGGTTTCTTTAATATGCATCATGCGCTGAGGTTATTCTGCTAAAATTGCTGCTAATTGTTTTGATACTAGGAATTTATTGTGAGCCAAGAACAACCGAATAACCCTCTACATGGCCTAACGTTAGAGAAGATACTGACTCGTTTAGTGGATTATTACGGTTGGGAAGGTTTGGATGCACAGATTAAACTCAACTGTTTCTACAATAACCCTTCAATTAAGTCATCTCTCAAATTCTTACGCCGTACTCAATGGGCGAGAGATAAAGTAGAAGCTTTGTATATTAAAACCTTTAGTTAATTAAAACTTGTTCTATAAAGAAGTGTTTGTGGCGCTATATCGGAGAAGGGAGATGGTGCTGTTTGTCACTTAATACGGTGATAAAAATGATGAAAACAGCCTACTTAAATATTTTTGGTAGGCTGTTGTTCTTTCTAATGTACGAAAGCAACCGTCGCATTTCAAAACGCTTTTAAGATCAGGATGTTGCCTGCTTAAATAGGTGATGCCAGATTTTTCTACGAGATCTAACATCTTTTCGCTTTCTACAAATCGAGAAACATTAATTGGCGACTTAATTTGATCTTATGCAACTATTTCTTTATTTGCGTGAATGTCCTAGCGGTGATAGTTGCTAGGTTAGAAATTCACCTCTCAGTGATGGCTTAACCCATGCTTTGGGTTGGGCTGGTTCATCGAGAGGTGTCTGTGCAATCGAGTTAGTATAGTTACTCATAGTTTTAACGGCTAAACCAAGAATCACTTCGAGTGCAAGTTGCTGGTTGTAACCTGCTTTCAGGAACGAGGCCAATGCATTGGGTTCAATGCTGCCGCCGGTTCTGACCAGATCGCGAGCAAATACGCGTAACACTTCGTACTTTTCGTTGTTTAAGTTGCTGCCATTTCTTAATGCTTCTACATCTTCTGGGTCGATACCTGCATTTTCCGATAGGATTGTATGCCAAGGCATGCAGTACTGGCAGTTGTTTTCAAAATTGGCCGCTTGATACACCACCTGGCGTTCGGCGGGTGTTAGGCTGGTTTTATCGAAATGGTCCCAAGCTGTCATGTAAGAAGCCAGCAGTGCCGGTGCTTGAGCCATGACTCCTTCTACGTTGGGTAGAAGGCCGAAAGCGGCTTCAGCTTGCTCAATGTATGGTTTTGAGCCTTCTGGAGCTGTTTCGGCATTGAGGATTTTAAAGGGTTCTACTCTGTGCTGAATGGTCATTAGCTTTTCCTTAACAATGTATCGATTAATGTATGAGTAAAGCGAATTTGTCTAGGCTTATGCTCACAAGTTAGGGGTTAGCTTATGCGTATATGGTGACTTACTATATGTTCAAATCTCTTGATAATATGTCCAATTCGCCATTTTGGATGCCTGTTTTAAATGGACTCGCTATCGGCAATATTGAATACTTTTCGGCTTGAAGCAGAAATAATACAAAGCGCTCAGTATTGTGGTGATTGGGCGATCAAAACTTCAGGCCAGGGGCATGTCACCTTTCACTTTGTTACTCAAGGTTGTTGTTATCTTGATGCGGATTGCTTCGATGCCCCATTACTAATGAATGCTGGGGATTTTATTTTATTTTCACGCGATGCTAATCATAAGCTGGAGTCTTCACCTGAATGTGGCGTTCCAGTTAATAGCGTTAAATCTCTGAGCTACACAGAAGGTTTGCAGTTAGAAAGTGTGGGTTTGTTGTGTGGCTATTTTTGTTTTAGTCATGCTGCCAGTAATCCGTTGTTGCAATCACTACCTGAATATATCTACTACCAAGCTGGCTCATCTGAAAATGGCGCTGCTATTCAAGGATTGCTTGATGTTATTAAGGCTGAAGTGATTGAGAATGGAAGCGGGCATACTATCGTAATTAACAGGTTAACAGAGTCTTTATTTGCCTTACTTCTTCGGGCGTACATTAATCGGGCTCGTGAAGCGTCTTTGGCAACGGGGTTGGCGGCTGCTCTTGCGGACTCTAGGATCAGTCGAGCGCTAGATGCTATTCATAATAATCCAGAGACTAACTGGAGTGTTCATGAGCTAGCTGAAATAGCGACAATGTCGCGATCAGCATTTGCCGATCGATTTAAAGTGTTACTTCAGGAGCCGCCTAAAACCTACTTAAGTCGATGGCGAATGCAAAATGCGTGGATATGGCTCAAAGAGGAGGGCGCTACAACGATAGATGTTGCTAATCGTTGTGGCTATGAAAGTGAAGCTGCTTTTTCAAAGGCTTTTAAAAAAGTAACTGGCCAGACACCTGGCAGTGTACGTAATCAATAATCTTTTAAAGGTAAAAAAGCAGCTAAGATTTGGCAGAGGAACAATTAGGGGTAGAAGAACCTTAACGCATTTATTATGAAGGACTAATTTTGAAGTAGCCAAAGGCTCAAAGGTGACAGCCTAACCATAATCACTGGTTAGGCTGTTTTAAATAATCTAAACCCTTAATGCTCGAGTACAGCAACTGTTTTTAGAATTCCTTCAAGATCAGGGCTAGGTTTGCCTAAGTGGTAGCCCTGTGCGTATGTAATACCCGCTTTTTCTACCAGCGCTAACACTTCTTCGCTTTCTACAAATTCAGCTACTGTTTCTACATTAAGCTCTTGAGATAGGTGAGAGATACTATTCACAAAGGCCATATCTCGGGCATCATTCGCCATGTTAGCAATAAACTCACCTTCAATTTTGACGTAATCGATAGGTAGGTGTTTAAGGTAATGGAAAGATGAGAAGCCTGAGCCAAAGTCATCTATCGCGAGTTTAAAGCCTTTGTCTTTTAGACTCATGACAAAGCTTTCTAGCACGGAGATGTTTTTGACTGTATCTCGTTCAGTGATTTCAAATACGACGCTCTCAGGGTTGATGGCGTGACTTTCAGCTAGCTGTTTAATGGTTGGGATAAAGTCACTAATAATGATAGAGCGGGGAGATAGATTGATAAAAATCTTACCGTCGTAGCCCGTTGCTTTAACTTGCTCAAAAGCTTTATCCATGACGATATAGTCAAGCTGGTGGACCTTACCTATAGATTCAGCAATTTCGATAAACTCACCTGCGCTCATGAGTCTGTCACCTGAAAGCTTAATGCGACTGAGTACTTCAACAGCATGAATATCGCCAGTTTTGGAGCATACGATCGGTTGGAATGCAGGGATGAGTTCTTTACGCTCAATTGCTTGAGTAACCAATACGGTTTTATCGGACATCTCTTTGAAGATGTCGACTAACTCATTTTCATTTGGTAATGCAATCTGATCTTTACCGGAGTTTTTAGCTCGGTACATCAGATTATCTACGAACATAAACAGGTCTTTTTTGTTTTGGGCATGGTCAGGGTAGATACCCATGCCTAACGAACCAGTTAGCTTCAGGAAGGTGTTTGAATCGTAATACAGAGAATGATTACGACTTGTAAGAAGAATTGTTTCAGCTACTTGGGCAGCGTGTGTAACATCGCTCTCTGGCAATACAATCACAAACTCATCGCCGCCGTAACGAGCTATGATGGCGTCTTTACCTAGTGCGTTTTGCAATGCTTCAGAGAAGTCAGCGAGTAGCTTATCGCCCCAGCTGTGTCCATAGCCGTCGTTTATGCTCTTAAAGTTATCTAGATCGAGTAACAATAAAGCTACTTTATAGTCATGGCGATCTGCGCGGTCTAACTCATAATCTAATAGTTCCCAGAACATTCGCTGGTTATACAGATTGGTTAGTGGGTCACGCGTTGCATAGTATTCAAGGTCTTTGGTGTATTTGTAGATTGCACGCACAGAACCTACTACGTTAAGCAGGGTAGATAGAATGCTTTCAAGGACGAGTAGTTTGGTTGTATCTTGAATAGTATCTGAGTGAACCCCAATTCCTACAATGCCGCCAATTTTCGGTGTTTCTACTAGTAGTGATTTACTTTGAAGCTCGATGGCTTTGTCATCTAGATCAATCTCTTCTGCATGTTCATTTACCATGTTGTGACGAATATTGATGTCACTAAGTTCAAAAGGAGAACCATCTTGAGCAAGACGCTTCATGATGGCTTTTTCCATCGATTTACGGGTGCGTTCGCTTGGAGGTTGTAGCCAGAATACCTCTAAGTCAAATACTTCGTTATCTACCTTAAAGATAGAGAACATGGTGTAAACGTTCATTACCTTATTTATATCAACAATTAGGAAATTGACGTATTCCCGCCAGTCTCGTACCACTTCAGAAGTGATAACAAACTTTTCCAATAACCTAATTTCAAACTCAAGTAGTTCTTTGTCGACGGCTATATCATTAAGTTTGGATGACAGATTTTTTACTTGCGAGAATATGTCCTGTAACTCACGGAATGCGAGACGATCCCTACCTTCTTCGATACGGGATAGGTCAGAAATAGATTCAATACTGTCAATACTATCAGCTAGTTGCTCTATCGAGTTGTCTATCCGAGATGTGATTTGACGCGTGGCTAAAAATGCGAGCAATAGCGGCAATGGAGAAACTAAGATCAGTGTTAGAATAAGTTCCTTATTTGCATTTAAAAGTGACTTATCTAACTCTTGAGTTACTTCGATCATGCCTAATGTATCACCATCATTCACATTTGAGTGGCAATGGGTGCAAACTTCTTTGGCGTTAAGAGCATAGTAGTAGCTGATGCTATCGTCAGTAGAAACCAGCTGTGATTGGCCAGATTCAAGCACTTTACGGTGAGTGTCCGACAAGGCTGGTGATTCCATCTCACCGAATCGTTCTGTTACGAGATTGCCACGAAAGATAGAAACGCTTAGATCGCTATCTTTATTGTCTTTCTCCATCTGTTTCATGAATTGCTCTAGTTGGTGTCTGTTCCAACCCTGACTCATGACCAGATACATAGAATTAAATGTTTGCTTCGCAATACGCTCGGCCATGACACTGGCATTTTTTTCAATGCTCTTAGTGAACGCATAATGAGTAACAGAAACAAGAACAAGGAATCCAAGAACAGAAAAGATAAACGTTCTTTGGAGTAGGAAACTACGAATAGATGTAGCGGACTTCTTCACCGGTAACCACGCATTTATTTATTATTATTGTTCAATTTAGTCGAAGGCCAATATAGATGCTATTTCTTGCAAACCGATTGATCGGGGTCAATAAACGGTCAGACTAAAGCATTTATTCATACATTCTTAAGTGGCTAAATTGATCTAACTATATGTTTAACAAGGAATTGATTAGTGAATGTTAAACATAATCAAATTCTTAGGCGGCAATTCTATTCAGTCACAGGGGGCTGTTTCAACATATTTCTTCAAATTATAAGAAAAGGTACCGTTATAACGCTTATGTAACTATAGAGTTTGTGTCTTCTGAATGTGTATTGATCAATGATGTTGCGGTTTAATTTTATGCAGCAATTAATACCAGCATTGAGTCTGGCGATATCAACTATTATCATCCGCGCAACTAAGTTGTAATAAAGGTATTTCTTAATGGTTTTATTCTTTCCAATTGAGCAAGAATTGGATTGTATTAGCTCTAGTGGCCGTATTCTTGGGAAGATTCAGTTTGATGTCTTTAAGGATAAGTACTTTTTTACACCAAACGAAGAATCGTTGGAGCTAACAGACGAAGAAGAATCTTGTATAGTCGCTCGATTAGCAGGCCTTGAAGCAGGTATCTTCTCTTTTGCTATGCAGGATGAAGATTGAGTGCTAATCAAACCTGAATGGGCAGTGTTGTGAATATTGAGCGTCTTGATCACCTTGTCCTAACTGTAAAGGACATAAATATAACCGTGGAGTTTTATACAGCGGTTTTAGGTATGGAGAAGGTTGTCTTTAAGGGAGGTCGTATAGCGCTCGTTTTTGGTCAGCAAAAAATTAATTTGCACCAACTTGGGAATGAATTTGAGCCCAAAGCGCATCAGGTCCAAACAGGTAGTGCAGAATTATGTTTTATCGTTCAGCAGCCAGTTGATCAACTAATCCAGCATTGAGCTGATAATAAGGTGAATGTGATCGAAAGGCCGGTGATTCGAACTGGAGCAGTAGGTAAAATTATCTCGGTTTATTTGCACGATCCTGACGGTAATCTTATCGAACTCTCTAATTATGTGGATGAATGAGTGCGCTCCGCACTCCCTTAGTCTCTTAAATAATATCAACAAATTTAGGTAGGCTGGCAGTTTCAAATTGGCTGGTGATCAGCTTAAGTAGGCTTTCAGCTGCAGGACTTAAAGCACGGCCTTTTCTTGTGAGAATGCAGATCTCACGTTTTAATGTTGGGTTGGTTAGTGGAACAAAGACTAATTGATCAAAAGCGCTGGTACTTGCTGCAAGGGCGGGTAAAAGGGATATGCCAATACCTGTCTTAACCATCTCCGCTAAGCCTGCTGGGGTTGATACCTCAATTAAGGCACCTTGCAGTTTTAAATCTAAGTTATTCTCTTTTTGAAGTTTTAAAAGTTGTGTACGTGTGCCGGTATCTTCAGTTAAGTGAACTTGATCAAGCTCACTAACTTGGCTCCATTCTAATTCTTTAAATGTCGCTAAAGGGTGGTCGAGCGGCAAAACCACACCGTAACGATCGCTTAAAACTGGTTGGTATTTAAGTTCTGATTGGTGAGAGTGGTTACCACCGATGCCGAAGTCCACTTCATTATCCAGTACGCGCTGTTCTATGCCTCCGGCGTTGTCATCTCTTAGATAGATGCCTATCTTTTGATACTGCTGATGGTACGTTTTGATTATTGGAGGTAGTACGCGACCGATCATTGACGGTGATGCTGCTATACCTACCTGGCCTTGTTGTTGCGTCGCGGTGGCTTGTAGATCATTAAACGCAGTATCAAAATCTGAGATTAACTTTTCTGCTACAGGAAGAAAGCCTTCGCCTTCACCAGTTAGCAAAACGCGGCGGGTAGTGCGGTCTAAGAGCTTTAAGCCCGCTTGATCTTCAAGCTGTTTTATCGTTGCTGTAAGAGTTGATTGGGTTAGGTGTAAGTTATCTGCTGCACGGGTAAAGCTACCGCAAGCCACGATCTCAACAAAAGCGCGTAGATGTCGAATGGAGATATTGTTCGTCATTATCAATTAATCTATCGAATTTTATCGTTTGATTGATAAATGATAATTCTGCATTATTGCGCCCAATATCACAAATTGAGCATTTGACTGTATGAGAGCAATTGAGCGCTGCTCTTGAGATACGGTCATTTATAGAGGCAGTATTATGATTCCTCGTCTTTCCCAAGTCGAAACTACCGAAGCTATTTACCTTCAGTTTATCGAAGCGTTACAGAAAGCGGGTTTTGCTGGTGATCTAAATCAGGATTACGCAAACCGTATCGTTCTTTCGACAGACAACAGTATCTATCAGATGCTACCTCAAGGTGTTCTGTACCCGAAATCTACAGATGATTTGGTACTGATCGCCAAATTAGCGGATGAGTCTCGTTTTGCTGAGGTAAAGCTGAGTGCACGTGGCGGTGGTACAGGTACAAACGGTCAGTCGCTAACAGATGGCTTGATTGTTGATGTATCTAAGCACATGAACCAAGTGTTAGAGATTAATGCAGAAGAGCGTTGGGTTCGTGTTCAAGGCGGTGTAGTTAAAGACCAACTTAACCGTGCACTAAAACCTTATGGTTTCTTCTTTGCGCCAGAACTGTCTACCAGTAACCGTGCAACAGTAGGCGGCATGATTAATACCGATGCCAGTGGTCAGGGCTCGGTCATGTACGGTAAAACCCGTGATCACGTTCTAGAACTGGATTCAGTGTTCTTAGGAGGAGAGCTTTGGAACTCTAAACCGATTTCTGATCAAGAGCTGGCTGAGATAAAGCAGCGTGATGATCGTGTTGGTGAAGTGCACAGATTGGTGGATGAAGTATTCACCGAGAAGAAAGATCTGATTGATGCCAAGTTCCCTAAATTAAACCGCTGCCTCACAGGTTATGATCTTGCGCATATCCGTGATGAAGAAGGGCGCTTTAATCTAAATTCGGTACTTTGTGGTGGTGAAGGCTCTTTGGCTTTTATTGCTGAAGCTAAGTTGAATGTTCTGCCAATTCCTAAGTTCGCTGCATTGGTTAACGTTAAGTATGACAGTTTTGAATCATCTTTGCGTGACGCTACAGACTTAATGGAATGGAACCCAACATCCATAGAAACCATTGATTCTAAAGTACTTAATCTTGCAATGGGCGATATTATCTGGGACACGGTAAGTGCCTATTTCCCGCAAGAGGAAGGTGAGCCAGAGATCAGTGGTATCAACCTAGTTGAGTACACATCCGATGATGAAGAATCTCTAAAAGCCGATGTTGAGCGATTAGCAGAATATCTGAAATCTGTTGCTGGTCAGGCTGGTAAGAGCTTTGGCTTCTCGGTGGTTTACGGTGCGGGCGAGATCAATAAAGTTTGGGCGATGCGTAAAAAGGCAGTTGGCCTTCTAGGTAATGCTAAGGGGCAAGAACGTCCAATCCCATTCGTTGAAGATACTGCTGTACCGCCTGAGAACCTTGCTGATTTCATCATGGAATTCCGTAAAGTGCTGGATGATCGAGATCTGGCTTACGGTATGTTTGGTCACGTCGATGCCGGTGTGCTGCACGTACGACCTGCTATTGATATGAAAGATCAGCTACAGGAATCTTTAATTCGTGATATCACTGATGAAGTGGTAGCGCTGACCGTTAAATACAAAGGTTTGTTGTGGGGCGAGCATGGTAAAGGTGTTCGTTCTGAGTATGCACCTGAGTTCTTTGGTGAATTGTATCCTGAGCTACAACGAATCAAAGGTGGGTTTGACCCGCGAAACCAGATGAACCCGGGTAAGATCGCTACGCCAGCAATTGATGGTGCTGAGCTGCTTAAAATCGATGCAGTGCCAACGCGTGGCCAATTTGATCGTCAGATCAGTTCAGAAACGCGTGAAGAATATAAAGAAGCAATGTTCTGTAACGGTAACGGCGCATGCTTTAACTACGATCCAAATGACGCAATGTGTCCATCATGGAAAGGTACTCGTCAGCGCATTAATTCACCCAAAGGTCGTTCTTCACTGATTCGTGAATGGCTTCGCCTGATGGAACAAAATGGTACGGATCTGGTTGAAGAGGCTAAGCGTGTTAAAGCGAGCTCCTTTATTGCTTCTCTACCAAAACGTATTAAAAACACGCTGGCGAAGAAAAAAGAGGAAGAGTACGACTTCTCACATGAAGTACATGAATCCATGATGGCATGTCTGGCGTGTAAGTCTTGTGTTGGACAGTGCCCAATCAAGGTTAACGTTCCAGATTTCCGTGCGCGGTTCTTAGAGGTCTACTACGGTCGTTATCTACGTCCTGCGAAGGATTACATAGTGGGCTCTCTAGAATACATGATTCCTTGGTTGTCTAAGTTCCCTGCACCATACAACTGGGCGATGCAGAACAAGGCACTTAAAGCGATCTTCCGTAAGCATGCGGGCATGGTAGATAGCCCTACAATCTGTACTAATAGCTTGATTGCTGGCATGAAAGCACGTGGTGTTGAGTTCGCTTCGCCACAGCTAATTAAGAGTTTAAGTGAAGAGCAACGTAGTAACGCGGTAATCATCGTACAGGATGCATTTACAAGTTACTTTGAAACGCAGTTGGTGTTGGATCTTGTCGATCTGCTTTCTGGGCTTGGTTTTTATGTTCTATTAGCGCCATTTAAGCCAAATGGTAAGCCTTTGCATGTTCATGGCTTTATGAAAGCATTTGAAAAAGCGGCTGAATCTAACAGCGCTATGCTAAAAGAGCTAGATAACACGGGCGTACCAATGATTGGTATAGATCCTTCGATGACGCTGACTTATCGTCAGGAATACGGTTATGTAATTCCAGAGAAAGATCTGCCAAAAATTCAGTTGATTCAAGAGTGGTTGAGCAAGCAAAAAGATAAGCTTGGTGCTTTCGATCTAGCTAACAGCTCTACAACTGAATTTAAGTTGATGGCACACTGTACAGAGAAGACCAATGCCGCCCCTAGTATTCGAATGTGGCAGCAGATCTACGAAGCGATGGGCTTAAAGCTGGATATTCAAGCGGTAGGCTGTTGCGGTATGTCAGGTACGTACGGCCATGAAACTCAGAACGTTGAGACATCCCGTGAGATCTACCAATTGAGCTGGTCTGAAGTGGTAAATAACCCAGAAAATAAAGATCGCTTACTTGTGACAGGTTACTCGTGCCGTAGCCAGGTTAAGCGTATTGATGATCAACAATTGCCGCATCCGATTCAGAAATTGCTGAGCCTATTGAAGGATAAGTAATTATCAACTCTAACTTAAAAACGCAGCTTAAAGCTGCGTTTTTTGTTTAACGAGCTTTTGTAATATAGAGATCTTGAAATCCTCGTTCTCTGAGTTGTGCTGCTTTTTCTAGAGCTTCAGATTGCGTTTCATATCTTCCATACGAAAGGCCTAGGTAGCCATTGGTCATGCTATATAAATTTAAGCTTTCGCTATTCTCAAGACGAGAGATAGCAGTCTGCCGGCTGGATTCTAATTTATAAGCACCCAGTTGTATGGTGTATATGCCATTTGTATTTATTCTACTGTTCTTGCCATCATCAAGTGTAAGGTTTGCATAGCGCGTATCCTTTGGAGCAGGTAGACGGATATGCTCAATTACTTTTACTGAATTTTGGGCAGAATTTTTATTGTGCCTGGTAGTTTCTTGTGACTGTATCGCTACTGAGGGCTTATATCCTACTCGCGTAACTAGCGCTTCTTGCTTGTTGTAGTCTTTCGAGATTGGAGCTGATTGACTGAGCGTAGGAGGGGTAGGCAGAGAGCAATTGTCAGTATTATCAATGCAAAATGTATGTTGTTTTTGGCTACAGCCAACTAGAAATACAAATGTACTGATAGCTATCGTCGCTTTCAGAGAGCTTGTTTTATTAAGAATTAAACTCATTTTCAATCCTAGCCCAAAAGAGTAGTGCAATTGCACAATGAATCGGCGAATATACCTCCTTTAGAATTTGAGAGCACCTGTTCTTAGGTGCAGTTATCCAGTTTAAGGAGCATATTGTGGAAGATCTTTTGCCAGAACTGTGTGATCAGTTCCCAGACCAAGTACAGGTTGTTGAGCCAATGTTCGGTAACTTTGGTGGTAAAGAGCGTTTCGGTGGCGAAATTGTTACTCTAAAAGCTTTTGAAGATAACTCTTTGGTTCGTGAGCAGGTTGCTCTACCTGGTAAAGGTAAAGTACTTGTAGTCGACGGTGGTGCTTCAATGCGTCGCGCAATGCTTGGCGATATGCTTGCTGAAAAAGCAACGAAAAATGGCTGGGAAGGCATCATCATCTACGGTTGCATCCGTGATGTTAACGCAATCAGTGATCTAGATATTGGCGTGCAGGCACTAGGCTGCCACCCAATGAAGACTGAAAAGAAAGGTCTTGGTGAGCTTAACGTAGATGTTACTTTCGGTGGCGTGACATTCAAGCCAGGCCAGTACGTATATGCAGACAATAACGGTGTATTGGTGTCTGCTGAAAAGCTAGAGCTTTCTGAAGGCTAATTCAGTTAGTTTTTTAAAGCCCGCTACAAGCGGGCTTTTTTGTTTTTAAATAGTGCTCATTTGGTAAGAAATGTAAGTTTTGGCGAGTAAAACAAATGTGCTCATGCCTACAATTCCCCACAAAAAAATCATTCGACCTTCTATAGTGGCTTGCGCTTTTTTAGATACATGCCAAACGGTCCAGAACTTAAATAAGATCATACCTAGCACAAGGGAGTAGACAACTAACTCTGTATTGCTCCAAATAACCATAAGTCCTCACACATAAAATGTATTTGAAATAAATCGATAAACAATATAATGTATTTATATTACATGTTAAAGGAATATCAGAAGAAAAGCCAAATTTAATTAAGTTTGGTGTGCTATGAATAATCTTGAGATAATTAATTTGCAAATTTTGTAGTGAGGGTAGTGAGGGCATGAAAAGAGTAGAAGCGTTAATTCCGCTAAGCCACGATCATCATAAAGCTTTAGTTACTGTTAAGCATATCAATGACTTAAGAAAAGAAGCTGATAGGGAGGTTGATGAATACTGGCAGGCTAAAAGAGAGGTTTTATGCAGAGAGTTAAAGCCTCATTTCGATCAAGAAGAGCGTGCTTTATTACCATTGCTCGTAGGTGAGGGAGAGTCGCTAGCGGATCGCCTTGTAGATGATCACAAGCAATTGTTGAGCATGTTGGATGGAGATGATTCGAGCGTGGTAAATCGTTTTGCTGAGCTATTAAAGGAACATGTACGATTTGAAGAGCGCAACTTGTTCCCTTGGTTGGAGCTTAATTATAAGAAAGAAGAATTAGCGACAGCGATGGCGACCTAAACCGATTTTGTCGTTATTAAGCTATCACGCATCGCGTCGTTATTTAGCATATCTGCCAGTGTGTACTTTTCTAGGACTTGCATAAAGGCTTTTTGAGCATCGCCGAGTACATGCTGGAGAGTGCAGAAACCTGTTAGACGACAGTGTTGCTGTCCACAATTAATTAGCGGTTGTCTGCCTTCTGCATCGGCAACAATTTCTCCAATATTTATCTCTGCAGGAGGCTTGGCTAGTTTAATGCCGCCTTTTTTCCCGCGAAAGGTATCTAAATGTCCAGCCTTGGATAGTGCATGTACCACTTTGCGAAGGTGTTCTACAGAAATATCGTAACAACCTGCTATCTCGGCAAGCGTCACCAAACGATCATCGTTCGTAGAAACATAGAATAAAACGCGAAGGGTGTAATCTGTGAATCGACTTAATTGCATATGGACGGGCTTTTTTAAAAATGTCTGCAAAATATACGTTATGCGATTGCTACAAGGCAAGAGCTACCTTAAGAAAAGTCTAATAAGAAAGCTGTTTCATTGATCTTGACCTTTATCGGTACTTCTATATATACATAGATTCCTTTCTTATGAATTAGTTAAGAGGTTTGAGTGTACAAACTACTCATTTTTGATTGGGATGGCACAATCATCGATTCTGCCGCCAAAATCATCTCCTGCATGCAGCTAGCAGCAAAAGATAGCGGTTTTTATATTCCTACCGATGAAGAAGTTAAAAATATAATCGGGTTAGGTTTACCTGAGGCGATTAAAATTCTGATTCCTGATGTCGATCAGGATGGGATAGAGCTGATGCGACAGAATTATGGGCGATATTTTTTAGGTAATGAATCTACGCCTTCACCACTGTTTCCTGGGGCACAAAAAAGTTTAGAGCAGATGCATAGTAAAGGTATGCGTATGGCTGTAGCGACTGGTAAGAGTCGCAAAGGTTTAAATCGTGTATTTGCTGAAACGGGGTTAGGTTATTTATTTGAATCTTCTCGCTGCGCCGATGAAACTATCTCGAAACCTCACCCTCTAATGCTAGAGGAAATTCTACAAGAAACCGGTGTTTCAGCCTCTGAGGCTGTTATGATAGGCGACACCGAATATGATTTAGAGATGGGTAAACAGGCCGGTATGGATGTTATCGCTGTCAGTTACGGTGCCCATCATTTAGACCGTTTAAAAGGTTATAACCCGGTTTTGGAAGTTCATAAGTTTCCGGAATTGGAAAATTGGTTAGAAAGTCAGGGTGTTTTTGCCTGATACAGGAGAAGTGTGTGTCTGATAATCCATGGAATGAATCTGAACAAAATGAAGCTCCAAAACAGCAGGAAGCTTCAGCAGCGACAGGAAGTAAGCTGGATCGCGCCGTTGAAAACGCGAAACAAGACGGTGCGAGTAAGAAAGAGTGGAAGTTAATTGAGAAAACCTTAAACGGTTTGTTTACAGAGCAGCGTCGGGCTCGCCGTTGGGGAATCTTTTTTAAGCTGCTGACATTTGTATATCTTTTTGCGCTATTAGGTATTTTCTTTGCCGGTAAAGATATCGCTACTGATGTTAAGCCGCAGGTTCACACGGCCATTATTGAGGTGAAAGGTGTTATTAGTTCAGACGATGAAGCTAGTGCGGATAATATTATCTGGTCACTGCGTGAAGCGTTTAAAGAGCCAAATGCCAAAGCGGTAATTCTACGTATTAATAGTCCTGGTGGTAGTCCAGTTCAGTCAGGTTACATTTACGATGAAATTAAGCGTCTGCGAGCAATTTATCCTGATAAGCCTCTGTACGCTGTTATTACAGATATTGGTGCGTCGGGTGCTTATTATATTGCGGCCGCGGCGGATTATATCTATGCCGATAAAGCCAGCTTGGTAGGCTCTATTGGTGTTGTTGCCGGTAGTTTTGGCTTTGTGGACCTGATGGAAAAGATCGGTGTTGAGCGTCGTTTATACACAGCGGGTGAACACAAGGCATTTTTGGATCCTTACTCTCCGAGAAATAGTGGTGAGGAAGAGTTTTGGCAAAGTGTACTAAATACAACCCATAATCAGTTTGTTGATCAGGTTCGTAAAGGCCGCGGAGATCGCCTTAAAGACGATCCAAAGCTATACACTGGTTTGGTTTGGAGTGGCGAGCAGGCAATTGAGCTTGGTTTGGTTGATGCGCTGGGTAGTTCTAGCTACGTTGCACGAGAAGTAATTAAAGTTGAGAAGCTGGTTGATTACTCTCCTAAGCAGGAGCCTTGGAAGCAAATTGTTGATGAGTTAGGGGTTAGCTTTGCGAAAGCAATTACGGCTGAACTAGGTGTCAATACAAAGAGTCATGAACTTCGTTAAACCCTTTGTGTGAACGAAGAATAAAAAGGAGGGTTTAGCCCTCCTTTTTTGTGTTTGTTTATAAGGTTGTTTTCTTATAAAACGTTTAGATCTTCTTTCTCTAACATTCTTACTAATCGGATCAAAGGTAGGCCGATAAGTGTATTCGGATCTTCGCCTTCGAGTTTGTCAAACAGTACAATGCCTAAGGCTTCAGATTTAAAACTGCCTGCGCATTTATATGGCTCTTCAGCCCGAAGGTAGTTTTCGATCATAGAAGTGGTGAGTTCTCTAAAATAAACCTTAAATGGAACAACTTCTGTTTGGCACTGGCCAGTGTCTGAGTTGAGTAAAGAAAGGCCGGTTAAAAATGTAACCGCATTACCCGATAGCTTTTGTAGTTGTTTCACGGCATTCTCATGGGTATGAGGTTTGCCTAGTATCTCGTCACCTAAAACTGCGACCTGATCCGATCCAATAATCAATGAGTTAGGTGCTTCTTCAGCAACTTTTTGTGCTTTACTTGCAGATAAGCGTGCAACTAATTCCTCTGCTGATTCATTCTCTAATGCCGATTCATCAATGTCTGGTGATATGCATGAATACTCCAAATTTAATTTGTCCAAAATTTGGCGACGGAAGGGTGAGCTAGAGGCTAAAATTAGATTTCTCATGTGATTTTTTGACCATGAATATGTGAAGGCACAAATATTAGCGGTTTTATTGTAGAATTAAACCCCAAAGTCTTTGACAGGACGGGCTTCGGGCCCTAGAATTGCGCGCTTATGTCAAACGGTCCATTACCTAAACGAGTAGACCCGCGAAAACTTGCTGAGCGGGAAGTACGAATCGCAGGCCAAGTTGCACTGAAGGACATGCCCAATCTTTGTCAGGCGTTAGTCGATAAAGAAGGGGAGTTTAATGTCGATCTTCAATTTGCAGTAGATGAGCAGCGAATTCGAACTCTCACAGGCAGTGCCACAGGTCATGTAACAATGACGTGTCAGCGTTGCTTGGAGTCAGTAGAGGTTGCCGTAGAGGCAGATTTTAATCTTGGAGTTGCGGCCAGTGAGGAGGCTGCTCAGCAGTTACCTCGCAGTTATGACCCCCTCATTGTAGAGGGTGAAGAGATTGAGTTACTGCCTGTTATAGAAGAAGAATTGATTCTGAGTTTGCCGCATGATGCTTATCATGATGACTGCTCTATCAATACTTCCTTCGGCGAGGCAGTGACAGAAGAAAACGAAAAACCGAATCCATTTAGTGTGTTGGCTCAGTTGAAAGCCGACAACAAATAGAAAGAACCAGGAGCTATTTAGTCATGGCAGTTCAGAAAAGTAAGAAGTCTCGTTCCCGTCGCGACATGCGTCGTTCCCACGATGCTCTGGGTAACCCGACTCTATCTGTAGAAGAAACTACCGGTGAAACTCACCGTCGTCACCACGTATCTGCTGACGGTTTTTACCGTGGTAAGCAGGTAATCAACAAGCAGGATGACGAATAAGCTTGTCAGATTACTACACCATTGCAGTTGATGTGATGGGCGGGGACTTCGGTCCCCGCATTACTATTCCCGCCACACTCGATGCCCTAGCGCGTCATTCTCGATTATCAGCAAAACTTATCGGTCACAGTGATGTTATTCAGCCCTTTCTTAATGGACTGAATCCGGATGTTGCCTGCCGTGTCGATGTTGTTCATGCGCCTGACACTATTTCTATGTCAGCTAAACCATCTCAAACACTTCGTAATGGCCAAGAATCTTCAATGTACAAAGCTATACAGCTTGTCGAAGATGGGGCGGCTCAAGCTTGTGTGAGTGCTGGTAATACGGGCGCTTTAATGGTGCTTGGTCGATACATTCTTAGAATGTTGCCTGGAGTGGATCGTCCAGCGATTATTTCCTCTGTGCCTACAGCTAAAGGTCATTGCTATCTTTTGGATTTGGGTGCGAATGTAGATTGCAGTGCGGAGCATCTGCTGCAGTTTGCGATTATGGGCTCGGTCATGACAGCTGCTGTCGATGGTATTCAGGGTCCCCGTGTAGGGCTTTTGAATATCGGTCAAGAGCAAGTCAAGGGTAATGAGCAGGTCAAGCTGGCTTCGCGCTTGATTCAGGAGCAAGGTGGCTTGAACTATGTCGGTTATATTGAAGGCGATGATCTATATGCCGGCAATGCTGATGTGGTTGTTTGCGATGGCTTTGTAGGTAATATTGCGCTTAAAAGTAGCGAAGGATTGGCGCGCTTAATTAATCAAAAGGTACAGGCAAGTTTTAAGCAGGGGCTTTATAGAAAGTTTCTTGCGCTACTGGCTAAACCAGTGCTTTCTGATTTGAAAAAGCAGATGGATCCCTCGCGTCGTAATGGTGCGAGTTTACTAGGTCTGCAAGGAATAGTAATAAAAAGCCACGGATCAGCGAATCAGCAGTGCTTTGGGTATGCACTTGATCAGGCTGTGGCAGAGATAGAACAAGATATTCCACGTAAGATTTGCAGTGAAATAGAGGCAAGGCTTACCTAATACCCACCACACAGTTTTAATTACCTATGAATGTTGTAAACTACGGCGAATGGCCTGATTCATAGGGCGTGTATTAATTGACGATTTGAGGACATCATGTCGCAAACTCTTGCTTTTGTATTTCCGGGGCAGGGCTCTCAACAAGTAGGGATGCTCTCGGAACTTGCTGAAACACATCCAGTTATTAAAAACACTTTCGCTGAAGCTTCTGAGGTTCTGGGTTACGACCTGTGGGACTTGGTTCAGAATGGTCCAGAAGAAGATCTTAATCAAACAGATAAGACTCAGCCTGCGCTTCTAACATCAGGTGTTGCTCTATGGCGTTTATGGCAGGAACAGAATGGCGCTAAACCAGCTGTTGTTGCAGGTCATAGTTTGGGTGAGTACACAGCGTTAGTTTGTGCTGGTGCAATCAGTTTTGCTGATGGTGTAAATCTAGTAAAACTGCGTGGCGAATTTATGCAGCAAGCCGTTCCTGCGGGTAGCGGTGCTATGGCAGCTATTCTAGGATTGGCTGATGATGCTATCGAGAAAGCTTGTCAGGAAGCTGAGCAGGGCGAAGTGGTTTCTCCGGTAAACTATAACTGCCCAGGTCAGATAGTTATTGCAGGGGAAAAAGCTGCAGTTGATCGTGCGATTGAGAGCTGTAAAGAAGCGGGCGCTAAGCGTGCTATTCCTCTTCCAGTAAGTGTTCCATCACACTGTGCTCTAATGAAGCCAGCGGCTGATAAGATGGCTGAAGAGCTATCTAAGATTGAAATCAATATGCCAGAAATTGATGTGGTTCAAAATGTAACTGCTTCCATTCCTGCGTCAGTTGAAGAATTAAAAGAAAATCTACTTGCTCAGTTATATAGTCCTGTACTTTGGACTAAAACAATCCAGGGTTTGGTTGAGCAGGGCTTGGAAAGCACTGTAGAGTGTGGTCCAGGTAAAGTGCTATCTGGTTTGAACAAAAAAGTTCATAAGCCTTTGAGTGTTGCAGCAATTAGTGATGCTGCGGGCCTTGAAAAAGCGTTAGGTCAATAATTGTAGCGCAAGGAATTTATAAATGAGTATTGAAGGTAAGATTGCGCTAGTAACTGGCGCTACTCGCGGTATCGGTAAAGCGATTGCTGAAGAGCTTGGTCGTCAAGGTGCAGTGGTTGTTGGTACGGCTACAAGCGAGAAGGGAGCAGAGGCTATTTCTGCTTACCTTGCTGAGGCAGGGGTTAAAGGTACGGGTCTAGTACTGGATGTTGCTGATAGCGCATCGGTTGAAACTGTACTAAAAGCTGTGCAGGATGATTTTGGTACTGTTGAGGTGCTGGTTAACAATGCAGGCATCACGCGCGACAATATTTTGATGCGCATGAAAGAAGATGAGTGGGATTCTGTATTGAATACGAACCTTAACTCAATCTATCGTCTTGTTAAGGGCTGTCTACGTGGCATGACCAAGGCTCGTTGGGGGCGGATTATCAGTGTAAGCTCTGTAGTGGCATCTATGGGTAACGCTGGTCAGGCAAACTACGCTGCAGCTAAGTCAGGTATGGAAGGTTTTACTCGTGCGCTAGCGCGTGAAGTGGGCTCTCGCAACATCACAGTTAACTGTGTTGCGCCTGGTTTTATCGATACAGATATGACAAGTGGATTGGCAGATGAGCACAAAGATGCGCTTAAATCTCAGATCCCAATGAATCGTTTGGGTCAACCGGAAGAAATTGCAGCTGTTGTTGGTTTTCTGGCCAGTCAAGGCGGCGGTTACGTGACTGGTGAGTCGATTCAAGTCAACGGTGGCATGTATATGGGTTAAATACCCGTATAAGGAATTGTTTTTTTCTGCCAATTGTTGATAATGTGCCGTCAGGTAGAGAATGAATTTACAATCTTGGCTTGATAAAGCCGGGATGCTTTAATAAAATTTCTTACCGCATTTCGTACTTGAATGCGGTGTTAATAAGAAGATAGGAATAGATATGAGCAACATTGAAGAGCGCGTAAAAAAGATCATCGCAGAGCAGCTAGGTGTTAAAGAAGAAGAAGTTACTCAAGAAGCTTCTTTCGTTGAAGATCTTGGCGCAGACTCTCTGGACACAGTTGAGTTGGTAATGGCTCTGGAAGAAGAATTCGAAACTGAAATTCCAGACGAAGAAGCTGAAAAAATCACTACAGTTCAGCTTGCAATCGATTACATCAACGCACACCAGTAATCGTTCGCTACAAGCAAGAATTTCGAAAAGCCGCCTATCTTTGATAGAGCGGCTTTTCTTTTGCCTGCAAGATACATAACGTTTAATGCTTAAGTCAGTTCGGTTAGAATTGGCGCATAGTTAATTCCTGATTTATATAGAACTTCCTTGTGTGGAATATGGAGATCAAAGATGGCACGTAGACGTGTTGTGATTACTGGTATCGGTATGCTTACCCCTATTGGCAATACTGTCTCAGAGACTTGGGATAATTTACTTGCTGGTAAGAGTGGTGCTCGACCAATCACTCACTTTGATTCTTCTCCTTTTGCAACTCAGTTTTCGGCATCCGTTCAAGACTTTGATGTTACTCAGTATATGAGTGCGAAAGAGGCCCGTAAGATAGATCTATTCATTCAATACGGTATGGCTGCGGGTATGCAGGCTATTGATGATGCGAAACTAGAAGTGACTGACTCTAATGCTTCGCGTATCGGTTGTGCAATAGGCTCAGGCATTGGTGGTTTGCCAATGATCGAGAAAAACGTTGATATTCTAAACACAACGGGTCCAAGACGTGTTTCTCCGTTCTTTGTGCCGGGCAGTATTATCAATATGATCGGTGGCAATCTCGCGATCAAATACGGCCTCAAGGGCCCTAATATTGCAATCACAACGGCTTGCACTACAGGTACGCATAATATTGGTCAGGCAATGCGTATGATCCAGTATGGTGATGCTGATGTAATGCTGGCCGGCGGTGCCGAAATGGCTACTACGCCATTAGGTATTGCTGGCTTCTCTTCTGCACGAGCGTTATCAACGCGAAATGATTCTCCTGAAACAGCCAGTCGCCCATGGGATCAAGACCGTGATGGTTTTGTGCTTGGAGATGGTGCGGGCGTGCTTGTACTTGAAGAATACGAACATGCTAAAGCGCGTGGTGCCAAAATCTACTGTGAATTAGCAGGCTTTGGTATGAGTGATGATGCTTACCACATGACAGCACCACCAGAAGACGGCGCGGGTGCAGCCCTGGCTATGCAAAACGCTATTAATGATGCATCTGTAGCACCAGACGAGATTCATTATATCAATGCTCATGGTACTTCTACGCCAGCGGGTGATATTGCTGAATCTAATGCGGCTAAATCAGTGTTGGGCAATGCAGCTGCTGATGTCAGGATGAGCTCGACTAAATCCATGATTGGTCATTTGCTGGGAGCTGCAGGTGCTGTTGAAGCAATCTTCTGTGCATTAGCGATCAGAGATCAAATTGCGCCGCCTACTATTAATTTAGATAACCCATCTGAAGGGTGTGATCTAAATTATGTTCCACATACCGCTCAGCCTTGTGAGATTAAAGCGGCGCTTTCTAACTCATTTGGTTTTGGCGGAACCAACGGAACCTTGGTATTCCGTCAGATCTGATTTATGACTAAGTACTGGATTAATGGCGTTTTAGCCGATCAGGTATCTATAAATGACCGCGGTCTAAGTTACGGCGATGGTTTATTTGAAACTATTGCTGTGATCGATGGTAAGCCACACTTGTTCGATCAGCATATGGAGCGTTTACAGATTGGCTTGGATCGCCTGAAATTCCCTGAAGGGACAATAGAAGCCGTAAAGAATGATATTCAAGCTTTAAGCTTCTCCGGTAATCAAACATTAAAGCTAACAGTGACACGGGGTTTAGGTGAAAGAGGCTATAAGCTTCCTGCCACTTGTGTGCCTGCACGTATCATCAGTCTTTCGGATTCATCTGATTTTTCTCAGCAAAGAGAACAAGGTGTTTCTGTAAGGCTTTGTCAGCAGCGATTGGCTATTAATCCTGCGCTGGCGGGGATTAAGCATCTAAATAGGTTGGAGCAGGTTCTAGCAAGATCTGAGTGGTCTGATTTAGATATCGCTGAAGGTATTGTGTCCGATCTAGAAGGTAATCTTGTTGAAGGTACCATGAGTAATCTTTTTTGGGTTCATGATGGCGTGCTCTTCACACCGAAAATAGATCGAAGCGGTGTGAAAGGGGTTATGCGTGATCGCCTGATAGAATTGGCTGACCAGCTCTCAGTTGAAGTTATCGAAGGGAATTACCCTGAATCATCACTTGAGAGTGCAGAAGAAGTTTTTATATGTAACAGTCTGATCGGTATTTGGCCGGTTATAACAATCGATGGTAAGCCTTTAAGTGTCGGCCCAATCACCAGAGATCTGCAATTATTGCTATCTAAGGAAATGAGTTGTTGAAAAAGATATTAACTGTTTTATTTGTCCTTATTGCGTCAGGTGCGGCAGGGGCTTATTGGTTATGGAATGATTACAATGCTTTCCTTGGTGCATCGCTTCCTGTTAAAGAAAAAGCTCTTTTTGAAGTTGAAAAAGGTAGTAGTTTCAATAAGGTAGTTGCGGATTTTAAAGAAAGTTACGGTGAGATTAATAACCATTATTTTAAGATCTACGGCCGTCAATCTGGTCTTGCGAATAAGATTAAAGCGGGTGAGTATGAGTTAAAAGCCGGCTTAACACCTGTAGAATTTCTAAAGATCATTACATCAGGTGTGTCTAAAAATTATCGTTTCACCATCATTGAGGGAAGTAATTTCAAAGAGATGATGGGCGCAATTATTGAGCATAAATACCTTAAAGATGATGTTAGCCATTTAAGTAGAGAAGAGCTATTGAAACAGCTTGGTGTTTCAGAAAAACACCCAGAAGGTCTGTTTTTAGCGGAGACGTTCAGTATTGAGAAGAACGGTTCAGCGCTTGCAGTATTAAAGCGCTCTAACGCCATGATGAAAAAGATTTTAGAAGATGAATGGCAAAAACGTGATGCTAAGCTGCCGTACAAATCATCTTATGAAGCTCTAATCATGGCTTCTATTGTTGAAAAGGAAACAGCGCGAGCAGATGAGCGCCCGATCATTTCTGGTGTGTTTGTCCGTCGATTGAATAAACGTATGCGCCTGCAAACTGACCCGACCGTTATTTACGGCATGGGAGATGATTACAACGGCAACATTCGTCGTAAAGATTTAAGAAAGCCAACGCCTTACAACACCTATGTAATACCGGCGCTACCGCCTACACCTATCGCCATGGTTGGTAGAGAAGCAATTGAAGCAGCGCTTAATCCTGCAGACGGTAAAGCGCTTTATTTTGTTGCTAAAGGCGATGGCAGTCATTATTTTTCAGCGACTTTGAAAGAGCATAACAATGCGGTTAGACGTTATCAGCTTACGCGTCGTAAAGATTATCGCTCTTCGCCATAGGAACAAGAATTATGAATACAAGCGTTAAAGGTCGCTTTATCACTGTTGAAGGCACTGAAGGGGTTGGTAAATCAACAAATATTGAATATTTGTGTCAGCTACTACGTGACCTCGAAATAGAAATTGTTTTAACCCGTGAGCCAGGCGGAACACCGCTAGCAGAAGAGTTACGTGAACTACTTCTATCTCCTCGTGATGAGCGTGTTAGTGAAGACACAGAATTGTTGCTGATGTTTGCGGCGCGTGCCCAGCATATCGAAAATGTGATTCGTCCTGCGCTTGAACGTGGAGCTTGGGTTATAAGCGATCGATTTACAGATGCGACTTATGCTTACCAAGGTGGCGGAAGAGATGTGGACCTTGAGCATATCGCTATGCTAGAGCGAATTGTTCAGCACGGACTTCATCCTGATATGACGTTGCTTTTGGATTTAGATGTAGAAATCGGCTTACAACGTGCTTCGCAAAGAAGCGAGCCTGATCGCTTTGAACAGGAAAAGTTGGATTTCTTCCATAAAGTTCGCAACATGTATCTATCTAGGGCTGAAGTTGAGCCTAATCGTTTTAGCGTAATTGATGCGTCTAAGAGTATTACTGAAGTACAGGCGCAAATTTTAGATGCTGTAAATACGTTTGTGGGTTCTGATAATGTCTGAGCTGTTAAAGCCGTTTCCATGGTTTGATGATCGATTCGCTCATCTAGGTCAGCTACATGATCAGAACCGATTGCCGCATGCATTATTAATTCATGGTATGCCGGGTATTGGTAAAGCGGCTTTTGCAACAGCGTTTGCGCAATCTCTACTATGTCAAAGTCCTATACAAGGTCGAGCATGTGGTCATTGTAAGTCATGTGACCTAAATGCCGCAGGTAGTCACCCCGATCTCTTTATTCTCTCGCCTGAAGAAGAGGGTAAGCAGTTAAAGGTTGATCAAGTTCGTGGATTAGGGGAATTCATCTACAGTACCGCACAGCAAGGTGGTTATCGTGCAGTGGTTGTTGATCCTGCAGATGCTATGAATGTTGCTTCTGCCAATGCGCTTTTGAAAATGTTAGAAGAGCCCGGCTCCGACACGATTATTTTGTTGGTTACCTCTAAAATGGGGCAGGTATTGCCGACCATTAAGAGCCGTTGCCAGCATGTAGAATGTCATAATCCATCTGAAGGTGATGCAATTAATTGGCTAATGGCTGCTGCCGAAATTGATGCGGAGAAGGCTAAAAGCATACTGCATATTAATCGTGGAGCGCCTAAAGAGGCCTTATTATATATAGAAAAAGGCTTAAATGAGCATCGAGCACAGCTAATTCGCGGACTTGCGGATATACTTAAACAACGAAGAACGGCGCTTGAGGTTGCTCAATCTTGGCAAAAGCTTGATTTAGAGATGCTGCTAGGCTGGTTTTATAGCTTGTTGTCTGATGCTGCTCGCGGTTCTGTATGTCAAAGTCCTGAGTTATTAAGACAGGATGATGCGCGTAATATGCTGAATGCGGTTGCTAAAAAAACTAACCCAGTTAAAATCTTCAAATTAGCGGATAAAGTACACGAAGAGCGCAGGGCAATAATGCTTAGGCAAAACCCTAATAAGCAGTTATTGTTAGAAAGTATATTATTGGAATGGGCTGCGCTGCTCAGTTAAGGATAAAGGTTCAATATGGTAGCTGTACCACGTTTAAGTCATGGCATTTTGTCTTTGAATATTCAGACAAAAGAAGAGCTATACGAGGCTTACTTACCGTACATCACTAATAGCGGATTATTTATTCCTACTCTACGCTCTTATCATCTAGGTGAAGAGGTATTTATGTTGCTTGAGTTAATGGATGAAGGCGACAAAATACCGGTTACAGGTAAAGTGATTTGGGTTACCCCAAAAGGCGCACAGGGCGGTCGAACACCAGGGATTGGCATTCAACTATCTGCTGATGATACTACCCTAGTAAACAAAATAGAGACCTATCTGGCAGGAACTTTAAACTCAGAGAAAAAAACAAACGCTCTGTAGTGTAAATCCTTCCTATCTAAATATTTATGTTCATCGATTCTCACTGTCATTTAGACAGGTTAGACCTGTCTCCGTACGATAATAAATTTTCAGATATGCTTCAGGCGGCCTTTGACCGTAAGGTTGATGCCATGCTTTGTGTGTCTATTGCAATGTCGCAATTTCCTTCGATGTATGAGCTGATAAAACCATATGAAAGAGTATTTGCATCAGTAGGTATTCATCCATTGTCAGCTGCAGAAGAGCAGGTGAGCGTTAAAGAGCTGATCGAGCAAGCATCTCAATCTAAAGTTATCGCCATCGGTGAAACGGGCCTAGATTATTACTATCAAACAGATACTAAAGAGGCTCAGCAGAAAAGTTTTGAGACTCATCTCGTTGCTGCAGGTGAGTTAAAACTACCTGTAATAGTACATACTCGTGATGCTCGCCAAGATACACTGGATATGATTAAGGCTCATGGTAATCAGGAATCCGGTGGAGTGCTGCACTGCTTCACAGAAAGTTTAGATATGGCTAAAGCAGCCTTAGATATGAACTACTATATTTCTTTCTCTGGCATCACAACATTCCGCAATGCAAGTGAGTTGCGCGATGTAGTAAAAGAAATCCCTCTAGAGCGAATCCTTATCGAAACTGATGCGCCTTATCTAGCGCCGGTACCGTATCGTGGTAAGAAGAATGAGCCTAAGTATGTAGTTGAAGTGGCTCAGTGTATCGCGGATCTTAAGGGTGTTTCCATTGATGTAGTTGCTCAGCAAACTACTGATAATTTCTACCGACTTTTTAATAAGGCGGATCAGAATGTTTCAATATCCTCCAATTAATTACATTGAGCCAGTCTTTAGGCCGCCAAGTGAAGCTCAGTCGCTTATCCTACAGGTAACGAATGGCTGTAGTTGGAACAAGTGCACGTACTGTGAAATGTATCGTGCACCACAAAAAAAATTCCGCCCTAAATCTATTGCTGATATCACTGAAGAAGTCATTCGTTGTAGTGCCGCGCTAGGCGCTGTTAGAAAGGTGTTTCTTGCTGATGGCGACGCAATGGCTTTGTCATTTAAGCGCTTAAAAGAGATCTTGCTAGTCATCAAAGAGCACCTTCCAAGCGTTTCTCGTGTATCAGCTTATTGCTTGCCTCGTAATCTTCTAAATATCAACGTCGAAGAGTTATCTGAGTTACGTGAATTAGGTTTGTCGCTTCTGTATGTAGGTGCTGAGAGCGGTAATGATGAGATTCTTGAGAAAATAGAGAAGGGTGAAACTTTTGAATCGACTAAGGAAGCTCTGCTAAAGATTAAAGCGGCAGGCATCAAATCGTCCGTGATGATAATTAATGGTATGGGTGGAGCAAAATACTCTCACCAGCATGCGATTGATTCGGCGCGATTGGTCAATGAGGTTCAGCCGGATTACTTAGCGACCTTAGTGCTATTTTTCCATCAAGGTGAGGCTGAGTTTGTACAGTCGTTTGGTGATGATTTTGAGTTCTGCAACCAACGTCAGTTGATCGAAGAGATGCAAGCCTTTATCAGTCATCTTGATTTGGATAAAACCATTTTTAGAAGTGATCATGCCTCTAATTATCTTGTGCTCAAAGGGGTTTTAGGGCGTGATAAAGAGAAGCTACTTACAATGATCGATGGTGCATTAAATTCAGAGAGTAGTGTATTCCTACGCTCGGAATCTAGTCGTGGTCTATAAAAATAGTTCTTCCGTTTATTTTCAAAGTTCATATTGAGTACTAGAGAAGTACTTACATAATTGCTTACAGTCTATATACTTTGGTATTAAATGATTTTATTGCCAATATTTAGGGGTAAAAAGCAATGAGACGTCCAGTTCGAGTAGCCGTAACCGGTGCCGCAGGTGCTATTAGCTACAGTTTGCTGTTTAAGATTGCTGCTGGTGAAATGATGGGTAAAGATCAGCCTGTGATTCTGCAGCTGATTGAACTACCACAAGCGATGGATGCACTTCGTGGTGTCGCAATGGAATTGATGGATTGTGCATACCCACTTCTTCATACCATCACTCTGCATGACAATGTAGAAGATGGTTTTAAAAACGCTCACTATGCATTACTAGTAGGTGCCAAGCCACGTGGTCCAGGTATGGAGCGTAGCGATCTACTTGAAGAAAACGCTGCTATTTTTGCTCGTCAGGGTAAAGCACTAAATGATTTCGCTAACCGTGACGTTAAAGTACTTGTTACAGGTAACCCTGCAAATACGAATGCACTTATCGCTAGCCGAAATGCGCCGGACTTAAGCCCATCGCAGTTTACTTGTTTAACTCGTTTGGATCACAACCGCGCTAAAGGCATTCTAGCGAACCACTGTGGTGCTACCACACGTGATATTGGTGGAATCATGATTTGGGGTAACCATTCTCCAACTCAATATCCAGATCTACATCAGGCAACAATCCTAGGTAAGCCTGCTATGTCTCAGATCGACACTGCTTGGTACAGAGATGAGTTTATCCCTAAAGTGCAGAAACGTGGTGGTGAGATCATCGAAGCGCGTGGCCTTTCTAGTGCAGCATCTGCAGCACAAGCGATTGTTGATCAGATGCGTGATTGGGTGCTTGGTACAGAACCGGGTGAGATCATCAGTATGGGTATTCTGAGTGACGGTAGTTATGGTATCGCGAAAGGTATCTTCTACTCATTCCCTGTACGCTGTAATTACGGCCGTTACCAAATCGTTCACGATATTGATGTAAACGATTTCAGCCGTCAACGTTTAACAGCGACTGAGCAAGAATTGCTTGATGAAAAGCAGATCGTTGACCACTTGCTACCAAAAGAAACTGAAGCTTCTCATCAGAATCTATCTATCTGCTTACGCTCAGGCGTAACTCTGTATGCTGACAATGCAGGTCCTGATGCTGAAGATAAGTTCATGACAACAAACAGGGTAATGTAGTTTTAATTATTGCTAATCTGTTAAAGTGCCTCTTCATCTGAAGGGGCATTTTTTTATGGTAAAGCTACTTACAGTCAAAACAGGTCGCCAAGGGCTTTTTGAATTCACACACCAGTTACAGCAATTGCTCGATCAAAGTGGTGTAACAGAAGGGTTGTGTACTTTGCTGATACAGCATACTAGCGCGAGTCTAATTATTCAGGAAAATGCTGATCCCAGTGCTAAACATGATTTAGAGAATTGGTTAAATCGTCTAGTGCCTGAACGCGATTCACTGTATACCCATACGCTAGAGGGCGATGATGATATGCCTGCCCACATAAAAAGTGTTCTGACGAGTCCCTCCTTATCCATTCCTGTGCTTAATGGTCAGTTGTGCATAGGGACATGGCAGGGCATATACTGCTGGGAACACCGTCATTGCTCATCAAGCAGGCAAATCGCTGTACATATTGGTTAGGTTGTCTTTTAAAGCTTGAATTATTTCAGGCACAAAAAAAGCTGCAAATGCAGCTTTTTTATTTTTGCCAAGCTTAGAACTCTTCGCCTGTCTCCATTGGAGTAACGCTTTGCAGCATCTTTAAGAGATCTAGCAGAATGATCAGAATGCTGTTGTAGTAGCATACACCTTGAACGAAACGCTTTGTGGTTTCTTCGCCAGTAGCATTAGGTGCGCGATCAATATCATTCTGTGGAAGATTGATTACCTCATCAACGCTATCTACAACCAAACCAACAACTTCTTGTTCATTATATTCAACAACAATAATACGTGTATCGTCATCAGGCTCGTGAGGGCTTAGACCAAACATCTGGCGTGTATCGATAACAGTTACAACATTGCCACGCAGATTGATGATTCCGAGAATGAAATAGTCTGAACCAGGTACAGGGGTGATTTCGCTGTAACGAAGTACCTCTTTAACTTGAACTACATCAACGCCGTACAATTCATTATCGACCTTGAAGGTTGCCCATTGGTGATAGATGACTTCTTCTTGATTGCTGCGTTTAGTATCACTTGCTTCCTGGTGCAAAGCTTGCTCAGCTTGTAACGATTTAAGGTGTTCAGCTGCTGCTTCTAGACCCATAGTGTTCTACCTATCCTGTTTGCTACAACTAAGGACTCTTAAGGTAAAAAGAGTGCTTTTTTATATTTCGAGTATCCCACAGCTTTAAAATGCTTAAAAGTAGGGAGATAGTGTTTTGTTACAGCATAGACTAGCAATGCCGCGGTTTAAACCGCACAGATCAAAAAAAGTCATTATTTCAGCTGGATGGATCACTAATATTATCTTTTTAAAGGCAGTTATCAGGTTTAGGTAGGCCCGAAACTTTTGCTATTAGTTTTGCTGGGCTTCCTGGGAAAAGCTTCATTAGATAGATGCTTTTGCCTTTTTCTTTACCTAATTTAAGGGAGACTGCTTTTATTAGAGGACGCATAGCCGGAGAAAGCTGATATTGTTGGTAGAAATCACGAATAACATGAATGATTTCCCAATGATCTGGGGTTAGGTTCAGTCCTTCATTTTCGGCTATATAATTTGCAACTGATTCATCCCAGTCATCTAGGTTTCTGAGATAACCTTCTTCATCAAACTCGATAGTCATATTAAAACCAGCTTACTACTTTGTTCATTTTACAGCTTAGTTCTACAAACTGCTCATCTGTCGCCAGTGTAAAGCGAGGATTTAACTTGTCGGTTATTCCTCGTGCGCTCACATCTGGCTCTAAGGCGAAGAGCTGGGAGTTTTTAGGCAGGTCGGTGAACAGTGATGCATTTGCCGTTAGGGCTATGTAGACACCGTCCTCAATCACTAAAATACAGTCATTATCTTTTACGCTAGAGAGCATTCTGTTTAAGAGTTGCGCATCGCTATGAGATTTATTTAATAGATGTAAAGTCATATTAGAACGTCAATACAGTATCGTGACTGTCGATTAGATTGCTTAAGGAGCTCTGAGAGATAATTTGGACTGGCAAAGCCAGATCAGATTCTGAAAGAGCATTCGTTTCAAGATCTTCACTACAAATAAATACCTGATCAATATCGTACATAGGCAGTGCGCTCAGCATTGATTCAATATTTTTATGGCCTGTTTGCTCAGTGTTTTGGTTTTTAAGGAGTTGGAACAGACCGTCCCCTAAAAAAGCCAAACTAACAGGCATTTCGAAAATAGAGCAGGTTAAAGCAACATCTAATGCATCGCGTGCGTAACTTGTACCGTAAGGTGCATGTTGATTTAGGATTAATACGGATTTTTTATCACTCATGATTAAGCCCCAAATGTTACAACGCGATCGGAGACTGCAATAGCCTCAGCCAGTTGACCAAGACCTGACAGTTCGAACCCTGTAGCAATGTTGCCACTAGGCATTTCGTAGCGCTTTGCTTCATTATCATCAAGTACGCCTCGTTTAACTGCTGCAGCAATGCAAACCACAAGGTCTAGATCGTGCTCATTTCCCAAAACTTGCCACTCTTTAGGTAAATGCGTTTCGTCCTGGGGCGGGGTAATTAGTGAATTTGCTAAATTGACACCGTCCGCATAGAAAAATACTCGGTACAACTCATGACCCTGTTGCAAGAGTGTTTTTGCGTAACGTAAAGCGGTGGCAGCTGATTGACTGCTAGACGGTGAGGCCTGAATAACTATTGAAAATTTCATTGAATTGCAAAAGCCTATAACTAAAAAGCCCCGCAATCTTATCAAAGAAAACGGGGCTTTTTGTAGATTTGCGAACTACTTAGTCATCATTTAGGAAGCCAACAAGGCTTAATAGGTGGATGAATAAGTTGTAAATGTTCAGGTATAAGCTAACAGTCGCCATAACGTAGTTAGTGTATGTGCCGTTAACAATGTTGCTAGTATCGTAAAGAATGAAGCCGCACATTAGCAGAACAACAAGAGCAGAGAATGCTAAATGAAGTGCACCCAGCTCTACGCCAAATAGAGGCAGTACAAACAAGGCAACCATTGCAATTAAGGCAACCATCATACCAGCGGCAAGGAAGCCACCCATGAAGCTGAAATCTTTCTTGCTTGTAAGAACGTAAGCAGATAGGCCAAAGAAGGTCAGGGCAGTCATGCTTAGTGCAGTCGTTACGATCTGGCCACCATTTGCCATTGCAAGATAGCTATTGATCAGTGGTCCAAGGCCAAAGCCCATCATGCCAGTAAACAAGAAAACTAAAGGAATAGCAGCGGCGCTATTTTGTTTCTTGTTTAAGATAAATAGCATTACAAAACTAAGAATGAAGCTGCCGATATAAACA
Source organism: Neptuniibacter sp. QD29_5 (assembly GCF_047778125.1). Taxonomy (GTDB): domain Bacteria; phylum Pseudomonadota; class Gammaproteobacteria; order Pseudomonadales; family Balneatricaceae; genus Neptuniibacter. The sequence goes on from NZ_CP180556.1 coordinate 1,728,253, forward strand.
AAAAATGGCATCTGTAGCATCATAGAAATGCCAGCAGAAATAGCGCTTACAACCATTGTCATGGCAAGCAGCATGTATGTGTTACGAATGACTTTGTTCGTCTGCAGTACGGACTGTTCGGAACGAGCATCGTAAGTATTTACGTTACGCATGATATCCTCGAAAAAGATTTCCCTATTAAGTTTCTCTATATATAAGTATTTTAGTCGGTTTTTCAAGCCCTTTACATAGTTTTAGTGGGGGGTAGAATCACCGGCTCATACTGAAATGACCTTTATTATGACTGATCTTGATATTCTCTTTGAAGACGAGCATTTAATTGCGGTCAATAAGCCTTCTGGTTTGTTGGTGCATCCAAGCTGGATTGCTCCTCGTGGTACACCCAATTTAGCGTCCATGCTGAAAAGCTACTTTGATGGTGGAAGTCCTTACACTATTCATCGTTTAGATCGACCAACATCTGGGGTTATTTTATTTGGTAAAAACAAAGAGATAGCGCAACAAATGAATCTAATCTTTGCAGAGAGACGGATTAGTAAAACCTATCTTTGTATGTGTCGTGGATACACTCCAGAGCAGGACGTGATTGATTATGCGTTGAAAGAGCAGTTAGATAAAATAGCGGATAAGCATGCAGATCAAGATAAAGAGCCGCAAGAAGCCGTTTCAAATTATAAGCGTTTAGCGACGATTGAAATCGATATGCCGGTAGGACGGTATGATAAATCGCGCTACTCATTGGTGGAAGTTAAGCCCCAAACAGGAAGAAAGCACCAAATCCGTCGTCATATGAAGCATATATTTCATCCAATCGTGGGTGATACTAAACACGGTGATAATAAACATAACAAAGCGTTAAAGCAGGAATTTGATCTTCAGCGTTTGATGCTGATGGCAACAGAGCTGGAGTTTATTCATCCTATAACAGAAGAAAAACTAAAACTAACAGCGCCAGTCGATGAATATAGCGATCAACTGTTTAGTGGCTTTGGTTGGTCGGGGCTGTACCCCGAAGGAAGCGAAGGGCTTTAAATAGCCTCTACTTAATCAAGTAATCACTAATTATTTAAAGCTTGAACGCAAATTAACGATCATAAGCCAGTATTCATGGGGATTGGGGCTAGGTTTTTTATAAAAGCTATGATCTAATCGCGCATTATTAAGATGGTAATTACGGCCTTTTTAGACGGTAAACTTTGATGACCCAAGAACAAAGCATTTCAGCGCTACTTTCTCAGAAAAACGGCAACATTCGTATCGGTATTATCGGTGCAATGGATGAAGAGGTGGAGCTATTAAAAGCTGCGCTTAAAGAGAGAGACGAGCACGAAATAGCTGGGTACTTACTTTTTACGGGTAAGCTACATGGACACGATATCGTTTTGCTGAAATCAGGTATCGGAAAAGTCAACGCGGCTATTGGAACTACCATTCTTCTTCAGGCATTTAAACCTGATTGCGTTATCAATACAGGCTCTGCTGGTGGTTATGATCCAGAGCTCAATGTTGGTGATATCGTTATTTCTTCTGAAGTTCGTCATCACGATGTGGATTTAACTGTATTTGGCTACGAATATGGCCAAGTGCCATGTCAGCCTGCTGCTTTCACTCCAGACGCGTCTTTAGCAAAGGTCGCGGAGCGCTGTATTGAGCGCATGGATGGCATGAAAACGACACGAGGTTTGATCTGCACGGGTGATCAGTTCATGAACGACCCTGAGCGTGTGGAGCGTAAGCGTAAGTTGTTTCCTGAGATGAAAGCCGTAGAGATGGAGGCGGCTGCAATTGCTCAGACATGTCATCAATTTAATACGCCGTTCATCGTGATTCGTGCTTTGTCAGACATCGCAGGTAAAGAGTCCGGTGTGTCATTCGACCAATTTCTTGTGACTGCAGCTAAACATTCTGCAGAAATGATCATCGCAATGATTGATGAGTTGGCTTCCAACTGATACAAATAAGGCCTTTGTAACATGTAGCAATTATAAGGGCCTTAAATGACTACCTCTTTTTACCCACCTGTACGTACCCTGATGGGCCCTGGACCATCAGATGTAAGCCCTCGAGTTCTATCGGCGATGGCTCGCCCAACAATCGGTCACCTTGATCCTGAATTTATCCGCATGATGGATGAAATCAAAGAGATGCTGAAAAACCTTTTCAAAACTGATAACGAATTAACAATGCCTGTATCTGCGCCTGGTTCTGCAGGAATGGAAGCGTGCTTTGTTAACTTGGTTGAGCCGGGTGATAAGGTGATCGTTTGCCAAAACGGTGTTTTTGGCGGTCGTATGAAAGAGAATGTAGAGCGTTTTGGTGGCGAATGCATTCTTGTTCAAGATGAATGGGGTCAGCCTGTGGATCTTGAAAAGGTTAAAGCTGCGTTTGCAGACAATGAAAATGTTAAAGCTTTGGCTTTTGTCCATGCGGAAACATCTACGGGTGTCCGTTCTGATGCAAAAGCACTTTGTGAATTAGCTCGGGCTAACGGCGCTCTTACTATTGTTGATGCTGTAACGTCCCTTGGCGGTGTAGAAGTTGACGTTGATGGCTGGGGTATTGATGCAATTTACTCCGGTACACAGAAGTGCCTTTCTTGTCCTCCTGGTATCTCTCCAGTGAGTTTTAGCCAGAAAGCAGTTGAGGCTATCCAAAACCGTACAAGCTCTGTTCCTAGCTGGTTCTTAGATACGAACCTTGTAATGGGATACTGGGGTGGTGGCGGAAAGCGTGCTTATCACCATACAGCGCCTGTGAACTCTCTATATGCGCTGCATGAATCTCTTGTAATGCTTGAGGAAGAGGGCCTTGAAAATGCTTGGGCTCGTCATCAGAAGCTGCATTTGTCACTACGTGCGGGTCTTGAAGCAATGGGTATCGGTTTCCTAGTTGATGAAGATTGTCGCCTGCCACAGCTTAACTCTGTCATCATACCTGATGGCGTTGATGATGCTGCTGTGCGTACAGCGCTACTGAAAAATTACAATCTAGAGATCGGTGCGGGCCTTGGTGCTTTGGCTGGTAAAGTATGGCGTATCGGTTTGATGGGTACTGCATGTACTCAGCGCAATGTTATGTTGTGCCTAGACGCTCTAGAAAACACACTTGCGGAGATGGATGCGCCAATTAAAATTGGTGTTGCAGCTCAAGCAGCAGCTGCAGTATTGGCTGAATAAGTTATTTAAGCCATGGATCATCGGTCCATGGCTTATTTTAATGTCTGGCTAATTAAAGCAATTGATTCAGGGTGGTCCCACTCTTTACCGCCAAGAATTGTATCAATCAGCTTTCCTTCTTTATCGAACAATAATGTCATCGGCAGTCCTTTAATCCCAAATTCATTAAAAGAACGATTTTTCTCATCGAGTAAGATCGTGAAAGTTAATTCGGTATCAAGCTCCATTAAAAAACTTGAAACAGATACAGAATCCTCACCGGCATTTATAGCCACAATCTCAAAATCTTGGTCAGCAAAATGATCCTGTAGCCTCTGCATCGAAGGCATCTCTTTGATGCATGGTGGACACCAAGTCGCCCAGAAATTAAGTAGAACGACTTTTCCTTTGTAATTTGCCAAAGAAATAGTTTCGTGATCTGTGTTTTGAAAACTCAGTTTATAGAGTTCGCTTTGTGCTAACGCATTTGCAGAAGTTGCAAAAAGGAAAATGGAAATAAGTGCTGATTTTAAGAAGGACATAAATGGCTCTCGTTAAATACAGGGCAAGATGATAGCAAAATAGCGATTTAAAAAGTACGAGATGGTGTTTGCTGTTTCATCCTTTATACTCTGAGCCTATAAAGAATAAAACAGTTCAATCTAGATGGGATAATAAGAATGAAAGTTGCATTTATAGGTTTGGGTGTCATGGGATACCCGATGGCAGGGCATTTAGCACAAGCAGGTCACGATGTTACGGTTTACAACCGTACAACAGCTAAATCAGAGGCATGGATTGAAGACTATAAAGGCAGCTTTGCTTTAACGCCTGCAATGGCTGCTCAGGGTGCAGATATCGTGTTTACCTGTGTTGGCAATGATGATGATTTAAGAGCTGTAACATCAGGCGAACAGGGTGTGTTAAGCACTATGCAAGCTGGTTCCATTTTGGTGGATCACACTACGGCATCTGCTGAAGTTGCTAGAGAGCTATCGGAGCTGGCAGGTGAGCAAGGCGTAGGCTTCTTCGATGCTCCAGTTTCTGGAGGTCAGGCAGGTGCAGAGAATGGCGTTTTGAGTATTATGGTAGGCGGTAATGTTGCTAACTTTTCTATTGTTGAGCCAGTTATGGATTGTTATGCAAAATCTACGCGTTTACTAGGTGAGGCGGGCTCTGGTCAGTTAGCGAAAATGGTTAATCAGATTTGTATCGCTGGTCTAGTGCAGGGCTTGGCTGAAGGGGTTCATTTCGCTAAAGCTGCTGGTTTAGATGCAGCTCAGGTATTCGACGTAATTCAACATGGTGCTGCGGGCTCTTGGCAAATGGTGAATCGCCATCAAACCATGATTGAGGATGAGTATGATTTTGGATTTGCTGTTGATTGGATGCGTAAAGATTTAAATATTGTTCTAGATGAATCCCGAAAGAATGGCGCCCGATTGCCGGTTACGGCTTTGGTAGATCAGTTTTACGCGGATGTTCAGCAAATGGGTGGCGGGCGCTGCGACACCTCAAGTCTGCTGATGCGTTTAGAAAGCGAGAACAAGAAATAACCATTATTTTATAATGGTTTTTATGGGCCATTGATGGATAGACACAGGCTGTTGGCTCTATATAATTGCCCCCGATATTTCTTTATTACTACTACAAAATATCTAGGACAGTTCTATGGATAAATATAACCTAATCTCTGTTGCTCCAAGTCTTGCGATTGTTGCAGCGATGATCATTGGTACATTTGTTGGCGTTAAAGTAATCAAAAATATGATTGCTAAAGATGCAGCGGCTGCGGACAAGTAAGTTTCAGCTTTGCCGGGAACCTCAATTGAGCAACCCGGCTAATTCCTCCTACCACTCGTTTGGTACAACAAACCCTCTATCTAATTCTTTTCCTTTTTTATCAATTCTAGCCACTAGTATGGGGCGGTCAGCTTTTGATAACTCTGTTTTTAATTCTGCATAATCTAAAAGATTAGATTGATCCGCAATGAGCCAGCGGGGCTTATGCATAATGCTGTAAAAGTCTGAGTCATTAATCTGGCCAAGCTCATTTTGTCTCAGCCACCAGCCTTGGAGGTGACTTGGATTGATTGTGGGATGGAGTGCTATTTTGGATCCAAACTCAGCAAAAGGATGAAAGAGGTATCCCTGTACTAACATAACGAAAATCGCAGGGGATAAGCCTTCGCTTTTACACGCTAGGATACCTTGCGGGGTTTTAGATACTCTAAGTTGATGTTCGACCATCCTCTCATATTTAAGGTCTAACCGATCTCTCTTTCCTGGGCCAATAAAATCTTCAAGCTTGGTGCCTGAACCTATTCTTAAATAGTATTTAATTGCACATTCTAGATGGAAGTCGCCCGTCGATGAACCGCCAATAAAATCGAGTTCACCCAAGGTTGCTTCATTATTAAAAATCTTAATATTTCTTTTTATATCGGATAGATGATGATCATTGTTGAGAATGTGGTTGACTATGTTTTCGTAATAACCACCGAGATTTCTTTCTATGAATGTTGATGTGTTAACTGCTACTGGTTTGAACTGATCTGGGCTTATAAGGTCATGAAAGGGAATATAGCTTTTCGGTACATTTATCAAAGAAGGGCTTCTTAAAACCCAGCCAATATCGTTATCCATACATAGTGCTCTTTCATGTAGATAAGTGAGAAGCAGTCGATTCGTCGTAAACTGAGACTTTCCTTTTTACATCAACTGTTGAAATGCTTAAAGTATGCTGCAAACACGATGGGATTATAAATAAGGGTATACGATGACCAGATCAACAGATAATAACGTCCCTTTAAGCGAACAAAACCGTGATGTTCTGCTATCAGAATCAGATATTAATAATATATTGGTTAATGGTGCACAAATCTCATTAACTAAACTTCGTAAAGCGCAAAGTACCGACGCTCAGCTTTGTTACTACGCAGAAATTGGTGTTTACCTAGAGGTATCGCTTTCACGCGGGGCGGGGATTACAGAGTCTACAATGGAGACTCTGCAAGAAATTCATAGAATTGCTACGCATGAATACATGGATAACCGTAAGCTATTGTCCAAGGTAGAACAGTAAGCAGTGTCAGAAAATACCCCAGCCGAAACATTTGATGCCAGCGCCTTTTTGAAGCAACTCACAAAAAGGCCTGGAATCTACCAAATGTACGATGCAGACAATGAGCTTCTGTACATTGGAAAAGCCAAAAACCTTAAAAACAGAGTTTCTAGTTACTTCCGCTCTTCAGGTCTCAGTATCAAGACTCGTGCGTTGGTTGCGAAGATAGCTGATGTTCAGGTCACTATCACTAACAGTGAAACCGAAGCGTTATTGCTTGAGCAAAACCTGATTAAGCAGCACAGGCCGCCTTATAATATTCTTCTGCGTGACGATAAATCGTACCCATATATCTTCATTTCAGATAAAGATGATTATCCTGCGGTGCGATTTAGTCGAGGAGCAAAGCGTAAAAGCGGTAAATACTTTGGCCCATTTCCAAGCGGTGGGGCAGTCCGCGACAGTCTTAATCTACTTCAGAAGATATTTAAGATACGTCAGTGCGACGATAGTTTTTACAAAAACAGGTCGCGTCCTTGCCTTCAGTATCAAATCAAAAGATGCACAGCGCCTTGTGTAAAAGCTATCTCTAAAGAAGATTATCAAGACGATATCCGTCATGCCTCTATGTTCTTAGATGGTAAAAACACCAAGGTTATGGATGAAATTGCTAGCCAGATGGAAAATGCTTCATCTGATCTTGAGTTTGAAAAGGCTGCGCTATATAGAGATCAACTGATTAGTTTACAAAAAGTACAAGAGCAGCAGTATGTGACTGGCATGCAAGGTGAGGCCGATGTGATTGGGTGTTCAGTTCAGCCTGGTGGGGTCTGTATACATATGCTGTTTGTCCGTGGCGGACGAATTATCGGAAGCAAGGCGCACTATCCCAAGGTATCTATAGAAGAAACCTCTAGTGAAATTGTGTCGGCTTTCGTTGCGCAGTGGTATTTGGGTTCGCAACGTGAAATACCGGCATATATTGTTTTGCCAAGCGAGGTTGAAGATAAAGATTGCTTGCAGCAAGCGATCGAAGAGTTATCAAATAAAAAGGTAGTGCTTTCGCATACGGTTAGAGGTGAGCGAGCAGCATGGCAGAAACTAGCAAATACCAATGCTGAGCAGCAGTTAGGTAGTTATTTAGCCAACAAAAAGAATATCTATAACCGTTATCTAGAGCTGCAAAGTCTCTTGGATCTTGATGAGGTTCCGCAACGGTTAGAGTGTTTTGATATTAGTCACAGTTCAGGTGAAGCAACAGTTGCCTCGTGTGTAGTGTTCGATAGGAATGGGCCGCTTAAATCAGATTACAGGCATTTTAACATCGAAGGAATTACTCCAGGTGATGACTATGCAGCAATGCATCAAGCTTTACTCAGGCGTTATACGCGTCTTAAGAAAGGAGAGGGTAAATTACCCGATATCCTGTTAATAGATGGCGGTAAGGGGCAGGTCACTCAAGCAATGGAAGTGCTGGACGAACTAAGTATATCCGGCGTCTTAGTTATTGGTGTGGCTAAGGGCCCAACTCGTAAGGCTGGATTTGAGGTTCTTATTTCGGGAGATACGGGTGAAGAGACTGTTTTAGAGAGTAGCTCTGCAGCTTTACATCTAATTCAGCATATTCGTGATGAAGCACATCGATTTGCCATTACAGGACACCGTGCTCGTAGAGGTAAGGCTAGAAAACGCTCAGTTTTAGAGGATATTCCCGGTGTGGGGCCTAAACGAAGAAGAGAATTGCTAAGACATTTTGGTGGAATCCAAGAAGTAGAGCGCGCCAGTGTTGAAGAAATTGCAAAAGTCTCTACCATAAGCAAAACAATTGCCGAAGAAATCTATGCGGCACTCCATCCTGATATTTGAATGCCAGATGAATATACCCAATATACTTACATCGTTACGTATTGTTTTAATTCCTGTCTTTGTGCTGATCTTCTATTTGCCTTATAGCTGGGCGCCTATTGCTACAGGTGTGGTATTTGCTGTTGCTGGCTTTACTGATTGGTTAGATGGTTATTTAGCGAGGAGGTTGAATCAAACCTCTCCCTTTGGCGCGTTCTTGGATCCTGTTGCGGATAAGTTAATGGTAGCTATTTCTCTGGCTCTATTAGTTGAAAGCTATGCGTCATGGTGGATCACAATTCCGGCGATCGTAATTATCGGTAGAGAGATTGTGATATCAGCTCTACGTGAGTGGATGGCTGAAGTAGGACAGAGAGCGAGTGTGGCTGTCTCTTATATCGGGAAGGTAAAAACAGCACTACAGATGTTGGCGATTATGCTCATGATTGTTACAGAGCCCTACACGACAATATCGATAGCAGGGATTGTTGCACTGTATCTAGCAGCAGCTTTAACTTTATGGTCTATGTATCAGTACCTTAGAGCTTCTTGGCCTGCTTTATCTGAACAGATGTAAGTGGTTAATAATTAAGCAGATTTTTTTATAAAATATGTGTTGACTTATAATCGGGGCTCTCTATAATACGCACCACATTGTTACAGCAGAGCGGGAATAGCTCAGTGGTAGAGCACAACCTTGCCAAGGTTGGGGTCGCGAGTTCGAACCTCGTTTCCCGCTCCAAATTCTAAAGTAACAATATTGAGGCGCGGTGGCAGAGTGGTCATGCAGCGGACTGCAACTCCGTGTACGCCGGTTCGATTCCGACCCGCGCCTCCATCCTTGCCCGGGTGGTGAAATTGGTAGACACAGGAGACTTAAAATCTCCCGCTCGCAAGAGTGTACCGGTTCGAGTCCGGTCCCGGGCACCACTTGTGGTAATAAATCTCTAGATCCTCTTTCTGCTTTTTACATTCCCTAAGTTCTGTCTTTCCTGTTTTTATCGCTCTTGTTGCATACCTGTCGGCATTTACTTTGACCTTATTTCATAGTGTCATGTCGTCATGCTGCCTAAACTTGTTTATTTTTCATGTTGCTAGGGCTGCATTCTATCTGTGTGATTTATATGGTCTTTTTAGTTCTGTTTGAAATCATTGTTATAGTCTCCTCAATTATGGGCTTTAGTTATCTTGAATTGTTTAAATATGGGTCTATTATTGCTGATGTTAAGTGAATAAACTTGTTAAAGATAAGGTTTGTTGTTTTTGCTTAAGAGCATTGGGCAATCAATAAGGCAGTCGTTGCTATAATTAAACGATGTCGAGGGATATAAACAACGCGCAGGAAAGGGAGTTCAGAGATATTATGACAGATCTTCCAAAAGGCATATTTATACTCGCTGTAGCTGGGGTGATTGGATATCAAGCAATCAAGGCGCTTGATATGGATTATCTTGCTCAATCACCGAGTTCACCTGTAGCAACAAGCAATACTTCGAAGAGCTCTCTGAGTGACGCCCAAAAAGTAGAGGCTGTGTTGGCGGGGGCTGATCCTACTGATGTGTTTGAATCAACAGCGGCTGGTAAGAGCCTTTCTGTTGCTTGTGATAGTGGATTTATCGCTGGTGATATCAATAAAAACCGCTTTTCTAGAATTAGTTACGCATCAATTACTGAGAGAGGGATAACCTATATTCAGGTATCGCGTTATTCGCCAACCTATCTAGTTCAGGAGCATTATCAGGCTGTTACAGCCACAGAGGTGAGTAAGGTTCCTGACAGTATAAAAGCAGCGTTGCAGGCTAAGATAAGCAACCCTCAAGGTTGTAGCTCTCAGGATTTGTATCTCTCTCAGATAAATTATCTCAAGTAATAATCTACTAAGTTGTATTAGCTGGAAAAATAAAGCCCTTCACTCCGTGTGAGGGGCTTTGTTGTTTATGGGCTTTTAGTTGGAGATTTTGTGCATAAGTTGGGCGGTATCGAGCATTCTGTTTGAAAACCCCCATTCATTGTCATACCAGGCAAAAATTTTGATCGTATTTTGATGGGTCATGGTTTGCGTTGCGTCGAAAATGCAAGATTCGGGACGGTGATTGAAATCAATAGAGACAAGGGGCTTATCATTATAGGCAACAATTCCTTTGTAGCTTTGGTTTGATTCTGTTCGGATTAAGTTGTTTAGCTCGCTTGCTGTGCAGTGGTTTTTTAGAGTTGCGCTTAGGTCTACTAAAGATACATTTGAAGTTGGGACTCGCACAGCTATGCCTGAGAGCTTTCCTTCTAGTTCGGGTAAAGCGAGTCCTACAGCAGTGGCAGCGCCAGTCTTGGTTGGAATCATGGAGCTGGCAGCTGATCTTGCTCTATACAAGTCGCCGCTAAAAGCATCCATTAAATGCTGGTCGTTGGTGTAGGCGTGTATGGTTGTCATTAAGCCTGATTCGATGCCGAAGTGGTGGTTGATGATCTTTGCTAGCGGTGCAAGGCAGTTTGTTGTGCATGATGCATTAGAGATTATTGTGTGGTTGGGCTGAATTGAGTCTTGGTTGACGCCATAAACGATGCAGGCATCTGCATTTTTGGATGGTGCTGATATTAAGACTTTTTTGGCGCCGGCCTTTATGTGCTCAGATGCTGATGCTCTGTCGGTAAATAGTCCTGTGCATTCAAATACAATATCTATATCAAGTTGGTCCCAGGGTAGGGCGCTGATGTCTTTTTCTCTGAAGACCTTTATGGTATCTCCATTGACGATTAAGGAGTCGTTCTCGGCAAGAACATCGTATCTGAAACGACCGTGTATGCTGTCATATTGAGTTAGATGTGCATTTACCTGAGGGTCGCAAAGATCGTTGATGGCGATTATCTGCAAATTTTTACCTAGGTGAGATTCATAAAAGGCGCGTAGGATGTTTCTGCCTATTCTTCCATAACCGTTGATCGCTATTTTTGCCTTCATAGTACTTCCTTATCATGCAGTTAGGGTTACTTTCAGCGTAGCTCATTTGGCATTTACGGCAATATAAAAATTGAAAGAAGGTTATATAGGGTTATAATAATACGTATTATTTAATACATATTGAATATTATATGAAACACAATACGCAAGATTTGGTTAAAGAGGCTGCTGATAAGCTTTTGCGTGAAGGTGTAAAGCCGACGCAGCAAAATATCAGGGATCGTATTGGTACAGGTTCAATTACAACCATCAACAAAGCCTTAAACATTTGGTGGTCTGAGCTTGGGCTGCGGCTTGATGAGGTCGGGCGAACACCGAACCTTCCGGAACCAGTTGCTAATAGTGCTCATAAGCTTTGGCTGCAGGCGCTTGCTTATGCGAATAAGGAGCTTGATGCGCAGAGAAGTGCTTTAGAAAGCGAATTTGCTGAAAGATCGAGGCAGTTATCTAAGGCTTCTTCTGTTGATCATGGAGAGCTAAAGGAGCTAAGAGCGCAATGTCTTCGCTTATTACAAGATAATGAAAGGCTTTCTAATGAGAAGGGCGAGGGTCTTCTGAAGATTGCGGAGTGCGAAACGCAGCTTATCGAGAGTCAGTCGGAGATATCTAGACTAACTAGGGAGTTGAAGCAGGCAGAGATAATGTCTGAGGGAAGTTCTAATATTGACCAATACATTGAGGTCCAAGTCGAGAATCGTACGCTTCAGGAAGAGAGTAAAAGGCTGAATAGGGCTGTTGATACTCTTGCTAGCGAGAAGGCCGAGTTGCAGCTAGAGGTCATAAAATTAAAGCAACTACTATCGGGTTCTTAAAATCCTAAAGTAGTGATGCTATATATTATTAACGATGTTAATCTTCACTAAGCTTTGTGCGAAATTGATTCATGGCTTGGCGGCTATATCTCTAATAAAATAACGCTCACTACTGGCGAACTAATTTCTATCTATTTATAGGTAACAATCTGAAATGGATATAGTTTTAACAGAATTGGCACAAGATCAAGAAATTATTGATGCTTTGCATCAGTGTGGACTTGATGATGCTGTGTGCTGTAATAGTGAGCAAGACTTCAAGCAAGCTAAAGCTCTTCTTCTTAAAGTAAAGCTAAAGAATGTAACAATCCAGCTTCTTGATGATGATGGCTATGCTATTAAGCAGGTAACAAGTAAGCCCAAAGATCCAAGAATAGCACGCGAACAACTTAATGGCCGGCAAGTGGCAGTTGTTAAGGCGCTAGAAAAGGTCCTTAGGCATTGCAAGAAAGAAGGCGTACAGCTTGTAGGTTATAGTGATGAGCTAGTTGCTCTGCCTGCCCATATTTCAGTTGAAGAAATATCGAATGCTGGAGCTATGGATATTGAAAGTTTTGATGTATATAAAGGTGCTGATGCAATAGCGCCTTCAAGCGATATATAGAATAATAAATTCATACAAATCAGATGATTAGGCTGAAGAATTAAGCTGAATTATCTATTGGCAGCCTTATTATTAGGAAGCGAACATGTCGACCCCAATTAAAATTTTGCTTGTAGATGATCACCCTCTAGTTAGGGCTGGATTTCAGCGCCTACTGATATCTGATGAAAGCATTGAAATTGTTGGGGAGGCAGATAATGGACAATCAGCGTGCGAAATGTACACGCAGCACGAGCCTGATGTGGTCATTATGGACCTCAATATGCCAGCAGATTCAAATCCTGAGGATGCTACAGCTAATAACCTCAACGGTGGTCTCGAGGCTATTCGGCGTATTATATCGCGAGACCCAAAAGCCAAGGTGCTTGTATTGACGGCAATGGAGACGGATCCTTTTCCGGCTCACGTTGTTAATGCAGGGGCTAAAGGCTTTTTGACTAAAAGGTGCGCTCCTGATGAGCTTTTAGAGGCTGTTAAGGCGATTTATAAGGGTGAGGAGTACATTACCGAAGAGATACGCTCACGAATCAATGGAGACTCTTCTGGTGAATCATCTTTAGGCAGTCTTACGAAACGCGAGTTGCAGATATTTTCGTTGCTGGCTGAGGGTCGGACGGTAGCTATAGTCGCTGAAGAGATGTTTTTGAGCCCTAAAACCATTCATGCTCACCGCACAAACATCTTCAGAAAATTAAAAATTAGCAACAATTCTGAGTTAGTTCACCTCGCAATTCGTCATAACATCGTCCAAGCTTAAGGTAACACTCCTAAACGAGGTTGCCGATATGAGCGTACTGGATTTTACAGAACTTCATCTGGAAACCGAATTTCTTTGGAATGAAATTTCTGTGGGCGACAGTGTTATGCTCGATGCTGATCTATACGAGTCTAACAGCTGTAAGCTGCACAAGTATCAGCCTTATGAAGTCCTAGCCAAAATGCACTGCATGGCTCCAGAGCCATCCATATTAATCGTCGAGTCTGATGTGACAGGCGAACTCATAAATCTCCATCCAGCGTTATTGTGTAGCTACCAATCGGCTGAAATACCAGTTACGCATTCATAGTTTTCTTATCTTTTTTGTGGCTCGTATTTTTATTTTATGCAGGGATTAAGATTCATGTTTTCTAGTCCAGTGTTGGGTGGTGATCGCTGTAACTTGCAGGGCCATAGAAAAATCCTGCTGGCACTTTGTGGTGTAATTAATTTTTATCCTTTTGAGCACCTAAAAAAATCATTCCATTAAATTTGTGGAGCAAGTGCTAGCTAGGCTTGTGGGCTCTATTATTGCTGAATGTTTAACTGCGTATAATATATATTATGTTAAATAGAATATTTATATATGTAACACCTGCAATATCCGCCACCTGCACTCCGAGAGGTAAAGGCCCCTTGTCTCGGCGACCGGTATAACTGTGATGTTTAAGGTTGATACTGATACTCGATATCAACCACGCCTGAAACTTCCTAGCCTTACTGGTACATGCCTTTGCGGCTGTCGAGCAGTTATTTGGAAATACCTAGTTTCAAATTAAGGCTGATACTTTTTGATTTTGGGCTGATTACCCTTCGTGCGGAGAACTCTGCAAAATACTTTTTCGCGGGTAAAGTGTCGTAAAGAACAACGTAGCGCACGCTGCTCTTTTGACTTATTTGGCATTAATGGATGTAAACGCTTCGTCTCTGATCTGGGCATTTCTCTCAAACATGCATAAAGACTTCTGAACACGCTTTTGGCCACGAACCATCATCGTAAGCTTCTGTAAGCTCACCTGAGAGTTCTTCTGTTAGATTTTTACTTGGCCTTGGCCTGCCACTTCTTTCTCCAGTCAGTTAACAGTGGACGCTAGTAAACCTTAATCTCAATCACTGCAAATTCAATGTCGCGCCTATTGTTTTTTTTCATCTGCAACAGGACCGATGATTCTAGGTTGATTTAGAGCAATTTGTTCACTGCATAATCTCTCAACGAAGTCGCTTACGTGAGCTACTTTTTGCCTGTTGGATGTTATGAAGCCAAACGGAATAGGAACAGGCGTCAAGCCTTCTCTATAGAAATGGTAGGCTACTACTGCAAACTCATTTGGCAGGACAATAACCTCAAGATTCCCATCAAAGATACTGTTGTAACTTTCGAAACCGTCATTATACAAACTGCAATGCTCTTTATGCGGTTTCATATCGTATAGCCAAGCAGCTCTTCCCTGCTTGTCATCAATACCAGCAATTGGTAACAAAACATCTAGATTAAAGAGTGTCTTTGTTTTTTTCCCAGTTGTCCTGCTATTGGCCTTCAAGTCTGACAAGCACTGAATAATTGAATCAGATTTACACCTGCCTGGGTTAGCTGGAATGAGCCAAGTAAGATTTGGGATGCCGTCTTGGTGAGTGTCTGTCATTTGCTGCACTGTACTTTGAAAAACAGAATTTACTATCTCCCAAACGGGTAACCATGTGATAAATGTTTTGGATCCATTGATAATGTAATGATCACCATCCAGAACTGCTGTTGTCTTAATTCCCTGAAGATCGGAGCCAGTACCTGGTTCAGTCATCGCAATAGCCGTAACAATTTCGCCTGTAACACAGCCAGGCAGATAACGAGCTTTCAACTCTTTCGAACCATTATGAAAAATATAAGGAACCGCAATATCGGAGTGCAGCGGCCAACCTGGCCCGGTAAAGCCTGAACGCGCAAGCTCTTCAGACACAACTGCATTGTAGCGATAGTCGACACCCACCCCGCCGAACTCTTCCGGTACCGTTGGGGCCAAGAGCCCCTGCTCTCCCGCTTTGAGCCACAGGTTTCGATCAACTTCACCTTTATCCTCCCACTCTTCATGATAAGGCGCGACCTGATCTTCAATAAATTTACGGACACTATCGCGGAAGATTTCGTGCTCAGACTCAAATATAGTTCTTGGAATCATTGTTATTACCTTTTGAGTAGATTGATCGACTTAAATCATCCTACAAAAATCGATAACCATTAGACTTGTGGGAAGATGCCAATGAATATTGATCTAATGCCATAGGCGATAATTAAATTATGAGTACCAGTACAACGTATTTCTATATGCTCTGTTAAGTTACGAAAGTTGTGTATGTTTCCCCAAAAAAAGAAAATGAAACATACACATCATTTTATGAGCTAGTTGAATATAATTCTGGTAACTCAAACCGACTTAGTACTAGCTATAACTGTAGGTGCCACGAATTGGGTAGTCGTGGTTACGAATCCATTCTAAGCCTGAGACAAGCTTTTCAAGATCAGGTCTGACAAATGGGTTGTTTGAAATATCTACGACTTGAAGGGTTCCGCTTTCATTGATTACAAATAAACCTGGCTCAGCAAAGGGATGATCAGTCTCCTTCTCTGAACGAGGATGTGAGATGTATACGCCTAGAGATTTCATTTCTTCAACTGATAGTCCATAGAAAAGTGGGAAACTCACCTCCAATTTAGTGATGTGGCTTTCCAGTTGCTCTTTACTATCTGCAGAGACAGCAACAAGATCTATGTTTAAATCAGCTAAACGTGATTTATAAGTGTTTAGTTCATTCAAAAAACGTGAGCATAACGGACAATGCCTACCTCTATAAACGACAAGCATTTGCCAATCTTTACCATCTAAAGGTTTGCTCAAGTCTCTTGAGTTACCACCTAGATCAGATTTAGTAATAGACGGGAATACTGCACCAGCTTCAAACTTGAATGTACTCATGGATTGTCTTCTCCAATGATGAATGAGATATATCTATTATTGGAGGCGTATATGGAAAAACAATTAGTTACTTTATGGTTACCTTCCCTAAACAGAGGATTATGCTTCAAGTAGTTACGGGAAAGCCTTTTCACTAAAAAGACTTGATCTTGTTAGTTCTATTATCAGTTGCCTTGCTGATGCTCATAATATTGTTAAGCTACTTCCATATATATTTCTTCAGACTGAAAAGCTGTAATTGCCCATCACACGCTTTGCATCTGAAATCCAGTACCAATAAAAAGCCCTGAGCGCATGTACGCTACAGGGCCTTTCTGAGCATGGAATCTGCAAATATAAAGAAGATTGAATCAGGATTGAAACTGTATCTCTCTTCGCTGCAGTAAAAGATTGCCTATCTTCCTTGAGCGCGATGAAAATTTATAGTTTAGCGATACTAGGCTTCTAAAAAACAGTTAGCCACTAAGATCAACACAGGAGTCTCAGCTTTTAGGATTCTCTCGTGCCTACTGCCCCGCAGCACACAAACTCTGACCTCTTCGGTAAATTCAAGATAAGAACTAAGCTGCTTTGTATAGCGGGTATTTTTAAAGAACTGAACGCTATCTGATTGCAATGGGCCAACCCACTTAAACTGGTTTTCGCGCTCTTCATTCCGACTGATATTGAAGATTGCATAATTTGGTCCTTGCTTTACTAGATCTACCCCTCTCAAAAACGGTACTTCTACTGGATTAAAAGGCTTTTTGCGTAAATCCGACATAGCTCTAACCAATTCAAGATTAAACGCTCTACGCCCAGCGTGCTCTATACCTCTGATTGCACCAGAGTAATCTTTATATACGGATTTTTTCAGGTTATGGGTGAGAAACTGAATAGCATTAGACGAGACTTGAGAATCTGCACAGGCATAGCCGCAGGTAATAAATAAAATGGATATAAGCCAGCCTACTCTCATCTAACTACCCCTAGCTTCAATCCTAGTATGAGATTCAGTTACAAGTTTAGACAAAAGTTGTGAGTACCAGCTGGATTAACTCAGTGATTATCGTGAATATATAAAGCGCTTCGGTTAATATCGCTGTGAGCATAAATTAAGGAATAGATTATGGCGCAAGTTGGACCACTGATAGATACACTCAAACGAGAACTTAAAGCTCAAGGTAAAACCTACCTAGATGTCGCCGAAATTCTTGATTTAAGTGAAGCGTCAGTAAAGCGGCTTTTTGCTGAAAAAAACTTTACCCTCACTCGGCTAGAAGCTATATGCGACATGCTTAATATCGAGCTATCTGAGCTTGTACAGAAGATGAGTAAAGATCAGTGCCAACTGACTCAATTGACCAGAGACCAAGAAAAAGAGATCGCGAATGATCTGATTTTGTTATTGATAACAGTCAGCGTGATCAGTGGAATGACGTTCTCTGACATCCTTAATGCTTATGACATTCCAGAAACAGAATGTATTCAAAAACTAGCTAAGCTAGATCGCCTTAAGATTATCGATCTACTGCCCGGGAACCGCGTAAAGCTTTTAGTTGCCCCTAATTTCCATTGGCTACCTAATGGCCCAATTCAGCAGTTTTTCCAAGAAAAGGTCGAACAAGACTTCTTTAGCTCACGTTTTGATAAAGCCAATGAAAAGCTGATCGTGACTAATGCCATCCTGACCGATAGCTCCAACGCACGTCTGCAAAAGAAAATGGAGCGTCTCGCAGCAGAATTTAACGAATTAATGCAAGAAGATCATTCGGCGCCACAACAGAAAAAAAATGGTACGACCATGGTGCTAGCCATCCGCCAATGGCAATACTCGTTGTTTAAAAAGATCTCTAAATAGTATTGCAGGGCATTTCCTTACGGAGTTAAACCAAAGCACTGCCTTCACTGGTTACCGTTAGCTTCCCTTCTTCTGTGAAAGAGAGTTCAACTGACGGGTACTGTCGATTATCACCCAGCAGATAACTGTATTTGTCGATAATGGCTTCTATCTCTGCTTGTGAATTAGCATTATCCATCTCTTGCCTGAATGGCTCCAGCTCTTTGAAAGCCGCAAGGTGTGATGCTAAAGCATTAACAGTGCTTAGCTCTTTAGCGATAGCTGGTTCTTCTTTCAGGGCTTGTTTAAGCTCATCTGCATAAGGGTAATCAGCTGGCAAAACTATCTGCCCTTTACCGTCATAGTTTATCGATTCAGGTGCTTCTGGAATGTTGTGACGGGACAAAAAATCGGGGAACACTTTTGAAAGGTGATTCTGCAAAGCCCTCACGTTCTGCTCATTTGGCAGCAATAAGCCCTCAATATCGAAAATATCCCCTTCATGGGCAGGCTTTGCTTGGAAGTAAGTGTCTAAATCGTACTCTTTATCACCTTTTGCAGTGCTGAGAGTATAAACAGACTCAGATTCGTTTAGCTGTTTTGCTTCTTCCGTTAAGAACACTGTATTGCCGCTGACAGAGGCTGATCGGCCAGAGTTTGCCAGTGCTGCACTTTGTCCTGTGTGATTCTGATTTGTGCCAATTAAGCTAGAAGTCTGATAATTACTGGAGATATACATATATAACTGCGCCTATGTTAATCCATTAAAACAAGGAATCTATGTTCTGATTGGATAGTCAGCAATCTTCGGGCCAGTTCATAAATAGGTTGGTATTATATTTTGATACTCATAGCTGTTTAATTTAAAACCTATTTTAATTTCATTTTAACAATCGCCTAAACATCACAATCTTGCTCCCATCAATAGATGAGGAACAAGCGATGAAACACTCAACTCCTAACCTAAAACGCAGCAGCCTATTCACAGCGATAGCATTAGGCAGCGCTCTTTTGATGAGCCCATACAGTAATGCTGCAGGACTATTAAAACCGAGCAATGCAGGGTATGAAGAGCTAAAAATCAAAGAACACCATGTCGATGTTGTGATTGAAGATATGTACGCAACCACAACAGTTGAGCAAGTTTTTCATAACCCTAACGCGACTGATCTAGAAGCTATTTACTCCTTCCCGGTTCCAGATAAAGCGGCTGTAGGTGAATTTAGCTATTGGATTGATGGCCAACCTGTTACAGGTGAAGTCGTAGAGAAACAGCGTGCCCGACAGATCTACGAGCAGGAAAAACAAAAGGGAAATGAAACTGCGATCGTAGAGAAAGACCAATACAAAACGTTCGATATCTCTGTCTTTCCTGTAAAGGCTAATCAGGAAGTTAAAATCAAGTTGGTATATCTACAGAATACCCAGACCGATACTGGAATTGGTCGATACGTATACCCTCTTGAAGATGGTGGTGTTGACGAGCAAAAACTGAGCTTTTGGGATCGCAACGAAACGGTAAATGAGAAGTTCTCTTTTGATGTGAAGCTAAGGACCAGCTATCCAGTTGATGGCTTAAGAATGCCTAAACACCCGAATGCATCCTTCCAACAACTTAATGCCTATGAATGGCAAGCAAGCTTGATCAATTCAGCTAACCACCTGACGCAACAGCAGCTAGATCTGGAGCAAGCAGAATTGTCCGAACAGTATGAAACTCAAAACTCAGAAACTCCTATCAATAGCAGTGTGACGACCCTAGATAAAGATATATTGCTGTACTGGCGTCATGCTGAAAACCTACCTGCAAGCGTGGATATGCTCGCGTACAAAGAAGAAGGCTCAAGCAAAGGTACTTATAAGCTGACGTTAACACCGGGTAGCGACCTCCCAGTAATGAATCAAGGTCGAGACTGGGTGTTTGTACTAGATATTTCCGGTTCTATGCACGGCAAATTCTCATCCCTGATTGAAGGTATTAGAAGCGGATTAACACAGTTAAACCCAAATGATCGCTTCAAGATCGTATTATTTAACAATCGAGCTCAGAGTTTCACACAGGGCTACCTACCTGCTGATCAGCAAACAATTAAAGACACATTGCAACGTCTAGATCAGGTACAACCAAGTAGCGGTACAAATCTTTATGCGGGACTTAAGACCGGCATTAATCAACTGGATTCGGATAGAACTACTGCAGTCGTTCTTGTTACAGATGGCGTTGCCAATGTAGGCACGACCGAAAAGAGTAAATTTCTAGATCTACTAGAGCAGCGTGATGCCCGCCTATTTACTTTTATTATGGGTAACAGCGCTAACCGTCCTCTTTTAGAAGAGATGACACGCGTATCCAATGGCTTTGCTCTACAGATTTCAAACTCTGACGATATTAGTGGTCAGCTCCAGATAGCCAAAGGCAAGATGGCTCATGCTTCTATGCGGGACATTCAGATCGAGATTGATGGTGTAAGAAGCAAAGAGCTGGTGAAACCGCGCCTTGCTAATACCCTTTACCACGGTCAACAACTGACTCTATTTGGACACTATTACAAACCAGGCAAGGCAGAAGTGAAGCTGACCGGCACAATCAACGGTGAAAAGAAAACCTACAAGACCAGCTTTAATCTACCTGACGTTGCAACTGACAGCCCTGAATTGGAACGCCTATGGGCTTATGCTGCAATAGAAGAGCTACAAGCTGAGATGGACTACCTAGGCTCTGACAAAGATGCTGAGCAAGCGATTGTTGATACCGCTGTGGAATATGGCTTGGTAACTGACTACACATCTATGATCGTTGTAAGAGACGAAGTCTTCAAAGCGATGAATATTGAGCGCTCTAATCTAAAACGCGTTGAAAAAGAACAGACCGCTCGTCAAAACCGAGCACAACAACAGATTACCGCTCAGCAGAATCGCGTAGATGCTCAACAGCCAATGTTTGTCGATCAATCGAAAGATCAGGCTAACCAGAACCAAACTAGACCGAGTGTTTCATCAACACGCACAGGTTCAGGTGGCGGTGCTGTATCACCATGGTTAGTGATCTTTATCGCTGTAGCCATTGCACTAGTACAAATTCGTCGCTTTAAGCGCTAAACAGAGCTGAAATGGCCATGAATTTGTTCACCTCAATCGCAACTGCCCTTCGGGGCGGTTGTGACTCTCGTCATGCTCTTAACGATAACGAGCAGTCAACAAAAGTACCGCTGATCACCTTATCTATCATCGTCAGTGTTTTGAGCATCGGATTACTAGGTTATTTCTATCCTGTGCTTTCATGGCTCTGCTTTGATTACGCCCTAATTGCTGAGCAACAACAATTCTGGCGTTTAATTACAGCCCATTTTGTTCATAGCTCTACAGAGCACCTTTTTTGGGACCTGTTAACCTTTACCGCCGCAGGAGCGTATTTAGAGAAACGTAACCAAAAGCTATTCATATATGGATTGCTTGCAAGCCTAGTGACCCTATCCATCTTTCTACTTTCACCACTAACAGATATAGCGCGATACAGTGGCTTATCTGGGATCCTATACACTGTAATCTGTTTAGCAGCATGGCAATGGTTAAGAGAGGAAAAAGGCTTTATCGCATGGCTACCGTTGATAGCGATCGCTGTTAAAACGGTTACTGAGATATTTATGCAGGATACAGTCTTTGTAACTGAAGGATGGGCGGTATTTAGTGAAGCACATCTCGTTGGGGCTGGTACTGCATTGTTTGTAGGCTTTTATCAGGCTGTAAGAAGTGCTGATTTGAAATTATTTTCATCTCTTTCAAAAGCAAAAAGCGCCATTAAGAAACCTTAATAGCGCTTTGATTTATAAAAGCTTTTAGCTTTCTTGATTATTTGCCAAGAAGAACCAAGTATCGAGAACAGAATCAGGGTTCAAAGATACTGTGCTAATTCCCTGCTCCATCAACCAACGAGCTAGATCAGGGTGATCGGATGGGCCTTGGCCGCAAATACCGATGTACTTGCCCTGCTTCTTACATGCTGAAATAGCCATGGAAAGCAGCTTTTTAACCGCTTCATCTCGCTCATCGAATAGGTGCGCAATAACACCGGAATCACGATCCAAGCCCAGTGTTAACTGCGTTAGATCGTTAGAGCCAATAGAGAAGCCATCAAAGTGTTCTAGGAACTCATCAGCAAGTAATGCATTAGATGGAATCTCACACATCATGATTACACGTAAACCGTTCTGACCACGCTTAAGTCCATTAGCAGCAAGCAGATCAACAACCTGTTTCGCTTCACCCGGGGTACGTACAAACGGGATCATTACTTCAACGTTAGTAAGCTGCATCTCATCGCGTACACGCTTAAGAGCACGACATTCAAGTTCGAAGCAATCACGGAAGTTTTCAGAGATGTATCGTGCTGCACCACGGAAACCAAGCATTGGGTTCTCTTCACTTGGTTCAAACGCATCGCCACCGATTAGATGACCGTATTCGTTCGACTTAAAGTCAGACATACGTACGATCACTTTCTTAGGGTAGAAAGCAGCGGCCAATGTAGAAATACCTTCTACCAGACGATCAACATAGAAATCGACTGGGCTGTCGTAACCTGAAATACGGCGAGATATAGTCTGCTGCAGTGCGGGTGGCTGCTGATCGAAATTAATCAATGCTTTAGGGTGCACACCAATCATGCGGTTAATAATGAATTCTAGGCGCGCTAGCCCCACACCTGCATTTGGCAGTGCCTGAAAATCAAATGCACGATCAGGGTTGCCCACGTTCATCATGATTTCGAAAGGTAGATCAGGCATAGATTCTACACTGTTAGACTGGTGCTCATAATCCAGTTTTCCAGCATAAACTCGACCGGTATCACCCTCAGCACATGAAACAGTCACAACTTGACCATTAACAAACTGTTCCGTTGCATCCCCACATCCAACAATCGCAGGAATACCCAATTCACGGGCAATAATTGCAGCATGACAAGTACGACCACCGCGGTTTGTAACAATAGCTGCAGCGCGCTTCATAACAGGCTCCCAATCAGGGTCTGTCATATCTGTAACAAGCACTTCACCCGGCTGTACTTTCTCCATTTCATTAATGTCATGGACGATACGTACATTACCAGAGCCAATTCGATGACCTATAGAGCGGCCTTCAACAAGTACTTGGCTGGTTTCTTTTAGTAGGTAGCGCTCAATTACCGCTTGATTACTGCGGCTCTTAACAGTTTCAGGACGCGCCTGAACGACAAATAGTTCGCCCGTATCGCCATCTTTAGCCCACTCAATATCCATTGGGCGGCCATAGTGGTTTTCGATCTCAATGGCAATCTTCGCTAATTGCTGAACATCTTTATCATCGATGGAGAACTGCTGGCGCTCAGCCTGATCAACTTGAACAGTGGATACAGGATTGTCTGAACCCGGCTCAGAGTAGACCATCTTGATCGCTTTAGAACCGATCGTTTTACGAATAATTGCTGGTGCACCCATTTTTAGGGTTGGCTTATATACGTAAAACTCATCTGGGTTAACCGCGCCTTGTACAACGGTTTCACCTAAGCCGTATGCAGAAGTAATAAAAACTACGTGGTTAAAACCAGACTCTGTATCCAACGTAAACATTACACCGGAAGAGCCAGTTTCACTGCGAACCATGCGCTGTATACCGGCAGAAAGCGCTACTTCACTGTGCTCAAAACCATGGTGAACACGGTAAGAGATAGCACGATCGTTATAGAGAGATGCAAATACCTCTTTGATCGCGTGTTTAACATTGGCTAGACCTCGAACGTTTAAGAATGTTTCCTGCTGCCCGGCAAAAGAAGCATCCGGTAGGTCTTCAGCCGTTGCAGAAGAACGAACTGCCACAGCGATATCTTGATTTTCAGCAGACATATCAGCCCAGTACGCTTCGATCGCTTGATCAAGTTCTGGTTGAAACTCTGCTTCCATGATCCAATCACGTACCGTCTTACCGGTCTCTTTTAGTGCTTGGATATCATTAGTATCAAGCTCTTTAAGCTTGGCATTAATCTTATCTTCTAGACCGCCATGAGTTAGGAAGTCACGATAGGCATCAGCCGTAGTTGCAAAACCATTTGGCACTTTAACATTCGCGCCAGTAAGTTCTTGTAACATTTCGCCAAGAGAAGCGTTTTTACCGCCTACTCTTTCTACGTCATTCATTCCTACCTGATCTAGGCGCAGTACATAGTTCTGCAACTGTATATCTCCTACTCTGGTGTATAGTTATTACTTCTAATAATGGTGAGATCTTACTGCACTCAGCAGCAAAAATCCCCTGAAAAAAGCGCATATATGGTGGATTACTTTGATGATAATCAGACTATTGATGAAATCATGACCAATCGCTGAAATATGGCTGCCGATGATAGCCGCAACCCTGCTCTACATCTGGTATAGTCAGCCATATATTTTTGTTGCAGATTGTAAGTAAACAATGAAACGAACAGCTTTTTTTATTTCAGACGGAACAGGTCTAACCTCAGAAGCATTGGGGCATAGTTTGCTTGCTCAGTTTGATAGCATTGAATTTGAACAGATTACTCTTCCCTACATAGATGACGTTGAAAAGGCTCGCGAGGCCGTCCAGAAGATCAACCAAGTTGCCGAGCAACATGGCACTCGCCCTTTGATCTTTGATACGGTCGTAAATGAAGATATTCGTAATATCATTGCCGAATCGAATGCCTTTAAGATCGATGTCTTTTCAAGCTTCCTAAAACCTCTAGAAAACGAGCTTGATGCTCACTCCAATTATTCCGTAGGTAAATCCCACGGTATCGTTGAGCGTACTCGCTACAAAGACCGCATAGATTCAGTAAACTTTGCAATCGATAATGATGACGGTGCGCGTACACGCCAATACGCCAATGCGGATATCATCCTTGTAGGTGTATCCCGCTGCGGAAAGACACCAACGTGCCTTTATATGGCGATGCAATTTGGTATCCGTGCAGCAAACTACCCTCTGACCGAAGAAGATATGGAGTTTAATCGCCTTCCTGAAGTACTAGAGGAACATAAACATAAGCTTTACGGTCTGACAATTGATCCATTCCAGCTTTCTGCGATTCGTCATGAACGCCGTCCTAATAGCCGTTATGCTTCACTTGATCAGTGTGATTTCGAAGTACGTGAAGTTGAGCGACTGTTTAAGAAGCTAAATATTTCAACGATCAACACAACAAATTTCTCGATTGAAGAGATATCTACTCGAATCATGGCTCAAGCAGGCCTTGAACGACGAATGAACTAACAAAACAATAAAGGAGCCTTTCGGCTCCTTTTAATATAACAAAACAACCGCCGTTTTTACTCTGCTTCAGCCATTTTAGCTGCCATTTCCCTGTATTTTTCAGCTTGCTGTCCTTTGCTTGGCATCGCCTCTAGTGCATCCGCCATTAACTCATAAGCCTGAACTTTGCCCTCATAATTTGGGAAATCTTGATGAAGACCATTCAGTAACTTCATTGTTAACTTGTGTTTACCTGCTTCAAAACAGTGTTTAGCAATTTCATGACGAGCCGATGGGTCTTTTAATTTAAAGTCAGGGTCGTATTGATAAACGCGTTGGATTAGCACAGGTATTAATGACTCATGGTTGGATTGCTTAAGGCACTCAAGATAAGCCGGTTGAAGCTAGAAATAAATTGGTGTCATGAAAAGGACAAACTTCACTTTATGACAAGATCAACAAATGGAGATTCAATTGCTATCTACTGAATTGATGTAACAATTAGCTCTAGGTACCTTGTGTTTATCTGACTCAAAGAACATGGAGCATTAAGATGTCACTTCTATCCAATTTTTCACGCATTCTCCTGTTATTGTTCTGTTTTATTTCCAATCCTGTAGCTGCCGATAATGAAATTGGTAAGGTTGTGCTTATCCAAGGAAAACCACTTGTAGAACGCCAGAATCAGCATCTTTTCATCAAAAGGAATGATCCCCTATTTATTGAAGACGTTTTAATCACCCCTGTTGGTAGTAAGATTTTGATCAAGCTAGCTGATAAAACCACTATATCTCTGGCCGAAAACACCCAATTTGAGTTATCCAAATATCAATTTGATAAAAAAAACCAAACTTCAGACGTCAGTTTTAAAATGCTGAAAGGCGCATTTAGAACCCTAACCGGCTCAATAGGTAACCAAGCGCGGCCAAAATTCGAGATACACACACCATTAGCGACTATTGGTGTTCGTGGCACGGAGTTCTGGGGAGGGATGATCTTCTCAGATGCACTGGATGTAACTATGTTGGAAGGTAAAGGGGTTTACATCAAAAACGAACATGGACAGGTAGAGATCACCCGACCAGGTGATGGCACTATGGTTTCTAAAGGCATGAAACCTTCTGAAGTGTCTATGTGGAGTGAAGATAAGCTGAAGAAAGCTGCAGCGGCGACAGAGCTAAAACAACAACGAAGACAAACCGAAAGTGACGATTATCTAAACTACTAATTTAAGATTTAATTAAACAACAATTATTACTTTCTGGAGTGCTTCTCAACATCCTGATCAA
This sequence comes from Neptuniibacter sp. QD29_5, assembly GCF_047778125.1. Taxonomy (GTDB): domain Bacteria; phylum Pseudomonadota; class Gammaproteobacteria; order Pseudomonadales; family Balneatricaceae; genus Neptuniibacter. The sequence continues at coordinate 1,754,765 of NZ_CP180556.1, forward strand.
CCACATCTACCACCTGATAAATGAAAAAACGCATATTATCACTCCAGTAATCTACCGGCAGACCCGCTTTTAACTTCAAGCGCTGTAGAAATACCTTTGCTGTAGGTAGCTGTTGCCAAACTTGTGGTAGAAATGTGGCTCGATGCCCTCTTTCTTCAATTATTAGCCCATCAATCCTTGGCCTTAAACAGCCAAGAAGCTGTTTTTCGCTTGATACGCTTAATTCCACTAGTGCCGTTAATACAGAGATATGAATTGAAAGGGACTCAAATTCACTTACAGACACAGGCTCAAACCGAGAGTCATAAAAGGCTGCGTTCACAGCATTGCGCTGTAAATCTTTAAGTAAAGACCGTCGTGCTTCTAATGTGCCGATACAACCTCGTAGCTCTCCATTGATAGATAAAGTTACAAAGGTTGCAGCTGGCTTATTAAGCCATGACAATTTTGAAATTGAATCATAATCTATAGGCTCATTTTTTGACTGTAATTCAAGTTTCGATGCAATTGCATCTTGAACGATTTCAATCATTAACTTTTGCTGCTCATGACTAAATTCAATAGATGGCATAAGCACCGTACCCTACAACGCGGCTCTTATCACCCGCACTATCTCCAGAATTACAGGATTGAAGCAGATGTATTTTAAAATCTGTGGAAGCTAGTGCACACTGTAAACCATTAAGGCCCATGTAACCGCACGCTTCATCACCTTTAATATCTGTGTCACCAGCAATGATCCGTTGATTAGTATTTTCATCGATTAACTTTGCTTTGACGTAAGAATGATAATGGCTCAAATCGGTACTGATTACAGTTAGCACCTCTGGATCTTGTAACGCAGGTAAAATCAATCTGGCAATCTCACTTGCCGATGCATTTCCGACTACAACAGGAATTAAATCTGCTTGAATATTGATTTGCTGAATAAATGGCAACTGGACTTCAAGACTGTGTTCTTGTGTATGTGCTAGGTCGTTGTAACTGACCCAGCCTTTATCAACTAATTCGCTGACTCTATCCGCAGCAATGGAGATATTACCAAGTGGTGTATTGAATTGATCAGCCAAAGGAACGGCCATTCCTTGAAATGCTACTCGATGGCTTGGCCCGATTAATAAAATGTACTTAAACTGTGCTTCTGATGAGATACAGCTAAAAGCTGCGGCCGCGACACTTCCTGAATAAATATACCCGGCATGAGGGACTATTAAAGCCCTTAAGTTCGGTATCACTTCTCTCTGCTCTTGTCTCAATAGAGCATCTACTTCACTTGCCAATTCTCTAGCATCATCAGGGTAAAACAAACCGGACACTGCTGGCTGACGAGTATTCATAAGCTTCTCCGTAGTATGTCCCATATCACAAGAACACATATAGCAGTTTGATTGCTAACAATCACAAGCCGTCCTACCCTTCAAGTATAGAAATAAGTTACGAGAGTTTTAAAAACATCATCGATTAATTACCCAAATAGGAACCCAGTATGAGTGTGCTTGAAGTGGGGTTCTGGCATGAACTTGATCAAAAAAAGATTCAATGTGATTTATGCCCTCGTTATTGCAAGTTATCAGACGGGCAACGCGGACTCTGTTTTGTACGAGGTAATGAAGGTGGTCAGATGCACCTATACACTTATGGGCGTTCGAGTGGTTTTTGTATAGACCCCATAGAGAAAAAACCACTAAATCATTATCTGCCGGGGACTCCAGTACTATCTTTCGGTACAGCTGGCTGTAACCTCACCTGTAAGTTTTGTCAAAACTGGGATATGAGCAAAGCCCGTGAGATGGATAGGCTTGCCGATGCAGCAAGCCCAGAACAATTAGCAAAATACTGTCAGGAACATCATTGCCGCTCAATCGCGTATACCTATAACGATCCCGTAATCTTTCTCGAATACGCTGAAGATGTTGCGATTGCATGCCATGAATATCAAATCAACTCGATTGCTGTCAGCGCTGGCTATATCACTGATATAGCACGCCCTCGTTTTTTTGAGCATATGGATGCCGCAAATATTGATCTAAAAGCGTTTTCGGAACGCTTTTATAAAAAGCTCTGCGGAGCCAGCCTCTCCCCTGTACTCGATACTCTTCTCTACCTTCATAATGAAACCTCAGTGTGGTTTGAGGTCACAACCCTGCTTATTCCTGACGAAAATGACAGCAATGAAGAGATCGATGCTATGACCCACTGGATTTACAACAACCTTGGTCCCAGCATCCCACTACATTTCTCTGCTTTTCATCCTGATTGGAAAATGAGAGACAAAGATCGAACACCTGCATCAACCCTAACGCGTGCGCGAGAAATAGCTATGAAAAACGGGTTAAGGTACGTTTACACGGGTAACGTGCATGACACTTCTGGTAGCTCAACCTACTGCCACAACTGTGGATTACGTTTGATTGAACGCGATTGGTATCAATTAGGAGAGTGGAATCTTAAATCTGGCCGTTGCGTAGGCTGTGGTGAACCCTTACCTGGTCGCTTTGAAGACAGTCATGGTAACTGGGGAGCTCATCGACAACCCCTGTATTTATCTGGGAAGTAACTAGGCTGTAGAAACGAAAAATCGCTCAACAAAAATCACCATACCCCAGAAACGAAAAAACCGACTTAGAGTTAACTAAATCGGCTTATTCTGAATTTGGTAGCGGGGGCTGGATTTGAACCAACGACCTTCGGGTTATGAGCCCGACGAGCTACCAAGCTGCTCCACCCCGCATCAATGTGGCGCGAATATTATAGATCCTCTTCACCTTTAGCAAGCACTATTTCACGCATATGCAAAATTAATCGTAACAAGCCCACTTTTTGTTTATTTAACATACAGTTATGGCCAAATTTGGTGATACGGAACAGTTTTCATCTAATTAAACTGGATACCTGCCAATAAAGCGCTATTATTGCCTCACTTTGTATGGGATTAATCGTTGCAAGAAACGCAACAGAGCAAACCATATATATCATTTTACGCGATACCCTGAATCTTTTAGAGTAGCGCTATAACAAACATGTCGGTTTACCGACTTTATATATATTACGGAATGTAGAAATGTCTAAGAACTATTTCAACACGCTTCCACTGCGTGAGCAGCTAGAACAGCTGGGTAAATGTCGTTTTATGTCTATGGATGAATTCAGCGATGGCGTTGAAGCTCTTAAAGGCAAAAAAATGGTTGTTATCGGTTGTGGTGCACAGGGCCTAAACCAGGGTCTTAACCTGCGTGACAGTGGTCTAGACGTTTCTTACGCTCTACGTCCAGCAGCAATCGCTGAAAAGCGTCAGTCTTGGAAAAACGCTACTGAGAACGGTTTCGTTGTTGGTACTTACGAAGAACTAATCCCGACTGCTGACGTAGTTCTTAACCTTACTCCAGACAAGCAGCACACACCTGTTGTTGAAGCTGTAATGCCTCTAATGAAAGAAGGTGCTTGCCTATCTTACTCTCACGGTTTCAACATCGTTGAAGAAGGCATGCAGATCCGTGACGACCTAACAGTAATCATGGTTGCTCCTAAGTGCCCAGGTTCTGAAGTACGTGCTGAATACGTTCGTGGTTTCGGTGTACCAACACTTATCGCTGTACACGAAGACAACGATCCAAAAGGCGAAGGTCTTGCACTAGCTAAAGCTTACGCTGTAGGTACTGGCGGTCACAAAGCAGGCGTTCTAATGTCTTCTTTCATCGCTGAAGTTAAGTCTGACCTTATGGGTGAGCAGACTATCCTTTGCGGTATGCTACAGACTGGTTCTATCCTTTGCTTCGACAAAATGGTTGAAGAAGGCATCGACGCTGGTTACGCATCTAAGCTTATCCAGTACGGTTGGGAAACAATCACTGAAGCTCTTAAATACGGCGGCGTGACTAACATGCTAGACCGTCTATCTAACCCAGCTAAGATCAAAGCATTCGATCTTTCTGAAGAGCTAAAAGTTATCATGCGTCCGCTTTACAACAAGCACCAAGATGACATCATCGACGGTACTTTCTCTCGCGTGATGATGGAAGACTGGGCGAACGACGACAAGAACCTACTAGGCTGGCGTGCAGAAACTGCTGAGACTAACTACGAGAAGACTCCAGCAGGCGACGTAGAGATCTCTGAGCAAGAGTTCTTCGACAACGGTATCCTAATGGTTGCAATGGTTAAAGCGGGTGTTGAACTAGCATTCGAAACTATGACTGCTGCAGGCATCATCGCTGAATCTGCTTACTACGAGTCTCTACACGAAACTCCGCTGATTGCTAACACAATCGCACGTAAGAAGCTTTACGAAATGAACGCAACTATCTCTGATACTGCAGAGTACGGCTGCTACCTATACAACCACGCTTGCCTACCACTACTAGGCGACTTCATGAAAGGCATCAAAACTGATGTTATTGGTAAAGGTCTAGATCTTGCTGATACTGGCGTAGACAACGCTCGCCTAATCGAAGTTAACGAAGCACTACGCTCTCACCCAGTTGAAGCGATCGGTAAAGTGCTACGTGGGCACATGGCTGACATGAAGAAGATCGTATAATTACCTGATATTTATACATTTTCTTTTTGTAAGAAAATTAAAGCCAAGGCTTTGCCTTGGCTTTTTTTTAGCTAAATTTAAGCTTTTTCCGTAACAGATTTCTATAAAACCCAATCGATAGATCCGCATAATAGAGCCTATGAACAGCATTAAGATTGAGAATTACACGGCAGAATTTGGTGAGTCTTTCACGCTCAACAACATCAATTGGACAATTGAACCCAACCAACATTGGGTGATTACTGGTACCAACGGTTCTGGTAAGTCTGCCCTATCTGCAATCTTGGCCGGTGCTGGCGATAAAGTCAGCGGTACTATTTCGGGCCTACCAAAACATATTGAACTTGTCTCTTTTGAAGCTCAGGCAGAACTGATCGCCCGAGAGCTAAAGAAAGACGATGCCGATATCATGGATGTTATTAGTGAAGGCACCCCGGTAAGAGAAATTCTGGAAGAAGGTAAAGCGATCTACCCAGAATTTGATGCTGAGCTACTCGACCAACTTGTTAGCATGTTCAAGTTAGAACATATGCTGGATCGCAGCTTCAGAAAGCTCTCCACGGGTGAAACGCGTAAGATCATGCTGATTCGCGCCCTAGCGAATAATCCAGACCTTATCATTCTAGATGAGCCTTTCTATGGTCTAGACGCAGACTCTATGAGGCTGTTGCACGACCTGCTAGCAAGCAAGATCGATTCAATGGGCATGATTCTGGTATTAAACCGTTTTGATGAAATGCCTGATTTCATCACCCATGTTGCTTACACAGACAAAGGTGAGCTTCACCACACGGTTGATATTAACGACAAACAGGCTTACGACGATCTGTATCAACTGTTACACCTAAAAACGACCGAGCTATCTGTGCCACCTACAGATGAATCCGATCGTCCACCAGCACTTAATCCAGAAGATCCACTAGTACGCTTAACTGATATTAAAATTGCCTACGCAGATTCAAAAGTTATTGATGGCCTTAACTGGACCATTAAGCCGGGACAGCACTGGCAACTAAGCGGGCCTAACGGCAGTGGTAAGACTTGTTTGCTAAACCTAATTACCGGCGACCATCCGCAATGCTATACCAACGACATCTTTGTATTCGGTATGCAACGGGGTAACGGCGAAACTATCTGGCAGATCAAGCAATATATCGGCTATGTATCTACCGCACTTCAGTGGGAATACCGTGTAAGCATCAGCCTTAGAAACGTCATCATCTCCGGCTTCCACGACAGTATCGGTATGTACACAAAGAGTACCGATAAGCAGAAAGAAGTCGCGGACCAGTGGCTAGCCCTGCTAGGTATGGAAGATCGTGCCAACGAGCCATACAACCAGCTTTCTTTTGGTGATCAACGTTTATTACTTATTGCACGAGCGATGGTTAAGCACCCTACTTTGTTGATCCTTGATGAGCCTTGCTTAGGCCTCGATGATATCAACCGTCAGCTCGTACTGGCTTTAATTGAGAAGATCTGTGCCAGTGGTGACACAACGGTTCTATATGTTAACCACCACGCAGAAGACCAGATCAGTGGTATTAAAGAGTTTAAACAACTAGAAAAACTAACTGCTGAATAAATTCTCTAAGGCCTAGTATACACTAGGCCTTTTTCCTTTCAGATCCACTCTAATATCTTCTAAAAATTTTCATATAGAACCTGTAAAAAAAGATTGTCTCTTGATTAAAACAGGAGTCAAATTGCACTCATGTACCACAAGGCAAATGCCTTTATTGAGGATCAAATGAGTGACAATCGAAAAGAATATCTGCGGCGCTGAAGAATGGTGCAAGTTCCCTCAACTTGCCGTTCCTGCAATCAAAGCCAGAGTTGACTCTGGTGCTAAAACATCTGCAATCCATGCTTTAAATATCCAACAATTCCAAAGAGATGGCGTTGCTTGGGTCAGATTTGATGTATGCCCATTACAGGACAATCGCAAGACAGTAGTTCATTGCGAAGCCCCTATATTTGATCGCCGGAGTGTGAAAAGCTCTAGCGGCACATCGGAAAAGCGCTATGTAATCAAAACAAGCTTAGCTATTGGCGATCAAAGCTGGGATGTTGAACTTACATTGACCAATAGAGATGCGATGGGCTATCGCATGCTATTAGGCCGTGAAGCGATGTCCGGTAAGTTAATTGTAGACCCAGAAGAATCTTTTTGTTTAGGTGACATTGCTGATGATGAGTTAAAAGAACTCTATCTAAGCAAAAAAACACCCAAAAAAGGTATGAAAATCGCTGTACTAGCCAGCAACCCAAATCTATACAGTAATCGTAGGATTATGGAAGCAGGTGAAGAGCGCGGTCACGAGATGGTGTTCCTGAATATCAAGCACTGCTACATGAAGATGGATGCTGAAAATCCAGAGGTTCATTATCGTGGCGGCAAGGTACTAAATGATCTTGATGCAATTATCCCACGGATTCGCCCAAGCATGACCTTCTATGGGTGTGCACTGACACGTCAATTTGAATCTATGGGTGTGTATTGTCTTAATACCGCCGGGGCTATTACTCAGTCTCGCGATAAGTTGCATTCCCTACAACTCCTCTTCGAGAGCAAGATTGATATTCCGATCACGGGTTTTGCTAACTCACCGCTCGAAACGGATGATCTGATCAATATGGTTGGTGGCGCACCACTGATCATTAAGTTGCTTGAAGGCACTCAAGGTAAAGGCGTTGTACTCGCTGAAACCAAGAAAGCCGCAGAGAGTGTTATTAATGCATTCAAGAGCCTTAAGGCCGACATTCTCGTTCAGGAGTTCATAAAAGAAGCCAACGGCAAAGATATCCGCTGCTTTGTAGTGGATGGAAAAGTTGTGGCTTCAATTCAGCGTGAAGCTGAACCTGGCGAATTCAGAGCGAATATCCATCAGGGTGGTACAGCGAGCCTTATCGTTCCAACATCAGATGAGAAGAAGATCGCTATTAAAGCAGCTAAGGCCATGGGCCTCAAAGTAGCTGGCGTAGATATCATTCGTTCAGCGAAAGGCCCTTTACTGTTAGAGGTAAACTCTTCTCCGGGCTTGGAGGGCATCGAAGGCGCAACCGGTAAAGACGTTGCTGGCCTGATGATTCAAGCTATAGAGAAAAAGCTAAAGTGGGTTGTTAAAGTATAGCGTTCTCCTAATTTCCAACTCATAAACCCGTTCCCATACTTTTGGGAATGGGTTCTCTGATCTAAATGTACATTCTCAAGTTTCTTTTAATTCCATAAACCTATTCTCTGACTACTATTAAGTTATTAGCCTCCAAAAATGAAAGCTAATGTGAGTCAGCAAATTAGATGGATCAAATTTGGCTATTCCTCATAGTTGCGACAGCCATTGTTATAGTCTTCGACTTCACCAATGGATTTCACGATGCATCCAATATGATAGCATCGGTGATCGCTTCGCATGCTATGACACCCCTTCAAGCTATTTTAGTCATAGGCACATTCACCTTTTTGGGGCCTATGTTTGGGGGTACAGCAGTCGCAAACACCATTGGTAAATTTGTCACTTTAGATGACCTCCCAAGCAACCTATCTTTATCTCTAGTGATCTGCGGTTTATTAGCTGCCACAGTTTGGAATCTTTTTACTTGGTATAGAGGCCTACCCTCTTCCTCTTCGCATGCATTGGTTGGTGGCTTAGTTGGGGCTGTTGTCGTATCAGCGGGGCCAGAACATGTACTCTGGGGCTTTTCACAATTAGCACATGGACAGATCACTGGCGTTACAAAGGTATTGCTAGCACTGTTTATCTCCCCTTTAGCGGGTTTCTGGATAGGCTTTTTACTGCAACGGATCACGCTGTATCTTTTGCGAGCAGCCAGCCCTTTGATCAATCGTGAATTAAGGGGCGCTCAATGGTTCACAACTGCTGGTTTAGCCTTCTCCCACGGTGCTAATGATGCCCAAAAAAGTATGGGTGTATTAACTCTATGCTTACTAATGAGCGGTGAGATCAGCGAATTTTCAGTGCCATTCTGGGTAATTCTAGTTTGTGCCATTTCTATTACGTTAGGAACATTACTAGGTGGCTGGCGTATTGTTAGAACACTAGCCTTCTCTATCTACAAAATTAGGCCCCTACATGCCTTTAACTCTCAAGCTTCATCTGCAGGCGTTATATTTTTAGCCTCAATGATTGGCGCGCCCGTATCAACAACTCACGTGGTTTCCTCATCTATTATGGGTATAGGCGCGGCAGAGAGAGCTAAAGCCGTAAGATGGTCCAAGGCTAAAGAGATCGGTATCACTTGGTTAATCACCATACCTGGTGCTGGCATTGTCTCCATTATTAGTTTTGGCGTGCTGAGCCTTACTACGCTTGCTTAGATATTGAAAAGGATTAGATATGAGCGATCAGAGTAAACAAAACCTCTTTCGTAAGCTCCTTAATAGGATTGTCCCTACGCCACCTGACTTTTTCTTACTCCTAACCGAGCAATGTACATTGGTAACGGTAACGATCAGAAACCTCTATCAATATATGAAGAGCCCCAACAATTATCTCGCAGAAGTATTAGCGGCAGATGAGCATCAAGCAGACGCACTTAAAATACGTAATTTACACCAACTAAACCGGGCCTTTTCCACCCCAATAGACCGTGAAGATATCTACCGTGCCATTGCATCCTTGGATTGGATCATCACCCATTGCAAAAGCACAATAAACGAGATGCTTGATCTGGGCGTTGAGCCCGACGAACAAATGGTGAGAATTCTTGAGGAGCTCCTAACGGGCTGCGAAGCTTTGGAGCGAGGCTTTGGTGGTTTATCATCCTATCCCGCCGGTAGTGAGAAAGATGCACAGGCAGCTCGGCATGCCCATCGACGTATCGAAAGACTATATAGGCACAGTTTAAAAGAACTCTTCCAAAGTGAAGTCACCACAGAGATGCTTTGTAAACGCGAAATCTATCATCACTTGATGGATGGATCTCGAAGACTACATGCTGCAGCAAACGTTCTACACGATATTATGGTCAAGCTGGTTTAGAAAGACTTAACAAATACTAAGCTTATGCAAAGTGCTACATGCTTTAAAGATCAATTTTGTACAAAAACCACAATCATGTTTACGCTAGAATGTAGCCATGAGCAAAAAAGAGATCGCTAACTACCATATAGAAGATGAACTAGGCGGATTAGAGATGCTAGAAGCGTCCTATGAGCGCCAGAATTTTTCTAGACATAGCCATGAGGGTTATACGGTAGGCGTGATTGAGGAAGGTGCTCAGCGCTTCCTAAGAAATGGTGCTAACCACGTTGCGCCGCAAGACAGTATCATCCTCGTTAATCACGACGAAGTACACGATGGTCATTCTGCAGCTGAAGGTGGCTGGTCTTATAAAGCGATCTACCCTCTACCTGATCAATTAGCGAGTATCGCAAAAGAAGCAGGCCTTAATATCAGCGGCTCAGCCTATTTCTCAGAACCGGTTGTTAAAGACCCAGAGCTCGCAGGCTTGTTTCGACTAGCCCTATATCATTTACAACACTCTGATAACCGCTTGCTGCGCGAGACACTGCTATACAACGCATTACTCAAGTTGATGCAGCGTCATGGTAAATGCAGCACAGATATACCTGAGCAGGCCGATGCTAAGTCGAGAGTCGCTTTAGCAAAAAACTACCTCGATGATCACCCACAAGCTGATGTGTCACTAGAAGATCTAGCCAAACTTGCGGGAATTAGTGCTTTTCATCTGGTACGACAGTTTCAGAAGTTCTACGGGCTCCCTCCGCATGCTTATCAGATACAATCACGTGTGCGGCTAAGCAAACGCTTTATCGCTCAAGGCGACACACTATTGGATGCAGCCTTAAAAGCAGGCTTTCACGATCAGAGCCATCTTAACCGTCATTTCAAACGGACTATCGGTGTAACGCCTGGTCAATATGCTCGACAGATAAGAAGCTAGCATCACAAACAGGCCGCAATCCTGTACAAGACTCACAATTACTGAATATTTATCTTTATCGCTCAACATAATAAAGAGCGTGAAAGTGAATAGTCAGGTAATAATTCCATTAAGCCCTAAGCAGTCTTTCCTTAAAGGCACGGTAGCAATGCTACCCCTTATTATTGCTGTACTGCCTTGGGGCATATTAGTCGGCGCATACGGAATCGAATCGGGTCTAACCGCTTGGCAAACCCAAGCCATGTCGCTGTTTGTATTTGCGGGCACTTCACAGTTGGTTGCTATAGGTATGCTACAATCCGGTGCTTCTGCATTCAGCATACTAGTCACCACCTTGCTGATTACCTCAAGACATCTGTTGTATAGCATGGCAATGCGCCAGTATATCCAGGGCCTCCCCCTTAAATGGCGCAGTTCACTCGGTTTCCTGTTAACCGACGAACTCTTCGTAAATGGCACACAAGATAACGGTATATTTAATCGTTGGTATGCATTGGGTGGAGGCTTAAGTTTCTATATCGCCTGGAATTTTTCAACGCTGGTAGGAATCCTTGCTGGCGCAGCTTTGCCCAATCTAACTAACCTTGGATTGGACTTCGCGGTTGTCGCTACATTTATCGCCATACTCATCCCGATGATTAAAAACCTCTCTTATCTGGTTTGTGTAGGCGTATCACTGGTGGTATCTGTGTACTGCGAATCTCATGAGATCCAAGCAGGCTTATTGATCTCAATTGTTTTGGGGATGTTAAGTGGTTATTTCTTTAAGTGCGCAGTTGGGAGATCGGAATGAATTATTGGCTATTATTTGGGCTTATGGCGATCGTTGTCTTCGCAAGTCGCTATCTATTTTTAGAACCCCGCTTACCACTTAAGCTAAATAATAAAGCACTAGAACTTCTTAGTTATTCGGCCCCTGCGGTACTAGCCGCCGTTATAGGCCCATTAGTGTTTTTACAGGATGGACACTTTACAACGCGCTTAGACAGCCCGTATATCATAGGCGCACTGGCTGCCATCGTGTTGATGCTTTTAACTAAAAACACCTTGATGACAGCCGTACTGAGCATGGGGGTGTTCTTCGTCTGTAATCTATAGGGTTACAGACGAACAGAACGGATTGAGACTTTGCTAATTGAATCACTACCAGGCGCTAGCTCAACAGCATTATCCAGGACAGACGCATTTTCCAAGCAAACCATGTTCTCATAGTCATTATCAGCAAAATGACTTAAGCGTTTACTTTTATCGATCCAAGGGTTCCAAACCACCATGTCAGGCAGGTTATCAGCACTCATAAGTATCTGACGGCGCATCTGCTTGTCTTTGATAGCAACCTGAGCTGGGATATTTGGGTAGATACGGTCTGTTTCAGCCGAGATGCCAATTGCTGAATTAGATTGCTTAACCTGCCAGTCTTCCAGCGTATCTATATATTCGACCGTTTCTAAGCCTTCTATCGCTGCATCATTTACATGACCAATTTGAAGGTAGCTGTGCAAAGCGCTGGTATAGCTGAAGGTATCTGAGCCTAAATTTTTAACTTTAAGTTCTAAATCTAACTCAACACCCACGGTAACTGTTAAACGAAGAACAGCTGGATATGGCCAGAGCTCTGTGGGTAGTACCTCAAGCTGAAGCGTTAATCGAGTCGTTTCACTATCAATCAGATCGACAGCTAATAGCTCCCAATCCTGAGATCGCACAAAGCCGTGGGCAGGTGGTTCTGCTTCATTAACTTGGTCTCTAACTTGATTTGGGTTTCTTGATAGGTCCCCAAACCATGGCCAACAGATAGGTACCCCACCACGAAGAGACTTACCGGATTTAAAATCGTTTTCTTGGCCCAGCCACAAAACAGGCTGTTCCCCTATTCTACTGTACTCAGCAACTTGCGCCCCTTGCAAAAAAACAGTGGCTGAAGCCGCTTCGTTTTTTACTGCGATCGCAACAAGCTGCTTATGAATCTCAATAGTAATGCCTTTTAAAGCGCCATACTTGGCATACAGCGCTTGAACTTGATCTGCCAGATTCATATTTCTTGTTATTCCTGGTTACTAAACTGCATGGCAGTATTTTACTGCCTACTATCAAATGGGTAAAAGCCAATCGATACTAATGTGTATGAAATATTCTCGACTGGTAATCCTCATCCTACGCCGATAAGCTGCTCTAATCATCAGCAAAACTACTGAATTATGTCTCGTAACCCACTCGTCACTCCAATCGAAGAGATCCTTAGGCAAACAGAAGCCAGCATAAGTGAATACGAGCTACTAAAAGCCCTAGAACTTAATGCTGATGATTTCGGTGAAGATGCACCATCAGGTAGTGACTTGGCACTGTTTAGACAGCATTTCCTTATCATGAATGCGCTCTATACCCTGCAACCGAAGTTTTGGGAGCAAGGCTTTAAGCTGACGATCTCTGCATTAGAGATCAGCCTTATCAAAACCGAAAACAGCAATCAAAACGAATTGTCACTAGAGTCAGATCAAGCGGTCAGAGAGTACTATCTAGATTGGGATGAATTCACATCAAGTAACGAAGAATCGGTCAATAAACTGCTAGATAGTTTTTGGACCCGTTACTTTAATCAAGATCACTATCAGGGAGCGCTCGACGTTTTAGGTCTAACTGAAGATAGCGACTTCCAATCGGTGAAAACACAATACCGAAAATTAGCCTCAGAACATCATCCAGACAAAGGTGGCTGTAAGATAAAATTCAATCAGATTAGAGAGGCTTATGAGGTAATAGCCAGCATCAAAAAAAATGCCTAACCTATTGATTAACCGAAATTTCCATAGGTTGATAAACCAAACCTGACAACTCTCCCACATCCCCTTTAAGCTTAAAACCATATTTCTGATAAGCAGGGACAGAAGGTAATGAAGCGCTGACAGTTACGATTTCTGCTCTCGCATATTTCAATACAGCTATAAGTAATTTCCGACCAATCCCGCCCTTTTGCTGACTGGGTGTAACAAATAACATCGCTATATGGCGGCCTTCCTTTAGCTCTACAACACCTAAGATTTCACCGTTATTATCTTCTGCGACGAGCATACGATTATCTGCTTTCATCCTTTTGGCAAAAGCATCTGCAGAGGCTATTGCTGCAAAAGTAGAGATCCCTTCATCAGACAATGAACCAGCAACCGAGTCAGAAAAAGCATCTAAACAGACACGACTAACGCCATCGGTATCGTCCTCTTTAATCTCTCTAATGAACATCATTTTCCTTAATGTTTCTAACAACAATCTATCAATCTGAAGGGCTCTGTTTATTTTTCAGAATCGGGAATATTACCCCAGTTTTCTTTAAACTCATTTAAACATTTACAGCACAAACACTCATCCCACCTCTCAGCTAAATAACCAGCCTGCTCCCTTGTTAGATGGATCTCACTGCAATAACAAATAAAATAGCTACCGACCTTGCACTCAAACAATGAGCCGCACATCGGACAAGTTGCTTGTTCATGTTGAGGCATACATAAATCCAAATCACTAGCGTTGATGTTTAACAGTTGGTCTACCGATTATAAGCGAAGAATAAGTCTGTTTACGGGACGGGTGTTTATCTTTTAAGTTTTCATCTAGAAACGTTATAAGGCCTTATAGCGAATACAGAACGTAAGCCGAAATGCACCATACAACAGCCCCAACTATACGTTCTACCGCATCTCCATAGCTAACCTGCTTATTCCAATGTGGAGGGTACACTGCTTTTATGGAATATCGGCCTGTTGTGGAAATACTGATATCTAACAGAACCCCTCCCTCTATGGCTAGCTTTAAAAGAAGACCAAGGCCTTTGATTACAGTTTCTATAATTTCGAGCATAGAGCTAACAATGCCTTAATTGTTAATGCAGAAATGCCGTTTTATGCTATATCACATTTCTAATATTTAGCGTACTTAATGGCAGCCTATGTAGTGATCTTATTCCCAAGCCCCTTCGTACATATTAACAGTACATATCCGAGAGGGTTCGTCATGAAAATTTTGGCACTATAACTATACGATTTTTACAAATATATCTTTGACTCAAGCAGAAACCCATTAAGACATATCCCAGATCCTATGGGTAGATACTATATCATGATGATATTAGCTACGATGTGGAGCTTTGCGTTCGCGATTTATATTGGAAGTATGATTTATTTTGGCTTAAGCCTTGCCATTCACGTAGTTCTTCTACTTATGTTTTTCTTCACTGTCGCTGTTTTTTATGAGGCGGAAAAGAAAAAGTCTTCTTGGCTCCTGAAGTTGCGTAGAAATCAGTCTTCAAGCTGACATATTGAATGCAAGCCATGTCCAAATTCAATGGTTTTATTGACTTGTTTTGTACTCATTAACCAGTGAAAAATGCATTTAATTTATTGCTTTCAGGGTTTCTAAAGTATCCTGCATAAAAGATTTCACTTCTGGCCCCAAGAGCGCCTTCGTCAGTAGCTCCAAACTCCAAAGCTTTATGATAAATCGCATCGACCTCTGCTAACTTACACATAACGCACAAAGCATTGGGTACGAGTTAGCATGTCCGGTGCCTTTACTTGTTAAGCTATGACGTTCGCAGTGAACCATTGCCAATATTCCATAATTCAACACTACCAGACTTCAACGTACTCTCATTTATTTGGCTGATTATTTTACGTGCGCCTTTATGAAGTTTCTTTGTCTTTTTCAAGGTGGTTCTTGCCTCGAACTCAGACGATAGATTGTTCATAGCACCAACAATATTATTCTGGGGTTTCCTTACACTCTTAAATACAACATTGCTACGACCATGAGCTACCATATTTCTGAGCTGGAATAGCTCTGTAAAACTAGCTGCTTCCTCGGTTTCTAGTTGAACATCCAGACTCTCTAGCTTTTGCTCAGGACTTGGATGATTCTCAGCATCCCATGAATCCCATTCGTTGTCTCGAAGCGAGATACCAGCGTGATTCAGGTACGCCTCGATAGCAAATGCACTATAAATGATGACAGAAATAATATTCCAACGCTGACCTTCCCTGGATGATTCAGCTAGAGATAAATAATACTCAGCGGCTTTAATGTTCTCCGCATATGCCTTTTTATTTAAGTATTCCATACTCCCTCATGTGGCCTAACAGCTAAACATACAACAAAGAAAAACATTATAATTGCATCGTAATCATTTGATTTAAAAGTACTTTCTTGCTTTGAAATTTGCGCCTTCAGAAAAACGCGTTAATTTAACTAACTATGCTTTCATAAGTAAAAAGCAGTTGAAAGTCTGTTCTAAAATACAGCCTAAATAGCAACGACGCTTTTTCTATCGCTTATTTAAAGCACGCTTTTTAGCACGTCTTTTCTGTGCTGCCTTAGTGTTGTTTCGAGTAATTTCTATTTCGCGAGTTAGATCCGGTTCAAAACCTTGTAACCATTGTTGTGGCAATCGGGTATCCAACAAGACCTCGATCTCTTCTAATAGATGATTCTGCTCTTCTATCAGTAATGAGATAGCTACGCCCTTTTTACCCGCCCTGCCTGTTCTGCCAATACGGTGAACATAATCAGCTGCTTTATAAGGCATTTCGTAATTGATTACGGCTGGCAGGCTGTCGATATCGATACCTCTTGCGGCCACATCGGTAGCTACCAAAACCTTAAGATGCCCCTGCTTGAAATGTTCTAGCGCTTCTTCCCTGAGTTTTTGTGATCGATCTGCATGGATGGCATCGGCAGAAATATTCGCTTGTTTAAGAGCCCCTACTAGCTTATCTGCACCTTGCTTGGTATTACAAAAAACAATCACCTGTGACCAGTCATGCTTTTCGACTAAGTGACTGACAATCTCAGACTTTCGATCGGGGTCGCAGTTATAAACGATCTGATCGACATCAGCCGCCGAGGAATTACGCTGATCTACTTCGATACGCTCGGGCTTATCTAATAAATTTTTACTAAAACGGTAGATGGAATCACTTAAGGTCGCCGAGAAAAGCAGTACCTGCCGTGGCTGTACGTCACGCTTAGGTAACTTGCTTAAAACCCCTTTAATCTCATCTTTAAAGCCCATATCCAGCATTCGGTCAGCTTCATCAAATACCAGGTGAGTGATTTGCCTAAGATTCACTGCTTTCTTCTTATGTAGATCCAATAAACGACCGGGTGTCGCCACCAGCACATCGATCCCTTTCTTGATTTGATCCACTTGCGGACCAATGCCCACACCACCATAAACTACGGCCGATCTAAACCCGGTTCCTTTGGCATATTTTTTAAAGCTGTTATTCACCTGCTGTGCTAACTCCCGCGTGGGCGCCAACACTAAAGCTTTGAGTCTTTTGTTTTGATCACTACTAAATTCAGGATCGCTCAGAATGGATTGTAAGATTGGCAGCGCAAAGGCTGCTGTTTTACCGGTACCTGTTTGTGCACCGACAAGAAGATCCTTACCAGATAGAATGACAGGTATCGCTTCAGCTTGAACGGGTGTGGCTTCGCTATAACCTGCGGTATTAATGGCTGCGATTAAACTCTCGCACAAAGGCAAAGTGTCAAACTTCATAATCAACTTCCAAGAATTTGTAATGGTAGAGCAAGAGCACTGTTACCTTGTTGACCTAAGATCCAGATCACCCAGCATAATCCACCTACAGTAGCGAAGTACCATAAGGCTGATACTACCTGACCATAGCGTGCCAATGGCAATAACTGACTGCTGTGACGGTGTTTCCATTCGAGCACAATCTCGATACTGCCCACAGCCAGCAAGAAACCTAGCAGCGCCATGCCAAAGTAATAACTAATTACGACACCCGCTAAAGCACCGATAACGCAGATCACTAGACCAAAAACTGAGTTAACCGAGAAAGCGATACTTTTTAGGATGTGGCCACCATCTAGCGGTAAAACCGGCAGCAAATTAAATAGATTGAGTAAGGCATTGAAGGCCGCAATACCCGCCAAAATTTCAATGTCCGTCAACCAATATAGAACCAGAGCAACTAAGGATAGGAATAAGCCAAATACCGGGCCCATGATGGAGATATAAACATCTTGCCAACGGGTGTTAATACGATCATCTGATAAAGCTAAGCCACCTAAAAACGGAATTAAATAGATGCCCTTTGTCTTTAAACCAAAACGCTTCATAGCACGAACATGGCCATATTCATGGAAGACCAAACAAAGGATCAGTGCTAACGCAAATTCAAAGGAGAATAACCAGCTATACGCTGCTAAACTTCCTGCAGCAAACAGTACCTTAATGACTTTGGCGCTTTTAAACAGCTTAAGGCCTAAAGATGCCATACCCAGTATGCTGATCTTATTTGGCTGTTTAACGACATTCTCAACCACTTGGGTTTCAATGTCTTTTTCGACTAGCTCACCACTTCCAAGCTTTTGATCTGCAACTGCTAGTTCATATTCAAGATTGAAGGGCTGCCATGTCAGCGACAAAGTCAAAACGCACTCGATCTCTTCGCCTGATCCAGTCATCAGGGCGAAACGGTGCTCCGTACTCTCAGCAGGATCTGCACTCGCCGCTATCTGAGACACTAACTGGTTATCCCAATACAGTGCCTGCCAACCAGACATTGAGCCCTCAAGACGTAAAGTTTTGCCTAGACAATCGATGCGTAACAGCTGCACAGCAATTCCTGTTGATTATGAAATAAGTGTTTATCAAATAAGCGGCGCATTATAGCCAATCAGCGTTATAATGCAGCTTCTGCAATTGAGAACTATCTAATTGCATTAACAAGGACACATGTATGAAAACTAAAACAACCGTATCCTCAATCCATGAGGTGGATACAGGTAGAGGAAAGATTAAACAAAATCACTTAGCAGCATTAGTCACTTCAAAGGTTTTTAAATCCCAAGTGGTCAAAGCTAAAAAAGGTAAAGGCACATATAAACGCAAAGACAAACACAAAGGACGAGAGTCCTATTTAATAGCGGCTTAATTAGCTCCACACTGCCAGATGCTAATTCAAGCCCCTACCAAATAGGGTTCTTACCATTTCAGCTTACAGCTTAATCTCCTGCTGAGTCACACAATGGATGCTACCACCGCCCGAAACGATACCATCAATAGCAATCTGCTCGATCACTCGATCATGGAAAGCCTTTTCTAAAACCCTACGAGCATTGTCATCGGCCTGTTTATAGCCAATTTTTTGTGCGGCAACAGCGCCTTTACCCCCGACAAGCATTAATTGGCACTTGTTTTATACTAAAAATGTCTACTGCTAAGACTCGGGGCTAAAACGATGAAGCGAATCCCAGAGCCATTCCGTATAAAAATGGTAGAGCCAATCAAGCAAACGACGCTTGTAGATCGCCAAAAAGCTTTAGAAACTGCTGGCTATAATCTATTTCTTTTACCCAGTGAAGATGTATATATAGATCTACTGACCGATTCCGGTACTGGCGCAATGAGCGACCGACAATGGGCTGGGTTAATGTGTGGAGACGAGTCCTACGCAGGCAGTCGAAATTTCACCCATCTACAAAATGCAGCCCAAGAAATTTTTGGATACCCCTACGTCTTGCCTACCCACCAAGGCAGAGGTGCAGAGCAAATCCTTTTCCCTTGCTTAGTAAAACGTAGATACGAGGACCAAAAACCGGATCAAGCTGTTTTTATCTCTAATTTTCACTTTGATACTACCGCCGCTCACGTCGAGTTAAGTGGTGCTAAAGCTGTCAATGTTGTTACTAAAAAAGCATTTGATACAACCACGCCCTACCCTTGGAAAGGTAACTTTGATCTGCAATTACTTACAGAAGCTATTGAAAACTATGGTAAAGAGAACATTTGCGCCATTATTAATACCATCACCTGTAACAGCACAGGCGGGCAACCTGTATCAATGGATAACCTTAGTGATGTTTACCAGATTGCAAATCAACACAATATTCCCGTTGTAATTGATGCCGCTCGCTTTGCTGAAAATGCTTTTTTCATTAAACAACGCGACTCTAAATACAAAAAAGCTTCTATTCGTGAAATTGTTATAGAGATGTTTAGCTATGGCAATTTGCTGAATTTTTCAGCTAAAAAGGATGCGTTAGTTAATATAGGTGGCCTTTGTTGCATTCGTGAAGACGAAGAGCTGTTCAAGCAAGTTCAAAGTTTATGCGTACCTATGGAAGGCTTCATCACTTATGGTGGATTAGCAGGCCGAGATATGGAAGCCATGGCAATCGGCTTGTATGAAGGCGTCGATGAGGATTACCTAGCCTATCGTATCCATCAAGTTGCTTATTTAGCTGAACGCTTACAACAAGCAGACATTCCTATTCAGACACCCGCCGGTGGTCATGCAGTGTTTATAGATGCCAAAGCAATGCTACCGCAAATCCCTCCAGAGCAATTCCCTGCTCAAGCACTGGCTAACGAACTGTATCTTGAATCTGGAGTTCGAGGTGTAGAGATTGGCTCATTACTGCAGGGACGAGATCCCGTTAACGGAAAACAAAAACACAGCCCAATGGAGCTATTACGCTTAACAATTCCTCGTAGGGTCTATACCTCTGACCACATGGATTACATTGCAGATGCACTTATCGAAGTATCTAAACGTCGTTCAAAAATTGTTGGGTTAAGTTTTAGTTACGAACCAGAGCTACTACGCCATTTTACCGCAAGATTTAAACCTGAAACTACTTCCAGCGTTTAACTTCTCCATGATCAAAGACGTTACCAGACTGAACCTTGCAGTAATTGATGAAGATATTGCTAAAAGAGACACCACTGCGTTTTGAGATTGAGAAAGCAACCGATTCCATCATAGCTTCCACACACTCCATTTTATGAAAGCTAGGGGCATGTATATCGACCAGGATCGGGTGGCTACCACTTTGAGGTTGACGTGCAGGCATCAAGCCAGCGACTGCATATTGACGAGAAGGAATGAATTCCCAAGTTACCGTTATATGCTCGATACTGATTTCTGCAGCGCGAGAAAGGTCCGACGTTATCCCTTTAATCATATCCGGGATATCGCATTCATCTTCAAAAGGTAAAGATTTAATACAGATTAATGGCATTTCCTACTCTCACAGAAATTAGTGAAGCTTTGAACTTAAAACAAGCAAACTCTTAGCACAAGACTTAACATCTTATTTATTAAAGCTTATTTACGACCGGATTCCATAATGTAGAGTTCAAGTTTTTTATCAACACCGAAGATATGGCGTTTCAACCATTCAGTTAGAAAATCAGATAGCATCTCTCTTAATTGCGTATCGTAAGAGTGATGATCATCTAGCATCTTTTTTAATTCAGCACGAAACTTATTATGAGCTTGAAGATGAGCACCGAAATCCGGGTAATTTAGTGCTTCCATATAAGCTTCTTCTAAACAGAAGTGATGATCCGCATAATCATGCAAGCGGGTAAAAGTAGATACATCAACCTTATCAGCTTTGATTTCGTCAATTAAGTCGAACAGGACTTGGTGTTGCTGGTCTTGCCATATGAGTTCACTGGTGAGCGTCATCGGATGCTCCTGATTATATTTATTTTTCTTACAGCGTAACTTTCATTATGTAATAAGTATAAACAGGAGAAACTGATCTGCATCAGCTATCGACTAAACGGTTTGTAACAAACGGCTTGCTAGGATTTTACAAATCTTTTACAACTTCTATATATCTATCTGACTTTCTATAGGCGGAACTAACCTAAATTTGCAGCATGTGATTAAGGTTAAAAAGGACGAACATCATGAAAGCGCACCGCCTACCCAATATTTTGCTTGCAACACTACTGACTGTTGCTGCCCCCCTACTCAGTCAATCCGCCACTGCCAAACAAGTTGATCTTAATATCAATCTAGCAACGCCGGTGATGACGGCTGAGCAAAGCCATAATGCATTTATCAAAATCTCTTTAGAGGGGATAAAACAAGAAAGTCAGCAACAACGTGTAGCTGCCAATATTGCGATTGTTTTGGATAAATCTGGCTCTATGCAGGGTGACAAACTCTATCGTGCTAAAGAAGCAGCCATCATGGCGATCAATCGCCTGAATGAAAACGACATTGTTTCTGTTGTGAGTTACGACAACCGCGTTAATGTTGTTGTACCGGCTACAAAAGTTAGCGATAGCAACAGTATTGCTCGTGCAATTAAAAAGATTAAAGCCCACGGTAACACTGCCCTATTTGCCGGTGTAAGCAAAGGCGCACAAGAACTTCGTAAGTTTATCGACCTAAACAAAGTTAACCGCGTAATTTTACTTTCCGATGGTTTAGCCAATGTAGGCCCAAGCACACCCAATGAGTTAGGCAAGCTAGGTCTCTCTTTAGCTAGAGAAGGCATGAGTGTAACGACTATAGGTCTAGGCCTTGGTTATAACGAAGATTTAATGACTCAGCTTGCTGGCTTTAGTGATGGTAACCACGCTTTTGTAGAGAACGTTGATGACCTAGCACGAGTATTCCAATACGAATTTGGTGATGTGTTGTCGGTGGTTGCTCAAGGTGTTGATATCCAGATCCGTTGCTTAAACGGTGTAAAACCTTTGCGCATTATTGGCCGTGAAGCCGAGATCGAAGGCAGCATGGTTAAAACGCGCCTTAACCAGCTATATAGCGAGCAAGAGAAGTTTATTATCCTCGAGGTAGAGGTTCCATCTCAACAAGATAAGAGCAGCATCAACTTAGTCGATGTCGATGTAAACTACCTAGATCTTCTATACAAACGTAAAGAAGCTCTGTCTAGCTCAGTTGCGGCTAACTTTACTCGCTCCGAACAAGAAGCAAAGGATGCTATCGACACTCGTACTTATGAAGCTGCGGCAGAACAGGTTGCGAACGAGCTTAACCGTAAAGCTGTACAGAAGCGTGACCAAGGCGATATTGAGGGCGCTAAATCTATATTGCAACAAAGCGCGGATTATCTAGATAACTTAGGTACCTCTCTAGCCTCCCCTAAGCTGTTAGAGCAAAAAGCTGAAGCCCTACAAGACGCAGAAGAGCTTGATGATGAACAGGAATGGGGTAAAAAACGTAAAGAACTTAAAGAGCGTCAATACAAACGCGCTAAACAGCAAAGCTATTAACCGCTTAGGTAACTGAGAATCTATTGTGAATAAGACGATCTTACTGCTAATCAGCTTAATTTTAATCCCTGTTGTCATACTAGGTTGGTTAGCGGCTCGTCTGGAAACAAACCAACAAGCCCTTCTCTCTCATCAAATCGAAGGGCTGGTTGAAATAAAACTCGAAGAGATCGATAAACAGTTTCAGAATCATTTCCAACGCTTAGAACAAGCACTCAATGCTGAATCCCAATTGCTACTTCAAAGCAAAGATACCCAATACCCAGAAACAACGCTTAAGACCCTGAGCCAATCTAGCCCATATATAGAGCAGGTCTTTGTGATCTCCGCTAAAGGCACGACACTGTTTCCATCAGAATCATCCAAGAACCCAAGTGAAATTGCGTTTTTACAATCAACTAAACGCCTGCGTTCATCACCCGATATATTCAAAATTCAAAACAAAGCGCCTGAGCAAATAAATCTTGCGGCTAGCCCATATAGCGCACAACTTAAGGCAGCCCCAAAATCAAAACGAATCGAGCTGGCAGCTCCGAGCCAACTAGCTTCAAACATTGCAGCAGATAGCGTAGCCGAGATTGCTATTACCTCTGCAGAACCTTTAGCCTCAGAGCCTTCTATATCGTTTATCGATTCGGGTTGGATCGCTTGGTTTAATAACAGTCAGCTGCAACATATCTATTGGCGTAAGGATTCAGAGGGTGCGCTATTAGGCTTTTCTATAAACAGTGCTCGGTTGCTGTCAGATCTAATCAACTCTCTGCCTAGCAGTGATGGGCAAGATAACAGCAAGCAAGCGATTGCCTTGATTAACAGTCGTGGAGAAGTACATTACGAATGGGGCGATTCCACAATCGAGACTCAGCAGCTCAATCCTTTGGATAGCCTACCGCTGAGCCACCCTCTAGGTAGTTGGAAATTAGAGTATTACTCCCCTAACCTAGCCAAACCAACTTCAAATTGGATAGAGAAGCTCTCTATTCTCTCACTCACGCTGTCTGGATTGCTGATCCTTGCTTGGCTTATCTATAGAGAACATACGCGCACAACGCGTCTAGCCGAGCAAAGAGTAAACTTTGTAAACCAAGTCTCCCACGAGCTAAAAACGCCCCTGACGAATGTTCGGATGTATGCGGAGATGCTTGAGCGAAAACTTGATGACGAAGATAGCAAAGCTCAGCGCTACCTATCTGTGATTAATAGTGAAAGCCAGCGTCTTTCACGCTTGATAGAAAACGTACTGACCTTCTCAAAGCTTGGTAAAGAACCGAAACCGTTACACCTGCAACCGGGGACATTAAAAGAGTGCATTGAACATACAGTTGATGTGTTTATACCCTCTTTAACTCAACATGGCTTGTCTGTTGAACTAGATCTGCAATGCGATAAACAAGTCTTGTTAGATCAGAACTGTATTGAGCAGATCCTAAATAACCTACTAAGCAATTGTGAAAAGTATGCACCTCAAACAGGTGCTATACAGATCCGTTGCTACAGCGATAACCAGCAAAACTATATAGAGGTTGAAGATGCCGGTGAAGGGATCTCTGAATCCCTTTGGGAGAGCGTTTTCTCTCCTTTCTACCGCATCAGTAATAAATTAAGTGACGGTGTATCTGGCACAGGTATTGGTCTAAGCATTGCCAGAGAGATGGCTAGAAAACACGGTGGTGATCTGGTCATTATTCCTAGCAAACTAGGAACCTGTTTTCGTCTAGAGCTACATACACCTGATAGTCATCACAGGGAGTCCAAACAATGAAAATCCTTATCGTTGAAGATGATCTAAATATCAGGCTAGGGCTCTGTGACTTATTAGAAGATGAAGGTTACACCTGTATTGAAGCGTCTAATGGGGCCGATGCACTAGTACTGTTCGCTCAACATAACCCTGATCTGGTTTTACTCGATATTATGATGCCGGAATTAGACGGTTATGCCACCTGCCGAAAAATTCGCCAGATAGACGAGCAAGTTCCCGTTATCTTTATTACCGCAAAATCGGAAGAGATTGATCAGGTGCTTGGCTTAGAGCTAGGCGCGGACGATTACATCAAAAAGCCCTTTGGCACTCGAGAAGTAATCGCGCGTATTAGAGCCGTGATACGCCGCTGCTCACCGAAAGATAGATCGCCAGCACAAACCGCGAATAATCAATTCGAGCTGGCTGATCTCGTAGTTTACCCTGAGCAAATGCGCGCTGAACGCGATGGAAATAAGATTGAGCTAACCCTGCGTGATGTAAAAATACTTGAGCTGCTTCATAAAGAACAAGGCAAGGTCGTAACAAGAGATATGCTGTTTGATTTCTGCTGGGGCCGAAACTACCTTCCAAGCAGTCGGACGCTAGACCAACATATTTCCAAGCTAAGAAAACTGATTGAAGTAGATCCCAAACAACCGCAGATAATCACTACCGTCCATGGTATTGGCTATCGCTATGATGACTAAGAATGACGCTTAGTGCTCGTTTCCTTCATAGATCCACATGGATGACGTTTCCCCAGCCTTCTCAAACCCTAAGGATTTATAAAACCGAATCGCATTTCCATCAGCCGTTAACATCTGCTGGTGGAAACCTTTATAACGTTTTTTCATCGCTTGCATAATCTTGCTACCGATGCCACAACGGTGGAAATCTGGGTCCACCAGCATGTGCGGATAATAAACGACGAGATGCCCATCTGAGATTGCATTGGCTAAGCCAACTAGCCTGCCATCGATCCGAGCAGTAATTAAACTATGTGAATTTCTTAATGCTGCTAAAAGCGCTTTTGGTTTTTCAGCAGATGACCACTCATTAGCCTTATACAGAGCAACAACCTCATCCTCTCGGATTACATCTGTACAATTTATATCCACAATCATCAAATTTCCTTAAATTTTTTGCCTAAAATTAGTTTAGTGGAATTACCTGTCTTTGGCAGATTGATCAGCAATGAATCCCGTTAAAACGGCTCAAACAGTAGAATCCACTAATACACCACAAGCCCCGTATTTAAAGGGCTACAGACATGTATAGATTAACAAATTTATTCATGATCATTTGATCAATATGCCATTGCGAACACTATCTGATTTTGCTGTAATTCGCCGCTTTCGTTTAAAAAGGTACACTGGAGTACCGGTTTTATGGCTGACGCAAAGCTCGCTCTGGAAATACAAGACCTTCATAAAAGCTATGGATCTTTGGAGGTTATTAAAGGCATCTCACTACAAGCTGAAGTTGGCGATGTGATCTCAATTTTGGGATCTAGCGGCTCAGGTAAAAGTACCTTCTTACGTTGCCTTAACCTACTTGAATCCCCTTCCGCTGGGAGCATCAGTTTTGCATCTGAGCCATTAAAGCTTAAGCAAACCAAAGATGAAGGCTTGCAAACAGCGGATCAAAAGCAGTTAGAACGAATCCGTGCATCGATTGGTTTTGTATTTCAAAACTTCAATCTATGGCCTCATATGACCGTGATCGAAAATATCATGGAAGCCCCTATTCATGTCCTTAAACAAGATAAGCAAACTGCTAGAGATAAAGCAGAAACCTATCTTAAAAAAGTGGGCTTATACGACAAACGAGATAGCTACCCTAACCAGCTATCCGGAGGCCAACAGCAACGCATCGCTATAGCACGCGCATTGGCGATGGAACCCCAAGTTTTACTCTTTGACGAACCAACCTCTGCACTTGATCCAGAACTTGTCGCAGAAGTGCTAAATGTTATGCGAGACCTCGCAGCTGAAGGACGCACGATGTTGATCGTCACCCATGAGATGCGTTTTGCCCGTGAAGTATCCAGCAAAATTGTATTTCTACATGAAGGCCAAATTGAGGAGATGGGCACACCTGATGAGGTGTTCACCAATCCTAAATCTGAACGTTGCAAAGCATTTTTAAGCAGCCATTTCTAATCCAGCCTGCAACTAACAATAAATATTCCGCGAGGATCATAAGATGGGATTTAAGAAATTCATTACAACAACAGCACTTGTTGTTTCTACTCTGGCAGCTCCAGCCTTTGCTGGCGATAAAATCCGTATCGCTACGGAAGGTGCGTACGCGCCCTTCAACACTATCAATGCTGATGGTGAACTAGCAGGTTTCGACGTAGATATTGCTAAAGCGCTGTGTGAAGAGATGAAAGCTGACTGCAAAATCGTAGCTCAAGATTGGGACGGCATCATTCCTGGCTTAAAAGCACGTAAGTACGATGCAATCATTGCCAGCCTTTCAATCACGCCAGAGCGTGAACGTGTTGTTGCGTTTACTGATCATTACTACTCAAACTCTCTTGGTTTTGTCAGCGGCAAAGATGGCGATTTCGATCCAAGCGCCCTAAAAGGCAAAACCATTGGTGCACAACGTGCCACGATTGCAGGCCAGCACCTCGAAGATAACTATTCCGACAAAGCTTCAGTCAAACTATATGACACTCAAGGTAACGCTTATCTAGATCTAGCGAGCGGCCGTTTGGATGCGATTCTTTCTGACAAACTACCTGCTTACGATTGGTTGCAAACTGAAGAAGGTAAAAACTTTGAATTTCGTGGCGATAAGATCGATGTTAACGACCAGATCGCTATTGCTGTCCGTAAACGCGATGCTGAATTGAAAGAGAAGTTCAACCAAGCATTAAAAGCGATTATCGAGAACGGTACTTACGAAAAGATTAACGCTAAGTACTTCCCATTCTCTATCTACTAAGCTTAAACACTGAAAACTAGGGAAAAGCAGGATAAAACCTGCTTTTCCTGTTTCATCAGGTATCTCTTTATGGATCTACAGGGCTTTGGGCATCTCTTAATCAGTGGTGCTTGGATAACCGTTCAATTAGCTATTTGCAGCTTAGTCATTGGCCTCGTTTTCGGGGTTTTAGGTGCAAGTGCAAAGCTATCTAAATACAAAGTTGCTAACGCTATTGGTAATGGTTACACCCTGTTTATACGGGGCATGCCTGAGTTACTACTCGTCCTGACAATCTATTTCGGTTCATCTGCCGTTTTGATGGCGATAGCTAGCCTGTTCGGTTATGACGAATATATAGAACTAAGTCCGTTTGTTGCTGGCGTAATCGCTCTAAGTATCGCCTTTGGTGCTTATGCCACAGAAGTTTTCCGTAGTGCACTTCAAGAGATTCCTAAGGGCCAAAAAGAAGCAGCTATTGCTCTAGGCATGACTAGCTTCCAAACCTTTCGACGTATCACCTTGCCACAAGTTTGGCGCTTAGCTTTACCCGGTTTAGGTAACCTATTCCTAGTTCTTTTAAAAGATACAGCATTGGTTTCAGTCATAGGTCTTAACGAACTTATGCGCCAAACCACCGTTGCCGTTGGCAATACCAAAGAGCCTTTCACTTTTTACTTAGCCGCAGCAGTGGTTTATCTCCTCATGACTTCAATCTCAATGATCGGCTTACACTACCTAGAGCGAAAAGCTAATCGCGGTTATAAAGGAGCACGCGCATGAGTTGGGAATGGGAAGTAATCTTCGAAAACTACCCTCGCCTCTTAGAAGGCGCTTTACTAACCCTTGAACTTGTCCTCTTTTCTGGATTTATCGGTCTAATGCTTGCCGTGCCATTGGCATTGATGCGTATCTCTAAGCGCCCTTGGCTACAAGCCTTTCCTCTGGCTTACATCTTCTTTTTCCGTGGCACGCCACTGTTGATACAGATTTTCTTGGTGTACTACGGCGCTTCTCAGTTTGAATTCATTAAGAACTCTGCGCTTTGGCCCATTCTTAAAGAACCTTACTGGTGTGCCATCATTACCTTTGCGCTCCATACTGCGGCTTATATCGCTGAGATACTCCGTGGTGCTATTCAATCTATTCCTAAAGGCGAGATTGAAGCCGCTAAAGCCTTAGGTATGAGCTACCCGCTTATGCTGCGTCGTATCATCCTGCCTCGCGCATTTGGCATTATGATGCCTGCCTATGGCAACGAAGTAATCCTAATGCTTAAAGGCAGCGCTCTAGCCAGCACAATTACACTACTCGATCTAACGGGTATGGCTCGCACAATCATCGCTAGAACTTATACGCCGCTCGAAATATTCTTCGCAGCCGGTGTTATCTATCTAATTATCAGTGCACTTTTGGTGTTTTTATTCCGCTATATGGAAAAACGCTTTAACCGCCACCAGCACTGGCCGAATGAAAAGCCAAAAGATTTAGACCCTCAGCATTAAACTGAATGACTAAACATGATGGGCCAGAGTAGTGTTACCGCAATGGCCCACATGGTTGCCCAAATAACCAGATCCATAACCTGCCACGCTCTTGGGTTATTGAATATCGGCTGACATACCTTCGCTCCAGCGACCAGCAGCCAAAACCAAAAGCATGAAAACCCCATCGCGCCGATAACAAACCATACTCTCTCAGGCTCTGGGTATTGCCCACCTATACTCCCTAAAAGCACAACAGTATCCAAATACACATGGGGATTGAGCAGTGTAATCGCCAAAGTAACGATCAAGGCTTTACCTAAACCACTCAAAGCTATTTCATTTTCTTTCATGACTTGTGGCTTTAAAGCTTTGCGCAGGGACTGAGCGCCATATACAAACAGAAATGCTGCCCCGCCGATCCGAGCCGCGAACATCCAGCTTTCTGATTGCGCGATTAAGACACCCATACCTGCCACGCCAACAGCAATTAAAATCATATCGATCAGGGCGCACAAGGCTGCAATCGGCCAGTGGAACTGACGGCGTAAGCCTTGAGTAAAGACAAAGGTATTTTGGCTTCCCATCGCAACAATTAGACCTGCGCTAGTAGCTAAGCCCTTTATCAATGCTGCCAAAGCCGCGCCTGTAAGAATGGATACCATACTGCCCCCCTGAATAATGGCAGGCATAGTGCTAGAATCTCACTAGCCAGTAAAACTAATAATTCTAATGATTGATAAGTTTTTCTAATGATCGATTACAAACAGCTCCAAGCACTTGCAGCAATTCTCGAAGAAGGTAATTTTGATAAAGCCGCAGAGAAGCTCAATATCTCTCAGTCAGCTGTATCTCAGCGCTTAAAACAATTAGAGGACAGTGTTGGGCAAACACTGATTATCAGAAATACGCCTATACAAGCGACAACGGCTGGGCAGCTGTTACTGAAGCATTACCTCCAAGTATCTCTGCTTCAAGCAGAACTACAGGAACAGATCTCACATGAGCAGTCAGATGGTTTTACGAAAATTTCTATTGGCTTAAACGCAGATAGCTTAGCTACTTGGTTTTTAGACGCGGTTAAACGGCTGCTTGATGACGAAAAATTACTGCTAGATTTAAAACTGGACGATCAAGATCAGACCCACCAACTCCTGAAGACAGGTCAAGTCATCGGCTGTATAAGCGCTAACCCTAAACCAATGCAGGGTTGTAATTGTATACCCCTAGGCATGATGATATATCGCTGCCTCGCCAGTCCTGATTACATTGAGAGGTATTTCCCAAACGGTATTAATACAGAGGGTTTTTATAATGCACCTGTTGCTGAATTTAGCAACAAGGATGAGCTTCAAAACAGATACCTAAAGGAAAACTTCGAAGTTGGCCAAAATGAATACCCAAAACACCGCATCCCTTCTACTGAATCGTTTTTTAATATCATTATTCGAGGACATGCTTGTGGAATGGTGCCCGATCAACAAAGTAAAGAATTGCTAGCCGCAGGGACTGTAATTGATATGACCCCCGGTAGGTATATAGAAGTGCCGCTGTATTGGCACATTTGGAGCCTTAAATCAGGACTATTTCAACGATTAACCAACCAGTTAAGAAAGCAAGCTGAAGTCGATCTTTTACCTCTAACTCACTGATAAAAAGCAACAAACCCTTACAAAAGTTAAGATTTATTTATGCTTTCTAGTTCAGAATAGGCTTAAATAGGCAACGCTGATATTTTGCCCGCTGCCCACTTTTAATGTTGGATATAAGAATCAATGAAATTCTCTGAAAACCATAAGAAAAAAAACAGACTGATTTTTTTACTTGCTTCGGTAATTGCGATCTTAATTCTTGTTAACGGTGCATTTTCCTACTGGCAAATGAATCAGGTAAAAGCTGAATTTTACGAAGTCGCCAATAAAGACCTACCACTTGTAGCGGAATTATTACCTCTGATTGATCGTCAGTTTGAACAAACATTACTGATCGAAAAGCTTCACCAGTTAGAGCCAATTCATCGCAGCAAAGTAGTTCCTATACTTCAAAACAGTTTTATTAGAACAGGTGATCGTTTCTCCCAAACAACTGAAAAATTGCAATCGATGTTAAAGCCGATGCTACATTCACCTCGGGAGATTACGCGTCTTAAGATGTCTAAAATTGACCATCTTCTAGAGCAGATCATTACAGAACATGAGCAGTACCAGAATCAAGTTTTACAGATGATCTCCCATAATGCAGAAAGCCTAGAGGCATACCCGCCTGAGCTCATAATTCTTTTGACTGAAGAGGAAAAAGACCTAACTGAAGAGTTGATTTCGCTACGAGATGAACTTCAAAGATTTACTCAGAATTCTGCGCTCGCAGTTGAAAGGCATGAAGCACAGATAATAAAAGGTGTAGTGATATTTACACTTTTCGTTTTCTCTCTCGGCACCATCATGTTGATGCTGATTAGCCAAATTATGAAAAGCCGTGAAAAAGCGATCGAAAAAATCAGTTACTTCGCCAATTATGACCCTCTAACCGATCTATTTAATCGACGCCATTTCTTTGAAGAATTAAATCATGCACTATCCCAAGCTCAAGAACAAGATGCCCCATTGAGCCTTTGTGTATGCGACCTGGACCACTTCAAACAGGTAAACGACACTTTAGGCCATATCGCCGGAGACAAGATACTAACAACCTTCGCGGATACATTACGTGCGAACATCAGAAAGGATGATTTCGTTGGTCGGTTTGGTGGGGACGAATTTGTTATCTGCTTCCCTAACACAACGTCTGATGAGGCTGCAGAAATTACAGAACGCATTAGAAAGCGTTTTGAAGAAGCCGATACGCTTAAGTCATCGGTAACATCGACATTCGGTATTGCACAACTTACTCAACAGACGTCCACAGACGATATGTTGCTCGAAAAAGCAGACCAAGAGCTTTACAAAGCCAAGGAAAATGGACGCAACTGCGTGCACTGGTCTTAACCGGTGCACGAATCAGTTTCCAAAAACAGGCTTAAAGAAGCTTCGCTCATAACTCTGAATGCATTTTGTTTGCTTGGCGT
The DNA here is from genome assembly GCF_047778125.1 of Neptuniibacter sp. QD29_5. Taxonomy (GTDB): domain Bacteria; phylum Pseudomonadota; class Gammaproteobacteria; order Pseudomonadales; family Balneatricaceae; genus Neptuniibacter. The sequence goes on from NZ_CP180556.1 coordinate 1,786,514, forward strand.
AATCAAATGCGGCCATGCATTCAGAGTCTTTAAAGGAGTCTATCCGGTATTGTTCATAAGCTGCGAGACTAGGAAAGCTGAACAACGCTAGTGCAATGTTGTTAGCCCCTTCAGACGGTAGGAAATAGCCATGATGTTGACCACCTAACTTGTTAACCAGTGGTATCCATAGCTTTGCATAGTGCTCGAATTCGACAACTTTGTCCGGATCAATTACATAGCGCAAGTAACAAGTTACCATCCGATTGTCTCCGCTTTGTTAGCCGCGATTACCAAGAATCAGCGGCTTTTAGATCGCTCTCTTTTTGCTCTACCCAGTTCTCGCCCTCATTGGAGATCTCTTTCTTCCAGAAAGGCGCATCTTTCTTCAGGTAATCCATTATGAACTGCGCTGCTTCAAAAGCATTTACGCGATGGGCACTACCGACACCGACAAAAACGATATTCTCGTTAAGGTCTAAACGGCCAACACGATGATAAATTACGATGTTGCCGAGCTCCCAGCGTTCACGCGCCTGCGTAGCAATCTTCTCAAGCGCTTTCTCGGTCATACCTGGATAATGCTCAAGAAAAAGCGCATCAAGCTGATTGTCAGCTATCTCTAATTCGCGAACGATTCCAGTAAAAGTGACTATGGCCCCACTAGTCGCATCATCAGCTCTTACACTTTCTGAGAGTGCGCCAATATCAAAATTATCTGTAGCGACAATCACTTGAGTTGTTGCCATGGTAATTCCTCTCTAAATTGATATTGAAATCATACCACCAAAAGCAATTAAAGAAGCAGTGCACAATAGGCTTATAACCTATTAAAAACACTGGTTTGATGATATTGTGTCGAACTAATTTTTGAGTCATCTATCCAATAAATATTGGAGTAATTACCGAGGAATATGATGGATTGGCATCCACACGCAACTGTTGCTGTCATCGTAGAAATGGAAGGCAAGTTCCTTTTGGTAGAAGAAAGATCTTCAGGTGAAATAGTTTTCAATCAGCCTGCGGGCCATATTGAAGAAGGTGAAACCTTTATAGAAGCTGCATGCAGGGAAACATTAGAAGAGTCTGCATGGCATGTAAGCCCTAAATATTTAACGGGGTTTTACGTCTATAAATCAGGTAACAACAATACGACTTATCATCGTGCCTGTTTCTATGCGGAAGCGATTAAACACGAACCAGAGCGCGAATTAGATGAAGGTATCATTCGTGCTATCTGGATGACACGTGACGAAATCGTTGCTCACACAGACAAACTGCGTAGCCCAATGGTTTTGAAATGTATTGATGATTACCTAGCAGGTAAGCAATACCCTCTAGATCTGATACACGAATATAGCAATTAACTGAATAAACACATGACTGATCACAGCAATACAAAAGTGATCGTCGGCATGTCCGGCGGCGTAGATTCATCCGTTTCAGCTTTACTTTTAATGCAACAAGGCTATCAAGTCGAAGGCCTGTTCATGAAGAACTGGGACGAGGATGATGGCACTGAATACTGTACCGCCAAAGAGGACTTAGCTGATGCTCAAGCTGTATGTGACAAGCTTGGCATCCACCTGCATACAGCCAACTTTGCTGCTGAGTATTGGGATAATGTATTTGAGCATTTCCTAGAAGAATATAAAGCGGGCCGTACGCCTAACCCTGATATTTTGTGTAACCGTGAAATCAAGTTTAAAGCATTCCTTGAGTATGCAATCGAGCTTGGTGCTGATTACATTGCAACAGGCCATTATGTTCGGCGCGGTGATCGCGAAGGCAAAACCCGCCTGTTAAAAGGGCTGGATAAAAACAAAGACCAAAGCTATTTCTTGCATCAAGTTGGTCAGATCGAAATTGAAAAGACCCTCTTTCCTGTAGGTGAATTGGAAAAACCTGATGTTCGTAAACTTGCTGAAGAGCATGACCTAATCACTCACAACAAGAAAGACAGTACCGGCATCTGCTTTATTGGTGAGCGCAGATTTAGTGGCTTCCTCAAGCAGTACTTACCGGCCCAGCCTGGCAAAATCGAAACACCTAAAGGCGATGTAATTGGTGAGCACTCTGGCTTAATGTATTACACCATCGGTCAGCGCCAAGGGCTTCAGATAGGTGGTCTTAAAGATTACCCGGAAGAACCATGGTTTGTAGCAGGCAAAGATCTGGATCGTAACGTTTTGATCGCCGTTCAAGGCAAACAGAATGATCTGTTATTTACTGATTGGCTTACAGCTGATGAAATCTTCTGGATCAATGATGAAGAGCCTGCATTGCCATATAGATGCACAGCCAAAGTACGTTACCGTCAGACCGATCAGGCATGCGCGATCGAACGTCACGGTGACAGTGGTTATCTAATCCGCTTTGCAGAACCACAACGTGCCATTACACCAGGACAATCAGTGGTTATCTACGCAGAAGATATCTGCCTAGGTGGTGGTGTTATCGAACATACAGGCAAAGACGACTAGGAGGCCCCAATGTCACGACAGCATGACGAACAAGCGCTGGGCCTAGCTGGTTTATTTCAAGCAGCCGCTCTCGTTGAACAAATTGCAACGAGAGGCATGGTTGCTCAAGACAGCTTAGAAACATCGGTCTATAGCATCATGCAGTTAAACCCTGCATCGACTGAAGAAATCTATGGCGGCGCCAACGACCTACCTTTCAATCTACACTTAGGCCTACAAAACCTAAGAGATCTGATTGATAAGCCGCGAGCAGAACATAACAAAGATGTTATTCGCTACGCACTGAGCATGATGCACCTTGAGCGCAAGCTTAGTAGCGACCCAGAGATGTTAAATAAAGTAGCGCAACGTTTAGCTCAGGTATCTGAGCAAGCACGCTATTTTAATTCTGAACAGCCAGATAGCGAACCAACTGCAAGCAGTTACTGTCATCCCAATGTAATCGCAAATATCGCTAGCCTTTACCAAGATACGATCAGTAGCTTTAGCTTCCGAATTCAAGTAACGGGCGACCCGCGCCACCTACAAAACAGTGAAAACGCAGCAAAGATACGTGCGTTATTATTAGCCGGTATTCGTAGTGCAATGCTATGGCGTCAGAAAGGCGGTAAACGCTGGCAGTTACTGTTCTTTAAATCACGTTTACGCCCTTCCCTTAAAAAAATCATGGGCACCTCATAAGCGAACACGGCATTTAGCTAAACAAAAAACCGGATAACTCGTTAAAGCATCCGGTTTTTTATTTGCCTATTTATATATCGATTACAAAGTTACGCGTGACGAACCGATAACTCATTTGCATCATGACTTCGAAGCATAGCTTCGATATCACTCTCCGCAGCGTCAGCTATCAATACTTTGACCATATTGCAGCTTTTATCTATGAATACTTGCTCTCTTGGCACTCCATTAGCCATTAGGTCATCAAATACCAGTTTGGTTTGGTCGCTGGACCCAAAGGAGCCGGTAACAGACATAGTCATATAACTACCCTCCTCAATTTCAGCTAAATTTAGCTATATTATGTAGCGACAATTTAAGCTTAGAACTTGGGCCGCCCTTTATCCATATACCCCTACGAAAAGTCACTCGACTCAGGTATAATGCGCGCCTTCTTTTTAACCTAAAAGGTAGAGATCGATTCATGGAGCTTTCTGCACTGACAGCCGTTTCTCCGGTTGATGGCCGCTATGGCAGCAAAACAGCTGACCTGCGTGATGTTTTTAGTGAATATGGCCTGATTCGCTTCCGCGTTGAAGTTGAAGTTCGTTGGTTACAAAAACTAGCTGCGCATCCACAAATCACTGAAGTTCCAGCGTTAAGCTCTGAAGCTGATGCTCTGCTGAACTCGATCGTTGATAACTTCGGTCCTGAAGACGCTCAGGCTGTTAAAACGATCGAACGTACTACCAACCACGACGTAAAAGCGGTTGAGTACTTCATTAAAGACAAATTCAAAGATAACGCTGAGCTAATGGCGATCAATGAATTTGTTCACTTTGCCTGCACATCTGAAGACATCAACAACCTTTCTCACGCACTGATGCTGAAAAACGGCCTTGATGTTGTCGTTCCACAGATGCAGCAAGTAACTGACGAAATCGCTAAGATGGGTCGTGAATTTGCAGAGCAGCCAATGCTTTCACGTACTCACGGTCAGACGGCTTCTCCAACAACTGTTGGTAAAGAGATGGCGAATGTTGCTTACCGTATGCAGCGTCAGATTAAACAGCTTAAGAATGTTGAGCTTCTAGGCAAGATCAACGGTGCGGTTGGTAACTACAACGCTCACCTATCTGCTTACGCTGACATCGACTGGGAACAGAACGCTAAAGACTTCGTTGAAAGCCTTGGCCTATCTTTCAACCCATACACAACTCAGATCGAGCCACACGACTACATCGCTGAGCTTTTCGATGCAGTTGCTCGTTTCAACACGATTCTAATCGACTTCGATCGTGACGTATGGGGCTACATTTCTCAGGCTTACTTCAAGCAGAAAACGATTGCTGGCGAAGTTGGCTCATCTACTATGCCGCATAAAGTTAACCCAATTGACTTCGAAAACTCCGAAGGTAACTTGGGCATTGCGAACGCAATCATGAGCCACCTAGCGCAGAAACTACCGATTTCTCGCTGGCAGCGTGACCTAACTGACTCTACTGTTCTACGTAACATGGGCGTTGGTTTCGGTTACAGCTTAATCGCATACCAGTCTAGCCTGAAAGGCATCAGCAAGCTTGAGCTAAACCCAGCTCAGCTGAACGAAGATCTAGAAAATGCTTGGGAAGTTCTAGCAGAACCTATCCAAACAGTAATGCGTCGTTACGCTATCGAAGAGCCTTACGAGAAGCTAAAAGCGCTAACTCGCGGCCAGGACATGAGCAAAGAAACAATCCTAGCGTTTGTTGATACTTTGGACATGCCAGAAGAAGCTAAGCAGTCTCTTAAAGAACTGACTCCTCATAGCTACATCGGTAACGCTGTTGATCAAGCTAAAAAGATCTAAGCTGATCTAAATAATCAGTTGCATGAAACGGGGCTATAGCCCCGTTTTTTATATAAGGCACAAATTACCCTCATGGAACACTTCACACGACCAGACGGCACTGAGATCCATTACATCTCTCTTGGTGAAGGAGAAACCACCCTAGTTTTTCTTCACGGTTGGACGGCAAGTGTTCGTGAATGGCTCCCTTTTGCTTCTGAGCTTGCAGAAAACCACCGCGTGGTAAGCTGGGATGCACGTGGCCATGGTGCTCACCAATATCATGAAGAGAGCAATATTAGCTTGCCTGCGATGGCAGATGACCTAGAAGCCATGCTCGATCACCTTCAGATAGAAGACGCAGTCCTCGTTGGTCACTCAATGGGGGCACTGACTTCGTGGGAATACTTACGTCGACATGGTGATAAGCGCCTCCGCGGGCTTTGCATTGTCGACCAATCACCTAAGTTAGTTACTGACGATGAATGGCAGCATGGTGTATACAGTGATTTCAGTAAAGAAGTTAACAGCGCCTTTATTCACCGACTGGCCGATAATTTCGCCGAGGCAGTACTTGAACTGATTGCCTTTGGTAAGAATCAACGTTCCAGAGAAAATTACGAACAAAATTCCCGCGGTTTCCAGCAGATGCGCGAATATCTGCAGAAACAACCAGGTGAACTGCTAACCCGATGCTGGGATAGCATTACCCAGCAGGATTACCGAGACGTTGTATCTAGTATTAAACTACCTACCCTGCTGATCTACGGCGATGAAAGCCAGTTTTATAGCACAGAGCTACAACAGTGGGTTAATAAGAGTATCGAGGGCTCGGAATTGCATATTTATGAGCAATCCGATCACTCTCCACATTTATGGCATAAAGAGCGATTCATATATGATCTGAATCGTTTTATAGATTCATTGTGAGAACCATTAAAGATGTTATCTAACGTTCGAGTTGTACTGATCAATACATTCCACCCCGGCAACATTGGCGCAGCTGCACGCGCCATGAAAAACATGGGGCTAAGCAAACTCTATCTGGTTGAACCAGAAGATTACCCGAGCGCTGAAGCCGATTCTCGCGCTGCTGGCGCAAAAGACCTACTAGATAGCGCTATTGTCGTTAATACGCTTGAAGAAGCGATTGGTGATTGCCAACTAGTGATTGGTACGAGCGCGCGCACTAAACGCACCTTCGACCGCCCTCTTTTAGATGCGCGCAAAGGCGCGGAACGTGTAGTAGCTGAATCTAAATCAGGCGAAGTTGCTATTGTATTTGGTCGTGAAACTATGGGCCTTCATAACCATGAATTAGCGCAATGTAACTACCATGTTTACATCCCTGCTAACCCTGAGTATCCGGTGCTCAACGTATCTCAAGCAATCCAGCTACTTTGCTACGAGATCTTTATGGCAGCGGAAAACAAAAGCTATGACGAAATCGAAAGCGAATACCCTCGCCATAAAGAGATGGCCCTGTTCTACGAGCACCTAGAGAAAGTGCTACGTTTGACCGATTTCATCATCCCTCAGCATGAGGGTAAAGTACTGGAAAAATTACACCGTTACTTCAATCGCTCACGCCCTGAGAGAACTGAGCTTAATATGCTTCGCGGCATTCTAACTTCAATTGAAGAAACGGTCGAAAAACTAAAAAAATAACTACAAAGATATAACTTACGACAAGGCCAAAAGATGGAAGAGAATTTACAAGCACTACTAAAACAAGCTGATGAGCTTCGCGACAACATCGAAAAGATGCACCAAGAGTCTAAAACGGTTGGTTATAACGCTGCCGGCATTCGCGAATGTGTTACAACCCTACAGAAAGGCATCAAGAAAGTTGGTAACAATAAGCTTGCTGCTCTAGCCAATCGTGACAAGCGTAAAGTTTACGCTGAAATGGAAGAAGCAATCGAACAGCTTATGGAGTTAATTGACTAGTGAAATCCCCGTTTGGTGACATCAGCATTGAAACATTTTTAGCTGAATACTGGCAGAAGAAGCCTTTACTTATTCGCAACGCCTTTCCTGATTTTGAGCCTCCTGTTACGGCAGACGAGTTAGCCGGCATGGCACTAGAGGAAGACGTAGAATCGCGTCTGATTACACAGTCACCGGACGGCAAAGATTGGTCTTTGAAACACGGCCCTCTACAGGAAGAAACTTTCGCTGAACTCCCGGACTCGCACTGGACCCTACTTGTGCAATCGGTCGATCACTGGATCCCAGAAGCAAACGAGCTACTTGAGCATTTCCGTTTTGTACCAAATTGGCGTCTCGACGATCTTATGATCAGCTATGCAGCTGACGGTGGTGGCGTAGGCCCACATTACGATAATTACGATGTCTTTCTTATCCAAGCTTCAGGGACTCGACGCTGGGAAGTTGGCGGCATCTATGGTGAAGATTCACCACGTCGCCCAGACGTACCAGTAATGATTCTGCCTGAATGGGAATCAGAGCATGTATGGGATCTTCAGCCTGGTGATATGCTTTATGTACCACCACGCGTTGGTCATAACGGCTTTGCTATTGGCGATGACTGCATGACCTATTCTGTAGGCTTTAGAGCACCTTCTCATCAAGAGATGATGTCTGGCTTTACCGATTATCTATCTGATATTACAAAAGCAGAAGACCGCTATAGCGACTCAGATCTTGCTCTACAAGCAAACCCAGGTGAAATTACAGATGACGCACTGGAACGCGTAAAATCAGCACTGAAGGAATACATCGACAGCCCTGAGCTACTAACTCACTGGTTTGGCCAGTTTATGACCGAACCAAAGAATCCTGAGCACGGTGCTGATCAAGTCTGCGAAATGGACGAGGAAGAGATCGCCGAGCTATTAGAAGCCGGAATACCACTTTGTCGCAGTGAGGGCTCTCGCTTTGCTTTTAACCGACTAGACGATCATTTTATTTTGTTCGTTGATGGCAAAGGCTGCGCATGCTCAGAAGGACAAGTAACGCTGGCCGAAAGTCTTTGCGCCAATCTGTATCACGATCAGATAGAATCCACAGAAGAAAATCTACAACTATTGAAGGCACTACTTCTTCAAGGTTCTGTCTATTTTCTAGACGAAGAATAGGCAAGCCAATCTATAGCTCTTTAAAACCGTTTAAAGAGCTATACCTTTCCCCTATCGCTAATCACAACAAGCGATTACACTTACCCAATCCTCAAATTACGCTTTAGCCGACCAAGGCATTGTTATGACCGACCAAGATCAAGCCACTGTCGAAAAAACACTAGAATCTAGACCAACGCTTGAGTCTGAGATCAATTCAGCCCGGATTAACGCCTTAGAACTAAAGTTAGAAACACTCTCGCTAATTACAGAATCTCTATGGAATATTGTTCAAGAGAGCGATATTGAATGTAGCGCAGACTTAAAAGAAAAGATGGCAGATGTAATAGACCATCGAGCAAAGCGGGATTCTATCAAAGTCACTTGCAAAGTTTGTAACAGCGAGCAAAAAGCTAGTGCTTCTTACTGCAATCATTGCGGGAATAAGCTCGATTATTCTGGTGAAATTTCACCTTTTGATTACTAAGCAAAGTTTCGATGGTAAACCTATTTAGCTCTCCAATCATCCAAACCATAATGGCTCATCACCTGCGAAATACCATCTCCGCGCTTTAAGATGGCCATTTTTTCATCAAAGACCTCCATCATTTTCTTAACATCATCTTGCATATTAATTTGCGGTGAAAATGCCATATAGATATTTGCTTCTTGTACACAACCTGCACTTTTAAACCTATACCACTTACCCGCGTTTTTTAACGTATAAACAGTGCTGTTGTATGTAAACAAGAAAGCATGAATCCGATTACGTAGCACTTTTTTAGCTTGCTGGACTATGTGGCGCTCATTGTAAGGCAAATACTGAAACTGCTCAGGATGAAGTAACGCGTAATCATTTAATTCTTCAATAGATGTGTCTGTAGATAAGCCAAACTGTTTGTTCTTCAGGCTATGCATATTCTCGTACTGCCACTGCTTTTCTCTATCAGTAAAAAAGCACATCCGCTGTGTACCCACTTCATTAATCGGGTAAAGAAGATCCGGCGCCTCAGGCTTAGCTGGAGATAGAACAGCATGGACACGCCCCTGTTGAGTCATCGATAAGGCTCGACTCCAGGGATATATACGAATATCTATTTCATACTGCGTATTACTATAGATCTGCTTAACCAGATCGATAATATAACCCGGCTTGTCAGCTTCAGGGCAAATCTGCGGGCACCAATCAATGGCTGCGATATTGATAACCTGCTTCTCTGCAAAACTGGAATGAGGTAACAAAAAACAAGCAATGAGAAAAAGATAGGAACGCATGCATATACCTAAACTCTTTAAGGGTGAACCCTAGTGAGCTTAAGTATAGCAAGCAGATCTAAAAGATTAGCGAAAGGAAAGTTAGGTATTAGCGACCAAAATACTGATCAATAATATCTGGAAGCTCATCAAAAGCTTCCATTTCGAAACTATCGATCTGTTGATCGAAGTGACTTAAGTAACGCTTAGCATGATCACGGCTTAACGCCCTACCAAGTATGGCATAATCAATTTCAGGAAGTGTTTTATCATGACGCGGCTCAACCTGCCATGTGATATAAGCTGGCGCGGATCTTTGTAATTTTAAACCTGCTTGAATGCAAAATTTATCAACATGACTCAACCCTTCAGGACCTAAACAACCTGGTTCGATACGGAAGATTACTGTCAGTTTTTTACTATCTTCGAACGCCATTTCTCTTCTCTATTCAATCAGTTATAAGCACTACCTTGTTTATGAGTCTACTATAATTCATCAAACAAGCGTTTGCCTACTTTAGTACTTAACATAGTATGATCTGTGTCACGCGACTATGACTAATTAGACTAAATTGCTTTATAATTGCCGCTTTTTGCAAGTCTCTTGAGGGGCAATATGAAATTTTCATCGCTAGACCTATCACCTGAGTTACAACAAGCTCTGGATGAATGCGGCTATACAGACATGACCCCAATTCAAGAGCAAGCAATTGTGCCCGGCCGCCGCGGCAAAGATCTGCTTGCCAATGCCCAAACAGGTACAGGTAAAACAGCAGCCTTTTCCATCCCAATTCTGCAGAAAATTTCCGATAATCCGCGCGACTTAGCAGAGCGACAGATTCGCTCAATTATCCTGACGCCTACCCGCGAACTAGCACAGCAGCTTGCAGAAACGATTGGCCGCTATAATAAACACCTGAATCTTCGTGTCTTAGCCGTTTATGGTGGCGTTAACCTAGACACCCAGAAGAAGAAATTGCGTCACGGTGCAGACGTACTGATTGCCACACCAGGCCGCTTAATCGAACACCTTAGTGGCAGCAATGTCGATCTAAGCAAAACTGAATTTGCTGTACTCGATGAAGCCGACCGCATGCTAGACATGGGCTTTGTTACGGATGTACTGACTATCCTGGAAGCAACACCGTCTTCTAAACAAACCCTGCTCTTCTCTGCCACACTATCCGATGCGGTTCATAAACTTTCCAGAAAGATTCAAAAGAAGCCCGATCAGATCAAAGCAGCGAGACAGAACTCAATTGCAGACACAGTTGATCATGTTGTTTACCCAGTAGAAGAGAAGCGTAAAGCAGATCTTTTTGCGGAGCTTATACAGGAAGAAAATTGGTTCCAAGTATTGGTATTCACCAGCACCAAGGCACAAGCTAACGAGCTGATGCTTGACCTTAAAGTCGACGGTATTGAAGCTGTTATTTGCCATGGCGATAAGAGCCAAGGCGCTCGCCGCAGAGCTGTTGCAGACTTTAAAGCGGGTAAAATCCAAGTACTCGTTGCAACCGAAATTGCCGCTCGCGGCTTAGATATTCAAGGATTAGAGCACGTTGTAAATTATAATCTTCCCTACCTGGCTGAAGACTATGTACACCGTGTGGGTCGAACAGGCCGAGCAGGCACTCAAGGCAAAGCTATATCTTTCGTCAGCCGAGAGGAAGAAAGCGCATTAGACAGTATTGAGCGCCTTATTGGCACACCAATTAAACGCATATTCCGCAAAGGCTACGAGGTGGGCAGTCGTGAAGGTCTGAGAAAGCGCATTCACAAGAAAGGCCCTAAGAAGAAGCACAATAAAGCAACGCGCACCCAAGTTATTGGCCGCAAGTCTTCTGCAAAGAAAAAGCGCTAGCCAAATATGCTAAATCCAATAAAAAAGGAGCTTATATAAGCTCCTTTTTTATGCAAACAACTTAGAAACTCGGCATATTCATATCGAAATCACGCTTTAAAGAGCGCTGTTCCATATAATTATCAGAGCCCTGCTTCTTGCGCTTTCCTTTCGCTACCTTCCTACGTTGATGATCCGCGTATTGACCACCCATATAGTCTTCTTCCATTTCATCCTGCTCTAATGGCAAATTAGCCAATCGAAGTTTGCTACTCATCTATCAGTCCTAATTCATTACTAACAGCCCGTTACGAGCTTGATTAAGTTAGTTAATGAAACCTTATTTTTATGACCAAACAATGAAAGCGATATGACAAATTCAGGTACAAAAAAGTGCCTGAATCAGCCCTTATTTAAAAAATCGAAAAGCTCTTCAGATTAGATCTGAGAATGGCTGAATTATGACCTTTTGCCCGGTCTCAATACTCGCAAATTCATCAGAGATTTCGATTAAACAATTTGCAGAAACCATAGAGGTCAAAATCCCAGACCCTTGGCTACCTGTGGACCTAACAACCAATTCGCCATTGTCATTAATTGAATAAACACCACGGCTGTAATCAGTCCTACCCGGCCTAGATCGAAGAGAAGTCTCAGCAATTGCCACCATACGTCTTGGTTGCCAATTTATCTCCCCCGCCATTTTACGCAGCGCAGGCTGCACAAACTGCGTAAACGTTACCATCACCGCAACAGGGTTACCCGGCAGTCCGAAAAACGGCGTATTGCCCAGCTTGCCGAAAGCTAATGGACGACCTGGACGCATCGCTATGCGCCAGAAATTGATTTCACCTACAGCAGCCAACGCATCTTTAATAAAGTCGGCCTGCCCCATAGATACACCACCAGAAGAGATCACCATATCGGCTTCATTGGATGCCTTTCGTAAGACCTCCTCCATTACCTGCTGCGAATCTTCGATAATGCCATAATCAATGACCTCGCAGCCTAAACGCTGCAAGAGCCCAGTGAGAGAAAAGCGATTTGTATCGTAAATGCAGTTTTCGGGTAGAGGCTGACCTTGTGCTGTAACTTCATCGCCCGTCGAAAAGATGGCAACCTTTAAAGATCGATAAACTGTTACTTCGGTATGACCTAGTGAAGCAATTAAACCCAACTCTTGAGGACGCAAAAGACAACCTGCCTTAAGCGCCGCCTCTCCTTCAGCGATGTCCTCACCTGCCTCTCGGACATTCTGCCCTTTTTTGACCGGCCCCACGAAAGTTAATTGCTCACCCTCTCGCGCACATGCTTCTTTTATAATGACGCTGTCAGCCCCTTGAGGGACAGGCGCACCCGTCATGATTTCTACTGCCTGATTAAAACCAACCTCACCCGAGAAAGCCTCACCCGCAAACACACGACCAATGACATCTAAGGATTCACCAGATACACAATCAGCTGCTACAGCATAACCGTCCATTGCAGAGTTTCGTTGTTGAGGAACATTAATACCAGAAACTATATCTACAGCCAAAATGCGATTAACCGCCTCGGAGACAGCTACAGTTTCAGTGCTGCTTTTAACATCAATTTGATTGAGTATGGTCTGAATACTTTCAGTAACAGGTAACATACCACCCGGATTAGCAGCCGGATCAAAACAACTCAACACTTCGCTCATCAATCAATTACCTAGCTGATGTACTCTTTAATAAAACGCAGAATTTCGTCTGTGTCATTAATGTTAAACAACGGTAGTTCACGATGTAATTGTAATGGCTCATCCGAAGCCACCGCAATTATGTTTTCATCTTCAAGGTACATTAGGCCTTTATTGATCTCTGTACGGTGCAATTCAATCTTTGGAAAAGACTCCTGCTTAAAACCTTCGACCAAAACTAGATCCAATAAAGAATGGTCCATACGGCTTAGCATGTGGTTTAAAGAGGGTCGATCACCCTGATCCTGCTCAACCATTAAGGCCCAGCGCTTACCAGAGCTAATCAACATCTGATCAGCGCCCGCTTTTCTCAGCTCATAGCTATCTTTACCAGGGTGATCAACATCGAATTTATGGTGAGCATGCTTGATCACGCCAACACGAATACCGTCTTCTTTAAGAGCCGGGATCAGCTTTTTCAGTAACGTGGTTTTACCTGTACCACTCCAAGCCGCAAAACCAAGCAATTTAGGCATCTGTTGAAGATCATCAAGATCATCACGACGGTTAACATTGGTAAAAGCTTCTGGAAAATCAGAGAAATCGACTTCCGTGCAGTTATGCTGAGCATACCAACGATCAATTTTGCGCTCGCCTGAAGCTAATGCTTTTTGGACGCTCTCAAGTAGATCGCGATGAATTAAAGCAACAACCGGCTGCATACGCTTACCATCTGTTGCTACAGCAATTTCGGCCTTCTGTTCACGCGCTTGAAGCAACATGCGACGAACTAAGACTGGAGGAAGAAACGGCCCATCACATGGAGCAAACAATACCCAATCAGTGGCAGCATGATGGAGACCAGTAGCAATACCCATCAGAGGCCCTTGAAAATCACCTTCAAGATCAGAAATAACCGGCAAACCCAATGTGCCATAAGCATCCATACTACGATTTGCGTTGATCATGCAGCGAGCTACTTGCGGCTGCACGACATCTAAAACATGCTTAATTAGTGGCTTACCATTTAGCTCCATCCAGCCTTTATCTACGCCCCCCATTCGGCGAGCCATACCACCAGCAAGAATGACGGCAGTTACTTGATCAGGGTTATGCATATTGATTAGCCTCATTTAATTGAGCTGTTTCTTTTATAGAACCATTTTCTAACAATAAGTTGCGCTGACAAAGCTCAGTCACGCAATTACTTTGATGACTGGAAACCATTACAGCCGTACCGCCATCAACCATCTCTTTAACTAATTCAGCAACGGTTTCTACCGATTTCCGATCTAGATTAGCTGTTGGCTCGTCAAGAAATAGTAAACCAGGATTTAAAACCCACGCACGAGCAAGCGCCAAACGTTGTTTTTCACCGCCCGACAACGAATGCGCCTGTTGTTCAGCCAAAGACTCTAAGCGAGACCAAGCTAATCCTTTATCGACTAGCATTTTGATTTTTTGCCTAGATTCACCACGAAGACGTAAGCCATAAGCAATGTTATCTTTCACTGTGCCAGCGAAGATGTAAGGTGTTTGGTGCAGATAAACGACCTTAGGATGCAATTTAGTATTCAGAAAGCTACGTTTATTCGGCGTTACCGTAACCGTGCCTTCACAAGGCTTATCTAAGCCTGCCAAGATTTTCATCAACGTTGTTTTACCGGCACCGTTATCACCACTCAGATGAAAACTTTCACCTTCTTTCAACGTCAATTTATCAATATTAAATAACTCTCGTTGGTCAAAACGTTTTACCAGATTGCTAGCATTTAATTCGATACTCATTACATCCTCACAATCAAGCCGCTAAACAGCCTGACCTTTGCCCCGCACTGATGCCAAGGTAAAATTCAAAAACAGAGCCAGCACCAACAAAACCAAACCAAGCGCCACGCCCTGAGCGAACATCCCTTTACTCGTTTCCAGCGCAATCGCTGTAGGAATGTTTCGCGTATAACCCATAATGTTGCCACCGACCATCATCGAACAGCCAACTTCTGAGATAATTCGACCAAAACCTGCTACCACGACGGCAAGTAAAGCGAATCTTGCTTCACGCATAATCGTGATAATTGAAAAAGTGTAACCTGCACCTAATGTTCGCGCAGTTTCCCAAGCCCTTCTATCAACGGCTTGAAAAGCAGAATGACTCATACAAACCAAAAGCGGAAACGCCAGCATAACCTGACCAATAATCATGGCAGGCTGGGTAAACAACAGATGAAGATCCCCAAATGGCCCGCTACGGGACAGCATAAGATATAGAGTGAGACCTACCACTACTGTAGGTACTGCCATTAGCGCATTAAAAAGGGCAATTACAATTGAACGCCCTTTAAAGTCACACATCGCCAATAAAAAACCCACTAAAATAGCGGGTATCGTTGCTATAGCGATCGCTGTAATTGAAACTCGAAAAGAAACACCAATGATATTCCAGAGATCTGCATCCAAACTAAACAATAACTGCAGAGCCAACATGGATGTTTCTAAAAGATTATCTTGCATTATTTACTACTACATCAGGAAAAAGAGCCTGTGAAAGCAATCAGTTAGCCTACACAGGCGACATACTAAATAATAGTTTACTTAGTAGCTACTTCTGCTTGTGCAGAACCATGAAACAAAGCTTTACCTTTGATACGGAAATCATTGATCATCTTTTGACCTTCAGAAGATACGAACCAGTTAGAAAGTTGTTCAGCACCTTTAACATTCAAACCATTGTGTAGTTTTGGGTTAACCTGAATGATCTGATATGGGTTGAACAAACGTTTGTCACCCTGAACCAAAAGCTTCAGCTGTAGGCGATCTTCATACGCTAACCATGTACCACGGTCAGTCATTGTATAACCATTAAGCTCATCAGCGATCTGAAGCACTTTACCCATGCCCTGACCTACTTCTTTATAGTTAGCAAACTCTTTTCCTTGAGTAGTTGCCGCCCATAGAGAAAGCTCTTTTTTGTGTGTACCTGAATCGTCACCACGAGAGATAAAATCTGCATTAGCTTTTGCGATAGCCGCTAAAGCATCTGCAACATTACTAGAATCTTTGATTTTTGCTGGATCAGTTGCAGGGCCAACGATAACGAAATCGTTGTACATAACGCTTTTAGGGCTAACACCAAAACCGCCATCCACGAATTTTTGTTCAGCTTTAGGTGCGTGAGTCATAACCACATCAACATCACCTGCCACACCCATACGCAACGCCTTACCTGTGCCTACAGCAATTACCTGAACTTTAGCGTCATGCTGCTTTTCAAATACAGGTAACAACTTATCTAGCAAACCAGAATTATACGTACTTGTTGTCGTTGCAAGACGGATAATTTGCTCTTCAGCAACCGCTGTAACTGAAGTTGCTGCCAAAATAGTTGTGGAGAGGGCTGCCGCGATCCACTTTTTCATCTCTTCATTCCTTATTTATTAATTATGATTTATCCAGTACACGCGCCACACACACCCTGTGCAGGCAATTTTAGCGTGCCTGACACCCAAAAGAGCAATTTAAATGCCAAAGATATAGGGCAACTTACTTTTTAGACTTTAATACATAATTATTCGCACCAAAACAGGTCGTTTTGATTAATAATTCAGCAATTCTTAGACTACTTGCGAAAAAATGAAACAATAGTCTTATCACCCTTTCCAGATTTATGAGTCATAATGACCACACAAAGCATTGACTGGGACAAAATGTCCAATAGAATTGGATTCCTTTCCCAAGCATTACCATCACGGTCATTTTTCGAGATTTGAGCTGAAATGAATTCACCTCTGCAAGGCACGCAAGCACCCGCTGTATCAGTATTGGTTGTTGATGATGAAGTTGGCATGAGAAGCTTTTTACACAAAGCTCTCGCTAAACGATTCGCCTTAGTAGAAACGGCAGGGAGCGTTGAAGAAGCAGAAGAACTTAGAAAACGCTGCCACTTTGACCTTCTTATCGTTGATATAAAGCTTCCAGGCCGCTCAGGCATGGAATGGCATGAAGCCTTCGAAGATACCAATCGCAGCAGCGATATCATTTTTATGACCGCCTACGCTGATCTAGATACAGCCATTCAGGCACTTAGAGCCGGTGCTTCTGATTTTATTCTCAAACCATTCCGCCTTGAGCAGATGATGAATGCTGTAGATCGCTGCCTCGACAAACGCGCCATGGAAAGAGCTAACTTCGTTTTGCGACGTGAAGTTGATAACGCTTTCCCTATGACCGATATGATTGGCACAGGACCAGCAATTAAGCAGGTATTAGACGTCATACATCGTGTGGCTAACACGCCTTCTGCAGTATTAATTGAAGGTGAGACAGGAACAGGTAAAGAGCTTGCTGCACGCATGCTTCATCAACTAAGCAATCGAAGCGGTCCATTTGTACCGGTTAACTGCGGCGCCATTGCGCCTGATCTATTAGAAGCCGAACTATTTGGACACACCAAAGGCGCATTCACTGGCGCAAACAAAGCTCGTGAAGGTCTGTTTAATTTTGCCAGCGG
The DNA here is from genome assembly GCF_047778125.1 of Neptuniibacter sp. QD29_5. GTDB lineage: Bacteria > Pseudomonadota > Gammaproteobacteria > Pseudomonadales > Balneatricaceae > Neptuniibacter. The sequence goes on from NZ_CP180556.1 coordinate 1,803,811, forward strand.
CGGCACCCTATTCCTTGACGAAGTTGGTGAAATCCCGCTGCTTATGCAAGCTAAGCTTCTTCGTGCCTTAGAACAAAAAGCCGTTAGGCCTGTAGGTAGCGAGCAAGAAACCAGCGTTGATGTACGCATCATTGCAGCAACCAACCGCCTACTTAAAGAAGAAGTAGCTGAAAATCGCTTCCGCGAAGATCTCTATTACCGCCTGAACGTACTCAGTATTACCCTTCCTCCATTACGGGACCGTCGAGAGGATCTTCCAGATCTGATCCATCATTTTTCAGTAAAGTTGTCGCGTGAACTAGGCCTATCACCTATCCCATTTACCCATGACGACCTTAAAGCCATGCAGTCTTATAACTGGTCGGGAAATATTCGTGAACTGAAAAACTTGATAGAACGCTGCATTCTCTTAGGCAAGCTCCCTGCAGATTACTTCAAAGAGCAAGACAGCAGCGAACCTAAAGCTTGTGGCAGCTTCGCTGGCTGGTCATTAGATGAAGTTGAAAAACACCATATACTGCTAACTTTAGAACAACATTCTGGCAACAAGTCCTCTACAGCACGGGAGCTTGGTGTATCCAGAAAAACTCTAGATCGTAAATTATCTGCTTGGGCACAACAAGACGAAACGGTTGATGAGATCCCTGCATGAAATCCAGTTGGTATAATTTCAGCAGCACCCTAAGACATAAACTTCTACTATTAACCCTTCTACCTTTGCTGTTAACCGCCATTGGCTTTGCCATTATGGCGGCCTATTGGACTACCAGCTATACCGACCGCCAGCTCTACATGAAGGTTAGCGCTGACCTCTCAGTGGCCAGCGGAACACTTAATTTTATGCAACAAGAACATCAAAATATTTTGATGCAGCTCGGTAATAGCTACGAATTCAGAACTAACCTTCAGCAAAATAACCGTCACGCTTTGCAAGGACAGCTACATGAAATCCGCCAAAGCCGCTCCTTAGATTTCTTAAGATTCATCGATGCCGTAGAACTGTCATCAACTCAAGAACCATCTTTACAAAATCTATATAAAAGATTGTTATTAAAAGAAAACCTAACCGGCCTCGCTGTTATACACAAAGATGAACTAGACCAAATTAATATGGGCCTTGGCGATAAAGGCCACATCAATTTGATTGACACCCCGCGCGCTATCCCAAGCAATAGAACAGTTGAAGACCGCTCAATGGTGCTCCGCGCACTCGTACCCATTACAGATGATTTTGGTCATCTAATCGGCGTATTAGATTCTGGCACCATCCTTAATAACACCACCGATGCTGTAGATACCATTCGCGATCTAGTTTACGGCGAAGGCACTTTGCCAGAAGGTGGAATTGGAACCGTTACCCTTTTTCTTGATGACGTACGTATCAGCACTAACGTTCCCCAAGAAAGAAAGTCATTCAAATCCTCTACCCCGCTTACCCTAAAACAACGCGCAATCGGAACACGGGTATCTGCGGAAGTTAGGAAAGAAGTTTTACGCAAAGGTGACACTTGGATAAATAGAGCCTTTGTAGTAAACGATTGGTATATCTCAGCCTATAAACCCCTACTCGATTTCAACAATAAGAAAATAGGGATGATTTATGCAGGCTTTACAGAGGCTCCTTTTACAAAGATCTATTATAAAACACTGATCGAATCAGCATCCCTGATCGCACTCATCATGCTTGTTTCAGCCGTGCTCGTATTCAAAAAGACTCAACTTATTATCCGCCCACTGAATAAAATCCATAAAGTTGTAACAGACATTCGTAACGGTGAAACAGACCACCGTATTGGTCAACTTGAAGCCGCCGATGAATTGGTTGAGCTCGCTGAACAGTTCGATGTCATGCTTGATCTAATTGAAGAGCGCGAAAAACAGATCAGGCAAGCAAATGACCAGCTAGAGATAACAGTTGAAAAAAGAACACGCTCATTAAAAAATCGTACGGATGCGCTCAAGCAGCATATCAAACTACTTAAAAGCACCCGAAAGCAGCTTCTTGATAAAGAAAAGCTGGCTGTATTGGGTGAGCTTACTGCAGGTATTGCTCACGAGATTAACAACCCAGCAGCGGTAATTCTTGGAAATATGGATCTACTGGTAGCGGAGCTTGGCGACGCTGTAAAGCCAGCGCAGGATGAAGTTGACATGGTTATTGAACAGGTTTATAGAATCCGCTCTCTGATTAACAACTTACTTCAGTACAGCCGCCCTGGACAATACCTAGAACAATACGAGCACTTACAACTCAACAGCATTAGCGATGACACTTTACAACTCGTTTCCCATGCCCTTGAAAAACAACAAGTGGTCGTAGAGCGAAACTATCATGCAACCTGCCCTGTTGAAGTTAACTGCCAGCAAGTACAGCAAGTTCTAGTCAACCTAATACTCAACGCTTCCCACGCATTAGAAGGCCCGGGTGCAGTAACCATTCAAACAGATGATTGGATTGAAGATGGCGAAACGAAAGGCGCTACAATTAGTGTTATTGACCAGGGCAAAGGCATATCCGAAGAACATCTAGAACGTATATTTGATCCATTCTTTACTACCAAGAAAAGCGGAACAGGATTAGGCCTTTCTGTGAGCTACGGCATTATCCGCCGCCATGGCGGTGATATCACTGTACGCTCTGAAGAAGAGCTTGGAACTATGTTTAAAGTCCATCTACTAAAAACCGCCAACCCTACTGGAGATGGCGGAGTAGAAGGCATTCTGGATGGCCTTGCAGCTGCAGAAAGAACCAACAGACGTTCGATGAACGCTTAACCTGGATCAGAACTCCAAATCAAACGACCACAACGACTCAAATCATACCCCTGAAGGCGCTGAGCCAAGGAAAGCCCCTCAGGGCTCTGAAGGAATTCAAAAAGGTTTTGCAGTAAGTTACGGAAATAAACATTTCGCGGAACAACTAGGTCAAAGCTTTCATCACATACAGGAATAAAACCAAGACCAAACTCTCTTGCCGCACTCAATGTACCTGGACCTATGTCAGCTTCACCCTTTGCAATTAAAGACGCTACTTCTCGTTCCGAGAAAGCTACACTTCCTACAGTAAGTTGATCCTGCGGGAAAGCATGACCAGCCAACCATTCATTCAAAAATCGCTGCGAACCAGCTCCTTCTTGACGAGTCACCCAACGAGTACTGTAATCCAGCGCCTCATTTGGGTCTTGCATACGCTCAAGGTCCATCGGTCGAACAATCAAACCTTGGCTTCGATTAAAGAGGTGGACCAAAATCCAATGCTTTGATTGCGAGAATTGCTGTAACAGCGCAGGATGACGCACATCACTCTCCTCTGCACGCCCCCAATGAATCGCACAAGCATCAGCATGTCCCTGAGCTAGCAATTCCAAACCAAGCTTTGTACCCGTTACTGTGTAACTAAATAACGCTTTAGTTCTAAGATGTTGCGTCAATCTATTAGCAGTAGCCTGCAATAACGGATCATCGCTACCAGATAGCAGCAAACGATCAGCCATCATGCCGCTATGACAACTCTCCAACAACCAGCGATCTACCAGTGACTTGGGGAACAACCATTTACCAGTCAGTTTAGTTGCAGGAATCTCACCCTCAGCAGCCATTGCATACACTTTCTTCTCGTTCAGGTGCAAATAATCAGCCAACTGCTTAACATTCATAAACGCTTGAGACATATCACTCATCTTATGCCTCCGTTCTTGCTTGCTTAACAGAATTTTGCTTAGGCGGTAACTGCACATCTCTGATCAATGATGCATTACCACTAAACTGTAGAAAATGCTTACCTTTGGCTCGAGCCAACATCGTGATACCCAACTCTCTGGCCAACTCTAAACCCATCTGGGTTACACCTGAGCGAGACAGCAATACAGGAATCCCCATCTGCGCAACTTTAATAACCATCTCAGATGTTAAGCGCCCCGTTGTGTAGAAAATCTTATTATCGGTATCTATTCCTTGAAGCCACATACGCCCAGCAAGTGTATCGACTGCATTGTGACGACCAACATCTTCAATAAAAGAAACCACTTGGTCACCTTCGCAGATAGCACAACCATGTACTGCACCCGCGTTCTTATAGGTATCGTTATGCTTATTAAGGTTATCTAACAGCGCATAAACAGTACTTTGCTTAATCGTTACTTCAGGTAATCTAACCTCCTCAAGCTTTTCCATTACGCTGCCAAACATCGTGCCTTGACCACAACCACTAGTCACTGTGCGCTGCTGAAGCTTTTCCTCCAAGCCTTCAGGTTCGCCATGGGTTACAACGGCTGCTGCTTCAACACCCCAATCTACCTGTATTGCTTTAAGATCAGATAGAGAATGTATAAAGCCCTGATTTCGAAGATAACCAAGGACTAACGCTTCAGGATCACCACCCAAAGTCATTAAGGTAACAATCTCTCTTTTATTTAGATAAATCGTTAATGGGCGTTCACAGGCAATTTGAACCTGTCGAACATGTCCTTGTTCGTCGATCGCCTCTACTTCGTGAGTAAGCTGCGCAGATGCATTACTTATTATGATTTCTGACACGTTTTGCATATTCCAACTCTATTAATACAGCGTCACGCCATCTTCTTCGTAACTTTCTCTCCTTAGTAGCAATTTACGTTCCTACCTTGCGATAACCTTATATTTTCTACCAATTAATACATTTAACTCTGCTTCCAGTAAGTACTAGGTCATTATTAGTGGGTCATTTTGTCCCAACTCTTTAGAAACATGGGAATAATTGTCATAGCATTTGCGCATTAAGCACCTCTAAGCCCACCTATTCACGCTCAACAGCTATTAAATAAAGAGATGGCCCGTAGTTTGCAGAACTACAAAGGAGAATTCCCCACGACGGAAGACAAAAAATGTCTGCAACAAAAACAACAGATAACTGGCCACTTCAAGTTTCTCTTTCAGTTGAAAGCATTGAAGTTAACGGCTGGGATACAGAACGCTGGCAGATAGATGCCATTGAGCCTCATCAAGACGATAAGCCTGACTTCTTCCACCTTGATTTAGATCTTCACAAAGATGAACGAACAGCCTATCGCTTTAACTTAGACTCTCAGCAACCACACCTCTTTGTCTTATGCAATGAAGACGAGATGGACAACGCATTAACGCCAATCCACATAACAGCTAGCCAAGACGACGCTGCTTCTTTTATGGATGGCGAACATAAGATGTTAGAAGTTGCGATGCCGCAGGCCGTTCAATGCTGGATAGACACCTACCTAGGCATACACGGTGAACTAATCGATTGCGGTAAAAAGAAGAAAAAAGGCAAGGGACGTAGCAGTGAGCGATAACCAATCATTTTTTTCTCGCTGGTCACAACGTAAAGCTGAGCAGCAAGCTGAGCCAATAGAAGAATCTCAAACAGAAGCCTCTCTTTCAGAGGAAACTGTTGATACCGAAGAGTTACCACCTCTAACCGATGAAGATATGCCAGATATTGAATCACTGGATAACGATTCCAATTTCGAGCAGTTTTTTTCACCTGGTGTATCAGAAGAACTTCGTAATCTCGCCCTAAGAAAACTATTCAGATTACCTGAGTTCAACATTCGTGATGGCCTTAACGATTACGATGAAGATTTCAGCAAAATGCCTGCACTTACCCAAGAAGTTGTTTCTAAACTTCGAAGTTGGGCCGATGAAAAAATCGAGGAAGCCGAAGAAGGATTTAAAGAAGGCGTTAGCGGCGAGACCGAAGAAGATCAAGAGAGTATCAGCGATACGACCAAGGTCGAAAGCCACGACTTTAGTGATCTAGACGATTCTGATGACTTAGGCGATGCCGATCTTGAATGCTAATTTTTTCAGCAACTTAGGACAAAGAGTCGGAATGACTCAACCCTTTTTGACTCATAGAGACACTTTGTCCCACCCCGACCTAAGAAAAACAAAAACGACAGACCTAAATGCGCTTTAGGGGAATTTTTACAGCCAAAAACTGGTTCTCCGATTGCTTTATATAAACAACAAATTGTGACGAAAAACCTAAACGTTTGAGTCGCCCCTGAAATAGAGACTAAAGCATCGACAGAATGCACCCTATTTCAGTCAGTGAGGTAGAGAATGACGACAGAGCAGAGTGTAAACGCCAAAGCACGTGATTTGGCGATAAAACAAGTATCTTTTCCGCAGAACCTAGCGCCTGCGACAGTAACTTACAGCACCTACGGTCACCTATTGATTACGGGTGCCGAGGACACTATTCGTTTAGCTGCAGCACAACTGTCCGGCATGGCAAGCATCACTCTTCTTGCTACCGACCCAATTAGCAATACTGATACTGATCACCTACAACGCGCAATTGACGCATCGCCTGAGCTTAAAGTTCACACTGCGAAACTTAGCCAGATCAAAGGTTTCCTAGGTCAGTTTCAAGTTACTATCGATCATCAGGGTAATAACGAAAATTTCGCAAAGATTGCTCAGAATAAAAACTGCTTTGATCTGATTTTAAATTTAGGCCAAGAGTCTCTATTCACCACAGATCTAACGCCTGCAGGCTACTTCCACGTTTCACCTGAAAGCAGCACATTTTCTGAAGTCATCGAAGAGCTACCGAACTACATTGGTGAATTTGAAAAGCCTCGTTACTTCCAAATTAATAACGACATCTGCGCACACAGTAATCGCGGTCAAACGGGCTGTACTCGCTGTTTGGATGTTTGCCCTGCGGATGCTATTACCTCTTTTAAAGATTTAATCGAGATCAATCCTCATATGTGCCATGGTGCTGGTGGTTGTGCTACAGCCTGCCCTACAGGAGCGATCTCTTACGCATTACCTCAACCGGTGATGCTGCATAATTATTTGCACCGATTGATTTCTACTTATCAGAATAACGGCGGCACAGCACCAACGATTCTAATCCATGATCATGAAGTTGGCGCTGAGATCATTGCCAACCAACCAGAACTTCTTTCTGACAATGTTCTACCTGTTTCACTAGAAGAAGTGGCAGCAGCAGGACAGGAAAGCTGGTTAGTTAGTTTAGCCTCTGGTGCACAGCAAGTATTACTGCTAGATACACCTAATGTCCCTGATATGGTTCGCGATCTGCTTAAACGTGAATTAAAAACAACCCACGCTATGCTTGAAGGGTTAGGCTACTCTACTGAGCAGATTAAACTAATCACACAAGATGATCTGCCTAACGCCCAAGCTGCTTCGTCTTACCGCACCATCCCAACTATTTCAGTTGTAACTGAGACAAATAAACGTGAAGCATTATTCGTTGCTCTAGAGCATTTAACTGAGCATGGCGAAACTGCAAATCAAGATTCTATTGCCTTGCCGGCGGGCGCTCCTTTCGGTCAGGTCAACGTAAACAGCTCGAGCTGTACTTTGTGCCTGTCTTGCGTTGCCGTCTGTCCCACCCAATCTCTGACTGATGGCGGAGAAATGCCGGCCCTTAATTTCCGTGAACAAAGCTGCGTGCAATGCGGCATGTGCGAAAGCGCATGTCCTGAAAATGCAATTGAGCTTGTTACACAGCTAAATCTGAAAGCTGAACGCGCAATCCCCGTTCAGATCCATACAGACGAAGCATTTGAATGCATCTCTTGCGGTAAGCCATTTGCGCCTAAACGCACTGTTGACAAGATGATCGAGAAATTGAGCTCACATCGATTCTTCCAAGGCGATGCCATTCAACGATTAAAGATGTGTGAAGACTGTCGTGTAAATGACATCTACACCGATCTGACCGCTAACCCTGAAAAGCAACTAGAACTGTAAGGAGCAGGATATGACTAACATGATCAATGCAGCCCCTGCTCTACAAGAAACAGATGAGCTTCGCGCAGACATTTACGCACTACTAGCAACAATGCTACGCAAACAGCCTGAAGCTGACCTACTTGCTTGGTTAAAAGAGCTTGAATCAGATCAAGATGAAGACACACCAATGGCTCGTGCATGGAGCACTCTTGCTCTTGCTGCAAAGCACTCTGAGCCATCTCAATTAGAAGATGAATACACCCAACTTTTCATCGGTGTAGGACGTGGTGAGTTAATGCCATTTGCGTGCTGGTACTTAACCGGCTCCCTAATGGAAAAGCCACTTGCCTTCCTACGTGAAGATCTCGAAATTCTTGGTTTTGAACGCCAAGAAAACGTAAAAGAACCAGAAGACCACATTGCGGCGCTATGCGAAGTAATGAGCATGCTGATCCGTACGGGTCGTGGTTATGAAGTACAACACCAGTTTTGGCAGAAACATATCCAAACCTGGGCAGAAAAGTTTTTTACAGATTTGCAGAGCGCAAAAACTGCCGTTTTTTATACTGCGGTTGGCTTGTTAGGTCATGCGTTTATGCAACAGGAAGATAACTGGTACCTGCAGTTGTCCCCTGCCGCACGTGAGGGCGGAAAACAATAAAAACAGGGCAAAGACAGACAAAATCTGTCGACGTTGATGCGGAGAAACAAAATGAGCCAGCAAGAAAAGCCTAACACAGGCCGCCGCGGCTTCTTGAAGAAACTTGGATTAGCGGGTACTGCCGCTGGTGCAGTTGCCGTAGCAGGCACAGCGCAAGCAAAAGTTACTACTGCTGAATCAGGTGAGAAACAGGAAGGTTCCGGTTACAAAGAAACTGAGCACGTTCGTAGCTTTTACGAAACTTGTCGTAACTGATAGCCGCAAGAGGTGAGGAAATGAGACTAACGAAAAAATCCGATCAGCCTGCGGCTCCGTCGAAGGCAACCGGTCTAGGTTTGAGCCGCCGTCGCTTCCTGAAGAACTCAGGTGTAGCAGCAGGTGGTGTTGCGACTGCAGGTATCATGGCACCAGGCATGATGAAGCAAGCTGAAGCTGCAACTGTAGCTCCAGGCGCACCTACAGAAGTAAAACGTACTATCTGTTCACACTGCTCTGTAGGTTGCGGTGTTTACGCTGAAGTACAAAACGGTGTTTGGACTGGTCAAGAGCCAGCATTCGACCACCCATTCAACGCAGGTGCGCACTGTGCTAAAGGTGCTGCGCTACGTGAACACGGTCACGGTGACCGTCGTTTGAAATACCCAATGAAGCTTGTTGATGGCAAATGGAAGAAACTGTCCTGGGAAGACGCTATCAACGAAGTTGGTGACAAAATGCTACAGGTTCGTAAAGAATCTGGCCCAGATTCAGTTTACTGGTTGGGTTCTGCTAAATTCAGCAACGAACAAGCTTACCTATTCCGTAAATACGCAGCGTTCTGGGGTACTAACAACGTAGACCACCAAGCGCGTATCTGTCACTCAACAACTGTAGCCGGTGTAGCAAACACTTGGGGTTACGGTGCGATGACAAACTCATTCAACGATATCCACTTCGCAAAATCTATTTTGCTAATTGGTTCTAACCCAGCTGAAGCACACCCTGTTTCTCTACAGCACATTTTCCGTGCCAAAGAGCGTAACAAGGCGCACATCATCTGTGTTGACCCTCGTTTCACTCGTACAGCAGCTCATGCGAACGAATACATCCGCATTCGCCCAGGCTCTGACGTAGCGTTCATCTGGGGTCTACTGTGGCACATCTTTGAAAACGGCTGGGAAGACAAGCAGTTTATCCAACAGCGCGTATACGGCATGGACGAAGTTCGTGCAGAAGTGAAAAACTGGACACCAGAAGAAGTTGAAAGTGTTACTGGTGTTAAAGAAGCACAAATGCGCCGCGCTGCTAAAGAGCTAGCTGAAAACCGTCCAGGTACCGTTATCTGGTGTATGGGTGGTACTCAGCATACTACGGGTAATAACAATACTCGTGCTTACTGCATCTTAATGCTTGCCCTAGGTAACATGGGTACATCCGGTGGCGGTACTAACATCTTCCGTGGCCATGATAACGTACAGGGTGCTACTGACCTTGGCGTACTATCTCACACCCTACCTGGTTACTACGGTCTTTCTGACGGTGCTTGGAAGCACTGGTCAAAAGTATGGGACGTAGATTTCGAGTGGATGCAAAGCCGCTTCGACCAGAAAGTTCATCGTAAACTGAAGCCTATTAACAACAAAGGTATTCCAGTTTCTCGTTGGATTGACGGTGTTCTAGAAGACAAAAACTTGATGGATCAGAACGATAACGTTCGCGTTATGGTTGCTTGGGGTCACGCTGTGAACTCCCAGACTCGTGGTCCAGAAATGAAAAAAGCGATCGAAAAACTAGATACACTAGTAATCGTTGATCCGTACCCAACTCATGCTGCGGTAATGTCCGATCGTAAAGACGGCGTTTACCTAATCCCAGCATGTACTCAGTTCGAGACTTACGGTTCTGTTACAGCTTCTAACCGTTCTCTACAGTGGCGTGACCAGGTTATCGAGCCTTTATTCGAATCTAAGCCTGACCACGAAATCATGTACTTGTTCGCTAAGAAGTTCGGTTTCGAGAAGCAACTGTTCAAAAACATCGCTATCCAAAACGGCCAGCCTGTAGTTGAAGACATCACGCGTGAATTTAACAAAGGCATGTGGACTATCGGTTACACAGGCCAAAGCCCTGAGCGTCTTAAACTACACCAGAAAAACTGGCACACGTTTAACTACGACACGCTTGCAGGTGAAGGCGGTCCAGCTAATGGCGAATACTATGGTATGCCATGGCCATGCTGGGGTACTGCTGAGCAGGGTCACCCAGGCACACCAATCCTTTACGATACAAGCAAATCTGTAGCTGAAGGTGGTTTGACCTTCCGTGCACGCTTCGGTGTTGAACGTGACGGCGTTAACCTACTAGCTGAAGGCTCTTTCGGTAAAGGTTCTGACATTAAAGATGGTTACCCAGAATTCACTGACAAACTTCTTAAGAAGCTTGGCTGGTGGGACGACCTTACTGCCGAAGAGAAGAAACTGGCTGAAGGCAAAAACTGGAAAACCGACCTTTCTGGTGGTATCCAGCGTGTTGCTATCGCTCACGGCTGCTCTCCATTCGGTAACGCGAAAGCACGTGCTGTTGTTTGGACATTCCCTGACAAAGTACCTCTACACCGTGAACCGCTATACACGAATCGTCGTGATCTAGTAAGCAAGTACCCAACTTGGGATGATTCTGAGTCAATGTACCGTCTACCGACTATGTACAAGTCTATTCAGGACAAAGATCTTTCTAAAGAGTACCCAATCATTCTTACTTCCGGTCGTCTGGTTGAGTACGAAGGTGGTGGTGAAGAGACTCGTTCTAACCCATGGCTTGCTGAGCTACAACAAGACATGTTCGTTGAAGTACACCCTGCTGATGCAAATACTCTTGGCTTTAAAGATGGCGAAGACGTATGGGTAGAAGGTGCTGAAGGCGGTAAAGTACTTGTTAAAGCACTTGTTACGCGCCGTGTAGAACAAGGCGTTGCATTCATGCCGTTCCACTTCGGTGGTAAATTCCAGGGTAAAGATCTAACTGATAAGTACCCAGAAGGTGCAGCACCATACGTAACTGGTGAAGCAGCTAACACTGCCACTACTTACGGTTATGACCCAGTTACACAGATGCAGGAAACTAAGGTTACCTTGTGTCGCGTTCAGAAAGCTACTGCGTAAGGAGTAACAGACAATGGCTAGAATGAAATTCCTCTGTGACTCCAAGCGTTGTATCGAATGCAACGGCTGTGTTACAGCATGTAAAAACGCAAACGAAGTGGAATGGGGTATCAACCGTCGCCGCGTTGTAACAATCAACGATGGCGAGCCGGGTGAAACTTCGATCTCCGTAGCATGTATGCATTGTTCTGATGCTCCATGTATGGCGGTCTGCCCTACTGACTGTTTCTATCAGACAGACGACGGCATCGTATTGCATAACAAAGACCTATGTATTGGTTGTGGTTACTGCTTATACGCTTGCCCATTTGGTGCACCACAGTTCCCTAGCGACGCTGCTTTCGGTGAGCGTGGCAAGATGGACAAATGTACATTCTGTGCAGGCGGCCCAGAAGAGGACAACAGCCCTGAAGAGAAAGCTAAGTACGGTGCTAACCGTATTGCTGAGGGTAAACTGCCACTATGTGCAGAGATGTGTTCTACAAAAGCCCTACTTGCTGGTGATGCCAACGACGTTTCTGACATCTTCCGTGAGCGTGTGATCTACCGTGGTCATAACGACGGTGCTTGGTCAATGACAGAAGAAGATCTGTCTTACGACGCAACTCAGAAAGTCTGATAAACCCAACAGGTTGCCGGGAGCTTGCTCCCGGCACATTGACTAGAGGGGACATTATGCTCCGCTTTATATTGCCATCTCGAATTGTTTTGCTGATTGCGCTGCTTTTTTCAGGTTTTGCTCAAGCAGTACCTTCAGATGCCAAAGTTGCTGGCTTTGCTGGCGCTGACTATTGGCAGGTTGTGAAGGAAGCTGAAGAAGGTCGCACTCAAGTTCAAGCTCGAGAAGCAGGTCAATTGATCAATGTGAAAGGCGAAGAATGGCGCCACTGGCGTAACCAATGGGTTACACCTGCAGGTGCTTATGCTATTGGCGGCACGCTCGCTGTCCTAGCAATTTTCTACCTAATCGTTGGTCAGAAAAAACTTGATCACCCGCGTTCTGGTCAGCTTATTGAGCGGTGGAAACGTCTAGATCGAGCAAACCATTGGACTGTGGCTATCCTGTTTATCATCTTAGCAATCTCTGGTTTGAGCATCCTTTACGGGAAGTTCTTCTTAAGAGCAGCAATGGGTGATTCGTTGTGGGCAAGCTACATTATGCTTTGCAAGCTAGCGCATAACTACCTAGGTCCGATCTTTGTAATCGGCCTATTGTTTATGATTGTTCGCTGGATCAAACATAACTTCTTCAACCGTACAGACCTAATCTGGTTCCTAAAAGGTGGCGGCATTATCGGCAAAGCTCACCCTAGTGCTGGATACATGAATGGCGGTGAAAAAGTTTGGTTCTGGCTTCTAACAATCGTTGGTATCGTTGTTTGCGGTAGTGGCTTGGTTTTGGATTTCCAAAACTTCGGTCAAGTTCGTGAAACTATGCAGATTGCCAACTTACTACATGCTGCTGGTTCTTTGATTCTGATTGTTGGTTCTTTTGGTCATATCTATATCGGTACTGTAGGTACTGAAGGTGCACTAGAAGGAATGAAGACAGGTTACGTAGACGAAACCTGGGCTAAACAACATCACGACCTATGGTACGAAGAGGTTAAAGCCAAACAAGATAGCTAATATCTGTTTGCTTAATATCTCTTACCCGGTGCCTTTTATTCGATGATATAGATCTCAATAAAAGGCACATCACTATCTTCACCATAACGTTTGTACATACCCTGACAAACGTGCTTCTTTTGCCGGCTTACCTAAGCCGGCTTTTTTGTTTAACACCTCTCGCTCAATACCCTCTTCTGTAAGAACTTAAAGATGATCTACATCTACTTCTGTCGTGAACTTGTTTCTACGCAATGAGATTAACGAACGGAATTTTCTAAGATTCGGATCGCTGGCTAAATCACGACGAGCAAACGCCTCGTATGCTTCCATATCAGGAACCATAATGACCAATACAAAATCGATATCACCCGTCACCTGATAGCATTGGGTAACTTCTGTGGCGTCCTGCATTTTGCGCATAAACATGTCATGAACATCAATAGAGTCTCGGATCATCTCAACCTCTACGATGATATTTAGTACCTTACCTAAAGCCCTCGGGTTCACTATGGCCACATCGGCCATAATGATGCCCTGCTCACGTAACTGTTTAACCCGTCGCAAGCACGCAGGTGGTGATAAGCCTACCTCCTCGGCTAAAGCTTGGTTACTGATGCGATTATCCACCTGTAGACATTTAAGGATATGACGATCGATACGATCTAATTGAACATCCATTAGATTCCACTCATTAACTATTTTTTTGAATTAAATTAGAAAATAACCGTAAAAACAAAATTTATATTAACTAACAGGATAGTTTTTCTAATTTTATTTTCACAAGCTTAATTAAAATAGCTAATTCAATCCACTTAAGCTTTGCGATGATGATTAAGCCAGCTAGTACACATGATCTTTTAACCAAAACACTGCCCGATCTAGGCTGTGAGATCTATGCCGTCTGCTTACTACTATTCAAGCTAACCATACCTATCATCATTGCTGTAAAGATCCTAGAAGAGATTGGCGCAATTCCTTACATTAGCGCTGTGTTAGAACCGTTAATGCTATTTGTAGGCTTACCCGAGTCCATGGGCATCGTTTGGGCAACCACCATGCTCACCAATATCTACGCCGGCTTAGTGATTTTCTTTCAAACAGCGCCTCAAGAGAATCTCAGTGTTGCCCAAGTTACAGTTCTCGGCACTATGCTGCTTGTCGCTCATGGCCTACCGCTAGAATTACGAATCACTCAGAAAGCGGGTATGCGCCTTATATTTGCCTTTCTTTTACGCTTTGTTGGCGCACTTGTTTTAGGTGCTTTACTTAATCTGACCTATTCTGCCGGAGACTGGCTTAACGCACCTGTCGAGCTGTTGTGGCAACCTGAAGCTACCGACCCAAGCCTGACTAACTGGGTACTAACCCAACTACAAAGCCTTGCCATGATCGTGGTGATAGTCACAGTACTACTCACACTTCTAAAGCTACTTCGTTGGTTGCACATAGAACGACTTATGATTTGGTTGCTACAACCTTTTTTAAGGTTTATGGGCATCAGCAAGAAAGCCACATCTCTGGCGATCGTCGGTGTGACTCTAGGTTTGTCGTTTGGCGGTGGTTTGCTTATCCGTGAAGCAGAAAGTGGCAATGTTAGCCCTAAAGACTGCTTTTCAGCGCTTTGCTTACTTAGTCTGTGCCACAGCCTAATCGAAGACACCTTACTCATCATGACGATGGGGGCTGACCTTTCTGGAATTCTGTGGGCTCGGCTAATTTTTAGTATTCTACTCATCAGCTTGTTAACCCGATTAGTTTCCTTAACTAGTGATAGTTTTCAGCAACGTTTTCTATTTAGAGACGTATCACTCCATAACAACCAAAGCCTAAGACAGTAATTTGATATGCAAAATCTGAGTGCCAATGAGCACCAAAAAGGTATTTATTATGCCGTCGCCGCATTTGTTATGTGGGGGCTTGTACCGGTTTATTTTAAGGCGGTCGATGATGTACCTGCATTCGAAGTCTTAGCACATCGAGTTGTTTGGTCTGTGGTTTTTCTGGGGCTTTTCCTATTACTTAAAGGTAAGCTCAGTGAGCTTACTACGCTTAGAAACTCCCCTAAAATTTTGCTCAGCCTCGGCCTATCCGCTTTAGTCATTTCTATTAATTGGCTAGTATTCATATGGGCGGTTTCCGAACAAAGAATTGTAGAAACAACCCTAGGTTATTTTATTAACCCATTGATAAATATAGTTTTTGGATTCTTTATATTTTCGGAAAGGCTGCGTTTCTTACAATTAATCGCTGTTGCCATTGCCGCTGTTGCAGTGCTTTACCAAATCATTTCAATTGGTGAACTACCTTGGGTAGCACTGACGCTAGCCACCAGCTTTTCTATCTATAGCGTCTTAAGAAAGAAGATCCCGATAGACTCAATTACAGGCCTATTAGTTGAGACTTTATGGCTATTTCCAATGGCCTTGGTTTATATGATTTGGCTTAGTTCACAAAGTAATTTTGTACTACTAAATGGTTCTACAGAGGTACAAGTGTTGTTGCTGGCTGCAGGTCTGGTTACAAGCCTACCTTTGATAGCATTTGCCGCTGGTGCTAGAAGATTAAGTCTTACTATGGTTGGCCTACTCCAATACATAGGCCCAAGCATCGCTTTTCTTATTGCGGTGTTTTATTACAACGAACCCATGAATCAGAATCGACTCATTACATTTGTGATGATCTGGATAGCTTTAGCGATCTTTAGTGTCGAAGGTGTACTCGTTCAACGACGAAAAAAGCAGGATGCACTGATGCCTAAAACAGCAGAAAGTACTCAAGGCTAGGACAACTCCTAGCCTTGGTGAATTAGTTCTACTTAGCTTGCTTCTCTTTCATTTTGGCATTAGTTAAGAACAATGCTAAACCGAGTAAAGCCACTGATGCTGCATACATAAGAAGATCTGACGGTTCTGATATTTCCATCTCTGTACTTAAAGAAATAATTTTAACAATCAACATCATGCCGGCCATTTCAGAAAAAACGTTCAAAAGCATAATCCATCTTAATGACCATAATCCTTACTCAACCTTTCTAATCACCTAACTCCTTTATTAAGGTGTACTACTGAAAATTTGCGCAAGCATTTCACTTGGTAATTGAGTTAAAAACGCTCCTTCAGGACTGTTTTTATCATCCCACCGCCTGATTCAAATAAAGCGGATAGCATCAGCTAAAGACTCGCTAAAGAACGACGTATTTTTTCACTAAAAGATCTATCCAACCTGGCCAAACAACAGTAAAGTTCACGCTGAATTATTTACTCGAGTTTTGGTCACCATGAGCACGCTAACCCTTCAGGACAAATTCTTTAAACTCCGCAACAATCGGATTTTTGAATTCTTTGTTGTTGCAGTCATTATCTTTTCTGCCTTGGTTATTGGCGCAAAGACCTACGATATTCCCGATCATGTATTAACGCTTATTAGCTGGCTCGATATAGGTATCACACTATTCTTCCTAGTTGAGATAACGGTACGCTTTATTGGTGAACCGGATAAAAAGAACTTCTTTAAGAACCCTTGGAACGTCTTTGACACGATCATCGTCGTAGTCAGCTTGATTCCTATCCAAGACAGTGAAATGGCACTGATTGGCCGATTGATCCGCATCTTCCGTGTATTACGAATGGTATCTATGGTGCCTGAATTGCGCTTACTGCTTAACTCACTGATTAAGGCATTACCGCAACTTGGCTATGTTATCCTGCTGATGTTCATCATCTTCTATATTTATGCAGCAATCGGCGCTTCATTCTTTGCTCATATCAACCCAACGCTTTGGGGAGATATCTCAATTTCAATGCTCACGCTTTTTAGGGTTATGACATTCGAAGATTGGACGGATGTTATGTATGAAACCATGTCAGTCTATTCATTCAGTTGGATTTTCTATCTCACTTTCATCTTTCTAACCACATTTGCATTCCTGAACATGGTGATCGGTATCGTTGTAAATGTGATGGAAAATGAGCATGCCGAAGAAGCCAAAGAAAAAGCGCTGGCAGATGGCGACTTAACCATCGAAGACCTATCTAAACAGATCGAAGAGCTAAAACAACTCATTAAAGAGAAACAGTAATAACGACAAGGGGAGCCATTTGGCTCCCCTTTTATTTGATCAAAATTAATAGCGTTCAATTTTTCGGATTTGGCTTCCGAAAAGCACACTCGCCCTCAACCAACGATTCTGGCAATAATAACTCCTTACACGCATCGCACCATGCTTTATTGTCAGGATCACATAATGTCGCTGCCGCTTCACCAAGATTTTGCTCACTCTCAGCAGCATTTGCAGGCTTTAATTTGTTTTTTAACTTATAACTTAGGGTCATAGCATCCTTGTCCATCTCGTAAGGTATCTATTCTGGAAATACGATCAATTCTTGTGATTCTTTCCAAGGTTTATATTTCTTCATTACACGAAGAAATAGATCTGATTCTTTAAACTCTTCTAACCATTGTTGCAGATAGGGATAATCTGTCGAGTTAAACCAAACAAGATCCACATGTGCAAACTGTCTGATAAACGGTAAAAGCGCATAATCGGCTAAAGATTTACCATTCTCCAGCAGAGATCCCCCATGCTGCTGTAACAGCTTTTCAAGTTGCACCAACCATAGCTCACATTTATTACGGTAATAGGACTGTGAGTGCTCTGGATGACGATCAGAGTATTTATACTTATCTAACCAGCTCTTGAAATTATGATCATTTTCTTTGATCAACTGATCAATCTGATTACTATCTGCATCAAGCCAAGCCTCTGAATCATTCTGATCCAATGCCCAGTGCATAATATCCAAACTTTCATCTATGGCAGTACCATCAGGAAGCAATAGAACAGGAACAGTTCCCTTAGGTGAGATTTCAAGCATATGCTCTGGTTTGTCTCTTAGCACAATCTCTCTGAGCTCTACCTCGATACCTGACTGAGCAATAGCCAACCGCCCTCTAATTGCATAGGGGCAACGACGAAATGAATACAGGATAGGTCGATTCATACTCTGCTCTATTTTGGCTGATAAGCACAGAAACCCGGCTTAGGACCAACCTTAGGGTGGTTTCTACAAGTATCAGGGCGTTGCAGATAGATAGTACACAATCTTGTTTTTTGATCTAGATAGATACAATCATCATTAGCATAGCGCGATAGTGTGTAAATTTCTGATTTATGATTAAAGTGCCCTACAACACCCTCTTTCATCAAACGCTTAGCTAAACGCTTCGCAGGCTCACCTGCCTCAAATTCATCCACTACACCCATTCTTACTAAATCACTAAAGCGAACTTCTACAGGTAAGCTACAGCAAGTGCCTCTGCAAGAATCGCAGTGACTACTCTTATACTTTACCCAAGTGCTCAAGTTATCTACGTTGGCTGCAGGAATTGTTTTGTTCATTTAGATTATTCAGCGTGCTATAAATTTGAGGGCGATCATAGCATCATCGAATGCATGAACAACCCCTAATTGTTTATTCGGAGCTTTAATGTCTGAAACCAGTTTTACAGATATTTTCACCCAACAAAAAAGATGGCGAATTATCGATGAGCCAATCTGCTGCAACCCTATACAAGCTCTTGAACAGGATTTCGCCTTATTAAAAGAGGTCGCACAAACTAAACGGGGAGCAACCGCACGCATTTGGGAAACAACCCAATGCCTAGTTGCCACTAGGAAGGAAACTCGATTCCCAAACTTTGAACAAGCCTGCCAACAACTCGAACAAGAACAATGGCCCGTTATCGTCCGTGACAGTGGTGGTACTGCAGTTCCTCTGCAACAAGGCATTCTTAATCTAGCCGTTATATTTCCGCAGCGAACGGATCAGGCTTTTGATTTAGATATGGTTTATATCGCCTTGTGCGAACCCATTAAACGCGCACTATCAAATATCGGACTCAAGGCAGATTACGGCAGCACCGAAGGCTCTTATTGCGATGGCCGTTACAATCTAAATGTCGACGGCCTGAAAATTACTGGCACAGCACAAAAAATTATGTTGTCACCGCCTAACAACAAAAATGTAAAACAAGGAGTGCTTGCCCAAGCGATGCTGATGGTAGATGTTGATGCCGAAAATGGAACACATTGGGTTAATCGCTTTTACCAACTGGCTGGAAATGATCGCCGCTTTAAACCTGAGGTCGCAACCAGTCTTATAGACCTTCTTGACCATACTCAGCGACCTGAACAATTTACTGCCTATATCCGAGCGCTGATTATTGAAGAGTTAAAAAAACTGACCTTGTCACAGTAATTTAACAATCACACTCAATAATAGGCAACGTTCACGGACACGAGCTGCCGGGCAAAGGAAAGCCCACTCTCTGTATCTGCTGTATTTACCTAGATACTTATCATCCTAATAGCTTGTTCTTATTAATAAATTATTGCTTTAATGTAGTAACAACAATAAAAAACGAGCTGATGACCTATGCGTGCGCATAAACATTATTCTCAAGCTGATCTCAAGAAAGTTATCACTGAATTAGCCACTACATTTAGTGATCGCATCGACCTATCGAAACCTGTATGTGAGCAGCATGGTCAAGGCGAAGATAGCTATGGTTGTATCGCGCCCGATGCGGTTGTCTACCCTTTCAGTAACGAAGAAGTCGCTCAAGTCGTAAAACTCTGCAACCAATATAAGATTCCCGTCATTCCTTTTGGCGTTGGCTCTTCTGTCGAAGGGCATCTACTTGCCGTAAACGGTGGCATATCAATCGATCTGTCAGAAATGGATCAGGTAATAGAAATCAATGCCGCGGATATGGATTGTCGCGTTCAAGCCGGTGTAACTAGGGAAGCGCTCAATCTAGCCTTACGCTATGACGGATTATTTTTCCCAGTTGACCCAGGTGCTAATGCGAGTCTTGGCGGTATGGCTGCAACACAAGCCTCAGGTACAAATGCCGTACGTTATGGCACCATGCTAGATGCCGTTATAGGTTTAACTGTGGTTACACCTGAAGGCGAAATCATTAAGACAGGTACGCGTAGCCGAAAAAGCTCAGCTGGTTACAACTTAACACAGTTAATGGTTGGCTCTGAAGGTACATTAGGCGTTATCACAGAGATTCAACTACGCCTTCACCCTATTCCCGAAGTCATTCGCTCAGCTATATGCAGCTTTAAAACCGTGGCTGATGCAACTGATACAGTTATCAATGCCATGCAGCTGTCTATTCCCCTAGCCCGAATAGAACTGCTGAACAAAGCTCAAATGGAAGCTTGCATTGCATTTTCTCAGTTACACGAATTGACTGCAGCACCGACCCTATTTATTGAGTTTCATGGCTCTGCCACGAAGATCGAAGAAGATATCGCACTCCTAAAAGATATCTGCAATGAATTCGGCGGTAGTGAATTTATTTGGACTGAAAATACCGAAGATCGAAACCGTCTCTGGCAAGCACGACACAACGCTTATAATGCGGCTCATCAGATTATTCCTAACGGAAAAGTACTTACAACCGATGTATGCGTACCAGTTTCAGCCCTAGCTAGAAGCATCTTACAAGCCGAAGCAGATGCCAAGTTAAGCAACTTACCCTGCCCGATCGTTGGCCATGTTGGTGACGGTAACTACCACGTCCTAATTGTTTTCGATCCAGAAAATCATAACCAACATCAAGCAGCTAAAGCACTAGCAGAAAAGATCGTAAGCAACGCCTTAGCTCTAGGTGGCACTTGTACAGGTGAACACGGAATCGGCTTTGGCAAAAAACAATACCTGCTGGATGAACATGAAACCTCCATAAACTGCATGAAGATTATTAAGCGGGCTTTAGATCCAAACAACATTATGAACCCCGGCAAGGTAATTGACTTGTGAGGTAAAAGCATTGATCAAACAAATACTTCTCTTCATCTCCCTGCTCACATACTCATACCTATTGACTGGTTGTGACAGCTCCGAAAATGAAAGCCTTCCCGCAAATCAAACCACAACAAAAGCTCATCCAGCAAATTCTACTACTCCCCATGAAGCACAACCATCAACAGAGCTGATTCCCGAAGGCATCCTTTCTACTGACAAGCTAGAGCCTTTCTGGGGCGATCTTGATGAGATGAAAGAGCGAAAGCTAATCAGAGCATTAGTCACATATAGTAAAACCGACTTTTTCATTCATAACGGCAAGATCAAAGGGCTACAAGCCGAACTGCTACAAAACTACGAAAAGCATTTAAATAAAGGAATAAAGAAAGAGACAGACAAAACAAAGATTGTCTATACTCCGGTTACCTTCGATCAACTTATTCCCTCTCTTGTCGCAGGCAAAGGCGACATCAGCGCAGCGCTACTGACATCGACTGACGAAAGAAAAAAACTGATAGATTTCACCAAGAGTAAGTATTCAGAAGTATCCGAAGTTATTGTCAGGCACAAAAACACAGCAAAAATTGAGTCATTAGACAAGCTTGCAGGAAAGACTGTTCTCGTTCTAAAAGGGAGCAGTTACGCAGAGCATCTTCATCGATTAAATAAACAAGCAGTATTTAAAGAAAATGCTATTCATATAATTGAGGCTGATAGCACCTTACTTAGTGAGGATATTTTAGAAATCGTAAATGCAGGCATTTATAACTACACCATCATTGATGATTACAAAGCCAGACTCTGGCTTAAAGCACTAACCAATTTAGAGATTGCTGAACAAATTAGCTTAAGCAAAAAGAACAGTCTAGGCTGGGGAGTTAGAAAACAGACGCCGCTTCTTCAGAAAAGCCTGAATGAATTCATCCATTCAAATGTTAAGAAAGGGTCACTTCTCGGCAATATCTTAATAAAAAGATATCTAGGCTCAACTAAGCGAATAACAAATCCCCTATTAGATTTGGAACGCGACCGATTAATACGTTTGCTACCTTACTTTCAAAAATATGCAGAAAAGTACCAATTAGACCCTCTTGCATTAGCGGCACAGGCTTACCAGGAATCTCAACTCAAACAGGACACAAAAAGCCACAAAGGTGCAATCGGAGTAATGCAGTTACTACCTTCAACTGCAGCCGATCCAAATGTGAATATCAATGAGATACACAAGGTAGATAACAATATACATGCGGGTGCAAAGTATATGGACTTCCTATCTCGCCACTATCTACCGTCTGAAGAGATTACGCCTATTAATCGCTTTCTCTTAAGCTTAGCCGCATACAACGCCGGCCCCGGCAATCTACGCAAAATGCAAAAACTATCGACTAAAATGGGATTAGATCCAAATGTGTGGTTTGGCAATGTAGAAATTGCTGCAGGAAGGATTATTGGCCGAGAAACTGTGCAATACGTGTCTAACATCTACAAATACTACACGATCTATAATTTATCCAAACTTATATATACCGAAAGGGCCCAAACCCTTCAGCAATACGTAAAGTAGATAGTAACGATAAACTCAATAAGAGACAGGCTAATGAAAAAGATAATCACGGGCCTTTGTTTAATCGCATTAGGCGGTTGCTATAGCATCCCTAGAACCTTACCCGCAGATAGCTACTTAGTAGATACGAAAATGGGGCTGATGTGCCATGTTACAGAATGTTATTACCTTGATCTAATTGGCAGTTCTTCAGACGAGCTAACAGTCGCCAAAGCATACGGCCTGCCCGTCAAAACGTATACATGGTCAACAGAACAATTTGTCGAACTGATGCTCAACCCACCAGAACAGCTTTATAAAGCCGAAAAGCTTTCTAATCATGAATATCAGTTACCCAATAATGCAGCAACGACAGCAGCCTTCAAGGTACTAGACGATGAAGACCTGCTCATCTATCGTATTGGTGGCAATAGTAAAGGCTTGTAGGTTACTAAACGGAAATTATGGCTGTTCTAACCAAATACGCCATGTAGTAGATCCATTAACACGCAGATAATAATCGCCAGCCTCTTCGATCAAATAAGTATCTTCACCACCTCCACCTATATGGAGGTTTTGAACGATATTATCTTCTCTATCGTGTAACGCTAATACAAAGATGGCACCATCACTCTGAAACCTTAATTGGGTAGGCTCAGAGACCTTAAACATCTCCGTTTTAGCTGTACGCTTACCTGCAAAATTAGGCTTACTCGCACTCAAGGCCTTCAAATCTAAATTGTCGTAACACTCCAAACGCCTTTCAGGCTGCACTATAGCTCTGCATTGCTCAAACGCCGCATTAACATCAGCAGATACAGGCAAAGATGCTGCCAGAAACCCAATGGATATAAGAGCTAATATAGAACGGTTCTTAACGAACATAATAAGAAATCCTAATTCGATTGCAGTAAGCGAAGATGATCATAAGACTTAGCTTTAGTTTGAAGCTTACAGCTCCGTTCATCCTCTGGATCGTCACACAGAACTTTTACACCATCAGGGTAATGACTAAGGTTTTTGCATTGCGCAACAAATATGAGACCACCGCTTTCAGTTTCATTGCGCGCTAAGCTCTGTTCGACACAATCAGACTTCATCATTATGAGCCGCTTTACTTGATAGTCTTTTACAGAGGCAAAAGCACTCACAGAGACCAAACTTAAAATAAGGATAGATAAAGTATTACGCACGAAAACCTCACTTTAAATCAGAGTGATAAACCAGCTTAACATCTAAAAATTAATATCAGGGATTTCGGGAAAAGAGACAGACCTAAAGTACCAATTGCACTAATACTCTCAGTCTAGGCAGGATCAGGACATAAAAAAGCGGCCCTCAGAGGGGCCGCAATAAACGCAAGAAGCTACTTGAAATAGCTTACTTGAGAGCTAGCAATGTTCAGATGCCAGCTCTCGTGGACTTCCGCTTAGAAGAAGCCTAGAGGACTTTCGCTGTAGCTAACCAACATGTTCTTAGTTTGCTGGTAGTGCTCAAGAATCATCTTGTGAGTCTCACGACCTACACCAGACTTCTTGTAACCGCCGAACGCAGCGTGTGCTGGGTATAGGTGGTAGCAGTTCATCCATACACGGCCAGCTTCGATGCCACGACCCATGCGGTAAGCAACGTTAGTGTCACGTGACCATACGCCTGCACCTAGACCGAACTCAGTGTCGTTCGCGATAGCTAGTGCTTCTGCTTCGTCTTTAAATGTAGTTACAGAAACTACTGGACCGAAGATCTCTTCTTGGAAAACGCGCATGTCGTTTGTACCTTTTAGAAGAGTTGGCTTGATGTAGTAACCGCTACCGAAATCACCGTCTAGTTTCTCGATACCGCCGCCCGCAAGTACTTCAGCACCTTCGTCACGACCGATGTCGATGTAACCTAGGATCTTGTCGAACTGCTCTTGAGAAGCCTGAGCACCAACCATTGTTTCAGTATCTAGTGGGTTACCACGTTTGATCTGACCCATACGCTCAACAACTTTAGCTAGGAACTCATCAGCAATATCTTCTTGAACTAGAAGACGAGAAGGACAAGTACATACTTCACCCTGGTTGAAGAACGCTAGTACCGCACCTTCAACTGCTTTGCTTACGAACTCATCGTCCTGAGCCATAACGTCGTTGAAGTAGATGTTTGGAGACTTACCACCTAGCTCTGTAGTAGATGGGATGATGTTCTCTGCAGCACATTTCATGATGTGAGAACCAACTGGAGTAGAACCAGTGAATGCGATCTTAGCGATACGTGTGCTAGATGCTAGAGCCTGACCTGCTTCGCCACCGAAACCGTTTACAACGTTCAGTACGCCTGCTGGTAGAGCTTCCTGGATGCACTCAAGAAGAATAAGGATAGATACTGGAGTCGCTTCAGCTGGCTTCAGTACGATAGAGTTACCTGCTGCTAGTGCTGGAGCAATTTTCCATGCAGCCATTAGTAGCGGGAAGTTCCAAGGGATGATCTGACCAACAACACCTAGTGGCTCGTGGAAGTGGTAAGCAACAGTTGTTTCGTCAATCTCACCGATAGAACCTTCTTGTGCACGGATGCAGCCAGCGAAGTAACGGAAGTGATCTGCCATTAGAGGAACGTCTGCAGCTAGAGTTTCACGAACTGCTTTACCGTTGTCCCAAGTTTCAGATACAGCCAAACGCTCTAGGTTAGCGTCGATTAGCTCAGCACACTTCAGTAGAACGTTCTGACGTTCGATTGGAGAAGTTTTGCCCCATGACTCTTGTGCAGCGTGAGCAGCGTCCAGTGCCAATTCGATATCTTCAGCAGTGGAACGTGGAATTTCACAAATTGGTTCACCAGTTACAGGCGAGTTATTGGTGAAGTATTCACCTTTAACAGGAGCTACCCACTCACCGTTAATGAAGTTGCCATAACGTTCTTTAAAGGAAACAACTGAACCTTCTGTACCCGGCTTAGCGTAAATCATCTTCTAAGTGCCTCTTTATATTTATCTTACTGCCGTCTCTACTGACAGTTAATTTACTTTACCAAACAATATTAGCTATCCAGCAAGAATTACAGGTATCATCCCTTGGCATTGAAAAATTAATTATTTAGTACTAGTTATCGAGGCCCCTCCCCTACGGGCTTTTAGAGGTTGAGCTCAGACCACGGATAAGATCAGGCACTAAGCCGCTGATTAACAAAGATAATTCTTGGATAGACATCTTATTTTTAAGGCTCACACCCCATATAAATAAACATCAATTAGCTATAGTCTTATGCTATAAGGAATTTTCAAGGCGAATAAATAACGAGGCTAGAACGATGACGAAGTTATACCAAGTATCTACTTGGCAAGAATTTCTTGCTTTAGTTGAGTCAGAAGAACTCCGCGGCTGGGCCTTTCGCGGGCAAAGAGATGCGGAATGGAGCCTTGAAAGTTCACTCACTAGACGCCTCAAGCAGTTTGTACCCCAAAGTAAATGGCATGAACGAGAAAGCAGGGCCATTCGTGTATTTAAACGTAAAGCTCACTATTTCCTAAATGATACCAGCGCACTTAAAGATGATTTTCGTTGCTTAGCCCTTATGCAACACCACGGCGCACCAACTCGGCTTTTAGACTTTACCAAGTCACCCTACGTCGCCAGCTATTTCGCTCTACAATCCTGCACAACACCTGCTGCCGTTTATGCAGTAAATACCCCTGCCCTGTGGCATAAAGCAACGCCACCAGGCTTACCCGAGCTCACACGAGATGCAATTGACCCTCGTACTACTGACAGCCTTGGCAAATATTACCTTTCAAATAACTATCCGATTGTCTGGCCAGGTGAACCATGGTCGATGGATCGAAGAATCGTAGCCCAGGCAGGTACTTTTATGCTCCCGGGTAGAATTGACGTTTCAGTGGAAGAACTCTTAAACAACTACGAATACGATCAGCCACTACTCGCTAAAATTGTCCTCAGCCCTGAAATCAGAAAAGAGGCGATGGAAGCGCTTTATCGAATGAATATCAGTAGCGCGACCCTTTTCCCTGACCTAGATGGCTTAGCACGATCCATCTCGTATGAACTAGAGGTTAGCTGGGTCGGCACACCCGATCCTAAAAACGATCAACTGATGCAGGACAAATGAGCGCACTTCTCACATAGCTAAATAACAACCACAAGATTAAAATGATCCGATCTCTTAACTTGGAATCGGATCATGTATTCAGAAAGCCCAGAAATTGAATCCATCAACACTTGGACCTCTCCACTGTTTGTTACGACAAACCCTGATCACGAGTTCTTAAAAGAAGATCTTCTCAATTACATCTACAACCACCAAAAGCTTCACAATCAAACTAAAGCCGTTGCCAGTGAAGTAGCCGTAAGCGCAAAGCATCAGCTATTTGAGAGCAAGCTTTGCTTTCTGGAATCAGATGAACCAGTGATCCTTGAGCTTAGACGCATGCTCGAAGAACTACTGTCTGCCATAGCCACACAGGTAAATACGCCATACTGGCCTGAAGGCGCCGAGGGTGATGCAACCATCATTGAATCCTGGTTCCACGTCACTAAGGATGGTGGTTACCATGATATCCATTCCCACCCAAACTGCTCTTGGTGCGGAATCTATTATTTAGATGTTGGTGAGTGTGAATTAGGTACTCGCAACGGCATCAATCGCTTTTACGATCCTCGCAACAATGCCGATCACTATGGTGATGCGGGTACAGCCTATCTCAGCGAACAAGGCTTCTGGGACTTCCAACCTGTAGAAGGTCAGATTGTAATTTTCCCCTCTTATTTAAAGCACTCAGCTCTACCCTATTTCGGCCAGAAAGACCGAGTAGTAATTGCTTTTAACAGTATCGTTGATTTGATTTAGCCACGCTTTATTTCAAGCACAAAAAAAGCCAGCTAAATGCTGGCTTTTTTTTGCTGGGACAGGCTGAGTGATATCGAAATATCACTCAGTTGTAAGTTAAAAACTTACTTAGGTAGTTTGAATGTCCAAACTGTGCCGCCCTGGTTTAGGTGCTTAACACGTTTAGCCACTTCACCACCCCATAGAGGTACTGCACCACCCCAACCGGATACTACAGACAGGTACTGCTCGCCATTCTGCTCCCAAGTGATTGGAGAACCTACGATACCAGAACCAGTGTTGAATTCGTATTCAACTTTACCAGTCTTAGCGTTTAGACCTTTCAAGTAACCTTCAGGAGTACCGAAGAATACTAGGTTACCTTTAGTCGCTAGAACACCACCCCATAGTGGAGCGTAGTTCTTGTGACGCCATACTTCTTTACCAGTTTTTGGATCCATCGCACGTAGAACACCGATGTACTCGTCGTTCATTGGCTTGATTGTGAAACCAGCACCTAGGTAAGCTGCACCTTTTTTGTATGCAGTTGGCTCATTCCAGATGTCCATCGCCCATTCGTTAGAAGGAACGTAGAACAACTCTGTGTCTTGGCTGTATGCAACAGGCATCCAGTTCTTACCACCTAGGAAAGATGGGATAGCTAGAACAGACTTACCTTTTTTGCCATCTTTAGAGTCAGCTGGGTTACCTGGACGGTTAGCATCATCATAGATTGGACGACCAGTTTTTGGATCTAGACCTTTAGCCCAAGTGATCTTGTCTACGAATGGGAAACCACGGATGAAGTCACCATTCTCACGGTTAAGAACGTACATGAAACCGTTACGGTCAGCTGTAGCTGCAGCTTTAACTGTTTTACCGTTTGCTTTGTAGTCGAAAGATACTAGCTCGTTTACACCGTCGTAATCCCAACCATCGTGTGGAGTAGTCTGGAAGTGCCATACGATCTTACCAGTATCTGGGTCGATAGCTACACGAGAAGAGGAGAATAGGTTGTCACCAGGACGTAGGTGAGAGTTCCATGGCGCTGGGTTACCAGTACCGAAGAATAGTAGGTCTACATCAGGATCATAAGTACCGCCTAACCAAGTTGCAGCACCACCAGATTTCCAAAGGTCGCCAGGCCAAGTTTTGCCAGCTTCACCACCGGAAATACCGTTTTCCATTTTTTTGCCATCTTTCCAGATGTAACCCATGTGACCTTCAACTGTTGGACGAGTCCAAGCAAGTTTACCAGTCTTAGCATCGTAAGCTTCTACTTTACCAACGATACCGAATTCACCACCAGATACACCAGTGATTACTTTACCTTTAGCAATTAGAGGAGCTGCAGTAATGGAGTAACCAGCTTTGTAATCTTCTACTTTCTTCTTCCAAACAACCTTACCAGTCTTAGCGTTTAGAGCTACTAGTTTAGCGTCTAGAGTACCGAAGATTACTAGGTCGTCGTATAGAGCAACACCACGGTTGATTACGTCACAGCAAGGCATGATACCATCTGGAAGACGTGCATTGTATTCCCAAAGTTCTTCACCAGTGTTTGCATCAACAGCGAATACACGAGAGTAAGAAGCGGTAACGTACATCACACCGTCTTTAACTACAGGCTGTGATTCCTGACCACGCTGCTTCTCACCACCGAAAGAGAACGCCCAAACTGGACGCATGTCTTTAACAGTTTTAGTGTTGATTTTTGTCATTGGGCTGTAACGCTGACCACGTGGGCCCATACCATTTGTTACAACATCTTCAACAGTCATCTGGTCGTTAACGATATCTTTATCAGTAACACCAGCCTGTGCTGTGCCTGCCACAGACATCGCTGCAACTAGAGCAGACAGTGCGAATTTTTTCATTGTACGCTTCCTCTACGGATATTTTTTTTTTGGCGTTGAGAAGAGAGCCGGGAAATTTTCCCGAATCATGAAGGCAATTGTTTTGTTTTACAGCAAATACAACAATTAAACAGCAGAAGTACTTTTCTAGTCCCTTGGTAGTAATACTGCTATTTTTAAGTAAATTCAGCAGCTTACGCAGCCATTCAATAACCCATTAGTCATAGTACAAACAAGAGCATAGACAGGAATAGCCGTTTAACCCGCCAAAGAAAGAAATAAATCGAAGCGAACAATATTTAAATTTGAGTTTTTCTATTTATAACAAGAAGCAGACTCAAAAAGCCTGCTCTTCATATTTGGGATAAAGGTGCGCAACAGTTCTGGCAAATTCCCGCTTACTTAATGCAATACCATCAAAATCGCTGGGGATCGGCAGTTTAATTACTTCTGTCATGCTTAATCCATCTTCTGCCGCCTGCTCTAAAACCTGATCCAACCAATCTAGATAGGCAAGCATTTGATCTAAGGCACTAGCATCCTTAACAACCGGCCCATGACCTGGCACCAAAATTTTATAATCAAGATCCCTTAACTTCTGAATCTCTTTTTTCCATTGATGAAGACCAGGTGTATGAGGAGTGGTTAACGCTCGCTGATAGAAAACCATATCTGAGGCAAACACAACGCCAGTTTTCTCATCTAGCACAACCAAATCTGAACCTGTATGACCCGTAAAGGGAAGCAAATGCAATCTATGCGAACCAAGTTCCATCAACTGAACATCAAGCACTTTACTTGGCGGAACAGCTTCAGTAGAACGCATCCAATCACCCACAAGTCGGTACATATTTTCAGCAAAAGCATTTCCATGAAGCTCAATTCCCTGCTGCGTACCAGGGAGAGAAAGTATCTCTACGCCTGCAAAAGCCTGATTTCCCAAAAAGTGATCTGGATGGTGATGAGTATTGAAAACGACCTTTACTGGCTTATCCGTAACACTTTCAATTACCGCTTTTAAAGCCTTACCGTACCTAAGAGAAGGCCCAGTATCGATAACAACAACACCCTCTTCAGTAACAATAAAGCCAGTATTGACAATATTACCACCGTTGCTCTTTGAGAAGTCTTCTAACTTGCCCTTCAACAACCAAGTGTTATCAGCTATTTTTTGCGGTTTTAAATCATATGATAGTGGCGCAGCAGAAGCTGAATGAATAACCGCAGCAGCAGACAACGCCAATAACAACTTCTTCATCATTCAACTCCTAGAGTGCGTTTTCGAATTCATTACCGCCATTGTCGCGCATCCAGATACGATGACCTTGAGAACCATCTCTGACATCAAAAGTTAAAACTGGATTTTCACTAACAGGTTGAGACAACTCTAATTTTGCAAGCGGCAACCCTTCAGAATTACGCACCTCGACATTCTCTATATAGAATTCAGGAATTGAACTGACTAAGCCGGTATCCATTGGATGGACAACTTTAAGTTTATAACGACCACCCTGCTCTCTCGGGAAAAACTTACTTTTCATCTCACCTAGATGATCCTGCCAGTAGGTATTAGCAGCTGCAGCGCTAGGTGTTGTACACCCACCACCAGCAGCATCAAGGTAACCACCACCTACATGCCAAACACCAGACTTAGAAAGCACAGCAGCTCTAATAGCCGTACCCTGCTGGACTTTAATACGCATTGAAAGACGAGGCACAATCTCTTTGTGGGGATAATAAGTGAAAATGTGCTGAATTGGATTCAGATCGGCAAAAACAACAATCTTATCGATCTTCCCTGCTAACGCTTCAGCATTAACAGTAATGGGAACCTGTGTAGGATCTTCAGCAAACTCAGGCACAGTAACTTTGACATTACTATCAAACACATATTCCTGATCACCAATAAACTTGGCACGCATATGATCCCAAAGAGGTGACTCTAGAGGGTCTTGCTGGCCTGAATAACCAGCAATTGGAATAGCAGCACTTATTAAAAGTGCTGCAACATTTCGCTTCAACATGGCATCCTCTTATTATTATTTGAATGCTATTTCTTCGAGCGTTGCTTTATAAAGCTATTTTACATCCTGGTAAAAAGCAGGCATCTCATAACTGAGACCGTACTTGCTATAAACTTGTTCCATTTCACCGGAACGAACCATAGCTTCGACAACATCACCCACAGCATAGCCAAGCTGCCTATAGGTATGTTTAACGGCCATCCCTATATCCCATTTTTGCTTACCCATATTTGGATAACCATTCACGCCTAGCTTAAATTTCTTGTCACCCGACTTACTGACTAACCAATCAACTTCGGCGCGCATTGCCATAACGGCATCAACCTCACCAGACTCCATACCTTTAAACGCTTCACGCGCGTTAGTATAATGGTGAGTCTTATCACGCATTCGCCCACCAAAAGCTGAAGTAAGATAAAACGCAGGTAGGCTATCAACCTCTACACCTACAGGGTGATACTGAAATACCGCCACTGTAGAAACGTTATCTAACTTTTCGCTATCGTAAACAACCTTCCAGCTCTCACGCTGATAAGGACCAAACATAACAACCATTTCATTTATAACGGCGCCAGTTGAATCCTGCATATAGCTGTATTCACGATCGTACGGAACACGCATCATCACATCAGCAATGGTTTTCAGTGCTAATGCATTTTCTTCATCTTTATCGAGATAATGCCCTTTCCAGACATTATTTCGCAAATCATCTTCAAGGTTCTCATCTGGCGTGATCCAATGTTCACGGAACTCAACGCCTAACTTTTCAGCAATTTTCTTACCGACTTCGACATCCACACCAACAGCCTTGCCGTTTTCCATATAGGAATATGGTGGGAAATCACGATAAAAACCAACCCTGATATACCCGCTATCAATTACATCGTCGTAATAACGAGCTTGCGCCAGGCTGCTAAGCAGGCTGGCGCAAGTAAAAATTATAGCGTTAGAAGCGCTTAACTTACTCATCCGTAGCGCGAGTTTCTAACCAAGCACGGATAGCCCATAGAGCTTCCTGGCTTAGGTGCTCTGCCATTTTTGGCATGTACACACGACCGTCACGTACTGCACCGTTTTGAACACGGTAAGAGTACCACTCGTCACCATCAACACCTGGCTCTAGGTAACGTAGGTCTGGTGCGATACCACCAGAGATAGCATCAAGACCGTGACAACGTGCACAGTTCTGAGTGTAAGCAGACTCGCCGATTTTAACTGCTAGCTCACGGTTCTCGTAATCTTCAGTGTAAGGGTTAGAATCAACCCACTCCTCACCTAGAACTTTTAGGCCTGTTACATCGATAGCCTGTGGAGTTACATCACCGTGCGCCATAGTTTGGCCAGAAATAACTGCAGCTAACATACCAGCTGTAGTCATGCTCAAAAGTTTCTTGTTGATAGACATCTTTTTTTCACCACTTTAGTTTTTATACTCTCGTCTTCCCCAGTTAAATGAAATACTGACTGAGGGATATCTGCGTGTTCAGATACCTGACGATCATCTCTACATTAAGCCAAAGCCACCCACTCCAGCTGTTTGCATATATGATATTGCGTGTGCAAAATCAGCAAGAATTGTACTTTGGGTTCCAAAAACTACTCCCTTGGTAGGAATGTCGACCCAGATTGCAACCTAAGTAGCATTTTGTACGCCATCTATCCATACCTGAGCACTAGTTCCTCTTTATTAGTACGTGACTTCTCCCTAAGACTCTCGGGATTTTATCCTGCACAAACAGGACTTAACCCCTGATTAACAGGGAATCCTGCCGTTGTCGCATATCTACCCTTAAGACGAGAATGGTTATCAGCGAATTTCAATCGCAAGTTATGACTTTCCTATAACACTAGGGTTTATAAAAATGACAAAAAAAATAAACATGACAGGCTTAAAGCCGCTTTGCGCTGCAATCGGTCTTAGCTTAGTAGCGGGCGCCGCTACTGCTAAACCAGTTACTTGGGACGACATCAAAAATGATGCGAACACTCCAGAAGACGTTCTAGGTTACGGTATCGGACCTAAAGCACAGCGCTGGAGCGACATGACAGAGATTAACGATAAAAACGTTAAGAAACTGACTCCTGCATGGTCTTTCTCTTTTGGTGATGAAAAACAGCGTGGTCAAGAAACTCAAGCACTAGTTCATGATGGCATCATCTATGTAACAGGTTCTTACTCTCGTATGTTTGCACTTGACGCGAAAACGGGTAAGAAAATCTGGTCTTACTCTTACCGTCTACCAGACGACATCCGCCCTTGCTGTGACGTAGTTAACCGTGGCGCTGCAATCTTCGGCGATCTTGTTTACTTTGGTACTCTTGATGCAGCTATCGTAGCTCTAGACAAGAAAACTGGTAAGCGCGTTTGGAAGAAGAAATTTGCTGATCACACTGAAGGTTACACTATGACTGGTGCACCTACGATCATAAAAGATCAGAAAACTGGTAAAGCAATGCTTATCCACGGTTCTTCTGGTGATGAGTTCGGCGTAGTAGGTAAACTATACGCTCGTGATCCTAAGACTGGTGAAGAGATCTGGATGCGCCCATTCGTTGAAGGCCACTACGGTCGCCTAGACGGCAAGAAGAGCACTCCAACAGGTGATCCAAAAGCACCATCTTGGCCTGATGATCCAAACTCACCAACAGGTAAAGTTGAAGCATGGAGCCACGGTGGTGGTGCACCATGGCAGTCTGCTAGCTTCGACGTTGAAACAAACACTATCATCGTAGGTGCTGGCAACCCTGCACCTTGGAATGGTTGGGCTCGTACTTCTCCAGGCGGCAACCCAGCTGACTACGACAGCCTATACACTTCTGGTCAGGTTGCTGTTGATCCTTCTACTGGTGAAGTTAAGTGGTTCTACCAGCACACTCCAAACGATGCTTGGGACTTCTCTGGTAATAACGAACTTGTTCTTTTCGAATACCAAGACAAAGGCAAGACAATCAAAGCGACAGCTCACGCTGACCGTAACGGCTTCTTCTACGTTGTTGACCGTCAAAATGGTGACTTTATCCGTGGCTTCCCATTTGTAGATAATATCACTTGGGCTACACATATTGATCCAAAGACTGGCCGTCCAGTTGAAGTTGAAGGCCAACGTCCACCACCACCAGAGCCAGGTAAGAAAAAAGGTAAGTCAGTTGAAGTTTCTCCTCCTTTCCTAGGTGGCAAAAACTGGAACCCTATGGCTTACAGTCAAGACACTGGCCTATTCTACCTTGGCGCCAACCACTGGAAAGAAGACTACTGGACTGAAGAAGTTCACTACAAACGCGGTGCTGCCTATCTAGGCCAAGGCTTCCGTATCAGAAAAATGTATGACGACCACGTAGGCGTACTTCGTGCGGTAGACCCTAAGACTGGCAAAATCGTATGGTCTCACAAAGAGAAACTACCTCTATGGTCTGGCGTTCTTGCAACTAAAGGCAACCTAATTTTCACTGGTACTGGTGACGGTTACTTCAAAGCATTCAACGCCAAGACAGGTGAAGAGCTTTGGAAATTCCAGACTGGCTCCGGCATCGTATCCTCCCCTATCACTTGGGAAGAAGATGGTGAGCAGTACATCGGCCTAGCAAGCGGTTACGGCGGCGCGGTACCTCTATGGGGTGGCGATATGGCCGACCTAACTAAGCCTGTATCACAGGGCGGTTCTTTCTGGGTATTCAAACTACCTAAGCATTAATAGTTACTACTTGATGTAACCCAAGCCCGCGAGCTCCCCAATGCTTGCGGGCTTTTTAGGATAGAGATATGAAAAAAACAATATTACTTACGCTCCTATTGTCCAGCCAACTTGCCACTGCAGAAGATCTTGTTATTAATGGCTGCACCATTGCCCCAGATACAAAATGCCCAGGGGCTGATTTGTCGGGTGCGGATCTAAGCAATGCAGATCTATCTAGAGCGGATCTAACTGGCGCAAACTTAAGCGGTACTATCCTTCGTCACGCCGTTCTTAAAAATACCAAGATGGAAAAAGCTGATCTAACCAATGCAGATCTAGCTCGCGCGGATATGAGACATGCAACAGTTCGAGGCTCAAACCTTAGCCATGCCAATCTTGAAGCAATCAATGGCTGGGCACTGTTCGCGCAGGGCGCAAATTTTTATCGCGCAAATTTACATGGCGCAAATTTAAATTTCTCTCGTCTTAGTAGCGCCAAATTCGTAGAAGCTAACCTTCAGGCTGCAAATCTAGAAATCGCCTGGATGACAAAAGCTATTTTGACAGGTGCTAACCTTAAAAATGCCAATCTACAGGAAGCAAAGCTAAATGCCGCGTCCTTAGAAAATGCTGACTTCACCGGCGTTAGGAAGCACTACGCTACATTCCAAGCAACCTATATGGACGGCTGCAAAGGCTGCCCATTTGGTTGGTCTAAGAATTAAATCTAAACAACAAAAAAGGCGCATCGAACTTTGCTCCATGCGCCTTTTATATAACCAAACTAATGCTAGCTCACATTAGTTCCCACCTTCACTAGACCGGTCTCTATAGCCAGATGTACCAATTCTGCCGTTGAACCTATATTCAACTTACTTTTCAGTATTGCGGTATAATTAGAAACTGTCTTACTACTAATACAAAGCTGCTCAGAAATCTCTTTTACATTATTACCTTGTGCCAACATAACAAAGATCTCAAACTCACGCTGAGTCATCTCTTTTAGGCGCTTATCCTTTTGCTCAGGTCGAGACACCGCTAAACGCATAGCCAACTCATGCTCAACATAAAGCTGCCCGCCAGCCACCTTAGTCACCGCCTCAATCAAGACCTCAGGCGTACAACTTTTAGTAATATAGCCCTTAGCGCCCGCATCCAAAGCCTGAGTGACTACAGGTATCTCATCATACATACTAAAGAAAAGTATTTTGACATCAGGACAACGCTGTAAGATTCGACGAGTTGCCTCAATACCACTGATGCCATTCATGTTTACGTCCATGATAACTACATCGGGGGTTTCAGATTGACACATACTATATGCCTGATCACCACTACCAGCTTCTAACACTTCACATGGAGCAAGCATTGTCGATAAAAGACTCGCATAACCCTGACGCACTACAGCATGATCATCCGCTATTATTATTTTCATACCAATTCCTGTACTAAAGGGATTTGCAGAACAACTTCACTCCCTTTTTTATCTAACTTATTAATCTTTAGCTCACCTGACACACAACGAGCTCGCTCTTGCATTGATCGAAGCCCCAATCCTTGAGACCCAGAATCTACATACCCAACACCATCATCCATCACCCGCATAACAAGGGTTTCACCATCAAAAACAACCCTAACCAAAACATGCTCTGCCTGGGCATGCTGAGCCACATTATTTAAAGACTCCTGAAGTATTCGATAGATATGCGTATTAGTTTCATCATCTAACGAAGGAATAAAATCAGGCAGATCTAACGACACTTTAACCTGATGTGATTGACGCCAAGTATCGACCTGCGTACGTATAGCATCCAACAAGCCCAGCTGTTCCAATATAACCGGATGCAGCTCTCTGATCAGCTGCCTAAAACTAGTCTGCATCGCATCACAGTTGATCGATATTTGATTACCCACCGAAGCCACTAGATCCGTGTTGGCTGAATTTTCTTTAACTAAGTAAGCCTGAGCTTTAATACCCGTCAGATACTGACCTAAATCATCATGAAGCTCTCTAGCAAGGTGTGCACGCTCAGTCTCTTGCAAGCGCATTAATTCATGGGTCAGCTTTAAGTTATCGCTCTGAACCTCCTGAAGAGAATGAGCCATAGAATTAAAATGACCTGCTAACTGATTGATTTCTTTGATTGAATATTCTTCAAGCCGAGCAGTATAACGCCCCTTCTCAATTTCATTCAAAGCAGCAAGAAAATCTGATACAGGCTTAATTCCCTGACGAACGCCAATGTAAATTGCTAGATTAGAGAGCAACGCACTTAATACAAAAAGTACAAACACGTGCTGTACAGATTCCCAAACTTCTTCAACCTCATCGGTAGGATCTGCTTGCAGCTTTAGCGCTCTACCGTCAGGTAGGTAACGGTAATATTCTTTTTCGGTGAGCCGATCAAGTCCTGGTATTAACTCCATAAACCAAGCAGGAACCTCATCATCCATGTCTGAAGATAGGTCATCATCCGCACTACCCAACTCACCACTTAAGGAATCATCAACAAGGATGATCTTTACGTGGCGAGTCTCTCCTTCGAGCATACTATCAAGCAAATCGCTGTCAGTGACAGCAACACTGAGTAACTGATGAGTAAAGCTAAGTCCAGCAGTGACTTCTCGAGCAATATCTTTGGTAGCTTGCTGAAGCGTTTCATAAATCGTGATCGATAACGCTACAGCAAAAACTGCTGAAACTAGTAAATTTAAGCGCAGGACTGCATTCATATGTACACCTATACTGATATCTCTAACAAAATTAGAGAATCTTCTAAGTATGCTAATGAGTCCCTATTGGTAAGAATCCCTCCAAGGGCCGAAACAAAGTACTACTTAAGTACTCATTTCAACCCATGGGGAACAAAATGGATTATGGGGCGAACTTAATCACACCAGCATCAACTGCCAAATGAACAAGCTCTGCGGTAGACGCAATCTTCAATTTGCTTTTAATCGTGGTGACGTAATTTGAGACTGTTTTAACATTAATTCCAAGTGTATCAGCGATTGTTCGATTGCTTTGCCCACGAGCCAACATGACAAATACTTCAAACTCTCTTTGCGTTAAATCTCGAAGCCTACCTTCCGTGATATCTTGATTATTTAAAGCCAACTTCATAATCAAGTCATACTCAATAAAGACCTCACCCTCTCTTATCTTTTCTACAGCCTCAATAAGTGTTTTAGGAGAGCCAGACTTAGTGATATAGCCCATAGCTCCGGCATCTAACGCCTGCTTAACCATCAAAGCTTCGTCGTACATGCTAAAAAAAAGGATTTTAGCATCACGGTCTTTATCCAAGATTCGAGTGGCTGCTTCTATGCCACTAATACCAGGCAGGTTGATATCCATGATCACTAAATCTGGTTTTTCAGCAAAGTACAAAGCTTCCGATTCTTCACCACTAGCCGCCTCAATAATTTCACAAGGCTGAATAACGGTTGGCAAAACACTAGCGTACCCCTGACGTACAACAGAATGATCATCAGTAATTAGGATTTTCATCGATACTCCAAGATATAAACCTGCGGGACAATCTTACCACCTAAAGTAGTAATTGTTTACATCTTAGCAACGATCAAAAGAAAGAATAGAGATAAAGAAAGGAAAAGCCTGAATACTAAATAACCAGCAGCACTCAGGCTTAAGGAAAGAAATCTTATTTAACGTTAAAAACGCCTTCCATTCCTTTGTGCTCTAGGCCTTCAGCGAAGAATTCAAATTTACCTGGCTTAATTGGCACGAAGTAGATTTCAGCTTCGCCTTCCTGTTCAAATTCAAGCTCTTTAAGCGTAGCCGCTTTAATTTCCATATCCCCTGCTTCAACTTTACGCAAGAAGATTGAATTAAAAAGACCAGGCGCTTTTAACGCGTATTCAGTTTGACCGCTAGAGATAATCTTTAATTTATAAGACTTGCCTGTTTCAAGGTTATATTCCTTTTCAGACAGGTGGTAGCGATTATCTTCGGTTCCTAGAACCAGATCAGGAAGCTTTGCAGGTCTGCGCGTTAAATCACCTTCAGCGACAGCCGCGGTACTCGTAATAGCTACTACTGAAGCAAGGCCACACGCAGCAAGATTCTTGATTAAGTTCATAATTCACCCTTGGTTTAAATTACTTATTATTTATGCACTTAATGCTAAAGGCCGAACTGGGTAAAAGAATCCTACTTCAGTATTAAATGTTTTCTACTTTCTACATATTCCGAGTTCACGAAATCCCACTTATGCTGGGCATAAATCATAATAACGATAACTTCATCTTATGCACTTAAAACAACTAACGCCCAGCATGACGGTACTTGCCGCGCTTTTAGCAACGACACAACAAGCTCAGGCAAACCTTGAAGTAAACATAGGATATCTTCAGCAACAAATGGATAATGGCCCAGTCTTATCCAACATAATTCCCGATCCTGAAGATTCTGGCCTAAAAGGTGCCGAACTCGGCATTAACGACAACAACACGACCGGCCGATTCCTAAAACATAAATATTCACTGCAACAATTCGAATCAGAAAGCCCTGAAGAACTTATCAGCAGGGCCTCTGATCTCTATGCTCAAGGTATCCGTTTTTTTGTTATCAACGCCCAAAGCCAAACCCTAAAAGATATCGACAAAGCACTTCCTGATGATGCTGTAGTATTTAACTCCGGCTCACCTTCTGATCAACTCAGAAGTAAAGAGTGCAACAATTCACTACTTCATACCCTACCTAGCCGAGCAATGCTGACGGATGCGCTTGCGCAATGGCTGAAAGCAAAACGCTTAAACAAAGTACTTATCATTTCAGGACAGAAGGATGAGGACAAAGCGTATACCCAAGCATTTAAACGTGCTGCAAAGCG
This sequence comes from Neptuniibacter sp. QD29_5, assembly GCF_047778125.1. GTDB lineage: Bacteria > Pseudomonadota > Gammaproteobacteria > Pseudomonadales > Balneatricaceae > Neptuniibacter. The sequence goes on from NZ_CP180556.1 coordinate 1,843,551, forward strand.
TTTCGGTATTAAGATAGTTGCCGAAAAACAGTGGGATTACGATACCGATTTACGCCGTACAGCTCAGAGTGAAATGCCTCTTTTCACACAAACTAAAGAGTACGATGTCGTCTTTGTAGCTGATGAGCGTGGCGATTTTGGTGAATACGTTTTATATAACACTTGGCTGCCAAGACCTGTAGTTGGTACACAAGGTCTATCACCAGTCACATGGCATCGCGTTGTAGAGCAATGGGGCGCAGCCCAACTGCAAAGCCGATTCGACAAGTTAGCCAACCGTTGGATGACCGATGAAGATTATGCTGCCTGGGCTGCCGTACGAAGCGTGGGTGAAGCAGTAACACGTACTAGTTCAGCCGACCCTAAGGTTGCTTACGAATATATCCGCTCTGGTAAATTCGAGTTAGCTGGCTTTAAAGGCAGAAAACTTAACTATAGAGAGTGGAATGGTCAGTTAAGACAACCAATTCCTCTTGTCCATCCGCGCTCTCTTGTATCACAATCCCCACAGGATGGATTCCTTCACCCTGTTAACGAACTTGATACTTTGGGCTTTGATAAAGCCGAAGTTAAATGCAGCAAATAATAATTGGAGTAGTTATGAATTTTAAAAAGTTATTAAAACCCCTTGCTGCAGGTATTTTGATTGCCTCACCACTACTGCATGCCGAGGTAGCTTATGTATCGAACGAGAAAGATGACACAATCTCCATCATTGACCTAGATAGCATGGAAGTTATTGAGACTCTAAATGTCGGTGAGCGCCCTCGCGGTATTTTATTCTCAAAAGATTACTCAAAGCTTTACATCTGCGCATCTGATTCAGATACCGTGCAGATTATGGACCTAGCAACCAAAAAGATTATTGGCGAACTCCCTTCTGGTGAAGATCCAGAGCAATTCGCACTTCATCCTAACGATCGCCACCTATACATCTCCAACGAAGACGATGCACTGGTAACAATCGTTGACACCCAAACAAGCGAAGTTTTGGCTCAAATCGACGTTGGTGTAGAACCTGAAGGTATGGCAGTAAGCCCAGATGGTAAAGTTGCAGTTAATACCAGCGAAACAACCAACATGGTTCACTGGATCGATACCACAACTTACGAGCTTATTGACAATACACTTGTAGATCAGCGTCCACGTCATGTTGAATTCAGCACCGATAGCAAGATCCTATGGGCGAGTTCTGAGATTGGCGGTACAGTTTCTGTTATCGATGTAGAAACACGCAAGATCTTTAAAAAGCTTACATTTGAAATCAAAGGCGTTCACCCTGACCGAGTTCAGCCTGTAGGCATCCGCCTATCTGATGATGGTAAATATGCATTCGTAGCGCTTGGCCCAGCTAACCACGTTGCAGTTGTAAACGCTAAAACCTATGAAGTTGAAGACTATATCCTAGTTGGTCGACGTGTTTGGCACATGGACTTCAACGAAGATCAAACTAAGCTCCTAACGACCAACGGCATTAGCGGCGATGTATCTGTTATTGATGTTAGCAAAATGAAAGCTGTAAAAAGCATCAAGGTAGGCCGCTACCCATGGGGCGTAAAAGTTAAACCATAGTAGTTTACCCACCCTATCAAACATATAAGGCCCACTTTGTGGGCCAATTTTGTTTATACAGCAAAGAGATTCAGCAATGAGTATCCATGTAGAATCCGTAAGTTTCAGCTACGGCCCTAGACAGGCGCTAAAGGATATTAGCTTTTCGCTAGAACCTGGGGAGTTCCATGGCCTTTTGGGACCTAATGGTGCAGGCAAATCGACACTATTCGCTTTAATTACTCGTCTAAATGCCATGCAAACCGGCGATATTCGTATTAATGAGCTTAGCATCAAGAAGCAACCTTCTAGCCTAATGAAAAAACTAGGCGTTGTGTTTCAGCAAAGCACCCTAGATTTAGATCTTACGGTTCAGCAAAATCTTTTATACCACGCTGCATTGCATGGCATATCAAAAGCCCAGGCTAGCGATAGGATCAAACTTGAGCTAGAACGAATGGAAATGTCAGATAGGACCAATGACAAGGTCCGAAGCCTTAACGGCGGCCACAGACGCCGTGTCGAGATAGCACGCGCACTCCTTCACCAACCAGAAATACTTTTATTAGACGAGCCAACTGTAGGTCTTGACCCTCAAACCCGCAGAGCACTTAACACCCATGTCCGTAACCTTTGTACAGACGAAAAGCTAACAGTGCTCTGGGCCACCCACCTAATGGAAGAGATCAAGGAAACAGACCACATCGTCTTACTCAACAAAGGCCAGATAATGATTAATGACAAAGCATATGAGATGCTGAATCAATCAGGCTTGGACAATTTCACTGACGCTTTCCACCAGTTAACTGAAAAGCCAGCTAAGGAGGCTCTATGAGCTTTGCCAGTTATTGGAACTGTTTTTATGGCATTCTGGTTCGTGAGTTTCTGCGATTCGTACAACAGCGCTCTAGATTCCTAAGTTCTCTAGTTAGGCCACTACTTTGGCTAGTGGTATTTGCAGCAGGCTTCAGAGCAGCGTTAGGTATCTCAATTATCCAACCGTACGATACCTATATCACCTATGAGACTTACATAGCACCTGGCTTGTGCTGCATGATATTGTTGTTTAACGGCATGCAAAGCAGTTTATCTATGGTTTATGACCGTGAAATGGGAAGCATGCGAGTACTGTTAATGAGCCCCCTTCCACGCCCATACTTACTGCTCTGTAAAATGGTCGCGACGGCTTTGATCTCGCTTACGCAGGTTTATGCTTTCTTATTAGTGGCATTATTGGTTGAGGTAGAGCCGCCGTTAATGGGTTACATAACAGTCTTACCAGCATTACTGCTAGTTGCACTTTTACTAAGCTCTCTTGGATTATTCCTTTCGACTAAGATCAAACAGCTTGAGAATTTTGCGGGGGTAATGAACTTCGTTATCTTCCCAATGTTCTTCCTTTCTTCTGCACTCTATCCGCTTTGGAAGATGCAGGAATCAAGTGAATGGCTCTATTGGATCTGCATGGCAAATCCGTTTACCCATGCAGTTGAACTAGTCCGCTATGCACTTTACATGCAACTAAACCTTGAAGCATTAGGCATTACAGCATTTGCTACAGCGTTTTTTACTGCTTTTGCGGTTACTGGATTTAAACCTCAGAAGGCCGGTCGCTAGAATAAGCCGAACAGTTTAAAGCAAAAAGCCTCTCTTCTATGAAGAGAGGCTTTTTTATGCCTTCAACGCTGATTCGAGTTCTGCTCGATTTAACTCACTCGTACTTTTATGAAGATAAACCGTGGCAGGACGCCCCTTTAACACAACCACCTCATCAGCCAAAGCTAACGCTTCATCCAGATCATGCGTTACATAGATCATACAACGCTTTGGATTTTCGCAAACCAAATGGGAGATCAATTCCCTCATCTCTTCTCCCGTACTCATATCTAACGAGGTTAACGGCTCGTCCATCAACACCATTTCGGGATCAAGCAATAAGCAACGCGCTAAAGACACGCGCCTCGCCATACCTAATGATATCTGTGAAGGATAATGATCCCCATATCCAGATAATTTTACGGCCTGCAGCATTGCTTCGACCTTTTCTGAATTAGGCTCAATTAGGGCTAAATTCTGATTAATCGTTCTCCAAGGAAGCAACCTTGGCTCTTGAAATAGATAACCTATATCTATGCTTTCTTTATTCCAGCAATGAATCTCATTTTCAGCCAAGCCGGCTAGCTTGTTTAGTAATGTAGTTTTACCACAGCCGGAAGCGCCTAAAATGGCAATAGTTGAGCCTGCCTTTAATTCAAGCTCTATAGGTTGAAGAATGATTTCGTCGCCGTAGCAAATCTTATCAGATGCAAATTTATACACGTTCTGAACCTCGCTGCCAGCGCTGAGCATACCGATCTAAAGGCTGCAAAATACACCACTCAATCAATTGAACAATAAAGATAAAGGCAAAACTGTAAGCAAGGATTGTTGCTACATCAAAAAGCTGAAAGGCCATATGAAGTTGAAAGCCGACCCCATCAGAGCGCCCCAACAATTCTACGACTAAAACGATCTTCCATATCAATGCCAAACCACTACGCGTCGCGACCATGATGTAAGGAAACAGTTGCGGCCACCATAATTCTGTAAGCTTTTGCTTGAAAGAGAAATGATAGGCTCTGGCCATCTCCTCCAGCTGCTCATCAAACATGCGACCACCTTCGCGCAGGGTCACAGCGACATTGGGTAATTTATTGATGATTACCGCACCGACTGCTGCTGCCTCAACCAAACCAAACCAGATATAAAGCAAGATAATTACAACTAGCGCTGGGACATTCAGAAGAATAATTAATAGAGGGTCTAATATTCTGTTTACTGTGGAAAATTTCCCCATCAGAACACCGAGTAGACCGCCAAGTAACATGGCGCAGAAGAAACTAATCGCAACTCGCTGCAAAGTAATCAGCAAACTATCCAACAGCCTTTGCTCGGACCACTCAACTTGCAAGGCGCTAAACACCTCACCAGGTGTAGGAAGCAATACGTTATTAACGAACGCCGCACTGCCCCACCATACAGCCAAGAGAACAAATATAGCTAACAGCTGGTCACTCAAACGACTTATATTGCCCGCTGAACTCATAGACCTGCCTTATAAAACATATCTTCGTTCAGCTCAGCACCTTTAAGCGATGGTTTGAATTGAGTAATCAACTTATAGAATACCTTCGCATCATCGATCTGATCAGCTGTTATAGGACTAGGGATGCCATTGCGATACCCAGTAATAAGTGCATTAAAAACCTGGTCATTCTCAGCCCTCATTAGTTTACGAAGACCTAGCCAATGATCATCCTCATTCAGCAATTGGTTCTTAGCTGCCATTACTGCATCTACAAAGCTATTTATCAACTCAGGATTGCTATCCACTTGATCTTGCTTTACTAGATAGCCAAGCATAGGCAACTGACTACTCATACCCAACTCTGCCATCATATCTTGCAGACTAATGACAGTTTTATAACCTTCAGTCTCAAGCCTCGCCCCGTAATGCCAAAACGTGACTAACAGATCTAGACGACCACTTTTTAGTGACTGACTTAATAAAGGTGGCGAGCCAAACTGAACCTGTGCATCCGCCTCGAGATTAAGCCCATGTTTTTGTGCTGCTGCCCTTAGTAAAATCCAACCCTTATTCAAAGGCCCACCAGCAACACCTATTCTTTTACCTTTAAGCTCCGAAAGATCAGACAACTGACTAGATGCAGGCTTCATAACCATCCCAACCTGCTTAGAGAACGGAATAAATCTAAAAGATTCGCCCTTACTGTTTCTCTCCGCTGCCCATAACCAATCAGCAACAATCACATCAGCATTTCCGCTAGTCAGCGCAACTTTTGCAGCGGACATACTCGCCACTTTAATGATTTTAAGATCGAAATCATTAAGCTTATCTAATTTTTGATTCTTTAAGTGCTGCAACTCCCAATTAACGGTGCCTGAAGCTAAAACAGCCACTTTAATTTGAGGCTTCTCTGCACCGCTCCATACAAAAGACGGAATTAAAACCAATAAAAACAACATATTACGAACAAAAAACATAAAACTCCCATATACAACAAATTAGCGGGACAATAGAGAAACTTAAAATAAGCCTCTATGCTGTGAGCAAACATAGTACTTTCGTACCTGTTTTTTTGCTCGATGGTAGAATTTAGACCCACACTTTCGCAGGGTGTAATATGCATGTAGAGAGATAGTAAGGAAAGCACCATCTGGCACCTTAAAATCGCAATGTATTTATGCGCTCTATTACTCATAAATACTGGCTTTGCAGACGACAAAAGCGATTATGCTGATACAACAGATTTTGAGCTGTTTTCAGCAGAAGGTTACCGATTGTTTCATTATCGCAGCCCTACACCATTAAAAAGCCTACACGGGAAAACACTTTCAACAGAAGATGTAATCCACCTACTAGAAACAGGAAATAAGCCCATTTTAGTAGATGTGCAACCCATCCCTTGGAATCGAGTTTTCATTAAAAAGGAACCCAGACTCCATATACCTGGTAGTGTATGGCTTCCTAACGTAGGCTTAGGCGAATTAGATGACGACTGGTCAGAATATTTCCAATCGAATCTAGAGCGCTTAACAACCGGCGACAAAAGCCTCCCAGTAATTATATACTGTCGGGCCGATTGCTGGATGTCATGGAATGCTCTGAAACGAGCTTCTGAATGGGGTTACACTAATCTGCTGTGGTATAGAAATGGCTCTGATGGCTGGATTGAACACGATTTAGAAACCAGTATTGCCAGCCCTGAACCCTTTACACTAAAGAAACATTAATTTTTACCAAGCATTAAAGTCTTACACGGAGTAAGATAGAGACAAGCTCAGGATGAGAATATAAGCTCATAATAAATATAATGAAATTGGAGATATTGTCGTGTACAAGATCCTGATCGCGGATGATCATCCGCTGTTCCGTGAAGCTATCATCAATGTTATCGAAAACAGCTTTACTGGCTGCCAGACACTGGAAACGGAAGATCTGGATAGTGCGCTTACAATCGCTCAAAATGAGGAAGAGCTTGATCTTATCCTGCTAGACCTAAACATGCCTGGCATGAACGGCCTTAACGGTTTGATCACTTTGCGTAACGACCTACCTACAGTACCTGTCGTAATCGTATCCGCTGAAGAAGACAAACAAATCGTACTTCAAGCCATCACCTATGGTGCTGTCGGCTTTATCACTAAGTCTTCTCCTCGTGATCAAATGACTGAAGCACTTCAGCAGATTCTTGCCGGTAACGTATATCTTCCTTCAGATATTATCCGCGCGAGCCAGCCTGATAGCCGCCGCACTCAACGCAAAGACGAAAACCAGATTCCACCAGAACTTCTTTCATCTTTGACACGTCGCCAGCTACTTGTATTAGAGCGAATGTCTAAAGGTGAATCAAACAAGCAGATCGCTTACAACCTAAACATCGCGGAAACGACGGTAAAAGCGCACGTATCTGCAATTCTACGCAAGCTTGGCGTTCACAACCGTATTCAGGCAGTACTATCTGCCGGCAACATCGACTTTAACGAATACCTTAAGCGCTAAGATCCAAACTATTGGGTGACTGACTCCAGTCACCCCTCTTTTCCCTACCACTTCGTTTCTACATCAAAAAGGCACACATCTAAGCCACTTCTTTAATTACTATTGTGCAAGACTTAAGAATATCGAGAAAAGGGATTTAGCCGGACTTGCTTAGAGGGAATGCTTGCAGGTCTAAGCGACCTGCTGCTCTAAGAGGTGTATCAAAGTAGTTTTTAGCTTTAGCGGCTTAATTGGCTTATTTACTAGAATAAAACCAAGATCTCGGATCTCTTGGTTCAGCTCCTTACTGTAGTTGGCAGTGATCATTAGCACAGGCAGATCATTATCCACCCGCTCCGTTACCGTTTTGGCCGCATCAATGCCTGTTTCATCATTATCAAGATGATAATCAGCAATTAATAGATCTACAGGGTCTTCCTCAAAATCAACCTTTTGCGCCAAATCATCAAATGACAACGCCGTCACAACATGACACCCCCAGCCCGACAATAAAATCTCCATCCCTTTACAGATAGATTCATCATTATCAATCAACCAGATACAAGCCCCAGAGAGGCGCTCAGTTATCATCGGAATGTGTGGACCAGTAACCTCAGCAGGCGCCAGAGGAACACCTTTAGGCACTTTTACTCCAAATACGGAGCCTTTACCTTCAACAGAATCCACGCGAATATCATGACCCAATACTCGAGAAATTTTATCTACTATTGCAAGACCCAAGCCTAAACCTTTCTCCTGACCAGGCTGATCGGACTGAAGCCGTTTAAATTCCTGGAAGATCTCTTCAAGTTTATTTGAAGGTATACCTGGACCTGTATCGTAAACTTCAATCCAAACCGAATCAGCTTCATGCCTACAACCAAGTAGAATCTTACCCTCTTTGGTATAACGAATAGCATTTGTTAGAAAGTTACGCAGAATGCGCGCTAATAGCTGGGAGTCCGACTTAATAACCACCCCACTTTTTACATAACGGAAATCTATTCCCTCAGCATTCGCCAACTGCTGAAACTCAGGCGCCAAAGTATCGAACAAACTTTGCAGATTAAAGGTAATCACATCCGCTTTCACTACACCGGCATCAAGCTTAGAAATATCAACCAAGGTACGAAGTAAGGATTCCACATCATCCAAAGAGTTTGAAACCGATTGCGCCAAAGAACAGTTCTTAGGATCTTCAATTTTTTCAGCCAAAGCTCCTGAGAATAATCGAGCTGCATTCAACGGCTGAAGCAAATCATGACTTACAGCAGCCAAGAACTTAGTTTTAGAAAGATTGGCTTGCTCTGCTTCCATCTTTGCATCTAGTAGACGCGATTCAACCTGAACACGTTCAGTAATTTCAGACCGTAGCTGTTCGTTTAGCTCTGTTAGCTCAGATGTACGCTCCTCTACCCTTTGCTCAAGCAACTGGTGCGATAACTCTAGTGCTTCTGCTGATCGACGTCGCTCGGTTATATCTCGAATCATGACGAAGAAACCATTAGGATTTCCGTCTTTATCTATATTGGCGACATATGATTTCAGCATATACCGCTCTTCACCGCGCGAATTCGTCTGCCAAGTTTCGAAAGTTACATTACGGCCCGACAAGGCTTTTTCTACATATGGATTTAAGCGTTCGTATTCATCCGGTGAATACACATCATGAATACTTTGACCATTTAATTCACCATCAGCACGACCAAACCACTCGCTGTAAACCTTATTTGCAAAACCGTAATTCAAATCCTGGTCGAGATAAGCAATCAACGCCGGGACGTTATCCGTAATTAAGCGGATCCACTGCTCATTTTGACGAAGAGACTCAGCATATCGATGACGCTCAGTAATATCTGTATATGTATTTACAAAACCGCCTTGAGGCATTGGGTGTGTTCGGACCTCAATGACCTGGCCTTTATCACCTCTTTGCTCAGATGCTAACACTTCACCTTGCTGAGCAGCTGTTAGCGCATGCTGAAGAATCGAATGATTATCAAGCATGAGTGCTGCAAATGGAGGATAAGTCTGTACCTGCTCTTGCTCCACGCCCGTAAGATCAAGGAATCGATCATTCCAAAGTTCAACACGACCTTCCGGTGTAACCAGCACAACACCTTGTGAAAGGTTATCTACAGTATTTTGAAGCAACTTAGTTTTCTGAGCTAAGGCATGTTCTTTATCAGCTGTTTCTCGTTCTTTCAGTGCCGTGATGTCAGTATAAAGAATTACTAGACCACCATCCTGTGTCGGCCTTTCTGACATCTGAACCCAGCGACCATCGTTTAAACGATAGACCTTACTGCCCGTATTGGTATCAGGATATTCTTCATCAATCAGACCGCTTTCACGAGCTAGGCGCCCAATATCCTGAATGGTGGTACCTGTCTGAATGGTTAAACCCGTTGATGCCCAAACACTACTAAACTTACTGTTAAAAAGAACAATCTTTCTATCTTGATCAAATAGAACAAACGCATCTGAAATACTTTCTATTGCATCAACCAATCGCTGGTTAGCCAATGCCGCTTGATTATTAGCTAACTTAAGCGCTCTGTGACTTATTTTCAGTTCAGAAAGCACTCGGTTTAGCGCCTCTGTTCTCTCCCTCACCTGCTCGGCAAGCACTACAGAGTGCTCAAAAGCTGAATAAGGATTTGCGCTTTGCCCGCCTCCAGACTCAACTCGTTGAACCAAAACAGAGTTTATTTTACGTAGCTTGCGGTTTTCTTCTTCGAGTTCTGCAATGCGATCTTGTAAAGCCTGATCAGACATTTAGATTTCTCCCGATGGCCACTGCAGTGAAGGTCTGATTAATATGCATCCCCTCTTTTTGCTCTCCATAGGTATTAAATCCAATAACTTTATTTTGACGAAGTAAATCAGATATTTGTTCAGAGTTACCTCTTAGCTCACTCTCTAAACGACGCAAGAAACAGTCACAACCAATGATTAACTGCGGCTCACCAATTTTTTCTTCAATTACTTCAAGCTTACTGATCAGATCAGCAGCCATATCTCCGGGTTTCATGACCGTTAACACAATGCCATTTTCAACCGCACAATAAAATTTCATGCTGAGATCATCGTTAACCTGCTGGATAGAACGCACGAAATACTCTTCGCCAAGTTTTACAGCAATAGGATTTAGCGCGAAAACCTCATGATTCAAGTCTTCGACCGCAACCCCAATAGCCCTTGCATATTCCAATGCTGCAGGTTCAGCATTTATCTCGTATACACATCGACTGTCAGCGTCCGCTTCTGTAACAACCAGTTTGTCGTTACGGTGGTTCATATGATGAGTGCTAAATACTTCAAAGTCGTAGATGGTATTTACCAGCATGACTACAGCAGCATCGGTATGAAATTCACCATTGTAGAACACGTGGGTTTTAGCGAGATGAATATCATCTCCTGCCGAGCCACCAAAGTTTGGAATACTACCCAGTGCCGAATTTAGGGTAACAAGGACGTTTTCTTCCTGAATAGATAAACCATCAAGCAAAGTCAAAGCAAATGTATTACCTTTGATCGGTGCAATCTCATGATGACGACAACCAGAAATCAGCTGATCAACTAACATCTGAGCATCAGTCAGACTGAAGTCATCAAGACACTCGATAGATGCAGCTTCAACCGCAAAACCAGACTGTTTAAATCCGATTGCTGTGATACAACCCTGGCCATAGCCGTCAGGAGTAATTTCACCAGCAGTGGTGCAACCTACGATTTCCGTTGTAGGAAAAGCTTGATTAAGTGCTGAAGCAAGCTCTTTGAGCGGATACTCTGCAGAACAAAAAAACGTTATAAAACTGATATCTGGAGAATCAAGCTGCGACAAGAGATCATGTGCAGCAGTGATAGGATCAGAACTAAATGATGCAGCGAGCAGAAACGCGGGGTCCTGAGTCAATGGTCTATCCTCGGGAAAAGCTTAATCATTTCATTCTAGGTCTTGAGGATGAATCGACAAATACTACTTGCGACCCCTTTTTATATATAACTCAAGACCAAGACTCTTCAACAAACCAAATGAGTAATTAAAGCCCTTAGTTTACCTGGCTTAACCGGCTTATTAATCATAGACAATCCTTTGTTCTCAAAAAGCTGACGACACTCACTACTTCTATCAGCCGTTAAGATAACCGCCGGAATATCCAAGCCAAAATGTTCTCGCAGCCCATCAATCGCATCTGTTCCAAATAAGTCAAAGTCCAAGTGATAATCTGCGAGAATCAATTCAGGCACTATGTACTCATCAGCACATTTTTCTATGGCCTCACTCATGCTCGACGCAATAATAACGAAACAACCCCACTGAGTAAGCAATGCTTCCATGCTGGCCTGAATGCTCTCCTCATTATCTATCACTAGAACAACAAGATTCGATAATTGATCGCCACCAAACTGGCTTATCTGTTTTTTCGGAGCTTCAATCGAAAGACGCTCTACCAAGGGGACCTCAATAGCAAACATGGAGCCTTTATCAGGCACAGACTTCACAACTAACCTATGCCCAAGCATCTGCGCAATACGCTCAACTATTGCAAGCCCTAAGCCTACACCCTGACGATCTTTAGCTGATTTATTTTCTAACTGCTGAAACTCTTTAAAAACCAGCCGCTGCTTTTCTTCAGGGATACCTAAACCAGTATCCCAAACCTGTATACTCAGTACTGCCCCCTTGCGGCGACAGCCCACAAGAACAGAGCCCTCATTTGTATAACGGATTGCGTTACTGATAAAGTTCCTGATAATTCTCAACAATAGTCGAGAATCACTAGTAACCGCAGCTGAACATTCAGCAAGCTTTAACCTAATGTTTTTATTCTCTGCTATAGTCTGGAACTCATTTACCATCGACAGTAATAACTGATTGATACGGAAATCAGATATATCTGGCTGTACTGCATTCTGATCAAGCTTAGAAATATCCAATAGATCCGTTAGAAGGTCTTCAGCATTTTCCAGAGCCAAGTGAACTCTCTCTACAAGATGAGCATCTTGAGTTTGCAGAGAACGCTCTCGTAAGGCAGCTATGAGTAATCTAGCCGCATTCATGGGCTGCAATAGATCATGACTCGCTGCAGCAAGGTATTTATCCTTACTTTTATTGGCTTCCTCTGCGAGGTCTTTGGCAATTTTTAGTTCTTTTTGAATTTGTTCGCGCTCAGAAATTTCTTGAATAAGCTTATCATTTAGAGACACCAGCTCCTGAGTTCGATGAAGCACTCTATCCTCGAGCTCTTCATTTAACTGCTTTAATCTGTCTTGGGACTTTATTCGAGCAGTTATATCTTTAACAAACCCCTCAATAATGGGCCCATTTCCATCAGGATCTTTAGATAACGCACTCACTGAAACATGGATACACTGCCCATCCTCTTTGAGAAACAGTGTTTCAAAGTTAAAAACTCTGCCATATTGGGCGAGTTGATAACGAAAATCAGAATAGGCGTCAGCACAACAGAAAAGAAGAGAATCCAACTGAGTTATTCTTTGAAGGAAGCGATCTTCAGAATCATATCCGCATAACTTAACCATTGCAGGGTTAGCAGATATTATCCCTTCATCTAATTTTGCCTGAAAAATCCCATGCAAAGCATTTTCAAATAGCCACTTATAGCGGTTCTTTTCACGCTCAAGTTCATCAATTTTAGTAACTAATTCAGAATGATAGTTTTTTCGAGAAGAGTGGTTCCCTAAACCAATTAGACTTTCTACTGTTTGGCTTTGGTTATTAAAGCGCTTCTTCATACACCACTTCTACATCTCGTTTATTAGATTTACGGGGATTGGTAAGAATGCATGGATCCTGTAAAGCATGATCAGATAACACAGGGATATCCACGATATTGACGCCATTTTCTTTTAATTTCTGATCCAGTCCAACATCTTGCTTTAATTGGACAACTTTATTCCTTAAAGCCAACTGAATTTGACTGGCATTAAGACCTTTAGTTTCAATCCCCATAGTTGAAGCTACAACTTTAAAACGCTCTTCTGCCTCAGAATAATTAAAATCAATAACATGCTCTAACAAGATTGCATTACATAGCCCGTGAGGCAGATCTTTATATCCACCAAGACTATGCGACATGGCATGCACCGCACCTAAAATTGCATTAGAGAAAGCCAACCCAGCTTTCATAGAGCCAAGCATCACCTGCTCTCGCAGATAAATATCTTGCGGCTGCTCCACTAAAGCAACAATGCTTTCATTAATTAAACGCATAGCATCAAGCGCATGCATGTCAGTTAAAGGCCCAGCACCCGTAGACACAAATGCCTCTATTGCATGAACTAAGGCATCAATACCAGTACACGCACTGAGAAAAGGGTCCATTGTCATGGTCGTTTCTGGATCGATCAATGCTACGTCCGGCACTACCGCCTTGCTAACAATGGATATTTTAACCTTATCAACAGGATCAGAAATTATTGCAAACTGAGAGACATCAGCAGAAGTACCCGCAGTAGTCGGTATAAAAATTAGAGGCGGTATAGGAAAGTGAATAGTATCAATACCTTCATAATCGAGAATATGCTTACCATTGGCACAGACAATACCGATGCCTTTAGCACAATCCATAGGACTTCCACCACCGACAGCGACTATAACGTTACAATTGTGCTCTTGGTAAACTTGAGCACCCTTCATAACCTCTTCGGCTCGAGGATTAGCTGACACATCATCAAAAACAACATGTTCTATCTCTTCAATTAAAAGCAGATCGGAAATCTCCTTAACCCAACCAGCCTCTCGAATACCTCGGTCTGAAACCACCAACACCTTTCTGGCGCCAAAGTTTTTTGCATAATTTGCCACTGAGTATCTTGCCCCCGAACCAAATATTATTTCTGGGGAAACGAACTTTCGAAGATTAGAAATGTCCCTACTCATCAATACACTCTATAGACCGTTATCGTTTATTTGAGATAGAAGCAATCAAGTTTACATGAGGCATTAATAAGACCAAAGTGACAAACATATTAATGAAACATATAATTGATATCATTCTCGTTAAGCGCTATATTGCACTGCACAATTTTTGTGCACTTAAGTATATAATACCTCTCAAAAACTTAAGATGTAATACCTTTACGCCCTTAGAATTCAATACTTTGGCGTCAGCCACCACACAATCTATTGTTCTATCTAAAAAGAACTATAGAGCCATGTAAGCATTGCTAACACTTGTCGATAATCTCCTCCATCGTTAAACAAACTAAATTCCTTAATTGGGGGCGACATGAAAAATAACAAAGCCAAGCTGTTAGCTGTAGCAGTTGCAATGGGCATGAGCGCACACGCAAGCGCTGCAATTGAACTGTATAACCAGGATGGCACTACTTTCTCTGCTGATGGTCACTTCAACGCTTTCTACGTTCACACTGACCAAGACAATGGTAAAGAACAGTCTCGTGTACGCATGGGCTTTCTTCCTAACTGGATCGGCTTCAACGTTTCAAAGCAGATTGACGACCTAAAAGTTGGCGGTCGCTCTTCTTTCTGGGTAACTATCAACGACGGTACAAACAGCGTAACTGATACTGCTATCGACGTTCGTCAGTTCTACGGCACTGTAGATGGCGAATTCGGTCAGGTTCTTTTCGGTAAAGACTTCGGCCTATACGCTCGTACAAACATCTTCTCTGATGAACTACTACTAGGCACTGGTCTACCAACTGTAAACTCTGGCGGCGTAACTTTCGGTAACATCTCTGTTGGTTACCCATACGCAACTCCAAATGCACAGATTACTTACCGCACCCCTGTAAGCAACGGCTTCCAGCTAGCTGTTGGTGTATTGGATCCAGATAGCGGTGAAAATGGCACTTATGACCATGATGACAACGATGCAACTGATGAAATCCCTACAGAAGGTGAAGATGCACGCTTTGAAGCGGAGCTAACTTACGCTACTGACTTCGATGGCGGCAAATTTAACGCTTGGGTTGGCGCAGCAACAGGCGAAGCTAAAAACGACGGCGGCAGCGTAAATGGCGTTGCATTCGGCGCTCGTATTGCAATGGGCGGCTTCCAGTTTACTGCTTCCGGTTTTGATCAAGAAGGCATCTCTTCCGTTCTAGCAGACAACACTGTTGCTAGCGATGAAGATTCTGATGGCTACCTAGTTCAAGCTTCTTACGCTGCTAACGGTCACCGCATCGTTCTTTCCCACGGCGAAACTGAAGTAGAAGGCGCAGACTCTCAAGAGATGCAGACTATCGCTTACTTCTACGACATCAACAGCAACCTGAAACTGATTGCTGAATACGACCAAGCTGAAACTGGCGCTGGCGTAGAAACTGATCAGTTTGCTATCGGTGCTGCACTAAGCTGGTAATTACTACTTAAAGTAATTAGCTAGACATTGGCCGCCGCTCTGTCCCCCCCTTCTCCAGAGCCGCGGCCTTCTTTTATATACATCCTTCAAAAGCCCCCCCTAACAGCTATTCGCTATTCGCTATTCGCTATTCGCTATTCGCTATTCGCTATTCAGTAGATTGCAAAAGCTTATTTCAGGCAAAAAAAAGCCTGCTAACTAAGCAGGCAAAGTACGACGGTTAGAGCTCTTAGATAGAAACTCAAAGCCAGAGAGTGGATGTAAGAACATAAGCTGCTCTTGAATAAAACCATTATCCTCTTCCCCCCCAATATTGCTGCTCTGCAACAGAATGAAATCATCTAATACTTTAGGCGCAGGCCATAAGAGATGCCTATTCAACCAATATTCCCAGAGGCTAGAGGCTAGAGGCTAGAGGCTAGAGGCTAGAGGCTAGAGGCTAGAGGCTAGAGGCTAGAGGCTAGAGGCTAGAGGCTAGAGGCTAGAGGCTAGAGGCTAGAGGCTAGAGGCTAGAGGCTAGAGGCTAGAGGCTAGAGGCTAGAGGCTAGAGGCTAGAGGCTAGAGGCTAGAGGCTAGAGGCTAGAGGCTAGAGGCTAGAGGCTAGAGGCTAGAGGCTAGAGGCTAGAGGCTAGAGGCTAGAGGCTAGAAAAGTTTGCGTTATATCCAAACAAACACAACAACTTTTGAATATTTATATTACTTATTAAATCCAGCACTTGGCTTGGTGACAAATCACATATTACAGGCACAAAAAAAGCGCTGACAAATTTGCCAGCGCCTTGTTCATAAAAGGCTTTAAATTAGACATACATCAAGCACATCCAACTCAACCTATTAGAATCGAGCTCGAATACCAACTACACCCGAACGAGGCTTGCCAGGACCTACGAAACGGTGATCATCAATACCCTGATCTTCAAGCACTTCATCAGACTCACCGTATACACCAAATGTTTCATAGTCTTTATCGAATACATTATCGATACGACCGAACAGTTCAACGTTATTTGTCAGCTTATATTGACCACGTAAATTAAGGACCGCAAATGAATCAACTTTTTCATTTTCATTCGCTTCATCACCACGGTAGAACTGGCTACTTTGATAATTTACTTCAGCACCTAAATCAAACTTAGGCGTAACAGCCCAATCAGCTACAACTTTAATATTGTGCTCTGGTAGACCAGGAATTGCATCACCCTTCTCTACAGGACGAGTATCGCCTTGCGGATTGTTTGTACTCACAGAGTTGAACGGCGTTTGGAATGACGCATCCATCCATGTGTAAGAAACACCTACAGCAACATTGTCATACTTTTTATTAGCCGCTAGCTCGATACCCATACGGCGAGTCTTACCAACGTTTGCAAAGTAACCTTCAGATGCCAAGGTACCAGCGTTCTGGAAGATAATGTCATCGTGGTTCATAGTATGGAATGCGCCTGCAGACCAACCATAACCCGCACTATTTCCACGAACACCCACTTCAAAGGACTTAGCAACAACCTGCTCTAGTGGTGGATCAGATACAAAACCATTTGGAAGCTTACATGGATCTTCTGGATCAGCACAGCTCAGCTCAGCTGGAGTCGGCGCACGAGAAGATTCACTATAGCTGCCATAGTAGCTCATATGATCATTTGCTTGATAAGCCAGACCAACAGCTGGGTTCAAGCGCTTGAAGGAGTGATTACCTGTTAAATCAAGGTTTTCTTCGCCAATACCAACCATATCAATATTGGTGTAGTTATAGCGAGCAGACAGCGTTAGATCCAACTTTTCATTCAGAGCCAAAGTATCCGTAACAAAAAGACCGATATTAGTCACATCTGTCTCTAGGCGAACACTGGACTCATTATCGTAAATACCAATGCCAGTTACACCACGATCTTCACCCTCTTCGTTACGAAGGCGAGCAAACTGTGTATCAGACTCAAAATCAATCTCCGAATAGTCGATACTACCGCCAATCGTTAATTGATTTTCTTTGCCATTGAAATCATCTAGGAAAGTTAACTGCGAACCTAAGCCAAAACTTTCCATTTTGGTTTCAGAAGTATTTAGCGTTCCATCAAAAACTTCATCATCAGCAATTAGCTCAGCCTGAAGAGCGGCATCCACATCACCTAGATGCTCGTCATCATCAAAGCCTCTAAATTCTACTGCTTCTAGACCATCTTCAGCCTCACAAAGCGTAGCATTTACACTACCGCCAGCAGGTGCTGCCAATGGATTTTCATTGTTCGCATCTACGTAACATAATCCGTAATCACTATCGTCACCGTTTAAAGTTTTAACCTTGTTACGACGATAGAAAACATTACCCGCTAGCTGCGTAGTGTCATCAACCCAAGTGTCACCACTTAAAGTTAGTAGCGCAAGATTGGTTTCTGTTTGGTCTGGCTGAGTATAAATACTTTCACGACCTTCAGCTTCAAGTAGACCAATTGGCGCAGCACCATTACCAATCATTTTATTATTGTTAGCAGCCGCAGTTAGCTCAACATTATTACCATTTTCACCACGCCAAGTTAACGTTGCCAAACCTTGCTGAACTTCAGTAGGTGAATGATCTCGCCAACCATCTTCTTCGTAGTAGTTGCCGATAACGAAGTAACCGAATTTACCATCATTACCACCAGATTGAATTTCTACATTCATTCGGCCGTCATTACCGATAGAAGCTTCGATCTGATTGCCTTCATTATCAAAACCGTTTTTGGTCTTAATAGACAGAGCACCACCCAGAGTATTTTGACCAAATACTGGGTTAGAACCTGCGAAAAGATTTACAGACTGGATTGCACCTTCAGGAAGAAGATCCCAGTTTACTGTATCGCCAAACGGCTCATTGAAACGAATACCGTTAACGTAAACAGACAAACCTTGAGGCAAACCAAGCAATGGAGACGCTGTAAAACCACGATATTGAACATCAGGCTGGAACGGGTTATTCACCGCTTCGTTGATCGTAACACTGCTAAAGTTATAACGCAGGTGCTCTGCAATATTTAGAGACTGAGACCTTTCTAGATCATCAGCATTAGCAGACTGAACAGCCGCAGCAATACGATTTTTTTCAATGCCAACACCGTAGATTGGCGTATTACCAATAACAGTAACACCTTCTAATTGGGTTGCATCTTCTGCAGAAACAGCAGTGCTACATGCAGCAGCTGCCAACAATGGCAACCAATACTTTTTTTGCAAGCTCATTATCTATGAATCCTGTGAACATATTTTTCTTATCCACGCTATTTTTTCATAGAAATGTCATAAAGACCTTTATGCTGCCTACCCATAACAATGTAATATAGATGTAATACTTAAGACCCAACCTAATCCCGAAAGCTGAGACCACAGCCTGTTGAATGCAATTTCATCTCAGAACAATAAAATTCTAATTCTTTTTTTAGTACTACTTCAGCAGTATCAGCAACCCGAAATCCATGAGCCTCATCTGGAAAATAATAAGCCTCTACCTTAATTCCTCGGTTTTTCAACGCCTTTTCCATTGCACGAGTCTGCTCAGGCAACACAACCCTATCTCTCTCTCCTTGAAAGAAAATTACAGGGCAATTAATTCGATCTACATTATCCAGAGGAGCACGTTCGCGATACACAGACTCTTCAGCGATAGGATCACCAATTAACCACTGAAGATAGTTTGATTCAAACTTATGAGTACAACCATCAAGAACTAGCGGATCCGTGACCCCGTACAAACTGGCAGCTGCCGCAAAGTAATCAAGCTGATAAACCGCACTCAGCGCAGAAAAACCACCCGAGCTGTTACCACGAACAAAAACCGCCCCCTTATCAACAAGGCCCAGCTCAACCAATTCATCTATTGCTGACTGAATATCCTCGACCTCTACAACACCCCATTGATACTGAAGGCAATTGCGGTAAGTTCGACCATAGTTACTACTACCCCGATAGTTCAAATCCAATACTGAAAATCCACGCTGGGTCCAATACTGGATCTTCATATTCAAAACAGGATAAGTTGCAGCTGTTGGTCCGCCATGAAGAAACACAACAAGAGGAGTCAAAGCACTATCTACTGAATATTTAGCATTAGCTGGAGGATAAAAATAACCGAAACAAGCAGACTCCGCTTTTGAAAAGCTCATTGGCCGAGCTAGAGAGCAATCCGATTCATTTAATGGTGAACCGCCACCAGCAACAACTCTAACTTGACCAGTAACAGCATTAACCTTAACTACTGAAACAAGTTGATTCTTAGCCGCCGCTACAACACAAACCCAGCTACCAACGGCGACCAATGATTTAAAGTAATTAAAATCAGGCACTAAAGAGACACCATCAAGCATGACTTCAGCCCCTTCATGCCTATGATGAATCGAAACAACTTTTGACGAGATTTCAGCATAATGAGTTAGGCCTGACTGCCACGGCGCAGAAATCATATCGCATGATTCTGTTCCGACTGGACTTAGCTCACAGCTATTAAAATTACAGCTATAGATATTCCACCAACCAGAACGGTCAGTCACAACATACAACTCACCCTCAGGAGAAAAGTAAGGCTGAGATAGCGCCTCCTCAGAATTATGACCCGCAATAGGGATAGGCCCATCGAGCTCTGAAGACGTTAGATCAAGATAAGAAAATTGAGTTGAAGTCCACGGCTGATGCGGATGATTCCAGCTAACAAATGCAAGCACAGATCCTTGCGGATTAATCACAGGGTAGCTATAAAAATCTGCACCTTCTACTAAAACTTCTACCGAACCATCAGACAAACTGATCGTAACGATCCGATTTATAACTCCAGTCTCAGCATGAAGCTCTTGAATGGAAATCAAGCGATCTCGAGTTTCATCCCATATAGGCTCAATATATCGAGTATTTGGCTGATTAGTTATCTGAACAACATCACAAGACCCGCTAAGCCTCTGCCTGTAAATTTGTTGATCACTAGCATTAACAAACACCAACGCATCATCAAGTAGAGCCCAACCTCGGCCGCCATACTCGTAGACTTTACTTTGGACACTATAAGGAGCTGGCGTTAATTCATGATGAACACCCGGCTGAGACTCTGATTCAAAACAGATACAGCAACGACCGCCCTCATTGGGACGCTGCTCAACCCAATAAAGATCACCTTTTTTACTTAGCTGTAACTGACTATATTCAACACCAGCACTAATAGCATCAGCTTCTGATAGAGATGAAGACCAAAAACCAGGTGGATTTGAATTCGGCATGGCGATTAAAATTAACCTTTTGCAAACACCCGAGAATTACGATCATTTCGGTAGACAAAATCATCAGGATTATTCACGACTTTCTCAGCGTTTTGCCTAGCCTCAACGATCTTATGGTGATGCTCTGATTTAGAACATACAGGATCTGCATTATGCATATCACCTGTCAGCATATAAGCCTGACAATGACATCCACCAAAATCCTTATCCTTTTCATCGCAACTCCGACACGGCTCTTTCATCCAGTCATCGCCGCGGAAATAATTAAACCCAGGGCTATCATCCCAGATTTGCTGAAGACTCATCTCTTTAACATTTGGGAAATCTAGTGGCAGCATACGCGCACTATGGCATGGCAACGCCTTACCATCCGGTGTAACGGTTAGAAACACCTGCCCCCAACCATTCATGCAACCTTTAGGACGCTCTTCATAATAATCCGGCGTCACAAAAATCAGCTTTATCGGATTACCTTGAGCCGCCAATTTTTCACGGTACTCATTAGTAATACGTTCAGCTCGCTCTAGCTGCGCCTGCGTTGGCAGCAACTGCTCAACATTCTCAAAAGCCCAACCGTAGTACTGACAAGTTGCAAGCTCAACATAATCAGCTTCTAACTCTACGCAAAGCTCAATAATTTTATCAATACGATCGATATTATGACGATGAGTTACGAAGTTCAGTACCATAGGGTACCCTTGCGCCTTAACCTCTCTAGCCATTTTAAGTTTTTGCTGGAAAGCTTTTTGAGAACCCGCAACCATGTTGTTTACAGATTCATCGCTCGCCTGAAAGCTAACCTGAATATGGTCCAATCCAGCCTTATGGAATTCGGCCATTTTACGCTCATTAAGGCCAACACCTGATGTAATCAAATTAGTGTAGTAACCCATTTCATGAGCACCACCAATCAATTCAATAAGATCCTGACGCACTAATGGCTCACCGCCAGAAAAACCAAGCTGAACAGCCCCTAACCCCCTTCCTTGCTGAAATACATCAAGCCACTGCTGTGTAGTTAACTCACCGCCAAAATCAGCAAAATCCAGTGGGTTAGAACAGTAAGGGCACTGCAACGGACATTTATAAGTTAGCTCTGCTAACAACCACAAAGGGCGACCGTGAGTTTTTTCTACAGGATGACCAATATTTGGACGTGAAGGCGAGCCGTTACAAGAGGAAGAAGTCATAAAATCTTTCGCAAATTATTATTATCAACTATAGCTATCATCACTCTCGACAGCCATTTTGTGCAGACCTAAATGGTAGCAATGAACTACTACCAAAGCACCAAATAAACACACAAAAAAGATGACCTATAACAGGTAAGCAAAAGATAAATAGAGATAAATAAAGAAAGGAACCCGCCCCTTGCATACCAAGGAGCAGGTAGAGATTTAAGCTAACCAGCCCTGATTTTTCGCTTCAGCCAGGAACTCAAGGACATCGCCAGAAAGATCGCCAGCATCAGAAAATTTAGCTTCTAATTCCGCGATAATTTGAGCAGCATCACGCTCGCCATCAACAAGCGCCATAATTTCGCCCGCAGGTCCATTTAACTGAATCATTCCTTCAGGATAAAGCAGAACATAACAATCCTGCGCTTTCTCCCACTGAAAGCGAAACATATTGTTCAGCACAGGAACATCCGATGCCACAAAAACTACCGAATCAGTCATTAAACAATCCTCGGTGATAAACCTTCTGATCGGTCACTGTGTGATAAGGTGCACGCTCATACTCATAAGCCATAGTCATTGCATCCAGCATAGTCCAAAGCACATCAAGCTTGAACTGCAGGATCTCTAGCATGCGATCTTGCTGCTCACGTGTTTTGTAGTGATCAAGCGTAATATCAAGACCGTGAACCACATCACGACGTGCCTCAGTAAGACGGTTACGGAAATACTGATAGCCATCTTCCTTAATCCATGGGTAATGTCCCGGCCACGTATCCAAACGATTCTGATGGATCGTTGGCGCAAACATCTCAGTCAATGAAGAGCTTGCCGCCTCTTGCCATGTCGCACGACGTGCAAAGTTGATATATGCATCTACTGCAAAGCGAACACCCGGCAAAACATGCTCACCAGATAGAATCTCTTCACGAGTGAGACCAACAGCTTCGCCTAAACGCAACCAAGCCTCAATCCCACCTTCAGCACCTTCAAAACCATCATGATCAAGTACACGCTGCACCCAATGGCGGCGCACTTCACGGTCCGGGCAATTAGCCATGATCGCAGCATCTTTGACTGGAATACTGATCTGATAATAGAAACGGTTAGCCACCCAACCACGAATTTGCTCAGGCGTGGATTTACCTTCATACATAGCTATATGGTATGGATGCTGCGTATGATAAAAATCACCTTTAGCTCTTAGAGCCTTTTCAAATTCATCACGCGTTAAAGGCTGTTTATCTTCTGCACTACTCATTTTTTATATTAACCTCTACACACTTCCCGAAATTACAGCTCGATCGACATTCCGTCATATGAAATTTCGATACCATGAGATTCAACTTCTGCACGCTCAGGAGAATCTTCATCTAAAATCGGGTTGGTATTATTGATGTGGATGAGAATCTTACGCGGATTATCCAACGTATCTAGATACTCAATCATGCCACCCTCACCAGACTGAGGCAGATGACCCATTGCAACACCTAGCTTATCACCTACACCAGTAACGATAAGCTCATCTTCCTGCCAAATTGTACCGTCAACTAGCAGCACATCTGCAGATTCCATGTAAGCGCGCAAATGGGGCTCGATCTGACCAAGACCAGGCGCATAGAACAGTTTTTTACCCGTACGAGTGTCTTCGATTTGAATACCGATATTATCACCAGGGTGCGGGTCATCTCTATGAGGAGAATATGGAGGCGCACTACTCAGTAGTGGCACAGCAGTTAACTTAAGCTCGGGCGCTTGAGGTATAACAAAAGTATTGTCATTTTCGCCAATCGGAATGCGGTTGATATTATTACCACCATTCCAATGCTTAAGCATGTTGAAAACAGGAAAGCCTGTTGTTAGATCCTGCTCAACCATCTCTGTACACCAGATATTATGAGGACAACCCTCACGCAACATCAACAAACCTGTTGTGTGATCGATTTGGCTATCCATATATACGATTGCAGAGATACCTGTATCACGAATTGAGCGATTTGGCTGCATAGGACCAAAATTAGCCAACTGTTCACGAATATCAGGAGATGTATTGAAAAGAATCCAGTTTTCACCATCCGCACTTACAGTAATTGAAGATTGAGTGCGTGGTTTTGCATTAATAGTTCCTGCACGAACACCCGCGCAGTTTTTACAGTTACAGTTCCACTGCGGGAAACCGCCACCAGCGGCAGAGCCTAATACTTGTACTTTCATTGTTATTCTTCTACTTAATAACCGTCGACATCCTGCTGTAAAATATCAGGAAAAAGGCAGGATCGCATAAGAAAAGTTGCTTTGAAAAATCCTCGAACGGGATTTGGGTCCTTCCAAGATAAATTACCCCGACATATAGCCGGGGTAATTTAAAAATACGTAACAGCTTTGCTATTAACGGTTTGCGAAGTACATTGTAACTTCAAAACCGATACGCAAATCAGTGTAAGCAGGCTTAGTCCACATAATGCTTTTCCTCTGTTTTTTGTTATTGAAAGGTATGTACAGTCAGATAATAGGTAGGTCACGCTTTGACATGTATGGTACTTTGGAATTAATTCCGACCTTATTTAGGTTAAATGATAAAATGTATTTTTCAGGCAAAATTCACCATTAATATAAAAAACCATTAAAAATCATAAAGCTAAGCCCAAAAACAAGTTAGGATTAAAAATCAATTTACCTACTTCCTAAGAGTCATCTATGCATTCCATACTCATTACTGGCTGCTCATCTGGTATTGGATACTACTGCGCTAAAGAGCTACACGATGCCGGTTTCAAAGTCTTTGCAACAGCCCGTAAACAAGAAGATGTTGAACGCTTAACAGCAGAGGGACTGAGAAGCATAAAGTTAGACCTAAATGACAGCAATTCTATCGACGAAGCGCTTGAATCGGTCCTAAGCCAAACAGATGGCAAACTAGACGCCCTTTTCAATAACGGCGCTTATGGCCAACCAGGTGCAGTTGAAGACTTAAGCAGAGACACTTTACGCGAGCAATTCGAGACCAACTTATTTGGTACGCACGAGCTAACCTGCAAAGTTCTCAAAATCATGCGTAAGCAAAACCATGGACGCATAATTCAAAATAGCTCGGTACTGGGCATTATCACAATGCAATATCGAGGAGCATACAATGCCTCCAAATTTGCATTAGAAGGTCTGACTGACACGCTTAGACAGGAATTAGATGGTAGCAACATCCATATCAGTTTGATTGAGCCTGGCCCAATTGAAAGTCAATTTCGAACAAATGCATTTGCTGCTTTCAAGAAAAACATAGACAGGGAAAATAGCTTCCATAGAGAAACCTATAATGCTGTGGAAGCTCGACTTGCTAAAACCAACAACGATTACAGCAAGGATCCTTTCACCTTGGGGCCTGAAGCAGTGTACAAAGCACTCTATCACGCCTTAACCAATACTAAGCCACGACCTCGCTATTATGTAACTACACCCACATGGCTCTTTGGTATTCTTAAACGCTTGCTACCAACCTGTGCTCTAGACTGGATTCTCAACAAAGTTTCTAAGTCAGAAACCAAGCAATGACCCTAGATGCCCTAGCTCAAACAACAAAAAAGCCGTCTGAATATCAGACGGCTTTTTTAGTTTCTGGTGCTATCTAATTCTACTTAGATACCAACCAAACCATTTCTTTCCATTACCTCTTCCATAACAGACAAACTTGTCGGATCGTCGATAGTCGATGGAACAGCATAGTCTTCACCAGCAGAAATCTGGCGCATCAATTTACGTAAAATCTTACCAGAACGAGTTTTTGGTAAACGATCAACGACTACCGCACGCTTAAAGCAAGCCACAGCACCGATCTCTTTACGCACTAGCGCAACCAACTCAGCTTCAAGATCCGCTTCGTCAATTTCTACGCCGTTTTTAAGCAATACAAAGCCAATTGGCTGCTGACCTTTCAGTGGATCGTTTACACCAATGACAGCACATTCTGCTACAGCCTGGTGGCCCGCTACAATCTCTTCCATTTCACCGGTAGACAGACGATGGCCTGCAACGTTAATTACATCATCTGTACGACCCATGATGAAAACATAACCATCTTCATCTTTGTAGCCGCCATCGCCAGAACAGTAGTAACCCGGGTAATCTGATAGGTAGCTTGAACGATAACGCTCAAAATCACCCCAAACAGTTGGGAAACAGCTTGGTGGCAATGGAAGCTTAACAGCAATAGAGCCCTGCTCACCCGCTGGAAGCTCATTTCCTTCAGCATCTAAAATTTGCACATTGAAGCCAGAGATTGGCACTGTTGCAGAGCCAGCTTTTGGTGGCAGTGTTTCAATACCCGTCATATTACCACAGATAGCCCAACCGGTTTCAGTCTGCCACCAATGGTCGATAACTGGCTTACCTGTCGTTTCCATAGTCCAGTGATAAGTCGGCGGATCAAGACGCTCACCCGCCATAAATACTGACTGTAGATTTGAAAGGTCATAGTTTTTAACCAGTTCACCTTCTGGATCTTCTTTCTTAATTGCACGGAATGCAGTTGGAGCAGAGAAAAGCACTTTAGCTTTATACTCTTCACATACACGCCAGAATGCACCTGCATCCGGTGTACGCACAGGCTTACCTTCGTAAACAATCGTTGAGCAACCAGCCAGTAGAGGCCCATAAACAATATAAGAATGCCCTACTACCCAACCCACATCCGAAGCAGCCCAGAATACATCTCCAGCTTCTACATTGTAGATAGACTTCATTGAATACTTCATGGCCACGGCGTGACCGCCATTATCACGGACAACACCTTTTGGCTTACCTGTAGTACCCGAGGTATAAAGAATGTAAAGCGGATCAGTACCTTTTACTGGTACGCATTCAGCAGGCTCCGCTGACGCCATCGCTTCATTCCAATCAAGATCACGCCCCTCGACTAGAGAAGCCTCAACCTGCGGGCGCTGAAGAATGACACATGCATCTGGCTTGTGAGCTGATTTTTCAATAGCCTGATCAAGCATTGGCTTATATTCGATCACTTTAGCGATCTCAATACCGCAAGAAGCAGAAACAATCACTTTAGGCTCTGCATCATCGATACGAACAGCCAACTCTTGAGGCGCAAAACCACCAAATACAACAGAATGAATAGCACCTAAACGTGCCACTGCAAGCATTGCAACAACCGCTTCAGGGATCATCGGCATATAGATAACTACACGATCACCCTTTTCAACGCCTTGAGATTTAAGAACACCTGCAAATTTAGCCACCTCATCTCTTAGCTCTAGGTAACTAATCTTACGCTTCTGACCTGTAACCGGGGAATCGTAGATGATCGCTGTATTATCAGCACGACCATTTTCCACATGGTAATCCAATGCAAGATAGGCAGTATTCATCTCGCCATCAGCAAACCAACGATCAACACCGTTTTCATCTTTAGATAGAATTTTTTCAGGCGCTTTAAACCATTTCAGATCTTGCGCCTTTTCTTTCCAAAACTCTTCTGGCGCCTCTATAGACTTAGAATATTCTGCTCTATAAGTCATGCACTCTGGCCTCTTTCCCATAAGTTAACGAATTGTAGACACTGAAAGCGATTTTTATGGTTTCTTGTTATTAGCTTCCTTCTACGAGGAATTATTTGTCGAAACACTATTTATTGTAGACACTTTCTCGAATGTGTAGACACACTTTAACTGAGAATATCTCTGTTTAATCTAATACAAAAGGCTGATACGCCTATTTACAAGCACAACAAAGATCAATAAAAACTTAAAGAAATCAGTAAACACGCGGCAAACAAGGCTGATTGTCGACAATCCTGTTATTTAACACTAAAACTAAAGAATAATAACCACATACAAACCTGCAACCTAAATCGAAATGTATGCAAAGAAAAAGGCGACCCAATGGGTCGCCTTTTAAGAGATTCAAGAAAACTCAAACTAACAAGGATATATGCGAGGCTCTATATGCAGATCTATACCATACCGTTGCTTTACGGAAGCCTTTATATCTGACGCTAGGCCTAACAAACGATCGGCATCACCTTCCCCTAGATTGACCAACACTAGGGCCTGTTTATCGTATACTCCAACACCATCACCTTTATGCCCTTTCCAGCCCAACTGATCAATCAGCCAGCCTGCAGCAACTTTATGATGTTCTTCTCCCTCTGGATACCCAATAATATTTGCGAATTTAGCTTTTAGTGTGTCGAATTGTTCATTACTGATCACTGGGTTTTCGAAGAAACTACCGGCATTACCTATCACCGAAGGGACTGGAAGCTTAGTACTACGAATTTCGCAAACTGCAGTGTACACATCTAAGGCTGTTGGCTGACTAATACCCTTAGCAGCAAGGACATCAGCTAAACCACGATATGCTAGTTGTGGAGTAAAAGTACTTGTTAAAGAAAATCTAACACTCCAAATAATATAGCGACCATGTTCTGAGGATTTAAAGATACTATCCCTATATCCAAACTGACACTCTTCACGATTGATCTGAACCAGCTCTTTATTCTTTCGATCATAAGCCGTCAGACTGTGGAAGCAGTCTTTTAACTCAACCCCGTAAGCACCAATATTTTGTACAGGTGCCGCACCAACCAAACCTGGAATGAGTGCTAAGTTTTCCAGGCCATGCAGCCCCATCTCTAACAGACGACCAATAAATGAATGCCAGTTCTCACCAGCACCGACTTCGACTATTGCTTGATCACCATCATCAGCCAGCACCTTCACCCCGGTTATACCAACAGAGATAACTGCACCAGGAATTCGATCACGTAACACTAGATTACTTCCACCGCCTAAAACCAATAGAGGCCAGTTATTAGCTTCAACGTCACCTAACGCAGATTCTAATTCTTCAACGGTTTGAACCTGCGTGTAATGCTCAGCAATAACTTTGAAACCAAAACTATTATGTGTCGTAAGGTCAGCTTCGTCCTGCCAAGCCATTAACTTAATTCCTTCCTAATGTGCTGTAGAAGACCGTCTGATGCTGACTCCACAAGATCCAAAACATGCTCAAAACCGGCTTCACCATCATAGTATGGATCTGGAACATCAGCGGAGTTCATACCCGCATAATCCAAAAACAAACACAGCTTTCCTTGATAGTTAATGGGAGATATAGCTTGTAGATCCCGCAAGTTTTGAGTGTCCATAGCAAGAATATAATCAAACTGATCAAAATCAGCTGAAATTGCCTGACGAGCTCTTAAAGAGCTCAAATCATAACCACGTCGCCTAGCTGCTTTTGCAGAGCGAGAATCAGGTGGATTCCCCACGTGATAAGCAGCCGTTCCAGCCGAATCGATCTGAATATCACCAGCCAAACCTAGCTCTAAAACTTTTGCCTGAAAAACACCATGCGCGGTTGGTGAGCGACAAATATTTCCTAAACAGACAAATAGCACTTTTACCATGACAACTTACCTTTAGAACAACTTGCGCAAACGCTCTAGATCTTCTGGTGTATCTACGCCTGCCGGCGGTTGTTCATCGGCTTCAGCGACATGAATTCGAGCTCCATTCCACATAGCTCTAAGCTGCTCAAGACATTCTGTTTCTTCAATAGGAGCAGGCGGCCACTTAACAAAATCGTTAAGTAATTTCACACGGTACGCATAAATTCCTATATGTCGCTGCCACGCAAAACCTTCTGGCATAACATCACGACCAGCTTCATCTGCAAAACTATTCCGAGGCCATGGAATTGGCGCACGACTAAAATATAGCGCCATACCCCTTACATCACTAACCACTTTCACAACATTCGGATTGAGCAAACTTTCGATATCTGCGATTGGCTCACTAAGCGTAGCAATACTAGCTTCAGGTTCAGCACGAAGGTTATGTGCAACCTGATTAATGATTCGAGCAGGTACTAACGGCTCATCACCTTGTACATTTACGACAATATCGTCAGCATAATAACCTAAGTCACTAACAACCTGTTGCAGGCGATCAGTGCCAGAAGGATGATCAGATGATGTCATACACACTTCAGCACCAAATGACTGGGCTACATCAGCGATTCGCTGATCATCAGTGGCAATAAGAACTCGATCCGCTTCACTTTCGCAGGCACGTTCATACACATGCTGCACCATTGGCTTGCCGTTAAGATCAGCTAACGGCTTACCCGGAAAGCGAGTCGATGCATATCGGGCCGGTATAATGACAGAAAAGCCCATAACTTAATCCTGCTCGCGCTCTTCTGCGGTTAGCTCACGCGCTTCAGTTTCAAGCAACACAGGGATATCGTCACGAATTGGATAAGCCAACCCACTCGCTTTAGAGAAAAGCTCATTAGTGCTCTCATTGTATTCCAAAGGCGTTTTGGCTACTGGGCATACCAGAATATCCAACAACTTCTTATCCATTTTGTGTTTTACCTTTATTAGCTATAGCAATCTTTAATTTATCTAGCAGTTGCATATAAAAACTCTCTGGCAACTGCGCTTTTATTTGTAAATACCAACAGTGCGACTGAGCGAACTCAGTAACTTTTACCGCATCTTTTTCGGTCATGATCACTGGGTAGTCATCACCAAACTGAATATCCTCAACAGTATAAAACGAATGATCGGGCTTAGCATGAGGAATAACAGTTACTTTGAGTTCTTGCTCAAGCGTATTAAAAAAACGCTGAGGATTACCAATCCCTGCAACAGCATGAACTTGTTTACCACTTAATGCAGCCAATGGTATCTCTTCATCCGTTAAGCAGTTTTTAAACGCTGTAGGTTGAAGGAACATCTCTTCTATCGTTATGGCTTCAGCAATCTTACCCTTCAATCGTCCATTACTGACAATCATATCAACACTGCAAAGCCGGTCAGGCTTCTCTCTTAGCGGACCTGCAGGCATTAATGCCCTATTCCCAAGGCCACGTTCGCCATCAATAACAACAATCTCAATGTCTCGATCTAATCGGTAATGCTGTAAACCATCATCACTAATAATGAGATCACATTCGTAATTATCTAGAAGGTATTGTGCTGCGCTAGGACGGTTAGGATCGATAATAACGGGGCATTGGCAACGCTGAGCCAACATAAAAGGCTCATCACCTGATAATTCTGGTGAATCTGCTGTAGTTACATTAAAAGGAAATTGACTCGCTTTGGATTTATAGCCGCGACTTATGATGCCAGGCTTATAACCTTCTCGCTTTAATCTCTCGACCAAACTGATCGTTAAAGGGGTCTTACCTGTACCACCTACACTGATGTTGCCAACAATAATGACTGGCACAGGAGCCAACCATGCTTGTTGCAAGTCAGCGCTCTTTTTTCTATCGGTCAGAAATTTATAAAGGGAGCTGAAGGGCTTTAAGACACAAGGCGCGGGCTTTTCAGAATACCAGCGCCTTTCCAACCAACTCATTGAGCACCTGGCTCCTGAGTGGTAATACTTAACTTACTAAATCCTAGCTGCCCTGAAACATTCATAGCAGTCACAACTGCCTGATGTGGGGTTTTGGCATCCGCAGTAATAACTAATGGCATCTCTCGATCGTCACCGGCTAATTCCTGTAAAGCACGACGGAGTGTTTTCGCTTGCGTATTTACTAAGGCCTTTCCATTAACACTGTAGTGACCTTCATCAGTAATCAAGATCTCAAGCACTTCAATTTCTTTAACAACAGGCTTACCAGAAGCCTCAGGTAAATCAACATCAAGATGCGTTTCTTTGGTAAAGGTAGTAGAGACCATAAAAAAGATTAAGAGTAAAAACACCACATCAATTAATGGTGTTAGATTCACATTAACCTCTTCAACCCGTTGTCGGGGGAATTTCATGCGCTTACCTGCACCTATTCTACGTCGATGTCACGCTCACCGTGCATCACTTCAATAAGTTTTACTGTTTCCTGCTCCATAGTAATTACTAGAGAGTCAATTCGGCGTTGGAAATAGCGATGAAATATAAGCGCAGGAATAGCAATCGTTAAACCTGCCGCTGTGGTGATAAGTGCTTCTGATATACCACCAGCAAGAAGGTTTGTATTTCCTGTACCGTGGATCATAATCTCAGTAAAAACCTTGATCATGCCTATTACTGTACCTAACAACCCTAACAAAGGAGTGATCGCAGCAATGGTACCAAGTGGGTTTAAAAAACGTTCTAAATCGTGAACAACTTGACCTGCAGCTTCCTGAATGCTCTCTTTCATAATCTCTCGACCATGAGACGCATTATTTAAACCTGCCACTAAAATCTGACCGAGAGGACTACTGCGTTTTAAATCTTTTAACCTTTCAGCTGTGATATTTCGCTGCTTTATTAAAGTCCAAACTTCAGCCAAAAGCCCTGGGGGCGCAACACGGTCGGAACGCAGGGTCCAAAAGCGCTCTAAACAGATCGCCAATGCTATAACCGAGCAGATAACGATTGGAATCATTATCCAACCACCAGATTGTAAAAGCTCAAACACAGTAATTTCTCCTTTGACTGCGCGTACTCTATCACAGAGATTAAAACGATCTCCAGAATCGTTTTGCATCCTCTCTCATTGTTATTGTTTTACACCCTTTTTTTGCATCAGCAATTAGCATAATGGCCCCATCTGCTGCTGTCTCATAAGTGTTAACACCTTTATCGATAAATCTTTTTACAACTTTCGAATGAGGATGCCCAAACGCATTCGCATACCCAGCACTAAAGATTACATTTGAAGGCTTAATTGACTTAATAAACGCAGAAGATGATGAAGTCTTACTTCCATGATGTGAAGCGACCAACCAATCAATGCTTGATTCAATCTTAGGAATTAGTTCTTGTTCTTTTTTTGCACTAATATCCCCTGGTAATAATAAACTACAATGTCGCGATTCAATCATTAACACACAGGAACGATCATTAGCATTCCCTCCCTTAGAGCCAGCCAGAAACGTAAACTTAACCCCATCTATTTCCCAGTTTTTATCAGCCACACAGAACTCTGAACCCGCATACCCGAAAGAAGTGATAACTGAACCAACTTTAATGGTATCCAATATTACTGAAGCACCACCCGCATGATCATTATCACTATGACTCAAAATAAGGTGATCAATTGTATCGATATTCTCGTTTTGAAAATGAGGAAGCACAGCCCTTTCAAATGCAGTCCCTCCCGAGCGATAAGATGGCCCCGTATCGTAAAGCAGCTGATACTCCCCCACCTGCACTCTAACTGCTACCCCTTGCCCAACATCGTAAACCCAAGCCTTAAAATCAGAACTAGTTTTGTTTAAGACACTCGACCCGACTATCGCAGGCATAAGCAGCACTAAAACCACCCATAAAGGGATTGACATTCGCACCAATAATAAACACGCGACAGTCAACGCAACCAATACCAAAACTAAAAAGCTTGGTGAATCTAGCTGCCAATAACCGAATTTAATTTCCTGATTCCACTCCAACAGCCACCAAAAGATATCCGACATACCTTTAAGCAAAGGAATAAACAGATCAATACCTAAAGTCGACAGTCCTAAATGGATAAACAATATCGGAACAAGCACAGAAAAAAATGGAATTGCTATTAAATTAAAAAAAGGTGCGATCACTGAAACACCAGAAAAATAGAGCAAATATAGAGGCAACATACCGATCATCAATAGCAATTGTAAATTCAAAACCATTCTCCAACCGCGTGAGAATTGAGAGATCCAGATCAGTAATGCTACCGCTGAGAAAGAGAGCCAAAAGCCTGGCTCAAACAAAGACATTGGGTTAAAAAAAAGAACAGTTACAATCGCAATCCACCATCTCGTCCAATGATCCAAATAGAACATTCGACTACCGGTGAACAATAAAACCGCCAGCATGATAAAAGCGCGTTGCGCTGGTAAACCGACTCCAGATATCAAAAGGTAAAAAGCAGTTAAGGAGATTGCACCAATATAGGGATATTGATGCTGAAACCTGTAACCATAGAATAAAAATCCAGCCAACCGTCCAATCCACCAACCACAAAGCGCAATAAAACCAATGTGTAAGCCACTGATAACCGCAAGATGAACAGCGCCACTATGCTTTAATAAATCCCAATATTCGGCTTCCAACATCGATTTTGTGCCCGTTGTTAAAGCTTGGAATAAAGCGATCGTTTGCTGGCTATCAAACTGAGTTTGTACAGTAAGATTAATCCAGATACGGGCACGACTTATGAACGAATTTGTATCTGATAATACAATTACCGGACCGCGCACATATCCAGTTGCATCGACCCCTTTAGCTAACAACCAACGCTCATAATCAAAACCCGCTGGGTTAACTAAGCCATGAGGAGGCTTGAGCCGAACGGTAAGATCGACTCGATCTCCTAGAGCAATAGTTGAATCTGGGCCGTACCAAGAGAGACTCAGTCGCTGGAGATTTGTTTGATCATTAATGCTTAGCCCCTGAACCTCCTCAACATCCACTTTAAATCTCACAACATTATGTTGATACCGTGGTATATCAGAGACAACTCCCTGTATTTTCCAGTCTGTTCGTTTTAGTGATTCCGATAAGCGCTGATCAAGTTGCATTGCTCCCCAGAGGTTCACATATAAAAAGCCAACTAGAAAGAGGCTCAAGTGTGATGATCTAGTTTGGGGAACTAAAATCAGTAGAGGTGCGATAACTGTCACAATAGCAATAGAAAATGTCGCTGGAAGTAATTGCGGCTGCAAGAGTGCCACCGCAAAACCCACAGCAATCGCGATCATCCTTGATCTCATGCTTTAGTTTCCTTGGCTTAACTGAACGTAAGGGGCATAATAAGCCCTCAACCCGTTTGCAAGCCCATAATAAGTAAATAAGAATATGCCGCGCAAACTTATAAAAAAATACATGCCCAACGAAGACAAGCTGAAACAGCACAAACATCTTAGCTGGCTCGGCAGTCATATCCACGAACCTAACCTTTGGCACCTTAATCGGAAGTCTGTTTCTCGTGCCTTTTTAGTGGGTTTGTTTTGCGCATTTTTGCCTATCCCAATGCAGATGATCGTTGCTGCTATTCTTGCAGTCATGATCAGAAGCAATCTACCGATTTCTGTAGGTTTAGTCTGGATCACGAATCCATTAACTATGCCGCCTATATTTTATTTCACATATCTTGTCGGAGACTTCCTGATTGGAGATCCAAATCAGCAAATTGATTTTGAAATGAGTATGGAGTTCATCCAAAACAGCTTGTCCTTGGTTTGGTGGCCCCTACTGTTTGGATCTGTAATTTGCGGGATAGTCTTCGGTATTCTCGGCTATCTAACAGTGCAGGGCTTCTGGGCTTGGCACGTCAGCAAAAGCTGGAAAGATAGAGCTAAACGCACAAAGTAAGCTAATAAAAAAATTTAAAAGGGTGACAAATTGTCACCCTTTTTCAATCAATTTCCCATCAATCAACTCTAATACCCTACCCGTTTTATGGGCTAACTCAGGATCATGAGTTACAAGCGCAAAAGCTATATCATATTCTTGATTGAGATTATCAATTAGCTCCTGAACACTTTGAGCTGTCGTTCGATCTAGATTACCCGTGGGTTCATCCATCAAAACTACAGCTGGTTTTCCAATCAACGCTCGCGCAATTGCCACACGCTGCCTTTCGCCACCACTTAGTTGAGCAGGTTTATGATCTAGGCGCTCACCCAATCCTACCGACTCAAGTACAGCTTTAGCTTGCTCTTTGACCTCAGCAATAGATTGTTCTCTCATCAACAAAGGCATTGAGGCATTTTCCAAAGCGGTAAATTCAGGAAGAAGATGATGAAACTGATATACGAAACCCAAGGTTTCATTCCTAACCTTCGCACGCTTAGCTTCGGAACCCGCGTGCAGATCATAACCGTTAATGATCACATTTCCCTTGGTAGGTTTATCTAAACCGCCAAGAATATTAAGCAGCGTGCTTTTACCAGAACCGGATGAGCCGATAATGGCTAGCTGCTCACCTTTATGGAGAGCAAAGTCCAAGTCCTTTAGGACTTCAACATCTCGGCCAGCATCGCTGTAGCTTTTGGAAACCCCTGCCGCCTGCAATACAATTTCTTGATTACTCATATCGTAGCGCCTCAGCAGGATCTGTTTTGGATGCTCTCCAAGCAGGGTAAATCGTTGCAAGGAAACTAATCATGAGTGCTGTGCCTGTAATGATGCCTACGTCAGGCCATTGTAAATCAGACGGAAATTTACTGATAAAGTAGACATTCGGATCTAAGAACTGAATCGCAAAAGTTGATTCAACCCAGCCGATGATATCAGCTACATTCAGCGCTAATGTAACACCTAAAACCGTACCCATAAGGGTTCCTAAAATACCGATCACCGTGCCTTGAACCATAAAGATACGCATAATTCTGCCTGGTGTTGCACCCAAGGTTCTAAGAATTGCGACATCAGCCTTTTTGTCTGTCACAACCATGACTAAGGTGGATACAATATTGAAAGCAGCCACAAGTACGATCAGAAATAATAGAAGACCAATCATCCGCTTCTCTAGCTGAATCGCTTGGAACAGATTTCCATGTGTACGCGTCCAATCGCTAGTTCGATAGTAACCCTGAAGACCAGCAGCAATCTCTCTGACAGCTTTAGGAGCATCAAATAAGTCGTCAAATTTAAGGCGAATACCATCCACACCTTCGCCTAATCGCTTAATCTTTGCAGCATCGTTAATATGGATATAAGCCAAATTCGCATCTAACTCAGCACCCACTTCAAAAATACCAACCACAGTAAACCTTTTTAATCGCGGAACTACGCCCGCAACACTGACAGACGCTTCCGGCAAAACCAGGGTAACTTTATCACCGACGTTAACGCCTAAGTAGCGAGCCAAAAGGTTTCCTAAAACGATCCCAAATCGCTGCTGATTCAAAACATCAAGTGTTCCTGATTGGATATGGTCGCCAAGAATTGAAACGTCAGCCTCTTCAGCTGGATCAATGCCATTGATAAGCGCTCCACGAACAACACCGCGACTGGTCAACATCCCCTGCGCTTGAATGAAGGGTGCAGCAGCAATCACACGAGGGTTTTGCTCCAGCGATTCCACCAGCACAGGCCACTCTTCAATAGATTTTCCATAACCACTGATTGATGCATGCGGGACCATACCGAGAATGCGCTGTTTCAACTCTCGATCGAAACCATTCATAACTGAAAGAACAATAATTAAAGCAGCAACACCTAACATCAACCCCAGCATAGAGGCTAAAGAGATAAAGGAGATGAAATGGTTATTGCGCTTAGCTGCTGTATAACGCAATCCAATAAATATAGATAAGGGCTTAAACATGTGGCGATTAAACCACATAAAATTATGCGTGTGAAACGATAAAAGACTGAACTTTTGGGATAACAACAAGTCTTAACTCACTGTTATTAAAACAATAGTTACTATAAAAACTTTACATTTCAAACCAGTAAAACAAATCATTCATAGGTGCTTTTGTACGCATTTATTCATATACTCCAAACTATCTATGCAATATTAATTTGAGGGCAAAGCATGCAGGAACAAGATCGCCGTCAGTATTTTCGTATTGACCAACATGTTTCTTTAGAACTGAAAGTCATTTCTGAATCAGAAATTTCTGATCATCCAAACCCTACTCAGTTCGATGTTTCGCCAAACTTTTTATTATTAAGCCAGCTTCAATCGCTTGATAGCGACAGCAGTCATTTATTACGTAAGGTTGCAGAAAAAGATAGCAATATTGCGACCTTGTTAACGGTTATGCATAACAAGATTGAGCGAATTGCCCAAGCGATAGCTTCAACAGAAATGACTGTTGGTCAAAGCGCAATCCAAGAAGTCAATTTATCCGAAGGGGGCTTACAATTCAGACACAAAGAAGCCATTGAGGAAGATGCATTCTTGTCCATCAAGCTCGTGTTCCCTGATTCATGTATCGGCCTTTTACTCTACGCCCAGTGCCTGAGAAGTGATTCCATGGGCGATGGCAGCCACCTGACCAGCGTAGAGTTTATTAAAATGCCTGAGAATTGCCGCATGATTTTGGCTCGCCAAATTTTCGAAAGCCAAGCTAAACTACGCAAACAGCAAACTGAAGAACCACAAGAAGCTTAAGTAATGACCAAAGGGATCATTGCACTCACACAAGCTTTTGATCGACTGAACCAAGTACAAAAGTCACTAAGCACTCAACTTCAACAAACTGACTGTAGATATTGGCTGTTTAGTGATAACCAACTGGATTCGTCATTGACGGACGCTATAAACACTATCACCAATATATGGCATTCAGCCGGAGGAGATGGTCGGCGTACCCAGAACCTATACGGCCTCATTGGTGTGCCTTCCCATATCATTCCACTGATCCACCAGCTCAATACTCATAAGCAAAATTTTCAAACTAGCGTCAGAAAATTTCGTGAAATTCACGGGAATCCAAACCAAATTATCTATAAACGCGCGGAAGAACTTAATTTAGCTCTTCAACAGCAAGGCATGGCGCGCGTCAACTTAAAACAGTGTTACCGCCAAATACCACTACTAGAAAAACGCCCAAACAAGGTGACATTTAGTTGGTACAGTAGCGGCAGAAGCCTAAAGAAAGTATCGATTAAAGAGGCTGAGCAGCGCCTGTTAGCTATGGATACGAATCAATTACATATCCAGCTACAGCTTCAAGCTTTAGGTAAAATTCCAAGTAATGAAGTATTGGTACAGTTACAAAAACAAGTTCCGGTAATGCGTGCGAATATAGTTTGGAAAGATAAAGACAAACTAATCAGAAAAGCTCGCAATTGTCCGCTTCCTTTATTTTTTCCTTTAGGTGCAGAAGAGGCTTTTCCGGAATATAATACCCCCTCTTTTACACCCCCCGATCAACGCAAACGGCAGCTTCGGAGTGATGTAATTATTGACCCCGAACCTTATTTGCCGAGTTTGCGCTTACACCGCTACAAAAAAACATGACAGAAGAAAAAACGAACAAAAGCACTAAACTCCATCATTTAGCGGCTGGTATAGGTTTCGCTGGCTTAATTTTGTGGTATTACGCAGGCTATAAACTAGGTTTTCTTGACTGGGCCATTCAGCAAGTCCCACCCAAATATGCTGGTGCAGGCATGATGGTTGGTGTCATGATCATGATGACGCCAGGCTTTTTCATTTGGTCCCGATATAACCGCTGGATTGAAAAGCGCTTAAACATCACTGGCCAATATTATGAAGATGAGTACTACAAAAACGACGAATCTCTAAAAGAGCAACGAAAAAACAAAAAGAAGTAATATCCGTAGTGAAACTTATAGCACTCGGAACTCCCACTTATTCCTGAGTGCTCTTCAGCCTTAATTAAGGCTATACCGTTTAATATTTCCCTTGAAAAACCTTCACGTTATCTAACTTGAAGAATATCCAATCTAATTCTGTAATTAATAAACCCCTTTATTTTGTCGCTAATGGGCAAGGCAAATGAGACATCGAAATAGGAGGCTAATCATGCAGTCTTTACTTGCTTTAGTTATGCTTACTCTCGGCTGCTATGTCCCACTGTGTCTAAGCATGGAACTAGCGGTGACCTCCCCACTACCAAGCACTAACAAACATACATTTACAGATACTACTGCTGACTTATTAGATCCTTTATCAAATACAGAAGATGTGAAGAACCTTGCTAATGACTTAAACCAAATACAACTATTACAGCAAGAATATGACAAGTACCGCACTTTGGCAGACACAACGGAGTGGAAAACTATTCCAAGAGGACCACTATTAAGATTCGGTGATACCCACCCACACGTATCTATGATTCGTGAAAAATTAACAAAACTTGGCGATCTTTCATTAGCCAATTGTTCTTCAATTACTGATCCACTCTTCGATATAGAGTTACACGAAGGTTTAAAGAAATTTCAAAAAAGGCACGGTGCTAAAGTAGATGGCATTGTAGGTCCCGAAACAAGACGTACTCTAAATGTTTCTCTTCATAAAAGAGCGGATCAGTTATACGTAAATATTCTTCGGCTGCAGCAGTTCCAACCAAACACTGACCGCTACATTCTAGTCAATGTGCCTGCTTTTAAACTGGATTTGATTGAGCAAGGCAAATCAATCCTGAGTATGAAAACCATCGTGGGTAAGAAAAAAAGAAAAACCCCGATCTTCGAAACCGAAGTAAACCGAATTGTGATTAACCCCTCGTGGCACGTACCTAAGAGTATTGCTTATAAAGATATCTTGCCGGAACTTGAAAGGGATCCAAACTTTTTAAAAAAAGCCAGACTTCAGCTTGTGAGCGGATGGGGAAAAAATCAACGTATTATCACTAATGAAAATATAGAGTACGACAAACTCTACAAAGGGGAAAACTATCAACGATTTTGGGAAGCACCAAGCTCATCAAACACGCTTGGAAGTGTGAAATTTCTAACCTCTGGCCCTTATTCCGTATATCTACACGACACTTCAGCTAAGCGTCTTTTCGATGAATCTAAGCGCGCTTTTAGTTCAGGCTGTATTCGTGTTGAGCAACCTCGTCAACTTGCAGATCAACTAATGCGGATGACCCAAGGTTGGAACAGCAGCCAACTAGATCCACTATTCACACAAGAAAAAACAAAGCACATTCGCTTATTAGATCCAATCCCGTTGCATGTGACCTATTGGACTTCATTTATCGATAAAGATGGCGATTTAAACTTCCGGCATGACCTATACAAACGAGATAGGTACGACTTAACGAGACTAACAGAAGGGACTCAAAGTGCAGACGCACGTCAAAATTGAGCAAACTGCTCACAACATACACAAGAATAATTCATGCAAATATCTGGTTAATTTATATACAAACAAATATTTGATCAGGCATAATCATTTCTTTTCCAGATGTATAGACTCCTAATGACCGATCAGATAGATTCTATTAATATCCCTTCTCCGACACGACGTAAATTTTTAAAAGCCCTAGGTGGATTATCAGCATTAAGCGCCATACCAT
This sequence comes from Neptuniibacter sp. QD29_5, assembly GCF_047778125.1. Classification (GTDB taxonomy): domain Bacteria; phylum Pseudomonadota; class Gammaproteobacteria; order Pseudomonadales; family Balneatricaceae; genus Neptuniibacter. The sequence continues at coordinate 1,884,365 of NZ_CP180556.1, forward strand.
CTGCAGCCTTCGGCAATATCCATAAGGCCAAAGACCACTCGCTATCCTTGGTCAACCTCCACACAGGCGAAACGTTAAATAGTACATTTTTCACTCAGGGTAGTTTTCAAGAAGATAGTCTTGGCGCACTTGATCACCTATTGCGCGATCATCGAACAGATCAAGTTCACCCAATGAACCAACAGCTAATTATGCTGCTGCATGATCTGCAACAAACCTTCGGTGCTCATAAGCCTATTCACGTCATATCTGCTTATCGCTCACCTAAAACCAATGCCATGTTGAGCAGTAAAAGCGGAAAAGTAGCTAAAAAGAGCCTACACATGCAGGGAAAAGCTATTGATATTCGTATCCCGGGTGTAGATGTCAAAGATCTACAACGCGCAGCATTGAGTATGAAGTCAGGAGGTGTCGGCTTATATACGCGCAGTAATTTTGTGCATCTAGATGTAGGCCGCGTAAGACAGTGGGGAGCATAAAGCATACCGCTACGGGCTTTTATGAGTAGGAATAGATTTATTCTGCGCTTCTATCTGATTACTTTCAGCTTCGACTTCACTGTTAGGTTGAGTCGGAGCTGACAATTCACCACCAGCAATCCGTAACTTTTGGTTACGGCCACTTATCGAAAAATTCTCGGCATATCAACTGACAGCAAACTATTTACTTAGCTTTAGAGCTAATCATGCTAATTTAACTCTTCAACACCACGGTTTGCCAGTTGATCAGCCAATTCATTTTCAGGATGGCCGCTATGCCCTTTAACCCAACGCCAATCGATTGTATGTTCCTCAGTAGCTTTATCTAACCGCTGCCATAGGTCAGCATTTTTTACAGGTTTTTTTTGTGAGTTTTTCCAACCGCGCTTCTTCCAGCCATCAATCCATTCAGTTATGCCTTGTCTGACATATTGAGAATCTGTGGTCAGGATAACTTCACATGGGCGATTAAGAGTCTCTAAAGCCTTGATCGCAGCCATTAATTCCATGCGATTGTTGGTAGTACCATGCTCACCACCCCAGAGCTGCTTTTCAGCATCCCCATAACGCATAACGGCACCCCACCCTCCTGGTCCAGGGTTTCCTTTACAAGCACCATCAGTGAATATTTCAACGATCTTCACAAACTTTCCTTAATGATTTTCGGGTAGTGGGTTCCGCGACTGGCAGAGTAATGAGTCTTCTTAACCCCCAGCCAGAACGCAGCGGAGTCATGCCAGCAATATCTTTACGCGCCAACAAAACAGAAAACGCCCCCGTATGGCCGGGCAAACGTCTTGCAACACTTTCGACTAGCCTAAAACGACTTCGCCATTTGGCCTTAGTGAAAGGAGCGCGATAATAACCTGAAAGTTGACGTAATTCAGTTAATTCTAAAAGCTTTAACCAATCAGATAGCCTTTTATGGCTAAGGAATCGTCCACTCCAAGGGGGTAAATCATGGTTCCGTTTTGTCAGTCGATAAAGCCCCCAAGAGCTAACCGGATTAAACCCGACAATAACAACATGACCACCTGGTCTTAGGATTCTGGAGGCCTCCCTTAAAACTTGATGGGGGGAATCAGTGAAATCTAATGCATGGTGAAGAAGGACTACGTCAACACTCTCATGAGCTAAAGGTATCTCTGTATTATCTGCAACAATACAGTGATCACTGACCCCTAAGCCAAGTTTAGGAATAATAGAAAAACAATGGGTTACAGGACTGCCTTCGAATAAAGTTATCCGGCTATCTACAGACAGCTGGGCTAAGTGCATTCCAAACAGAGCACCGACCACCCGCTCCACTGTATCTCTTTCAGCCTGTAGCAGCTCCTGACCTAATTCGGTATCAAACCAAGCCATGATATGTGGAAGCTGATCGTCTAATGAGCGACTCATATTATTCGCCATAAATTTATCTAATTAGAACTGGTCCGATGTAATATAAGCAGTATTATATTTCTTTTATAACACTGCAAATGAAGGTTTTACCTTTCAGTTGATAGGAGCTGTCAAATGTTTAGCGTTACTCCAATTCCTGCTTTTTCAGATAATTATATTTGGCTCCTTAAACTACCTAACAGTCGCAAAGTCGCTGTTGTAGATCCAGGCGATGCCGCTCCAGTTATTCGCTACTTAAATGATAATAACTTTGAACTAGACGTTATCTTAATTACACATCACCATTACGATCACACTGACGGCGTAAAAGAACTTACGGACAGATATCAAGTTCCCGTTTATGGGCCTCACAACTCTCCTTTTTCAGGCATAACGCATTTCCTTAAAGAAGGTGAAAAATTGGACATCTGGGGGCAACAACTCACCATTAAAGAGATCCCTGGACATACACTCGATCACATCAGTTATTTCATAAACGGAGAGCAGCCTCAATTATTTTGCGGTGACACTCTATTCTTAGCTGGATGCGGGCGTTTGTTTGAAGGTACACCGAAGCAGATGTTAGCGGCAATGACTCATTTCCAATCTTTGCCTGACAACACCGAAGTTTATTGCACCCATGAATACTCACTGGCAAATCTAGCCTTTGCTGAAGCAGTTGAACCTGAAAATACTGATGTCAAAGATGCGATAAACCTGTGTTCCAAGCTTCGGAATTCTGATCGCCCGACCTTACCAACAACTATTGCCCAAGAAAAACGTATAAACCCCTTTATGCGCTCGGATCAAGTAAGTGTTATTACCGCTGCTCAGAAATTTACTCATCAGACTCAGCTAGATCAAGAAGCCGTATTTGCAGCGATCAGAGAATGGAAGAATCAATTTTAATTTATTGATTTCCCAGCTTTTCCAGAGAACCCTTGACGCTTTAAGGGCCACTGATAGAATGGATCGATTTACCTCCTAAGCACCGGAGCATCATGTTTTCATCTTCTAAATCGGTCCTGCTATCTATAGCTGCAGGCGTTGTATTAAGCGGTTGCCAATCCGTTACCGAAAAAAACACCATCCCATCTAATAACGGCATAGATGGTCAGCCTTTTCTGGCAAAAAATACCTCTCATTTTAATGATGAAGCTGAACCTACTCCTAATGATTTATGGGAAGTCACTCGCAATCATATGGAGATGGAACTGCATCTAGATAACCCTAGAGTTCAAACCCATCTCAGATGGTACAAAAAACACCCGAACCACATGGAACGGGTCGTAAAACGTGCAGCACCTTATTATCACCATATTTTAAACAGCGCGATTGAACGCGGCATTCCTGTTGAATTAGCACTACTTCCGATCATTGAGAGCGCATACGATCCATTTGCCTACTCTCATGGCCGAGCAGCAGGACCATGGCAATTTATTCCTTCTACTGGTAAGTATTTTGGCCTAAAACAAAACTGGTGGTACGACGGACGCCGAGATATTTTGAATTCAACTGATGCTGCCTACACGTACTTAAAAAAGCTACATAAACGCTTTGACGGAGACTGGTTACTTGCCCTAGCAGCTTATAACGCAGGCGGTGGCAACGTATCTAAAGCAATTAAGCGTAACAAGCAAAAAGATAAACCAACCGACTACTGGTCCCTCAATCTACCAAAAGAAACCATGGCTTATGTCCCTAGATTTTTGGCTGTAGCTGCAGTTGTTAAAAACTCAGAGTATTACGGCTTAACTCTACAGCCAATCCCAAACAAACCTCATTTCAGGGTGGTAGAAACAGGTAGCCAAATTGATATCGCCCAAGCAGCATCTATGGCGAATATCAGTACTAAAGAATTGTATCTTTTAAATCCAGGATTTAACCGCTGGGCAACAGCTCCGGAAGGACCACATCGATTACTAGTCCCAGTAGAGAACGCTGAACAATTTACCAAAGCACTTAAAGAGCTACCGAGCGACCAACGCGTTAAATGGGTACGTCACAAAATTCAGTCTGGAGACTCATTAATTGCCATTGCTAACAAATATAAAACTTCAGTAAACCTCATCCGTTCGACCAACAAAATTAGTGGTAACAATATCCGTGCAGGTAAAACGCTGCTAATACCAACCGCAAGCAAGCAGGCAACAGAGTACGCTCTTAGTCAGCAACAACGTCATGCTGATAGACAGAAGACGATTTCACGTACAACTGATCGTCAACAAAAACACCATACTGTTACATCTGGCGATAGTTTCTGGAGTATCGCTAACAAATACAATGTAGGCGTACGACAGTTAGCTCGATGGAACAGCATGGCACCTGGCGACCCATTAAGTATTGGAAAGAGACTCGTCATCTGGAGCAAACCAGCTCAAACAGCGCTAAACGATGCAGACCGTCAAGTCATCCGTAAAGTGGGTTACAAAGTACGTCAAGGTGATTCGCTTTCTGTTATTGCCAACAAATTTAATGTTAATGTGGCTGATATATTACGTTGGAATAAAATCAACAAAGCTAAATACATTCGCCCTGGGCAACATCTAACTTTGTATGTAGATGTTACCCAAGCACACTAATTCAGGACGACCGATTCATGGACGCTACAAGTATTTTTATTATTGTTTTTGCGACAGTCACTGCAATTGCGTTTAAAGTCATTCTTTATAAGCGCATTCAAAAGTGGATGGATCAAGACCTAATAAAAGGCCTAGCTGATGGCAATGAGGAAAAACTAACGTTCCTACAACAGCAATATCAGCAACTCGTCGACGCCAAAGTTAAGCGTAAGCATCTCCATAATCAGCTAACTGAATTGTCCGAACAATTTGAACAAAAAAGCTAAGGAACAGTCTTATCAGTGGCTTTTACTGGAACCCAGCAAAGGTCACTGATATAAAAGATAATTTACGTTAAGAAGGAACCTTAGATTGCTTACACTCAAACCTCGTACTTGCTCTTCTCTACGCAAATTAAGTATTTGGTTGTGCCTTTCCAGTTTCCTTATTCCTGCACCTCTATTGGCAGATGCGGTTACTTCGAGCCATGGCATTGCAATGCATGGCGACCTTAAATACCCTGCCAACTTTAAGCACTTTGATTATGTGAACCCTGATGCACCCAAAGGCGGCAAAGCCATTCAATCTGCTTTGGGAACATTTGATAGCTTTAATAACTTCATCGTCAAAGGAACCCCTGCTGACGGGCTTGGCCTCCTCTACGATAGTTTACTTGGTAAAGCTCAAGACGAACCTTTTTCCCTATATGGTCTCGTTGCTGAATCGCTAGAAGTACCAGCTGATCGTAGCTGGATTATTTTTAATATACGCCCTGAAGCAAAATTTAGTGACGGCCACCCTATTACTGCGGAAGACGTAGTTTTCAGTTTAGAAACCCTGAGATCTAAAGGCGCGCCTTTCTACAAAGCCTATTATTCCGACATCGAATCAGTTGAAGCACTTAATCCTCACCGAGTTAAATTTAATTTCCGCAACAACCTTAACCGTGAGTTAGCCCTTATCGTTGGTGAAATTGCAATTTTGCCTAAACATTTTTGGAAAGATAGAGATTTCCAAAAACCGAGTTTAGATATTCCGGTGGCCTCTGGTTCATACACGATCGATAGTTTTGATGCCGGACGTAGTATCACCTATAAGCTAAGCCCTGATTACTGGGGTAAAGACCTACCCGTTAATAGAGGTCGTCATAATATTGAATTTCTGACCTACGATTACTACAGAGATAACACGGTAGCAATGGAAGCTTTTAAAGCTGGTGAATACGATTTCCGTCAAGAAAATTCATCAAAGCGCTGGGCTACTAGCTATACAGGGTCTGCAGTAGATTCAGGCAAAATAATTGTCAAAGAGTTAGGTCATGAAAACCCAACGGGTATGCAAGCCTTCGTCCTAAACACTCGACGACCGCAATTTAAAGACCCGCGTGTTAGACAAGCACTAGCGCTAGCATTTGATTTCGAATGGACCAATAGAAACATCTTTTACAACGCCTATACCCGTACCCATAGTTTTTTCTCCAACTCGGAGATGGCCGCTACTAGCCTGCCAACCGAGAAAGAGATCGAGATACTTGAGCCTATTCGTGACCAAATCCCTACCGAGGTATTTACTCAAGTTTATCGTGCTCCTGAAACCAGTGGTAATGGCCGAATCTATACCGAGCTGCGTCAAGCTAAACGCCTACTTCAACAAGCCGGATGGATCTTTAAACAAGGTAAGTTAGTCCACAAAGAGACTGGCGAACCACTTAAAATCGAAATGCTGCTTTATTCACCTGCTTTCGAACGAGTAGTCGCTCCCTTTATTCGTAACTTGGAACGATTGGGTATTCACTCAAGCATTCGTTTAGTTGATGTTTCACAATACATCAGCCGCCTGCGTAAGTATGATTTTGACGTAGTTGTAAGCGGATTTGGTCAATCCTCCTCACCGGGTAATGAACAACGTGATTACTGGCATTCCTCTGGTGCTGATGTTGAAGGCAGCCGTAATCTCATCGGAATCAAAAATCCAGCGGTTGATTACCTAGTTGACCAGCTTATTCAATCCCCTGATCGTGAGCAGTTGGTTTTACGAACTCGTGCCCTTGATCGCGTGCTGCAATGGAATCATTACGTTATCCCTCAATACCATATTAATAAATATAGAGTGGCTTATTGGGATAAATTTGAAATGCCGAGCACTCGCCCTAAATACAATCTAGGTTTTGATACTTGGTGGATCAAACCATCCGAGGACGCTAAATAATGGCTGCGTATATCCTAAGGCGTTTACTTCTGATCATTCCTACCTTGATAGGAATTCTGACGATCAACTTTATCATTGTTCAAGCAGCCCCTGGCGGCCCCGTTGAGCAAACCATTGCTCAATTGGAAGGCATTAATGTCGGTGCGACGGCTCGAGTCAGTGGCGCACAAAATGACCTAACAACCGAAGCAAGCAGCGCGAATGGTGGTGACAGCAGCTATCGTGGTGCGAGAGGCTTAGACCCAGAATTGGTAAAAGAGATCGAAGCGCTATACGGTTTTGATAAACCCGCTCACGAACGCTTTTGGCAGATGCTAAAAAATTACGCCGTTTTCGATTTTGGAAATAGCTTATTTAGTGACAAATCGGTAGTCGATTTAATCATCGAAAAACTACCGGTCTCTATTTCCTTAGGCCTTTGGGCGACATTGATTACTTACGCTGTTTCCATCCCTTTGGGTATACGTAAAGCGGTTAAAGACGGCACCCCTTTTGATGTCTGGACCAGTACTGCAATAATCGTTGGCTATGCCATTCCGAACTTCCTATTTGCAATTTTACTGATCGTCATCTTTGCAGGCGGCACTTGGTTGGACTGGTTCCCACTACGCGGACTGACGTCTCCCAACTTTGATGAATTAAGCCTTTGGGGTCAGATTAAAGATTACTTCTGGCACATCACCCTACCGGTTATCGCAACTGTGATCGGCAGTTTTGCGACTTTAACAATGCTGACCAAAAACTCATTCTTAGATGAGATAAACAAGCAATATGTGCTTACGGCGCGTGCTAAAGGCCTTTCCGAAAAGAAAGTCCTTTATGGTCATGTCTTCCGTAACGCTATGCTTATCATCATTGCTGGTATGCCTGCAGCGCTTATCTCAATCTTCTTTACGGGTTCTATGCTGATTGAGGTCATCTTCTCCCTTGATGGCATTGGGCTGCTAGGTTATGAGGCGGTAATCAACCGTGATTACCCTGTTATCTTTGGTACCCTGTATATCTTCACCCTTATCGGTTTATTACTTAAATTGATCAGTGACATCACATATGTACTGGTAGACCCAAGAATAGACTTCGAAAGCAGGGAGCTTTAACCATGGGTGTATTAGTTAATAAACTCAGCCCTCTCAATCAGCGCAGGGTCGAAAACTTCCGCAAAAACAAACGTGGCTATTGGTCTTTATGGATCTTCAGCACGCTATTTTTCCTATCCCTATTTGCAGAGATTATTGCGAATGATGATCCGTTGGTAGTGTCGTATAAAGGCGATCTATATTTCCCGGTCGCTGTGAATTACACCGAACTGACCTTTGGTGGTGAATTTGAAAGCCCTGCGGATTTCAAAGATCCCTATATCCAAGACCTTATACATAATGAAGGGCAAGGCTGGATTATCTGGCCGCTGATTAAGTACAACTACAGCACAATTAATTATGACCTTCCTGTACCTGCTCCATCCCCTCCAACAATGGACAATCTGCTAGGTACAGACGATCAGGCTCGTGATGTACTTGCTCGCGTCATATACGGCTTTAGGATCTCAATCCTATTTGCCGTAGTTTTGACTTTAGCAAGTTCAGTGATCGGTGTGGTTGCTGGTGCTATTCAGGGCTACTACGGCGGTAAAGTTGACCTTTTCTTCCAACGCTTTATCGAGATCTGGTCTGGTCTTCCGGTTCTGTTCTTACTGATCATTTTAGCCAGCATTGTTGAGCCAAATTTCTGGTGGCTATTAGGTATTATGCTTCTCTTCTCTTGGATGCAGCTGGTTGATGTCGTACGTGCCGAATTTTTACGTGGTCGTAATCTCGAATATGTTCGCGCTGCCCGTGCGCTTGGCTTAAATAACCGCATGATCATGTTCCGCCATATTCTTCCAAATGCTATGGTGGCAACGCTGACCTTTATGCCATTTATCTTTAATGGATCTGTTGTTACGTTGACCGCTCTGGATTTCTTGGGCTTTGGCCTGCCTCCAGGCAGTCCATCATTGGGTGAATTAGTTGCTCAAGGTAAAACAAACCTTCATGCACCATGGTTAGGTATCACGGCTTTCTGTAGCCTTGCATTGATGCTTACCCTTCTAATCTTTATAGGTGAAGCTGTACGTGACGCCTTCGACCCAAGGAAAGTGTCATGACGTCTCCGCTATTAAGTGTTCGCAACCTATCCGTCACTTTTGATCAGGGTAGTGAAGCTGCAGTAGAAGCAGTGAAACAAGTTAGCTTTGATATACCTCGAGGTGAGACTCTTGCATTGGTAGGAGAATCAGGCTCTGGCAAATCCGTATCCGCAATGTCCGTTCTGCGTTTACTCCCCTACCCTAAAGCAAGCCACCCTAGCGGTGAAATTCACTATGATGGTCAAGACCTACTGAGCTATAACGAAAATCAGATGCGTCAGTTACGCGGCGATAAGATCAGCGTTATCTTTCAGGAACCAATGACGTCGCTCAACCCTCTACACACAATTCAGAAACAGATAGGGGAAACTCTACTTCTACATAGAGGGATGACCGGTAAACAAGCACGATCTCGAATTCTTGAACTACTTGAGTTAGTTGGCATTCCTGAGCCTGAGAAACGCTTAAATAGCTACCCTCATGAGCTTTCCGGCGGTCAGCGTCAACGTGTAATGATCGCAATGGCACTCGCCAATGATCCTGAACTGCTTATCGCTGATGAGCCAACTACTGCACTTGATGTAACGATTCAGGAACAGATTCTGGAGTTACTTAAGTCCCTGCAAGAAAAACTGGGCATGGCAATTTTGCTGATTACTCATGACCTGAATATTGTCCGTCGTTACGCGCACCATGTCTGTGTTATGTATAAAGGTGAGCAAGTCGAATCGGCTCCAACGGCTCAACTGTTTGCACAACCACAACATCCTTACACTCAAACGTTATTAGATGCTGAGCCATCAGGTAATCCTGCCATTGTTCAATGCGAGCAAGAGCGCTTGCTAGAAACAGAACAGTTAAAAGTCTGGTTTCCTATTACGAAAGGTTTTTTCAAAAAGACCGTAGACCATATTAAAGCGGTAAACAGCATCGACCTGTCTGTTAACCGCGGTGAAACACTCGGCATTGTGGGAGAATCCGGCTCAGGAAAAACCACATTAGGCCTCGCCATTTTGAAACTGCAACGCAGTGAAGGCGAAATCACATTTGATCAGACCGCTCTTGCACCTTTAGATCAAAAAGCGGTTAAACCTTTACGTAAACGGATGCAGATAGTTTTTCAGGACCCCTTTGGCAGCTTGAGTCCACGCATGTCTATTGCTGAGATCATTGCTGAAGGACTCGATATTCACCAGCCAGAATCTAAAGCGGAACACGAACAAGCGATCATCGATGTACTACAAGAGGTTGGTATCGATCCTGAAACTAGGCATCGCTATCCGCATGAGTTCTCTGGAGGTCAGCGGCAGCGTATCGCCATCGCACGCGCATTGGTACTGAAACCCGAACTTATCGTATTAGATGAGCCCACCTCTGCGTTAGATCGCACGGTACAGAAACAAATTGTTGAACTATTGCGCAACCTTCAGGAAAAATATGGCTTAACTTATCTATTTATCAGCCATGATTTAGCCGTTGTAAAAGCGCTAAGCCACAAGCTAATAGTGATGCGCCATGGAGATATCATCGAACAAGGTGATGCCCAAGCAATCTTTGCATCACCTAAAGCTGAATACACACAACAGCTACTGGCAGCCGCATTTAATCAATAAGTCGAGTATGCCTCTCCCACTTTAAGACGAAGCGGTGCTAATTCTTTAGCGCCGTTTCTAGTTCTTTCTATTTACTTTTGTCTGCATCAAGATCAGAGTACAACTATCAGAAAATATAGGATTAATAGTTTCTACAGCTGCTAATCCCATATTTTTTGAGGATTAAAACAATGACAAATCCAACGGAGCCGCACAAGATTCTTGTGATTGGCGGGGGCGCTGGCGGCCTTGAGCTCGTCACCCAACTAGGCCACCGCTACCGAAAAAATCCCTCAGTTGAAGTAACCCTAGTCGATCAGAAACGTTCCCATATCTGGAAACCTCTTTTACATGAGGTAGCCACAGGTTCACTTGACCCAAATACTGATGGTGTTGTTTACCATGCCCACGCGGTTAAACACCATTATGAGTTCGAACTAGGTACTTTTTGTGGTCTAAATAAAGACGCCAAGACTGTCACACTGGCTGAAACGGTGGATGAGGATGGAGTTCAAATCCTGCCGGAAAGACATTTGCAATATGACACACTGATTTTAGCCATCGGCAGTGTCAGCAACGATTTCAAAACACCGGGCGTGAATGATCACTGTTTCTTCCTAGATACAGCTAAACAAGCTGAACGTTTCCATAACGCGCTCATTAACAACTTCATGCGTGTAAACCAACGTGAAAACGGCGTATTAAATATCGCGATTGTTGGTGCAGGCGCAACGGGTGTTGAGCTCGCGGCTGAGCTTTACAACGTAACCGACATGCTTAAGTCATACGGCCTTCCGAAAATGACCGCTAAACAGCTGAAGGTTACACTGATTGAAGCTGGCCCACGTATTCTTCCTGCACTGCCTTCTCGTATCTCGGCCTCTGCCCGCGATGAACTAGCAGCGCTGGGTGTAGATGTATGTGAAGATACCTTAATCAAATCCGCGAACGCTAATGGCTTCGAAACAGCTGACGGTTCAGAAATCGAAGCAGACATGATGATCTGGGCTGCAGGTGTTAAGGCACCCGACTTCCTAGCAGACCTTTATGGCTTTGAGTTAACCCGCACAAATCAGATTCTGGTTAAACCAACGCTTCAATCCAGCATCGACGACAGCATTTACGTGATTGGTGATTGCTGCGCTTGTGCGCAGGAAGATGGTAGCTGGGTGCCACCTCGCGCCCAATCAGCACATCAAATGGCGTCAATCGTTAAGAAAAACATTATTCTTACCGAAAAAGGCAAACCACTTAAAAACTTCGTATACAAGGATCACGGTTCACTGGTCAACCTTAGCCGTTACAGTACCGTGGGCAGTTTGATGGGCAACCTTTCAAAGAACTCTATGTTTATTGAAGGAAAAATAGCTCGTATCGTGTATGTATCACTTTATCGTATGCACCAGATCGCAATTCACGGCTTCTTCAAAGCGATGATCGTTTATATTGCTGAGAAGATCGGAAAAGTTGTAAGGCCGAAGATGAAACTGCACTAAGTTTCTCAGTGGGAATAGTGCGCTGATTGTATTTTTTACAATCAGCGCACTATTCCCACTCATTAAGATAAGCCACTTCACTAGACCAACAAAAGTTCGACCCCTCTCCCATCTTCTCTAGTTCCGCTTTTAAAAATTCTGTAAATACCACCACCTTACTTGGTAGAAAATCCCGCTTAGGATAGAGTAAATACACACCATAACCTTCCGGTTCAATAGGTGGAAATAACGAAACTAAGTCCCCAGAACTTAAACCGTCTTTAAATAGAAAATGAGGCCCCTGCATCACACCGACATCGCTACGACAAAGATCTACCAGCGCCTGACCATCATCAACCACTAAATAGTTTTTGGGATCTAGCTTTTCGGTCTCCCCATCCACTTCAGCCAAAATAGGCATTAACTTACCCGTCTGCTTAAAGCGAAAGCGTATCCATCGGTGATTATCAAAATCCTGAAAACTATCAATTGGCCCATGCGTTTCAAGATAGGCTCGTGTTACGCAGGTTAGAAAGTCCATTGGGCTCAATTTATGCAACACCATACGGCTATCGGATACCGTGCCTGTTCGGATCGAGAGATCGAGTCCCCGTTCGATAATATCGACATATTCATCGGAGAAACTCAATTGCAGACTAATATCTGGATACTGTTCGGCAAATTTAGAGAGTATTGGAACTATATATAAACGCCCGTAAGCGACCGGTAAATTTACCTTTAGAACACCCGTTGCAGACTCATTACCCGATTTCAGACGCTGCTCACATTCATCTAGATCTATGAGTAACGCTCTTACCGTCTCTAGGTATTCCTTTCCCGCATCAGTAATTGTTAGCTTTCGGGTAGAACGATAAAACAGTGTATAAGCTAACTGCTTTTCTAATCGGCTTATCGCTTTACTCACTGTAGATGCATCTGTACCCAACACCGCTGCGGAAGCAGCAAATGATCCTTTCTCGCATACAGTAATAAACGTTTTTAAAGCATTGAATTTATCCATTAATGAAGAATATTCACCAATGAAATTCTAATCAATATATTTTTCACTTATTAACTTAACCCTAAAATGGTCGTAATTAACTTTCTGGAGATTAAAAATGAGAAAGCAATTTGTACGACTAACAGCAACTTTGGTTTTACTGCTCTTAAGCCAACTATCATTCGCTGAGAGTAAGAAGATCGGCATTCTTGTCTTTGATGGTGTTCTAACATCCGATGTAACAGCACCATTAGAAGTTTTTGGCGTTGCCAGCAGAAAAACATGGTTTAGTGACTACACACCTATCGTTATCAATGTGGTAAATAAGCCCTCCGTTACAACTGAAGAAGGCCTAAGTTTAAATAGCCCTTATTGGATCGGCAATGCCCCTAAACTGGATGTTCTAATCGTGCCATCTAGCTACGACATGGACCCACTGATCGGAAATACCCAGCTAATTCAATTCATTAAAAACACTGCCCATCACGCTGAATGGATGGCGAGTAACTGCTCTGGCTCATTCTTACTTGGTAAGGCAGGACTATTAGATGGATTAAAGGCCACAACATGGGCTGGAGGTGAAAAGGAACTTGCTCGCACCTTTCCAGATATAAAAGTCCAATACGATCAGAATGTAGTTGTTGATAGCAATGTGATTACTTCAAATGGTAGCTTAGTTAGCTACCAAGCAGCGCTAGTGCTTCTGAGTAAATTAGCATCTGCCACTAAAGCTAATGAAGTAGCAGAAGCGCTTCAATACACACGCTTTTCGACTAAGAAATTTATTTTGTAATTAACTCAGGCTCAGCAAATGTATTTGCTGAGCCTTGCATCATTTAATTTATAAACAACGAAAATATTACTCACATGACACAGTTCGAGTAGAAGCCCACTCTCTTAGATAATCAATCTTTTCTGACATCACGACAGACAGGGGCTGAGTCTTTCGTAACTCGGCATGGTGTACATGCTTGATTACATCTCTAAGCGCCTATGCAAAGTAAATCAAATAGTTAACTCGGGCATTTGACCTGTTGACTGAAACAGTGGATCCAAGCCTAATTGCTGTAATAGAGAAAAGGAATTCCGATGAAACTACTAATTTTAATAGTATGGCTAGGCAGCATAGCTATATACCTTGCTAGTGACACTCTAGGGCTTCACGATTATGTAACCATTGCCATACCTGCAGCCTTTCTACTCTTATCTTTTATCTTGGTAGAACAGTTCAAAGCGATGTTCAGATGGTTCCATCATTTGATCGTAATTCAAATTTTGGTTTGGTACCTATATTCGATGTACTTGCATATGCCAAGAATGGAAGGCAACGTCATAGAACAATACCTTTCATATTCACAGATTTACCTAACTGCTAATTGGTACATTGGTTTTATGCTCTTCTTTGGACTAATTTCGATACCGCAAACAAAGAAGACCAAGCAAGCCATGCTCCTCCCAACAATTGAATGCGCAGTACCTGAAGAATCATTAGGCAAAAAATAAGGCGGTTAAACCGCCTTATTAGATTATTAAAACTTATAACTTATCGTTCATTAGGAAACCGAAGCCACATCAGAGATCACCTGGCGTATCCAACGGTGAGCAGCGTTATGTTGTAGCAAAGGGCTCCACGCCATTTTGAACTCAAATTCCGGAATATCAAAAGGCGGTTTTTTCACTACTAATCTTGGGTTTTCTGATTGTATAGCAGCAGCACGACTCGGAATAGTTGCGATAAGACCACGCTGAGATGCAAGCAATGCGGCTGATTGATAATGTCGGGTAAATACCGATATATGGCGTTTATAGCCAATTGAGTCTAATGCCTCATCCACCCAACCGAGCCGCTTGGTATCTTCAGGCGTGATACCCATACCTGCTCCCATGCCGGTTTTACTCACCCAAACATGATTTGCCCTGATATAAGTTTCCAAACAGTAATCATGGGAAATGGGATTATCTACGGCAAACAAACACGAAAACGAATCTTTCCATAAGGTCTTTTGGTGGAAGGATTGCGGCATAGTATCAAAACGGTTGATAACCAGATCAACCAAGCCCTGCTCCACTTCAAGAAAGCTCATATCACTCGGCGTTAGGATATCAAGGACAACATCTGGCGCTTCACGGTTCAAACGCTTTAATAATCGGGGTAATAGCGTTGCCTCACCGTAGTCGCTGGTCATTATACGAAAGACTCGATCACTGGATTTAGCATCAAACTCAGTTGTTGGTTCTATAACCTGTTCTACCGATGCAAGGATCTGTCTAAGCAGTGGCTGCAATGATTGAGCACGCTCAGTAGGCACCATTCCTTCACTGGTTCGAACCAAAAGTGGATCACCAAAAGTTTCACGCAACCGCCGCAAACCGTTACTCATAGCGGGCTGTGTAATCCCAAGTAAGCTGGCGGATCGAGTCACATTACGCTCCCGCAGCAAAATATCAAGATACACCAAAAGGTTAAGGTCAATTTTATCCAGATTCATATCAATGCCGTAATCATGCGTGTTTCAGTAATAATACCATAGACCTATTCACAGGATAAATACTGCAAATAACAGGCATTTATTTCAATTATAGGGTTAACCGCACTAGAATCGATTGCGAAACTTTTAAGAGTTAGCCGAAAACTGGCTAGCAACTAATATAGAAGGAATGACCATGTCATCACTGAACAAAGACATCGAAAGCATTGCAGGTCTTAAAGCTGAAGCTGGTAGCCCTTGGGATGCAATCAACCCAGAATCTGCTGCACGCATGCGCGCTCAGAACAAATTCAAAACTGGCCTAGATATCGCTAAGTACACTGCTGGTATCATGCGTCGCGACATGGCTGAGTTCGACAAAGACAAAACTAAGTACACTCAGTCTCTAGGCTGCTGGCACGGTTTTGTTGGTCAGCAGAAGCTGATCTCTATCAAGAAGCACTTCGGTTCTACTGAGCGTCGTTACCTATACCTATCTGGTTGGATGGTTGCTGCTCTACGTTCTGACTTCGGTCCTCTACCAGACCAGTCTATGCACGAGAAAACTTCTGTAGCTTCTCTTGTTAACGAACTTTACACATTCCTTCGTCAAGCTGACGCTCGTGAACTAGGCGGTCTATTCCGTGCACTAGACAAAGCACGCGAAGCTGGTGACGCTGCTCTAGAAGCTGACATCCAGTCTCAGATCGACAACCACGAAACTCACGTAGTGCCAATCGTTGCTGACATCGATGCTGGTTTCGGTAACGCTGAAGCGACTTACCTAATGGCTAAGCAGATGATCGAAGCAGGTGCATGCTGCCTACAGATCGAAAACCAGGTTGCTGACGAGAAGCAGTGTGGTCACCAGGACGGTAAAGTAACTGTTCCTCACGCTGACTTCCACGCTAAACTACGTGCTCTACGTTACGCTTTCCTTGAGCTAGGTGTTGACGACGGTGTTATCGTTGCTCGTACTGACTCTGAAGGTGCTGGCCTAACTAAAGAAATCGCTGTAGTTAAAGAACCAGGCGATCAAGGCGACGTTTACAACTCTTACCTAGACGTTGAAGAAGTTGCTCCAGAAGATACTGCTGAAGGCGACGTACTAATCAGCCGTAACGGCAAGCTAGTTCGTCCTAAGCGTCTACCTTCTGGTCTATACCAGTTCCGCGCAGGTACTGGCCACGAGCGTTGCGTATTCGATTGTATCGAAGCTATCAATGCTGGTGCTGACCTTCTTTGGATCGAGACTGCTGTACCAACAGTTCACGAAATCAAAGGCATGATGGACGACGTTCGCAAGGTTCACCCAAATGCGAAACTAGTTTACAACAACTCTCCATCTTTCAACTGGACTCTAAACTTCCGTCAGCAAACTTACGATGCATGGGCTGCTGAAGGTAAAGACGTTTCTGGTTACGACCGCGACAACCTAATGTCTGCTGATTACGACGGTTCTGAACTGTCTGACGCTGCTGACGCTCGCGTTCAAACGTTCCAGGCTGATACTGCTCGCGAAGCAAACGTATTCCACCACCTAATCACTCTGCCTACTTACCACACGACTGCACTGTCTGTTGATAACTTGGCTAAAGAATACTTCGGTGAGAAGGCTATGCTTGGTTATGTTGAAGGCGTACAGCGTAAAGAAATCCGTCAGACTATCGCATGTGTTAAGCACCAAAACATGTCTGGTTCTGACATCGGCGACGACCACAAAGAATACTTTGCTGGTGAGAACGCTCTAAAAGCTGGCGGCGCGAAAAACACGTCTAACCAGTTTAACTAAGCAATACTAGCTAAGGCGCATGCTCTAGCTTGCTAGGGCATCTACCTTGCATAGAAAGGCGGCCCCTTTTTAAGGTGTCGCCTTTTTTATACCTGCTATAAATACTTAGAAAGTTACAAAGGATTCAATTTAAGTTTTAGGATAGAATCCCCTACTGCTTTCAACTGCAAACTGATTAAGTGATTTAGATTATGACTACACCTACTTTTCTTAAAGACGCTAAAGAACTGTTAACCGAACAGGGTTTTGCCACTAGTAACACCTGGTACCATGGCACATCTTCCGCGCTGGTCGAATCAATCAAAGATCAGGGATTAAATCGTTCTGGCGACAAGGCGCTTAAACAAGCTGCTAAACAAACAATGGCTACAATCGGAAATAACTATACCGAAACCATCGAGCCTGTATTCCTAACACAAAGCAAAGAGTTAGCTTACTTTTGGGCTGAACAAACTGTTAGAAACCGCTCCGTACGTATCGAAGGCGATGAAGAAGCTGTTGTTTTTGAAGTGATGCTTTCAGATGATCTAAACAGCCGAGTAAAAACTGATGTAGGCGCAGCGAGTCTATTAATGGTAAAAGAAGGCGAAGCTTATTTGGCACATCTAGCCGGCATCTATGAAGAGTGCGGCCTAGAAGCACCAGAAATTGATCTAAAAAGCGCTGATCGAATGGATTACCTAAACAAACTAGGTATGGCTTATTACGATTACGACATCGATAAAGATTCTGTGAATTTGCTAAGCGAGTGATCCCATCACCCTAGCCTCACAAAAATAAAAAGGACGCAATTGCGTCCTTTTTATTATCTATAGATCCAGCTTGTTAAGAATCATCAGCCTCAAGTTCACAACTCTGCTCTAAGACCTTCACCCTTTTCAAAGCTTCCTCCAAATTCATTTGATCAAGCATGGCCTGAAAACCCTGTTGGCTTGTCTCTTTATTCAACTCTACAACTTGGTACATCTGAAAAAGGTTGAAGCCTAATGAACACACGAAAACAATCGCAAGCAGTATTGCTGCATCCAAATGCAACGGGACTTTTCGTTTAAGGTCCAATACATTTTCCTTGATAAGCTGGAAGTTAGATACGAAATATACCAATTTTTTAGACAATCAAACAAACAAAACCGCTGCTATTTAGACGGTTTTTGACGATGGTAACAACAACCTCAAATGGCTCGGTTATTTTTTGCCCCTCACATGCCACTAGGTGTTAATAACGGCAACTATCTACCCACCCACCGCACCTTCGGTCATTTTTCAACCAGCCAACCTACTGATTATAAATCGTTTATACATTCTGGCATTAGGTTTGCTGTGCATTGAATATTAGAAAAGAACCTCGGAGCCGGTCATGTACGCTGTTACACATACACCAAAGCGCCTAAACGCACTAGAACAGATCCCTGTTCATGAGCAGATTCAAAAGCATATGAAGGCACTCGAAGAGGCTCCGAGCATTTCCAGCATCGATCAATTTTACTTAGACATGTTGGATCAATTCCTGCCAGCCAATCAGAAAGCGTGCTATCTTAAGCTACTCAAAAAAGAGATCGTCGCTGTCTTTAGAATCGACCAGATTATGGCTGCAGTGCTATATAGCGATTTCACTATTGAGTCCTTTTCGCATCAAGTAACCGAGCATATTAACTCGCTAAACGCCGGCCCATTATCCGTCAGCCGTATTAGTTACATATTGCACAATGCGCTTTCTGATCGAGTTTCTGTCGATTATTTTTGTAAAGACAACCCTACTTATCATGATCTAAAACTGGGCTACCTATACACCGAAGAAGATTTACAGGCGGGCTTTACTGCAGACGAAACCTCTACAGAAGAACTCATGTGTGACTGGTTACAGAGTTATCAGCAGTGGATGCACGACTATCTATATTTCAACCTTGCACAGATAACCAAAGAAACCGATAGATTACCCCCTAAAACGCTGTCTCTACTGCAGAACTATAGCACCGAAGAGAAAGAGCAATTACAAGCATTGCTGTAGCAGATACATAAACACTTTCTTGTCAGTTAATGGTCTGTGCTATAGATTGAACTTTTCTCATCTTCAAGAGCACAGCCTTTATGGAATATGTACTACCGCTTTTAATATTGGCCATCGTTTTATTTCTCTACACTAGTCGCCAAAATAATTTAAAACTCGCAGAAGCCAACAAAAAAGCTGGCGAAGAGTTTTTAGCTGAAAACATAAACGATCCGCACGTCACCCAGACAATCTCTGGCTTACAGTTTAAGGTTATCGAAAAGGCTGATGGTACATCCCACCCCAGTGCCACATCCACAGTTAAAGTTCATTATCACGGCACTTTGATAGACGGCACAGTGTTTGATAGCTCAGTCGATCGTGGAGAGCCTATTGAGTTTGGTCTCAATCAAGTTATTAAGGGCTGGACAGAGGGATTACAATTGATGGCAACGGGCGACAAATACCGTTTCTACATTCCATCAAATCTGGCTTATGGGAATGGGTCTGCAGGCGTGATTACACCTGGCTCCGTGCTTATATTTGATGTAGAACTTTTAGATTTTAAGAATTAAGCAATCTTTTAAAGTATGCTCAATTGAGGCAAGGTATAAAGCAAACAGGAAGCCAATTGACTTCCTGTTATGTATAAACGATTAGATATCGCTTACATCAAATTCAGCTACAGGGCTGACATCTGCTTCGTAATCTACGGAGTCGATGCCAAAACCAAATAGTTTTAAGAACTCATCTTTATAAAGCTGGTAATCTGTAAGATCGAAAAGGTTCTCAGAAGTCACTTGAGGCCAGATCTCGCGGCACGCATTCTGAACTTCGTCTTTAAGCTCCCAGTCATCCATACGGAAACGGTTCGCATCGTCCATTTCAGCGGTATCGCCGTATAGGCCTGTATCAAATAGACGCTGAACCTGCTCCATGCAACCTTCGTGTAGGTTCTGTTCTCGCATTACCTTAAAGCACATTGCCAAATATAGAGGCATAACTGGGATTGCAGAACTTGCCTGAGTTACAACAGATTTCAACACACCAATGTTCGCTTGACCGCCTGTTGCGTTGAGCTTGCTATCGATTACTTTAGCAGCACGATCAAGATCCTGCTTAGCTTTACCTAATGCACCATCCCAGTAGATTGGCCAAGTAATATCTGAACCGATGTAAGAGTACGCTACAGATTTACAGCCATCAGCTAGTACGCCTGCTTCAGAAAGCGCATCCATCCATAGTTCCCAATCTTCACCGCCCATTACCGTTACAGTAGCTGCGATCTCTTCTTCAGTAGCCGGCTCAACCTCAGCATTGATGATGACATCTTTATTAGTGTCAATCGCTGTGGATTTGTACGGCTCACCAATAGGTTTAAGGCAAGAACGGATAACTTCACCAGAATCTGGCATTTTACGGACAGGAGAAGCTAGAGAGTAAACAACTAGATCAACCTGCTTCATCTCTTCCTTAATTAGCGCAATCGTTTTCTCTTTGGCTTCGTGAGAGAAAGCATCGCCATTCAAGCTTTTAGAGTAAAGACCAGCCGCCTTAGCTTCTGCATCAAATGCTGCAGAGTTATACCAGCCTGCAGTACCTGTTTTACGCTCAGTACCTGGCTTTTCGAAAAACACACCAATTGTCGCTGCGCCCGAACCAAATGCTGCTGCGATACGGGAAGATAGACCGTAGCCACTGGATGCACCAATTACTAGAACACGCTTAGGGCCATTTTCAATAGCGCCCTTCTTCTGAGTGTATTCGATTTGCTCACGCACATTAGCTGCACAGCCAGTTGGGTGAGTAGTAGTACAAATAAAACCGCGAATTTTTGGTTTGATAATCATGGCTAAACGGGTCTCAAATCCATTAGAAAAATTTGGTCTGTAAGATACAGCAATTCATTGCAAGTTGACAGTTTCATGCGGCATCCCTAATTCACAGACAAAATTTACCGAGATAATTAATTCTTACGAATTGTTACTAACTGATTTTATACATAGGCAGAGGCGGTTTCTTTTGGTTATGATGCGCAGATTGCATATTCTATTTAAAGGAACATCCCCATGCAGGAACTACACGGTTACTACCTAGAAGATTTAGAAGTAGGTATGAGCGATAGCTTTGCCAAAACCATTACTGATGCAGACGTGTGCATGTTTGCGGGTATTTCCGGTGATACTAACCCAGTTCACATCAACGATGATTACGCTAAAACAACACCATTTGAAAAGCGTATTGTCCACGGCATGTTTAGTGCTGCGCTAATCTCTACTGTTGCAGGTACTAAACTTCCTGGGCCGGGTGCTATTTATGTTGATCAGCAGATCAAGTTCCGTGCACCTGTATTTATTGGTGACACAGCGAAAGCTACACTAACAGTTGAAGAGATTGATACACGTCGCCGCCGCGTAAAATGTAAAACAGACGTAACTGTAGGCGATAAAGTTGTTGCTACTGGTACAGCAACCTTTATGGTTGATAAGAAAGAAGCATAATTTTCTCTTTCATGACGCCAGCATCCGCTGGCGTTACCTTCACCCTACTCGTACATCACTCCTTCCTAATTTTACTGACCCGCATCAATAGATTTGATCAAATTGTAGACTTTGGTCGATTGCGATCCTTCTACCCATGAGTAGAATGTGCCAGCAAAAAAATAACAACAAAAATGGACTACCATGAAGAAGATCTTAATTAGCGCCTGCATGCTAGGTGATCGCGTACGCTATGATGGCGGCCATCACTTAATTGACCACCCAACATTGCAGCGTTGGCACAAGGAAGGCCGCTTTGTCCCTATCTGCCCTGAAGTCGCAGGTGGTTTAAGCACACCACGTCCACCAGCTGAAACTCAGTGTAAATTCCCTATTCTGATCACCACACAAGATGGCAATGACGTTACGCCTGAATTCTTATCTGGTGCTGAAAGAACCTTAGAAATAGCCAAACGCGAAGGGGTCGCTTGCGCGCTTATGAAGGCCAAAAGCCCGTCTTGTGGCAATAAGCGTATCTATGACGGCAATTTTTCCGGCAACCTGGTTGAAGGTTCAGGTGTAGCTGCAGCTGAATTAATGCGTAACGGCATCCCTGTATTCAGTGAAAAAGAACTGCCTGAACTCTTTGCTTTTATCGAAGATTCTGAAAGGATGACGGCCTGAAACGAATTAGTTAAGAGGCCTATTGATGGAGCAAGAGATTCAAAACGAGCTAGAAACCATAACTCGTTTAACAAATTTGGTCATAGATTTTTTCGTCAATTACAGTTTTCAGGTAATCGGCGCGATCATCATATTTCTGATCGGCCTGATTGTCGCTCGATCAATAGGTAAGTTCGCTCTTAAGCTATGTGAAAAAAATAGCGTAGACATTACCCTAAGTTTATTTATTGCCAGTACCGTAAAGCTGCTAATCATAGCTATGGTACTGGTGATTTGTTTAGGTAAATTTGGTATCAGCGTTGCGCCATTTGTGGCAGCGATCGGTGCAGTTTCTCTAAGTGCTGGTCTAGCCTTACAAGGCGTGTTCTCCAATTATGGTGCAGGTTTCACCATTATATTGACCCGCCCTTTTGTCGTCGGCAATACGATTACTATTAACGACATTTCCGGTGTAGTAACAGAGATTAAACTCGCACATACCCTACTCGCCACAGAAGACGGCGAGATCATTACAATTCCAAACAAGCACATCGTCGGGGAAGTGATCACCAATTCTTTCGCTAATAAAGTTGTCGAAGCCTCTGTTGGTATTAGCTATAACGCAGATCCAGAAGTCGCGATTCAAGTAATCAAACAGTCATTAGCCCAGTTTGATGAACTCTCTCAAGAACCTCCACCACAAGTAGGTATCGAAACTTTTGCAGATTCTTCCATCAATATCGCTTATCGATATTGGGTACCAACCGACCGATATTTTGAAGTGCAATATCAAGTGAATTTAGCTGTATTTAAAGCACTTCAAACCGCTGATATAGAAATTCCATTCCCACAACGGGAAGTCACATTGAAAAATGCAGCTGCTGAGTAGTTTTTTCCTTGGCAGCACCACTACAGCCACCTACAATGTGGCGATTTGAAACGAATTTAAAATTGATTGAGTAAAAGTATGCGCACTAGCCAGTATCTCATATCCACCGTTAAGGAAACGCCATCTGATGCAGAAGTCATCAGCCACCAGCTAATGCTTCGTGCAGGCCTGATTCGTAAAGTTGCTTCAGGTCTTTATAACTGGTTGCCGCTTGGCCTACGTACGCTTCGCAAAGTAGAGCGTATCGTTCGTGAAGAGATGGACAAATCAGGTGCGATGGAAGTCCTAATGCCAGCAATTCAGCCTGCTGAGCTTTGGGAAGAGTCTGGTCGTTGGGAACTTTACGGTCCTGAGCTACTGCGCGTTAATGATCGTCACAACCGTGAATTCTGTGTAGGCCCTACACACGAAGAAGTAATCACTGACCTTATCCGTCGTGAGATCAAAAGCTACAAGCAGCTTCCTGCAAACTTTTACCAGATTCAAACTAAGTTCCGTGACGAAATTCGCCCTCGCTTTGGCGTAATGCGTTCACGTGAATTTATAATGAAAGACGCATACTCTTTCCACGTGGGTCAGGAATCTCTTCAACAGACTTACGATGTGATGCACCAAACTTACACCAATATCTTTAACCGCCTAGGCTTGGATTTCCGCCCTGTACTTGCGGATACAGGCTCAATCGGTGGTGCGACTTCTCACGAATTCCACGTGTTAGCAGACTCTGGTGAAGATGATATCGCATTCTCTAATGTCAGCGATTACGCAGCAAACGTAGAATTAGCAGAAGCACTATCTCCTGAAGGCGATCTAGCAGCACCATCTGTTGAGATGACGACAGTAGATACGCCTAATGCGAAGACGATTGATGAATTGGTCGAACAGTTTGATCAGCCAATTGAGAAAACCGTTAAAACATTGATCGTTGCAGCTTCTGAAGAGTGTGAAGCCGATTTTGTTGCTCTATTGGTTCGTGGTGATCACGAGTTAAACGAGATCAAGGCAGAGAAACTTGCACAAGTGGCTGAACCACTAGAATTTGCTACTGAAGAGCAGATCCACGATCTAATCGGTGCGGGTCCAGGTTCCCTTGGCCCTGTTGGCTTAAATATCCCGGTGATTGTTGACCGTACGGTTGCTAAAACATCGGACTTTAGTGCTGGCGCTAACATCGATGGTAAGCACCTGTTTGGTATCAACTGGAATCGCGATGTTGATCTACCAGAAATCGCAGATCTTCGTAACGTTGTTGAAGGTGATCCGAGCCCATGTGGTGAAGGTACACTTGTCATCAAACGCGGTATCGAAGTGGGTCATATTTTCCAGCTTGGTCAGAAATACTCAAAAGCCCTAAGCGCAGAAGTATTGGATCAAAATGGTAAGTCTGTAGTAATGGATATGGGCTGTTACGGTATCGGTGTTACCCGTGTAATTGCAGCTGCTATTGAGCAAAACCACGATGACGGCGGTATTATCTGGCCAGAAGCGATTGCTCCATTCCACGTTGCACTAATCCCGCTTCAATACGATAAGTCTGATGAAGTACGCGAGCTAACTGACAAGCTGTACAATGAACTACAGCAGGCAGGTTACGATGTAATCATGGATGATCGTGATAAGAAGACTAGCCCGGGCGTTAAGTTTGCTGATTCTGATCTTATGGGTATCCCGCACCGCGTGGTTATCTCTCCTCGTGGTATCGAAGCGGGCACTTTGGAATACAAAGGCCGTCGCGACGACGAGAAACAAGACGTTGCAGTAGATGGCGTATTACCGCTACTTGCTGAGCGTATCAATCTTTAAGATCATTCTTCAGATTAGAACTTCATAAAAAACGGGCTTTACGCCCGTTTTTATTGTTTTTAATTTTCTTCTTCTGGATACAGTTTTCTGTAATCATCTACAGTTGATCCGGCCTGTTGAAGGCGCCATACCAACTCAAACTCAGTTATCTCACCTTCACTATATAAAGCATTCAATTCTGCAAAAGCATTGGCTAAGAACAACGCCACCGATTCAGGCTGTCGACAATCACCTTGCGTTTCCATCTGAAACTCAAGGATAGGTGTGTACCAGTCCTCTGGTAGCTCCCATACTTCACATGCACGTCGAGTCAAAGCATGTGAGTAATCAGCTAACAAATTACTAAATACTTGCGGGTGTGGCTGTTGCTTTCCATCAGCATGTAACTCTATGAGCTTTTTAAAGATAATCAGCTTACCAATATCATGCACTAGGCCAACAAAGTAAGCGAGATTTGAATTACCACCAATCACTTCTGATATCTTTTTAGCATTATTGGCCACCTCAGAAGAATGCCCCCATAACGCTTTGCCAAAGACTTCGAAATAAAAGCTATCGATCTCAAATTTATCAGCCACCAAGGATGATAAAACAACATCCTTTAACCTTTGCTGGCCTAGCATACTTAGCGCATGCTCCAAGTCTTTAATCTCCATGTCTGAGCCAATAAACGTAGGTGAATTGGCAATGGAAATAACTTTACCGGCAAGCGCAGGATCTTCTTTTATAGCTGTTACAATTTTCTCTTGAGGAGAATCTGGATCAACCAAAGCGTTCATCAATAAAAGTGCATTCTTAGAAAGCTTAGGTATAGATTCTTCATTTAAGTTCTTTAATTCTTGCTCTAGAGCAACTCGTAACAATTCTTCTTGCTTGGTTGATTCCTCTGTAATTACAGCCCTTACACCCAATAAATTACTGATAAAGGAGAGTGATAATTCTCTGGAATGCTCTATCGTTTGCGGTGATGCATCTATTTCTTTTTCTTCAACTTCCTGTAATTCTGCGTCAGAAGCCTGAGCTTTAAGCGCGCTCTTTTTAGCAGAATTTTCTTTTCCCAAACCAACAATAGATTTTAATTTGTCAAACATAGTCCCTTCCAAAGACTGTTAAAACTTTAATGATAGTTTAGGCGATTAACGCACTTCGAAGGATTGAGGCGCATCAATGTTATCAACCCTTTCACTAATGACTTCAGCAACATTAGCAAGCTCCGGCCCTTGGCTTAACCAAGCTTCTAATTGCTGCACGGCCAATTCTTCACCGGTTGCCATTAGCTCTACCCTACCGTCATTTAGGTTTCTAACCCAACCACGAACACCTAAAGATATCGCTTTCTCTTTAGTCGATTGCCTAAACCAAACACCTTGGACGCGACCACTGACAAATGCATGAATGGATAAATCTGCCACTTTTTTAAACCTAAGATCTTTAACCGTTGATTTGTTTTGTAGTGCTAATACTGTTTTCATCTCTGTCAGAAAACAATGATTCTAAAGTCAGAGAAAAAGCCTGCTGCTCCTGTTCTGAAGTTTTCACTAACTTTTCGTTAAGTACTCTCTCCCACTCAACTACACTGGTAGTGCTTACCGGTAAAGGGGTCGGCCAAGGAAGTAGTTGATTAAGTTGATACAGAGTTAAACACCCTAAATCCCGACTTAAGAGATATTCACCTTGGTCACTGCGTTTAACGATACCCCCCTCTAATAGGATTTTTAGATAGCTATCCCAACGCCCTTGATCGAGGGTATCAACCTCTTGTAACAGCTTGTGATCAGAAATTGATTCACCCTGTAGTTGCGCCCTCCATAATCGATGTAACACGGCTACAACAGAATATAGGTGCGGCAGATCATTTACTCGCTGATTTGGCCGGTAAACTGTTATACAGCGCGTTAACTCAGCCCCCATCAAAATGATGACCCAACTAATAAATATCCATAGAAGGAATAGAGGCACCGCTGCAAAAGCACCATAAATAAGCTCGTAAGAAGGGAACTGAGTAACAAAAGCGGTAAATCCCCTTTTAGCCGTTTCAAATAACAGCGCTACGCCGATACCACCCAAAAGCGCACTTTTAAAGGGTACTGGACAGTTAGGAACAGCCACATACATCAAGGTAAAAGCGGTAGCCGATAAGACCGTAGGTAATGCTGACAATAAACGAGCACGGCCCACAGCCTCTGTCGCCTCACTGATAAACGGCAAACTTGCGATATAAGAGGTTAAAACTAAGCCTAAACCGATCAAAATTGGTCCCAGGCTCAAAATAGCCCAATAAAGCAAAAAGCTTGATAGCCCTTTACGCGGTTCATTCACTCGCCAGATACGGTTAAATGCTGCCTCAATATTTTTCATCATCATGATCGATGTGATGGCCAGCAATGCGATGCCTACTGCGGTTAGTTTACGTGCTTGCGAAGAGAAATCGTTGAGGTAATCCTGTACTACGGCACCAGTAGCAGGCACGAAATTATCAAACACCCACCCTTGTAGTTCCTGCCCTACTCCCTGAAAAGAGGGAACTGCGGCCAACATCGCGTAAGAAACGGTCATCAATGGGACTACAGCAAACAGCGTGGTATAAGTTAATGCCGCCGCATTAAGAACCCCTTGGTTCTGCAAAAACTGTCGAAATAGATAACGAATAAACAGTGTAACGCGGTGATTTAACAGCGAAGCCATTTCCATCCTCATAATAATCAGCTAAGCACTGGCCTAAAATGCAGTTCCTTCATGAAATCTGCAACACAGGCGTATACAATATCGCATAATCCAACACAATGAACGGATCATTTCACCTTGATCCCTTAGTACGGTATAGCACAATGAGTGAAGTAACTATCTATCACAAC
The DNA here is from genome assembly GCF_047778125.1 of Neptuniibacter sp. QD29_5. Classification (GTDB taxonomy): domain Bacteria; phylum Pseudomonadota; class Gammaproteobacteria; order Pseudomonadales; family Balneatricaceae; genus Neptuniibacter. Next base: position 1,912,125 of record NZ_CP180556.1, read on the forward strand.
CCGCGTTGTTCTAAGTCTCGCCAGACTCTAGCACTATTAGAAGAGAACGGTGTAGAGCCACAAGTTCGTAATTATCTTGATGAAGCACCTTCTGCTGATGAGCTGAAAGTAGTGTTAAGTCAGTTAGGTATTTCTGCTCGCGATCTACTTCGAAAAAAAGAAGCTGAATTCAAAGAAAACGGCTTAGATGATATGTCTCTTTCTGAAGATCAGATCATTGAGATCATGACCAATGTGCCGAAACTAATCGAACGCCCTATCGTTATCAAAGGCGATCAAGCACGCATCGGTCGTCCACCAGAGTCTGTTCTGGAAATCATCTAACATGAGCGCTCCCTACGTCCTCGTTCTCTACTACAGCCGCCACGGTGCCACGCAATCGATGGCTAAACATATTGCCCGCGGTGTAGAACAATCTGGTATTGAAGCTCGCCTTCGCACAGTACCTGAAGTTTCGACGGTTGCTGAAGCAACGGAATCTTCTATTCCTGATCAAGGCGCACTTTACTGCTCAGAACAGGATTTAGCCAACTGTGCTGGTTTAGCGTTAGGGAGCCCGACTCGTTTTGGAAATATGGCATCGCCATTAAAGTATTTTATCGATAGTACTAGCAGCTTATGGATGTCAGGTGCGCTGATTGATAAACCTGCTGCGGTGTTTAGCTCCAGTTCTAGCTTACATGGTGGTCAAGAAACTACTTTGCTTACCATGATGATGCCTTTACTGCATCACGGTATGGTCATTGCTGGCTTACCCTATTCCGAATCTGAGTTATTAAAAACTAAAAGCGGCGGCACTCCTTATGGGCCGACACATGTAGCGGGGCCAGACAATAGCAATGAGCTAGACCCAATCGAAAAGAATTTATGTATTGCCCAAGGTAAGCGCTTGGGTGAACTGGCCCGCCGATTAGCAAACAACGTTTAATTTTAAACGCCTAGTAAAACCACGAGAGTACAAGCAGTTGAAAGTATATATTCCTGATGATCACGATTATCAAAGCAAAGCTAAATTAGGGCGTATCCTTTGTGTAGGAAGCTACCTAGGTTTGCTTGGTTGGTTTACGCTTTGGCACCTTTTCCTTATTCCTGTCCCAACCGGAAAACCTTGGGTTATTTGGCTTATCCATATGGCTCCACTGCTAGCATTTGCAGGGGTGATTATTAAAGGTAATCCTCGTGGACACGCATGGCTTTGCTTCGTACTTCTACTGCTGTTTATGCAGGCGGTATTAGCTGCGACTAATCCAAATACGGCTATCTATGGCATTGGCTATTCCTTACTTGTAGGTACGCTTTTCACCAGCGCCATGATGTACACACGCTGGCGTGCGCGCTATAATAAACAGCTGGCTCACTGGGCTGAACAAGCTGCAGATAAAGATGAAGCATCTAAGGATAGCTAAGCCAAAGCATGCGAGATCCTAAGACTTTATTACAGGGCATAAGAAAGCAGTTTTCCATTTTAGATCGAAAAGTTAATGGAAACTCTTTAATCTATTTAGACAATGCAGCCACAACTCAAAAGCCGCAATGTGTAATAGATTCTGTCTCTGATTATTATCAGCAGAGCAACGCCAATGTTCACCGTGCCAGCCATGCACTCAGTGCTGATGCGACACTGCTTTTTGAGTCTGCTCGCAGCACTGTTGCTCGCTATCTGAATGCCCGTAGTGAAAAAGAGATCATCTGGACACGTGGCACAACAGAGGGGATCAACCTAGTTGCCAACAGCTTGGGACAGCAGTTAAAAGCTGGCGACGAGATCATCTTAAGTACACTGGAACATCACGCTAATATCGTTCCTTGGCAGATGCTTGCTCAGCGAAATGGTGTTGCTTTAAAAATCATTCCGCTCTTAGACAATGGCGAGCTAGATTTAGAGCAATTCGAAAAATTACTTTCCAGCAAAACTCGTTTAGTTGCGGTAGCTCATGCATCCAATGCGCTGGGCACGATTAACCCTGTGAAACGCATTGTAGAGTTAACTCATAAGGTTGGCGCGCTCGTGCTTATCGATGGCGCCCAAGCTCTACCCCACCTTCAAGTTGACCTTCAAGATCTCGATGCTGATTTTTACCTGTTTTCTGGGCATAAGGTTTTTGCCCCAACGGGTATTGGCGTCCTATACGGCAAGGAAGAACTTCTATCTACCATGCCCCCTTGGCAAGGTGGGGGTGAGATGATCAAACACGTGAGTTTTGATCAAACGACCTATAACGATCTACCTTTCAAGTTTGAAGCAGGCACACCGAATATCAGTGCCGCCATCGGTTTAGCAACCGCGCTGAACTGGCTATCTGGTTTTGATCGATCATTGCTGGAAAAACACGAACAACATTTGCTTAAGACAGCTATTGATGGCTGCTCTCAAATCAAAGGATTCAATCGTATTGGCTCAGCATCTGAATGTGTCAGCTTGGTATCTTTCACCCTTACCGACCAACACCAGCAAGATATTGGCTTGCTATTAGATCAACAAGGTATAGCAGTCCGTACAGGGCATCATTGCGCAATGCCTCTAATGCAAAGGCTGGGCTTACCGGGTACAACTCGAGCATCTTTCGCTTTTTATAATACTGAAGCGGAAGTGAACCATTTTATTCAGACACTGGATTCGATTTCTCGCCCTACGGCTGTGGCTGTTGAATCAAACTCATCGCCAGAATCCTTGATCGATAAGCTTAAAGGTATCTCAGGCTGGAATGCTCGCTACAGGGAGATAATGCTGCTTGGGAAATCTGCTAAAGGCCTTCCCCAACAGTTAAAAACAGACGAACACCTCGTTAAAGGCTGCGAAAGTAATACTTGGCTGGTCATTAATAAAGAGCTCAACGGTACGTTAACCTTTGCTACTGACTCAGATGCCCGTATTATTCGTGGATTACTGGTATTGGTTGAAACCGCTTTCAACCATAAAACAGCGGATCAGATCTGTGCTTTTGATGTCGACGCTTTATTTAAGCAACTAGAACTCGATCGCCATCTAAGTCCATCTCGTGGTAACGGGCTGCGTGCTGTCATCGACAAAATTTATCAGTTTGCTCAACAAGCAAACTAAGACAACTGAATTCCTCTTGGAGTAACAATGAGCAACTTTACTGACGTTTCTTACCTAAACACTGTATTTGGTAATGAACAAGGCAACCTTGAGAACCCAAATTGGGAAAAAGCTGGCAAGCAATTACACCTAATCAAAGAAGAGCTAGCTGAATTAGTTGAAGGTCTCGAAAACAAAGATACCTCTGAAATTCGTGATGCCGTAGCAGACATCCTTGTTGTTACTTATGGTATGGCCCACATCATGGGTATTGATGCCGACAAAGATATGGCTGCGGTTCAAGCAAGCAACCTATCTAAGCTGTGTAAAACACAGGACGAAGTTGACCAAACATTGGCTTTTTACCAGAATGAAAAGCAACTGGATGTATACGTAGGTGGTGAACTACCTGAAGCCTACATCAAATCCTCCAAGGATCAGGAAGGCAGCGACGGTAAATTCTACCCGGCTCACAAATTCCTAAAATCCATCAACTGGCATGAACCTAAACTGGACTAATTATGCCTACATACGATTATCGCATTGAAGCGACAGGCGATGTGGTTGAAGTGAAGCATACTATGGCTTTAACCCCTAAAACTTGGGGTGAGCTATGTATTCTCGCTAATCTAGACCCACAAGAGATCCCTGAAGACTCGGAAGTTACAATACTTTTATCAACCGCAGGGGTTGTTAAAAGTTCAACGCTTAAAAACCCTGAAGCCCCCCCATGCATGAGCGGTGGTGACTGCCCAAGTGGTGGCTGTGGTTTTTAACAGCCCTTAAATGGTGAGTGATAGTAGATAATACGGATCACTCACATTTTACAGGCTGCATGCCAAACTGTGCTTTCGGGTTACCCCCAGAACTGCAAACCATTCTGAATTGGGCCAAACAAGGTCATATCAAGCCAGAAGATATAGAGCGTGCTTGAGTGCTTACCCAAGCCTCTCCAAGCACAACCTTTGGTGACCTATTTGTATGCCATTATTGATAATCACTCAAAATTATTGGCATCAATAACCAATAAATTATTCAATAAATTAGGCGCGTTAATAAAATAAGCATACCGCTATCTAGGTTAAACTAAGACTTAGACTTTCAGGGATTGAAAATTTGCCTTAGACTTAATAAAGGAAACTACGGGGAAGGATTATGAACACCAAAATTAGTCTACTTGCCGCCGGTGTTGTTTTTACTGCAAGTATCGCAACGCCTTTAACTGCTGTTGCTGAAGATAAGCAATACACGTGCTCTTACACACATGCGAGTTACACTGCTCCGTTTATGAAAGCACCTAAAACGCGTAACTGCCCCGAAGGCCGTTGCATCTATTCAGTCGTAATTAAAAATGGCTCAGCTGTAGTAAATGGCGTTTCAGGTTTTACGGTTGAACAGTCTGATGAGCAGATCAAGTTAACCAGAACAGCCAAAGACCCTGTTATGGGTGGTATGGACACAACTAGCATGACCATTAATAAGTCAGACATGAGCTTCCAGAGTGTTAAAACCACAACGCCTTCTGTTGTGCTAACGACCCAAGGTAGCTGTTCTTAATCCCCTAATGAATTTTCAAACTGACTTTATTTAATATTTCCGTAGTTGTAGCAATCTATGAATCTTAACGATGTCCGTTTGTTTATTCAGGTAATAGAGCACAATGGATTTACCGCTGCTGCAGATAAGTTGGGCATACAAAAATCGACCATTAGCCGTCGTATTACTCAACTTGAAGATGACTTAGGCTTAAGGTTGCTACAACGCACAACCCGTAAATTAAATCTGACTGCTGATGGTCAGAATTTTTACGAACGCTGCCTTCCCCTATTTTCTGAACTAGAAGATATCGAAAACCACGTAACCTCCACCCAAGGGGAACCTAAGGGACGCTTACGCATTACCATGCCTCCTGAAATTGGGATTTTCATTATGAATGACCTGATTTCTAGCTTTATGGAGAAGTACCCACTCATTCAGATCGATATCGAACTCAGTCCTCGCGTCGTAGATTTAGTCCAAGAAGGTATCGACCTAGCACTACGAGTGGGTAATTTAGATGACTCGAGCCTAGTAGGTCGAAAGATCGCTAATGCCTCTTCTAAGTTATATGCCAGCCAAGCCTATATAGAACGATATGGTGAACCGAAAACACCCGATGATCTAAAGGAGCATCAGTGTATTGGTACTCACCTTAATTCTAATGAATGGTCCTTTGAAAACTGGAATCAAGGTAAACCGGTATCACTCAGCTTTCGTTTACGCGCAAACAGTTTAAGTTTCAGTCTTGAGATGCTAAAGCGTAATTTGGGAATTGCTCGACTTCCTAAAGCATTCTGCCTTGATGCAATAGAGTCTGGTGAGATTAAAGAAGTGTTGACCGATTATAGAGTACCGACGGTAGGTATCCACGCGCTCTACCCTAGCCGCAAAAACTTAAATCCTAAGGTCCGTTTATTCCTAGACCATGTTGTTGAAAATCTCAAAGCCCATCCTTGGCTTAAATAACAACTTAAGCAGCTGATTCCCATTCAGGCGGTTTACCATCAAACAGCTCTAGTAAGGTATCTACACCAGCCATTTCAATCGCGTTTTTATGAGTAATCATCATAGTTGGCACCTGACTGTATTTATCGTCCAATACCTCCATATTAAGATCTTTTTCATAACGTGATTCTTCTGCAACTTTTCTAGGTACTAATGTAAACCCCAGCCCTACAGCTACGCAGCCCAAAATTCCCTCCTGAGTCCCCATATCCAAAACCTCTGTGTCTAGACGGCCATTATCTCGTAACCAATTCAAAGCGCGTTCACGATAAGCACAACCCTGCCTAAACATGATCAAAGAGTCTGGGACTTCGATCCCTTTCGCTGACACTAAAACCAACTCTTCATTCAACACCTGACGGCAAATAAGATCCTTATGCTGAACTGGACCGCCGACAAAAGCGCAGTCTAATTTGTGGCTCAAAACGCCTTCTATCAACTGACCACTGGTTTCAGTTTGTACACGAGGAATCAGATGCGGGTGTTTTTTTCGTAACGATTGAATCAAACCTGGCATGCGTACCGCAGCAAAGGATTCCATGGAGCCAATCCGAATTTCTCCTGCCGCTTCTCCCACTTGCTTAACCGCGATACTGGCTTGATGTTCTAGCTGTAGCAATTGGTTGGCATAGTCCATCAAGGTATATCCGGTAGGCGTTAGCTCAAGTTTACGTCCTTTACGATAAAACAAGGGCGATCCAATCTCTTCTTCCAACCTTTTAATGCGTGCGGTGACGTTGGATTGAACAGTATGAAGCTCTTTCGATGCAGCTTGAACGCCACCGAATTCAACCACGTATTTAAAGGTTTTTAGTGAGAGAAGTTCCATATATTACCCTGCGCTTCCAATGCTTAGTTCATCAGAAGTGAATGATTTACATAAAAGCGTCATTATATAAGATATATGGAGCGTAAGATATTGAGATAAACCCTAAATAGATTAACTGCCCAACTAGATAGCTTTAATCAACTTAAGCTTTGGCTTTAGCCTTGGGTTTTGCCTTCCTTCTACGTGTTTTCTTATAGGCAGGTTTCGGCTGCTGCTTTATATTCCGCAGCAGTTGCACATCCATACTACTGGCCTTCTGAATCATCGAAGAGATCTCATCAGTTAAAGGCTGCATAAACGTTTGATAATTTAATTTCTGCTCACTGATATCATTTAATGAAGCCTCCCAACGAGCAGTCATATCAGGCTTACTCGCGTTATCTGGGAGGCTATTTATTAGCGCTCTGCCTGCTTCTGTACTCCGAATGGTTTTACCCTGACGCTGTAAGAAACCCCGTTTAAACAGTAATTCGATGATGCCTGCTCTAGTCGCTTCAGTGCCTAAACCATCGGTTTCTTTAAGGACCTTTTTAACATCGGCATCTTCAACAAATCGCGCAATACCTGTCATGGCTGCTAACAGCGTGGCATCGGTAAAAGGTTTAGGTGGCTGAGTCTCTTTGTCTATGACCTCTCCTTCCTCACAATAAAGCGTCTGACCTACAGTGAGATTCGGTAGCTGTGCTTGATCGTCTTCGCCCTCTTTTTTACCAAATAGGACTTTCCACCCGACATCGAGTACTTGTTTGGCTGAAGCAGTAAACCTACCGCCTTCAATCAACACCTCGACTCGTGTTTCTGAATAGCGGTGGTCTGGCATAAACTGGATCAGATACTGCCTAGCCACCAGCTCATACACTTGCTGCTCTGTTTTATTAAGGCGAGAAAAATCTACAGTTTTACTGGTCGGAATAATCGCATGATGGGCCTCGACTTTGCGATCATTCCAAGCCTTTCCTTTTTTGTTTAAGTCAATCAGCCTTTGATGCTGTTGAAACTGAGGACAATGCTTAAAGACAGCTGAAGATACTTGAGCGCCCTCAGCAAAGTGCCCTTGGGGTAAGTAGCGACAGTCAGAACGCGGATAAGTAATTAGCTTATGTTTTTCATACAAACTTTGGCAGGTATCCAAAACTTGCTGAGCATTTAAAGCAAAACGTTTATTCGCATCGATCTGCAACGCAGATAAATTGTAAGGGAGTGAAGCCCCAGCCTTTTTAGGCTTTTTCTCTACAGCAGCTACTTCACACGGTTTAGCTGTAATACGCCCAGCTACGTTTTCTACTAATGGTCTAGAGAGTACTCGCCCTTCTTCATCCTGCCATTTTTGACAAGCTTCACTCGGCTGCCACTTAACTTTAAATCTCTCTTCAGTATCTGTCTTGAGACGAGCTAAGACTTCATAAAATGGTTTGGCTTTGAAGTCATCGATCGCCTGATCACGTCTTACCACCAATCCCAATACAGGCGTCTGTACCCGTCCAACTGATAAAACCCCTTGATAACCCGCAGATTGCCCTTGCAATGTGTATGCTCTGGTTAGATTTATACCATACAACCAATCAGCTCGACTCCGGGCCAAAGCTGATACAGAAAGGGGGATAAACTCGCGATTATCTCTTAACTGCGCAATTGCTTTCTTCACAGCACTTGGGTTGAGGTCGCTGATCAGGCAGCGTTTCATGCTTTGTCGCTTGTATTGAGGCAGTTTAAGAAAGTCGATTACTTCATCGACCAACAGCTGCCCTTCACGATCAGGATCTCCTGCATGAACAAGCTCTTCAGCCTCTTTACAGAGTTTTCTTAGTAACGCTATCTGCTTACGCGTTTTTGGCTTGGCCTGCATCTTCCATTCAGAAGGAACAATAGGAAGGTGTTGTAGATTCCATTGTTTAAAGCGAGGGTCATATTCGCTAGGTTCAGCCAGTTCGAGAAGATGACCGAAACACCAACTGACTACATCACCGTTAGCGGCCCGGATACACCCTTCTTCTTTTTTCAATGGCTTAGGAAGAACATCTGCAATGGCTCGCCCTAAACTTGGTTTTTCGGCTATGAATAAACGCATGCTCAATATACTGTATATAAAAACAGTTCAAGAGTAATCTAAACGTGTCTATCATTCCAGAAAAACAGCTACGCTTATGTATATTCACCGGAACTTGTAGTGGTGCGTGAAAAGCATGCAGAAATTAACACTTCGATTTTGTTTACCTTGGTTAGTAGGCCTTATCGTCACCGCATTCGCATTTTTTACTTCTGGGTGGCTAGTTAAGTTAGATCACAATATCCACGACCGACAAGATAAAGCGCAAGTAGAAGCTAGAATCAACTACTTCTCCTCTCGTATCCAGATGGCATTGTCCGATAACCTCATCATTATTGAAGCACTTGAATCCCTTCTTCTGCTTAAAAACAATATCGATGAAAGCGAATTTCAAATACTGGCTACGCGCTTTTTATCCACTCGAGCCACAATACGGCAAGCTCAACTTGCACCTGATGCCATCATCCAGCATATCTACCCTGTTATTGATGGCAGTAAAGTAATTGGCTTAGACCTTCGTAAAATTCCAGAACAAAAAAACATCGTCGAACGCTCAATTGAGTCTAAAGAGATGATTATGGCAGGCCCTTTAGATCTTATTCAGGGCGGTCGAGGAGTGATTGCTAGGCAGCCCCTTTACAACCGTGAAGGCATTGACACCCAGTTCTGGGGTTTTATCACACTGATCATAGACTTAGATAAAATTTTACAAGAAACAGGGCTTATTCTAAGTGACGATCTGGCTACTTATGCCATCCGCGGAAGTGATGCTAAAGGGAAGCAAGGTAAAGTCTTTTTCGGTTCTCCATCGGTCTTTGAAGATGAATATCTAAGCAGCTTTATTGAGGTACCTGGTGGATTTTGGCAATTATCAGCCCAGCTTAAAATCGATAACCATGTTCATGGTATACCGGCCTCGTACTTAACGGGTTGGGCGGCTCTAGGTTCATTAATTCTGGGCTTACTCAGTGGTTTTACATGCAGCCTCCTGAACAAAACCTATCAGCGTTCGATCACTGACCCTCTAACATCATTATTTAATCGACAGCACTTCAGAGAAATAACAGAGATAGAAATTCAAAGAGCACAAAGATATCAACTTCCTCTCTCCATCATCATGATCGACTTAGATTTTTTTAAGCAAATTAATGATAACCATGGACATCAAGCTGGTGATTATGTGCTGAAAAAATCCGCACGATTAATCCAATCTATGTTACGCGTAGGTGATATAGCAGCGCGTTATGGCGGCGAAGAGTTTATTATTTTATTACCTCATAGTGACGAGGTTAGCACTCAAGCTTGTGCTGAAAGAATTAGAAAAGTACTGAATGCAAAAATTAACTTACGTGGTGCTTATCACACGCTTTCCGCAAGCTTAGGCTGCGTTACTCTGGATTCTAGCTACACCAATTACGACCAACTCGTCAGTGGCGCAGACGAAGCCCTGTTCTTAGCTAAAGATCGTGGAAGAAATCGCGTTGTAACCACTAAGCAACTGGAACCCTGATTCGTAAAAATACCTAGAGTAGCTTTAATGGGTCTTCATCTAATAAAGCTAATTGCTCTCGTAGCTGGAGGATATGCTCCCCCCAGTAACGTTCAGTATTAAACCACCCGAAACTGTGTGGAAACGCAGGATCTTCCCAGCGGCGGCCAAGCCAAGCACTATAGTGCATTATCCGTAGGCTACGAAGCACCTCAATCAAGCGTAGCTCTTTGAGTTTGAAATCGTAAAACTCGTTGTAACCATCAACTATTTCTGACAACTGTTGTGTCTGTTCATGACGATCGCCCGAGAGCAGCATCCAAATATCCTGCATAGCCGGTGCCATGCGAGCATCATCGAAATCGACAAAATGAGGTGCATCATTACGCCATAGCATATTGCCTGAATGACAATCGCCATGAACACGAAGGTGATCTATCTCACCACAGGCTTTTATGATTTCATCGACACCCTGTAGGAGATCTCTAGCGACAGAATCGTAAGCAGGTTTTAGCTCTGCTGGAATAAAATTTTCACTTAAAAATGAAACACTTTCATGACCAAATGTCTGACTCGTTAAAGTCGGGCGATGAACAAAACCCTTTGCTGCACCCACCAGATGCATCCGGCCCAATAAACGCCCTAAGGTAAAAAGATTATCTAAGTTATCTAGCTCAGGTGCATGCCCACCTCTTCGTGGAAACAGAGAAAACATGAACCCTTCATACTCAAACAACGTCTCACCATTTTCATTACTCCAAGGCGTAACCGCTGGTAAGGAATGTTCAGCTAGATCGAAACTAAAGTCATGCTCTTCTAAAATCTGCTCTCGGTTCCAACGCTGAGGGCGATAGAACTTCGCAATCATCGGCTCTTGGTCTTCTATGCCAACCTGATAGACACGGTTCTCGTAGCTATTGAGAGGAAATATTCGACCATCACACCAATGCCCTTGGCTCTCAACTGCATCCATCAAAAATGAGGGCGTTAACCGCTCAAAAGGGTGTGTTAGATCATGTTCAGACATAAAAAATCCAGCTATAAAATGATTGCAGGTGCAGGGTACGCTTAAGCCCATAGGCGAACAAGCCTTATCCCTACTGGATTTGATCTATTTTCCGTTATTTTTTAAATAGTAGCGTTAACTTTTGTTATAGTTCCCATAATAACCAACAGGAGTATTACGAGTAAGTTATGGCAGGTTCACTTAAAGATCAGTTGCTAAATATGGGGCTGGTTGACCAGAAAAAAGCGAAGCAAGCAGATAGTGAAAAGCGTAAGCAAAACAAAAAAGCTAAAAAAGCACGTAAATCGGGCCAGCAAGTTGTTGATACGCAAGCTGAAAAAAAGCAGGCGCTAGAAGAGCAGCGTAAAGCTAAGCAAGAGCATGATCGTGAACTAAATCGTCAAAGGGACGATGAGCGCCGCAATAAAGAGATTGAAGCGCAATGTCGTCAAATGATCACGCAGCAACAGATCGAACTGCCAGAAGATGCCGAAGTAAGTTATAACTTTGTATACGATAATAAAGTTAAAACCATGTATGTTACTTCGCTAATCCAAGGCCAATTGTTCCGCGGCCAAGTAGCGATTGCAGCTTTAGATGAGAAGTTTTACCTGATCCCGGATAAATTTGCAGAGAAGATTGAACAACGTCTTCCAAATTACGTTATCCGCGTTCAGCCAGAAGAAGAGCCAGAAGAAGACGATCCATACGCGGATTATAAGATTCCAGACGACCTGATGTGGTAATCAAATAGCACATCAAAGTGTCTTCATGTAGTAAGGGATACGCATGTCACAGGGTTTTTTCGAGCAATTCTTGGTCATTCTTTGTTGTGCCGTTGTTGCCACAACCCTGTTCCGACGTATCAAGCTCCCTCCTCTCCTAGCTTATCTTAGTGTGGGCGCTATTGTTGGCCCCTATAGTTTAGGTGTCATCAAAGATACCCATAGCATAGAGCTTCTCAGCGAGCTTGGGGTCGTATTCCTACTCTTTATGCTCGGTCTAGAGTTCTCAGTCTCGCGTATGTTTGCAATGCGCAAGGCTGTATTTGGACTTGGTAGTTTGCAGGTCATTATCACTGCTGTCTGTTTGATGGCTATCTGTAACCTTTTTGGTCTTCCTCAAACAACATCCTTAGTTATCGCTGGTGCACTCGCACTATCGTCGACAGCTATTGTTAGCCGCGAACTGATTCAGCGGGATGAACTAAATAGCCCTCACGGTCAGCTTTCCGTCGGCACATTAATATTCCAAGACCTAGCCGCGGTATTTTTTCTCATCGTCGTACCGACTCTGAGCAGTTCTGCGACAGAGATAGACAGTGCCGAAGTAGCCTTGATGCTTCTGGAAGGGTCAACTCTACTGATTATCTTATTACTGGTCGGCCATATTGTGATGCCACTACTGTTTCATGAATCTGCACGCAGTGGCTCCAGTGATGTTTTTGTTCTGACTACACTAGCTGCTGCCCTTTTGGCCGCTTGGATTACTCACGCAGCAGGACTATCCATGGCGCTCGGTGGCTTTTTAGCAGGCATGATGCTGGGTGAGAGCCGCTATAGATATCAACTAGAAGCAGATATACGCCCATTCAGGGATGTACTATTGGGACTATTCTTTGTTTCTGTCGGCATGCAATTAGATCTTTCAGCACTGATTGATAGCTGGTATTGGATCATTCTATTTAGCATCAGCTTAATCCTCTTAAAGACCTTTATTATCACTCTCCTAGGTACGCTGCTGCATAAAGACCCAGTAAATGCCTTAAGAGCGGGTTTAAGCCTTAGCCAAGGGGGTGAATTTGGTTTTGCTCTATTAGCTTTAGCCTTAGGTAATAATCTGATTGAGCCTGATATCAATACCATCGTAGTGTCGACGATTATCATCAGCATGATTGTGACGCCGATTTTGATGAACCACACCTACAGTCTCAGCCGCTGGTTGCACAAAGACGATCCCATTGAATCAAAACAGCAGAAATTACCTGATGCCAGCCAATTAAACCCACATAACCTAGATAAACATGTAATCATTTGTGGTTTCGGCCGTGTCGGGCAGATTATCGCGCGGTTTTTGGACCAAGCAAACATTCCTTACATTGTCGTGGATAATGATCCTGTGCGAGTTATGGAAGCTGCTACCGCTGGGGAACACATCTGTTTTGGCGATGCGAAGCGTGATGATGTAATGGCTGCCGTTGGTGCTGATCGTGCTCGAATGTTAATTCTTAGCTTTCCAGAAGCTGAAACAGCGATGCAAGCACTAAAGCATATCCGCACACGCTTTGTAACACTGCCTATATTGGTCAGAACACGCGATGATTCGCAGATAGAAGCATTCCAGATTGCAGGAGCAACCGAAATCATTCCGGAAGCACTGGAAGGCAGCCTGATGATGGTCTCCCACGTTTTATCTATGTTGGGTATCAACCATCAACAAATTGAACAGCAAATTAACCAGGTCCGAGCCGAACGTTACAACCTGCTACATGGCTACTACCATGGGCAGCATTCTGAAAAAATAGACAGTCGCGGACGTATGAAAGAGATCCTGCACCCTGTTCAAATTGAAAATAACTGCAAATCGGTCGGAAAATCTTTACGTGAGATCCCTCTATCAAAACACCAAGTATCTGTTGCAATGATTCGTCGCGGAGACCATTCTGAACACAGCCCGAGTGGCGATACTCACATACAACAAGGCGATATCATTATTCTTCAAGGCCCCAATGATAAGATCGAAATTGCTGAGTCGATTATCCAAAATGGGAAGTAATTTATATTGCTTCCCTGTGACTCTTAGATGAAACAATTTCATCACCTGTGCTTTTTATTAAAGTCCCTCAACAAAACGTCGATAACCCTCTTATATTTAGTAGTACAACTAAAATACTGGGATCATTTGATCCTCTTTGTCTGTGGAGGAAAACACCGTGCAAGTTCTATTAAGTAGCCAAGCAGCCTACTCTCAGGTTCGCCAGGAAACACTGGTCACTGGTGGGTTTGCTGATGGTAAAGATAGCGACGGTCGTTCTGCATCTGCGGCAGATAAGTTAGTAGCCAAACTAGCAGAAAACATTCCGGGCATGAGTGCATCAGAGATGAAAAGCCTCGACGCTAATGATTACTCTCCGGAAAAAGTTGCATCACGTATCTCCGACTTTGTAGCACAAGGCCTTGAACAAGCCCGTGCACGCGGTGCTTCTGATGCTGACCTAGACCGTATGTATAAAGCGGCAGTTTCAGGTGTAGAAAAAGGTTTCAAAGAAGCAACTGAGATTCTAGAAGATCTCAATATGCTGACCCCTGATATCTCCGCAACAATCGAGCAAACCAAAGATCTGACGTTCGAAGCGCTGGCCGGCCTTGCGCCTACCAACGAAACAGCGTCCACACGCCAGACCTCTATCTCGGCTGCTGAACGTTATTCCAAAGCTGAATCTTTCTCCCTTGATGTTATGACTCAAGAAGGAGACAAAGTTTCCATACGTTTCAACAGCGAGGCAAGTCAAACCGCCTCTTTAGGGGCTTATTCTGACGGCAATAGCAGTGCAATTTCCTTTGGCCTTGAGCGAAGTGCAAGCAGTAGTTACAGCTTCAGCGTTGAGGGCGACCTTAACGAAGACGAATTAGACGCGTTGACAACCCTAATTCAGGATATCAATCTTATTGCAGAAGACTTCTTCAGTGGTGATGTTCAAGACGCTTTTGAACAAGCAGCTGAATTTGAAATGGACAAATCCGAGTTGATGAACTTGAATGTAACTATGACTCAATCAGCAAGTTACTCAGCGGTAGCTGCTTATGAGCAAGTTCAACAACTAGATAACCCATTAGGCAATAATGGCCGCCATTTAGGCCAGATGATGAACAACTTCGATAGCTTGGTTTCTAACCCAGCTTTGGCGTTCTTAGAAGACAGTTCATTGTTCGGGGTCGACCTGTTGGACAGCTTAATACATCAAGATATCCGCTATAAAGATGCTGATGAAGAATCCCAGAGCAAACTGGATGATAACTTCGGTCTATTGCGTGACCTTATGACCCGGTTTGATCAGGACGACGCAGACGATTAACCCCCCTTCTTAATCGCTGCGATACTTTAAACCGGCCTTTTTAGGCCGGTTTCTTTTATATGTAGTTCCGCGATAAAAATTTAGAGTATTATCCCCATCTCTATTATTTATCTTTAGCGACAATGACCAAAACCTTTTCCCTACGCCCCTATCAACAAGAAGCCGTTGATGCGACATTAGAGCACTTTCGCAAATCGGACGCTCCTGCTGTTATCGTGCTACCAACAGGTGCCGGAAAAAGTCTTGTCATAGCAGAACTTGCTCGCTTAGCACGTAAAAAGATTATGGTGCTCGCTCATGTCAAAGAGTTGGTCGAGCAAAATCACGCTAAATATGAAAGCTATGGTTTAGAAGGCGGCATCTTTGCAGCGGGATTGAGTCGCAAAGAGATCGAAAAGCAGGTTACGTTCGCCAGTGTGCAATCTGTCGCGGCAAATATTGATCTTTTTAATAACGAATACTCATTACTGATCGTCGATGAATGCCATCGCATTAATGACGACGAAGATAGCCAGTACGGACGAATCATCAGCAAACTCCAAGAGATCAACCCCAACTTAAAAGTACTTGGCTTAACAGCTACACCTTATAGAATGGGTATGGGCTGGATCTATCAGCAGCATTATCGCGGTTTTGTTAGAAGCGAACAGGAAAAACCATTTCGTAACTGTATTTACGAGCTCCCACTGAGTTACATGATTAGCCGTAACTACTTAACCCCTCCAGAAATGGAAGATGCCGCGGTCGCTCAGTATGACTTTTCAGCCTTAGATCAAACCGCATTTGGCACTTATGCTGAAAAAGATATCAATAATCTGCTAACAAAATACAATCGCGTCACCAGAGCGATCATTGAACAAGTGATTGAACGTGCGAAAGATCGCCAAGGCGTGATGATTTTTGCAGCAACAGTTGATCACGCTAAAGAGATCAGCACTTACCTTCCAGAAGATCAAACGGCTTTAATCACTGGCGCTTCCACCAGCGAAGATCGAGACCGGTTGATCAGTAACTTCAAACTTAAAAAAATTAAGTATCTGGTTAACGTCTCCGTTCTTACAACTGGATTTGATGCACCCCATGTCAACCTTATTGCAATTTTAAGGCCCACCGAATCCGTTAGTCTGTATCAACAGATTGTTGGGCGCGGTCTTAGGCTAGCGCCTGGAAAGAAAGATTGCTTAGTCATCGACTACGCAGGCAACAACTATAATCTGCACCATCCAGAAGTGGGTGAAAAGCGCCCTTCCCCTGATTCCGAACCCGTACAAGTATTTTGCCCTTCCTGTGGCTTTGCCAATATCTTTTGGGGTAAAACAGACAGCGATGGCAAAGTAATTGAGCATCATGGCCGACGCTGCAAAGGACTGCTTGAAAGCGATGATATCGATACCCCATCAGAGCAGTGTGATTTCCGCTTTAGGTTTAAAGAATGTCCTCACTGTAATGCTGAAAATGATATTGCTGCCCGCAAATGCCATCAGTGCACTAAAGCGATTATCGACCCAGACGATCAATTAAAAGATGCACTGAAACTGAAAGATGCCATGGTGATCCGATGTGCGGGGTTATCGTTGATCCGGAATCAGTCCAAGCTTCAGGTTATTTATCATGGTGAGGAAGGTGAAGAGCTGAAAGAGAGCTTCGATTTTGCGAAGCCAGCCCAGCTAAAACGCTTTAATGAGATCTTTGGGCGCCGGGTTGCAAATAGCCAAGCGCCGCAAAACTTTTCAAACATAGAAGAAGCGATAGCTTATGAATCGCTTTTAGTCGCACCAGATTTTGTCATCGGACGCGAGCAAAAGCACTATTGGCGTGTACAAGAGAGAATTTTTGATTACCAAGGTCGGTACCGTAAAGCTAACCAGCTTTAAATCGATATCACGGCTTTATTCTTTATCTGACCAAACAGCTAATTCATTGCTATTCGGATCAAGAAAATGAAAACGTCGTCCGCCGGGAAAACTGAAAATTGGCACTTTGATCTCACCACCAGCTGATTCGATTAGCGCCTGACTCGCCTCGAGGTTTGTACTATACAAAACCACCAATGCAGCACCATTACTTGAATTGGATTTCAGATCAGCTTTATAAAAGCCACCCGCCAATCCTGCGCCATCAAAAGCACAATATTCAGGCCCGTAGTCGGTAAACTTCCAGTCAAAAAGGTCAGCGTAAAAGCGCTTAGTGTTTCCTAAATTATTTGCAGGTAACTCAATGTAATTAATTTGATTGTGCACAGAACTCATTTCATATCCTCTTGATTTGAAAACTTGCAAAACCCTGAAAACGTCTATGCTTTGTATATACCTTCATTAAAAGCAACCAATTCAGCCTGACCTGATTGGAGTAAGAATGACATACAAGGTATTTATTACAACAGTTACCATATTAATGACTTCTAACTGTCTTGCAGCAGCTGAGTTAGTTATCGGGCAGACCTGCCCTGTCATCTTCCAAAACGAAGCAATTGGCTCTCTTATCCTTTCCAAACCTTGGTATCACAGCAGCCGTAGTAATGCTAAATACATTGCGAGCGACAATTCAACAGGAATAGGTATAGAGATTCATCTTAAAAGCAATTTTAGTGGTAAGGTGGACGGGTTAAATCTAGCTGATTGCGATCACTTCAGACTATTACAAGTCCGCAGAACAACAGCTAAACTCCTACCCGGAGAGAAACACATTCAGATTGATGTACCTGATCAATTCAGCATGCCTTTTTACGACAGAGCCCCTCTTGAGCACGGTTACGGCCTACATAAAACCCCCGTAGATGATTCCGACAAACCTTGGCAAGGTCGGCCGTACCTTGACTCTGCTGTTGCTCTTTATGACACCCCCTATGTTTCCGATAGTTGGGGCATTGAAGGTAAGGACATTGAGGTTCAGTTTGAAACCTGTGCAGTCTGTGAAAGAGAAAGCCAATTCGATACTGTTTTATCTTGTGGTCATTGGGGCTATCGCAGAGATTATATGGGAGGAATGACTGGCTGGAGCGAACCTGAATTTACTGGCTTTCAATGTTCAAAATCCCCCAGTCCTGACTTTCAAAAAACGCTTAATCTTTCAAACCGAATTGAATACACATACTGGATTCACTGGCGTTAGCCGCTTTGTAGCTTTAACGTGCGCACGAAAATAACCTTTAGATAAAAAACCGGGCTATTGCCCGGTTCTGATATGTTCATTGACCCAATATTAATCTGGACGGTCGTCCTTAAACATTCGCCATCCACCAATCATGGTCGAGATTAGACTCTGGCGCGACATAATATCTTCTCGAATCGCCACGTAAACGTGGATCAGGATAAACGTGATCAGATACCACATACCTAGGCGGTGCCAAGTATGTACATCCTGACTCTGCCCCATCAGTGGGATAACCCAGCCAAACATAGTATCTGCCCAACTACCCTGACCAAGGCCTTCTCCGTATAAAGCAAATCCTGTGACGATCATGAACATCATGCCGAGCACGAAGAAGAAAAACATCCCCACCTGAGCCAATGGGTTGTGGCCGATATATTTCTTCGGAGTCTTCTCCAAGAACAGATACCAGCGTACCTCATGCCATGCTTCTTTCCAGAATTTACCGCTAAAGAACGGCGGCACAAACAATTCACGTGCATGATGGTTGCCCACAAACGCCCAGTAAATCCGGCCTAGGAATCCAATAGTTACGATATATCCCGCTGTAAAATGCGCAAAGCGGATATAACCCATAAGATAGTTATCAATTGCTTCACCCGGCATCGTTGGCAAAGGAACACCAATAAAATAGCCAGTTACGCAAAGCGTGATAATCGAAAAGACGGTGACCCAGTGCCATAAACGTAATGGCGCTTCATACACATAAACAGCTGTCTGTTTTCGGGTAATAACTGATTCTCCGACAACCTGATCTGAAGCGACTTCTTGAGCTTTATCTGACTTGTCAGGTTTAACCGATGCAGTCATATAAATAACCTCCTGAATTTAGGCGCTGCATCCACAGCGCCACTATTCTTATCGAATTTTCACCTTAGTCAGCTCTTGACCATCTTCAGACATCACGTGTGTAGAACACGCAAGACATGGGTCAAAACTATGCAGGGTGCGAAGAATTTCAACGGGCTCATCAGGGCGCTCCATTGGCGTATCCAACAAGGAAGCTTCGAATGCACCAATATTGCCTTTACTATCACGAGGCGAACCATTCCAAGTAGTAGGAACAATCGCTTGATAGTTCTCGATTTTGCCATCTTTAATCTTGATCCAGTGACCCAAAGCGCCACGAGGAGCTTCGTTAATACCAACTCCCATCGCTTCTTTCGGCCAACTACTTGGATCCCATTTCTCAACATTGGCAGTCGAGCTATCACCCGCTTTAATGTTGTTAACCAGTTGATACCAATCATCCAACATAGTGTCCGCACAAAGCTGACACTCAAGTGCACGCGCCAATGTTCGACCTAATGTACTTGGTAAGAACTGCTTAATGCCGAGATCCAGCCCCGTAGACTGATTGAATTCAGATAACGAGCGATCAACCTGCTCCTGAACATGCTCAGTACCAGAAGCATAAGCAATGATGTAGCGCGCTAAAGGCCCCACTTCCATTGCATGACCACGCCAGCGAGGTGCTTTAATCCAGCTGTACTTCGCAGATTCATCCAGTTCTTTAATATCTGTTTTAGTACCTTTTGTATTAGGGCCAAGCTCGAAGCTAGGCTCTGTCTCACCTTCCCATGGGTGCAAGCCCTGCTTCTCGCCTTCATAACGGTACCAAGAGTGATCAACAAACTCTTTAATCTGTTCTGGATCACGTACATCTACTGGATGCACTTCATCCCAGTTACCGTTAACAATCGCACCTGCAGGCAGCAGATCAGTAGATTTATCATATGGCACTTGAGTGTACGTACCGTAAGACAGAAGGTTCTCTGAAGCTAAGCCACCACCGTACAACCAATTTTTGTAGATGCCAGCGATTGCCATAACATCAGGGATGTATACGTTCTTGGTAAACTCTTGTGCTTCACGAATACGCTCTAACACATAGTTCAAACTGGTCATATTTATTGGCGCTCCTGAAGCACCAACATCATCTAGATTAATCGCACATGGCACACCACCTACCATGTAGTTAGGGTGCGGGTTCTTACCACCAAAGATGGTATGAATTTTTACAATTTCTTTTTGGAAATCCAACGCTTCTAGATAATGAGCAACCGCCATCAAGTCAGCTTCTGGCGGAAGCTTATAAGCAGGGTTATCCCAATAGCCATTAGCAAACAGGCCTAGCTGACCACTTTCAACGAACTTTTTGAGACGAGTTTGCACATCCTTAAAATAACCTGGGCTAGATTTCGAATGATGGGGAGAAACCATCTGCTGCAGTTCAGAAGTAGCCTTAGGGTCAGCTTTCAGAGCATTAACTGGATTTACCCAGTCCAACGCATGTAGATGATAAAAATGTACGATGTGATCGTGAATCTGCAGGGTTTTATCCATCATGTGACGGATAAGATGTGCATTCAAAGGCACTTGGATACCTAGAGCATCTTCTACCGCACGTACTGATGTCAGTGCATGGGTACCAGTACAAACACCACAAATTCGCTCTACAAAGGCCCAAGCATCTCGTGGGTCACGACCCTTCAAGATCACTTCAAGGCCACGCCACATAGTACCGGTGGATACAGCATTACGAATAATGTTGTTTTCATCCACATTGACTTCACAACGCATATGCCCTTCGATTCGGGTTACTGGGTCTACAACAATGCGTCGGCCACTGTTATCTAAATCACTTGCATTAAATGGCTTATTCATTATTCCTGATCTCCTTTATGCTGAGCACGCTTAACCGCGCTGACGGCTGCATGTGCAGCAACTGCAGCACCAACACCACCCGCTACAGCCATACCAATCTCATCTGCATTTTTTTCGATACCAAACTGATGAATATCGGTTAGGCGGTTATAAAACGAGCCTTTATCCCAGAAACCATCTTCAGAACATCCAATACAACCGTGACCTGCCTGAATTGGGAAAGAGACACCCTCATTCCAACGCACAGTTGAACAAGCGTTATAAGTAGTTGGACCTTTACAACCCACTTTATAAAGGCAGTAACCTTTACGCGCACCTTCATCATCCCACTCTTCTACGAACTGGCCGGCATCAAAGTGTGGGCGGCGATAACACTTATCGTGAATACGCTGGCTGTAGAACATTTTTGGACGACCTTGACGGTCTAGCTCAGGCATTTTTCCAAACGTCAGCATATAAGTGATAACACCGGTCATTACCTCAGCGATTGGAGGACAACCTGGTACTTTGATAATTGGTTTATCAGTAATAACTTTATGGATAGGAACCGCTTGGGTTGGGTTTGGACGTGCAGCTTGAACACAACCCCAAGATGCACAAGAGCCCCACGCGATAATGGCAGCAGCATCCTTGGCTGCATACTTCAGTTTTTCAACAAAAGGTTTACCACCGGAGATACAGAACATGCCATCTTCATTTAATGGCGGGTTACCTTCTACGGCAAGGATGTATTTACCTTTATATTTTTCCATCGTTTCATAAAGGATTTCCTGCGCTTGGTGGCCAGCTGAAGCCATCAAGGTGTCGTCGTAATCCAAAGAGATCATGGATAGAACAACATCTTTTACCAACGGGTGAGCCGAACGAATAAACGATTCAGAACAGCAGGTACACTCTAAACCGTGCAACCAGATTACCGGTGTACGCTCTTTGGTTTCCATTGCATGCGCAATTCTAGGCGCAAATGTTGGCCCTAAACCTAAGGCTGCAGCCGTTAAACTACAATATTTCAAGAAGCTACGACGTGTAATACCCTGACGTCGCATAACCTCATAGAAGGTTTCAATTTGTGACATATGTCTCTCCGCCAATGCCAGCCACCACAGCTATGCCCTCATTTTTTAATTAGCTATGCATAACTACGTGTAACATTTTTATTTTTTTGTTCAGTCATCTATTGGCAAAGTTCGGGCCAAAAAATATTAACCATATATTTCAATAGGTTATATATAGCATTCAAATATAGAGAGGGATAAAGACTAACCAGTCACCCAGATAAAATGGTTAATCCCTTAACACCTATAAACTCTGAGGCCATTTAGATGTATTTTAGATATATGTTTTTTTTGACTGATATCAATATCTAAAAAGCGATGAAGAGATAAGATGGATTTGCGTTTCCAATAGAGAGGACTTACCTATGCAAGTTGAAGTAACCGATATCCCAAAAGTCGCGGTTGATTTTATGAATGATGATCATGCAGAAGCTGTCACCCTTCTTAATCAGTTATTCAACACTTTGGAAACAGGCAATGACAGTGAAGTTGATGGTGCTTTATCAGACTTTTACCAACACAATGCAGAACACTTCGCCCGAGAAGAAGAACAGATGATACGAATCAACTTCCCGCCCTACACATGCCATAAAGGTGAACACGAACACGTATTAGAAGAGATGCGTGAGACGCAGCAACAATGGCAAGCAAACCATGACCGCGCTGAATTAAGCAGCTATCTTAAAGACACGGTAATTCCTTGGTTTGTAAATCATATAAATACCATGGATACGGTAACAGCTATGTTTATCAGCCGTCATTGCGCCTAACTAGCATCGGCCACTAAAAATCCGAATTTTAACTAACAGTCGAGCCTCCCCACTCGGCTGTTAACCTTTGCTGTAATCGTATAAAAATACGAATAGGAAAACGGTATAAATATTTTGTTATAGATTAACAAACCAGTCTGTTGTTAAACGCGTAAGCAAATTCTGCTATCCTTCTGCGAAATTATTCACTCATGCAAAATAACACAGCATATCGCTGTCCTTGAGTATTACGGATCAATAATGAGCAAATACTGGAGTGACGCAATTCAGCGTCTAACACCTTACGTGCCAGGCGAGCAGCCTAAAGAAAGCGGTATCACAAAGTTAAACACCAACGAAAACCCTTACCCTCCTTCACCTAGGGCGGCAGCGGTTATCAATACCTTTGATACAGCTAGGTTACGACTCTACTCCGACCCAGATTGCACTCAGTTAAAAGATGCACTTGCTAGCCACTTTGAAGTCGAGCGCAAGAATGTCTTTGTTGGCAACGGTTCTGATGAGGTGCTTGCTCATACCTTTGCAGCGTTTTTCCAACAAGAACAACCGCTGCTCATGCCGGAATTCACTTACAGCTTCTATCCGGTTTACTGCAACCTATTTGATATCGAATTCAAACTGTTACCCCTAGGTGAGAACTTTGAGTTAAACCTCGAAGACTATAACCAGCCTAATGGCGGTATCATTTTCGCGAACCCGAATGCACCGACTAGCCGCGCGATCGAGTTAGGTGAAATTGAAGCATTGGCTCAACGCAATACTGAGACTGTAATTGTGGTTGATGAAGCCTATGTTGATTTTGGTGCTTCTAGCGCGATCGAATTAACCAAACAATATGACAATGTATTGGTTATTCAGACTTTCTCCAAATCTCGCTCTCTAGCAGGTATGCGTGTTGGATTCGCAATTGGTCACGAAGATCTTATTGCAGGCCTAGAACGTGTCAAAAATAGCTTTAACTCTTACCCGCTAGACATGCTAGCAATTGAATCAGCAGTTGCCGCTGTTGAAGATAATGACTACTTCGAAGCGACTACTAAGAAGATTATCGAGACCCGTGAGTGGACCGTTAACCGTTTAGAAGAGTTAGGTTTTATCAGCTTGCCATCAAAGACCAACTTCCTATTCAGCACACATCGTTTTATAGAAGCCGCTGAGTTGATGGGCTTCCTTCGTACTAAAAAGATCTTGGTGCGTTACTTCAGTAAACCAGGCATTGATAACTATCTCCGTATATCTATTGGTACTCAAGAGGAGATGGAGCTTCTAATCAGTACCTTAGAACAACACCCAGATATCTGTAAGATGCCTGTTGAATCTTAAGCAGCTCTACTTACCTACGCCAAAGACTCTGATAAAGCTGCCTTTAAGGCAGCTTTATTTTATTCGAGCCTCAAATTAATCAAACTTAACTAATACTCAATGTACGGGGTCAAAAAGGCGTAAATACCCCTGATTAATTAATGGACACTAAGGAACCATTGGCGTCACGAATATTTATACCTATCATTAGTTTTACTTTAGGGCTGCTTCTTTACCTAGAGTTTATGAGTACAACGGTTTTGTACTCGTCCGTGTTTATTCCATTGCAAGATTTCAGGGCGTACATTTGTGCGCCCTTTTTTTATCAATTTCACGTGAACAGAAATCATCTCTAAATCACTCACTAAGCACTATACTGAAAAGGTTAAATCAGGAGTGCACTCATGCCTATCAATCCAACTGGTTTTGCTACCAGCCCCTACTCGCAGTTCAACCAGATTCAAAACCGCATTAATGAGACTGGAGAACAGTTAGCTTCTGGGCAGCGTATCAATAATGCAGCTGTTGACCCTGCTGGCCTGCAAGTGCTTATCGATTTCCAAACCCAAATTAGGGGAAATAGCGCAGCCATTCGCAATAGTCTTGATGGTGTTTCAGCTCTTCAAGTTGCTGATGGAGGCGTTAATCAGGCAAATGATTCTCTGCAACGTATACGAGAACTCTCTATTCAAGCTCAAAACGGCATTCTTAATGACAGTGATCGTGCGGCTCTGCAGAGCGAAGCCGATGCACTGTTAAGTGGCATCCAGGACACCCTTGGTCAAAGTACATTTAATGGTCAATCATTACTCGAAGAAGATGGCCAACTTCGCTTACAAACGGGCCCAGGAACTGAAGATTCTCAAAATGTCACAACCTTCAATGTAAGTGATGCGTTTGAGAATAACGGTCTATTCACTTTAGATATAAGCAACGCAGGCGCTCTGGATATAATCGATCAGAGCCAATCTTTTTTAGCGACCGTATCCGGTGAAATTGGCGCTAATCAAAACAGATTAGATAGCACGATCAATAGACTCACAGAAACGAATATCAATGAAGCATCAGCAGCCTCTGTCATTGGTGATACAGACTTTGCTCAAACGGCATCAGAACGTGCCAGCGCCCTTATCCAACAAGAGGTAGGCATTGCACTGCAAGCTCAAGCCAATGCCAATCGAGGGCTCGTACTCAACTTACTTGGTTCATAAAAGTCAGTCGTATTCAGGACAACAAATTGGACGCGCGTACAGCACTCTTGAACTCAGCCAAACTCGAGTTCAAACACTCCAAGAGCTGAGCCTGAGGAACACTCTCATTTTGCTTGGCTTTTTCTTCCACGAAACTGGCTAAAGCACCTAACCTTTCCCCGCCTAACATTCGCGATGAGCCTTTTAAGGAATGAGCTATTTTTCTCAGCTGCGTTTGATCGGCATTATTAAGCGCCTGACTAATCTCGTTAATTTCGCGCTGAGCACTTTCCCAGTAGATATTAAAAACATTCTCTAGGTATTTAGCATCTAGTTTTAGCGCAATCGCTGTTGCCTCATTGAAAACCGTCATCGACATCAACTCACTTAAAGACTTAGATGAAGACACATTTGTTACGTTCACTTGAGCAATCACTGTTAACTCCCTGATACCCATCTAGACAGGCGTAAATCCATTCTTTGATAACAATAGTGAAAATCCTAAACAATAAAAGGTTACTTTAGAATAGGCACAAAAAAGGGGTGATAAATCACCCCTTGTTCACTTATACAAGTTCAATTTAGTTCACTTTAAAACGTTGCACCATTTCTTGCATACGCGCCGCAACATCACTTAAGGCAATGCTAGAATTAGCTGTCTCATCTGCCGCTACTCGGCTCTGTTCAGCGATCACACGTACATTACTCAAGCTTTGGCTAATTTCATCCGCTACAACACTTTGCTGTTCCGCAGAGCTCGCAATCTGAGCATTCACATCATTCATCTGTTCAACTGTCATACTGATTTGGTTCAATGCAGAATCCGCCTGATCAACAAGCTCAATACACTGATTAGCTTCTTGTGTGCCTTGATTAACCACGTTCACCGTCAAGTTAGCACGAGCTTGTAGATCATCAATCAGATTGTGAATCATCTCGGTAGATTGTTGTGTACGCTGCGCAAGAGAGCGCACCTCATCAGCAACTACGGCAAAACCTCGCCCCTGCTCACCTGCTCGTGCCGCCTCAATCGCTGCATTCAAGGCAAGTAGATTGGTCTGTTCTGCAATCTCACGAATCACATCAAGAATGGCATTGATATCCCGCGTTTTTTGCTGCAAATGCTCAACTTCAGAAGAGGTTTTATCCAAGCTCGAAGAAAGGCGATTCATACCCTCAGTCGCAATCTGCATTTTTTTTCGGCCTTCCATAACCTGATGGTTAGCACTATCAGCAGAAGAGGCAGCACTAGACGCATTATCCGCAACATGTTGCGCCGTATAAGCCATTTCAGTAACAGCAGAAGCTACTTGGTCAGTCTCTTCCTGCTGCTGCATAGTTCCCGCACGAGCCTGTTCAGTCAGAGCTGCTAACTCTTCCGCCGACATACTCATGTTGTAACCTGCCTTATTAATTTCAGTGATCATCTCTCTGAATCTAATGGTGGTGTGCCCCAAAGAGCCCTGCAACTTCCCCACTTCATCTTTACGGCTTGTTTCAAGCACCTGAGTCAAATCACCTTCAGCCAAAGTATCCGCGTAACTAACAGCTTCTAGAATAGGACGAGTAATCATTCGCGTAATCCAAAGCGCAAAGAAAACGCCCAAAATGACGGCAATGACAGAGATCACGATCACAGAAATAAGGCCCTGATGATTGTGCGACTGTAGCATTGGCCCTAAGGAATCTTGATCAGCAATAACAGAAAGCTTTACCTTTTCGACATTACTTGCCACTTGAGGACCAATCACATCAAGTGTATCGATAACAAGGCTGTTGCGAAGGTCGATCGTCTTATGAATTTCCAATGTTGCTGCCAGATATTTATCTCTAGCTTTAGCAAATCGATCTAGGAGCTGTATTTCGTTATCTAGCAAAAACACTTTTTTCAGACTTTCTAAGTGTTTAGTCAAAGCACCATCTAGCTTGTTAATCGCAACCTGGAAATCTTCTTGATGGTTCTTTTCCATAAACCGAACAAGATACAATCTTGCTAACAATAGATCCTCTTGTAGATTAGAGGCTAGGTATGCTAATTCTGGCTCACTACGGTTATTTGCCAACATTCTTAACTGAGTAATACTGTCACGCATCACAGGTCCTTGCTGTGCTAATGTGTTGTAGTACAACTCATCCTCAGTTTTAACTAGGCCAATAACCTTCTGGAAGGTCGTTTTATACTCTTCTAACAGCACTGCAGTTTCCGTAATTAAACGGCTACGTTCAGGATTGTTTATCTCTTTTTGGGATTGCTCAAGAAACTGATTCATTAGAGCCATGCGTTGTTCATATTGCTCTAATGATTGATTGTCATGGCTGATTAGAAAGTTTTTTACTGACATGCGCACTTTAAGCATATTCGCTTGTAAGCGTCCTGATAGATTACTGTCGCGCGCCAACTCACGGTATTGAACAAAGCCATCTTCCGCGTGGTGTAAGCCTTTAATACCTGTAAACGATGCCGCCACCAGCAATAACAAGATAAAACCGAAGCTCAAGCCGATCTTACTACGTAAATTAAATCTGTTTAGCTTATTCATGTATTTGCACTTACTACATTAGGATTAAAGAATTAAATACAAAGGATAATCAATAGCAGTTGATAGTATTTATCATTTACAAAATTTTCAATAATAATTGCTCAATAATTGAGAATATTTTTAGGCTGCTTAAGGTGCGTACAATTTTTCGAGGACAAGTGAACAAGAAATGCACTATTCAAACAGTAACGCTGTAGCTATTTCACTGTTGATAGGTAGAAAAGGAACTCAGAGGTTTTAATTCAAACAACGAAGGCTCTAGTTATTTGGCTGTTTACATTCCGGAAATTGGCTGACAAAGTTAAGAATACCTTGCTCTGAAGGATGGCCTTTTCGGTAGATAACCGATATCTCTATTCTCTGCTGGCCCATAGTAACAGGAATAGTTTCGAGTGCGTTTTCATAACGACTTCCCGTCACCATATTCTCCCCGATAACGGTGTAACCTAACCCAGCTGCAATACAACCGAGTATTCCATCGGCGCTACTCATGACCATCATTTCATCGGTAAATCTATCACTTAGCTCTTGCCAGACTAATGCGCACTTTCTGTAACCACACCCTTCTTCTCTCACAAACAGAACGGGCTCATATTCTTCATCTATAGGTGTAACAAGAACAAGTGGCTCATGCACAACCGGCAAAATCTGTAGATCCTCATGGAGTTTCGCATTCCCAACTAATGCGCAATCTAATTTATCGTTAAGTACGGCCAGAGCTAATCTGTCACTTGTATCGGTATAGATTCGAGGAAGGATTTCGGGATGTTTTCGCTTAAGCTGTTTAAGCGTCGTGGGTAGATGAACAGCAGCAAAGGTTTCAGGCATACCTATACGAAGTTCATAGTTACCTTTATTTTTTAAAATAGCAGTCGATGCTTCATATTCTAACTGCAAAATCTGAGAGGCATATTTGTATAACAGCTGTCCGGTAGTTGTAAGTTCGAGCTTCCTTCCTACTCGCGTGAATAATTTAGAACCAAGCTCGTCTTCTAACTTTTGAATTCTTGTAGTGATATTTGATTGCACAGTATTAAGCTTTTCCGATGCGCCTTTAATACCTTCTTCATCCACAATAGCCTTAAACGTACGTAACGCTACAATCTCCATATAGTTCTCTTTTATTGAAGTTTTAATTCTAAAAGATTCACTTTTTAAGATTAACAGAAAGCGCTATGGTTGTTGAACACAAATACAATAAAACAACACAAGTCATTATGAACACCACACTCACCAAAAGTCAGGTCTATTTTGCTGGCATCTGTAGCCTAGTTGTCACAGTGGGAGTTGCTCGCTTTTCCTACACACCGTTACTGCCAATCATGCAGGCAGAAGCAGGCCTTACTGAAACTGGCGGTGGCTGGCTCGCTACCGTTAACTACATTGGCTATATGATTGGTGTTCTGATTGCGGCAAGCCTAAACAACCTTCATCACAAGTACCTATTACAGAAGCTATATTTGGTACTCAGTGTGGTTACAAGTGCCGCAATGGTTATATCTACTGACCTTTATACTTGGTCTTTTATGCGATTGATCGCGGGGATTTGTGCATCTGGTGGCTTAATCATCTCCTCGGGGCTGATCTTAAAATGGCTGGTCAACAACGGCCACAGGGGCGAACTCGGCATCCACTTTTCCGGTATAGGCATGAGCATATTTGTCTCAGCCATCATCGTAGAGATCCTTTTACAATTCTCTGCCAACTGGCAGCAACAATGGCTATTTTTTGCTGCAGTAGCAGCCATCATCGCTGTACCTGCCTGGTTATGGATCCCTCATCCAAGTAACCATTCAGATCACTCTCAACCAACACCTAAAGATAATCCACCCAGCAAAAGATTTACGCGGCTATTCTTACTTGCATACTTCTGTGCAGGGTACGGTTACGTAGTGAGCGCAACCTTTATTGTGGATATCATAGAAGGTCTTGAAGGCTTACAAGGTCAAGGCGCTTTATCCTTCGTACTTATAGGGCTTGCTGCAATTCCAGCTGTAGTTCTATGGGATAGAGTCGCGCGCAAGTATGGCTATTTAAAAGCTCTATTAGGTGCATATAGTCTACAAATCATTGGCATAATGATCCCTACACAAAGCGATGCCTTTCCATTAATTGCGTTATCGGCAATTCTGTTTGGTGGAACCTTTGTTGCCTGCGTAAGCTTAGTACTTACAATGGCAGGTCACTTCTTCCCTAGCAACCCTTCGAAATTTATGGGTAAGATGACTCTCGCTTATGGCTGCGCTCAAATACTAGCGCCATTTTTAACCGGATTGCTGGCCGAGAACTTAGGTAACTACAATCTAGGTTTATATTTTTCTGCCATTGTCATGATAGTGGGATCAGGATTAATTCTGACGTTAATTCAGATCGGGGAACAACCACTAGATTCTAAAAAACCTAAGACTTTCAATGTAAAAGCATAGCCCATAAGAATAGCCCCGCTTTCATCAGGGGTAATACTAAGCTAAAATTTAAAATAACCGTTTGGATTTTTTGGGAAGAACTAAGGACGTTCTAATCTCATGGAAGAAATAAAAGATATTTTATTACTCGTTGTAACTAGTTTCAGTGGTCTCGCTGGAATAATCTATTGCCCTTATATTTTCCTTATCACCTTCGGTATCCTTTCCTTTGTGCTATACCGATTAAGAATCAGTGTAGCCAAAGAATAATATATCAGCATTCATCTGATGACCGTATTTATTGGGATTAATATGCAGGCTTTTCATTTTAATATACTCTGAATGTGTTTTAATAATCTCTATTATATCCCTCTAAAATAACCCATTATTTCCCGATAAAAACTGGGTTTAATACGCATACTTTGCACCGCAACAATATTAATAACAACCACCTAATTTAGACCATGCAAATTTAGCCAAAACTTAGTGCTATCTATTTCAGCACTTTTAAAACTCTGTAACTGTCAGCCCTGCAGGGCAGGGAAGATATAAGTAGCTAATTTCCAACCACTGCCAGCAACAATTGCTGCGACGCACAAAACAAAAAGACCAAAATAAGAGTTTTTCTTATAAACACAAACCCTGAATTGCTTTAGAATAGCGCCAATTTTAATTCTCCAGATAAGCAATATCTCAATCTAAATATGGCAAAACTCGTTAAAGACTTTGAGGACTATCAGTTCACATTTTACTGGGTAAATGATCTCAATGAACGTATCAGCCCAAATCTACCAACTCTAAATCACGCCAAAGAATGGATAGTCTCCTTCAAAAACAGCCAGCATCAAGGAATTGAACGCCGAAAAAGAAAATGTGATCGAAGACACGAAAATGGCACTATGCGAAATTCACTTACATCGAAAAGATCACCATACTCTAGTGGACGCAGATCTACTGATAAGCCAATCGAAGTTGAATTTGATTTATCGTCTGTGAAGATCACAAAACTTAAAGAAGTAGTTTAGCTTCTAGCCCTCCCCTTCCTATCTTTAAGAAAATGCATCAATGTACTGATTTAGTGTAGGAAGGGGACTTACAGTTTCGAACTTATTCATACAGCCCTTTCCTCAACACATAATTGCTCATTAAAGAATAAGCCGAATGATTTTCATTCTTGCTTTATTAAGATTACAGATTCAATCTCAATTAGACTCAAGAGTTTAAGCTTGCTTCAGCGAATATAAAATGCTCTTAGGCATATAGAGCGAGTAGACGAAAATCCACTTCAGAGAGAAAACTAGTGTGAATAGGAAAACTGGAGATGACCCCACCAGCCACATTCCGGCACATGAATCCACCGCTGTGGCTGCTCCCTTCCGGGCCTGACCAGGTTCACGATTTATCATTGCGGAAGGACCAGCAGGGCCACCATTGCGGGCCTGAAGGGCCTTGTCTGAGTTAGATCACTCAAGACAGGCGCGCAGTATACCAGCGATTTTTTGATATGCAAATGCAATTATTTAACTATCTGTTTTTATAGAAATAAAATTCATATTCGTCCCTAGTTCAAGCTCAACAGGTTTCGTTAAAGTTCATGCTATTCCTCTCCACCCCTAGCCCCCTTAAGCAGGATCTAACCTATACTTAAACGGCAAATGATATAAACACTGATTGATTTATTAAGCGCTTCTTAATGCCATGGCTTTTATAGTGGCTCTACTGTTAGAGTTAAACGGTATACAGTTTGTTGTATGAATGAACAACAGGATAAATGGACATGGAAGAACATTTAAATCAGCTAGGACTCGCCCGACAACCTATTTTTGACCGCGAACTCAACGTCGTGGCCTACGAACTCTTGTATCAATCTGAGCATGGCGAAGCTGTAGCCAAGTTTTTAAAAGGCGACCAAGAATCCTGTAATGTCCTAATCAATAATTTCACCAGCATCTATGATTCGGGGAAATTAAAATCCTTACCAGCCTTTCTCAATGTTACTGAAGGCTTTATTCGTACAGAAAGCTTACCAAGCTTATCGCGACATAACTTAGTACTGGATGTTAGACAACAACCCAATATCACGCCTGAACTAATTGGCTCTTTAAAGAAATATGTGGATGCCGGCTACCGTCTAGTTCTCGACGATTTCACTTATAGCAGCGACTACGATGAACTACTTAAACTCGCACATATGGTGAGAGTAGATATTTGTAAACATAGTGATAAAGCTATTGTTGCCCACTTGGAAAGCATGCGCCCTTTCAAAGTTGTATCTCTAGCTGAGAATGTTGAAACCCATGATGAGTATGAGCGCTGCCATGCCTTAGGGTTTAGGCTATTCCAAGGCACATTCCTTTCTAGACCTACACTGGTTGAAGGCAAAAAGTTAACTTCAAATCAGGCTATCGTTATTCATCTATTAGCAGCTCTTCAAGATCAAGATGTTACCCCTGCAGTGTTGGCTGATATTTCATCCCGTGATCCACAATTGACGTTTAAACTACTACGCATTGTTAATTCGGCACAATACAACCTGCCTAACAAAATCGAGAGTTTAAGTCAGGCGATTATTGCCTTAGGCATGAATGAAATTAACAAGTGGGCCACCCTACTCGCGCTATCGAGTAATGATGACAAGCCAAGTGAACTGATCCGTCAGATCCTGATTACCGCAAGGATGTGCGAATGCGTCGCTTATCGCACAGAAGAGATCGACTCTGAACTTGCCTTTATCACCGGCGTTATCTCTATGCTGGATGCGCTACTAGAAATACAACAAGAATCATTGCTTGAGCAGCTATCTGTATCCGATGAGATCGTCGAAGCTGTCACAAGTTTTGAAGGTCCAGCAGGACAATTACTTCAAGCGGTAAACTTATACATGATTGGACAATCCGCCTTTAAACTTCCACCACATATCCAAGAAGTTTATTCAGAAGCATATTATGATGCCTTAAGCTGGAGTAACGAGACTATGCAGCTTATGTCAGGCTCTCATTTATAAATCAGGCTGAAAAATTGATAACAGCTGAGATCTGACCCAGCGGCACATTGGATCTTGATGGAAGCGTTCATGCCAATAGAGATATAGCACCACCTCGGGTAGATCAAATTCAACAGGCAGCGGCTTAATCACTAAGCTGCAGCTTTTTACCAAATGCTGGGCCATTACTTCGGGCAGTGTAAAAATCAGATCAGACCCCTGACCAAACTCAGCAACCGACATAAAGCTTGCAAGCCTTAACATCACCCTACGATCCAAACCGAACTTTTCTAATTCGATATCCATCATGCCTGGCCCCTTCCCTGTAATAGAAACAAGCCCATGGGAAGCCTGCGCGTAATCATTCAGACTGATAGATCTTTGGCTCGCTAAAGGGTTGCTTTGATCCATCACACAAACATGACCTGTTCGCGCAATCGGAAAGCGTCTAAATTGATCCTGCCCAGAATCAGGAGATAGCCCAGTGATTGTAAAGTGCACCTCCCCTCTTGCGAGATATTCAAAATGCTCTGGTTGCTGAGAAACAATCTCTACCCGTAATCTCGGTGCCTTATCACGCAGCATCCTTACCACATCTGGCATCAACAGAATCAATTCTAAATCCAAGCCTGTTAGCTTAACTACGCCCTCGGCTAGTTCTGGATTGAATTCCTCCGGCTGCATAATCGATGCGACATCCTGTAACAATGGCTTTAACTGCTTTTCCAGATCAACAGCACGCGCACTAAGGTCGTAGCCATTTCCAGTTCTAACTAAGAGAGGATCATCAAGTGTTTGACGCAATCGCTGTAACGCTCTGCTCACAGCTGGTTGGCTCATCTGCAAGCGTTCAGCTGCTTTAGAAACATGGCGCTCAGCTAACAACGCTTGTAACACAACGAGGAGATTTAGATCGACCGAACGTAAATTCATTAAACGAATAACCGAAATATAAAATATGCATTAGACGCATTTATGATTAGCCATTAAAGTTTGAAAAGCAAATCCAAAAGGTGACGCTAACAACTTGTAAAGATTCGTAAACTTCACTGCAGCACGATGTTATTTGTGGTTGCATAGCCAAGATAATTTGAGGACTGAAATAGATGCCATTTAACCGCAAAATTTTGAATGATAATGACAGCTATGGCTGGGTCCCAGTCCTACTTCATTGGTTCATTGCATTATCGGTTATTGGCCTTTATCCCCTCGGTTTATATATTGAAAGCTTGAGCTATTACGATCCCGAATACCGGACGGTGCCGATCTGGCATAAGAGTATCGGCATCCTACTAGCAGGCTTGTTGATTACACGAATCTTATGGCGTTTATTCAACCGCTCGCCAAAAGCACTGCCACAACCAAAGAAGATGGCAATTGCAGCAAAAGCTGCACATGTATTGCTCGAAGTTTTGCTTCTACTTACCTTGTGTTCGGGCTACCTGATTTCTACCGCTGACGGTCGAGCTATAGAAGCTTTTACCTGGTTTAGTATTCCAGCACTACCCTTCGCAATGGAACAGCAGGAGGATATTGCAGGTGAGATTCACTTTTTGATAGCAACAACACTTATCGTGCTAGCAGCATTACATGCTTTCGCTGCAATAAAGCACCATTACATAGATAAAGACTTAACATTAAAGCGCATGCTAGCGCTACGCGAGGAACATTGATGAAATCTAAATTTATTAAAGGGTTGGCGCTAGCCTCTCTAATCACTACGTCCCCCCTTTATGCTGCGGATTACGTTATTGATACAAAAGGTGCGCACGCATCTATTCAATTCCGCATCAGCCATTTGGGCACAAGCTGGTTAACTGGCCGTTTCAACACATTCTCGGGTGAATTCAGCTACGATGCTGCTAACCCAGCGGCATCTAAAGTAAATGTTGATATTGATGTTAACTCGTTTGACTCTAACCACGCTGAGCGTGATAAGCATATCCGTGGCGATGAATACCTAGATGTAGCTAAACACCCTAAAGCGTCTTTTGTTAGCTCTTCATACACACCAAATGAAGATGGCAGCGGCGTAATGAAAGGCATGCTGACACTTTACGGAACAAGCAAAGAGATCTCTATCGACGTGAAAAAAGTAGGTGAAGGCAAAGACCCTTGGGGCGGCTATCGTGCAGGCTTCGAAGGTACTACAAAGATCCAACCTAAAGATTTTGGCATGAACTACCAGCTAGGCCCTGCAGCTGAAACTGTATACCTAGAACTTCATATCGAAGGTATTCGGAAGTAATTTCGATTTCATCTAAAAACAATAAAGGCGAGCACTATGGTTCGCCTTTTTTTATATCCACGGCTGGATTTAGTAATCCGCATATTCCGAATAAACGCTAACTTCGTTCGCCTCTGAAACCGCATAGACTTTAAAATCGTCCTTTCGAGCGCCTTCCATATCCATACCCGGTCCACCTGATGGCATACCTGGTACAGTCAACAAACGGATATTATCGGAATTATCAGCCAATAACTTTTTAATATCCTGCGCTGGCACATGACCTTCAACCACCAAGCCATTTACAACACCAGTATGACAAGACGCACCTTGAGCAGGTATACCTAAACGCTGCTTGATTGGCGATACATCATGCATCTCAATACTATTTACGTTGAAATTGTGTTGCTCTAGATGGGTGATCCATTCCTTACAGCAACCACAAGTCGGGCTATGGTATACATCGATCTCATAACTTTGATCAGTTTTACCCTCTTCCCAATACGGGTCTGCTGCGAAAACAGGCATACATAAAACAGCGGAAACGAAACTAATAATTAACTTTTTCATTCAACAGCCTCTACATTTAGTCTCTATATTTTATCGAGAGCTGGAGTGTAGAGCTATACGATTTTATTCAAGTCGTTACAGGACGCTAAACTCAATCTGTTTAAATGAACTGGAGTTAAAATAAAGCTGATATTGGTAGACTGACTATCCACTTAAGCTATGCACCATAAAAACATCGAATCCTATCGACTTATATCGTGACACTCAGCAATCATTACATCTGGTATAAGCAGTTTGAATTACCAAAAAATTTCCGCAAAGCATTTGATAATGCCGATCAACTTACACGACTTTTGTCCTGCTTTTCACGCTTGCAAATAATCACCTTTAAAGCGAGACTCATGCCTGATTATTGAGAGGTATAAGCGTGGACAAATCTGATTCTATATATCACTGGGACAAAGAATTCTTTGAGAAAAAGTTATCACTACTAACAAACTGTCAATTAGGGTTTGTTGGCGCAGCGCTGATGCTAATGATGATGAACCTTTCCAAGATCTATCTTCTTGCTCCACTCGGTATAGGCTTGATCCTAGCTAGCTGGTACAAACACCACTTAGAGCAAACCAAAGAACAAATGAAAAATATGTCTGTAGAGATCGCGCCTAAATCCATTTTGTTTAAAGTGCCTTCTGAAGAGACAGAGAAGCGCGTAACTTTTCGCGAGATCGAAGAGATTAACCAACACAAAGAGAACATGGTGCAGATCATCACTCTTTACCTTAAAACTGATGAAGACAAGATTGAGATCAAAGCACTTAAAGACAGTGACAGATTTGTTGCAACTTTGAAAGAGCAAATAACTGAGCAACTTTCAAATCAATAAATTGATGTAATTGACCTTGTAGAAATCACTACAAGGTCACTATTCTTAACTAGGAGCAGATAGAAGAGACTGGCGTCGGCGGAGCCTGGACGACCTCCCAACGTTTATCTGCTTGTTCTTTAATTTCTAACAATTCCTCAAGTGAGGATCGACAGGTGCGCCAATAATTTCTAACACTAACCGAGTCCTCCGAAACATAAAAGCGCATCATTAAACCAGCTTGAATGGTAGCAATCATCTGAACCGCATTCTGCAATGATGCTGTAGAGTACCCACCACACAATTTCTGAAGTGCATGTAGCCGCTGCAAAGAAATATCATCTTGCAATTGACGCAATAACACTCGAATCTGCTGATTAAAAGTAGTCGATGAAACATATCCGAACAACGCTCGCGCTGTCTCATCATGGGTAATCAAGCAATCAAAAAACTCTGTCTCTAAACGATCTAAAAACTCTACTTTCGTTTTCGGAGCTTGGTAACTTTGCAATGATAGGAGCAACTTACTGGAAAGTAACTGAAGCACCTCGATTTCTACTTCCGTCATTGTGCGAAAGTGATGATAAAGCCCACCTTTGCTGACCCCTGCCTCTGCAATTAACCTGCCCGCCGTTAGCGCTTGTAATCCATCTTCACTGATGATGCGAATTGCAGCATTAAGAATCAAACTCTTAGTTAGATCGGCGTTTCCATTTGGGCACATTACTCTGACCTTTTTTGCTTGGAACACATGAGATAAAAAACTGATACTACTGAGTTTTCTTTACCTCTCTTTTCCTATGCTACGCCTCTACCTATACAAACAACATCAAAACATAAGCATTTACTGATTTAGATCAAGCAGCATTCACACATCAATTTTGGGCGAATACCGATAAATCAATAGCAAAAAAATAACTCGCCTTTAATACTCCGAGGGTCTGAAACCGTACTGGAACGTGACCTTAGATAATATCAGAATATTTAACCTCTAATTTCAGCTGGTTACATTAACAGCTGACACATTTTTACACTTCCAAGTTCATCAAACTCATGTGCCTAGAATTTAACCAATACACAATCAAAGCGACTTATTTTGTGACAAAATCATTCATACACAAAATTACTGAGCTCAATTATTAATTAACAGTCATTCAAACTGACTAAAATTAAACAAAGAAACAAAGTTCTACGCATAAAAAATAGTCATTTGTATAAACAGCCCGCCATTTCAAGATCGAACACTCAAAAACTTGTAGTTTTAGTGGTAGAAAGCACTATTCACCACTTTTCTGTTAGGGTTATCTCTGTCATGATCTAAACTTTAGGTAAATACCCTCCCTTAGCGACGTCCGCTAAGTTACCTGTCAATGGATTAGGATATGGAATTAAGTAGTATATATGTCACTGTAATTGAGCCATCTAAGGTTCAGCGCAACATTATCATTGGCCATCTAAACAGTTTCGGTATAAACCATGTAGAAGAATTTTCCGAAGCCAAACCGGCCCTTGAGCACATGCTTTCTTCCCCGCCCGATTTGGTTCTTTCGTCCATGCATCTACCAGATATGACTGGTACAGACCTTGTAACACAAATGCGCGGATTAGGTGCTTTAGAACATATCACCTTCCTCTTAATCTCTTCCGAAACTCATTACCGCTATCTCGAACCTATTCGCCAAGCGGGTGCGATTGCTATTCTGCCAAAGCCGTTTAGCCGAGAAGAGATGGGAATGGCACTTAGAAGTACGCTGGATTACATAACAGACTTTGAAGGGGACAGTGATAGAGAAGAATACGATGCGCTTAGGGTATTAATTGTTGATGACAGCAAGTTATCCCGCAACTACATCAAGCAAATGCTGGATTCTCTATCTATTCATTCAGTCGATACTGCAAAAGATGGCTCTGAAGCTCTTGAGTTTATCTCTAACGGTAGCCGGTATGATTTGATCATTACTGACTACAATATGCCAAATGTCGACGGAAAAGAGCTCGTAGAGCATATTAGAAGCCATAGCGAACAACCAACGGTTCCTATTTTGATGGTGACAAGTGAGCAAAACGAGAGCCGATTAGCCGCCGTACAAAGCGCTGGCGTTTCTGCTATCTGCAGTAAGCCCCTTTCTTACGACACAGTAAAACAGCTCGTGGAACAGCTTGTTACAGATTACGACATGTAAGAAGAAAAAGTAGACATAAAAAAACGCGGTATTTACCGCGTTTTTTTAGGTCTCTGATAAGTTAGCTTTTATCATCAAGCAAGTTTTCTGGCGCAAAGCCCATGATCAAAGCCCCCCAATGCTGACCATTGATATACAGAGGAATCGATAGGTCATTCAAGATTTCTCCTGTATCACGGATAAAGGTCTGCAGCAGGAATGGAGCTGTAGAAGATGCTCGGCGAACTTCTGCGCGGTTACCTGCAAAGATTCGACGGTTACGGCTCTTCAAGTTATCTACCTCAAAATTACCCGTAATGCGTTCCGAAACTTTGGTATGGTGAGCTGCAGCGTAACCATTACGATCGACTGCAATGGCATAGATAAACTCAGAACGCTGATTAATAAAGCCATCAAACAGCGGACGCATCATCGCCTCATATTGATCAGCATAGCTGGTATCGTATTTCTCAGGCATCTGGCCATCGTTTGTGCGCACGTAGTTAGTATCAAACATGTTACAACCACGATTGCTTAGCTCTTCCAGAGCATCTTGAACCTGCTGACTCCACTGGCGACCGGTTTGAATCATACCCTCAAAACCACCGTAACCAATGATAAAGCGAGATAGCAGTTCCTGTGTTTCTTCAGTAGAGTGCTCAAGCTCTTCAGAAAAACGACGAGATTGCTCTATTTCTCCATGCATCGATGTAGAAATATTGGTAATTTCGGATACATGATTGTGTGATTCACGGTTTGTATAAGCCAGCTCATCAATTGCTGCACTTATACTACTTAGCTGACTGTTTAACTCTTCAAAATCGCTTACTAGCCCATGGAACTGATCATTGGTGCTACCAATAAATTCTTCTGTAGAGCCAACATACTCCAGAATTGTTGAAGCACTGTTTCGCGTACTACCTACTAATGAAGACATCTGACTTATGTTCTGATCAATCTCACTAGTAGCTGTACTTACTTTCTGAGATAAGTTACGTACTTCATCAGCTACTACCGAGAAACCGCGACCTGCTTCACCTGCTCGAGCAGCTTCAATCGACGCGTTCAGTGCCAATAAGTTAGTTTGATCTGAGAAATCCTTAACCATACCAAGGATTTCAGTGATGTTACGGGAATTAATCTCAAGCTGATGAACCGTTTCTTGGAAATCAGTCACCTGCTTCCTAATCGCTTCAACCTGATTTTGTACACGCCCTAGTTCGTTACTTGAAGTACGAATTTCTTCAAGGTTGCGCGTATTTCGCTCCGATATCTCAAGGGTGCTACCTGCAATATTATCAATGGCCTGGGTTGCTTCTTGAGATGATTGGAAAACTTTCTGCGCCTGTTCCTCTTGTTCGGAGGCAGAACCTTGGGCTTCAATGAGGACCTTTTGCAAGCGGGTCGAGCTAAGCGCAACGCTCACACTACGACGACGACTTTCCGCAATCATTGCCTTAAGACTAGATGAGAAACCATTGTAACTTTCTGCCATTTCAGAGATCTCATCGTGAGTATACTCAGGTAGAGTTGCAGAAATATCCCCATCCTTATCTTTAATTGCCTTCAAAATATCAGTCATTTCATTTATTGGACGCAGGAATAGATGGCGCATAAAGAATATGGTGCCAATACCTGTAATAAGTGCAAATCCAACCGTAAGCGCACCATAAAAGCTAAAAGAGTCCAAATGAGACTGAATTAGCTCTACAGGCACAGCAGAAGCCTCAACTCCTGAGAGACCGTATTCAAGCTTTTCAAAGTGGTAATAACCAATAATCAATAAAACGATGTGGGGTAAAAGTAAGAATAAAACATTACCTAAGATCTTCTTAGTTAATGTATTGAATAAGGATTTCTCGATACTCTTGTATAGGCTCATTTTTGCTCTCATTATTTTTATAGCTGCCTGTGCCATCTCAATTGGCGAATAGTGCTAAAACTCCTTTTCCAAACAGCTTAGACTATTTAAATAGCTATGCATTATTTGTTAACACTATGAAAACGCTTCAAAAATAACACAACCTTCCATCAATTCAAACAAACAGCTACCAAAGTACCCATGCATTTTTGGTTTGTAGGTAGGAACGCCTAACTTTCCAATCTGGACAGTACTTCTCAACTAACGCCCAAAATTCAGGGCTGTGATTTAGATGAGTCAGGTGTGATAACTCATGAATAACCACATAATCTATAATACTTTTATCTGCAAATACTAGTCGCCAGTTAAAGGTTATTTCGCCTAGTGCAGAGCAGCTGCCCCATCTTCGCTTAAAATCTTTAAATTTCAATGAATTATATTGAACACCTTTCTTTTGAGCCCAATACGAAATTCGCTCAGAAATAAGTTCTTCTGCCTGCTTTTTGAGCCATTTTTTTAAATAAGCCTCAACACGCTCTGAATCACTCTTCCTACTAGATCGACGTTTTCCCACAATCACTAATAGCCTGTCACCTTCCAATACTACATCCCAGCGCTTCCCGTCACACCAATCAAGAAAATATTCATTACCTAAGAATGGAAACGGAGCACCCTTTTCCGTTTTCAAACAAAACATCTTTAGGTTTTGTGACATAACTGCCTGTTGATGAGAGATCCAAACCTGTTTTTTAGCAACCCAATCTTCTATCCACTGATCAGTTACCCATAGCGGAACACGAATTGATACCCCGTTTTCATCTACCTGAATAGCCGCAGTTTTTCTGCGTGCACTTCTAATTATTTTGTACTGCTCTATAGTTTCATTCATTAGGGCACGACTATTTGTTTAAGAAAGATGTTAAATACTTTATTGCAAACTGGGGTATAAAATTGATCCAACTTCTCGATCAGGTAAGAGACTGTAGACTCTGTGAAAAAGCACTCCCTTTAGGGCCTCGCCCAGTAGTTCAAGCTTCTGCTGATTCCAAGCTTCTAATTATCGGCCAAGCCCCAGGTAGCAAAGTTCACCAGTCAGGCATCCCTTGGGACGATCCCAGCGGCGATAGATTACGAGAATGGCTAAGATTAGACAAAGAAACCTTTTACGATGCCAACAAGATTGCAATCATGCCTATGGGGTTTTGCTATCCAGGCAAAGGACAATCAGGTGATAACCCACCGAGGCCCGAATGCGCCCCTACTTGGCACGAGCGCCTATTAAATGAGATGCCTTCCATCCAATTAACTCTTTTAATCGGACAGTATGCTCAGCGTTATTACCTAAAGCAGCTTGAAGCCTTAGCAGATTACAAAACTTTAACCGAGCGCGTTAAAAACGCTGACAAAGCCCCTACCCATTTATTACCTTTACCTCATCCCTCACCTAGAAATCAGATTTGGTTGAAGAAAAACCCATGGTTTGAAGCAGAAACACTACCTCTATTAAGAAAAAGATTAACAATGATAGATCTTTAATTCATCTGAATGACACTAAGCACTGATTTACAGATTTTGAAAATTCTGCAACAGACGGACCATCATCTTTAACTGCATATTTTACACACTCATATTGCAGCGAGATCTGCCGACAAATATCTTCCAGATCAGGACGTACGTTAGCTAACCTTGCACAGTAATCCCCTACAGTTTCTCCTTTAGATCTCTGCAACCCCTTTGACTTCAAACCATTAGATAAACGAGTAATATTCGAGTCAAAAGGATCCTTAGGGGGAGCGGCACTAAAACGCACCATAAAGAACATAGTGATTATTATCACTACAGCAAACGGAATCAATAGAAACAGAACTAATCGCCATGCCGTAACTTCGCCTAACAGATCACGAAGAAGGTCTATCTGGCGATGGTGGTAGTGTAAAACCCAACGTTGCCAAGCATAATTAAACCCTTCAATTCTCAATCTTAATTCTGCTAAAAAACCATCGCCCTTAATTCCTAAGCTTTGGACAGGACTCTCATTTAAGAACTCTGGTTCTCTTGAGAAAACTTCACTAGAAGCTTCTTCAATTCGATCAGGTGATACTGCCGCTGTTGGATCAATCCGGACCCAGCCTTTATTCGGAAGCCATGCTTCAACCCAAGCATGAGCATCATACTGCCTTACTAACAGATAGTTTTCATAAGGATTCCACTCTCCGCCTTGATAGCCCGTGACAATCCTTGCTGGAATACCTACCGCACGGAGCATAAAAGCTGTAGCACTAGAATAATGGCCACAGAACCCGCGTTGTGTTTTGAAAAGAAAATCATCCACTGTATCCACCCCCAATGGTGGCGGAGAGAGTGTGTAGGTAAAAGTCTTATTGAAAAATTGAAGTATTCGCTGAATAAACGCCTCTTCTGTACCGGTTTCTCGCCACCATTGTCGAGCCAATTCCATTGTCTCAGTATTACCTTCTGGCAGATAAAGTTCTCGGGCAAAGCTCTGATAGCTTCGTTCAGAACCTATAGACAAAGCAGGCCGTGCATCTAAAGAAAATTGTTTCCGCTGAATCAATGGGCGACGTGATTCTAATACTCGACCCGCACGAAATTCTAATTCTCTAGG
Source organism: Neptuniibacter sp. QD29_5 (assembly GCF_047778125.1). GTDB lineage: Bacteria > Pseudomonadota > Gammaproteobacteria > Pseudomonadales > Balneatricaceae > Neptuniibacter. The sequence goes on from NZ_CP180556.1 coordinate 1,955,468, forward strand.
GCTTTTATGAACATAATCGAGCGCTGGAACATAAGTGGCCTGAGTCGGCTCAAGTATAAGTTCGTAACTTATTTTTGGACCTGAACGCTCAGACTCAATCGCTTTATCTCGATTTACCAAACTACTTTCTTGGTTACTCCAACTACGACCATCAAAGTCATGAAGAACAATTGCACGCCAATATAAGCTTGATTGCGGCGGTTTTACTCCTTCAAAAGTCGCTCTAAAAGCCACCTCTGCAGAGCGAGTCAATCGTGTGATATCGCCTGGGGCCATAGTGTCAGACAAACCGGTTTTGGCCGCACTTTTATCAAAACTAATCTGCCAAAGTGGATCTATTCTCGGCATGCCCATAAATAAAACAATCATTAATGGGAACACTGGTATAAACATCAAGCAGGTTCGTTTAAACGGCAGAAAGAATGGCACAGCACGATGAATATGTATCGCTTGCAAAGCAGTACTTATTACCAACAAACAGAATAATGTGTAAATTGCCATCCATATCGTTTGCGTGAAAAGAAAAATAGATGCGGCGATAAGATATGCCACATAGAGAACAACCAAAGCATCACGCCGTTTGTAGATTTCTAGCAGTTTTAATGAGAAGGCAACAACTAGTAACGATACTGTAGAGCTAATTCCCCCTCCCTCTTGGTAACTGAACAGAACAGATAAACCTGCAACAAAGACCAAAACAGATTTAAACCATTTGGCAGGGAAAGACCAACGACCAACAAAGACCATAACTCGCCAGCTTAACGTGAAGAGCACAATACCTGGCACCCAAACTGGTAGGTGACTGATGTGTGGTAGAACAACCACAAACACACTAATCAGTTGCCACAACAATGCTGTACGGCTTAGCTGTTGGTTATGCATGGCCAACGTCGCCATTCGCCCCTCCAAACACAGCCAATATCGTTAACACCCTCTCTAAATGATCAGGCCCCGATGACGGTTCGATTCTTTTACTGGGCAACATCAAACCAAAATCGATCCCTTCGTGCTCTAATTGGATCGCCCAGTAACACATCACACTTAATCTGTGCTCCATAGGCAGATCTGACCAAGACTCCCAATTCAACCAAACCTGTCTGCTTTGCTGGCCAACATAGCGTTTAACCAACAAGCCTCGCCCCTGAGCAAACTGCTTCCAAGCAATATGTTTAGTGGACTGTCCGGGCTGATATTCTTCCAAACCAAAGAAATCATCACCCGCCCTTTTATCACCGGATTGGCTGTCTTGATCACCACTATTAAGATCAGGTCTTGGACCTTTTTGAGGTTTTGGGAAAACAACAATATCTAAATCTAGCTCAATCCAACTCCAAGCCCTTAGCAAACCAAATGGATAGTTGGTTTCTATCTTTAATGGACCCGGCTTCAAACGCCCTCGCGTATGAGTAGTCAGATTAAGCTCTACTTCACACTCGTGCTCCTTCTCTAAATAAATAGTCTCTTCAGGCTGCCCCTTCCAATTAAGCTGTATACTTTCATAGTTCCGTTTCTGTTCAGATTCAAGAAGCACCGAAAGGTAGGTAGAATCACCAGCAAAGCAGTTCTTACCTTTAAGTGCAGTAATTCTCAAACCAGATAGGTTTAAAAAAGTAAAATGTATGGTTAGCACCCCAAGGGCTACCAACATATAAGCAACCGCATGAATAAGGTTGTTCTGATAATTAGTGGCGATAAAGAACAACAAAATGCACAGAAAGAAAAAGCTCCAACCCGAAGAAGTTGGAAAAATATAGATACGTTTTTGATTTAAAAGAATAGAATGACCTTTAGGCCGCCTAGCACTGACAACCCTATCAACCCATGCTTGAAACCGACCACCTAATTGCTCAACCAACCACGTCAACCTCACTCAGTAATTTACGAACCAGCGCAGCACCACTCTGATCCATATAATCTTCTGATGAGCGTAGGCGATGCGCAAATACTGGTCCTAGCAAAGATTGTATATCTTCAGGAATCACATAGTCTCTGCCACTAATATAGGCCCAGGTTTTAGCTGTATTTAATAGCGCTAAACTGCCACGCGGAGATATACCATATTCAAACTCTATTGACTCTCGACTGTACTTAACCAGCCTCTGTATATAGTCCAGCACACTACCTGATACAGAAACCTGAGCACACTTATCACGAATCTGATCAAGCTCATTAAGTTCGAGTTGCTCTTGAAGGTCGGGGATCTTCTTACGAGCATCGCCACCCAACAAAAGTTCCCTTTCAGCTTCTAATGAAGGGTAGCCAAGATGGATGCGCATTAAGAAACGATCTAATTGAGATTCAGGAAGTGGAAAAGTACCGTATTGGGAAATGGGGTTTTGGGTAGCAATGACAAAGAAAGGTTGCGGTAATTCATAACTATACCCCTCAACCGTAACCTGCCTCTCCTCCATCGCCTCCAGCAGTGCGCTTTGTGTTTTTGGCGTTGTGCGATTGATCTCATCTGCTAATAAAAGCTGGGAAAAAACAGGCCCTTTGTGGAAAACAAACTGACCATTAGCAGAATCAAAAATTGATGCCCCCAATATATCAGCGGGCAACATATCACTAGTAAATTGAATTCTTTGGTAATCTAGCCCAAGCACTTTAGCCAAAGCATGGGATAAAGTCGTTTTTCCCATACCGGGGAGATCTTCAATTAACAGATGCCCCCCTGTAATCAGACAGGTCAGCGCCTGCCTGATTTGAACTTCCTTCCCATATAAAACTTGGCCAACCGCCTCAACAATTTGATCTAGCTTTTCGCGCATCAACAACTAACTCCATATCCCTGAGTTATTACTATGCCAGTTTGGTTGAGCTCCTGCACGAGCTTATCTTATCTTGCTGTTAAAATTTAAGCGGGATTGAATCTTGATGATAATCCGCAAAATCAGAACGACACGCTTCGTCATGAGTCTCGATCTGCACAAGGTTTGCCTCATGGATACCTGCTTTAAGGCAGATATCGTAACCTTCTTTTACATTGTGACAGGTAACAACTTTTCCTTCCTGATCTTTTATCAACTCTTTCTGTAAATGATCATGATCATCGAATTCCACCTCGATAACCATAGGACCACACCCAGACTCGATAAAATTAACACCCTTGATTCGTGCCTGCTGCTTTAGCATACCCATCTGCTCTATGTTCATAAAAAGCCTCCAGAACTATGCTTGCGGATAATTTAAGTACAGTTGAGCATTGTACGTAACACCGAAACGTTTAGATTAATAATAGTCAAAGATCAGGTATTACGAAGCCTAGAGAAATTAGATAGACACAAAAAAGCCCGGTATAAACCGGGCTTTTAGAACCTAAAGACCGAACATATTAGTTACAGCAAGAATCACCGCTATCACAGCAGCTTTCACCACCTTCGTGTACGTGACCATGCGATAGCTCTTCTTCAGTCGCTTCACGGACATTAGTCACTTCGACATTAAAGGTCAGTGTTTGACCCGCAAGAGGATGATTACCATCCAGAATGACACCATCGTCCTCAAGAGCCATAACCGTTACTGGCTGCTGCCCCCAAGGCGCTTCTGCCATAAATTGCATACCAACTTGAATATCATCAATACCTTCGAAGTTAGCGCGATCAACTTTCTGTACTAGCTCTTCACGTACATCACCATAACCCTCTTCAGGTGACACAACCACATCAAGCTTATCACCCACAGATTTTCCAATTAGCGCTTTTTCCAAACCTGGAACAATATTGTTTGCACCACAAACGAATGGTAATGGCTCTTGGCCTTGCGAAGAGTCTAGAACGTTACCTTCTTCGTTTTTCAGTGTGTAGTGAATGTAGCCAACTAGATTTTCAGCAATTTGCATACAGAGAATTCTCTATTTTGAGGGGATGTATTTAATCTGCAAACTAACTTAATACTGCAATAAACCATCACCCTGATTAGGATTTGGGAACCTTGCTTAAGGCCCAACAATAAGTAAACACTTAGATAAACCAATCATACCGATTGCACCAAAATGCTGCTAGTTCTGGCTATCTGTCTTGCAAAGAAATTACATCATGACTAGAAAATAGGAATTTTTCTTAGCTTCAAATCCAAATCCCTGTGCTAATTTGTAACTATTGATAGCCTTATCATGGAGGATCAAGCTAATGGAAAAGGCATGTACGCTATGTTACAGCCTTGTATTGCATCACAAACCGCACTCTGCACTGAAGAAGATTAGTGAATTGAAAGGTAGTGAGTTGTATAAATGCTGTTGCTGTTACGCCTACTTACACAGGTATGACAACGAGTGGGAAATTATCAGCGGTGGAGACTTTAACGGCAAGCCTGCCAATCAGGTTGCAGTCGAGAACCCAAACCAAGCCTCAGAATACGAAAACGAGAGTCCAAGTTTCGGTAAACGCATCAGCTATCAACCTTGATTGATAGCTGATGGTTACAAAAGCCCTACTTCATACAAAATAGCAACAAGCTGAGTTTTATTACGCGCACCAAACACACGCTTAGCTCGAGTAATATGATATGTAATCCCTTCCTCAGTTAATGCTAGCTTATCAGCAATTCTTTTTACGGCCATACCTTCAGCTGTCATCTGAATAATCTGACGACAGGTATGCGATAACAGCTCCTGCTTAAGGAAAGGGTTTTGCTCTTTCTCACACACGACCTGCAGTAATGAATGATAACGAGCCAAAATCGGTACTAACCACTCCTTGACCGAATCGAAAAACTCTTGGAACTCATCTGCAGGCAGACTATGAAAAAGACCAAAATAATGAAACCAATAATTATCACTAACGCCTGTCATAGGCACATAAACACGAGACGATATATTATTCTGTTTCCAAAACGATTCGACCTGCGAGCCAACACCACCATCTGTACTCTTAACTACGAGCGGCGAACGTGCTTCCGGAAGTTGTTTCCATAAAGGATCTGCTTGAGCAATATCCTGATAATAAGCTTTTACTACAGCATCCGGCAGGGAACCGACAATATCAAAACCATTTTCCCACCGCTGCTTCTGATGGTCAGACAAACCTTTAATATGCTGACGCGTCAGCACTGAGTATGTGAAGGAAGTAAAACCAAGCTGACATAGTAACTCATCCAGTTCCTGTAACAGCCTATCCCATGTGCATTCAATAGCTAACACTGTTTTCTCTTGAAGTGCTGGCTGTTGTTTTAGCTGTAGAATCAGGCTTTCCATATCTTGCACTAAAACACTCCGTTGAAAAGTGAGTCCTGATACCTTTAGGGGAGATGATTTCTTTTAAAGATAAACACCCAAAAGGTATGACCAAATTACATAAATTCAAACAAAAGGGGTAAAAATATAAACTAACCTATGACTCCTAAAAACATAGATTCCCCAAACCATATGTTAATGATAAGCGTATTCCAAAATGGAAGAAGTACCAAAAAATATAGTATCTAGGGTGTTTTTCACACTTAGGTCAATTTTTCATGGACTAAAGCCTTAGACTCATTGAATTCTTTGCCTTTCAGCTGATTTAAAATTCTCTAATACTGTACTAAATCAGTCTGACATATCTGACAAAATCAGAACTTTAGTACTACTACCGACCTCTTATTACTTACATTTAGTAAGGAATAAAGCAGTGATAAGCAAACATATAAAGAGCTTATTTTTGACATATAGAGATATAAAATTCAAACAAAGATTTGTAAAAGCAAATAAACCTTAAGCTAAATCAAATTACAAATTTATTACATCGTATTCTTTTAGATTTTTAATAAAAAATACGACTTGTTTTAAAATATATTTTGCATATTTATCTATAGATACTGAACATTCACTTAATAATATTGCAGTTGATTTTCATTAAGGTTATACGTCAGAGTGACGAGTTCTAGTGAGCAATAATTACTTATTAGTCTCATAACAAATATACGCGCACAAAATAAGCCATACCCTAGACACGGCCAGCCAATAAAAAATTAATTGGATTAGAAGGGTTAGAAGCACGATCCACAAAGATCGCACTCCTCATATTCGAAGTTAAATGAATTAGGTACGAATACCTAGGCGGTAGCTACCATTGTCGAAGAATTGAGCAACCTGTTTGCGTTTTCGGCCCAGTAATACAGGCCCGTTGTCGAAAAAAAGAAAGTTCTTCCAATTCCGACGGAATACGCCCCACTTTGTCTCAATGATGTGATCACTTTGATAGCAGAAATACACCGTGATGTTGTCATCCCACTCGGCTAGATGAGTCGACAGCAGCTCAGGCATCTCATTTGATTGGGAATCCCATGCACTCTGCCAAAAATCTTTCTCTGACCAGTTTTTATCTTTGGCAGCCCAATCACCCTCTCCGAAGTGTTCTGGGTGAGAACAGCCTCGACTCACATGTTCTGACCAAATTTGTTCAGCGCGGCTTTCCGTAAGGGGATTAATCTGCGCAAGATCATCTTCAGATACAGGCAAGTCCCTATGACGAAAGATCCAAGCCTTGTTGTACTCTTCCAACGGAATGTATTTCATTATGTACTCAAAAACCCCTGATAATCACTGAGAAAGAAAAAGGGAGCTAATTAGCTCCCTTTTAAAAGAAAGCGGATAAAGTTATCCTTCACCTTCAACACGGTTACAACCGCTTTGTTTAGCTACGAATAAATTCTCGTTAGCACGTCTAAGCATGTTATCTGGATCGTCTTCCAGACCATCGAGTGCAGAAACACCAACACTTACTGTAAATTTAACATCACCAGCTGCGTACGGGATTTCCATCTCTTCCATCAACTTACGTACGCGATTACCCGCTGCCATTCCTTGTTCATGGTTGGTTTCCGGCATAAACATCACAAACTGATCGTCACCATAGCGCGCTAGGAAGTCTGAAGTACGTTTCATCCCATGAATAGAGGTAACTAGCTGTTGAAGTACCTGATCACCACAATCCCAAGAATATTTATCGTTCAGGTCGCTAAAATTATCGACATCAATAACCATTAGACTACAGACCCAGTCATATCGCTGAGCTTGTGCGATAGCCTGCTCTAATACAGGCCTCAGAGCTCGGCGGTTATAAGCACCCGTTAAAGGATCACGTTGAGCCTGATTGGTAACTTGCCTCTCAAGCCTTCTCTGAGCAGAGATATCTCGAAAAACCGCTACAACCTCATTACCAGCAGCCGAGCACCGAAGTTCCATCCATTTGGTTTCACTCAACCCTTGCTCTTTGAGTACTGGAACATGTTCAGGCCTTAACTGGATGTAAGTCTTTACCGATTGACCTTTCTCAATCGACTTCACTCCAGCAGCAGTTATATTACCGCTGATATCAGCAGGGAAGATATCTTCCAGCTTACGCCCCATGATCACATCAGCATTCAACCAGCCTGCTTCACCTGCAGAACACGCCATGATCAAACCTGTTGGTTCAAGTACCATCACTACATCCGCTGTTGCTTCCAGAACAGCACCATAGCGAGCTTGAATCTGTTTATCCGACATCCACTACTCTCCACTCAACCAGACGATAAAAATTGGCATACCAAAAAGATAGCTGTTTGGGACAGGATGAACAACCTGTTTTGCAGTTTTTATGCGCAGAAGCTTGATTCAAAAAGGATATTTTTAGTCGCAGTACCGAAATACTGCGACCAAGATTACAAAATATAGTAATCCAGAGGGGGGAAACCGTTAAACTCGATCGAGCTATAACTGGTGGTATAAGCACCGGTAGAGAACCAATAGATATGATCACCGATCTCTAAAGATAGCGGCAACTCATATTTATGCTGCTCATACATAATATCTAGGCTATCGCAAGTGGGACCGGCAAGAATCACCTCCTCTTCAGGCCCTGACTTCGAAGTAGATAGCGGATATTTAATAGCCTCACCCAAAGTTTCAATCAAACCGTTAAACATCCCTACATCGGTATAGACCCAACGTTCTAGGGCTGTAGAAGATTTTCGAGAGATTAACACCACTTCTGATACGATAATGCCAGCATCAGCCACCAACGAGCGGCCAGGCTCTAGGATAATTCTTGGTAACTCTTCACCAAAATCTTCTTTTAGAAAACGAGAAATCTCTTCAGCATAAGTTTCAAATTCATTGGTTTTCTGTAAATAGGTCGCAGGAAAGCCACCGCCCATATTGATCATCTGTAAGCGGATACTGTGTTCTTCAGCTAAACGCTCGAAGATCACCTTAACTTTTGCAATAGCACCATCCCATACATCGATATCGCGCTGCTGTGATCCTACATGGAATGAGACACCATAAGGGTTTAACCCTAAATCTCGAGCCAATACAGCAAGCTCAATCGCCATCTCAGGATTGCAGCCAAACTTACGGGAAAGAGGCCAATCAGCACCTTCTGAGCCATCAGTGAGAACACGGATATAGATATCAGAACCAGGTGCATATTCCGCTATATTGCGCAGATCCGCTTCTGAGTCGGTGGCAAACAAGCGCACACCGTGATCATAGAAGTACTTAATTGCAGAACACTTCTTAATCGTATTCCCGTAGCTGATACGCTCTGGTGCAACATTGAACTGCAGCACTTTATCTAACTCTTGCGAAGAGGCGATATCAAAGCTAGAACCCTCTTTCGCTAGTAACTCAATTACCTCATTAGCTGGGTTCGCTTTCACAGCGTAAAACACGTCTGCTTTAGGAAACCCTTTACTCAATTCAGCAAAACGAGTTTCAATGACTGAAAGGTCTAAAGCTAAAAAAGGTGTAGGTTTAGTCTGAGTTAACGCTTCCAATTTGTTAGCAGCATCGGGACTAAATTGGTTTGGTAAAATCATGCGCAGTTGCACCACACAATTAGGTTGGACAAAGTACTCTAGCAGTGCCTAGTACGATCAAGGCGCGAAGTATAGTCAGTAAGAGAATTCTAAGTCCAGCATTAGATTTAGGTTTTCAATTAAACCCCTTCGCCACTACGAATGACCCGCTCTATTTCTGAAAAACTTTTCGCTTCGTACATGACATCAAAACCTATTTTTAATCTCCTTGAGATATCACTTGCAGAAATAATGCCTCTAATTCTTAATACTCCAGCGGCGCTTTCATCGATGACCACTACATGTTGGTCCCCTGAACCTTTTAGGGTCAACATGATATCCCCTACTCGTGCATCCTGAAGCTGCTCATAAGTCAGTGCGTTCATATTCAACTTACTCAACATAATATGTCGAACTTGAACCTGATCGCGGCTAACCCCATCACGCTGCATAAAAGCCATCACTTTTCGCCCAGCAGCATCTGAAGCCGTGATTATGCCGGTAAAGTTATCTTGGTTATCCAAAACAAAGAGCAGCCGAACATGCTGGCTCTTCATGTATTCAAGCGCTTCCTGGATTGGCAAAGATTCTGGAACTGTTACAGGCTTTACTTCAGTAAAGTCGGTGAATACTTCAAAGGCTGGGCTATATAAACTGGCAGGCGTTGCTGTTTTATCAGGCGATAAAATGTAGTCGATATCAGTCGTTGTTTGTAAACGGATGTGCCGAAATTCCTGAAGCATGTTGTTCCCTCTCTGATTTACCTCTGTAATCAGAATAGTACATAGCTTCCGTTTTACCGCCTCTTGGATACTGCAGCTTTGTTAACCTCTAAGAAAACATTTATAGCAGAGAGAACTGGTATTTCTCGCGTTTAAGATTAGCGGGTTTAAACCCCTGCTGATCAAAATAACTGACTGCTTGATCAATCATGTCCGGATGACCACACAGGTACACTATGTCTTGATCAGGATTCGCATTCAAATCCACATATAAGTCAGACACATAACCAGATTTCTCGTTGTCGGAAAGAACCTCGCCCTCCTCACGGCTAAAGCAGGTAATAAACTTAGCATTGCCAGTCATTTGAGTAAGTTCGGAAAACTCGTCGGCGTAGAGCAACTCATCCCTATTTCTCACCCCTTGTATAACAATCACTTCCAATTCAGGATTTTCAGATATACGGGATCGAAGCTCCGGCAACATAGATCTAAACGGCGTCACTCCCGCACCTGTTGCAATAAAGACAAACCTCTTGGGAGAGGCTTTTGATAAGATCAGATTGCCAAAAGGCCCATTAACGGCAACGGTGCTACCTAGTTCAGCAGCTCTAAAATATTCGCTGGCAGCACCATCAGGGACCAAAGTAATGACAAAAGTGAGTAATCTGTTATCTACACTAGGTAGATCCCCATTTGCCACACTGTAACTTCTCGCCTTTGTCTGCCCGCGGTAGGTGAACTCAATCGAAAAAAATTGACCGGGGATATAACGAATCGGATCTTCGCCCTTGTAAGTTAATTCAATCGAGCGAGGTGTTAGATAACGCTTTTCTACGAGACTTAACTCTACTCTGTTATTGCTCAACATATCCCAACCCAGACTTTAATAGATGTATTTAATATGCATTTAAAGACACCAATGGTCAAAAGACGTTCAAAATAATTTAAATGACTTAAACACAAAAAAAGCAGCCTATTGGCTGCTTTTGAAAAATCTTAGAATTGTTTAATAACCTAGTTCACTTGGGTCGATCACAACACCTAAGGAACGCTTATCAACAAAATTGCCTTTGCTGGTTTCTTTATAACGGAAGGTAACTTTCTTACCTAGCTCAATTTCTAGATCTTTATCTGGAGACATATAAGAGTACTCCTCACCGTCTACTGTGATCACATGAATGTAGTACGGCGGCATGCCAACCCACTCAACATGAGGACCATCGGTGACAACCTTTTCCAGTACACCACGACCAGAAAGTTTAGGAGTTTTTTTGTAGCCGCCTCTGCGACCTTTAAAATTACCCGCCATTAAGGCTCCTTACAACTAAGAACAACATCGGCAAAAAATCTATTGCTCCATATTGTAGCTTTACTACTTGTCAGAGCCAAACCCTTATAGAAAAACTGTTAAACTTTATGCTGATTATTTTTTCAGAGTGTCGAAGCCTTGCTACCTATCATTTCCGTTTTACCCGAATTAACTCAAGCGCTTAACGATCAAAATGAAGCGGTTCTGGAAGCACCTCCTGGTGCAGGTAAAACTACGCAAGTCCCCCTCTCATTACTCAAAGAGAATTGGCTGAGTAATCAAAAGGTTCTCATGTTAGAACCAAGGCGTTTAGCAGCCAAAGCTGCCGCCGAACGTATGGCACAGATACTTAATGAAAAAGCAGGTCAGACCGTTGGTTATAGAGTTCGACTCGATACCTGTATCAGCGAACACACCCGAATAGAAATTGTGACTGAGGGTATCTTAACCCGCATGTTGCAAACCGACCCAAGCCTTGAAGGCTATGGCATTGTAATTTTCGATGAGTTTCATGAACGCAGCTTAGATGCAGATTTAGGCTTAGCCCTAACGTTAGAAGCCAGAGAATACTTCCGCGAAGAAACTCCGCTGAAGATCTTAGTGATGTCAGCAACGTTGGAAGGCGAAAAAATCGCCAAGCTGCTAGGTGATGCACCAATTGTAACCAGTTCGGGTCGTAGCTACCCAGTTAAATCTTTCTATTGTGGCGAACCCTCTCAAGGAGAATGGTTAGAACAAAAGCTGGTTAAAACCGTCACCCTAGCGCTAGCCGAGCAAACCGGCAGTATTCTATGCTTCTTACCCGGTATGCGCGAGATCCGTAAAGTCGAAGAGTTACTTAACGAGCAGCTCTCACAAACAGAGAAAAACACTATTACTATCGCGCCGCTCTATGGCGATCTAACTTTGGAAGAACAACGTAGGGCCATAAATCCGTGTGATGAAGGCAAACGGAAAGTCGTACTAGCAACAAACATTGCTGAGACCAGTTTAACCATCCAAGGTGTAGAGGTAGTAATCGATTCTGGTTTAACACGAGTCGCCAAATATGATCCTAACTCTGCAATGACGCGCCTACATACGCGCCGAATTTCCTCCGCTTCTGCCACACAACGTGCAGGCCGAGCGGGTCGATTATCCCCTGGTGTATGTTACCGATTGTGGAGTGAAGGACAGCAAGAACAACTCAGCGCGTTCGATAACCCTGAAATAGCACAAGCCGATCTGACTGCCCTAGCGTTGCAGCTAGCTAGCTGGGGTACCACCGATACAAACGACCTTAATTGGCTTGACCAACCACCAGCAGGTTCATTCCAACAAGCGCAAACCCTGCTAACCCAATTAGGCGCGCTCAACTCACAGAAGCAAACAACCTCCCACGGTCAGCTTATGGCTGAGTCACCTGCACATCCAAGACTCAGCCATATGCTTATCAAAGGTTCTGCTTGGGGCTTAGCCGACAAAGCCTGTCGCATCGCAGCGCTCCTAATGGAACGCGACCCTTTTAGAAATGAAGGTGCGGATATCAACAGCCGCCTCGAATGGCTAGAAACCAAACCGAGTTTTCAGAAAGGCATCTGGCATCGTATCAAAAAGCAGGAACAGCATTACCATCGAATGCTCTACAAATTAGATATTCCAAACGAAGCCTCTGGAAATAAAATTCCTGATCGCGAACAAGCAGCCGTTTTACTCGCCCTTGCGTATCCTGATCGCATCGCACAGCAACGCCAGAACAGTACTATTTATAAGCTCAATAATGGACGTGCGGCTAACTTCTACGATCAAGATAGATTAAGCCAATATCCATGGATAACCGTTGCGACACTGCAAGGGAAACAAAACCAAACGAACGACCAGATCCAACTGGCTGCGCCACTGAATCCTGAGTTAATTGAACAATTCATTCCTGAACTGATTCAACAGCATGAAGTGATTGAATGGGATAAATCCCAAGATCGTATATGTGCCGAGCAACAACAGCGAATCGGTACGCTCGTTTGGGAATCAGTCCCTCTAACAAGCCCTTCACCAGAGGCGATCAAAGCAGCGATCATCAATCAAATCAGGAAACGTGGTTTATCACTATTACCTTGGAATGATGATATTCAGGCATGGCGTCATCGGGTGATATTTCTGCACCAAGCAGCTCAAAAGCAATCACAGGATCAATGGCCAGATCTAAGCGATAACTGGTTGCTCGATAATCTCGAAGAATGGCTGACACCCTATTTGGATAACATCACGCAACTAAAACAGTTGAAGAAAATCAATCTAAGCAGCGTACTACAAGCGATGCTCCCTTGGCCTCTACCTCAGAAGTTAGATGAGTTAGCACCGGAACGATTTACCGTACCTTCCGGCTCAAAGATCAGAATCGATTACAGCCAAAATCCACCTGTTTTAGCAGTAAAACTGCAAGAGATGTTTGGCTGTACCCAAACACCTAAAGTTGCGCATCATGTAGCGCTACAACTTCACTTACTCTCTCCAGCGAGAAGACCGCTACAGGTCACTCAGGACTTAGAAAGCTTCTGGCAAAATGCTTACAAAGATGTGCAGAAAGATATGAAAGGCCGATATCCTAAACACCCTTGGCCAGACAACCCTTTAGAGGCGATCGCAACCGCTAAAACCAAACGTGCTTCGCAAAAGGCCTAAACGTCTTAATCTGAAATGTGTTCGACTAGAAAATCGATAAAACTACGGACACTCGGCTTGAGATATCGACTGCCTTGGTAGATCGCATAGATATCTCCGCTTCCCTGCTCATAAAGCGATGGTGCCCACTCAGGCATACATTCAATCAGGCTGCCATCGTTCAGATGCTCCTCCACCATCCATCTAGCGATCAATAAAATGCCGGTCCCTGCAATAGCCGCTACAACCAGAGGCGAACCGCCTTTAGAAGATAAGTTGCCGGTCACCAGAACCTTTTTATTTTTCTGAAGAGAGCTCTGTTTAGAATTAAAATGCCAATAACAGCGCTGCCGACCTTGATTCAATAACAAGCAATTGTGACCTGAAAGCTCACTCGGTTCTGCGGGCGGCCCGAATACATCTAAATAGTTAGGTGATGCACATAGCACCATTCGGTTCTCTAGTAGTTTACGCGCACGTAAATCTGAGTCCTCAGGTTTACCAATTCTAATACCGATATCGAACGCACTGCTATTCAGATCGACCAGTTGGTTATCCAGCTCAATCTGTACATTCACTGCAGGGAATTGCTTCAGGAACGATGGAATTAATGGCGAAACCTTTTGCCTGCCAAAACTCTCAAAAACAGAGATCTTTAGCTCCCCTTTAGGTTCCGCATTGGCATCTTTAACGGAACTGACTAAATCATCGGCATCCGCTAAAAGTAAATGTGCACGCTCAAACAGCTGTTGGCCGTGTTCAGTAAGAGACAACGCTCGTGTACTTCGCTTAAATAGCGCAACACCTAATTCAGCTTCTAACTTATCGATACTTCTCGTAACTGAAGATGGCGCGATATTCAGCACTTTAGCTGTTTTAGAAAAACTTCCAAAATTAGCAACCTGAATAAATATCCGTAGTAACTCAAGCATCTTTTCTTACCCTGTCTGCCACTTTAATTATCCAGCCCTAGCTTTTGCAAAATACGCAAAAGTGTTCCGCTTTTATAACAGATTCTAAACATTTCTGCTTAGCGCCAAAATAATCAAATCATTCAGCGTTATTAATTAGGATTGAAACATGCTACAGAGAATAGACTTTGTTAAGTCACACACCTCAGCATTTAACACTATGTTGCAGATGGAGAATTACCTCTCAGACATAAGCATCGGTTATAAGTTGAAAGGGTTGATCAAAATACGGGCTTCCATGCTAAACGAATGTGCATTCTGCATCGATATGCATACAAGCCAGGCACGAGCAAAAGGCGAATCAGAACAACGTATTTATGCTCTATCTGCATGGAGAAAATCGAAGCTATTTAGCGAAGAGGAAAGAGTTGCTCTTGCCCTTACCGAAGAGATTACTTTAACCAATCCACAAGACCTAAGCGATCAAACTTACCAACAAGGATTAGAGCAATTTGGTGAGAAAGGTTTTGTTGAAATCATCATGCAAATCACTGCCATTAACGCATGGAATAGAATTGCGATTGCAACAAGGATGGAAAAAAACTCAGATTAAAATAGATAAATGTTGAACGGGAGTAATCTAATAAGTATTGCTCCCGTTTTCGTTAAGAGCGTGACTTAGGCTTTCTGTAAGGAAAACTAATATCTCCACCTTGAGCTTTGAGTACGGTCACTTCGGTAGGTTCACCCACCTGATTTAGCTTAACCAGTCCAACGCCACTGCCATTAAATACCCTTTTAGCCGGCATACCCTCTGGGATGCGCGAGCGGATCTGCATCCGTCTTCGCTTGGTAAACCAGTTAAGCGGTGAACGACTGCCATAGAGCCAGCGGTTCATTTTGTCGAAGAGATTCAACAAAGCATGTGGGAACTCATTCTTTAAGCCACTGCAGGTGATTTGCCAGATATCTGGACTGTTTTTCCGGAAACGAATCTTGATGTCATAAGCAAAGGAGTAATGCACATCACCCGACAAAATCACAAAGTTCTGCGGTGTTTTAGGATGCCTGAAGATATTGAGGATCACATTGGCAGAACCTGCATGAGCCATCCAGTTTTCGGCATCCACCATCAGCGCATGGCCAAAGTAAGTAAAGATCCGCTGAACTGTCTCAATTAGCTTCATACCAAAAATCGGTGCGGGAGAAACCAAAAGCACGGCGTCTTCACCGATCAGCTCTTGCTGCAATTCAGACAGCGCTTCCCAATCCATCAATCCTGAAGGTTTAGCCCCACTACTTTCCGACCACCAGCGACGAGTACGGGTATCCAAAACCACCAGCTTTGGTGATGTGTTAAGGCAGTAACTCCAGGCTTCAAATTCAAGTACCTGAGTAATCAGGTCATTCCTAACTGCCCCACCGTCTGCAATCGCATCTTGCTGAACCAGCTCCGTCCATTGCTGCGGGAATTTATCAGGGGCATTCCCCCAGCCCTGACAAAGCCAATAACCGAGTAGCGCATTACCGATAATACTTCTTGAAAACGGATGATTATAAGCCGCTTCTTCCCAACCTCGGGTTAGGTTCCAATCATCGGTAATATCATGATCATCAAAAATCATATAAACAGGAATTTGAGCCAACGCACGCTGAACGTCGGGTAAACCGTTAACAAATAGATCGATCTCTCTCTGTTCATCTAAGTAACGATCAATATATTTATCTGAAACTTCGCCTGCGTTTAGCGAGATATGACGCCAAAGCTGTGGTGACCAGACCAAGAAATACATCGCCAACATCTCAGCTAATGTAATCAGATGATTGTGAGCCGTATCCGCAGTAAATATCGGTTTCTCTGCTCCGGCAAAAAAACGATCGGCCAAATCTTGCCCTGCAGGTGTTTGCGGTAGCAACTCTTCGCGTTCGTAATAACAATGCTCACTTTTATACAGTTCGGCGCTGTTCTTTACCGTAGCTCCCTCAATCAGCTCAGGCGCTAAACCGAGTAGATCTATCGTCTGATGTATGGCCGATAGCATTGGCCCTGCGACATCATCCGCATAGATCTGATCACCCGACATCATCAAAAGCGCAGGGCGAGATTCAATATCATCTTTTGAACTTTCTAATACCTGATCGACACGAAGCAATGCATCTTCGGATGCGTAATGAGGTTTACGACAAGAACCATGCAGTACCTGATCCAGCTGAGTTTTTAGGGCAAATTTAGGCCGTTCTTCACCTTGATAGATCAAATGAGGCAGCAGGCTTTTTAAATTCTGAATTTCACCCCGAACTTCACACTCAAGATCATAAGAAAACCAAGTATCGGTGGAGAGGGAGTGCTCCGGTCGATACTCAATTAAATTGATAAAAGCAGTCTTACCCACCCGTATAGACTGATTAATCGAAGCACAATCTATCTGGGCAACAAGTTCCTGCTCCTGATAAAAATGGAAAGAGCCTTTTAAAGGCTCAGAGGTAACCAGCCACAAAGTAACTTGGTCTGGAGTAACTTTGCGCAACAAAGGCCCAGCAATAATAAAAGGCAACAACGTATTCTGTTTTTCAGATATGCCTAAAGCGTTCGTCATCGGTGATTCGAATCCATCTTTTACTAACTAAATCTAACTCCCCTACAGTCTAACGACCTTTTGACTGCATGTTCAAATACCATTTTGGGGCTTTATCTAGAGATCTTTTATAAATAATTTATCAGCCAAATCACTGGGCTTTATAAACATCTGTGTCGGGGTTGAAGGTATACCAAGCAAACCAAAACGAGTTGATCGCTGGATAAGCTTGACCAGTTTCAGCATCAACAACCTCGCCTGTGCGAGATGATGCATTAAAGCGAAGCTTAAACTGCGTACCATTAAACTCATCTAGCAGCTCATCATTTGAAATTTTGGATAGTTCAGCAAAGGGGTACGCCTTAAATTTCCCATCAACCTCCACACCCAAAACTCTTTCTTTGGGATGATACGCTTGGCTTCGGAACTCCACAGGAAAATACAGCACAGGGCTTTCGTCATAACTACCATAGGGGCTTTGAGAATAGTCCCTTGAATATCCAGTATTACGACTGAGCACTTCACCATCTGGATAGCGTGCTTTCCACTCTTTCCAGGTCATCTGATTCAACGGTAATTGAGTGAGTTTTTGGCCTTTGAATTTCCCGGTCACGGCCTGACTTTTTAACTGTGACCAGAGAGAATCTGACTGACGATCGTAGAGCAGAACATCACTGTTATATAACAAGCCAGAGACACCAAAGGTCAGCGCCTCACCATTCATATCGGCGGAAAATGCCATGCCTGTTCCGCATAGAGGGCAGTAACTGATCACAACTGGCTGACCGCCAAAATTATCATTCACGATCTCATGCCAGTTTAAGATATTAATAGGATATGCACGGGTAATACCGGCCAAGGTTAGGCTCAACACTTGTTGATCATCATGCCAACCGCCCGCTTGCTTCGCCGCTATAAATTCAGGCTTATCAATAGAAGGAATGCCATCACGAGCAGGACCGCCCGGCAGTATTTTTTCGGCTGGGATTAGACTATCGGAAAGATCAAACCCGTTATGTTCAGCAAAAACTGAACAAGACTTAAAACAAACCAAGGTGACGAGTATTGCGATAAGGAAGGCTAAAAGGCTTGTCCGTGAAAACATAGTGCAGTCTCAAAATTCCAGTTACTGGTTTGAGCACAAAAACGGACAATGATTCAATTTAATTGTCCCGCCCCTTTTAATTCCTTGTGGTATGATGCCCGCAGATTTTACTTGTAGCAGAGAAGCAACAATGAAAAACAGTTTTTACTACGACTTAGAGTCTGGCGCTAAAGGCAACCAAACAGATCTGAGCGCGGCACTTGATAACCTTCGCTATAACGAAGACGGTCTGATCCCTGCGATTGCTCAGCAAGCAGAGACTGGCGAAGTGTTAATGATGGCGTGGATGAACCGCCTTTCCATCGAAGAGACATTAAAAACTGGCCAAGTGTGTTATTGGTCTCGTTCACGCCAAAGCTACTGGCGTAAAGGCGAAAGCTCTGGCCACGTACAAAAGCTAGTTGAGATGCGCATCGATTGTGATGGCGATACGCTGTTATGCCTAGTGAATCAGTCGGGTCCAGCTTGCCATACAGAACGTTCTAACTGTTTCTTCCACGCTGTAAAAGAAGACAAGATTGAGATCATTTCTGAACCTTGCTGCAAATAAGCGACTTCAGACAAATACAAAAAAAACCATGCCTTAGCATGGTTTTTTTAGTTCTGCTAAAAGCTAATTAGCCTTTAGAGCGCTCTTTTTGTGCTGCGCGGTAAGCGGCTTTGGCATCACGGTGCGCTTGAACAGCATCTTGCACATCAGAACCTAAGTGAGATTCACCACGTTCTTTCGCTAGCTGTACTTGATGTTCACGTTCACGAAAACGCTGCTTTTGAGCATCATTCATCTTATCGATACAGTGCACACAGCTCACACCCTTCTCGTAAGACTCTAGCTGCTTTTCCTCTTCTGTAATTGGCATGCGACACGCGTGACACTGATCGTAGTCACCCACTTCCAAACCATGCTTTACAGAAACGCGGCCATCAAAAACAAAGCAATCACCTTTCCACATCGAGTCTTCTTCATCTACCTCTTCAAGGTATTTCAGAATACCGCCTTCTAAGTGATAAACCTCATCAAAGCCCTGCTCTTTTAAATAAGCTGTCGATTTTTCACAACGAATACCGCCGGTACAGAACATCGCAACTTTTTTGTTCTTCTCTGGATCAAGGTTCTCAGTAACATACTGTGGGAACTCACGGAACGTCTTAGTTTCTGGATCGATCGCATTTTCAAATGTACCGATCGCCACTTCATAGTCATTACGCGTATCAACCAGAACCACATCAGGATCAGAAATTAGCGCATTCCAATCTTTTGGTTTTACGTAGGTACCCACCACCTTTTTAGGGTCGATACCTTCAACACCCATAGTCACAATCTCTTTTTTCAGCTTAACTTTAGTACGCATGAAAGGATTTCTGCTATCGAACGACTCTTTGTATTCAATAGGGTTCAAACGATCATCTTGCTGCAGCCACGTTAGCACCGTATCAATACCTTCGCGACTTCCCGCGATAGTGCCGTTGATACCTTCATTAGCTAACAACAAGGTTCCACGCACACCAACCTTTTGCATGCACTCAGTCAGTGGCTCTCTTAATGCTTCAAAGTTTTCTAGGGTGACGAATTTGTAAAGAGCACACACAACGGTTTGCTCTTCAGAATTTTGAGGTAAATCAGACATATGAACTCCGCTAATTGGGGCGTAAACCCAACGCAAAATATAAAGCCCCAGCTAGTTTGACTGAGGCGACAACAAGTAATCTGCTTCGCAGCAGATCTGGGGCGCAGATACTACCACAAAAAACCAAGTATTTAACTCAAGTACTTAGCATAGAGATAACCATTAAACCCCAACAAATTCATAAACCGAAATTGCCTTCTGAATATCTGGTCTAAAATAACTAGTTATCAATGCAAACAAATTTGCTTTGCGACGCTATTGATCAACTTGAAGTCTCGTCTTTGAGGT
Organism: Neptuniibacter sp. QD29_5; assembly: GCF_047778125.1. Lineage (GTDB taxonomy): Bacteria > Pseudomonadota > Gammaproteobacteria > Pseudomonadales > Balneatricaceae > Neptuniibacter. Next base: position 1,975,401 of record NZ_CP180556.1, read on the forward strand.
TAACTGTATGAAAGTTTCACATAAGGTAGCCTTACTCGCTTCCACCGTTGTGGTTCTAACCTTTGCGATCTATTCATGGATTCAATACAGCAGCGTCAGAGATGCTCTGTATGAGAAAACAGAGCAAAGTACCCAAGAAGCCACCTTAGTCCTGAGCTATCAGATAACCAACTGGCTCAACGCCAAATTAAAACTTATCGACATGATGGCGGAGAGTATCAACGCAGACTTTTCTCAAGAAACCATACAATCCACCTTTGATAACCCCATCCTCAAAAAAGAGTTTATTTTGATTTTTGGTGGGTTAGATACCGACGGCAAAAAAATAACTAATGATCCGGAATGGAACCCTACTGGCTGGGATGCAAGAAAACGTCCTTGGTATCCTTATGCTAAACAAAATGACAGAGCAGTGTTAACCGACCCTTATGCCGATGCCGCCAGTGGTGAAATCCTTATCTCAGCAGTGGCAAACTTCTATGACAATCGCCAATTCAAAGGTGCATTCGGTGGTGATCTAAGTTTAAAAACCGTATCAGATGCTCTGAATACTCTTAACTTCAACAACACCGGTTACGCATTCCTGCTCAACGCAAACGGCAACATAATTAGCCATCCCAACGGAGATATGAATGGTAAATCCATTAACGAGTTGTTTGATGGGAAAGCTCCTAGCTTTAACCCTGAACTTGCCGAAGCATCTGTTAATGGCGATACCGTATTCGTCTCGTTTAGTAAGCTCGAAGGACTTCAAGGCAGCCAATGGTTGATCGGGGTTGCTTTAGATAAAGGCCTTGTTATGGCAGAAGCCAATCAAATAGGTGTCACAGCTCTCATCGCAACGATTATCAGTGCATTAATCTGCAGCGGCGCTTTATATGTGACCGTATCTAAGCAGCTACTTCCTCTAGAAAACCTACGTAGTTCCTTAGTCGAGATCAATAGTGGCGAAGGTGATTTAACTAAACGCTTGGAAGTGAAAACCAAAGATGAGTTTGGCCAAGTATCAACAGACTTCAACCAGTTTATTGGTTACCTGCAAGACCTGATTATTCGAGTGAAACAAATCTCAACTGATGTACGCTCGAACAGTGATCAAACCTTCACCTCAGCCTCCTCTGCCGCTAATGAGCTAGAGAAACAGTTATATGAACTTGATCAGTTAGCTACCGCCATGCACCAGATGTCTGCCACGGCACAAGACGTTGCAACTAATGCGCAACACGCCGCTGACTCAGCCCAACGTGCGGATTCCGCTGCCAGTGACGGTGTTGCAGTAGTATCCAGAACGACTCAATCGATCAGCCATTTAGCAGATGATATGGAAAATATTGTAAATACCATCAATGAGCTAGCCAGCTACAGTAACAATATCGAATCCATACTCACCGTCATTACCGAAATTGCAGACCAAACCAACCTGCTTGCGCTTAACGCCGCTATTGAGGCTGCCCGCGCAGGCGATAAAGGCCGAGGGTTTGCCGTAGTTGCCGACGAAGTCCGAGCCCTAGCCTCCAGAACGCAACAATCGACTGAAGAGATAAAAGATATGATTCAGCAGCTTCAGTCCGGGGTAAGAAACGCAGAAACAACCATCACCCAAAGTCGTGAACTCGCCGCTCAAACCCAAAACGTTGCGAGTGAAGCAGATACGGTACTTAATACCATCCGCGATAACATCCAAGAAATAAACCAGATGACGGTACAGATTGCTACAGCAGCCGAACAACAAAGCGCCACCTCAGAAGAGATCAATCGCAACACCACTAATATTCGCGACCTTAGCCAATCTGTCTCTAATAACGCCAAAGCACAGGAATCAAACTGCCATCAAATGACAGACCTGACGAGGAAGCAGGATGCGGAACTTGGGAAGTTTAAGGTTTAAGGGCAGGACGCTGCTTCGCAGCTACAGGAAAAGCCTCTGAGATTAGATGCCCCAGGCACAATAGCTAGCGAACTAAGCCAGTGAGGTTCTGAAACTCGCTTATTCACTCCATTCATCCCCCTCTAGTGTTCTCACTTTCCTTCTGGGTGGTCTAAGCTTTTGTCAGCACCTAAGTGAGGGAAATACTATGGCACTTTTTCTAATAGAACGGAATTGGGCTGAAAAACTTGAAATAACTCCAGATTCAGCTGCCGCAGTCAAAGAGATTAATGATGATATTGGTGTACGTTGGTTATATTCATTTCTAACAGGCGATAAGAAAAAAACGTACTGCCTGTATGAAGCAATTAGTGCAGATGCCATAAGAGAAGCTGCGGAGCGAGCAAATATTCCAGCAGATGTAATTGTTGAGGTAGACAAGTTAAAACCCGAAATGTTTGCCGCCTCTTGATTTAATCGAGAGTAATTTTATTTCGAACCGAAAATGCAACTGCTTCAGCGCGGTTGGCACTCCCAGTTTTTTCCAAAATATGATGAATGTGATTGGCAATGGTGTTTTCGCTTCTATATAGCACACGTGCAATTTCCTTATTCGATTTTCCCTTAGCTACCAACTGTAATACTTCAACTTCTCTTTTAGTTAAGCCACTAGCATAAATTGGTTTTTCTATAGCTACAGAGACCTGCGAATTCATGTTACTAATGCTGGAAACAAGTCCTTTCATACCAATATCATTTGCAGTATCCAAGGCACTGGCTAATAGTTTCAGTGACTTTTGTTTATCCCCCTCAGCCCCTCTTTCGATTAACATCTTTGCGTATTCGAACTGGCTATGAGCGAGCCAAGGTTTTGCGCCTTGGCGAGCATTCATTTGTATCGCGGATTCAAAATGCATTTCAGCTTCATCCCAACGCTGCATCACATTTTCTAACATACCAAGTAAACGCGCAGCCGCACCATGACAAGCAGTGCAAGCTCCCACTACGATGTTTAATCCATCATGAGGCAATAAAAACTCATGAAGTTCAGCTGCTTTATCCTGATCCCTTAAATATACGCATACTTCAGCCAAGTATGTTAAACATCCGGGCCAAAGCGCGTCTCTTGGTATACAAGAAAAGCTGTCTTCTGACAGGAGATTAAATTCGTTTTCAGCAAGCTCTCTTTTATCTAATTCTGCAAATAAAATAGCCAGGCCCGGACGCCAAGTTGACTCCGATGGGGCATTTTTCATGAACTCTAAAAGTACTGGTTCTACTTCATGTAGCCGCCCTTGTTCACGACGCAAATTAAAAATCTGTAAACCAAAGACCCCCGCTACATCCTGTCCAATTAATTGCCCGCCGGTTTCCATTGCTTCCATAGCGATAGTTTCAGATTCTTGCATCTGTCCATTAAACAACGCCAACGTAGCTCTAAAGAGCTTACCTACATAGAGCCAATAGGGTTGGTGAAGTTGATGGGCAAGATGGTTCTGCAATTCAAAGGCCCTTAGTGCAGCAGCAGAATCACCAGCCTCAAGGAGATCGAACATATACCATCCGGCCAGGTCGACCCGACGTTTAATGTCCCCAAGTTCCGTTGCTAGATGAATCGCTTCTCTAGCCGCTGCTAATCGAGAAGTTAATCTTTCTGGTCCCCATCTAGCCGCAAGGCCTGACAATAATACAAAAACTAATGACGAAGGATCTCCAAGGTTTCTGGCCATCTCTTCTGCTTTGGTGTTTACCTTATGTGCTTCCTCAAGATCTCCAGTAAAAATCAATGCACGTGTTAACGATGCTAAAACCTGAACCTTGAGCAAACTCTCCGAACTTTCCAGCCTTGCATAAGATGCTCTGAGTAATTTAACAGCGACATGCCCTGGTAAACCTGGACGCCAGCAAGCTTCTTCATACATAACCGTCGCTCTAGCTTGCTCTGAATAAAGTTCAAGTTTTGATGCAATATCAATAGCCTGATGGAAAGCATGTAAAGCTTTAAGGCTTTCTCCTACATTAAGAAGAGATTCTCCCATAGAAAAATTAAGCCTAAAGCGAATAACACTTGGCTTTAAATCCAGGAGACTTATTGCTGTCTGATAGAACTTGGCCGCCTCTTCAAACGCCAACATTTTATCAGCCTGATTGCCTGCTAATTCAGAATACTCTAGCGCCTTTTGATGATCACCATTCGGTAAAGAAGCGGCATAATGATATGCAAGAGGAATAACGTTCTGATCTCTGCCTTCTTTAAAGTAGCATTCCAGAACATTTGCTATCTTTTGGTGCAAAGAAGCTTTTTTCGCACGAGGTATTTCAGTGTAGAGAGTATCTTGTATCAATGCATGCGAAAACTGATATTGTTCGTATTCATTAGTGTTTGTCAGGATATAGGCATTAAGGCCTTCTTCTATTAGAGCACCAAGATCGATATTAAACGGTAAATCCTCACAAAGCTTTTTCAACACTGACAGTTCAAAGCATCTTCCTATCACCGCAGCAAACTTCAGCATTTCATTGCAGTCCTGGGATACTTGATTCAATCGACGTCCGATGACTTCACTGATCCCTTTAGGCAGGGGTATAGAATCAGCTTGCTGGCACTGTCCAGAAATGCTCGGTAACCCCTCATTCTGAAAATACCGAGCCATTTCCGCTAAAAAAAGAGGATTACCTTCTGTTCGTTTATGGATATTTGTCACTTTAGCTGGAGGTAGAGTCTCGCCCGTAACAATTGAAAAGTATTGACTCGCTTCTATAAGATTAAGGCCTGATAACTCCAACCTAAGAGTACCTAGGCAACGAGTTAAACCTCCAAGAATATCGGATAAAGGGTGAGTTCGTGTTATCTCGTTTTCTCTAAATGTTACTACAAGCAAAATTGCTTTTTTTCCACTTCCCTGGCGAAAAATTCAAGCAATTTTAACGAAGATGTATCAGCCCACTGCAAATCATCAAAAACAAGTACTAGAGGTTGAAACTGTGAAGCACTGAGCCATAAATTAGTTATAGCGTCGAACAGTTTGAAACGGGCCACTTCATCATTAATATCCGTTATAACACTTGGTTTTTGTGGTAATTTCGTAAGTAGTTCTGGAATGAGCTCAGCAATAGCCCCTTGGTTTTCAGCAGGAAGGGCTTCTATTTCCTCATCGGAGCAATTTTCCAGCCAGCTTCGGAGTAATTGAATCCAAGGCCAGAATGGTGGAGCACCTGCGGCCTCATGACAGTAACAACTATATGCTTTAAAGCCCCTTGAAGTGGAAAGTTCTATCGCAATTTCTGCTGTACTGGTTTTTCCTATACCAGCCTCACCAGAAAGCAGCACAATCCTACCTCTTCCAGACGAAGCATCATTAATCGCCTGAGTAATGGAATTAAGTTCTTTCTCACGACCTACAAACAACTCACATACAGGGTCTATCTCCCTGTTTATAAGCTTAGTTCCGCAGCCATCACAAAAGCGTGCATTTAAGCGGTTTCCTTTACCACAGTTCATGCATTTCATATATCGAGTATAGGAGTTTATTCAGTGTCTGCCCCCTATAGTCAGTTCTGGCTATTCTCGTTGAAATAGAAATAATGGTCAGTTCCCTCCATACCTAAATTCAGCAAGGCCACATAACCTTAAATCATGGATAACCAAACGGGTTAATCCGAGAACAGATAAGGGTGACCACTATGAAAACCAAAGCAATTTTGATGGCATTACTTTTAGCAGCCCCCTTTGCCTCAGCAGACAGTGGCTCCGAATGGCTGGATGATCAAGTTGCACAGTTACAAGAGGAAATGGCTGCAAGAAATAAATTGGCTGAAGCTACTGAGCAATACTTGCTCGCAAAAGGCTATGTTGTTCCAGAGAAAGTTACACAAACAAATGAGGATTCATTCAATCATGAGGTACTCATGCTAAGTGCTTCAATCGAGATTTTTGAATGAACAACCTACAAAAATCTAAGGGCTAGGTCTTACGTTATGCGTGCATAGAAAAGAATATTTTTAGCGCAATAAGCAAGACCTGACCCTATTTTGCTTACAGACACAGTTTGAACAATCAAATATCTTTCTTTTAAAGATTCTTACAGACAATATCAGCCTCCACTCTTATGCCTCATAACCCTCTGTGACACCAAAAAAAATCGTCTAAACTTAATGATTATCTGGTGAGGAGAGTGAAATGACTGGCAGCTCATGGATACTCACTGCAAGCTGTCCCAGTGAACTGGGTACGGTTGATGCTGTGACGGGTTTTCTCTACGAGAACGAACACTACATAGAAGAGCTCCACTCCTTTGATGACGAAAGCAGTCAGCATTTTTTTATCCGAGCATGCTTTAGAACCAATAGCCACTTTGATCAGAGCTCATTCTGCCAGCACTTTTCCCTCAGAGCTGAAAAGTTTGATATGCAATGGGAATTACAGCCTAGCGATTACAAACCCAGAGTTGTTATTCTGGTGTCGAAATTTGATCACTGCCTTAATGACCTGCTCTACAAAAAACAGATTGGTCAGCTAAACATCGAGATACCCGCCATCATTTCTAATCACCCCGATCTGAAAGATTTAGCAGACTGGTATCAGATCCCTTATCACCACCTTCCTATTACTCGAGAAAGTAAACAGCAGCAGGAACAGCAACTCTGGAAAATAATTCAGGACACTAAAGCCGATCTCGTTGTCTTAGCTAGATATATGCAAGTTCTTTCTGATGAGCTCTGCCAAAAATTGGAAGGTTGGGCGATCAATATCCATCATTCGTTGCTACCAGGGTTTAAAGGCGCAAAACCCTATCATCAGGCTTATGAAAAAGGTGTAAAAACGGTGGGCGCTACCGCACACTATATCAATGCCGATCTCGACGAAGGCCCTATCATTGCACAAGGTATAGAACCCGTTGACCATACCTACTATCCAGAAGATCTAATCGCTAAAGGAAGAGATATAGAGCGCATCACACTCTCTCGAGCGGTGAAATACCATATTGAGAAACGGGTATTTCTCAATGGTAATCGGACGGTGGTTTTTAAGAAATAGGACGCTGCTTCGCAGCTAGAGATCGGCTTCGCCTTTTAGGACGCTTCGCTAGAGGACGCCGCTACGCGGCTAGAGGAAAAGCCTTTGCGGCATAGATCGTACGGATTTGTGTAATACGCTCCGCTATTACACCCTACTGGCTGGTTGATGAAACTCGATTACATTGTCATCAGGATCTCTAATAAAGAAAAAACTAGCCCCCTCGTATTCAACCTCTCCAGTAATCGGGAAACCAAGCTCCTCAATGCTATTTTTTGCGGAATTATAATCGGTTATTTCAAGAGCAATATGTGTATAGCCGGGGTATTTAAGGTCTGCTTCCATCAACATATTCTTCTTTGGTGCCTCTTTAGAGACATTCAAAATTAGATTTATATTTATTCCCGATGGATGCTCAATAATAGCGACAGGTTCTGGCCCCACAGGACCAACAAGAAACTCAAACCCAAGCTTCTCATAGAATTCACGAGAGACCTCCATATCCCGAACTCTCAACCCTACATGATTTATTCTGGTGATCTCTTTCATGATATTTCCTAGATGTTGGGAATTAGATGGGCAGCTAACACCCTCTCAGTTTGCATCGTAAGGCATTTCATAGCCCGCACAATTATGAATTATTACCTGCCGTATTAAAGAAATCACTGGCTTGGCTTTGTTCAACTTTCCTAACCTCGTTTACGAGATACTCATGCAGCTTAGAATATTCTTCATCAGTATTGCACGCAGCATACCTACGCTTACCGTCATCTAATAAATATTGAATTTCCTCCCTCCCTTTTTCCCTAAGATTATAAAGCTCTAATGCTTTCGTTTGCATTAGAACAGCAGATGCCGCCGTCCCAATGAGAGGAATGAGCACAAGAAGAACCTGGATAACAGTAATATTGTTTTTTATAAACCCAATTTCGGAAGTTTGAAGGGCAGCCATAATCGTAGTAATGACGCTTGCTCCGATAATGAGAAAATTAAGAATGCTCCACCAACGCTTATTCCTATTTTTTTGCTCGTCATACCACTTATAATAGTCAACAGATAACGAATTAATATAGCTAGAAACTGCTTCCTTCGGGGATTCACTCAGAGTTTTCATATTCTTGCTAAATATCTATGTATGCTTAAAAAACCTAGGAGTTAGGTATAGTTTTGTACAAGCCGAAAATGACTGTTTGAATGAAATACATGTGACGTTTCCCATAGAGATTCCTCTACTGCAACAACTTTTTTGCAAGATCCGACAGTATTTCTCTACCTTCCTTCGACTTCAATATCCCTTTCATTACAGTTAGTAATTTCGTACCTGCTGTTTTGTACCAAACTCCTTTTGGGTACAACTTAAGATCAGATTTACTTTTCTCAATTGCTCTCTCGAGCTTCGAAGTTTCTTCAGAAGTAAACCCAAGTTTTTCTTCTAGTTCTGAAACCCTTTGATGAAGTTCATCTAGCTTAGACTTGATAGCATCTTCTTCATGGGCTTCAAAGTAAGACTCTGGGTCAACAATGTTTTCGTCAATACTTTTTTGAAAGTTCTCGGTTAACTCATCAATAGTTGAACGCAATGCAGCTCTTGAACCAATCAAATCATCTCTAATACTACAAACCCATTCGGATATTCTACTAATAGCGGAATCAATATCATTATGAGTTCTTGATTCATGGTTTTTATATGTACCTGGCTTTTCAACAGTTCTAATGACTTTCTTGGCGTTTCCTTGCCCCATCACAGCTAAGGCAGAACCAATAGATCCACCTGAATATGTTTCATCGAGCACAAAGGTATATTTTGGCAATGCTTTGAAAGTAATCTGCGCAAGAACTGTTGAATCATCCGGAAATTGGGAATCAAAATCCTCTACACAGAAATCTCCGTACTCTAAATAGTTCAGTATTTGATTAATAACTGAATTTCGAAGTGTTGGCATGAAGCACTTAATCCCTTTTGATATTTAACATTTGTAAATATAGAGGGTCATATATCTACCTATGCCAGACGTCCATCTGTCTGTTTATAGGTATTTTTAACTTGGCACTAGATGGAAAGCAAGCATCAGTCATGCCTAATATATAAATCAAACCATAAAAAAAGGGTGTAACAGTCATCCCATTACACCCTACTTTCTAATCAACTTCTGAATTACTCTTTTGCTTTTTCTCTAGCGAAGCGTCCTAAAAGGCGAAGCCGATCTCTAGCTGCGAAGCAGCGTCCTCTAGCGTAGCGTCCTGAATCTATTTAAGAATATCTTTAGCAAAATCCTGCTGACGAATCGTCTGGATATAGTTAAGTAGATTTTCATGCTTAGCTACCAGCGGCTTGCCTACTTCATTACCTTCGATGTAATCGATAATCGGGATCAAGATTAGGTCTGCAGCTGTAAGTTCGTAACCGCAGATAAAAGGATAATCAGCTAGCTGATCAGCAACGACGGATAGTGCGTTTTCGATACCTGGGACAGCAGCTTCAACTTTATCCATACGTACTGTGCCGTTTTCACCTTTCGGGAAGATGAACTCAAGCAGTACTTTACGCACGATTTCAAAATCCACATAGATACCGCTGATACCACTCCATGCTTCCACTTGGGCTTGAGCATATGGATCGGTTGGATAAAGCTTTGCACCGCCGTATTCATTTTCTAAGTAATGCAGAATCGCAACGGTCTCTGGAATTGGCCCTTTCTCAGTTAGAAGCACTGGGAATTTTGTATATGGGTGGATCGCTTTGTGGCCCGGGGTATGAAAACCCACTGCTTCGCCATCCACTTGTGTAGTTACCTCGTAAGGCAATCCTTTTAGCTCGCAAGCCATCATCACACTGCGCACAAATGTACTGAAAGATGGACCATAAATTCGGATTGGTGCAGTCATGCTTAAACTCCTGTTATCTAATTCGGTTAACTCATTCGGTTAACTACCTGAGCTCCACTTTATTGACCAACACAATATGTTCAAGAACATATTTTAAACTTATGCCATACTCCGGCATAAGCAAGTACAGGAGTAGTTTTATGGGTTGGACGGCTGAACAAAAGCAGCAGAGTCGTAAAAAGATTATTGATAGCGCTGCAGAACTCTTTACCAAAGATGGCTTTGATAAAGTGGCGATTAACGATGTGATGAAACACGCCGGCCTTACCCGTGGGGCGTTTTACAATCACTTTGAGTCTAAGAGCGATCTATACGCCGAAGCGATTCTGAGTGCAGCCCACCTAGCCAAAAGCCATACCATTGAACGCTCGGGTTTTCAGCTATCGGATATTATTGAAACTTACCTCAGCGACAAACATCGAAACGGTGAGTTCTGCTGTCCATTAGCGTTTTTAACCACTGATATTCATCAACGAGATGATCAGGTCCGCACCACCTATACGCGCGTACTGAAAGGCTTTATCAATAATATCCATGAGCTAAATGAAGGCCAGCCAGCCCTGGATGAGAGCGAAGCGATTAAGAAAGCCGTGCTAATGATTGGTGGGGTTGCGATTGCCAGAGCGGTTAATGAAGACGATTTTGCAGAGCAGCTATTAAGTGCCTGTCGTGAAGGGGTTAATAAGGGCGGGTAATACGGATAAAGCAGGAAGAAACAGCTTGGTGCGGATAAAATCAGCTCTAAACGAAAAACCGGCTAAAAGTATCTCTGCTCTTAGCCGGTTTTAGCTGACCTTAGCTGTTACCAGCCGGTCTTAATCTTTACTTGCCCCACGAATCACGCAGGCCAGCGGTACGGTTAAATACCAACTTATCAGCTGCAGAGTCTGAATCTACGCAGAAGTAACCGGTACGCTCAAACTGGTAAGCGCTTTCTACTGCTGCATCAGCCAGACCCACTTCACAACGGCTGTCAGTTCGAACTACTAGAGATTCTGGGTTGATAAACTCAAGGAAATCTTTTTCCTTATCGCCTGTTGGGTTTGCTTCTGAGAACAAACGATCGTACTCGCGCACTTCGCAAGGTACAGAGTTATCAGCAGATACCCAATGCACAACGCCTTTAGCTTTGTAGCCTTCAGGGTTAGCACCGGCAGTTGCTGGATCGTAAGTACATTTCAATTCAACAACGTTACCATCCGCATCTTTGATCACTTCTTGGCAGGTAATAACGTAAGAGCCACGTAGACGAACCGCAACGCCTTGCGTTAGACGCTTCCACTTACGTGGCGGTACTTCAGCAAAGTCGTCTTGTTCGATAAGAATGTTGCGTGTGAACGGCACTTTACGAACACCCATAGTTTCATCTTTAGGGTGTTTAGGTAGCTCGAACCACTCTTCCTGACCTTCGTCATAATTAGTGATTGTGACTTTCAGTGGCTGAACAACACACATTGCACGCGGTGCATTCTTGTCTAGGTCTTCACGCACGAAGAATTCGAACTGAGCCATATCAACTGTGCCGTCAGTTTTAGCAACCGCTAGACTGTCACAGAAGTTACGTACGGCAGCAGGCGTATAACCACGACGACGTAGGCCAGAGATAGTTGGCATACGTGGGTCATCCCAACCATTTACATGGTTCTCATCAACAAGCTGCTTCAGCTTACGCTTACTGGTTACTGTGTAGTTTAGGTTTAGACGACCAAACTCATACTGACGCGGCGTTGATGGTACTGGTAGGTTTTCGATGAACCACTCGTACAATGGACGGTGATCAGCAAACTCTAGTGTACAAATCGAGTGCGTTACGCCTTCAATCGCATCTTCTTGGCCATGTGCAAAGTCGTAGCTTGGGTAGATGCACCACTTGTCACCTGTCTGGTGATGAGACTCTTTACGGATTCGGTAAAGAATCGGGTCACGCAGGTTCATGTTAGAAGAGGTCATGTCGATCTTAGCGCGCAGTACACAACTACCTTCGTCAAACTCCCCCTTGCGCATGCGTTCAAGCAGATCAAGGTTCTCTTCAGGTGAACGCTCACGGAATGGGCTGTCTTTACCTGGTTCAGTTGCCCAACCACGGTATTCTTTAGCCTCTTCTGGGCTTAGATCACAAACGTATGCTTTGCCTTCACGAACAAGGTGCTGTGCCCACGAGTAGAACTGATCAAAGTAGTTTGACGCGTAACGAACTTCACCCGCCCACTTAAAGCCTAGCCATTCAACATCTTTCTTGATGGCATCAACGTATTCTTGATCTTCTTTGGTCGGGTTAGTGTCATCAAAACGTAGATTACATTCGCCGTTATACTTGTCAGCAGTGCCAAAGTTCAGGCAGATAGACTTAGCGTGGCCAATGTGAAGATAACCATTTGGCTCTGGCGGAAAACGCGTAACAACTTTTCCGTTGTTATTACCGGCTTCCAGATCCTGTTCAATCACCTGATGAATAAAGTTAGTAGGTTTACTGCTTTCTGTATTGCTCATAAAAACGTCTTAATCCCGACATTGCATGAATTCTGAATTGCCCCGAAACGCGTCCACATCCACAGGGCATAAATTGTTGTACATTATAAACGGATGCGCCGCCTAATTGGCAGTGAATATCAGTAAGATTTTTTCAATAAATTTCTAAGTAATCTCCGCATACCAAAAAGGTTGCCTACAATTCTTTGGGGTTGGTACTTTAGAATCAATTATTCGCCACTTAGGAATAAACAGTGATGCGTTTCTCTTAGACTTGCGTATAATGGGCCAGTCAAAGGCGAAGAAGTGGACTTTACAACAATGATCATCCTCCATACTAATTTTGGTGATATCTCTATAGAGCTAGACCACGAAAAAGCTCCGAAAACAGCAGCAAACTTCGAGCAATATGTCACGGAAGGCTTCTACGATGGCGTTATTTTCCATCGTGTAATCAATGGCTTCATGATCCAAGGCGGCGGTTTTGAACCAGGTATGGTACAAAAAACCACTCGCGAAACTATTGAAAACGAAGCAGACAACGGTCTATCTAATGCGGCAGGCACTATCGCTATGGCACGCACAATGGATCCACACAGCGCATCTGCACAGTTCTTTATTAATGTTTCTGACAACACTTTCCTTGACCACACAGCTAAGACAACTGAAGGCTGGGGTTACGCGGTATTTGGTAAAGTTGTTGACGGTATGGATGTAGTTAACAAACTAAAAGCAGCATCAACTACTATCCGCGCTGGCCATCAAGATGTACCGGTTGAAGACATCATCATCGAGTCAGCTGAAATCGCTACAGAAGAAGTAGAAAGCGCAGAAGAAGAATAATGCCCGTATACTTTGTCTCAGATATACATCTGAAACCCGAACGCCCGGATCTTACCCGGGCGTTTTCGTATTTCCTAGAACATACTGCTGCCGATGCGACACAGCTGTATCTTCTAGGGGATATTTTCGAAGCATGGATTGGCGACGATTGCCCTACCCCCGGCTTGGATGATCTTTTACAGCAACTCAAAACATTGAGTGACAAAGGCTGTGAAATTTTCTTCCAACACGGCAACCGCGATTTTTTGGTAGGCGAACAGTTCTGCCAAAGCATCGGTGCCAAACTTCTACCTGAAGAACTTGTACTTCCGCTGCCAATTGGCAATGCCGTGGTGCTTCATGGTGATCAGCTTTGCACAGATGATACTGAGTACATGCAGTTCCGCGCTTTGGTTCGCAATCCACAGTGGCAACAAGATTTCTTAAGTAAGTCATTAGAAGAGCGTTTAGCTATCGCTCGACAACTGAGAGACACCAGCAAACAACGCACAACCGAAAAGTCTGATTACATCACTGATGTAAATGCAGACGCGGTTAAACAATCTTTTGCTGATAACAAAGTTTCACTGATGATCCATGGTCATACCCATAGACCTGCTATACATGAAGTGGAGCTAGCTTCCGAGTCTGCGACACGTATTGTGCTCGGCGACTGGGACGAACTCGGCTGGTATATTAAAGTCGATCAAGATGGTTACGATCTCATTAGCTTCGAAATCGAGTGATGTAGGAGCTCACCCTGTGAGCGATAAATGATAAAAATCGCCCACGGGGGGTGGGCTCCTACATAATAATCAGATGAATGTTGGTGCACCGCTATGGAAACGGAACTCATCATCTGGTGACTCAATTAGCTCACGCTCAACTTCGCGGAAAAATGCCACGCGCTCATCAATTGGCTCGCCGGCATAATCTTCAGCAAGACCCAAGTAATCTTGATAATGACGGCCTTCAGACTTCAGTAATGAACGATAGAACTTCGCAAGTTCATCATCTAAAAACGGAGCAAGCTTGGCAAAACGCTCACATGAACGCGCTTCTATAAAAGCACCAATAATCAGCACATCGATCAAACGGCCCGGTTCTGAAGTACGAACATGGGAACGCATACCGCCCGCATATCGAGCAGAAGACATATGGTCATAAACCACACCTCGATCCTGCATGATCGCCAACACTTGCTCAAAGTGAATTAGCTCTTCACGCGCCAAACGTGACATCTTGTTTAGCAACTCAAGACGATCAACATAGCGAAACATCAATGTCATTGCTGTCGAAGCCGCTTTCTTCTCACAATGCGCATGATCAATCAGAAGAATATCCTGATTCTGCAATGCAGCTTGAATCCAAGAATCGGGAGTTTCACATGCTAAAAATTCTTTGATCTCGTCGAGAGCGTCCATTAATACCTGACCTAACACACGTTGTAATAAGGAGGCGCATTATAGCCATTGATATGAGACTTTTTAACCTAAGAAGCTCTATATTCCTTAACTGATTGATCTACTACAATAAAATGGTCCAATTCGGTTGAGCCGTACAATGCGAACTTTTCTAACACTGCTGTTATTAATATCAAGCCACCTTAGTGCAGACACTCTATCGATCGGTGTGCATGCTAATTACGTTAATGAGCATTTTAAATTAGCCGCAGGTAGAGCCGGCTATTCAAATGTATTACCTGTAAAAGAGTGCCCAGAACTAGACTCCGAACAACTTAAAGGTTCTCAACGAATCACCATGGATATCATGGTCATTTGCAACGCAGTCAAATCGGCCAAATACGTCGACCTACTTCGACTAGTCCCATACCCTAATGTTGCCCGCGGTCTTCAACTAGCTAACAACAATAAGATTGATATGGTTGGCCAATCGCTGTTTGAGGGCGATCATCGTAAGGAAGAAAACCTATTAATCACTCACCCTGTTATTCGAATAGGGGAATTCCAGGTCGGCATTTTTTCTACAAAGAACAGAACTGACATTTTGGAGTTAGGTGATAGTATCGATGTCAGTAAATTAAGAGGCGTTACCGTTAAAAGCTGGAAAACCGACCAAGCCGCGCTCAACAACATAGGAGCTAAGCAAGTTAACCTGCTACCCACTAGAAACTTGATAGCTAATTTTATCTCCAGTGGCCGTGGTGACTTTACCCTCTCCTACCTTAAAGAGCCGGTCGTCACCAGGATCGGCGGAGAGTTAATCAGAATACCAGGGGTAAAAGTCAGCTTTGATGCATCCCGCTCTTTTATTTTGCCAGCGCGTAATACTCAGCTTTTCAATATTCTGCAAAGCTACATCAAAGAGCAAAGACAAAAATCACCAGATGCGATTCGCCAAGCTTATATACACGCAGGCTTTATTACTGAAGTTTACGATCACTGGCGTGATCTAGCTAAGTAGTACGCAAGATGAAGCAGCATTATCTTTCAGTCGTTACCAGCTTCAGCGCCAAACCAACAAAGACGGTGCCAGCGACTTTATTAATAATCGACTGACCCAATTCGGAATCTTGAACCCAACCGCGCAAACTCCCCGAAAGTAGCGCCACTGAGCTCATGACAAAGAAAGCTACAACGATAAAAACCATACTTAAGGTAAATAACTGCTGACTTAGTGAGCCAACCGCTGGGTCGGCAAACTGAGGCAGGAAGGCCATAAAGAAGATCGCCAATTTTGGATTAGTAGAGCTCATCAGAATTCCACGGCGATAGAGCTGCATCGCACTAAGCTGTGGCTGCTCTGACATGGACACCTTGGCAGCAGCCGCACGAAAGGACATAAACGCCAAATAAAGCAGATAAACCACACCGACGATTTTAAGCAGGGTAAACGCCACAGCACTGGCCTGAAAAACTGCAGCCACACCTAAAGTGACAGCAACGGTGTGAAATAGCAGACCAGTACATAAACCTAGAGTGACAACAATACCAGCCTTACGACCATGAAGAATCGACTGTATCAAAACAAAAATATTATCGGGCCCTGGCGCATAGGAGATTAACGTAGACGCAACAATAAATCCGATCAGCACATCAACACTTAACATACTCATAACTACCTAAAATATTTATCTACAGTGGATCATAATCAGTCATCGCAATCATTCAAATCCCTATTCAATCTAAATCTGTTTCTTTTTTGGGGGCACGACCATTTTTTGGTAGCAAACACTATCGGGAGTTATAAAAGCGATAAAGGAGTGCAATTTATTTTTTTTATTCCGAAAAATATCAATAACCCTCATATATCAGTAACTTAAAATCTAATTTTCAGTTAAAAAAACTACCAGAATTTTTAAAAGCCTAGCGTTAATCCCCCTTCTTAAATAAATATCAGCAGAAAGAAGTATTTCCTTGTAATTTTTCTTCGAAAAGTCATAAAAAACCTTGTATACTGTCGCGCAATTTTAGGACCTCACTTAGTCGAGTATAGAGATGACAGACTTAACCAAGTACAGAAACATCGGTATTTTCGCGCACGTAGATGCGGGTAAAACCACAACAACAGAACGTATCCTTAAGCTTACTGGTAAGATCCATAAGATGGGTGACGTTCACGATGGCGAAGCTACTACTGACTTCATGGAGCAGGAAGCTGAGCGTGGTATCACAATCCAGTCTGCAGCGACGACTTGTTTCTGGAAAGATCACCGCATGAACATCATCGATACTCCGGGCCACGTTGACTTCACAGTTGAAGTATACCGTTCCCTAAAAGTACTTGATGGTGGTGTAGGTGTATTCTGTGGTTCCGGTGGTGTAGAACCTCAGTCTGAAACTAACTGGCGTTACGCGAACGAGTCTGAAGTAGCTCGTTTGATCTTCGTAAACAAACTAGACCGTCTTGGTGCTGACTTCTACCGCGTTGTAGATCAGGTTAAGAACGTACTAGGCGCTAACCCACTAGTTATGACTCTACCAATCGGCCGTGAAGACAACTTCACAGGTGTTGTAGACGTTCTATCTCAAAAAGCTTACATCTGGGACGATTCTGGCCTTCCAGAGAACTACGAAGTAACTGACATCCCTGCTGACCTAGTAGACGATGCGGCTATGTACCGTGAGCAACTAATCGAAACTGCTCTAGAGCAAGACGAAGACCTAATGATGGAATACCTAGAAGAAGGTACTGAGCCATCAATGGACGACATCAAGCGTTGCATTCGTGAAGGTACTCGTAAGCTAGACTTCTTCCCAACTTTCTGTGGTTCTGCATACAAGAACAAAGGTATCCAGCTTGTTCTAGATGCTGTTGTTGACTACCTACCGAACCCAGTAGAAGTTGACGCTCAGCCACTAACTGACAAAGAAACTGGTGAGCCAACTGGCGAAGTAGCTACAGTAGCTATAGATGAGCCATTCCGTGCACTTGCATTCAAGATCATGGATGACCGTTTCGGCGCTCTAACTTTCGTACGTGTTTACTCTGGTGTTCTTAACAAGGGTGACACAATCCTTAACTCTTACACTGGCAAAACTGAGCGTATCGGCCGTATGGTTGAGATGCACGCTGATGACCGTACTGAGCTAGATTCTGCTCAAGCTGGTGACATCATCGCAATTGTTGGTATGAAGAACGTTCAGACTGGTCACACTCTATGTGATCAGAAGAACCCTTGTACTCTTGAGCCAATGATCTTCCCTGAGCCAGTAATCTCTATTGCTGTAACTCCTAAGGACAAAGGTTCTACTGAGAAAATGGGTATCGCTATCGGTAAGATGGTTGCAGAAGACCCATCTTTCGTAGTTGAAACTGACGAAGATTCTGGTGAAACAATCCTTAAAGGCATGGGTGAACTTCACCTAGACATTAAGGTAGACATCCTTAAGCGTACTTACGGCGTTGAGCTAGAAGTAGGTAAGCCACAGGTTGCATACCGTGAAACGATCACTCAGTCTGTTGAAGACAGCTACACGCACAAGAAGCAGTCTGGTGGTTCTGGTCAGTACGGTAAGATCGATTACCGCATCAAGCCAGGTGAGCCAAACTCTGGCTTTACGTTCACTTCTACAGTAGTAGGCGGTAACGTACCTAAAGAATTCTTCCCAGCGATCGAAAAAGGCTTCGCTGGCATGATGGAACAAGGTGTACTAGCAGGCTTCCCCGTACTAGACGTTGAAATCGAACTATACGACGGTGGCTTCCACGCGGTTGACTCCTCTGCTGTAGCATTCGAAATCGCAGCTAAAGGCGCTTTCCGTCAGTCTATCCCTAAAGCGGGTGCACAACTTCTTGAGCCAATCATGAAAGTTGACGTATTCACTCCAGATGACAACGTTGGTGATGTAATCGGTGACCTTAACCGTCGTCGTGGCATGATCAAAGACCAAGAAGCTGGCGCTACTGGCGTACGCATCAAAGCAGACGTTCCACTATCTGAAATGTTTGGTTACATCGGTCACCTACGTACTATTACTTCTGGTCGCGGTCAGTTCTCTATGGAATTCGAACGCTATGCAGCATGCCCACAGAATGTTGCTGACGAAGTAATCGCTGAAGTAAAAGCTAAAAACGAAGCTAAGTAATCTAATTACTTAACTCGTTGAAAAAGCCCGCTGAGAAATCAGCGGGCTTTTTTGTTTCTGCCATGAACTCCCTCCTTCTTACACATACTCTTTAAACGAAGTTTGTCCAATTAAGCCCTTTCGACTACCCTGAAGCGAACAACTAAACAGAATTTTTTCTATAGGAGAAATAGCGTGAAAACCATGACTTGCAGGCAACTTGGCGGCGGTTGCGATCTTGAGTTTAAAGCCAATACATTTGAAGAGATGTCCGAACTAGCAAAACAACATGGTATGGAGATGTTTCAGCAACAAGATACCGATCACCTAGCAGCTATGCAAAAAGTACAGCTGATGATGTTAGACCCTGAAGCTATGCAGGCTTGGATGAACGAAAAGCGCGAAGAGTTTAATGCTCTGCCAAATGACTAGCCTTGCCTAATATTGGTATTTGCTTTCGATCGCAGCAAAGGTTCCATCTGCCTTCATCTGCTCCATCGCTAACCGAACTTTCTCTACAAAACTTGGCGTCACTCTCAACTTAGAAAACAACAGATAAGTTGACCAAGAAAGCACCTCCATTCGCTCACCGTTGTAGAGAACAATATCGATCTGATCTTCCAGTTCTTGCTTTTGGATGTAGTGCATCACTGGCAGCAGATCACCAACAAACATATCTACTCGATCATTCAGCAACTGTTTAACACTTTGTTCAGTTGAATCAGCCAACTCAACTTTATGAAACTTCTCACTGTCTAACGCCTGTCTGAACAGACCGCTTCCGTATAGATAGCCCGCCCTAACAGAGATATATTTATCTTTAACATTTGAAAAATCAGGCTGAACCTGAAATTGATCAGATTTGCGCTTAAACAGCACATAGCTTTGCTGAATCAAGACACTATCAACGTAGTAACCCCACTTCTGGCGAGGTTCATTTTTTCCCGCATTAAACAGCAAATCACGCTCTCCATGCTCAGTCACATAGACCGCACGCTTCCAAGGGAAAAACTGAAAATCAATTTGCTTTACGCCGACTCGGGTTAGAGCCTCTTTGGCGATATCTACAGCAAGCCCTTTCGGCTCGCCATTTTCACGATACTCATAGGGAGGATAATGAAGCGTCGTAGCAAAGACTACTTCTGGAATATCATCAGCCAAGGCAACTGAAGAACATAGCGCACAAAAACATAACAACGTTGCTATGTATCGATTCAACTCCATCTAGCACGCCTCGAATTTCTCAAATATCTAAACAGTATTGTGCATATTCCACATAGATCAAATCAGGCAATTTGCTACTGACTTACGTTAAGCTTTAAGCCACCGATCGGAAGAACACTCCTAACACCGTATCAAAGAATATCAGTCACTTTCTTCCAACTGCACGTAACTGCTCGACCCGTACTTAAAAATTACTGTTAACTAAGCCACTCCCTTAGCAACTCAAACAGACTTATAAATCCCCCTCCTATTTCTGATACCATTACGCGAAATTATTCTTTAGGGCCGAAAATGAAATTCGTCAATCTTGATCCAGCTGATGCCTTCGCAAAAGCTATTAAGGCAAGCAGCAAAGATAACAAACTGGTGGTATGCGGTACTGAAGAAGATAAATCTTATATTGAAGAGCACCTTCTAGAAAGCTCGCAATCTCCAAAAGATATCATTCGTGCCACTGCCAAGATCAAAACAGCTACATGGCTCAGCAAACGACGCCAACTGTTAGAATCAGATGAGGAGTTAAACCTCGCAGAAATAACCGGCGAATGGAAAGCTGAATCAAGCGATAAACAGGGCTTTAATCTTGCGACAGACTTTGTCACTGGCGAAGCCGTTGATAATCTTCTAGGCGTCAAAATTAAAACTGATAGCAGTTGGAAGATCCCTGCTCATTTTAAATTTGGTGGCTGGAACGCCTGCCCTGAACCAGAAGTTCACTGCGCCATGTGGAAACATTGGCAGCTAAAGTATGGCGCTAAGATTGTCGGGGTCAGCAATGACGTGATTGAAGCTTATATTACTAAGCCACCACAAACCGCAGAAGAAGCAATGGAACTGGCTTGGGAGCAATATCTATATTGTCCGGATATTGTAGATCAAGGCGTGGAAACAGTTTCAAAACTTGCAGAAGTTCTACTTAACCACGACTGCTGGTACTTTTGGTGGGATTAAGTTTAAAGACAGGCCAAGTTCGGTAGAAAACAGCTAAAAGCAGCAAAAGACTGATAGAGAAAGAGCTTAAAGAGCTAAGCCCCGTTCTAACAGCTGAATAACTGGCCGTCAGAACAGACTTAGGGTACTGTCCTTACACCTACATACCTAATACCGAGTTAAGGATGACATTAAAATCCAAAGCACTTCTCATTGCTTTCCTGCTAGTAGGTTTGTCGCTCATACCTGTTGGGGACTCCGCCGGTAAACTGCTTGGCATTCAAGGTGTAGATCCACTATTTATTGCTTGGAGCAGGCTCGCTGTTGGCTTTGCATTTGTTCTTCCCTTCTCTGGATTGACGATTAAAGAGGTCGGTCAACTCTTTAACTGGCGCTTATTAATCCGTGCAGGTTTATTCACCTGCGCTATCTTCAGCATGCTCACAGCGCTGAAAACCGAGCCTATCGCCAATGTCTTTGGTATCTTCTTTATAGGACCAATCGTTTCTTATTTTCTAGCCGGATTAATTCTTAAAGAGACAATTACACCGGCGCGCTCAATCGCTTTGCTTATAGGCTTTGCCGCGGTACTGATGGTAGTAAAACCAGGATTTGATATGGGAACCGGCACACCTTTAGCACTACTAGCAGGTACGTGTTTTGGCTGTATGCTGGTATGCAATCGATGGCTGGCCGGACAATTTAGACCAAGACTCATTCTGGTATCCACTCTCTTAGCAGGCAGTTTAGCCCTAGCGCCTATAGCTGTACCTACCATTCCTACAGAATTAGATACTAATCTAATCACACTAGTATTAGTGAGCTCACTCGCTTCTGCCATTGGCAATCTAATTATCCTGCAAGCCAGCAAACACCTAGAAGCCAGTATTGTTGCGCCGCTCGTTTATTCTCAACTCATTATCGCCACTACACTTGGCGTTGTGTTGTTTGATGAATGGCCAGATATGATCAGTGGTATTGGACTCATCATTATCTTTTCTTCTGGTGTATGCTCTTTTTTCCTATCCAACAAAAAGCCATCTAACTCATAAGAAAATGGCCTTTTAGTTTTTTTGGATAAAAAAAACCACGCTAAAAAGCGTGGCCATTAAGGAAGAGCTGAAGAAACTATTCTGATAGGAAAATAGCTCTCCAGTGAGCCCTTCAGGGTTACTCTAGAACTAGAAACTGTCTCCTGGAATGCGTAGATTGCCTTCCATAATTACACGAGCACTTCGGCTCATTACCGCTTTCTTAGCAGTCCAATCGCCATCAACTTCTTCAGCGGCAGCACCGACACGCAATGTGCCAGATGGGTGACCAAAGGTTACCGCTTCACGCTCACCACCACCGGCAGCAAGGTTGACTAAGGTTCCTGGTACAGCTGCAGCTGTTGCAATAGCAACAGAGGCCGTGCCCATCATCGCATGGTGTAACTTGCCCATAGATAATGCACGTACACATACATCAATATCGTTTGCAGAGATCTGCTTACCGCTTGATGCTTCGTAGTCAGTCGCAGGCGCAACAAACGCAATCTTCGGCGTATGCTGACGTGCAACCGCTTCTGAGATATCGCTGATCAAACCCATCTGCACAGCACCGTATGCACGCATAGTTTCGAAACGCGCCAACTCATCGGCATTACCATTAATATCTTTCTGTAGCTCAGTGCCTTTGTAGCCAATATCTTCAGCATTCACGAAGATAGTCGGGATACCTGCATTGATGAACGTTGCTTTAAAGGTACCAATGCCCGGTACTTCCATATCATCAACCAAGTTACCCGTTGGGAACATGGAACCTTCACCATCAGCCGGATCCATAAACTCGATCACAACTTCAGCCGCGGGGAAAGTTACACCGTCTAACTCAAAATCACCGGTTTCCTGCACTTCGCCATTGGTGATTGGCACGTGAGCAATAATGGTTTTCTTAATATTCTTTTGCCAGATACGAACTGTGCAGATACCGTTTTCAGGAATACGCTCAGGGTCAACTAGACCGCCACTGATCGCGAAAGCACCTACCGCTGCAGTCAAGTTACCGCAGTTACCCGACCAATCTACGAAAGGCTTGTTGATCGCTACCTGACCGAACAGGTAATCCACATCGTGATCTGGTTCTGAACTTTTATCCAGAATAACGGTTTTACTGGTACTGGATGTTGCACCGCCCATGCCATCAATCTGCTGGCCGTAAGGGTCTGGGCTACCGATCACACGCATTAGTATGTTGTCACGAGCTTCGCCTGGCTCTTGCGCTACTTCTGGCAGATCCTGACGACGAAAGAAAACACCTTTACTGGTTCCACCGCGATAGTAAGTCGCTGGGATTTTTATCTGTGGTACGTGTGACATAAACTTTTCCTACTTGATTCACACAGCTATCTAACGCTGCTCTATCAATTCGAATAAAACGCTTAGTAACAATGACTGACATAACCTTGTATTCAAGGCCACGTGCAGTCTCTACTCTGGCCAGTCATTGTTAGTAAAAGCTTTGCTTCGAAACTCAGCAAAATGATGGGCGCTGCTTGCTCGACTTTGAAACCCCAGCCCTACGTGAGCCTGTAGAGCTAGGATTTGCAAACAACGCCTATCGGAACTGCCAGCTATTAATTTCCTTCTAGGAAATCTTTAGCGAAACGCTGTAGAACACCACCCGCGTTGTACACATGTACTTCCGCAGCAGTATCCAAACGACAAGTCACTGGTACTTCTACCTTCTCGCCGTTAGCACGGTTGATGATCAAAGTTAGATCACAACGTGGTGAGATATCACCAACGATGTCAAATGTCTCAGTACCATCAATACCGTAAGTGTTACGGGTATCACCCTCTTTGAACTGAACAGGTAGTACACCCATACCAACTAGGTTAGTACGGTGGATACGCTCAAAGCCTTCAGCAACGATTGTTTCCACACCTGCAAGGCGAACGCCTTTCGCAGCCCAATCTCGGGAAGAGCCCTGACCGTAGTCAGCACCTGCAACAATGATCAGGTTCTGTTTACGGTCCATGTAGGTTTCAATTGCTTCCCACATGCGGCTTTCTGTACCTTCTGGCTCGATACGCGCAAGGGAACCCTGCTTGATCTCACCGTTTTCATCACGACACATTTCGTTCAACAGTTTCGGGTTAGCGAACGTTGCACGCTGTGCTGTTAAGTGGTCACCACGGTGAGTTGCGTAAGAGTTAAAGTCTTCTTCTGGAAGACCCATCTTCGCGCAGTATTCACCTGCAGCAGAACTCGCTTGAATCGCATTAGATGGGGACAGGTGGTCAGTTGTGATGTTGTCACCTAGAACCGCCAGCGGACGCATACCTTTCATAGTACGCTCGCCTGCCAATGCACCTTCCCAGTATGGAGGGCGACGAATATAAGTAGACATTTTACGCCAGTCGTAAAGCGGGCTTTCTGCGCGCTCAACGTCACCAAGATCGAACATTGGGATGTAGATCTGGTTGAACTGCTCTGGCTTAACTGCCTTAGCTACGATTTCATCGATCTCTTCATCTGATGGCCACAGATCTTTTAGTGTGATCTCTTTGCCATCAACTACAGCCAATACATCATTTTCGATATCGAAACGAACTGTACCTGCGATTGCGTAAGCAACTACCAGCGGTGGCGACGCTAGGAAGGCTTGCTTGGCGTGTGGGTGGATACGCCCATCGAAGTTACGGTTACCCGATAGAACAGCTGTTGCGTATAGATCGCGTTCAACGACTTCTTTCTCGATAACAGGGTCTAGAGCACCAGACATACCGTTACATGTAGTACATGCGTACGCCACGATACCGAAACCTAGTTTCTCAAGTTCTGGTAATAGACCTGCTTCTTCCAAGTAAAGTTTCGCAACTTTAGAACCTGGTGCAAAAGAGGTTTTAACCCAAGGCTTACGCACTAGACCTAGCTCGTTTGCCTTTTTAGCAACTAGACCTGCAGCAACAACGTTGCGCGGGTTAGATGTGTTTGTACAAGATGTGATAGCAGCGATGATTACCGCACCATCTGGCATTAGGCCTTCTGCTTCTTCAGCTTTTGCCGCAGCCAACATATCTTCACCAGCAATGCCACGCTCATTTAGCGCAGTCGTTGGTAGACGACGATGTGGGTTAGAAGGACCCGCCATGTTACGTACAACGCTAGATAGATCAAACTCAAGTACACGTTCGTACTGAGCTTCAACTAGATCATCAGCCCATAGGCCTGTGTGTTTCGCATATTGCTCAACTAGCGCTACTTGCTCTGGTTCACGACCTGTTAGCTTCAAGTAATCTATAGTCTGCTCATCGATGTAGAACATACCTGCAGACGCGCCGTATTCTGGTGTCATGTTAGACAACGTCGCACGGTCACCGATAGACAAGGTAGCAGCACCAGGACCAAAGAATTCTAGGTAAGCAGATACAACTTTCTCGTTACGTAGGAACTCAGTCATTGCGAGTGCGATATCTGTCGCAGTGATGCCAGGCTGGCGTTCACCAACAATTTTCACACCCACAATGTCTGGTAGACGCATCATAGAAGGCAGACCTAGCATAACGGTTTCTGCTTCTAGACCACCTACTCCAATCGCGATTACACCTAGTGCATCAACATGTGGCGTGTGGGAGTCCGTACCTACGCAAGTATCTGGGTAAGCCACACCATCACGGTTTTGGATGACCGGAGACATCTTCTCCAAGTTGATCTGGTGCATGATGCCGTTACCCGCTGGGATTACATCTACGTTATCAAACGCAGTTTTACACCAGTCTATAAAGTGGAAACGGTCATCGTTACGGCGATCTTCAATCGCACGGTTTTTCTCAAATGCATCCGGATCGAAACCTGGCGCTTCAACAGCCAGAGAGTGGTCTACGATAAGCTGAGTTGGTACAACAGGGTTTACCTTAGATGGATCACCACCTTGGTCAGCAATCGCGTCACGCAGACCTGCAAGGTCAACCAGTGCAGTCTGACCAAGGATGTCATGACATACAACACGTGCTGGATACCATGGGAAGTCCAGTGTACGTTTAGTTTCGATCAATTGTTTTAGAGAGTCGGTCAGCGCAGATGGCTCACAACGACGTACCAGTTGCTCAGCCAAAACACGAGACGTGTATGGCAGTTTTGCATAAGCACCTGGCTGGATATCTTCAATCGCTTGGCGGGTATCAAAGAAATCTATAGAGGTACCCGGAAGAGGCTTGCGGTATTCAGTATTCATGGCACAACCTGTCAGGTTCATTCAAGCCGAGAGGAGTTAGCAAAGCTAATCTCTCAGCTTTTTATTATTCAAATCAGGACAGCGATCTGGGTGATAGCTCAAACCGCTGTCTACTGTCGTCTCTTATGGACGATCTTCGATAGCAACCCAATCAGCCGTTTCTGGACCGGTGTAGTCAGCAGATGGACGGATGATACGGTTGTTAGCGCGCTGCTCCATTACGTGAGCAGTCCAACCTGCCGCACGAGAACAAACAAAGATAGGTGTAAACAGCTTCGTAGGAATTCCCATGAAGTTGTAAGCAGATGCGTGGAAAAAGTCTGCGTTACAGAACAACTTCTTCTCGCGCCACATAACTGCTTCAACACGCTCAGAAACTGCGTACAGGTGAGTATCACCAACCTGCTCAGATAGTTTCTTGGACCACTCTTTGATGATCGCGTTACGTGGGTCAGATTCGCGGTAGATCGCGTGACCGAAGCCCATGATCTTATCTTTACGCGCCAACATGCCCATGATTGCTTCTTCAGCTTCATCCGCAGATTTCCACTGTTGAACCATATCCATTGCAGCTTCGTTAGCACCACCGTGCAGAGGACCACGTAGGGAACCAATTGCAGCAGTCACACAGCTATGAATATCAGATAGCGTAGATGCACATACACGCGCAGTGAATGTAGACGCGTTGAATTCGTGCTCAGCGTAAAGGATCAAAGACGCGTGCATTACTTCAACATGCAGCGGCTCAGGCTTCTCGTTGTGAAGCGTCCATAGGAACTGCTCAGCAATAGAATCAGCATCAGTTTCAACGTTTACACGTACGCCGTTGTGGCTGAAGTTGTACCAGTAGTTGATCATGCCAGGGAAGACCGCAAGCATACGATCGATATGATCGTGCTGCTCAGAGAAATCTTTCTCTTCTTCTAGGTTACCCAACATAGAGCAACCTGTACGCATCACGTCCATTGGGTGCGCTTCAGCAGGAATCTGTTCTAGAACTGTTTTTAGTGCTTCTGGCAGTGCACGCATACCTTTTAACTTAGCTTTGTATGCATCTAGCTCAGCCTGATTTGGCAGTTTTCCGTAAAGTAGAAGATAAGCAACTTCTTCAAACTGCGCTTTATCAGATAGTTCTTTGATATCGTAACCACGGTAAGTCAGACCTGAACCTGTTTTACCTACAGTACATAATGCCGTTTCACCTGCAGACTGACCTCGTAGACCAGCACCACCCAGTTTTTTGTCGACCATGATTATGCTCCTGTTTCCTATCTATGCGGGTTCTGCGACCCGCTTGCTAAAATCAATTAAGTAAAGCGTAAAATCAAAATACTGCTTACTTATTCTTACCTTCTGCGAACAATGCATCCAACTTCTGCTCGAAGTCGTGATAATTCAAGAAATCGTAAAGTTCCATACGTGTTTGCATGGTATCGACAACAGCTTTTTGATCACCATCTTTAAGAAGATGCTCGTAAACATTAAGGGCTGCCTTGTTGGCTGCGCGGAATGCAGACAGTGGGTATAGCACCATGCTTGCACCGTGAGCAGCTAGTTCCTCGGTATTAAATAGAGGCGTAGCACCAAACTCAGTAATGTTCGCCAATAGATGAGCGCCATTAATACCATCCGAAAACGCTTTGTAATCATCTAGCGTATGCACTGCTTCTGCGAAGATGCCATCTGCACCAGCCTCTAGACATGCTTGCGCGCGTTCAACCGCAGCATTAAGACCTTCCATCTGGAAAGCATCTGTACGTGCTACAACAAAGAAGTCATCATCAGTTTTTGCATCAACCGCTGCTTTAACGCGATCAACCATCTCTTCAAGAGTAACAATCTCTTTGTTTGGACGGTGACCGCAACGTTTCTGTGCAATCTGATCTTCAATGTGAACCGCTGCTGCACCTGCTTTGGTCATCTCTTTGACCGTGCGTGCAATGTTAAAAGCTCCACCCCATCCCGTATCAATATCAACCATCAGCGGAGTTTCTACTGCGCTGGTAATACGGCTTACATCTGCTAGAACGTCATTCATCGATGTCATGCCTAGGTCAGGCAAACCGTATGAGTGGTTAGCGACACCACCACCAGATAAGTAAATTGCTTTATGACCTACACGTTCAGCCATCATGGCGTGATATGCGTTAGTCGTACCTACAATCTGAAGTGGGTTTGTTTCAGCTAGTGCTTTACGAAAACGTGCACCGGCAGACAGGTTATTGGACATGTTCTTCCCCTCTGGTTTCGGTCGCTGCGTTCAGTTTCTCTTCCACGTTGCTGCGTGCGGCGCCAATATGTCGGCGCATGAGCATTTCAGCCAATTCCGGATCGCGGGATTCAATCGCGTCTACAATCTGGCGGTGCTCTTTAAGTGCACGTTTTGGTCGTGAACTAGAGACACTGAACTGGTATCTGTACATTCGTACTAAGTGATATAGATCCCCGCCTAAAAATTCGAGCAGCTTCTCATTTTTGCTGCCGTGAACAATGCGGTAGTGAAAATCCAGATCACCCTCTTTTTGGAAATACGATCGGCCCTCTAGCTGTTCGACACTCTGTTCATGCTCATCTAATAGAGCACGCAAGCTATCGATTTCGTCTTGAGGCATATTTTCTGCTGCTAAGCGGCAGGCCATACCTTCAAGTGCTTCGCGGACGCGATATATTTCAATAAGTTCTTTTGCCGACAGATTAACAACCCGCGCACCGACATGAGGCTTACGTTCAACTAACCTTAGTGCTTCCAAACGACGCATCGCTTCTCGCAAAGGCCCACGGCTAATGCCGTACGTTTTGGCAAGCTCAGGCTCGCTGATCTTCTGACCGGGAGGAATATCCCCCACCACAATCGCAGTTACAATTTGTTCGCAAACGCGATCGGCCAATGTGCGCGTTTCTTGTTGAAACGCTTTATTGTCTGTTTTATCAGTCATAACAACCCTTGATTGAAGATTGTCGACAATCTTGAACTGAGACCAAGATACTCCTGCTAAATTGAGCCGTCAACTCGAAATAGCGAAAAGATTGTCAACACAATACAAAAGTTTAAGGGTTTTACCTTATCACTTCGTAATTATTTGTTAGTTATATAACGCTGTAACTCTTCATTCATCACTCGCGCGATCTGGCGCGGCTTTTGAAACGGTAACGAATGATCAGTTCCAGCCATCAAAAAGTAGTGCCAATTGGGCAGGCGCTCCGCCAACTCTCGCTGGTACTGGTGCATAAGGTCCACGCTGTTCCCGCCTATAAAGCTGGTAACATCACCTTGCGCCGCCACTAATTCTTCTCTGTCTATCTGCTTTACTGCCTGTGTTACGCAGTCCAAAGCATTCGCAAAACCTTCCGGTCGCGCCCCTAATCTGCTGACAGTTAACTTTTCTACTTGCGGTGAAACCTTACGATTAGGCGAAATCGCGTCTAAAAAGTTAACAATGCCCTTCTCTACCTGCACAGCACCTCTCAGATTCAGTGCCGCTTGCGAGAACTGGTTACGCAGCTCGATGGTGGTTTCCCAGCAAGGGCGATCTAGCACCGCCGATTCCAATAGATACTGCTTACCAACACGATCAGAGTGCTGCTGTTTAAACAGCAGCGAGATTAAGCCACCTAGGGAATAACCTGCTAAATCAAACTGCCACCAGCCCAGATGATCAACCAAGGCATTTAAGTCTGCAACCAGCTCCTGCGCTGCAAAGGGGTGTTCTTTACGATCTGGAAAGTAGGTATCACCCATGCCTCTCTGGTCAGGCACCAACACCTCAGACCATTGAGTTAAAAATGCAGTGATATGCTCCCAAGTATCAACCCCAGCAACACCTGCCCCATGCAGCAAGACCAGCCTTCTGGAAGGCTCAATTTCAGGATTTCGATAGATTCGATAAACAATATGCTGATCAGGCAAAGTAAGGCTTTGCTTATCAACACTAAAAGGATGCTTCATGTAGCAACAATACTCTTAATGCTCTAATAGGTTTAACCTCATTCTAGCTGAACAGAGTAACCAAACCAGCATTTTGTCGACAATCTTTGGTATGAACGAAAAACAAACAACGTTTTTTTAAACGTTTACAGTTGTTTTCACTTATTTTGTCGCGGCAAAGCCTTTCACATAGACAGTTCCAATGGGGTTACATACAATTCACACACTTCATTCAATAACTAAGAATTAAGCCAGTTCATTGATCACCCAACGTTCTGTTCCGTATTTAGCTAACAGTGAAATTTACTTTGAGCGTCTTCGCCCTCTAGGTAATGCTGTATTTCTTGATAGTGGTCGTCCTAACTGTCCATGGGGGCGGTTCGACATCATCGCGGCTGCACCGGTTGAAATTTTAAGCATGAATGCAGAGCAGCCTGCATTTGATGCACTGCAAGATCTGTACAACCGCTATCGGAACCCGCAAGCAGAACAATCCGATCTGCCATTCCAAGGCGGCATCATCGGTCACTTTGCTTATGATCTGGGCCGATCCGTTGAAGCTATGCCGGTGAAGGCAGAAGATTTTGCCTCCCTACCCGACATGCAAGTGGGCATGTATCTATGGGGCTTAGTGGTCGATCACCATAAAGAGCAAGCTTACCTCGTAGCCGATCATCGCGTACCTAAAGAGCAACTCGACCAGATCGAACTGCAACTGACTCAAGCAACAAACACCACAAACTCTGATTTCCAGCTAGATAAAGCCTTTAGCGCCAATATCACTGAAGCGGAATACCAGCAGAAGCTTGAACAGATAGATAACTACATCCATGCTGGCGACTGTTATCAGGTCAACTTTGCTCAACGCTTTAATAGCAGTTATCAAGGTGACAGCTGGGAAGCCTATAAAAAGCTAAGAACCCATGCTCCAACACCTTATTCTGCTTATATCGATCTAGGGGAGCAGCAAATTTTGTCTCTTTCCCCAGAGCAGTTCCTAGAAACTAAAGATGGGATAGTAACGACTAAACCGATTAAGGGTACGCGACCACGCTCATCTGATTTAACAGAAGATCAACGTCTGAAACAGGAACTAAGCGATTCTCTTAAAGATCGCGCCGAGAACCTGATGATTGTCGATCTTATGCGCAACGATCTTAGTAAGGTCTGTCAGCACAACTCGGTAAAAGCACCAAAGCTCTTTAACATTGAGAGCTATGCCAACGTGCATCACAAAGTTAGCACTGTGACGGGCAACTTAAGCTCAGATTACTCACCGATTGCGCTACTAAAACATTGCTTTCCTGGCGGCTCCATCACCGGCGCACCAAAGATTAGAGCAATGGAGATTATCGAAGAACTAGAACCCCACCGTCGCTCTATCTACTGCGGCTCTATTGGTTACATCAGCCTATGTGGCCGTATGGATACCAGCATCACCATTCGCACCCTGCTATGCGAGAACGATCAGATTTTCTGCTGGGCTGGCGGTGGAATTGTCGCAGACTCTGTTTCATCCATGGAGTATCAAGAAACCTTCGACAAAGTGAATAACTTGCTCCAATGCTTGGAAGCAACTATTCCTAATTAGAAGGAGTATATACATGGCTAAAAACACGACGCTCAGCAAAGAAAGTGCCCTAGCTATTCTTGATAAAGTGGCCTTATTCGATGATATGAACCGCAAGGACAAACAACTCCTTGCTCAGTTCAACTGGTACTTTATCGCATACAATAGCGGCGACTACTTAACCGACGAAGATTCTTTAGATAAACGCTTCTTTATCCTACTAAGCGGCGGTGTCAATGTACTTAAAGGCACAACACAACAACTGATCACCCAGCTATCCCCTGGCGAAATTATCGGCGAGATTTCTTTCCTAACAAACGAACCACGTACCGCAAGCGTTATTGCCAACAGAGAAAGTACAGCGCTGGTTATTGACCAGGAATTACTAGACAAGCTTCCGATAGAAACCAGAGAGAAGCTCAAGGATCAGCTAATCTTAAAAATGGCATTACGCTTAAACCGGATGAACAACCGATTTGCACTCAGCCAGACTTAATTGTGTTTAAGCCAACAGATCCTATCATTTTGCCTATAATTGAATTGCTCTATCTCAAAAGGAAGGATCATGCAGTTCGGAAGGCTACTCTCAACCACACTTTTAATACTCTTTCTGGCTAGCCCCAAAGCTGCTGTAGCCGATCAGCATCCAATAAAAGCAGACTCTAACAAAAAGCTTAGTATTGTATGGGCTAGGACCGATTTTGCTCCAGTATTTATCTTAAAGGGCAAATACAGCAATCAAGGTATAGGCGATGAAGCGATTAAGCTATTCAAGAGAAAGCTAAAGAATTATCGCCATATCAGCGCAGACATGAGCTTAAAACGCGTACTGCAACTAGCCAAAGAAGGACAGATGATTTGCCATGTTTCTTTAGTTAATTCTAAAGAGCGCCAAAAATTTATGGATTTTAGTCGACCATTAATGCGGTTATACGCAAATGGTTTAGTCACTACAAAAGGAGCTCTACATAAATTCGGTGTCAGTGCTGATAACATCAATCCGGTTAGCCTAACTGCTCTAACCAAAAGATCAGTCTCAATCAGCATCCACGATGCAAGAGCCTACTCCGCATATATCGATGCTGTAATAAAAGACAATATTTCAAAACCCAATAGTATCTTTCATGTAAAAACTGGGCAGAAGGATCAGGAACGGCTTATTCAAATGGTTGAAAACCACCGCCTAGATGCCATGATCGGTCGACCAGAAGAAGCGCAGTTCAGTAAATTACAACACAACATTAAAGAAGACCTATATTTCGTACCGCTAGAGGGACAATCTGCGACGAGCATGGGGCATGTAGGGTGTGCTAAAGGTGAGTGGAATAAAGCTTTGATCAACACACTCAATCAAATGATCGAGAATGATAAGGAACTCAAATCGACCATCTATGATGCCTACCAAAAATGGCTACCTTCTCAGCTGAGAACACGGAGAGAAGCCTTCAACTATCCGATGATTCCACAACCGTAGCAAGATCATTCTCAGCGATAAGATCACCCATTGAGTGCAACATTAAATCCGCACTGGATGGGAATACATCCTCCAGCTTAAAAGATATCCTTTCAAACATATCTTGTAGATCTAAAAACGCATCAACAACAGCGGGATCAAAATGAGCTCCACGTCCCGAAACGATTACATCAGTAACCCTTTTATGATCTACCGCGCTTTTGTAAGGCCTACGAGAAATCATTGCATCGTACACATCAGCAACTGCCATTAAACGCGCAATCAAAGGAATATCTTCGCCTTTCAAGCCCTGCGGATACCCCTCACCATCCCAGCGCTCATGATGACTTAATGTCACTTGCTGTGCTAATTCAAGAAACCTGACCGCTTTATTGCTCGAAGCATTATCTAGCAACTGTTGTGCAGATGTCACCGCTTGATAACCCAGCACTGTATGGGTTTTCATTACACGATATTCCTCAGCACTCAATTCCCCAGGCTTTTGTAATATATGATCTGGGATACCCACTTTACCAATATCATGCAAAGCAGAGGTTTTGTAATACAACTCAATCGTTTCAGCGTCCAACTGATCGTGGTAGGCAGGGTTTTTATACAGATGCTCAGCTAACGCTTTAACATAGTGCTGCGTTCTAAGGATATGATTACCTGTAGAATGATCGCGAATTCTTGCAATGGTCGCTAGACACAAAATGGCAGCATCCTGAACCGCCAACAGCTCAGTAACATCAATAAGGCCTTTCGACTCCTCACAAGCAGCAGATTTTGCAGTTACCGAACGGGAAGTAAAATTAAGCTTTAACTTGGCCAAACTGATATAGGTTTTACACTTGGCGTTAACAACAGATGGAATAAAAGGCGGTCTTAAATAATCAGAACAACCAATCTCAATTGCTAATTCACGGTAATCTTCTTCTGAGTTATTCCATACTAAAATCACAGGAATATGAAGATGCTCATACTGCTGAATTGCCGCAATCAATTCTGACTCATCATACTGATCAATTAGGTCATGATCCAAAAGCACCAAGTCACTCTCAACACTCATTTCATTTAAGTTAGGGGATATTTCCAGTTGATAGTCCTCAGCTAAAACACCAACCAATTGGTCGGTAAGTAGAGAATTAAAACTGATTATTTTTGCATGAGGCATACAATAAATACCTTAACTAAACGAAGTAAAAGAGACTTAACCTAGAATATGTAAGGATAATATTAACAAAAACTAATAAGAAAGGCTTGGGGAGAATGCCCAAACTACCACCCAAAATGACTATTTGAGTGGCAGATTAGGTGAGAAGAGAAGTTACAGACTTAAATCGCGGTTACTTGCCTTGATAAACTCTTTCTTCAGATCTTCGTACGTGTGTACTGCTGGGAACTGAGGGAATTCAGCAATTACATTATCAGGCGCGTGGAATAAGATACCTGCTTCTGCTTGCTTAAGCATTGTCGTGTCGTTGTAAGAATCACCTGCAGAAATAACACGGTAGTTCAACAACTGGAACGCACGAACAGACTGACGCTTAGGATCTTTCTGACGCAAAGTGTAGTCAGTGATACGACCATCTTCGTCTACTTCTAGCTTATGACAAAGAAGTGTTGGGAAGCCAAGCTGACGCATTAGTGGCTGAGAGAATTCGTAGAACGTATCAGATAGGATCACAACCTGAAAACGCTCACGCAACCAGTTAACAAACTCAACTGCACCTTCTAGCGGCTCAAGCTTGCTGATTGTTTCTTGAATCTGCGGCAACTTAAGACCGTGCTCATCAAGAATGCGAAGACGCTGCTGCATTAGCTCGTCGTAACAAGGAATATCACGAGTCGTCGCTTTTAATTCTTCAATACCAGTTTCTTCAGCAAAAGCGATCCAGATTTCTGGGATCAATACCCCTTCAAGGTCAAGACATGCGAGTTCCACGTGTAACTCCTAAATAGTATTTTTGGTGTGCTTATTATGTTTGCCTAAGCAATTTTCTGGGCGCCAATTTACCCGCAATAGCCCTACCTTGCAAGGCGATATTAGGCCTAAAGATTGATACGCCAGTGGGATTAACTGCTATATAACAGGTAAAAGAAAACCCACACAAGGCGGGTTCTCTATACAAAAAAGCCACTCAGATGTGAGTGGCTTTTAGAAATCTTAATCAGATATCTTTTGGCTGAACAGGAATTGCGCGTTTCATACCTGTTAGCACGTTGCGCTGATGAAGTTCCTCATCAGTTGCGCCTACGCCGCCATCTGACTTCGCATTTTCAAAATAGCAAAGCGTTGGCTGATGGTCGTCAACCTCTTTGTCGTCCAATTGAACGTAAGAAGCGATGATCAGTAGATCACCTTTACTTGCTTTATGCGCCGCCGCACCGTTTACAGAGATAATACCGCTGTTCTCTTCTGCACGGATTGCATAAGTAGTAAAGCGTTCGCCATTGTTGATATTGTAAATATGAATCAGTTCATATTCACGAATGCCTGACTTATCAAGCAACACACCATCGATCGCACATGAACCTTCGTAGTGAAGCTCAGCGTGAGTTACTGTTACACGGTGTAGCTTGCACTTTAAGAATGTCTGCAGCATAGACTAAATCCTGCGTTTGCTCATCTGTACCAGGCTTAACCTGGTTTTCCCCTTTCGCTACCCATTCAGCTTTTGGCCGACATATCTGAGTAACACATCAACGCTGTACCTGTTTTACCCTTATTAGCAGTGTGACAGGTCAGCTAGCTCACAAAAAACGGCATTTTAACCAGTATTTTGCGCTGCACATAATACGAAAAACGTCTAAAGGACTAACATTTTTGCCCTGTTAGATAGATTCGCACTGCACAAAGGGCGGCTATTCTACCACCATCTGGGAAAATATTAAGGGGTTATTGAGCATTCTTTAGGACAAACAAAGCTAATACACCTCCTTCTAATAGACCCCGCTACCAAAGACAGTCGATTCTAGTGCTCTCAACCCCGTAAAAACGGCTGAAATTGAACGTAGTTCATCAATAGATTAACTTTCCTCACTCCCTTTCTTAACTAATTGATTTACAATAGCGTCCTTATTCTAGTAGTCGCTGATTCAGGTATTTAACTGTGACAGATAAAACTTTGATGGAAACGCTTTCAGAGAGCCTTAAAAAACGCATTATGATTCTGGATGGTGGTATGGGCACCATGATTCAGGATTACAAGCTTGAAGAAGCGGATTACCGCGGCGAGCGTTTCGCTGACTGGCATATTGAGGTTAAAGGTAATAACGACCTTTTAGTGCTAACTAAGCCAGATATCATCAAAGCGATTAACAAAGAATACCTATTGGCCGGTGCGGATATCATCGAGACCAATACCTTTAACGCGACGCAGATCGCCATGGCTGATTACGAGATGGAATCGCTCAGCCGTGAAATCAACGTAGAAGCAGCACGCCTAGCCCGCGAAGCCTGTGACGAAATTACTGCCGAAACCCCTGATCGCCCACGCTATGTAGCAGGTGTTCTTGGCCCAACAAACCGTACTTGTTCTATTTCTCCCGATGTAAACGATCCGGCGTACCGTAACGTTTCCTTCAATGAGTTAGTTGAAGCGTACACCGAATCTATCGACGGTTTGATAGAAGGTGGCTCTGATATCATCCTGATCGAAACCATCTTCGACACCCTAAATGCGAAAGCCGCTATCTACGCGGTAGAAACCTACTTCGAAGAAAACAATATCTGTTTGCCAGTGATGATCTCCGGTACGATCACTGATGCATCCGGTCGTACGCTTTCAGGTCAGACAACCGAAGCATTCTGGAACTCCGTTCGCCATGCTAAGCCAATCTCTGTAGGCCTTAACTGTGCACTAGGTCCTAATGAGCTACGTCAGTATGTAGAAGAACTGTCTCGTATTTCTGAGACTCACGTTTCTGCTCACCCTAACGCAGGTCTACCAAACGCATTTGGTGGTTACGATGAAACGCCAGAACAGATGGCCGAAGAGATTGGCGAATGGGCGCAGTCAGGCTTCTTAAATATTATCGGTGGTTGCTGTGGTACAACCCCAGCACACATCAAAGCGATTCGTGAAGCAGCCGAAAAAGCTGAGCCACGAAAGCTTCCAGATCTTCCAGTAGAGTGTCGCCTATCAGGCCTTGAGCCAATGAACATTGGCGAAGATACCCTATTCGTTAACGTTGGTGAGCGTACCAACGTTACCGGTTCTGCGATGTTCAAACGTTTGATCAAAGAGCAGGACTACGAAACAGCTCTCGATGTTGCTCGTCAACAGGTTGAGAACGGTGCCCAGATCATCGATATCAACATGGACGAAGGCATGTTGGATGCTCACGCAGCGATGGTT
This sequence comes from Neptuniibacter sp. QD29_5, assembly GCF_047778125.1. Lineage (GTDB taxonomy): Bacteria > Pseudomonadota > Gammaproteobacteria > Pseudomonadales > Balneatricaceae > Neptuniibacter. The sequence goes on from NZ_CP180556.1 coordinate 2,012,674, forward strand.
AAGTTCCTTAACCTAATCGCATCTGAGCCAGACATCGCTTGCGTACCAATCATGATCGACTCCTCTAAGTGGGACGTTATCGAAGCGGGTTTGCAGTGCATCCAAGGTAAAGGTGTTGTTAACTCGATCAGCCTTAAAGAAGGCGAAGAGAACTTTATCGAACAAGCGAAAAAGCTTCGCCGCTACGGTGCCGCTGTAGTCGTTATGGCCTTTGACGAAACAGGTCAGGCCGATACTTACGAGCGTAAGATCGAGATCTGTGAACGCTCCTACCGTGTCCTTGTTGATAAAGTGGGCTATCCACCAGAAGATATCATCTTCGACCCGAACATCTTCGCGGTAGCAACCGGTATCGAAGAGCACAACAACTACGCAGTCGACTTTATTCAAGCAACAGGCTGGATTAAACAGAACCTGCCATACGCGAAGATTTCCGGCGGTGTATCCAACGTATCCTTCTCCTTCCGTGGTAACAACCCAGTACGTGAAGCGATCCACTGTGTGTTCCTTTACCATGCAATTCAGCAAGGCATGGATATGGGTATCGTTAACGCTGGTCAGTTGGCGATCTACGATGATCTACCAGAAGAACTACGTTTAGCAGTAGAAGACGTTATCCAGAATACGCGTGAAGACGGCACTGAACGCCTATTGGATATTGCTGAGAAATACCGCGGCGATGGCTCTCAACAAGAAGATACTAAAACGCAAGAGTGGCGCGAGTGGGACGTTAACAAACGTCTTGAGCACGCACTGGTTAAAGGTATCACCGAATTTATCGAAGATGACACCGAAGAAGCACGTCAAAACCACGACCGCCCACTTCATGTTATTGAAGGTCCATTGATGGACGGTATGAGCGTGGTTGGCGACCTGTTTGGCGCCGGTAAGATGTTCCTACCCCAGGTAGTAAAATCTGCACGTGTAATGAAAAAAGCCGTTGCTTACCTAATGCCGTTTATCGAAGAAGAGAAAGACGGCGCGAGCAGCTCTAACGGTAAGATCGTACTAGCAACCGTTAAAGGTGACGTACACGATATAGGTAAGAACATCGTGGGGGTAGTATTGCAGTGTAACAACTACGAGATCATCGACCTTGGCGTAATGGTGCCAGCAGAAACAATCCTGCGTACTGCACGTGAAGAGAACGCTGATCTAATCGGTCTATCTGGTCTGATCACACCATCTCTAGATGAGATGGTTCACGTTGCCAAAGAGATGGAACGTCAGGAATTTAATATTCCACTACTGATCGGTGGTGCAACGACATCTAAAGCCCACACAGCGGTTAAGATCGATCCGGTATTCCATCGCGATCAAGTAGTACACGTAACCAACGCATCCCGTGCAGTAAACGTTGCTTCGAGCCTGCTAGGTGAGAAGAAAGAAGGTTACGTAAAAGAGATTCAAGAAGAGTACCAAGCGGTACGTGATCGTCACGCTGCCCGTATGAACGACAAGCGTCGTGTCACACTTGAAGCAGCACGTGAAAACAAATACCAGATCGAGTGGGATAACTACACTCCACCAGCACCGCTAAAACCGGGCATTCATGTATTTGATGATATCGCCCTAAGCGATATTCAAGAGTACTTCGACTGGACGCCGTTCTTCCACTCGTGGGAGCTAGCGGGTCGTTACCCTCGCATATTGAAAGACGAAATCATCGGTGAAGAAGCGACTCGCCTATTTGCAGATGCTCAAGCGATGCTAAAAGATCTGGTTGATCAGAAACTACTAACAGCTAAGGCTGTTGTCGGTATCTTCCCGGCAAACAGCGTTAACCACGACGATATCGAGCTATACACGGATGAAAGCCGCAGCGAAGTACTGATGCAGCTACATCACCTACGTCAACAAACTGAAAAAGTCGCTGGCAAAGCTAATATGTGTCTAACCGACTTCGTAGCTCCAAAAGAATCTGGCAAACAAGACTACCTAGGTGCCTTCGCAGTAACTACAGGTCACGGCTGTGACGAACTGGTAGAGAAATACGAAGCGGACCACGATGACTACAACTCCATCATGGTTAAAGCCTTGGCAGACCGTTTTGCCGAAGCCCTAGCTGAGATGATGCACGATAAAGTGCGTAAAGAGATCTGGGGTTATGCATCGGACGAACAGCTATCCAACGAAGACCTGATCGCCGAGAAATACAAAGGCATCCGCCCTGCTCCGGGTTACCCTGCGTGCCCAGAGCACACAGAGAAAGGCTTACTTTGGGAACTGCTAGATGTTGAGAAGAACACTGGCATGACCATCACCGACTCTTACGCAATGCTGCCAACAGCAGCCGTCAGCGGCTTCTACTTCAGCCACCCTGAATCACAATACTTCGGTGTTGCGAAAATCAGCGAAGACCAAGTAGAAAGCTACGCTAAGCGTAAAGGTATGGAAATGTCAGAAGCTGAGCGTTGGTTGGCACCTAACTTGGGTTATGAGCCGGAGGAAGGGTAACGCCTTCGGCTCAGGACGGCTTCGGCTAGAGAACGCCACTTCGTGGCTGTTAGAAAAAGCAAAAAACCGAACCTATTGGGTTCGGTTTTTTTATATTTGATAAACTCACCTGACCATAAATAAGAATGAAAAATAGCCCCTATAACCATTTATTCTTCACATCAAGCTTCATCGATTCAACTAAAATAAGCAGATATACCCCTTTGGAGAACCCATAAAAATGAATGTAGTAGCTTGGATTAAAGGGAGTAAGCCTGGAAAGGCTAATAAAAGCCTCACAATTATTTTAACTCTTCTATTTTCATTGATGCCCGCATACGGATTGACTAATGAAGATAAACCGATTCTTTGTGGTATGGCGACAGGTTACCCGCCTTTTCAGTATGTGGAACAGAATAAACTCACTGGGATTGATGTTGACGTCATAAAGTTGATTGCGAAAAGGGGAAATCTCAATTTGTCGATTAAACATGGTCATTGGGATGATATCGTCAGCTTACTTCGCTTTTCTGAATTGGATTGCGTAATAGGAATGGAGATAAATGAATTTCGACTTAAATACTTTGACTTCTCTTATCCCTATTACAATCGCTATACCGCAATTTTTGTTAAAACAGATAGAGCCGATATAACTCAAGTTAGTGATTTACATGGTCAGTTAATCTCGGGCGATAGACACTCTTTAATCGAAAACAATTGGACGAATCAACGTGTTAGAGATTCTTTCAGAATAATGCAAACTGATAGTAAGAGAGAGTCCATGAGCTTACTCAATAAAGACTTAATTTCTGCAGCTATTATGCCACGTTCAGTAGGGTATTACTTATCAAAGGATATAGGGATTAGAGTTAAGGTTTTAGAACTAAGTGAACAAGGAACTCCCGTTGGAATTTCCGTGAAAAAGGGGAACCCAAAGTTTTAAACACCATTAATAAAGCTTTACATGAGCTTATAAAGGAGGGTGAAATAGATAAACTTTATTCAACATATCAAAGAGAACTGACTGACCTCGAACCCCAAAATTAAAAGGGTAAGCATGGTTACCATAATTATGTGCAACACCAACCACTATCAGTAGTAATAACTACAGTCATTGGCTGCAGAAGCCCCTATTCTTCTCAGTAACCTTTGTATTGTATCCGCAGCATCAATTAGACGATGAACATCACGTCACAACAGCGAATCTAATCTTTCGGGTTTGGCTGGCTATCTTCTTTCTACACTTAAATGACGCAATAGAAATACCTGATATCACGATAGGAACGCACAGCGGTAATTTCATGCAGAGGATGTTTTAGTATCGCTGCACTTAGAGCCTTTTTCCTACTTTTAAGCTGATCCGTACGCGTGACGAAGAGCATATTAGTCAGGCTGATATGGTGGTTGATCTAGGGGGAAATATGACCCTGATATAGGTCGGTTTGATCATCACCAACGTGATGGTGTTAGTAAGCGTGAGAACGGTCTTCCCTATTCTTCCTTTTAATTGATTTAGCAGAAATAACTCTTTCTGAATAGGGAATTTAGGAAGCAAGAGCTCTTTATACCCCAAACGTAATACTATTTCCCTGCTCTTCAATCGGTTGATTTCCCTCAATATTAGGGGTGGGTCATGAGTTTTAAAACGTGGTATGTTTCTATACATTCTTACTGTTCTCTCAGATTGTATACCGGAGACATTATGCAGATCGCTACAGCCTTTTCACTTAATGCAGATACTACTCAGGCCGCCGCCGAGGTTTCTTCTAAGGTCATCTCTCAGCTGGGACAAAAGCCTGATCTCCTGATTGTCTATTACACAGAAATTTATCAGGCACACACTCTGACAAAAACATTAAGTGATCTGTTTCCTGATACAGCTATACATGGTTGCTCCTCCTGTCAGGGCGTGATGACACAACAGGGGTTTCATAGTGACGATGGATGCGGATTGGGTGTCTGGGCAATTTCTGATCCAGCAGGTGATTTCGGTACAGCAGCCATACCACTGTCGGAAAATCTAAAAGAGTGTGGAATGGAAGTGATTGAACGTGCAATGGAAGAGTCCGGTCGCCCCGGGGAACTACCGGATCTAATCTGGTTCAGTTCTACACCAGGCCACGAAGAAACACTGCTTGAAAGCATTCAGGAGATTGTAGGTGAAAGTGTTCCTATTGCTGGAGGTAGCGCTGCAGATAACGCAGTTATCGGCAACTGGTCTTTATTCAGTGGGGAATCATGTTACAACTCTGGTGTAGTTGTTACCCTTTTCTACCCATCGGTCAAAACCTCCTACGCATTCCATAGTGGCTACTCCCCTACCGATATTGAAGGCGTTGTTACCAAAGCTAAAGACCGCATCATTCTTGAGATTGATGGGCAACCCGCAGCAAAAGTATATAATGAATGGGCAGGCTCCCTATTCTCCGATGAGGTGCTTGACGTTGGAGGTAACATTCTGGCGAGTACCACTCTGCATCCCCTCGGACGCAGAGTAGGCTTTTCATCTGGCGTAGAACACTTCAAGCTTTCACATCCCGACTCTATTACCCCAACAGGAGGGTTAACGCTTTTCTCCGATATATCCGAAGGAGATAAACTGGTTCTTATGACAGGCTCAACAGAAAGCCTAGTTTCCCGAGCTGGTAGGGTAACGAGCGCAGCTATGAAGATGGGCGACTATGAGCATGGTGATATTAGTGGCGCTCTGGTTATCTATTGTGCCGGTTGTATGTTAACGGTCAGAGATTCAATGGAAGACGTATCCAGCTCAGTAAGCAAAGCTTTAGGAGATACATCATTTCTTGGAGCTTTTACTTTTGGGGAACAGGGGTGCATTGAGAGCAGTGGGAATGCCCACGGCAATCTGATGATCTCAACTGTTATTTTCGGCAAATAGCATAAGCTTTAAAAGTAGATAAGAAGCGCATATACACCTATGTCTGAGTCCCCAAAAAATCTAAGCTATGAAGAACTTCTAGAAAACTACACCGAGCAGGAGCGCCTCCTTGAAAAGGAGCTGCGATTAAGAAGAGAAGCAGAAGGCTTACTTGAAGGCATTCGGGTCATCAACGATTCTAGCTCTACTAAAGAGATGTTCTCGAATTTGCTAACCGTCTTACAGAATTTTATCCCTTTTGAACAGGGAATGATTTTGGTATCTGGCGACGGGGAAATCTTTACTCCTCTGATCAGCACGCTAAATGAATTCTCTGAACAACACTGGGAGGCTGACAAGCTCTTTAAACGCGTAATAGCCGGACAGGCAACCTCAATTTTCAATGTTGGCGCTGTAGTAGAATGGAAAGATTTTGTTGATAGGCACCCGGACTTAGTTAAATCCGCTATTTTATCCCCTATAAAATCTGACAGTGGGACTGCACTTTTCGTTTGTACCCACCCAAACAGATCCCATTTTACTAAAGACCATGTTCGTCTACTTGAACGCTTTTCACCGTTAACCAATCAGGCTTTGTATAACCTAGAATACAGGAAGCACTTACAAGCTGAAGTTGAGCAGCGTACTGCTGATCTGAGCATTGCCAAAGACAAAGCGGAAGCCTCTAACAAAGCTAAAAGTGAGTTCCTGGCTACAATGAGCCACGAGATTCGCACCCCGATGAACGGGATTATTGGCATGGCAACCCTGCTTGAGGATTCATCTCTGAAGAGCGAGCAACAGCAGCAAGTCTCATCAATCCTTTCTTCCGCAAAGTCCCTGTTAACTATCCTTAACGATATTCTTGATATCTCCAAGCTAGAATCCGGGCGGATGGAACTGCATCCTCAACCTTTTGAACTCCGACCATTTTTTGCTGAAGTTATTAGCCTTTTCAAACAATCAATCAGTGAAAAAGGGCTGCGCTTTATGGTGCAAATAAGCCCTGATGTAGGCAAGTTCTACCTGGGTGATGACAGCAGATTGCGTCAGGTACTCGTTAACCTCGTTGGAAATGCACTCAAATTTACTGAGGAAGGAGACATTTGTGTCCGAATCAACCGATTGTCTTCACAAAATGGGCCAGACATACTTCGCTTTGAGGTAGAAGATACAGGTATTGGTATACCAGATCATGCAAAGTCCCTTTTATTTAATAACTTCACTCAGGCAGATTCCTCTATATCCCGACAGTTTGGCGGGACCGGCTTAGGTCTGGTTATCTGTAAACGAATTATCGAACTTATGCAGGGAACGATCAATTTTTCCAGTGAACAAGGTAAAGGCTCATGTTTCTGGTTTACCCTTGCGCTGCAGGAAGCTACAGGCAATGTAGCGGCTCATTCTCAAGAGAATAAATCATTAGCTCTAAACATACAGGATTCAAGGAAAACACCCTCCGATAAAACTGAATTTTCAATTCTGGTCGCTGAAGATAATGAAATCAATCAAGAAGTGATTTCTAAATTACTGGAAAAAAATGGCCTTCGATCTGACATAGCTTGCGATGGAATAGATGCACTTAAAAAGCTTCAAAGTGACCACTATGATCTGGTCCTAATGGACATGCAGATGCCTAATATGGATGGGTTGGAAGCAACAAGGCAGATTAGAATACTCCCCCAGCCACAAAGATCAGTTCCAATTATTGCCTTAACGGCTAATGCAATGCATGAAGATCAGGAGGCCTGCAAAGAAGCTGGTATGAATGACTTTATCGCCAAACCCATTGATCCTGATCAGCTCACTGTAACGCTACATAAATGGTTACGGAGAAACTGACGCGATCTCTAGCGCCCTAGCCATTTACTTCACCTGCGGTTTTATCTCTTCCCTAGATATCGCTTTGGCATCGCCAAGTGACAAAGCATCATGACGACTTTCGGCTAATTCTTTCCAAGCTTACTCAGCATCTTCATCTTGAGCTGAATGCAGTGATTCAATCAGACGATGAGCCACAAGCGCCTTCTCCTTTGGGGATAAGGAATCTATCTCATCAATAACTCTTTCGAATGCAGCAGACATAGAGCCTCCTATTCATTTCTGCTCTCAGTCTAGTATTAGGGTAAATTCAAATCGCATAGCAAGGGATTTAAAAGGACGGCTGCGGCTAGAGAACGCCACTTCGCGGCTGTTCGTTATTAGAGGCTAGTGGCTAAGAAAAACCATTGCTCCGATCCCCCCTTTAAAAATCTGACTCCCTTTTACCAAAAACTCACCTTCTCGGATTTATTTAATACTTGTTTTATTGATCTACTCAATGGTTTTAAGCCATGCAGAAAGTTAAATTTGTTAATCATATATTTCTATTTTGTGACGAACGGAACACTTCGGGGCTACATGATAATTCCTGAAAATTCGTCCATTAAGGCGTAAACCTGAGGAGTAAAACGGAAGTGGATATCAACCAACTCGACAAACTAGAGCAGGCCACACTCTTCGGCAGACCTGAAATCGTCAGGCTGGGCTACGCAATCCTATTTATTGTAGGGGTCATTATGTACAGTTACTCGACAGTGGGTAACGTTCCAAACGGAATAATGCTTGTTGCTGCTGCCATGATCGGTGGTTATATGGCGATGAATATCGGTGCTAATGATGTGGCAAACAACGTAGGTCCAGCCGTTGGTTCCAAGGCATTATCATTGACCGGCGCCATTATCATTGCTGCAGTTTTCGAAGCTGCGGGGGCATTGCTGGCCGGTGGTGATGTAGTTAGTACCATCAAAAAAGGGATCATCAATCCTGAAATAATTCAGGATGCGGATACGTTTATCTGGCTAATGATGGCTGCCCTTCTCTCTGCAGCAATATGGCTTAATATCGCCACGTCATTAGGTGCACCTGTTTCGACTACCCACTCCATTGTGGGTGGCGTATTAGGTGCCGGTATGGCTGCAGGTGGTGTTGCCGTCGCCAACTGGGACAAAATGGGCATGATTGCCGCCAGCTGGGTTATCTCCCCTGTAATGGGTGGAGTAATTGCTGCATCTTTCCTAATGCTGATCAAAAAGAACATTACTTATCAGACCGACATGATCACCGCAGCCAAAAAATGGGTGCCTATTTTAGTTACTGTCATGGCTTGGGCATTCTCTACTTACTTGGCCCTGAAAGGTCTGAAGAAAATCTGGAAACTAGACTTTACCACTGCTGCATTAATTGGCGCTTTAGCGGCTGTCGTTGTCTATGTAATTGTAAAACCCATGATTAGATCCGCCGCCGATAAACTTGAAAACACTAAAGATTCCGTGAACTCTTTATTCACAATCCCATTAATCTTTGCCGCAGCACTGTTGAGCTTTGCTCATGGTGCGAATGACGTTGCCAATGCTGTTGGTCCACTTGCAGCCATAAATGATGCCATTATGAGTGGTGAAGTATCTGCCAAGGCCAGCATTCCAATATGGGTAATGATGATTGGTGCCCTTGGTATTGCGCTCGGCTTAGCCTTATACGGCCCGAAACTGATCAAAACGGTGGGTTCCGAAATCACTGAACTTAACCAGATGCGTGCTTTCTCTATTGCAATGGCAGCAGCGATTACCGTAATCATCGCTTCCCAGCTAGGGCTGCCAGTATCTTCAACCCATATTGCCGTTGGTGGTGTTTTCGGTGTTGGCTTCTTGCGTGAGTATTTGAAAGCCAACTATGCGAAGAAAATCGCAGAGATACACGCACATCATCCAGAAGAGGATGAAGAGAAAGTCCAGCAATTCATCGAGACATTCGAGAATGCGAGCATCGAAGAAAAAGGCCTGCTGCTCAAACAGCTAAAAGAGCACAAAGCGTCTGCTGAACTGAACAAGAAAGAGCGTAAAAGCCTGAAGAAAATCTACCGTACAGAGTTAGTTAAACGGTCGGCATTGTTAAAAATCGCTGCAGCCTGGGTCATCACCGTCCCTGCGGCAGGCATCATGGCAGCCATTCTTTTCTTCACATTACGAGGAATGATGCTAGAAATATAGAGATAGCCTATTTTTCAATAAGTTAAATTCTAATTGTAATTCTACCTTTTAGACTGGTTATATTTTAAAAATCGAAAGGGGCAACTCTGGTAAATGTTCAGGAAGATAATTTTATTCACCATGCTTGCGATTTTGGCTTGGGGTTTCTGGATCAGTCCGAACTTCAAGGAAATTGCTGCCGGCGTTGCTATTTTCCTTTTCGGGATGCTTGCCCTTGAAGAAGGCTTCAAATCCTTCACTGGCGGAGTGTTGGAGCGAATACTCCGTAAAACAACCGATGGTCCATGGAAATCACTGACATTTGGTGTGGTCAGCACCTCTGTTATGCAATCCAGTTCATTGGTTTCGGTTATTACTATCTCTTTCTTAAGTGCCGGTCTTATTGGCTTAGCCGCCGGAATCGGGATAATTTTTGGTGCCAATCTAGGCACCACCACCGGTGCTTGGTTAATTGCTGGCTTGGGGATGAAGGTAAAGATTTCTGCCTACGCTATGCCAATGCTGGTATTCGGAATTATTCTGATTTTCCAGAAATCGAGAACGATGAACGGCATCGGCTATATTCTTGCGGGGCTCGGTTTCCTATTCCTCGGCATTCACCATATGAAGGAAGGTTTTGAGGCCTTTCGCGACACTATTGACCTGACAGCTTTTGCAGTTTCAGGCTATGCCGGGATTATGCTTTTCACCCTCATCGGGGTCGCCGCAACTGTGATTATGCAGTCCAGTCATGCAACCTTGGTAATCATAATTACCGCGCTGGCGGCACAGCAGATCACCTATGAAAACGCTTTAGCTCTGGCGATAGGTGCCAATATAGGTACCACTATCACGGCCATTATTGGCTCGTTAAGTGCCAATGTGCAGGGTAAACGTCTTGCTGTAGCCCACTTGATATTTAACATGGTCACTGCGCTCATCGCCATTGTGTTTATCTACCAGATTGCCAATCTTGTAGATGGGTTCAGTGCTTGGGTTGGTATTGACGCAGATGATTACACCTTGAAGCTGGCCGTATTTCACACCATTTTCAACGCAATCGGTGTTGTTGCGATGATGCCTTTCATCGACAAACTGGCCAACTCTTTGACTACAGCTATGCCTGAAACAGTGCAGCCCAGAGAAAAACCTATCTATCTCAATGAGGCAGTTGAAGAGCTACCAGACACAGCGATAGAGGCAGTGCGCAAAGAGACGTTGAGATTGTATGACAATGCATTCGCCATCCTCGCCCACGGCTTGAGTTTACATCGAGAGGATATTTTGTCGGGTAAAGATCTAGAAGATGTCGTCAGACAAGACAATAACGTGATTCCAATCGATTTTGACGACGAGTATGAAAAAAGTATCAAAGGCCTCTACAGTGACATCGTAAAGTTCATCAGTAGCGCGCAATCGAATATGACCCCAGAACAAAGTGATGAGCTGTTCAGGCTGCGCGCCGCAGGACGCGACATTGTGGAAGCAATTAAAGATACCAAGCACATGAACAAGAACCTTTCACAGTACATTCTCTCTCCAAACTGCCACATCCGAGCAGAATACAACAAGTTCCGTATTCAACTGGGTAAACTGATGCGTGAGCTGGATAATATTCGCAATGATGATGAAGACTCTTCGAACATTCTTTCTCTGGATAGTCTAAAGCTTGATATGAAAGCAAATGACGTGACTGTAAACGGTGAGATGGAGAGGCTGATTCGCGACAAAAAAATCACTGCAGTCATGGCAACATCGATGATGAATGACGCCAACTATGCTTATGGTGTTGCCAAAAACCTCATCCAGATGGGTGAGTCCCTATTCGCTAGCGGAAATTTGGATATGAATGAGGCAGTGCGTAGTGTGGCACTTAACGATGATGAAGTTGCCGAAATTCTCGAAGAAAACAAATAATATCTCAGCACGGATTAATTGGAGTTAAGATTGTGAAACTGCTTAAGCTGTTAGAAATCACCCAAGAATATCTCAACGATGAGAAGCTGAAAAAGGGTGAACGAAAGAGATGCCTTAAAGACATCCAGCAAAAGTTAAAAAAGAAAAAGAAACAACTAAAAGAAAAAATTGCTGATGAACAAGATGAAACAGAAAGAAGCCTCCTGAGTAAGAAACTCGATATAGTCACGGCTCAACGTAAGAAAGTCATTGCAGCGCTTAAGGAGCTCGATTAAGACATTAAAGGAGTATGCCTGTCTCAAAAATCCAGCTAAACACTAACCACTATCAATAGTTATAGCTACTGTCACTATATACAGAAGCCCCTATTCTTCTTAGTAACCTTCGTATAGTATCCGCCGCATAAATTGGACGATGAAAATCACGTCACAATTGCGAGCCTAACCACTAAGGTTTGGTTAGCTGCCTTCTTTCCACACTTAAATGACGCCATAGAAATGCCTGATATCACGATAGTAACGCACAGCGGTAATTTTCATGCAGATGATGTTTTTAGTATCGCTGCACTCAGAGCTGTTTTTCCTTCTTTTAAGCTGATCCGTACGCGCGATGAAGAGCTTATCCGTCAGGCTGATATTGTGGTTGATGTCGGTGGTGAATATGATCCTGACACAGGTCGGTTTGATCATCACCAGCGTGGTGGTGCAGGTGAGCGTGAAAACGGTATTCCCTACTCCTCATTTGGATTGATTTGGCAGAAATATGGCGTTGATATTTGCCAAGGCAATGCTGAAGTCGCTCAAGCGGTGGATGCTGATTTGGTTTCTGCCATTGATGCGATCGATTGCGGATATGGGGATGGCGTTGCTAAAGGGGTGAGCCTGAGCCAAACAATCTCTATGTTTAATCCGACTTGGCAGGAAGAGACTCATTTCGATGAGGGCTTTGATGAAGCGGTCGATTTTGCTTCTCGTGTGTTAAACCGCTTTATTGCATCGGCTGACGGTGGCATTAGCGCCAAAGATATCGTAGCTAAAGCCATAGAGAATGCCGAAGACCCTCGAGTAATTGTGTTAGAGCAATATACCCCTTGGAAAAGAACTGTACATGCCCTTTCGAAAGAGGCTTTGTATATCGTCTATCCATCGGATACAGGTCAGTGGCGTATTCAGGCAATACCGGTAAAACCCGGTTCTTTTGAGGATAAAAAATCTTTGCCTAAATCATGGGCAGGGTTATCCGGTAAAGCACTGCAAGATGAGACGGGCATCAGCGATGCGATGTTCTGCCATAACGGCTTATTTATCGCAGGCTGCGACTCCTTCGAGAGCACCATGAAAATGGCTGCATTAGCGCTTTCTGAATAGGTAATTAAACGGATCACAGCCCTATTAGTTCTATGTACTAGACCCAATGTTCCAGTACCTAGAAACTAAACACCGAACTAAAATTACTAAACAGCAACAAAAGGGGCTGAAAGCTTTTCACTAGCTGGCACCTAACTTGGGTTATGAGCCTGAGGAAGATTAACGCCAGAGGCGTTTAGAGCGCCACTTATCAGTTGCTAGTTGTTAGCGAAGAAAAAACCGAACCCTTTTAGGTTCGGTCTTTTTTAGATGAATACTACGGCACAACTCAAAAACGAAGAACTTCGACCTATACTATTGTTTAAACTCCGAATTCCAATATTTTATAGTAGAGAGAATTATCATGAGATCATTGATTTACATGTTATTTTGCTTACTCTCTATTTCTCCTCTCATGGCAGAAGAGAGGCCCCTATTAATTCTGTCTCATGATAGACCACCATTTCACTTTAAGAACAATACCGGAGCCGTAGTAGGAATATGCGTTGATATTGCGGATACTATTTTTCGCGAAATGGGTATCAAATATAAAATTATTGATATGAACTGGGCTCGAGTTTGGAAGAAAATAGAAACAGGAAAGGGGGAGGCTGCATTTAGCGCGTCAAGGAAAAAGCCTCGTGAACCTTATCTATTTTACCCGAGCACAGATATGTGGCGGTCTGAGTTTGTATTTTTTGTACATGAAGCTAATAAACATGTTGCGCCTAACGGGACTTACAAGGAGGTGTCTGACTCTGGCGGAAAAATTGGTTTATGGAAAGGAGCCTCATATAACCAAACGCTCTGGAAGCATTTTCCTTTCAAAGATGGCAGCACTAGCTATAGCCCCAATAAAATTAATAAAGAGATTTATAACGAGCAATTTTTCATTGTATCTTCTCCTCTTCAGGCCTTTAGAATGGTAGAGAAACAAAGAATAACTTTTACCCTTGAAGACAAATCAGTGGGCTTATACCTGATAAAGCAGAACGATATCACTGAAAAAGTTATACCTTATAACCAGCCAGTCTTTAGTAAAGGCTACCCAATGCCATTTATAAAGAATTCAAATTATCCGAATTTGGAAGAACTAGCTATTGAATTCGAAACAAGATTAATAGCAATGAAAAAGGATGGCCGCTATCAAGCCATCTTTGAACGCTGGCTAAAACCTTAATTCTTTTACATAGAAAAGTGCTTTTGAAGAATACCTTCAAGTAGGTTGTAACGCTTAGGTAGTGGACGGTATTTTTTCTGGACCCTGTAAACAGGCTCTTTCACAACCTGCGCTAAGTTTGCGATTTTAATTGCATCATAATATACAGATCCCACAATCGAGGACTCAGGTAGAACGGTAAACCCCATGCCTTCCGCTACCGGCAGAAAAATTTGGCTTAGCTGGTTAATGTAACCCGAGTGTTTTATTTCCCCCATGCCTCTAAAATGATCGGCGAAATTACTCTCTAACACCTGTACAGCGTAATGATGACCATCAGGATGATTGATAAAGCCTAGTTCCATTAATTCTCTCCAATCGGCCTCAAATCCTTTTGGTATTAGGAGGCATAATGGATCGTATCCAAGTAAGTGCTGTTCTAACTCAGCATCATTTATCAGCTGGGTAACTAAACCCAAATCGACTCTGTTGCCTTTTATCTGATTAATTATTTCATGATTTGGAGCTGCTTCCATACAAACGCTAAGATCTGGATAACGCTTTTGTAGTTGTAGTAGATCCGAGTAAAGCTTTGTCACTATTGAGCCGGAACAAGCCAGTTTGATTTCACCTTTTTCTGCTTGAACGTCACTTAATATATCTAAAAAAGCACCCTCTGCTTGAAACTGTTTTTGCGCGAATTCGTATAGCTGCACCCCCGCTTCCGTCAGCTCGAATTTTTTACCAAAGCGACTGATGATCTGGCAGTTCAGATGAGCCTCTAGTTTCTTAATATGCTGGCTAACCCCCGGTTGGGTCATATGTAATGACTCAGCCGTTTTCGTGAAATGTTGTGTTTCAACAAGGGTAATAAAAGTTCGGAGATGGTGCGGATTAATCATAACAATAAATTATTATTTTAATTTCAAATGATAATTTTTAATAAGCATAGCCTCTTTATAAACTGCTTCCAATAAAACATTTTGGAGCATAATGATGAATCAAGCTTACCCACGAACTTTCTCTCATATTGGTATCTCAGTACCTGACCTTGAAGCCGCAGTAAAATTCTACACAGAGGTCCTTGGTTGGTATCTGATTATGGAACCGACTGAGATAACTGAAGATGACAGCACCATAGGCGAGATGTGTACCGATGTATTCGGCCCTGATTGGGGCTCTTTTAGAATCGCGCACCTATCAACAGGCGATCGGATTGGTGTTGAACTATTCCAATTTAAGAATCAGAAGAACCCTAAAAATAACTTTGAATACTGGAAAACTGGCATCTTCCACTTCTGCGTGCAGGATCCGGATGTCGAAGGCCTTGCAGAAAAGATTGTTGCAGCTGGCGGAAAAAAGCGTATGGCTAAACCACGCTATTACTACCCAGGTGAAAAGCCTTATCGCATGATTTATATGGAAGATCCGTTTGGCAATATTCTCGAGATCTACAGCCACAGTTATGAACTGCATTATTCAGCTGGGGCTTATTAAGCCCTAATTGCTTGTAAACATCAGCAAAAGGCCGCTAGAAAGCACAAACTCGAACATCTTAGTTCGGGCTTGTGCGATTCAATTACTCTGTGTCCCTTAACATTTTTTACACCTATCAATGTTAATAAAATACGAAGAAAACGCCCTATTCTTCTTAATAGCCTTCGTATCGTACCCGCCCCATAAATTAAACAATGAGCCCTCCCAAGACGCGCATCCAATTAATACGATTGGGCTGTCGCCTTTTCCCACTTTTTACATGACGCAATAGAAATGCCTGATATTACGATAGTAACTCACAGCGGTAATTTTCATGCAGATGATGTGTTTAGTATCGCTGTACTCAGAGCTGTTTTTCCTTCTTTTAAGCTGATCCGTACGCGTGATGAAGAGCTTATCAATCAGGCTGACATTGTGGTTGATGTCGGTGGTGAGCATGCCCCTGATACAGGTCGGTTTGATCATCATCAACGTGGTGGTGTAGGCGAGCGTGAAAACGGAACTCCCTACTCTTCGCTTGGTTTAATCTGGCAGAAATATGGCTTAGAGATCTGCCAAGACAATGCTGAAGTCGCTCATGCGGTTGATGCTGATCTGGTTTCAGCCATTGATGCGATCGATTGCGGCTATGGTGATGGCGTTGCTAAAGGGGTTAGCCTGAGCCAAACAATCTCGATGTTTAACCCAACTTGGCAGGAAGAGACTCATTTCGATGAGGGCTTTGATGAGGCGGTTAATTTTGCATCGCGTGTTTTAAACCGCTTTATTGCATCGGCTGACGGCGGTATTAGCGCCAAGGATATCGTCGCCAAAGCCATAGAGGATGCTGAAGACCCTCGCGTAATTGTATTAGCGCAATACACCCCTTGGAAAAGAACCGTACACGCTCTATCGAAAGAGGCTTTATACATCGTTTATCCATCTGATACAGGTCAGTGGCGTATTCAGGCAATACCGGTGAAACCCGGCTCATTTGAGGATAGAAAATCATTGCCAAAAACATGGGCTGGATTATCTGGTAAAGCATTGCAAGATGAGACGGGTATCAGCGATGCGATGTTCTGCCATAAGGGCTTATTTATCGCAGGCTGTGATTCCTTTGACAGCACAATGAAAATGGCAGAAATAGCTCTTTCTGAATAGCAATTAAGTAGATCACAGCCCTTTTTGCTTTAACCACCAGGCCTAATGCCCTAATGTCTCCAATAAAAAAGCCGAACTAAAGTAGTCCGGCTCTTTTATCACAATCTTTTGGTTACTAACCTGCTGACATCAAAGGATAAGAACAAAATACTGAAAACCTTACGTGCAGCAAAGCTATTTAATTAGTGCTTTACTTACAAATCACCTACATTTTCTAGCCAATCAAAATCACTTTTATCACTTTGCATACTTCCACCAGCAGCAGTTGGGTTTTCTTCCATCTCTTGGTTAATGCTTTCCATACTTGTTTCTTCCGTTTTGGATTCCATAACTTTGCTACTAGTCATGCTCTCCGAGGTATTCACACCGTAAAGCAAATCATAAGCATCAAAATCAGCGGCCAACAACGCACCAGGCGTAAACATCAATGAAAAAACAACCGCATTCAATTTAATATTCATAATAATGCACCTTTATTAATATTATTCTTCGGCTTGCTATGAATATGACCCAATTATAAAAAAGGCGTTCACTATTAAATGGATCTGTTTAGATCCAATGCTGCTGACGATCCTAGCTGTAGTTATAAGAAAGCTGATAGGTCCTCCAGCTCCACATAAAAAAACCGAGCTAACAATTAGCTCGGCTTTAAAATGAAACGATTTAATTTACTAACCATCTTGAGTAATCTGGCCGATCAACTCATTTAGGGTTGATTCTGCAGCATCATTTTCAACCTGACAGGTGCCCGCTGCATGGTGACCACCGCCACCGTATTTCAACATCAGCTCACCAACATTAGTTTTAGAGCCACGATCGAAGATCGACTTACCAGTAGCAAATACGGTGTTTTGCTGTTTTAAGCCCCATAAAACATGAATGGAGATATTACATTCGGGGAATAAAGCGTAAATAACAAAACGGTTACCGGCGTAAATGGTTTCTTCGTTGCGCAGATCTAGAATAACGAGGTTACCATGCACAGTAGCACAACGTTTGATCTGCTCTTTGAATTTCGCTTCCTGCTCAAAATAGAGCTCAACCCTTTCTTTTACATCTGGCAACGCTAATATCTCTTCGATATTGTGATCTTTACAATAATCGATCAGATCCATCATCAAGTTGTAGTTGGAGATTCTAAACTCGCGGAAACGTCCAAGACCGGTACGCGCATCCATCAAAAAATTGAGCAGCTCCCACCCCTTAGGGTTAAGAACTTCCTCTTGGTTATATTGCGCTGAGTCGCCTTTATCGACCGCTTCCATCATATCGGTCCACTCATCAGGAAAACCATCAATACCGCCATAATGTAGCCACACTACTCTGGCTGCTGATGGTGCTTCAGGATCAATAATATGATTTTCTCTTTCACCTTTATTTCGAATGGTCTCAGATAGATGGTGATCAAATACCAGATGAGCAGCTTCGACATACGGAAGGTTTGTTGTGATATCGTTAGACGTTATTTCGACTGTGCCATCCTGCATATCCTTGGGATGCACAAATTTAATATCATCAATCAGATCTAAATGTTTAAGCAAAACCGCACATACTAAACCATCAAAGTCACTACGGGTTACCAATCGAAATTTTTCTCGTGACATACTTCGTTTCCTTATTCTTATCGTTGCCTGAGAGCGTTATGCACTGAAATTTATAAGATTTTTACCAAAGCTGCTAGAGCAGTATAGACAAAAAAGATTGAAGGAGAAGCAAAATAAAGCTGGTGATTCTCACCTACTCTGTAAAGAACAATCGATTTTCATATGCCAAAGATATTCACCGACAAGCTTGCTCCAGCAACAATATAGACCTCCATTCAGTAACATAGCGGTAAAAAATTTCCGCATACTAGCGGAAGACCATTTCCTCTCCAATCAAAAAATCCTGCTTAACCCCTATAATTACGGCCTATCAATTTCTGGTACGATTCATGCTTAACATGTAAAGGAGATACATTTAGATAATGGCTAAGGAACCTTAGATGTCTAGTATTAATTCATATTCCGCTTCCTATGGATCATCTTTTTTAAACACTAACAATCAAATTAAAACAGCTGCTACAGATTTCGCAGCAGAAGCTAACGATTTGGTAAAAGAAGGCCTTATTGGTGAAGACAGTTTGATTGGCTTTGGCGCTCAATCAGGCTCTATTAGCTTCTGGAGCAAGAGAAGCCATGCTCAATGGCAAGCTTATCAGCAGGAAGGCAGCTCTGCTGCAACACAAGCTGCTCAGTACCACAAACAGATGATTTCTGAAAGACAGGATATTGCTAGCCAATACCTCACCCAAGTTACATCCATGGCTACAGAATTCAATGAATTAAACATAGATAAGATTAGTTTTCATCAGGTCTTAGATAACGCTCAGGCAGGAAAATCTTTATCTGAAGGCTTGAATCACTTGAGCGAATCGGACCTTGATACAATCGAACAATTTTGGCGGGATCAGGCGGTAAATTTGAACCAACTAGATAATAGCCTGACTGACTTAAAAAACTTCCCTAAGGATCTCGACAACTGGCTTCAACAACAAGATGAGCCAATCAGCGATGAAGTGTTTCAAATTGTAGATCGGCTGAAAAATGGCTGGGTAAATATGGACTCTACAGGTCCAGAAAAAGACTACCAAGCTCGAAGCCTTAACATTCAGATAGAAGAAAGTACCTCCGCACCAAACACTGTATCTCTTTCTGAATCAGACAAAGGTTCCTCATTACTAAAAAGCCTTGAAAATGTGGCTTTAAATAACGCACAGATTGATTACACATCTTTTGGGTTCAAAGATAATTTACTCGAATATGCTGGAAAAGAGTTTTTACAGAATGATCTTAGGCAGACGTATACTGAAATGAAAATTTTGACTACAGATCTGTACGCTCAGTTTTCAAATCTTTTTAGTAAGAGCGCGGGATTAAGTGCATACAGCTTGCAAGATATGGTAGACAATCACCTTGAACGTAAACCTCTAGCACAGCTAGAAGATGGTTCAATACACCCTCAAGAACAAGCAATTCAAAAATTCTGGAAAGATAATCAGTTGGCATTAGAGCAATACAGCGTTAAACAACAAAAACTAAATGAACAACCAGAACAGTTTGATGATTATCTTGCCCAAAACAAATCCAAAATTAATCAATACCTTATGGATAATTTGGACCGCTTCCTGAATATGCAATTGAGTTAACAATTCAGCAAATAAAGCAAGCAGAACATAGCGTATCTGTATTTAAGAATTATGCCTTTACCCTCTCGACCTCGATGTACCACTTCGGCTGCATCTGGTCGAAATCGGTTCTTAGGTTAGCATCCAAATAACTGGCTGAATCTAATACATAAGGTTTGCCATCCATGTGCTTGAATACAACCCAATGCCAAAAGTCTTTACCCTCTTCCTGATAATGTTTAATCGCAAGTAGAGCTAGATCTGGTAGTGCTTTCCAAGATTGAAACGGGGTCTCCTTGCTAGATACAGAGATATTCTGACTAGCCAGTAGTTGACGAACATAATCAGTTTGAGACCAGAGTGATTTATCATCTGCAAAGATCCCCATCGCATTCGCGATCTGCTTCATCTCTGAATAACTTTTTCCGACGATATTAGCCACCGAGGCAATACCACAGCCCGTTACTTCCTCTTGCACTACAGGTCTGAAATTAGGTGATTTTAACACGGCCTTTACACAGCTGACTGATCGATTAATACAGATCTTAAATTATATGCCTGCATTGTCATATTGCAGAAACCTTTTCCCCTACAATAGCCACACCCATTTAACATCACCACATTACTAAACGAGAGAATTGCTGTGAAGACAACTAGTTTTGACTTTATCTAGAAGTTTTAGAAGGTACTCGAAAAACAGAGCCACAAAAAAACAGTTCTAAATCTCTATACTCCCGCAGACATCCAGACATCTACAGCCTATAGGAACTAACGGCTTCCCAAATCTTTCACTTGCCTTTTAAACTGATCAATTACATATTGAACGGCTAATACGAAAACATCATTCTAACTGTGGTCTTGGAAGCGATCGATGACTTGGGAAAGCGCGCTTTCTTTTTTCTTTGCTGTACTGGTGTTCGGCGTAACACCCGGCCCAGGCGTGTTTGCGATTCTGGCCCGCGCTTTAACCAGTAGCGCAAGCTCATGTATCCCTTTAGCACTTGGAATGACCATCAGCGATATTCTGTATCTGATTGCGGCATGTTTTGGCCTTGCAGCCATCGCTACCCAATGGAGCGAACTGTTCACCATCATCCGCATTATCGGTGCGGTTTATCTGGTCTATCTCGGTTGGAAGATGTGGACTGCACCGTTGAATCTAGATGAGCCATCCGAACAACTCTCGCGAAAAGGGACAGCTGTCAGTTTCCTACAGGGCTTTTTAATCTCGGCATCAAACCCAAAAGTGATCTTGTTTTATATCGCATTTCTACCCGCGTTTATGGACCTTAGCGCATTAACCAGTGCTGATATTGTCTTGGCTTCCGTACTAACGCTGATCGCCCTGATGTTTGGCTTGATGATGATTGCCATTTTTGCAGCCAAATCACGGCGTTTTTTCCAATCAGAGGCAGGTGTTAAACGGCTTAACAGGAGCGCGGGATCCGTTATGGTTGCAGCGGGTGCTTATCTAGCGTCCCGCCACTAAGCATTAAACCTCATTAGCTTGTTTCGCATGCACTTGTTTTAGCGTTTCTATAATGGACTTAAGGTAATCGTACTTATCCTGTTCATCCGCGATTTGAATCTCTGCTCTTTCTCGAAGATCTTGCAAAACAGAAAGCCGTTCATGTTCCACATAGATTCTGGCTTCCTCTTGCTCTGTTTCACCGTCGGTTTGTGTTACTTCTCGGCTCTGGCTCGTTTCTCGCTGCTCTATTGTGCTTTCAGCACGAACACTCTGGCGTGTTTCACTTTCACCTCTTCGCTCAGCTAACTCGGCTTCCGCTTGGTCTTGGGCAAACAGCAGATCTAAAAATGTAGGACGCTCTTCAAACACCTCCTGATCCCTAATTACGGTCTGCTCCTGCCCAAAACGATCAATGGCATTTTGGTACTGCTCAGCCAATCCACCAGCTGTGGCGACATTCTCCTCATGTACTGCGATATCCAACTCTTGAATACTGGAGACTGTACCATCTTCAAATAAGAATACGCCGCTGCGTTTTACTTGGCCTAACAGGTTGTTCTGATCATCGGTCAGATCAAACGAAGATGATGTTGAGCCCAGATAGATCGCACCAACACCAGCATCTTTCAGACTGGTTAGCTGATCATTACCCTCTTCATCACGGGTCCAAACTTTTAGCTTGCTGAAAATTTCATCGTTTTCATCAATCCAATGATTATTATCCGAGTCATACTTAGCCAGATCAGAGAAACCATCTTGCCCCTGTGTACCAAACAACTCGGAACCATCATTAATTTGGCCATCATTGTTGATATCTAAGGCCAAGAACCCACTACCCTGAGCAACAAAAGAGATCTCTTCTTCAGTGCCATCAGCATTAAGGTCAAAACTGAAACTGCTATTGGTTAAACCAGCGGCACCACCATGGAGATTGATTACCAACGGATCGATCAGACTCCGGTCGACTCGCTCTTCACTAAAGCGCTCTTCCAAAACAAAGCTACGTTCCATTTCTAGTTCTAACAGGAAGTTGATCTCTCGACCATCTTCAGTGGTAATGACACCTTGAGTGCCTACCGAGAGTTTTTCCTCTTCGGTATACACTCGCTGGTTTGCTATCTGGACACGGACCTCATCAGCGACCTGTCTACCTACATTCAAGGTGATATCAGATATATTGATATCCAGCTGTTCAAAGCTCGCTCGCGCTTGTAACTCTTCGGCACTAATAGCTTGTATATCTTGAGCGCTAAGGGCTTCTATCTCCTGAAACGTCTCTAAAGAAGCAAGCTGGATATTCTGCACAGGAATTGGTGGATTAATCGCTAAACGCTCCAGTTGCACCCCCTCATGCAGAACAGTTTCAACGAGAGAGCTTACATTGTGTGTTTGTTGAATTTGCTTGGTACCTTGCGCTGATTGCACACTGCTGACGCTATTAACACTGGCAGCTTTTTCGGAATGCATACGTGCATCATAGGATAGATCAACGCTCGTCCCCGCTCGCCAGTTAGAAGCCGCTTCTGGTGACAGCGTCACTTGCTGACTGACCGCAGCGCTTTGTTGTTGAGCTGAATCGATAATCTGTTTTTCGTGCTGGCTATTAAAACCAATCATCGAGCTGGAGATTTTCATAAGGCCTCCCTGCCGCGGCACCCAGAGGTAAAAAAATAGTGTAAGAAACCCTATCGGCCTTAAAGAGAGGACAATGAGAAGAAATGAGATAGGTACAGAGGGTACAGTTAAGTAGTTTTCTTAATTAGCTAAACCTTAATTTCTAGCAACTATAAAGTCAGCGCAAAATCCACTGCCGCTTGCGCATGGATCTCCGTAGTATCAATCAACAGAACATCTGTATCACTCTGTTTCACCAGCATACCAATTTCGGTACAGCCTAAGATCACAGCTTTTGCACCCTGATCTGCCAGTGTTCTGATGATCCTCAAGTACTCGGATTTTGAATTTGGATTGATCTTACCTAAGCACAGTTCTTGATAGATAACCTCGTGAACAACCGCTCGATCAGCTTCATTCGGGACTACAACCGATAGACCAAACTTATCTGTTAATCGGTCCTTATAGAAACCCTGTTCCATAGTAAACGCAGTGCCTAATAAGCCCACCTTTTTGATATTTTGTTTAATCAACTCCTTAGCCGTAGCATCAGCAATATGTAGCAGAGGAATATCGATCGCCGCTTCAATCTGAGGGGCTACCTTGTGCATAGTGTTAGTACAAATAAGGAGAAAGTCCGCACCTGCCGCCTGAATGTTTTTAGCTGCTTGCGACAAGATCGCTGCAGTTCCTGCCCAATCACCTTGATGCTGTAGTTTTTCAATAGGATCGAAATCAACGCTATACATCGATATCTGAGCAGAATGCAGACCACCTAAACGCGACTTAATACCCTCGTTAATCGAGCGATAATATCCCTGCGTGCTCTCCCAGCTCATTCCACCCAGTAAGCCAATTGTTTTCATACCATTCTCTTAGGGGTATTAATTAACTATCCAATTCACAATTTTGATCCACTTGATAAGCAACACGATTTCGACCAGCAGCTTTTGCTTTATAGAGGTAATGGTCAGCGTTATCTATCAGCGTCGAAATACTATCTATTGGGTCTTTCATTTCGCTGATCCCAATACTCACTGTATATTGAACTTCTGTCTGTTGCTGCTGAACCACCTGATTAGAGACAACACCAATCAAACGTTCAGCCAACGTGATCGCTTCATCATGCTGGGTTTCAGGAAGCACCAAAATAAACTCTTCCCCACCCCAGCGTGCGATAATATCGCCCGCTCGAAGCTCTCGCATTAATAAACCTGATAGATCCAATAAAACCAGATCCCCAAAACTATGACCGAAGTTGTCATTTATATCTTTAAAGCGATCAATATCCATCAACATCACACAGATATTGCGGTTATTACGCGTAGCATTACTGTAAATAGGCTCAATGACTTTCTGAAATCCACGACGGTTATATAAGCCTGTTAGCTGGTCCCGATCTGCTAAACGTTGGGCCTCTATTTTTTCCGCTTGGCTAATACGGAATTGGTAAGCAAGTGCTAAAGCAAACAACACTGCCTCAATCAAAATGCCGTACTCAACAGCATGAAAACCAAATGGCTGGTACTCGACTATCCCAGACACAGTAAACGCTGTAACAATTGCGCTGATCATTGCGAAAATCGCAGCTCCTAAAAAGTATTTTGCCTCCTTCACTCCTTCATAACAGGCAACTACACCAGCACTAATCATCAATAGAGCAAATGGAATAACACTTATAAAAGCAGTCACAAGCATAGCTAGGTAATTTCCTGACAACACATACCAAATCACCGAGCAAAGCATGAAAGCGCTTAGGAGATTGAAACTGGTATTTATCCGTGGAAACCGTTCGGGTAACGAGAGAAACTCCCGACAAAATAATATCCCCAAATAAGCAAACAGCATCATCATCGGTGGGATTATCTGATTCTGGAATTCCGGCCAATTTGGCCATATCCATTTCAAAGCATGACCTGTATAGGCCATATTTAAGATGATAAAAGAGGCTAAGTAGAGAGAATAGAATAGGTATCTTCGGCTTCGTAGGCTGAAATACAGTAATACATTATAAATTAGCAATGCGGTTAAAAAGCCGTAAATGATCCCATACTCATAGCCTGATTTGATCTTTCGATCCAGCATATCTTGTTCTGTTAGCACGAACAAAGGCAACAGTTGCGGCTCTGGTGTTTCGATCCTAATCAAAACAGAGGTATCGCCTGGCTGGAAATTATATGGGAAGGAAAAAAATCGGCTGGTTCGGTTCTTTTCAAACAGGATTGCGTCTCCCGCAATCTCTTTTTGCAACATTTGACCATCTTTAAAAATGTATAGATGGACATGGTCTAACCATGTGTTCTCTAGCTGAATATACCGAAGCTGCTTAGTTTCACTGTAATTACTTACCTCGAAATGAACCCAAACGGGAGGCGCACCTAAACCGAAATTTAAGATATCAGATTGAGAGCGCGCTCCTTTGGAGCGAACATCCTTTAATGCTTGATTTGGATGGAGTACGGTCCGTTCAGTTTCTTGCAGATATCGGGTATTAAACGGCTCTACAGCAAATGAGTTTTCAATACTTTGGCTGGCTTGGACGGGGAGTAAAAAAATCAAAAGAAGATTACACAGGAGGAAATCGAATAACCTCCTGCTGGCGGATAAAAAACCATATAAGTCCTGATAAGACCGAGACACCTATATCCTTTCCTCAAACAGTAAATCCTTAACTCAAATACCCACCTCTAAATTACGGGCACTCACCCTACCGATACTAGCTTAGTAGTTCATCACAAAAAACACTTTTTTGTAGCCCAATAGTTTACGGTTTGTACAGACTAGATAACTGAGCATATTAAGGCTCTGTTCGTAGTTCTTTGCTATGCTAGTGCCAATAGCACAAAGGGAACTTTTACTCATGAAAAAATCATATCTGATCGCCTCTATTCTAACGGCATCAATGGCTTCCATTTCTGCCCATGCTGGTTGGGCAGATGCTCTGAAAGAAGCAGTTCAAGATGAAGAGTTGCAAAAGAAAGTGCTAGACACCGCAACAGGCAACACAAGCAGTAGCGAAGTGACTAATCTAGACACGGAAACACTAATCAAAGGCCTTAAAGAGGCACTCGAAGTAGGCAGCAAGCGTGCAATCGAAGAGATCAGTCAACAAGGCGGCTATTTGAATAACCAAAACATCCGTATACCACTGCCAGATGGTATCAATAAAATCGCATCCCTTCTTCGCAAATATGGCCTAGAAAAACAAGTTGATCAGTTTGAAGAAAGCATGAACCGCGCTGCGGAGAAAGCAGCTCCTCAAGCAACCGATCTGATTGTCGGTGCTGTAAAAGATATGAGTTTTGAAGATGCTAAAAAGATCTACCAAGGCTCTGACGACGCAGCGACTCAATACTTCAAAGAGAAGACCAGCGACAAGTTGCGCCAGTTGTTCCAGCCAAGCGTAAAAGAGTCTCTAAGTCAGGTTGGTGCGACTCGTTACTACAATGACCTTGCAGGTGAAGCGAAAGATATTCCGTTTATTGGCGATAAAGTTAACGTAGATTTAGATAACTATGTAACTGAAGAAGCGCTAAACGGCTTGTTCACAATGCTTGCTGCCGAAGAGAAGAAGATTCGTGAAAACCCTGCAGCACGTACAACTGACCTGCTAAAAGAAGTTTTCAAATAATCACCTTCAAGAAAAGCGACTAACAAAAAAGCCGAGACTCATTTCTGATAGATCTCGGCTTAATTTAATAAAACACCCTAACTACTCAATTCCATCGCCTCTTCAGGAATAATCGCATTGTGGTAAACATTCTGCGAGTCATCCAGATCATCTAGAACATCAATTAGCTTCATCACTTTTCGAGCCGTATCGACATCAAGCTCAACAGTTGTAGACGGAATCATTGCCACTTCAGCATGCACCGGCTCCAAGCCCGCATTTAGTAGCCCCTGCTTTACATCTAAGAAATCATGACAGTCAGTGAAAACATCTATAGAACCGTCTTCATTTGCCACGACATCATCTGCACCAACTTCTAAAGCTGCATCCATAATGGTTTCTTCATCTATTTCTGCAAATGTGATCTGGCCTTTTTTATCGAACAGATAGGCAACGGAACCACTCGTGCCAAGATTGCCGTTGTACTTATTAAATGCTGCCCGCACAGCCGCTACGGTTCGATTGACGTTATCGGTCATACACTCAACAAGAATAGCCACTCCATTAGAGCCGTAACCTTCATAAGTTAACTCGTCATAGTGCTCACCTTCTCCACCACCTGCGCCACGCAGGATGGCTTTATCGATGGTGTCGCGTTTCATATTAGCGCCGAGCGCTTTATCAACCGCTGCACGAAGTCGTGGATTGTCCTCGGGGTTACAACCGCCCTCTTTTGCTGCAACCACTAGTTCTCGAATTAGCTTAGTAAAGATTTTACCGCGTTTCGCATCCTGCGCAGCTTTACGGTGTTTGATATTCGCCCATTTGGAATGACCTGCCATAGCGCCTACTCCCTATTCAATATTATTTTTATCCAATATATACAAAAAAAGCCGCCCGAAGGCAGCTTTTTTGTTTTTAAACAGTTCCTAGCCTGAGCTAGGACAACGTGATGTTATTAAGGCGTTTTACGCAGCTTAATGTTCAATTCACGTAGCTGTGCAGCACTTACTTCACCCGGCGCTTCAGTCATCATACAAGATGCACTTTGCGTTTTAGGGAAAGCAATTACTTCACGGATAGAGTCAGTGCCTGTCATCAGCATGATCAAACGATCTAAACCGAATGCCAAACCGCCGTGTGGAGGCGCACCGTACTGTAGTGCGTTTAGAAGGAAGCCAAACTTATCATCAGCTTCTTCATCAGAGATACCCAAAATCTCTAGTACTGTTGCTTGCATTGCCTGATCGTGGATACGAACAGAACCACCACCAAGCTCACAACCGTTAAGAACCATGTCGTATGCACGAGATAGCGCTTCTAGCGGGTTAGCCTTTAGCTCTTCTGGTGAACAGCTTGGTGCAGTGAATGGGTGGTGAAGTGCTGTTAGCCCACCATCTGTTTCTTCAAACATTGGGAAATCAACAACCCATAGAGGCGCCCATTCACACTGAGCCATCTCAAGATCTTCACCCACTTTGATACGTAGAGCACCAAGCGCTTCAGAAACAACCTTAGCTTTGTCAGCACCGAAGAATACGATATCACCGTTTTCAACACCTAGACGATCCATGATCGACATAGTCACCTCATCACCTAGGAACTTGATGATTGGAGACTGTAGGCCGTTAACACCGTTTTCGATTTCGTTGACTTTAATCCAAGCAAGACCTTTAGCACCATAGATGCTTACGTACTTCGTGTAATCATCGATATTCTTACGAGTCAGCTTAGCGCCACCAGGTACTTTAAGTGCAGTCACGCGGCACTTAGGATCGTTTGCTGGGCCTGCGAATACTTTAAATTCGATATCCGCCATTAGGTCAGCAACATCAACCAATTCCATTGGGTAACGAAGATCAGGCTTATCAGAACCGTAACGCTGCATTGCTTCTGAGTAAGGCATGCGTGGGAAATCACCCAGATCTACACCTTTAAGCTCTAGGAACAACT
This sequence comes from Neptuniibacter sp. QD29_5, assembly GCF_047778125.1. Classification (GTDB taxonomy): domain Bacteria; phylum Pseudomonadota; class Gammaproteobacteria; order Pseudomonadales; family Balneatricaceae; genus Neptuniibacter. Next base: position 2,040,871 of record NZ_CP180556.1, read on the forward strand.
TACGGATCATAGTTTCAGTCAAACCCATGATACCTTCTTCGTCCATGAACGAAGTTTCGATATCGATCTGAGTAAATTCAGGCTGACGGTCAGCACGCAAATCTTCATCACGGAAACATTTAGCAATCTGGTAGTAACGATCGAAACCAGAGACCATTAATAGCTGCTTAAATAGCTGTGGAGACTGCGGCAGTGCGAAGAACTGACCATCGTGAACACGGCTTGGAACTAGATAGTCACGCGCACCTTCAGGTGTAGCACGGTTTAGAATCGGTGTTTCGATGTCGAGGAAACCGTTGTCATCTAGGTAGTTACGAATCGCATTGGATACTTTAGAACGGAAACGTAGTTTTTCCTGCATCTCTGGACGACGTAGATCGATGTAACGATTACGTAGACGAACATCTTCACCAACATTCTGGTGTTCATCCAACTGGAATGGAGGCGTTTCAGATTTGTTTAGGATAACAAGCTCTTTACCTAAAACTTCGATCTCTCCTGTTGGCATTTCAGGATTAATCGTACCTTCTGGGCGACCACGAACAGTACCTTTGATCTCAACTACGAATTCATTACGGCAGCTATCTGCTAGCGCGAAGCTCTCTTCACGATCTGGATCAAATACAACCTGTGCTAGACCTTCACGGTCACGCACGTCTAGGAAGATAACACCACCGTGGTCACGACGACGATGAACCCAACCACAAAGGGTGATGTCTTCGCCGATATGCTCTTTTCTGAGATCGCCGCAATAATGACTGCGCATAATTTACTGTTCCTGTTAACTGTCTCGGTTTAGCTTTCGCCAAACGGTCAATGAATTAATACTTTTTCCATCCGGAATTAGCTGTCTGTACCTGACGAAGCTCCGGAGCCACCCGCAAGATTTTTCTTCTTGCCGGTCTTAAAATCTGTCTCGTACCAACCGGAGCCAGAAAGGCGAAAACCCGGTGCCGATACTTTCTTGGTCACTTCCTCACTTGCGCAGGAAACACATGCAGGCGCAGGCGCATCACTTTTAAGAACAAGTTTTTCAAACTCGTGACCACAGCTGTCACACTGAAAATCAAAGATTGGCATTGGAAATAAACCCGATCGATAACTTCCTAAACGCAGGAAGCGTATTTTAAAAACGGCGGATTATACCTTATTTAAGCAGAGGGAACAGGCCCCAAATCGGATTGAGGCCGTAAAGATTTAAAATAGAGCGAACTAATTTTGTACGGAGCTAAATTAAGCCTGTTCTTCTGGAACAAATTCCAGCTCACCGGACATTAATGCTTCTAGTTTTCGTCTTATTTCATGTATCTGTTCAGCGGTATATGGCTCCGCTGGCACTTTACCCCAAACAGGTCCAGGCCAAGCCTTATCCGTCTCATAACGGACGATATGATGAAGGTGTAATTGCGGCACCATATTCCCCAACGATGCTACATTCATCTTTCTAGCAGCAAAGCTATCAGCCAAGTTTGATGCTAAAAATGATGACTCTTTAATTAACTCACACTGCTCATCATCAGAAAGATGGTAGATTTCTGTCGCACCTGCACGCCTTGGCACCAATATAAACCAAGGATAATTAGCATCGTTTAACAGCAAGAGTCGACTAATCGGAAAATCCCCTAACACTATACAATCAGCGGCTAACTGCGGGTGAAGTTCAAACTCAAGCTCTAATTCATCCATTACAATACTCCTATCACTAAGCTTTACTTCTTATTTGGGGCCTTAATACAAAATAACGACTTTGACACTGACATCCATCTCTATTCCAATAGGCAACAAATCGCCCCAACACTATTTAGCTTAGCAACACTCAACCGAAGCCGCGATATGTTAGAAATAAAAATTTGCCATAAAATCAGTGAAATAGGCCCAGACACATGGAACAATCTCCTTCCATCTGATTACCCGTTTTGCCGATACGAATTCCTCCATGCACTAGAAGAATCAGGGAGCGTAAGTGCGAAGACAGGCTGGCAACCACTACACATACAACTGCAAGATAACGGTATAACTGTAGCTATACTACCGCTTTATTTAAAGAACCATTCCTACGGCGAGTATGTGTTTGATTGGGCCTGGGCTGAAGCTTATGAGCGTTATGGTATCGATTACTACCCAAAACTCGTATCTGCTATCCCCTTCTCTCCCGTGGGCGGTCCTAGATTATTAACAAAGCAGCCTATAGAGCCTTTATTTGAGAGCTTAAGCCAAGCAATTCCTCAGCTATGCCAACATTTTAAAGCTAACTCTTGGCACCTGCTTTTCCCCACCAGAGAAGAAGCAGAGTTACTGGACAGCTCAAACTATATGATTCGTAAAGGGTGTCAGTACCAGTGGTTTAATCAGGATTACTCCACCTACGATGATTTTCTGAAAAGCCTGACTTCTCGTAAGCGCAAAAACCTCAAAAAAGAGCGACAAAAAATTGATGAACAAGGAATTATTCATCGCCAAATTCAGGGTAAAGATATTACTGACAGTGAGATCGATATTTTCTACGATTTTTACCGTTTAACCTATCTAAAACGCGGACGTGAAGCCTATCTCAGCAAAGCATTTTTCACCCAGCTAAAAAAGACCATGCCCGAAAATCTATTGCTGGTTATGGCCTATAAAAATGAGACAGCGGTAGCAGGGGCGCTCTCTTTACAAGACTCCACAACTTTGTATGGACGCTACTGGGGATGTTTTGATGAGTATGACAGCCTGCATTTCGAAACCTGCTACTACCAGGGCATTGAATTTTGCATTAGCCTGGGGTTAAAACGATTTGATTCAGGCGCTCAAGGAGAGCATAAAATACAGCGAGGATTTACCCCTGTGCCTACTTATTCAGGCCACTGGCTTAAAGAAGTTGGATTCAATCAAGCTGTACAACAATTCATAAATGAAGAGACCTCTGCGATCGATGAACAGATCGAGCAACTGAAAAAGTATTTACCCTACAAAGCGCTATAATTAAGAAAGGATTTGACCAACAAGACAAGGAGTCATCTGGTGAATATGCCAACTATTCGTCCACTACCTATAAAAACCAAAAACGAATCCCTCATTATTCGAATCCTACGTTGGATTTTTGCCGTTCGAAAATGGGTACTTACTGCTGATTGGACCTACACTATGCGTGATGGGACGACCATTGTGATACCTAAAGGTTTCGAATTTGACGGTGCTTCCATCCCCCGCCCCCTTTGGGCAATTCTCTCCCCGACAGGCCTATTATTTCTACCCGGTTTAATCCATGACTACGCGTATAAATACGACAAACTCATCGGAATTGATGCAAATGGCAAACGCTTTGCCTACAAATCTGGTGCTGGTAGATCTCACTGGGATCGGGTATTCCGTGAAACTGGGATTGATATTAACGGCGTTGCTTTTATAGACACCCTCGCGTGGTTAGCTCTGGCGTTAGGAGGCTGGTATACATGGAGGCAACACCGTAAAACCAATGCTCAGCCAGTTATTGAGCAAGTCATTAAATAACTCTTACGCCGAAAATGTGCATTTCTCCAGCCCCCCCCCCCTCTAGCATAGGGAATTGAAACAGAAAAAAATGACGTGCCATCTATAAAAAGATAACTGGCTGAAAATAAAACACAAATAAATCAAATAAAACTAATTTATATCAAGCGTTTGTTCAGTAATATCGTTTAGACTGCTACAATTTATAGAAACCTAAATCCTACGGGCCTTGTAGCGTTAAGTAGTAACTATGAGCGAACACCTTCACATCAAACAAGCGTTTGAATTATCCGCAAAGTTCCTAGCGCATAAATCTTATAATTCGCTGACCCATGCAGTTCTTCACTACTTCTGTTCTCTAGAAGGTGTTGAAGACGCAGTTTCGTATGAAATTTTCGGTGATGCTAAGTCCGATACAGGCCTCTCAATCAGACGCTTTCCAATTACCTTAGACGAATCGTTTGAAGATCGAAATAAAGATCTAATGCTTAAAACGCTGCCGAAAAGCAAAGGCGGAGTAGCCTGCATGAAATTCAGCGGCGAAGATTACATCTTTTTAGACATCACAAAAGATGTGATTCCACGCCGTATTATTTTGATTACTGGCAAAGTTTCCTCTGCTGATATGGTTTTGATTGAAGGTGTATTTGGGATCTACGAGAAGCAAGTTGCGCTGCTTGATGCAAAAGAACGCGACATGTTGACTGGTCTACCTAATCGCCAGACCATGGAATTAAGCCTCAATGAAGTCGTATCTTTCCATCGCGGGCATAAAAACACTCATATCAAACCGTCCTGGATGGTTGTTTTAGACATTGACCATTTCAAGAACATTAACGACACCTTTGGTCATCTATACGGTGATGAAGTATTACTGCACTTCGCCGAGCTGATGAAAAAGACATTTCGTTATACTGACTTTTTATTCCGTTATGGTGGCGAAGAGTTTGTCGTCATTCTCAACAATGCCGACGAAGAACATGCACTAGCAACAATAGATCGCTTCCACCAAGCAGTACAGGCTTACACATTCCCGTCAGGTAAACTGACAGTAAGTATTGGCTACACCATTGTTGACCCCGTAACCCCTCCAATGCTGCATTTCGAACAAGCAGACCGCGCCCTTTATCACGCTAAAAACAATGGCCGCAATCAGATCATACATTTCCGTGATATTGATTCTCGAATTGAAGTTCGCGATGACGATATAGAGCTTTTCTAAAGTATTTAATAAAAAAGAGCAGCCTAGGCTGCTCTTTTTCGTTTCGACAATCCATTCATCCAGAGATAAATACAGGTGCAAACCCTAAGTTCCACACAATCACTGTACCTACGCGAGTGATAACCAAATAAACAAGCCCTACAGCCAGAATAGCTCCACAGAAGAAGAAAGCCTGATCTTTATCGATCCCCAACACATGTGGCAAACCGTCATAGATCAGATAACCGGTATACGCAGCGGCTGCAAGGTAAACCAACATGTTAGCCCAAGGAACGGGGTATAAAGATATAAAGCCAGCTAAGAAAAGCGGCGTACAAGAATAAGCAGCTAAGGCAATACCATTTGCAGCATATTCATCATGCCCACTACCGTAAGTTTTTGACATCCAGTCAATCATCCAGCCTAAGCCAAACACACCAACAAGGATTGCTACATAGGTTAAGACGTTCAATTGCAATGCACTTACTGCAGTAAGTTTAATCAACTCACCATCACCGACACGCCAACCAAATTGAGTTGTAGAAATGTAAGCACACACAGGACCTATAAGCGCCAAAAGACAAGTGTAGGCCATGTAGATACGACTGGGATTACTGTGCTCTTTTTTGATCAGTTCCCACTCTGCATCAGGGTGGGTAAACATTCCGGGTATGTGACTCAGCAGCATAATGATCACCTCTTAGGCTTGTTATTTTGCGAGTTATTAGCTTTGAGTATTCTCTAATTGGTACGTTCCCAATGAAAAACAGATCATTTTTCATACAGTTATTTTAGTTGAGTTCGCAGAGGTTCTCCGGCAATGCATCTTGAAAATCTCTAAAGTTATTCAGTGATTCCCATTCAAATTTTTAAAGATCAAAAAAAACGGGGCTAAATTAGCCCCGCAAAAAGCTCCAACACAAGGCTGGGAGCACACCAATTTCGAGTAGACACCAAATCCACTCTAACGACCTATAAAATAGAAAGTTGCAGTTACCAGATTCCCCCCTGGTAACTGCGGGAGTAACGGGTAAATCTGACGTTTTACCCGTTGTTCAACTCAAGCCGGCACAGATTGGCTCTCGCTGAATTAAACCAAGTGGATCTCCGGTTCACTTGGCTCAAGACCAATGGTTCGACTTTTTAACTTTGCTGCAGGAGCAACCCTGCAGCAAAAGATAATTACTGGTCTTGATAAGCTTCGATACCTGGACAAGAGCAGATAAAGTTCCGATCACCGTATACGTTGTCGATACGGTTAGCTGTTGGCCAGAACTTGTTCTGACGAGTTGCTTCATTCGGGAATACAGCCTCTTCACGGCTATATGGACGCTCCCATCCTGCACTCATAATGTCCGATTGAGTATGCGGCGCATTGAACAGCGGGTTGTTATCCGCAGGCCATTCACCATTTTGTACTTTGTTAATCTCTTCACGGATCTGAACCATGGCATCAATGAAGCGATCAATCTCTGCTTTAGATTCCGATTCAGTTGGCTCGATCATCAAAGTACCAGCTACTGGGAAGGACATTGTTGGCGCATGGAAACCATAGTCCATTAGACGCTTAGCAATATCTTCTTCAGTAACACCGCTTTCTTCTTTGATTGGGCGAATATCAACGATACATTCGTGAGCAACTTTGTTGTTGCGGCCACGGTAAAGTACCGGATAGTGCGCAGCCAATTTTTCAGTCATGTAGTTAGCATTAAGGATCGCCATCTCTGTCGATGCTTTAAGGCCGGACTTACCTAGCATAACGTTGTACATCCACGTGATCGGTAGGATTGAAGCAGAACCATAAGGCGTAGCAGCAACCGCACCGTTTTCTGGATTTACACCTTCAACTGGGCTTACTTTGTGGCTCGCTAGGAACGGTGCCAAGTGGCTCTTAACGCCGATTGGACCCATACCTGGTCCACCGCCACCGTGTGGGATAGCGAATGTTTTGTGCAGGTTTAGGTGAGATACATCCGAACCGATCACACCCGGCTTAGAGATACCTACCTGCGCATTCATGTTCGCGCCATCCATATAAACCTGACCGCCGTTTTTGTGGATGATGTCGCAGATCTCTACGATATCTTCCTCATAAACACCGTGTGTAGATGGGTAAGTGATCATCAAGCAAGATAGATCATCTTTGTGTAATTCAGCTTGTGCGCGAAGATCAGCAACATCAACGTTACCGTTGTCATCACATTTAGTCACAATGATCTTCATATCCATCATCGCTGCAGAAGCCGGGTTAGTACCGTGCGCAGACGATGGGATCAAGCAAACATTACGATGGCCTTCACCAACAGACTCTTGGTACTTACGAATCGCCAATAGACCTGCGTATTCACCAGAAGCACCTGAGTTAGGCTGCAAAGAAACCTTGTCGTAACCGGTAATCTCTACCAGCTGATCTTCCAATTCGTGCAGCATTTGGTGATAGCCCTGCACTTGGTCAGCCGGTGCAAACGGGTGAATGTTTGCAAACTCAGGCCATGTCACTGGGATCATCTCAGCCGTAGCGTTTAGCTTCATGGTGCAAGAACCGAGTGGGATCATGCCATGCGCCAAAGAGTAATCTTTGTTCTCTAGCTTCTTCATGTAACGAAGCATGTCAGTTTCGCTATGGTAGCTGTTGAACGTTGGATGCGTCAGGATTGCATCTTCACGACGCATCTCTGCAGAGATACCCGTCGCTTCACCAGCAACAATCGCTGCATCAAGCTCTTCAACGCTTAGACCATGATCGTCGCCAAGCATAACGTCTAGCAACTGCGCAACATCTTCAGAAGATGTTGTTTCATCCAAGCTGATACCCAACTTATCCGAGCCAACCTTACGGAAGTTACAACCCGCATCGATCGCTCTTTGATAAACAACCTCTTGAGTCTCAGGCAGAGAAACAGTCAACGTATCGAAGTACGTATCGTTAACCGCAATGCCTTTCGCTTTAAGACCATTCGCAAGCACAGCCGTTAAACGATGCACGCGCTCTGCAATTGTCTTAAGGCCTTCTGGACCGTGGTATACAGCGTAGAAAGAAGCCATGTTGGCAAGCAAGGCTTGAGCAGTACAGATGTTAGATGTCGCCTTCTCACGACGGATATGCTGCTCACGTGTTTGCATCGCCATACGCAATGCTTGGTTACCGTTTACATCGATAGATACACCGATGATACGACCAGGCACAGAACGTTTTAGCTTTTCAGATGCAGCAAAGAAAGCTGCGTGTGGACCACCAAAGCCCATTGGTACACCAAAGCGCTGAGAGGAACCTAGTACAACATCAGCACCCAGCTCACCTGGTGATTTAAGAAGAACCAAGGCTAGGATATCAGCAGCAACGGAAACCATTGCTTTCTGGCCTTTAGCCGCATCAATAATAGATTTGATATCAGTGATATCGCCGTAAGTACTTGGGTACTGTAGTTGAACACCAAATGGATCTGCCGCTTCAAGATCTGTTAGCGGGTTACCTACTACGATGTCGTAACCAAAGTATTCGGCACGTGTTTTGATGACGTCCAGCGTTTGCGGGTGAACATCATCAGCAACAAAATAAGTATTAGTTTTCTTACGGTTAGAACGCTTGCACAGCGTCATCGCTTCTGCCGCAGCAGTTGCTTCATCAAGAAGTGACGCATTCGCCAGTTCCATGCCCGTCAGGTCCATCACCATCTGCTGGAAGTTAAGCAGCGCTTCTAGACGACCCTGAGCAATCTCTGGCTGGTAAGGTGTATAAGCTGTGTACCAACCTGGGTTTTCCATAACGTTACGCAAAATAACGTTTGGAACCAGAGTATTGCTATAGCCCATACCAATATAAGATTTATTAACCTTATTTTTATCAGCTAATGATTTGATATACGCAAGCGCATCAGCTTCAGTCTTGCTATCCGCCATATCTAAAGCATCATCTAAGCGGATGGAATCTGGAACTGTTTGTGTAATCAGTTCATCCATTGAGTTAAGACCCAAAAAGGACAACATTTCCTGAGTCTGCTCACTATCTGGACCAATATGACGACGGGTAAAATCAGTCGTCTGCTGAAGATCACTCAAAGTGCGAGTTTCTACTGCCATAACAATAACCTGTGGTAACCGATCGATTTAAATGTGTGTAACAAACACTTAAACCAAATAAATTTAAGGGTGCGAAGCGGTCCTGCACTACCACTTCGCCTTGCTAAAGCTAATTGGGGGACAGGGTTACTAGGTACTCAGGCTGATTAGACCTTTACAACATACCTAGCAACTCAACCAATTAAGCTTCTTCTGCAATCGTTGCTTCGTAAGCTTCTGCGTTTAGAAGTTTTGCCAATTCAGATGAATCAGACAGCTTAATTTTTACGATCCAACCATCAGTGTATGGTGCTTCGTTTACTGTCTCTGGTGCATCTTCCAAAGCTTCGTTAACTTCAACTACTTCACCAGACACTGGAGAATAGATGTCAGACGCTGCTTTTACAGATTCAACTAGAGAGAACTCTTCACCCGCTTCTACTGCGTGGCCAATCTCTGGTAGTTCAACGAAAACCACATCACCTAGAAGTTCCTGAGCGTGATCAGATACGCCTAGAGAGATAGTGCCGTCACCATTGTCCAGAACCCACTCATGGCTTGGTGTGAAAAGGTAGTTAGATGGAATGCTCATAATGTTTTCCTATTGCTCATTCGTTACACAGGTTTATTAACGGTAAAGAGGGAACTTCTTGCACAGCTCTTCGACCTGCGCACGCACTTCCGCTTCAACTTTGGAGTTATCTTCTGGGTTAGCCACTAGACCATCCAATACATCGCTAATCAGGTTACCAATCAGCTTAAATTCTTCTGGACCAAAACCACGGCTTGTACCTGCTGGCGTGCCAAGACGAATACCAGAAGTCACCATTGGTTTTTCAGGGTCAAATGGGATGCCATTTTTGTTACAAGTAATGCCTGCGCGCTCTAGCGCTTCATCTACTACATTACCTTTAAGACCTTTAGGACGAAGATCGACCAACATCAGGTGCGTATCTGTACCACCAGTTACAATGTCACAACCACGCTCAACCATAACGCCCGCAAGCACTTTGGCATTCTCTACAACGCGATCGATGTAAACTTTAAATTCAGGCTGTAGCGCTTCACCGAAAGCAACCGCTTTCGCTGCGATTACGTGCATCAGTGGACCACCCTGAAGACCTGGGAATACCGCAGAGTTGATCTTCTTACCTAGATCCAGATCGTTAGATAGGATCATGCCGCCACGAGGGCCACGAAGGGTTTTGTGCGTTGTTGTCGTAACAACATGGGCATGAGGAAGCGGTGATGGGTGAGCACCCGTCGCTACTAGACCTGCAATGTGCGCCATATCAACAAACAGGTACGCACCTACTTTGTCAGCGATCTCACGGAAACGTGCGAAATCGATCTGACGTGGAATCGCAGAACCACCTGCAATAATCATCTTCGGCTGGCATTCAACCGCTAGCCTCTCAATTTCATCGTAGTCAATACGGCTATCTTCACGAGACACACCGTACTGAACAGCATTGAACCATTTACCAGAAAGGGCTGGACGCGCACCGTGAGTCAAGTGACCACCGGCATCCAGAGACATGCCCAATACGGTATCGCCCGGTTGCAATAGTGCCAACATAACCGCGCCGTTTGCTTGCGCACCTGAGTGCGGCTGAACGTTTACGAATTCGCAGTTAAATAGCTCTTTTGCACGCTCGATAGCTAGGCCTTCAGCCTTATCTACGTACTCACAACCACCGTAGTAACGACGGCCCGGATAACCTTCTGCGTATTTGTTTGTTAGTACTGTACCCTGCGCCTGCATTACGGCTTTAGATACAATGTTTTCAGAGGCTATCAGCTCAATCCCCATCTCCTGACGATCAAACTCTTCATTTACTGCAGACAGCAGATCAGCATCGCGCTCTGCTAGGTCTTGGGTAAAAAATGCTTCGCAAACAGCGTCGTTGCGATACAGATCACTGTGACTCATGATTTTTTATTCTCTTATTTTTTTATTACGAAGAATCAGCAGGCAACCACGTTTACGGCCAGCCCACCTTGAGAGGTTTCTTTATATTTATCCTGCATATCCAGACCTGTTTGACGCATAGTTTCGATAACAGAGTCTAGAGATACATGATGTTCACCATCACCACGAAGTGCTAAGCGCGCAGCATTGATCGCTTTCACTGCCCCCATGGTGTTACGTTCGATACACGGCACTTGCACCAGACCACCAATCGGGTCACAGGTCAGGCCTAAGTTATGTTCCATGCCAATTTCTGCAGCATTCTCGATTTGCTGATTGGTACCGCCCATCACGGCACAAAGCGCACCGGCAGCCATAGAACAAGCCACACCGATCTCACCTTGGCAGCCAACTTCGGCAGCCGAGATAGAAGCGTTCTTCTTATAAAGCATGCCGATAGCAGCGGATGTCGCTAAGAAATCAAAAATACCTTGTCGGTTAGAGCCGGGAACAAAACGGTCGTAGTAAGCTAGAACAGCTGGAATAACACCGGCAGCACCATTAGTTGGCGCCGTTACCACTCGACCGCCCGCTGCATTCTCTTCATTAACCGCAATAGCAAATAGATTGACCCAATCCATTACAGTTAGCTGATCTTTCAGTGCAGCTTCAGGGCTAGACTTAAGCTCTTCATAAAGTTCGTGAGCACGGCGTTTAACATGTAGACCGCCCGGTAGCTCACCCTCTTCAGTGCAGCCACGCTTAATGCAGTTATCCATCACCTGCCAAAGGTTCCACAGGCGCTCTTCTAACACGTCTTGCTCGGCCCATGTCAGCTCATTGGCTAAAACGATTTCAGCAATGGTTTTGCCTTCACGTTCACAGACTTCTAATAGCTCAACGCCATTATCGAAGTGGAAAGGAAGTTTGAATTCAGGTTCTGCACCTTTCTCTTTACCTGCTTCGGCGTCACTTAGTACAAAGCCACCGCCTACGGAGTAAAAGATGTTGTCGTGCAAAATAATGCCGGCTGCATCGTACGCTTTAAAATGCATGCCGTTTGGATGCTTTGGTAAAGACTCACCAAAGTTAAATGGCAGATCAGTTTCAGGGTTGAACGCAATCATGCGCTCACCTGCTAAATTGATCTGTTTAGTGTTACGAATCTGGTCAACGTAAACAGGCACTTTATCTGGGTCGACCAGATCAGGCTTCTCACCCATTAGACCGATCATCACAGCAACATCCGTTGCGTGACCTTTACCTGTCATTGCCAGAGAGCCGAACAAACCTACATGTACTGAGGCAACTTGATCCAGTTGATCACGCTCACGCAATTCATCTAAGAAACGATTAGCCGCAACAACCGGGCCTACCGTATGAGAACTGGAAGGACCAATCCCTACTTTATATAGATCAAAAATACTTAATGGCACTGCGACCTCACTACAGCGGTCTAACCGCTCTTTTTATTATTTTATGTATCTACTCTTTAAACCGTCTCTATGTACGGTTGCGGTTATAGTCCGCTTACTAAAGAGCTATATAACTTCGAACAAATTGATCATTAATTGTTCAAATACCGTCGATTTGATTTCAGACTAGCAGTGAGATTTTCCAAAATCAACAAAAAGTTTCCTATTGGAAACTTTTTTCATTCAAATCCAGTTTTGTTGCTCTCAAATTCACCTTAAAGGCTTATTGCTACATTAAAGCCTATTCCTTATTTCATAGGCGTACCTAACTTAACAGCGGCAGCACCTATGAATAAAAAGCAGTCTAAAACTAGTTAACGACCTTAGATTCATCATAGTAAACCGCCCTGCTGATAAGCTTTTTAGCCTATCCGTCTAAAATGAAAATTTTTCCTATAACGCCAACCACTTGTTTTTATTAGGCTTTATTCAAGAAATAAGAATTAGATAGCTCTAATCAAATCTTTTTCAACATATTTTCGTTGAAATTAATTTTCCCTTACGCTAGCTTTGTTTCGTATTGGAAACTTATTTCACAAATAACCTTTCTTTTTCTTGAGTGGCAGATTCAAGCGAAGTAAGCGAAGCCAAAAGCTTCACCTTTTGTAAGTAAGCATGTTTGGAAATCTAAAAGCTCTGCCCTGGTGCTTTAAGAAGTTTTAAACAATCCAAGTGCGTTCAAATAAAAATAACAATCCGATTGGAGTCTAGGTTCATGGAAACATTAACCTCTATCATCAGCAGCATTAATGGGATCGTGTGGGGTCCTATGATGCTTGTTCTTATTCTTGGCGTTGGTTTATTCCTAATGCTAGGTCTACGTCTTATGCCTCTTCTTAAACTAGGTACGGGTTTTAAACTTCTGTTCGAAGGCCGTAAAACTAAAAAAGGAGAAGAAAAAGAAGGCGAAATCTCTCCCTTCCAAGCACTTATGACTGCGCTATCAGCAACAGTTGGTACTGGTAACATTGCCGGTGTAGCAACTGCTGTGTTCCTAGGCGGACCTGGTGCTCTATTCTGGATGTGGTGTACCGCACTGGTTGGTATGGCAACTAAGTTCTCTGAAGCAGTACTGGCTGTGAAGTACCGTGAAGTAGACGAAGAAGGCCGCCATGTTGGTGGTCCGATGTACTACATCAAAAACGGTCTTGGCGCTAAGTGGGCTTGGCTAGGTACTGCATTTGCAATCTTTGGTGCAGTAGCCGCTTTCGGCATCGGTAACACGGTACAGTCCAACTCTGTTGCAGACGTTCTAGAATCTAACTTTGGCCTAGATGTTTGGGTAACAGGCGTGATCCTAATGGTACTAGTAGGTGCTGTTCTTATTGGTGGTATCAAGCGTATTGGCGCCGTTGCTGGTTCTCTAGTACCTCTAATGGCAATCGCTTACCTAGGTGCAGGCCTTGTTGTACTAGCTATTAATGCTGAAGCAATCCCTGCAGCATTGGATCTAGTATTCACTCACGCATTCTCTCCTGCTGCGGCAGAAGGTGGCTTTGCGGGTGCTGCTGTTTGGGCTGCTATCCGTTTCGGTGTAGCACGTGGTGTCTTCTCTAACGAAGCGGGTCTTGGTTCTGCACCTATTGCCCACGCTGCGTCTCAAACAAAAGATCCTGTTCGCCAAGGTCTAATCGCGATGCTGGGTACGTTTATCGATACCCTAATCATCTGTTCAATTACTGGTCTGGTTATCATTACTTCCGGTGCTTGGACATCCGGCGAGTCTGGCGCAGCACTAACGTCTGCAGCGTTCGCTCATGCACTTCCTGGCGTTGGTAACTACCTAGTAGCTATCGCTCTAGCGGTATTTGCTTTCACTACAATCATCGGTTGGTCTTTCTACGGCGAACGCTGTGTTGAGTTCCTATTCGGTGTTAAAGCGATCAAACCATACCGTGTTCTTTGGATTATTGCGGTGCCTGTAGGCGCAATCGTAAGTCTGGATTTCATCTGGCTAGTAGCAGATACGCTAAATGCCATGATGGCTCTGCCTAACTTGATTGCTCTGGCGCTATTGAGCCCAGTTGTCTTCAAACTGACTAAAGAGTACTTCGCGCGTAACGGTGCTCCAGTTGATACAACTGACGGTAAAAACGCTTAATCAGTAAAGCTGAAGATCGGATCACCGACGGTGGTCCGATCCTTTAAAGCCTGAACAATCTGTTGAAAGAGTTTTACCCCAATAGAGCTTTTCCATCAGATTGTACTTAAAGAACTGTAGTCAAAGCACTGCACCTGAAGAACACGAGCAGCTTCGCAAAGACGAAGGCTGCACAGAACAAGCATTATGGAGAACACAATGTCCGAACTGAGCAAAACACCTCTATATGACATGCACATTGAGCTAGGTGGAAAAATGGTACCTTTCGCAGGTTTTGAAATGCCGGTTCAATACCCGCTAGGTGTAAAGAAAGAGCACGTTCACACCCGTGATCACGCTGGTCTTTTTGATGTATCTCATATGGGTCAGGTTAAGCTAACAGGCGAAAATGCTGCAGCTGAACTAGAGAAACTAGTACCTGTAGACATTATCGACCTGCCAGCAGGTAAACAGCGTTATGCCCTTTTCACTAACGATGAAGGCGGCATCATGGACGACCTGATGGTGACTAACTACGGTGACCACCTTTACGTTGTAGTGAACGCTGCATGTAAAGATCAGGACATCGCTCACATGCGTGCAAACCTTGGTGAAGGCGTTGAGCTAGAAGTTCTGGATGATCGAGCACTGGTTGCACTTCAAGGCCCAGAAGCAGCACAAGCACTCTCTCGCATCTGCCCAGAAGTTAATGAACTGGTATTTATGGACTCTCGTCACATCGCTATCGATGGCGTTGATTGCTTCGTCAGCCGTTCTGGTTACACAGGTGAAGATGGTTACGAGATCTCTATCCCTTCTGCTGATGCAGATCGTCTATGCCGCCTATTCCTAGAGCAGCCCGAAGTTGAATTTATTGGCCTTGGTGCACGTGACTCTCTACGTTTGGAGTCTGGTCTTTGCCTATACGGTCACGACCTAGATCCAACAACAACACCAATCGAAGGCAGCCTTATTTGGGCTATTAGCAAGTGCCGTCGTGCCGATGGCGAACGTGCTGCCGGTTTCCCAGGCGCTGATAAGATCCTTGATCAGATCGCTAACAAAAACTACAGCCGTAAGCGTGTTGGCCTTATCGCATCGGGTAAAGCTCCGATCCGTGAAGGCGCTGACCTTGTAAATGCTGACGGTGAAAAGATCGGTACTGTTACTTCCGGTAGCTTTGGCCCTACAGTTGGTAAGCCAGTAGCTATGGGCTATGTAGAAACCGCTTACTCTGCACTTGAAACAGAAGTTTTCGCTCTAGTACGTGGCAAGCAGCTACCAATGGTGGTTTCTAAAGCACCATTTATTGAGCAGCGTTACTACCGCGGTTAATCCGTTTCCATCCCTGTAAGTCTGGAGGCCGGGCTGTCACCCTTATCAGCTTGGCCTCTATTTTTAATTGAACATCGCGAGGTGTCACTATGGAATTGATTCCACTACAAGAGCTGAAAGGCGAATCAAAAATGTCTCGTCTGCGTCACAAACCAGACCCAGAAAGAGAACGCCTACGTAAACCGGAATGGATTCGTATAGATGCCCGCTCAAATGCCAATGTAAAAAAGGTTAAGAAACAACTTCGCGACCTTAAATTGCATACAGTTTGTGAAGAAGCATCCTGCCCTAACTTGGCAGAGTGCTTTAGTCACAAAACTGCGACATTGATGATCATGGGTGCTATTTGTACTCGTCGCTGCCCTTTCTGTGATGTAGCGCATGGTCGACCAATGGCGCTTGATCCAGAAGAGCCAAAGAATTGCGCATCCACAATCGAAAAGCTCGGTCTTAAATATGTGGTTATCACCTCGGTAGATCGTGACGATCTAAGAGATGGTGGTGCAGCGCATTTTGCTGAAGTAGTAAAAGAAGCGCGTAAAGTCAGTGAAGATCTAAAGGTTGAGATCTTAGTCCCAGATTTTCGCGGCAAAGTTGATCTTGCATTAGAGATCCTATCTCAGCAAGTTCCAGATGTTCTGAATCACAACATGGAAACTGTACCTAGCTTGTACCCATCGGTACGCCCGGGTGCGGATTACCATAACTCGCTTAACCTGCTTTACCAATTTAAGCGTTTAAATCCAGAAGTCGATACAAAATCAGGGTTGATGGTTGGTTTGGGTGAAACCAAAGAAGAGATCATCAAAGTAATGAAAGATCTTCGTGCCAATGATGTCGACATGTTAACCATCGGCCAATACCTACAGCCAAGTAAATATCACCTCGCTGTAGAGCGTTATGTAACACCGGAAGAATTTAAAGAGTACGAAGAGATCGGTTACGAACTTGGCTTTAAGAATGTAGCCAGTGGCCCGATGGTTCGCTCCTCTTACCACGCTGATTTACAGGCGAAAGCCCTGTAAAGGAGTAAAATGTCTATGCAAAACAATACTAACAAAGCCACCCAAGGCGGCACGCTGGTTCATTTGAACATCCAAGCAGCGATAGACAACGACAGCCGAATTAATAGCATTATTGTGCGAGAACGCCCTTTTATTGGCGATCTTGCATTGGATACCGAGCCTGACCAAGACCTTCTTATCGCCGTGGGTGAAGTGATGGGCGTTGCTCAACCACTAACCGTTAATCGCATCTCTTGCATGGGCCGTTTAGCGATTCTTTGGATCAACGAAAACCGTTGGCTGGTTCTTCCGCCTACGGGTGCTCATGAATCCGTATTCCAAGCACTGCGCGAAACCTTTGGCGAAGACCTTAAGCTAGAAACCAGCGAAGAAGGCTCCAAAGCGTATCTAAATAAAGCAGCGATTCATTACCTTCTAAGCAGCTCAAATACCCAGCAGTTTTCATGTTTACCCGTAACTGATGTTGAGCTAGCTGAAGGTATCAACATTATGTCTCTACACGACACTAAGGATTACGACATTCTCGTGCGTAAGAGCTGTGCTGAAAGCCTATGGCAGTGGCTACAAAAGAACACTGAATCCCCAAAAAATCACTAACAGATACACCAGTAGGACAAAGACCGATAATGTCAGTTTACACCGCAGTTAGCTTTTCAGAACTTCAAACCTACCTTCAGAACTACGCAGTCGGTGAGTTACAAAGCTATAAAGGCATTAGCGCAGGCGTTGAGAACAGCAACTTTTTTGTCGATACCGATCAAGGCCGCTTTGTCCTAACACTGGTTGAGTCTGTACCTAAAGAGAAACTGCCCTTTATTCTGGGTCTAGTTGATCATCTAGCGATTAACGAGCTTGCATGTGCTCAACCAATCCACCTGAATAACGGTGATCTATTCGGTATGCTCAACGGCAAACCCGCCGTATTAATGAACTGCTTAGAAGGTGCACCACTAGATCAGCCAACGCTTTCTCAAGCTAAAACAATTGGCAGTACCCTTGCCCAATTCCACCAACTTTCATCACAACTAGAACTCGATGAATACAGCCATATTCCGCAGTGGTGTAACGAGTTGGCTTCTAAGGTATTGCCAAACCTAGATAAAGAGCAGCAAGCCTTATTGCAAAACAGCTTGATGGAAACCGGAGATATCGACTGGACCACCCTACCATCAGGACCTGTGCACGCAGACCTTTTCCCAGACAACGCCATGTTTGATGGTGATCGGCTATCAGGCCTGATCGATTTCTATCACGCTTGCTCAACACCTTATCTCTACGATCTAAGCGTTACCCTTAACGCTTGGTGCTTTGACGAAACCAATAATCAGTTTGATAACCAGAAAGCGCAGCAGATGCTGAACATGTATCAGGAGATCCGCCCTTTAGATCCGATGGAGATCGATCTCTTACCGGCAATGATGAAAACCGCAGCACTGCGCTTCTGGTTATCCCGCCTTCGTGACATTCATTTTCCTACTGCTGGGGAAGATGTCACACAGAAGAATCCGCAAGGAAAACAAGCGCTTTTAGAACGCCTAAAAAGCGACTTTCCAGTTATTCTTTAATCGTCTAAAAAATTTATTTTTATAGCTCCCTATTCTGGTTCAAATGCACCAAAATAGGGCTGCTGTTCTGCACCACACCTCTAGCCCTTTAAATACGGCAAACCCTTAGTTGAATCATACTCATCTTTCGCAACCGCAACATGAATTTCAATACTTGAATGAATATTCATAGTGAATTTTTATCCTCCTAATGTATTAGAGAATCTTAGATTCCTCTCCTAAACTCTAATTTGCCGGTTTGGAGAGAGACCGGAAGAGGCTTAAACACGTATCAATGCAACACCAATAAAAATGACCTGTAAAAGGCAGAGGAAGAGAGAAATGTTAACCTACGAAGAGTGTCTGGAACTAAGTGACCTAACTGCAGACGAAGTAGATGCCATTGCAGAACACGAACACATGGACCCAATGATTGCCATGGCCCTCGGCCATTACATGATTACCCACGATGGCGAACAGAAGATTCAACGCATCATTATGGATGACATAGAAAAAGCCCAGCGCGATCACAACTATGCTCATGCAGAAATGCTGCAAAAAGTACTTAACCACTTTATAGCAACTCACCCTGAGCACGGTGCACGCCGAGCGGCAGCTTAAGTACTTACCAATTTCATAGCGAAACCTTCCCCTTCGATACCGGTTTATGGGTGCATTTGCACCCTAACCGGGTCACTTTTGATAAGCATCAACACCCTATAATACTAGCCCTGCTAAAGTAGATTTCTATCTATAAATATCGCTGATAAGCCGTAAGCTATGACATATAAACGCCCCAACCCAGCAAAACGCCCTACCCCAAATGAGCACCAAGATAGCTACGTTTATCAGATCCGAAATAGCCTCTACATCAACTTAACCGACCGCTGCACTCTTGCCTGCCAGTTCTGCCCAAAACATAACGGCTCAACCGAAGTTAAAGGTCACGAACTCTATCTAAGTAAACGCCCAGAAGCAGATACCATCATTCCCTTAATCGGCAACCCAACAGATTACGATGAAATCGTATTTTGCGGCTACGGCGAACCAACTTTGAGACTTAAAACTCTTTTACAAATCGCTACTTGGGTAAAAGAAAATGGCGGTAAAACCCGCATCAACACCGATGGCCTCGGCAACCTCTTCCATAAACGCGACATAGTGCCTGAATTAGCTGAATGCATAGACGCACTATCAATCTCGCTGAATGCTCAAAACGAGGTGGTCTATCAACAGCACTGCCAACCGGCCCTACCTGACTCTTACCAAGCAGTACAAGCCTTTATCAAACGTGCCAGCGAGCTAATTGATGATGTGCAGGTATCGGCAATTAATGGGTTAGAGGGTGTTGATGTTGTTCAGTGTCGGAAAATTGTTGAAGGATCAGGTGCTGAGTTTAAGCAGAGAGAATTGGATGTTGTAGGTTAAGTTCAGGACGCTGACGCTTGAAGACGCATTCGGCTAGAGAACGCTACGCTTTTAGGGCGCCACTTCGTGGCTAGAGAAAATAAATAGCTAACCTTTTTCAATTACATAAACTCACTAACCTTAGGCATGCCCCCTTGCATACCTAAGATTAGAAGCTTGGTCTATTGCTGATTAGTAACTTCAGATTCACCATGCATCGGCAACACAAAGCACAACACACCTAAGAAGATATAATCCAGCATCTGGTTTACGGCTGACCACTCTTGCAAGATATAGTGCCCTACTAACAAGCTCAGCATAAATCCAAACCAACCGTACATAGTGTAAGCTTTGAGTCTAGGCACCAACAGGGCTAAACCTAAACCCACTTCGATATACTGAATACAACTTAGATACGTATCGATCAGTATTGCAGGCAGTTGAATGCGCAGATCCCCTTGGAATAAGCCAGAGTAGTAATTTACAAAGCCACCGTCGCTAAAAATTTTACTGGTTCCAGCCGTTATCAAGATAATAGCCATGGTTATGCGCACTATACGTTCCGCATCTCTTAAGCGTGCAGGATTGATCAGGATCTCTTTGGACATGTTTATTCCCGTTTCTAAAAGTAAGCAATGAGGACCGGATAACCGACCTCCAATTCACCAGATTTACGTTCTTTAAAACCACCCTTCGCTGCGGTGAGTTGCTTTATTCCTGCAGCCTTCACTCTCTTAATCAGAATAAAGAGATATAACAAAGCGATAGAGCTCATCTATTTGAATCGAAGTATGCCTACAATAAGATGTATTTACTATACATTTAATTATTGATAGATTGTTTCACTTCCATTAACAATCGAGATTAGTCTCATGGATCGTATTACCTGTATGCAGGTATTTACTGTAGTGGTCAAAGAAAAAGGCTTTTCAGCAGCAGCCCGAAAGCTTGGCATTTCTAAAGTACAAGTAAGTAACTATATCGCGCAGTTAGAAACAGAACTCGGTGTAAGATTATTAAACCGTACTACGCGGCAAATAAGCCTAACAACAACGGGATTTGCATACCTTGAGCCCTGCAATAATTTGCTAGAAAGCTTTAACAACCTCCACCATTCTGTAAAAGAACTGCATCAAACACCTCAAGGGCTGCTGAAGATTTCAGCGCCAAGCACCTTTGCAGAAATTCACTTAACGCCTGTGTTAAGCACCTTTAAAGAAAAGTACCCCGAAGTACAGATAGACCTTCAGCTCAATGATCGTTATGTGGATTTGATTGATGAAGGCTACGACTTAGCCATCCGGATTGGTAAACCTCAAGATTCCTCTCTAATTGCTAAACCAATCGGCACTATACATAGTTATTTGTGCGCTAGCCCAAAATACCTAAAACAGCATTCTGAAATCAAAATATTAAGCGATCTACACAACCATCAGTTAATCGCAGACACAAATTATCGTTCGGGCAAGGTTTGGAAGTTTAGCCATAAAGAAGATGGAGAACGTCAATCGATAGAGGTAAATGCGGGGCTCAATATCAACAGTGCTCAGGCAGTTAACGCTTTGGTTTTAAACGGACAAGGCATAAGCCTTTGTCCCGATTTTGTGGTTAAGCCCTATATCGAAACCGGAGCAATTAAACATCTACTTCCTGAATGGCTGGCCCCAACAATGGAGCTTTCAGCCATCTATCCAAGTAGGCTGCACGTCTCTGCCAAAGTCCACTTGTTCATTGATGAGTTTTTCGCGTACTACCAAGGACAAGGTTAAAGGGATCATAGCCTTAATCTCCGACAATACTAGCTATAGCTTCTAGCTGGTATTAATTGTTAAAGTGCAGTTAACCCCTCCCTAGTTATCAGAACACACTAAAACAGAAATTGAAGAGGAAGCCTTATGGAGATCAGTACTTGGATTGCATTTATCTCCATAGCACTGGTGGCAACGATCACCCCTGGGCCTGCAATTTTATTAGTGCTGTCCCATTCTCTTAAAACTGGCTGGAAGTCTTCCCTATATACGATTTTAGGGAATATAACAGGGCTATTTGTGATGTCATCATGTGCAGTCTTAGGCCTAAGTGCATTAGTCCTCAGTTCTTCAACAGCGTTTATGGTTATCAAATATCTCGGCGCGATCTATCTTGTATACCTCGGCATAAAGATCTGGCGTTCAAATCTGTCTTTAAAGACTTCAGACCTTATTGAGGACACTAAGCCTAGAAAGCACAGCTATTTTCTTCAGGGAGCTCTGGTCGCACTAACCAACCCTAAAGCAATCATATTTACTACAGCTTTGTTTCCCCAATTTATTACGATTGAGGCGGACTTACTGCCGCAGTTTTCATTATTAGTCAGTACATTTTTATGCTGTTCAGCTACTTGCCTTATTAGCTATAGCTATTGGGGATCAAGGCTTTTAAAGCGCTCTAAGTCACTTTCCGATTCACACTGGATTCCACGTACAATTGGTAGTACCTTCATTGGTACAGGTATAGCTTTAGCAATATCAAGCCGACAATATTAACTAAGATCATTTCTAAATAAGCCTTCCTTTGCTTAAACAGGATTAATCTTACTTTCAGTTAGCATTTACAAGAAAAATCCTTCTATGCTTGTTATCATCAACATCTTGATTTTCAGTAAATAAGACTAGACTCTTTTCAAGTTCCTTGACCTTATAAGTACCAGCCTAAGAAGGGGTGTTCCCTACATGAGGGACAAAAAGATTATTTTTTTCGGTGCCGTCGGTGCCGGCAAAACAACTGCAATCAACACCATAAGCGAAGGCAAGTGCTTTAACACTGAAGCAAATGCATCAGATAGCACATCAGAACAAAAAACAACCACTACTGTAGCGATGGACTACGGTTATGTTACCTCATCTACCAATCAACGCATTCATTGTTACGGAACGCCTGGGCAAGAACGTTTCCAATTTATGTGGGACATAATAACTTCCAACTTGGCCTCTGGTTATTCAGGTGAGATCTTATTCCTAGATAACAGCCGTAAATACCCTCAACATGATCTTCACTTCTATACAAAAAAATTTCGCCACCTTATTGACGATAAGCCTTTGATTATTGCGGTGACAAAATCTGATATAGAAGCAAATCCATCAATCTCTCAGTATAAAGGCTGGCTACACGAGCTTGGTATTCAAGCACCTGTTTATTTTATTGATGCCCGCAAAAAAGAAGACATTCTATTTTTGTTAGAGGAACTACTCCCCGATCAAGCTCAAGTAATAAATGAGATGAATAGCCTTTCTGTGGTTGAAGATGAGTTAAACCTAGACGACGTTATCCAATACTCTGAGAATAGAATTGATTTCTCAGATAAGGTACTGAGCAAAATACCCCTTCTAGAAGGTGTAGTAGGCATTGCTTTGATAACTCCAGAGGGTAAGTTAGGCCATTCAACTCTGGATACAGAATTTCTTATTGAGTTATTAGAATTTTTAACTTCTACCCCTTCTACTTTGGCAGATCAAAATAAAAGCGATCATGTAGTTAGCATTGAGCTCGCATCAGAAGAAAACTATCACTTTGTAATCAACTTCTTCGACGATGTTGTACTAGCTACACTGTGCACGAAACACCTTACAACTGCGGCACTGAAACAACAGATAGAAAACATAATTCAGTGGTAAAGACTTTTACATAAAACGTTAAAACACTTAATTGAATTTTTAGCACCACTGGAACAACAGATCCCAGATAAACGAAAAGTTAAGTTCTTATGCATTTTCCTGCTTTCAGAATTTTAACTGTAAAGCGCCAAAAAAAATGCCACCTCAAGGGTGGCATTTTTGATTAGTTTTTACTTATTCAGGTCAGAGCTGAAACTTCATCACTAACTGATTAAGTTCGTGCGCTTCTCTACGAATTTGATCTGTTGCTTCAACCACACGATCAGTATCGCGCTTAGTTTGGCCCGCAATATCAGAGATATTTACTACACGATGATCAATATCCGCTGCTACAGAAGACTGCTCCTCTGCAGCAGTAGAGATCATAGTGTTCATTGAAGAGATCGTATTCGCAGACGAGATAATCTGCTCCAGCACTGCTGCTGCAGAGTTTGCAAGCTCACTACTACGATCCGCAAGATCGGTACTTACACCCATGGAAGATACTGCAGATTCCGCTTTGCTCTGTAAACGTTCGATAATCTGCTGAATCTCTTGAGTGGATTGCTGTGTACGCTGTGCCAAGGTGCGTACTTCATCCGCAACAACTGCGAAGCCTCGGCCCTGATCACCTGCACGTGCCGCCTCGATTGCCGCGTTCAACGCCAAAAGGTTTGTCTGCTCTGCAATGTCATTTATCACAGAAGTTACATTACCAACCGCAAGCGTTTCAGCTTCAAGTTCCTTAATAGCCGATGCTGTTTTGTTTAGCATCTCGAGCATCTCTTGCGCTTGGTTGCCGGATTGACCAACCACATCACCACCACTCTTAGCATGGGTGTCGGTCTCTTGTGCTGCTTGTTCTGCCTCAACGGCATTATTTGCAACTTCCTGCACTGTTGCGCTCATCTCAGTCATCGCTGCAGCAACCAGTTCAATATCCTCGTATTGACGGCTTACACCATTGCTCGCATCAGAGGTAGCATCCACAACGTTAGTTACATGACGTTCAGTATTTCGCGCTACTGTCTGTACAGTCCTCAGAAGATCACCTACATGGTTCAGCATGTTGTTGTAGGCATTGAACATCTGTCCAATTTCATTATCAGTATGGGTAATATCAAAACGATGCGAGAAGTTGCCCTGACCTACTTCCACCATACGTGCGTTTAAACGTTTGATGTTATTCATTAGCATGCTTAAACCAAATACTCGGCCAAACACAACTAACAGTAAAATACCCACTACACAGAAAAACGCGATCAATAGTTGATTCATACTGGTCGCACTTGCTTGTTTCGTTAGCATTCCAACTGCTTTGTTCATCTCCTTAAGGATGACCGGTGATTGCTTTGTAATTTCAGCAAGCGTGGTATCACTTGGTTGATCAACATGGTTGTTAATCAAAGTTTTATAACTACCCCACAACTGATCAACGTGCTGCATCTGCTTCACGATAGTTGGATCTGTAATTGGGTTCATACCCAATGCTGCGTCACCCATCATGATCGTTTTATGAGAAGACTCGAATAGTTCCATGGTTTTACGCAGCGTGGTTTGCTGCTCAACATTAGCGGCAACCAAAAGAGCTTCTTTTGCAATTTTTTGGCTCAACATGCGCTGACGACCCGCCATATCAATGGTCTGAGGGTTGATCGACATGCTGAAGTAAAGACTGATCCCTGAAGACGCTGCTAGTATAAATACCAACGCGTATGACAAGGTGAATTGACTATTAAGCGTTTTAAAACCGCAAGTTCTTAAAACTGTATCTATTAAATTAGCTAGAGACCGGAACATGACCCCTCCTTGGCTAGTGGAGAAATAAACTTAAGAAAAATAATTAATAACTAAGCAACGAGGCAAACCGAACTCCCGCCCTAGTTTCGTTGAGCAATTGTATGCAATGGTATGCGGTATTTACTTGTTCAAGATCAAGTAATTGTGGGAACGGATGTTGATGATATAAAAAAGCCCCAAAACATCTCTACTTTAGGGCTTTATACGATCACTCTCGAGCCAAGCTCTATTGATTACTCGTGCGTTACCACTGCGATACGAATGGAATCCATCTTCAATGACGCACCATCAACAGCAGCTAAAAGATCTTCTTCGCGAATGGTTAGAGCCTCTAGCTCTTCATCACGGATATTTGGATTTACCTTAGCCAGCGCCTTTAATCGATCTAGCTCTGTTTCCATCTGTTCAGCAATGGATTCTTTTGCTTGCGCCAATAGATCCGCTTCAGTTTGTCCAACCTGCTCTTCCAGCTTAGCAACTAGCTCGGTAATCTCATCACGGGTATGTTTTACCAAGTTATAAGCAACATTCTTACCTACACGCTTACCCAATGTAGCGAAGTGCTGTTCGGTAATAACACCGGTCAGATCATTTCCGCTACTATCAATTACACGACGTACACACGCATCTGGCAGATAACGTTGCAACTGTAGAGAACGATCAGAAATGGAATGTATTCTGAAAACAGCTTCAATCAGCAAGCTACCCGCTTTCAGTGGTAGAAGCTTCATTGTACAAAGGGTTGAGCTACCGTAACTGCCCTCTAGCATCACCTCCATTGCACCAGAAACCATTGGGTGCTCCCAGCTTAGGAAATGCATATCTTCACGAGACAGTGCTTCGTTACGCTGGAAAGTAGCAGTCATACCGTCACTTGGTAAGCCTGGGAAATGACTATTCAGCATATGATCACCAGGATGGAGGATCACACCATTAATGCCTGTAGTTTCTTGTTCAACACCAAAGTGATCAAAAATACGTCCCATAAAGGAGGCTAACTTGCCCGGCTGACTGTCTTCTTCAACCGCATCTAACAGCTCTTCAGCCATACCAGCATTACAGGAGTTCAGCTCGAGCAAACGATCACGGCCTTCCTGCAACTCAGCCAGCAACGCTGCTTGCGTCTGAGCCGTTTCGTCGATTAGTGAATCAACGGTAGTCTGATCAAGCGGGTTTTCCATGCACTCATGTAACTGAGCGGCATATTTCTGTAACAGTGACTGCCCCGTTGGGCATACCTGTTCGAACGCACCTAAACCCTCTGCGTACCAACGCAGCAACACAGATTGCGCACTGTCAGCAAAGTAAGGTACATGGATATTTACATCTTGAAGTTGACCAATACGGTCAAGGCGACCAATACGCTGCTCCAGTAGATCCGGGTTCATAGGCAAATCGAACATCACCATGTGATGCGCAAACTGGAAATTACGACCTTCACTACCAATCTCAGAACAGATCAGAAGCTGAGCCCCCTGCTCAGAATCAGCGAAGTAAGCCGCTGCACGGTCACGCTCAACAAGGCTCATGCCTTCGTGGAACAATGCAGTCCGCTTACCTTCAAATAAGCGTAGCTGTTTTTCCAATGTGATTGCCGTTTGCGCGTGAGCACAAATCACTAGAACCTTCTCACCTTTGAAATCTTCCAGCCATTTAATCAACCAATCGGCACGGTTATCTTCTAATAACCAAGCAGAACCTTCACCATTACCGATCAAAGATTCAGGGTGCAGCTGACGCTCCATTGGCGCATCTGCAATCACTTCCTTATATGCATCAGGCAGTGGTAGTTCATAGCTATGAAGTTTACGTTCTGGGAAACCTTGAACACTTTCACGTGTGTTACGGAAAAGCACTCGGCCTGTACCGTGCTGATCTAACAAGGTACGTACTGTTTTCTCAATTAACTGTTCGCGCTCTTCAGAATCATCATCTTTATGAACTTCCAGATGATCAGCCATCTCATCGCCCAGATACTGGTGCAAGAGCACAGTAAACTCTTCATCTTGTAACGCTTTATCCCAACCTTCTGGGTTTTGTAGCGTTTCAATTAGCTGGTTCACACATTTGAATGCTTGCTCTTCTTCAATAAACTTCTGCAGATCATAGTAGCGATCTGGATCTAGCAAGCGTAAGCGTGCAAAGTGACTTTCAATGCCCAACTGCTCAGGCGTTGCAGTCAACAACAACAGACCTTTTACGTGCTGCGCTAGGCTTTCAATACAGGTATAAGCATGGCTTGCACCCTCTTCACTCCAACCTAAGTGATGAGCTTCGTCCACCACCATCAGATCCCAACCCGCTGCTACCGCTTGTTCAAGATGTTTCTCATGCTGAGTAAACAGTGACAATGGGCTTAACACCAATTGTGCTGACTCAAATGGGTTGCCTTCACTCTCAGCGCAACGACCTTCATCCAAAATAGAGAAATGCAGGTTAAAGCGACGCAACATCTCCACCAGCCACTGGTGAATCAAACTATCAGGAACAACAATTAGAACTCGGCTCGCTAAACCAGACACAAGCTGTTGATGAAGAATTAAACCGGCTTCGATGGTTTTACCCAAACCTACTTCATCGGCTAGCAATACACGTGGGGCTGTACGCTTACCGACTTCAGAAGCAATATAAAACTGGTGTGGTAAATATTGAACGCGAGGACCGATCAAACCATAAGCAGCGGAATTATGATGCTTATGTTGCAGTTTAAGTGTTTCTTGACGAAGTTCGTAGTGACGAAGTTTGTCGATCTGCCCTGCAAATAAACGCTCATAAGGTTTACTAAAATGAACCGCACTTTCTAAAGACGCTTCATGAATAATCTGTTCGTTACCTTCGGCATCATCACCAAAATAGATAACACAGCCTTTACTTTCTTGATGTTCAGTAACAGTGATAGACAGACCATCATCATCGGAGATCTGATCGCCAATCGGATACACAATACGACTCAAAGGAGCATTGCTTTGCGCGTAAGTACGCTCTTCACCGATCGCTGGGAAAAAAATTGTTACACTGCGATTAACCAATTCAGTGACTACACCTAAACCTAATTCAGCTTCTGTGTAACTGTACCAACGTTGGCCGACCTGAAAATCTTCTGTCATGAACTCTTCGCTTTCTAGGGCTGGGTAAAATAGGTGCGCATAATAGGCAGTTACAGCGCGAAAGCCAAACGGTTTTAAGCTTTTGTAAATTTTAGTTGGGGTTATACTGTTCGCAACCCTGATCTAAGCGAAAAGAAGGTAGAATTTGATGAAATTTTATACTCCTATCGTTCTTTTACTAACCGGTTTTCTTTTAAGCGGTTGCTCAAGCACGTTAAAACAATCATCTACTCCACCTGTATCTATCCAGGCTAACTCACCTGTAAGCCAAGCATTACTTGATCAATATAAGAACTGGGCAAGAACACCATACCGTCTCGGTGGAAACAATAGATCAGGTATTGATTGCTCCGCATTTACCCAAGTCACATATAGAGATCAGTTTGGTTTAGATATTCCACGTATGACCCGTGATCAACTTGTCAGTGGTTCTAATATTCCTAAAAGCCAGTTAAAAGCAGGCGATTTAGTCTTCTTTCAAACAGGCTATAAACAAAGACATGTAGGCATTTATGTTCAGGAAGGCCAGTTCCTACACGCCTCTACCAGTAAAGGAGTGATCATTAGTCGATTAGATAACCCCTATTGGCAAAAACACTATTGGACAGCGCGGAGACCTAAAGGCATTGATGTGCGGCACCCCTAATCCCCGCCGCAGCCTCCTCCACAGCCAGAGTCACCATTTGAGCTACACCCACCGCCGCCACATCCTATATGACTGGCACAGTAGCCATCGTTTTCACGGCCTTTGCAATTTAATTGGTAGGTGAAGCCATCTTCAATTTTTAGTTCAGCATCCATCGCGAATAACAGAGGCAGACGTGTCGGAGCCTTAGGATCTATCCCCTCGCGTTTACAAGAATGTTTCCAAGTCCGTTTAATCCCTTCTTGCGCTTGAGTTGGTTTTGTCATCGCTTCTGCTGGAGTGTGATGCAGAAATCGTCCAAGCGCTCTAGAACAGAACAAATCATAATCACGGGTAAACAAAATAAACTCATGCCACACCACATCTACTGCCTGAGATGGCATAGCTATCGCTCTGTTTTTTGTCGCCAGGCTGATTAGAAAGAATTCCTTTAACCCTTCCATCACCTTGTCACAATCCGTATCAGACAGATGTGGATAACGCTTTCGAAGCTCTACTGTCAATCGTTCAGGAAAAACGTAACTTTCGATAAGTTCACTACGCTTCTTTTTAACCTTTCGCTGTCGCAGTTGCCAAAACAAAATAAAGAGAAAAACAGAGATAAACGATAACGCTATAAAGCTCATTACATACCCTTGTTTATTCGCTTATGGGAAAAATGTAGTTAACTGAAACACTAGCACGTTAACTCTTCAAAAAGTCGAAAGGCCATCAAATTAAGAAATTTTCTAATAACAAAATCTAGAGTTAGCGACTAAGCTGCAACGTGATTACAAATACAAAGAATTAAATTAGATGGTGGGAAAAGTAATGGAATATTGTAAGAATTGCACGGAAACAATCATCGCAACGAATGGTCAACCAAGCAAAGAACAGCTAGACCAACTCGGTAAGCCTGACGCCAAAGAATGGTGCAAGATTTGTAAGGAGTTAATGTTGGCTAATTATCAACTCCGTCAAGAGTACGATAACCAAGCAGAAAACTTTGGTCAACGCCATCAAAAAAGTGCGGGCTTCACACGCTTCGACGTATAAAGCCCGTTGTAGGCAATAAGAGCTTTACTTCTCTACTAACACACTCACCTGCTCAACAATATGCTGACCAATCGGGATAGCAGAAGTTGCAGCTGGGGATGGAGCATTACATACCGCTAATGCCCTACTCGTATTCATAAATAAGAAGTCATCGATAACATCCCCATTTTTAGAAACAGCTTGAGCACGAATACCCGCTGGGTACTCCTTCATATCGTCTAATGTTAAAGACGGGCAGTATTTCTGAACCAGTTTTAGATAGCCCGGTTTCGAAATTGAGTTTTTCAACTCAGTCATACTTGCCTTGAAGTGCTTGAATAGCAGTTTAATCATCCCCGGATAGGTAAGCATCTGGAAACTATCTTTCAAACTGATATCCGTCTTTTTGTAACCTTCACGTTTGAACGCTAATACGGCGTTAGGACCGACGGTTACCGTACCATCGATCATACGAGTTAAATGCACGCCCAAGAACGGAAGATCAGGATCAGGGATCGGATAGATTAGATGGTTAACAATCTGATTGTGTTGCTCATCTAACAGATAGTATTCACCACGGAATGGAATGATACGGAAGTCAGGTTCTAACCCCATCATCTCAACAATACGATCAGACTGCAGCCCAGAACAGCTCACCAAAAAGCGTCCTTGGAAGCGCTCAGTTTCCGCAAAAATAGTCACGCGATCCGCGAACTCTTCAATACCTGTTACACGTGTATTAAAGCGAACTTCACCACCCGCTTGTTCTACCAATTCACCCATCTTACTAGAGATTTGTGTGTAGCAAACAATACCTGTAGAAGGCACAAAGATGGCACCTACACCGGTAATATTAGGTTCACGCTCGCGCAGTTGTGCTTGATCCAGCACTTCTATTTCGATGCCATTTTCAGCACAGCGACCAACAAGTGCCTGCATGCGCTCTAGCTCTTTCTGGTTGGTCGCTACCAACAGCTTTCCGCATTCATCAAACGGAATATCGTGTTCACGACAAAACGCTTTCGTTGCAACGTTACCTTCTTTACAGAAACGCGCCTTTAAGCTGCCCGGTTTGTAATAGACACCAGCATGAATAACACCCGAGTTATGACCCGTTTGATGTTGAGCCGCACTGGACTCTTTTTCTATTACCAAGACCGATTTGCCTGGATATTTTTTCTGTAATTGCCAAGCAGTCGACATCCCTAGAATGCCTCCACCAATGACAATGAAATCATATATTTTTTTATCTGAAGTCAGGCTCACACCTAATATCCCTTAAGTCAGTACTCGAAGGCAGCGCTATGCAGCACTACCTTCTGAATCAGCAAAACGACGGCTATACATAAAGATCACAGCGAACAGTGCCGCAGCAACAAGATTGATCAGCACTTCACCATGCGGCCAAAGCAAAGCAACTGCCAGAGCGCCACAGATTATACGCAGAACAATATTCAACTTCCCTTCTAAATAGCCTTCCATAAAGCCAACAAAGGCATACAAACCAAAGACAGCAAAGATAAAGATGCTGAACACCTCCATCGCTGTACCACCGATAAAGTTGGTATAAGCAAATAGAAGCGGCACGATATACAAACCTTTCGCTACCTTCCAAGCAGTGAAGCCTGTCGCCATTGGCGGTGTTTTTGCGATTGCAGCTGCTGCAAACGCCGTTAAGCAAACCGGTGGCGTAACGTTAGAGTCTTGCGACAACCAGAAGATAATCATGTGTGCAGATAATAGAATCATCGCCAACACTTCAGGTGCCATCGCTTGCTCTAAAAGCTGACCTTTAAAGTCCGCAGGTACTAGATCAAGTAGCGCTTTGGCATCGGCTTCCGCCATAGGCGCAGATAGCAAAGCAACCTTCTCCATATCCACCAACATAAAGATGGTTTTAGCTGCTTCTGGCAATGTACCTTCAACAATCATATCTAGCAGTCGGCTTTCGGCCATCAAGCCATATAACGCTGGAGCAGAAAGCGTTGCTAATACGATATAAGCCGCCGTTACAGGCAAGCCCATACCTAAGATCAGCGATGCTAAAGCAACCAATACCAAGGTAATGAACAAGCTGCCGCTCGCCCAATCCGTCACCATTAGAGAGAAGGTATTACCGATACCGGTCATAGCAACAACGTTTACAACCAATCCAACTGAGATCAGTAGCATTGCAGTGGTCGCCATGTTTTTAGAGCCTTGCGCTAAAGCATCCAAAATTGCTTGAGGCCCCATTGGGTTCTTAGATAACCAAGATGAAACGATTACCGAGATAATTGATAGGCCTGCCGCATAGGTAGGTGTAAAGCCATAGATAAGCAGCGCGACCAATACAACCAAAGGAAGCAGGAAGTGCCAACCTTCTTTAAATACTTCACCAATCGGGCGTGTATCTAACTCAACCGCATGAGCATGGCTTCGTTTTGCTTCAACACGAACAAAGAAGCCCACGGATAGGAAGTACAACAACGCAGGAAGTGCAGCAATGGCAATGATATCCAGATAAGAGATCTGAGTGTAAGACGCCATAATAAACGCACCAGCACCCATAACCGGAGGCATTAACTGCCCACCCGTGGATGCTGCGGCCTCAACCCCGGCTGAGAACCGTGCAGGGAAACCCGCCTTTCTCATAAGAGGGATAGTGATTACACCCGTAGATACGGTATTTGCTACAGAAGAACCTGATACAGATCCCATTAGGCCAGAACCCAATACCGCTACGAAACCAGGGCCACCAACAAATCGGCCGGCTGCACAGCGGGATAGATCAATAATAAAATCACCTGCACCGGATTTAACTAGGAAAGCACCGAACAGGATAAACATAAACACATAGGTCCAGGAGATACGCGCGATCTGACCGAACATACCTTCTGAAGAGAAATAAGATCGATATAGTAGAGTCTCAAGGCTCAATCCGGCAAAACCGAAGATGCCATCGATATACTTACCCCACCAAAATACATAAGTCAGCGCGGCAAGAATTAAACAAGGGATAAACCACCCAGTTGTTCTACGCGCCATTTCTAATGCAATAAATATTGCGCACACAGAGAAGACCCAATCCCACTGGGCAAACTTCACACCTCGGTCATAAAGCGCATCTTCAAAACCGATAAGATAAAGGGCACAGACAATAGCGGCGATGCCTAACAATACATCCAACACTAAACCAAGCTTCTGTTTAGCCTCGCTACCGCCTTTGAACATCGGCACCATCAAACCACACATCAGCGCAAAACCGCCAAAGTGGATGGCAGAGACATAAAGCTCTGACCAAGTACCCAGAGTATTGAAATAGATATGAGCTATGGCGAACATTACGCCAATCCAATAAACCGCTCGCCCTGTTAGCGACTGTTCTGGACGCTGTGCTAACTCTAGCCCTTTTAATTTTTCACTGACTTCCTGGTCGGTAACAGAAGTTTCTGTAGCCATGCTTTCTGATCGCTCACGCTGATATTACAGCCAGCCGCTCCCCTTCCGAGCTCGGATGACCATGATCGTAATATAGGAATTAGGGTGGTGCAGATCTCAGTCTCGCTGGTAACTGAGTCTGCACCGGGTCGAACCTAAAAGCTGGGAACTAAACTAAATGACCACGCCACCAACATTTAGTTCCTCTGAAGAATAGTCTCTTCAGCTTATTTCGCCATTAGGTGCGCAGGTATGTTGATACCTTTCTCTTTGTAGTAACGCGCTGCACCTGGGTGTAGTGGTACAGGAAGACCTGCGATCGCTTTTTCTAGTGCCATCGCCTTAGTCGCTTTATGGATACCATTTAGGAACGGTAGGTTTTCGTAAACAGTTTTAGTCAGCAGGTAAACATCTTCGTCGGATACATCGTCACGTACCGCTAGGAAGTTAGGCTGCGCCATTGTGTTGATCGCTTTAGTTTGACCTGGATAAGTGTTCGCTGGGATCTCATAACGAGTCCAAAGCTGGTAACCACCGTTCGCTTCTTTAATCTGCTCGTCAGTAAAGTTAAGAACAGTAATATCGCTACCTAGTGCAGCATACGCACGAGTAATCGCAGAGGTTGGAACACCTGATGGGATGTTCATGCCTTCGATTGTACCGTTCTGAAGAGCATCAGCAGATGCACCGTAACCCATATGCGCTAGATTAAAGCCATCAACGTTAACATCTAGATTGCCAAGGATTGTGCGGCCAGAACCTTCTGTACCAGAATTCTTTTTACCAATTGAGAATTTTTTACCTTCAAAAGCGGTAATGTCAGAAATTGTGCCAGTCTTAGCTAGGTCACTTTTAACCACAAACTGCTCAACGTTCTGCCATAGCATAGTTACAGAACGAAGGTTTTTATTAGCGCCAGTCTCTTTTAAACGCCCTTCACCATTCCAAGCCCACGCGCCGTAAAGACCTTGTAGAATCGCGAACTGAGCTTCGTTTTCGCCCAACAGTTTAACGTTCTCACCCGAACCTGCTGAGTTAATCGCAGACATAGAAATTTTATGTTTTGGCTCTAGCTTAACTTTAGTTAGTGTCGCCAACGCTACACCTACTGGGTAGTAAGTACCGCCAGTAGACGCTGTAGCCAAAATGTAAGAGCGCTTGTCATCAGCCTGTGCCAGACCTGCAGCGCCCATAGCTGTACTCATTGCTAGGGCTACGCCCATACCTTTAATAAAAGTGCGTTTTGTTATTGTCATCCTCTTACCCTTCTCCAGTTTGAGGTTTTTTATAAAGTTTGAGTTACACCCATTCTGTATAGCAATGGATATGCCAGAAAGCCAAAAACAAATTTAATCATTTAAAAACAAACAGTTAAAAAAACCATAACACGACCTCTATTATGAGTAGGCAAAATATTGCTTATCCGAATTCGAGTAATAAGCAAAATTACGCTCAAAATTTCGCTTTAAACTGCAATTATCAAAGAGAATTCAGATCTCAGTACGCTAATCCCACGACATAAAGAATGATTAAGCGTTACAGAGCATTTCTTAACACCTAAGCAATACTAAAGACTAATAAGGATCTATAGGCTGGAATCTGCATTCGCAAAATAGGCAAAAAATTGCTTATCCAGCTAAGCAACCATATTGAAAGGAATATTTGGTGGAGAAAAAGGTCATATTTCCCATAGAGATAACGGAACTTATCAGGAAGAATGATCTCAGTAAAACACTACCTAACTAAACGCTAAGGCTTTACTGATAACCCTGACCACAGGTAGCATCGGCCAATACCTTAATTCTGATGACGCTAAAACACTCAGCGAAGAAGACAAAGACCATCTACCCCAGCTTCAAATGGTTTTGGGTATCGCTGACAAGCTACAACCAGAAAACCTATCGCGATCACAATTAAACGATTACGTCAGAGTTCTGAACGGGTTTTAAGCCTTGAACTCGATAATTTAGCTCGCTCCTCTGCTATAAAAACGACTAATAATTTTGTTGTTTCAGTCTCACTCATATTTGTTGTTTGTGTATGTATATCAGTCGGAGATTCAACCCAACTGTCACCTGCGTGGTACACAATTGCTTCATCCTGATTGAGCTGAGATAAGACAGACCCACTCAATACATAGACAAACAAAAAAGCGTCATGACGATGTGCTGGTGCTGAACTTCCAGGCCCAAATTCAACAATCATAGAAGTTAATTTATGACCTGGCAGATTTGGTAAAGCAGATGAACTTAATAGCTGCCGCTCAATTCCACCATCTACCTGATGCGCTATCGCTACTTTTGGCATAAACAGTATTACCAGAACTAGAATGATGGCATCGCAAATCGATTTCTTATTTTTCATAAAGCATCCTTTATTATTTCGAATAGGCTTTACAGGTAACAAAAAGCTTTAATGACGACTCGCTGTAGCTACCCCTATGCGGTTCCAAGCATTCATAGTTGCAACTAGGACGATTAATTGCGCAATTTCTTCATCTAACAGAACGCTTGCGACATCGTTATAAATTTCGTTAGAAACCCCCTCTTCAGTAAGTTTCGTCATTGCTTCAGCCATCGCTAATACCGCTCGCTCCTTAGGGTCAAACAGTTCCGCGCCTTTCCAATATGCCAAAGCGGTAAGTTCTAAATCTGTTACTCCTTTGTTTTGCGCCTCTTGCGAATGTAGGGTTTGGCAATATGAACAACGATTAATCTGAGAAACTCGCAGACGGACTAACGCTTGTAACTTAGGAGATAAACTTGAACCAGCCAGGTAGCTCTCTACTCCAAACATACTGCGATAAGCTTCCGGTTGTACTTTCTGAACATCGACCCTTTTCATTCACTTCTCCAATTCTAAGTAGATCTGATTAATCGATCAGATTTCCCTTTGAATTTTATTTCTTTCTCCATTTACTTAAATGTTTACAAAGTAACAATTCTATTAACATAATTGTTATCAATAGAATCTCGACGATCTAAGTACTGATGAAATTTTCTTTTGAAGAATTAGTTATGTTTTCAGCGGTCGCTGAACATAAGAGTTTTACGCTAGCGGCTGAGCACCTCAACCAAGCAGCACCGGCCATCAGCCGGGGTATAAAAAAACTCGAATCAAAACTGCAATGCAGCTTATTTCATAGAACCACACGCAACGTCGAAGTAACGTCGGAAGGTGAGTGGCTTTTCCAGCACACATCAGAGATTCGCGCACGTCTAGCCGATATAGAACGCTACTTTATAGAAGAAGGGCAACAACCTAGTGGGGTAGTAAGAATCGATGCTGCTACGCCATTTACCTTACATGCAATTGCACCTCTGATCCCTAGGTTCAACCAACTGTATCCAGAAGTAACGGTGGAACTTGAATCAACTGAGTCCAATATTAACTTGATTGAGAGAAAGGTAGATCTTGCACTTCGCATTGGAGAATTAGATGACTCCAGTTTGAAAGCTAAAAAGTTAGGAACAACAACGCGCGGTATTTACGCTTCACCTGAATACCTTCAAAAACACGGTTTTCCTAGATCACCTGAAGACCTGCGCAAGCACGCATGTTTAGGCTTTTCAAAAGCGAAAAAGCTAAACTCTTGGCCGATTAAGGGAACAAATGATGAACCTGTCTTAATCGAGCCATCAGTACTTGCTGATAGCGGCGAGACGCTGAGGCAATTAGCACTTAAAAACAGTGGTATTGCCTGCCTTTCAGCCTTCACAGTTAAGGAAGATCTTAAAGCAGGAAGGTTAATCTCCTTATTAGAAAACGAGCTAATAGACACCCCCATTCCAATTCATCTGGTTTTTTACGCCGACAAAGCAGTAAGTGCCAGGGTTCGCTGTTTTATTGATTACTTAACCAAGCATATTGATTTAAACGGGTAAGATTAAACTTATGCAGTAGCTTTGCCTTTCGTAAATCTCCCGTCTTGCCCCCCTTGGTTCAGGCGAACTCGTAACCGAGCAAAACCTTAAACTACCACTGTTACAAAAAAACGGGCGACTGCTCAACACAGGTCGCCCGCTTTTTTTGAACTAGATAAGTATTAACTAGCTTAAAAAAAAGATGGTTGTCTATTTTGCAGCAAATTCAGCTCTATCAGGAATTGCAGCAAAATCGATCAGCTCTTTTTCCATATTGTAGCCGTTCGCTTCAAACCACTCGATTAAGCCTTTCTCGCGATTTTCGTTGTAAAACCTATGCGAATACATCAAAACAACACTGTGGCCATCGACAAGGCTGGCACGGGCCATAACCCCTTCAGCCACCTCTTCACCAGACATTACACCAACCACAACGAACTTAGTTGAAGCACCATCTTTAGCCTCTATTTTAATAGCTTTTACCAAACGGCCGTTCTGAGAGTATCCGTCACGTAAATCGTTAGCTAATTCTTCAAGGTCATCTTCACTGCGTGTGCTAGATGAGAAAATCACAGAAACCTTTTCGTTCCAGTTTTCTTTATCTTGTTCTGCATTATTGAAGTAAGAGTGTGTGAACTCTTCGCTGCTGTTATAAGCGTAAGATTTACCGTTCAGCTGAATTGGCTCAACCGCAAAAGCAGAAGTACTCAGCAACATCGCTGCACAAAGAGAGGCTGCACCAGTGATTCTTTTGATCATGTTCATTCCTAACCGTTTTTATAATTTTGGTATGCTGCTTTCAGCGCAGCAAATAGAATAATTCTACCCTGACTCGATTATTCCTAGATGTCAGCTCTCTTCAAACTGGCCGACAGTAGTAATTCCTTCAGCAATTGAGCTAATAGAAAACTTAGACACGCAGCATTCCCCAACAGAAGAGAAATGTACTCTGACTAAATCCTCCATATCTCCTAGCTCCAAACGTTCTTCAATTGCTGTTGGAACAGTGATGCTACCTGCCCTACTTGCTATAGAAAACACCACACCGTCCGAATCAATCAAGCGGTCGTCTGCATCATAACAAGCGGTAGAAAGGCCTTGATCAGTCTCCCATTCAGCTCCGCTGGAAATATAAGAAAGTTCGTTGTCGCCGTGATACTTAATAATGGCTGGCCATTTAATCATCTTATCTCGCATGCGCCTCCATATACGCGTTTAGTTCTGCAACACTTCGGATCACAACAACAGACTTATGCTTCGCTTTATCTGCTATCTCCGCACGAAAATCATCGTTCCAAAACGAAGGTGATAAGCGCAGCATTTTAAAACTCTGGAGAGTACCTTTCAGCAATGAACTACCCTCTGGCCACCCTTCAGGCTTTATAAACAACCCGTTAAGCAGCCGCTTAGTAACAAACCAATAACTCGTGGGATAAGGAAGATCGATATACACCAATGTATCTGCCGCATCTAAACGCTTTTTAAAAGCACCCAAAGGGCCTAAACCATCGATGATCCAACTATCAAAGACCAATATATCTTCGTGGACCTTATCGAAGAATTCACTTGCGACGGGCTCGCCACTTTTCTGATAGAACAGTGAATCGAGTTGATGAAGTGGCGAACCCGTTACCTTTGCCAAAGTTTTACTCAAGGTAGATTTGCCACTTCCGGGCTTACCAAAAACTGCGACCTTCCTCATGGGTACTCCCTATTTAATATTCCCAAGAGGTAGAAACAATAAACCCACCTCTAAGGGTGGGTTTAATAAATTTAGCGCATCAAGTATCCCACCATTCCTAAGGAATAATGATAATTCGTGCTACGTAATGATCTTGTTTGATGCTCATAAAACCATCGTCTCGGATGTGGCTGTCATTGTCAATTTCTCAATTGTTGTATTTATTTCGACAGTGAGAGTCTTGCTTCAATAGCCCATCAGCTTTAACGACAGGTAAGGAATAATAAACAGGCATAACGACAGCAATTTAAAATTGGCTAAGTATTTAAAGTACAAAGCAGGCAAGTGCTCCTCACTAACGCCCAGCAACCTTGAATGCAGAGGAATAACCAACGAGCGCATGAGCATCAAAGCCAGCGTAGTAAAAAGGAGAACAGCAATACTTAAAATTGAACCCCAGCCAAAGAACGCCGTAATCTGATCAACACTCATATCGAATCCTCCCTATCTTCAATAAGTAGTTTAGGCGGTTAGGTAAGAAAAGAGCTTTGATCGTTCAATTGTTTTTCTAATTCATCGTTCAATAACTATACTGACTCCAAGCGAGTATGTAGTCCGCGCATAAAGCTATCATAGGATGAGTGCGCATGAATAATCGTATGGGGCAGTGGTTCTACCTTCCATTTCTATTGATTTCATTGGTTGGATGCTCAGGAAAAGCAAATGAGATAACCAAAACTCGAAGTTATGAAAACATGTACTGTTACAACGGAGGTCGCGCAAATGAATATAGCTGCGACCCTAAACTTGCCTCCCCCCAACCTGACATGCATCCAGAAGAAATAGACGAAGTTTGGATGTATATAACGCTTTGGGAAATAAAAGCGTGGCTGCGAGATCTAAAAGCAGAAAGCTCTAAACCATCTAGTCCGTTAATACCGTAGTAGTATTTAACCAATAGAATATTATTGAATAACCCATCCAATAGACGAGATTGATCTACGTACGCATAACCTTATTGCTCTATAACGTCTCTCAAACTATCCAATTAATGGATAGCTTAATAATAAAGGAAGAAAATACTCATGTTTGGTATGCGATTTAACAGGTAATGACCGGTTTATCCACAATCCCCTCCAGAGCATCCTCCATCTGAACCACCCGAGGAACAAGTGCCATCAGCCTTAGTATGCAAGCTTGGCAAAATCTTTTTAGGTACTAGTAGCACCCCCAGTAAAGGAATAAACCAAACTACTAGATAAGATAATACTCTCTCGTTCTTCGTTGAACCTACTGATCGCGCAATAACCCGAGTAACCTTGATATTCACAAAAAATACAAGAAACACGAATATTGCTGCTATTGCTACTAGTTCTTCCATATTCGACTATTCCTAACGCTTAACGCAGCGGTGCGAAGTGAATTAAAGGGCTTTGACTTCTTTAACCTGGCCCCCTTTAATCTATGGCTTCCTTAAATTCATATTTAATCTGCTGGCTTCCTACCTATACTATCAGGCGCTGCCTGAGTCGAAGCCCAATGAGTATTTCCTCTTATACGATCATAAAAACGAACAATATTCGGAAAGCGCTCCCATTCAATAGGCATTGCTGCTTGAAACATTTCAACATGACCTAGTGCATAGTCCGCAAGTGTCCAGTCATCACCCACAATAAACTCACGATCTTCTAAATGCTTTTCAAGCACGGGACCATAGCGATTAAATTCTTCTGTATAAAAATCAACGATTGCCTGATTAGTCTCACCTAGCCCAAAAGAAGGCTTAGCCACGGCTTGAAAAGCAATAACACCTAGCGCTTTGTTAAAATGAGCGAGCTCCCAGCACAGCCATTTTAATACCTCCGCCTTTCCTGCAGCATGCACAGGCAACAAACTCTGATTAGTCGTGGTTTCGCATAAGTAAGTATTAATTGCATTAGACTCCCAAAGAACAACCTCGTTATCCGCCAGAGTGGGTGACAGACCGTTTGGGTTCAGCTTCAAGTATTCCTCAGTTTGCGTATCACCTGCAAAGATATCCAGCCAAATCAATTCAGGCGTCAACCCCAAATGACGAACAACGGAAAGCACTTTTCTGCCATTAGGCGAACCATTAATTAAATACAGCTTCATAGAACGTTTCCTTTAATTCCTTTAATTCCTTTAAAGACTTTGCAGACAAATCACTTGCAAAACGAAAGTAATATAAAGCTAATCCAACAACTTTCGTTTTGCAAGTAATGTAGTTATATTATCTTCATGAAAAAGACATTACGCTCATCCTGCCCGATAAACTTTGGCCTTGAAATATTTGGTGATCAATGGAGCCTGATGATCATTCGCGACATAGTGTTTAATCAAAAAAGCACTTATGGCGACTTTCTAAATTCTGCAGAAGGCATCTCAACCAATATATTAGCCAAGCGATTAACACACCTATTGGAGTCAGGTTTACTGACAAAGCATAAGTGTCCTGATAATGGTCGAATTATTCGCTATGGACTAACCGACAAAGGCAAGTCACTTATTCCTGTACTGCTTGAGATGATTATCTGGGGAGCAGACAATGGTGAGCATAATCCATCACTATCTGCATGGGCTAATGCCATTCGCACGGATAAGGAGCAAGCTTTAAAAGATGCTTTGGCACGGCTTGAGCAGTAAAACTGCCGTTCTGTTTAGATTTTTCCCTCTTTAATTCGCCTCCAAGCAAGAAACGATTAGTTAACAGTACCGTTCTCCAAGAATTGCTCCCAGTAAGGTTCATCTCCAAAATACGAAGCGAGAAAATCGATAAAAGCTCTGACACGTGCCGGCACATGTTTAGTATGCGGATACACAGCATAAATATTCATTGCATACCACTGATAGTCGGTCAGAACTGGGGTTAATACCCCCCTTTTCACTGCGCCATGGACAATAAAACTAGGCTCGCAAAGAATACCTAGACCAGCTACAGCAGCCTCCACCAGTGCATCGCCATTTGTAGAGCGCATGCGCAAAGGCACCTTAATACTGCCAGTGTTATTTTCTTGATCACGGAAATACCAAATATCAGGCTGACTTAAATTTCCGTAGCAAAGCGCAGGCATCCCGGCCAAATCTTCCGGTTTGTTCGGCGTACCGTATTGGGTTAAGAACTCAGGTGATGCACAAACCACATGACGTACCACAGCCAATTTTCTTGCCATGAGAGAAGAATCTTCCAACGTACCGATGCGAATCGCCAAATCGATCCCCTCCTCAACTAAATCGACACGCCTGTCACTCATATCCAGATCTATCTTGACCTCAGGATGTAAATGCATAAAGGCAGCAATCGCTGGTGAAAGGTGTGCCACACCAAAGCTCAATGGCGTAGCTATTTTTAGAGTACCGCTAAGAGAAGTAGCGGCATTACTAGCCTCTTGCTTGGCCTCCTCAAAGTCATCCAACAGTTTGCCGCAACGTTGATAAAACCTTTCGCCAACTTCAGTTAAATGCATTTTTCTCGTCGTACGCTGTATTAACTGGACACCCAAACTAGATTCCAGTTCTTTTAATCGACGACTTACAGCAGAAACCGCAACATCCATTTTCTCTGCTGCCTTACTGATGGAACCGCTCTCAACTAAAGCCACAAAGGTTTTTATTTGGCTAAATTCATTCATATTTTCATTATATTTCTGAAAAACGCAAAAGTCTTTTACCAGCACCAATGTTTTTACTTATTTAAGCAATAATTATAGTAAGCCACGTGTCTTGACGACAGACCCAATAGCAATTTGAAGACCGAAAGGAAAAGACAGAGATATGGCAACCTTAACAAACAAAAAAGCGCTGGTATTAGGTGGTAGCAGAGGCATTGGTGCGGCGGTGGTAGCGCGTTTACAGCAAGAAGGTGCTGCAACTAGCTTCACCTATGCAAACTCCGATCATGCAGCAACAGAAGTGGCAGCCAATACAGGTGCTAAGCCTATTAAAGT
The DNA here is from genome assembly GCF_047778125.1 of Neptuniibacter sp. QD29_5. Lineage (GTDB taxonomy): Bacteria > Pseudomonadota > Gammaproteobacteria > Pseudomonadales > Balneatricaceae > Neptuniibacter. The sequence continues at coordinate 2,083,508 of NZ_CP180556.1, forward strand.
AGATAGTAGTAATCGCGAAGCCTTGGCCGCGGTGATTCAAGATCAAGGCGCATTGGACATCCTAATTATCGCTGCGGGCGTATTGATCATGGGCAACCCATTAACGCAAAGCCCTGAGGCTATAGATCACATGCTGGATGTAAATGTACGTAGTCCTTATCACGCAAGTATAGAAGCGGCCAAAAGCATGAATCAAAGCGGCAGAATTATTGTAATTGGCTCAGTCAACGCGGATCGAATGCCAATGGCAGGTGGGACTGCTTATGCTCTTACAAAGTCGGCTATGCAGGGGTTAGTTCGTGGTTTAGCAAGAGATTTAGGCGACAGGAATATTACCGTAAATAATATTCAACCAGGCCCCGTAGATACCGAAATGAATCCGAAAGATGGGCCAATGAAAGAAACCATGCACTCTTTCATGGCAATTAAACGTCACGCTCAAGCTAGCGAAATTGCCGGCATGGTGGCATACCTCACAAGCGATGAGGCAAGTTTTATTACCGGTGCCCAACATACAATTGACGGCGGCTTTGGCGCTTAATCACTTTCATACATTCCAAAATGGTTGCAACGTTGTTGCAGCCACACACCCATAATATTGAGAAGAATATGATTAATAAAATTTTACGTATAGATGCCAGCATGCGAAAAAAAGGCTCTTACAGCCGCACACTAAGTGACCATCTCATTGAAGCATTAAAAAATAAGAATCATACGACGGTTAAAACGCGTGATTTGGCCAACGGTATTCCTCTTATCACTGAGGCTTGGATAAAAGCAAACCTCACCGACATTGACGAGCGCACTGCTGAACAACGATCCGTACTATCCTGTTCAGACGCTTTAATCAGTGAACTTAAGGAAGCAGACACTTTAGTGATTGGCCTGCCAATCTATAATTTCCATGTACCTGCGGCATTTAAAGCCTGGATAGATCAGATAGCCAGAGCCAAAGTAACATTTCGTTATGGAGAGAAAGGCCCGGAAGGTTTACTAAAAAATAAAAAAGCCTATGTCATCTTAAGCTCGGGTGGAACGCAGCTAGGTACCGACATTGATTTTGTGTCTGACTACATTCAGCACACCCTTGCCTTTATCGGCATTAAAGACGTCATCATCATCGACAGCTGCGGTATTGGCAGAAATGAGGAAAAAGTGATCAGTAATGCGCAGGCAATAATAAATAAGCTTTAAACACAGCTCCAAGTAAATAACATTATGTGAAAAATAGAATTAAAGGGCTTCGATCCCTTTAATCTTTTTGAATTATTCTTATCGCTTATATTTTGTGAAGCTGAAAATAACCCCTGGAGCTAATAGTATCATTCCAACGCCTAACAAATACCATTCGTAACCATCAAATAAAACTTCCTGAGGAAGTAGGTCTAAGTCGCCAGCTAATTTAGGCACAGACAACAGCATAAAAGGGAAAGCGATAAAGTCTAAAAAGATGAATTTAACTGGGTAATTATTGTCCCTTAAAAAATTCAAACCATACCACCCTTGTGAGTTCTAACGCTTTTGTAATGGGCTGCATTGCTGCGAAGCAGCGCAGTTTGCGGTCCAGCCCGAAGGGCGATTATTAACAAACTTGTTATAGTTCATTATTCAGTGCAAACCGTATGAAATGGAAGGCCATCTTTATACGCATAGTATTCAACGCATTTCCTTCCATTCGAGGTGATTTCTCGCTTTCCTGAATCTAGGAACTCAAAGGCCTCACCGTAGGATACAAACCCATTTTGGTTTATATCCATTTCACTCCAAGAGTATCTATCATCGCTGATTAGTACTAAATATGGAGCAACCCCTATGATGAGGAACAGAGCCAATATTGAGATTACCGGTTTGATATTCATCATACTCTTTATGAGCTATAACATTTGTATATACGGGGGTCCGTATATCTACCCCGACCGCATTTATTGGAAACAGATGTAACAAATTGAAAAGTAAGGATTAATTCTGAAAAGCGAAAGATTCTTCCATGACAAACCGCGCATGCGCTATATCAAGTGATATACGGGGTCCGTGTATCTACCCGCGCTCGACTTCCATCTGTCTGATTTAGTTAACTTTTTAACCTAGCTTAAGATTCAATACAAGCAATACGGCTTAGCAAAAATTAGCAAAAAAATTCATAAACTCTACACTGCTCGAGATATACTGTCCAAATCAACAGTTTTTTGATGTAGATAGTACAGAGTTTTTACTAACTCAATTTAAGTGTAATCAGCCCTATTTATCCCGTACTTCGCCATCTTCTGGTTTAGCGTACGTCTTGGCAGGTCTAAGGCATCCATCACCGCTTTGATATTGCCTTGATGCTGTTGCAAAGAGCGTTTGATTACTTCGGCTTCAAAACCTGCAACTTGTACAGCTAAAGGTTGGCTTATATCCCCTTCAAGGTGTGAAGCCTGAAGAGTGCTGTTATCTGGGAAGAGGATATCACTGACCGACACGCGCTTATCCAAAGCATATCTCATGGCGATATTTTTTAGTTCGCGAACATTGCCCGGCCATTGGTAACTTTGCAGAGTGCGGAAGTCTTGTTCAGGTAGTGATCGCTGCTCTTTATCGTGAGATTCTGAGGTCATACGCACATAGTGTTCAAACAATAATGGCGTATCTTCTAAACGATCTCGCAATGGTGGGATATGTAATTGCGATACGTTTAGGCGATAGAAAAGGTCTTCTCGGAAATCGTCCTCTTCTCGAAGATCAGTTTTAGCCGCAGCAATGACACGGAGATCGACTTTGATCGGTGAATTACCACCTAGGCGCTCGATCACACCTTCCTGCAGTGCACGTAGCAGTTTAATTTGCAGATGCAGAGGCATGCTTTCGATCTCATCAAGAAAGAGCGTGCCACCACTGGCGTATTCAAACTTACCGATTCGGCGTTTAGCTGCACCGGTAAAGGCTCCGGCTTCGTGACCAAATAACTCACTCTCTATCAAAGACTCTGGAATCGCTCCACAGTTGATCGGTACAAAGTGCTTGTCTTTACGATGACTAAATTCGTGCAGTGATTGCGCCACCAGCTCTTTACCGGTGCCTGTTTCGCCGTAAATGATGACATTAGTATCTAGATCAGCCAGCGTGAGGATCTCTTGCTTTAAGCGCCTAATCGCTGGTGAAATACCAATTAAGCGCTGATCGATGCCGCTGGATGAAGCTAAATTTTGTTGTAGACGAAGGTTATCCAACATCAGGCGGCGCTTTTCGCAGGCACGTTGGATTGTCTCTACAAGTCGCTCAGGGTTAAAAGGCTTTTCGATAAAATCGTAAGCACCCTTTCTCATGGCACCAATGGCCATATCAACATCGCCATGACCAGTCACGAGAACCACAGGAAAACCGGGTACGGTCTCCAATATTTTGTCCATCAACTCTAAGCCGGTCATCTCTGGCATTTTGACATCACTGACAACGATACCGGGAAAATCAATTTGGATATGGCTTAGAGCCTGCTGGCCGCTATCACAGCCAATCACATCAAAACCGGCCATTTGTAACCATTTTTCGGTAGATTTCCGCACCATGGCTTCATCATCGACCAATAAAACAGTACCTCTGGATGACTGATTTGGTGATTGCTTATCTGTCATTACGACCTTCTCTAATTAGTTTCACAAATAGGTAATTGCAAGGTAAACACAGCCCCGCCCTGCTCGGTATTCCCTGCACTGATATCACCATTTAAATCACGCATGATGGATTTAACAATCGCTAAACCTAAGCCTAGGCCATCGCCCATTGGTTTAGAGGTGATAAATGGATCAAATAGATTAGCCAATAACGCAGGATCGATACCTACCCCGCTGTCTATAACCTGCAGTTGTAACTGCTGAGAATTGCTATCTTCTAGCAATTCAATCTGGAGCTCTTTATCTGCCCTACCCTGCATAGCATCGATAGCATTCTTAACAAGGTTAACGACAACCTGCTCTAAACGGGCATTATCACCTAGAACATAAAGTGTTTTTTCAGGTAGTTCTAACTTAAGCCGCACATCTTCATCAGCGATACGCTGCTTGAACATCTGCAGAGAGTTTTCGAGCACCATCTGTATTGAGACCGGCTGCTTTTGTTCAGGCTTTTTGTAAGCGTAGGTTTTGAGCTGAGCGGTAATTTGCGCCATGCGCTGTGTAAGCCCATCTACTTCTAGCAAGCTTTCTTCTAGCATTTCAGGCTGAGCCATCACCTGTCGGCAGATCGCTACGTAATTCCTAATCGCTGTTAGAGGCTGATTCAGTTCGTGCACAATTGCAGTGGACATACGACCAAGTACCGCCATTTTACCGGCCTGAACTAACTCTTCTTGTGCTTCTCTTAAAGCTAATGTTCGCTCTTCAACTTTGTGTTCTAGAGACTCATTGGCTCTCTGCAATTGGATCTCCAAACCTTTACGTCTGGAGATATCGATAACCGTTACCAAAAACTGCTTTGCCTCATACCCCTGCATTTTTCGGATAGAGATCAATAGAGGGAACTCAGTACCATCACTTCTGGAACCTACCGCCTCATAACCCACCAGCGGGGAAAACCCCTTTTCACCTAATCGATGCAACACCCTCGCAATTGGGGTAATCCCATCAGAAGCCAGCAATTCCAACAAAGGTTTAGCAAGGATCAATGGTATAGACACAGCAAACTGCTGCAGCGCCATATCGTTAGCAAAAGTGATATGGCCTCTCTCATTGATAAGCAGTAAGCCAACCTGTGCGTTATTAATAATCGCTTTTTGTTGCGCTTCACTTTTCGCTAGAGTCTCACGGGTGACGTTCTGCGAGCGTAGCTTTAACTGTCTCTCTCTAAACCACAAAGCGAACAGCCCAAGCGCGATACAACCACCAAAGGAAAACAGTGCGGCATTTCTGACATTCCGTTTTACTACATCAGTATCAGTGAGGACCGAAACCTGCCAACTTAAATCATCTAGCGCTACGGAGCGTGACAGCCATTGATCTGAACCTCGCTTCCAAAGCCGTGTAACAACCCCACTTGTTAACAGGGTTACTTCAACATCAACCTGTTCTTTGATGCTTTTGAAACGATTAAAAGGTGCAGTGGTATAAAAAATAGTGCCTGTTTGATCCCTTAAAATCACTTCGCCGGTGGAGCGTAGCTTTTTAACCATCGCTTCTAGCTCAACCCGGACCACTGCAGCGCCCGAAAATTGTGTGCCGTTATAGACAGGTGAAGACAAAAAGTAAGCGGGGGATTGATTATGTTCATTCAAACTAAATTGGCCACCTCGGTGACCCGCCAACGCTTGTTTATAGTAATCTTGTTTTCGATGTGATCGTTGAATGAATTCCTGTTCATCCCGCCAATGGCTGTAGGCTGCCGTATTACCCTCTGAGTTCAAAACAAATAGAGAGGATGAACCCGCAACAAGGTTAATCTGTTCTAAATAAAGACTAACTTCTCTAGCTATGCTCGGAGAGGGATCGACCAAAAGCGCTTTAACATCGGTATCTTGAGAGATCAAAAACGGCAAATAACGATACTCATCTAATGCCGATCTTAACTGAGTGATAACTTTTAAAAGCTCATCAGAGCCCTGCTGGTGAAGGTTTTGCAGGGTCCAATCACGCGCAAAGGTAACAACCTGCCATGTACAAACAAGCGTTAGTAATAGGAAGAGAAGCGTGACAAGCAGTCGTCTGACCATTAGTGATTAATTCGAAACCCAAAAACTCAGATTAGCAGGGGTTCAGGGATTGAATCAAACAGCAATGCCGCGCCAATCATATTTATCTGCCTGACCTGCCTGTACGCGCTGATGCCAACCTGGTGCATCAATTACATCGCCAATGTTATCAAGCGGAGGATAAGCTAAACCTTTTTCTCTGCAGAACTTCGCCAGATCACGATTACCCCACTCAAAAAGGGTGCGAGAGATCTCTTCATCACTGAGGTGCTGCTGTTCATACAAACCAGCCAACATGCGTTGACGCTGAGCTTCTACCAGGATTATCCCTGCAGCTGTGGATACGTTAAGCGAACTTACCATCCCCATCATTGGGATAATGATATGCTGATCGGCCATCTCTGCCGCAACATCGCTCACACCCTGCTTTTCTGCGCCCATCAGCAACGCACATGGCTGCGTGTAATCAAACTCACGGTAATCTATTGCTTGATCGGTAAAATGTGCAGCCACCACTTTCATGCCTTGAGCTTTAACCGTATCTATCGCCGATTCGACTGATTCGTGCTGCCTGTTTTTAACGTAGAAATCACTGCCCTTAGCCGTACCACGGTAAGTACGGTAACCCTCTTTAGGCACAACAGAGTGAATGCTGTGAATACCAACGGCATCACAATTACGAATCAAAGCAGATAAATTTCGAGGTTTATTCACTTGATCAGCAATCAAACTTAGATCAGGCTGGCGGCGTTTAAGCACACTTAGCAGTTTTTCAGTACGTTCTGGCGTCATAAAACTATAATTGCAGGTAATTTAACTGCGCGAACAGTAACAGAGTTTTTATCTCTGTGTAATAATACGCGCCTCAATTTTCGTTAAACAGATAAAGACCATGACCAACCTGCCTGCCATTATTGCTTATCAAGGCGTACCGGGTGCTTATTCACACCTTTCATGCCGCAAAGCTCATCCAGAATTAGAAGCTAACGCCTGTGCAACTTTTTCGGACGCGATGTTTATGGTGGAGCGCGGTCAGGCACGTTTAGCGATGATCCCGCTCGAAAACTCAACAGCAGGTCGTGTAGAAGAGATCTACCGTTTAATGCCTAAAACTGAGCTACATATTGTCGGTGAACACTTTGAACCGGTGAATCACTGCTTGCTCGCACCAAAAGGCACAAAACTGGAAGATATCACTACGGTGGCATCTCACCCGCAAGCACTAGCACAATGCGATGGTCATATTAATGAACTTGGCATTAAGCCGGTTGCAAGCCTTGATACTGCTGGCGCAGCTGCTGAGCTAAGTGAAAAACAGACGCCAGGCCATGCGGCGATTGCCTCCAGCCTAGCGGCTGAACTTTACGACCTAGAAATTATCCGTGAGAACTTCCAAGACAAAACTGGGAATACAACCCGCTTCTTGATTCTTGCGCGTGACAGTCATATTCCTGCGCTAACCAACGGTTCACGCTTTATGACATCGATCATGTTTACGGTACGTAACATTCCAGCTGCGCTCTATAAAGCGCTGGGTGGATTCTCTACCAATGGCGTAAACATGTTGAAACTAGAGAGCTACATGGCGTCTGATACTATGACGGCGACGAGCTTCCACCTTGATGTCGAAGGCCACCCAGACCAAAAAGCGATGAAATATGCGCTACAAGAATTAGACTTCTTTGCCAAAGATGTGCGAATTATGGGCACTTACCCACTACATCACTTCCGTTTGGAAGACGATCAGATCATTGAGTAAATAGCCTGATAAACGGTTAAACCGCACAAACCTAATTGATACTTAGCTAAACTAAACGTAAGTATCAATTAGGTGATTACTTTCTGCACCAAAGTCCAATTTTGCACTGCACAAAAAATCAACATACTACACATGCACTTGCGGCTTAGCTATCAAGGACATGTGATAGCTTTCGAGCCCATCTGCATCCCATCTTCAACTCTGGCCTCGCCATGAGTTAACGCATTTTTTGCCCCTCTTTTAGAGGGGTTTTTTTATGCCTACAGAAAACAGTTATCTCAGTTCCCCCTCAAAATTTAACTCACTCACGCTAAGTCGCTATTGCTAGCCCTATAAATTTTTGCCATCATATATGGAAAAGCATATATATTGATTAGCTATGCAAGCCACTACTTTATTTAAGTGCTTATCAGACACCACAAGGTTTGAGCTGATAATGCTGATACATCACCACAAAACACTCTGTGTCTGTGATTTCACAACCTTACTTGAGTTGAGCCAACCTAAGATCTCACGCCACCTGGCTCAGCTAAGAGAACACGGAATCGTGAGTGATAGCCGCAAAGGTCGCTGGGTTTATTACAGTCTAAATAACCAACTTCCGGATTGGTGCCAGCGTGTCATAAACGAGACTTATCAAGCTAGCCAAACAGAGCTAGCAGAACTGCTAAATAAAAGCTTAACCTCAGAAAGCTGCTGTGAGTAATAAAAGATGACTATCAAAATTGGTATTAATGGTTTCGGCCGAATGGGCCGTTTGGTAATGCGTGCGGCTTGGGAATGGCCAGAATTTGAATTTATTCAGATTAACGATCCAATGGGCGATGCCGCTACACTAGCCCACCTGATGAACTTTGATTCTATTCACGGCACATGGAAATACGAAGCTGCAGCAACTGATACTGGCATGGTCATTAATAATCAACAGATTAGTGTTACTCACAACAGTCGTATCGAAGATACCGATTGGTCTGGGTGCGATCTTGTCTTTGAAGCCAGCGGTGTCATGAAGAAAAAGGCACTGCTAGATAAATATACAGAACAGGGTGTTAAGCATGTTGTTGTGACAGCGCCGGTAAAAGAGGAAGGCGTGCTCAACCTCGTGATGGGTATCAACCACCAGCTGTATACGCCGGGTGAATACCCAATCGTTACAGCGGCTTCTTGCACAACAAACTGCCTAGCTCCAGTAATTAAAGTTGTACATGAGAACCTTGGTATTAAGCACGGCTCAATGACCACGATTCATGACATCACAAACACGCAAACGATCTTGGATGCGCCACATAAAGATCTTAGACGTGCACGTGCTTGCGGTATGAGCCTTATCCCCACAACGACGGGATCTGCCAAAGCGATTACTCAGATCTTCCCTGAGCTAACAGGCAAACTAAATGGCCATGCAGTTCGTGTACCGCTAGCGAATGCTTCGTTAACCGACATGGTTTTTGAGCTAGAGCGTGAAACAACTGAAGCAGAAGTAAATGCGTTGTTTGCTGAAGCTGCTGAAAACTCCTTAAAAGGTATTTTGGGTTACGAAGAACGTCCGCTAGTTTCAATCGACTACCGTACCGACCCTCGTTCTTCCATCATCGATGCTCTATCCACCATGGTGGTAAATGGCACACAATTGAAATTGTATGCTTGGTACGACAACGAATGGGGCTACGTAAACCGTACTGCCGAACTAGCTAAATACATCGCGATTGATTGTGAAAAATGAGTAATCTTGCCAACAGTGCCATCCGGCAATACATGGTCGTTACAGGTAATTACTGGGCCTTTACCTTAACGGATGGCGCGTTGCGCATGTTGGTTGTACTGCATTTTCACCAGCTCGGCTACGGTGCTCTCAGCATTGCACTGCTGTTTTTGTTTTATGAATTCTTTGGCGTTGTCACCAACCTATTTGGTGGATGGTTAGGCGCTAGAATTGGTTTAAATAAAACCATGAATATAGGGCTATCATTCCAGATCATCTCCCTACTCATGCTGACACTCCCAACGGAATACTTAAGCATACCTTGGGTGATGGCCGCCCAAGCCCTCTCAGGCATCGCCAAAGATCTGAATAAGATGAGTGCGAAGAGCGCGATTAAATCGCTCGTAGCAGAGAGTGCCCAAAGTACGCTGTTTAAATGGGTAGCAATCCTCACTGGCTCGAAGAATGCACTCAAAGGCGTTGGATTCTTCTTAGGCGGGGCTTTGCTTCACTTTGTCGGTTTCCAAGGTGCTATGTGGATCATGCTGATCGGCCTGATCATCATATTAAGCTGCAGCCTGATTTTGCTTAAAAAGAGCCTCGGGGTTTCCAAATCAAAACCGAAGTTCACAGAAGTTTTTTCTAAAAATAGAGCAATCAATATTCTCTCTGCAGCGCGTATGTTTCTCTTCGCATCTCGCGATATTTGGTTTGTGGTCGCCTTACCGGTTTACCTAAGTGAAACCATAGGCTGGGATTTTTGGATCGTCGGCAGCGTCATGGCTGGCTGGGTCATTATGTATGGCTTTATTCAGTCCATTGCCCCCAGCATTACTGGAAAAAGATCAAAAACACCACCTAGCGGGCGTAGTGCTGCGCTTTGGGCTGGGATACTCTGCTTTATACCCGCGTTGTTCGCATTAAGTTTAGGTAGTAATGAAGTTTGGATTCTACTCATAGGTTTAGCCATCTTTGGTGCTGTCTTCGCTCTGAATAGTTCGCTTCACAGCTACTTAATCGTTAGCTATGCACGTAAAGATGGCACTTCTCTCGATGTCGGCTTTTACTATATGGCAAATGCTATGGGTCGATTGATCGGGACAATTCTTTCAGGTGCAGTATTCCAAATCTGGGGGCTTGAGGCCTGCTTGTACTTCTCCTCATTGATGTTACTAATAACTGCAATTGTCTCTTTATGGCTACCGAAAGAGATATCTGTTTCAGCTTGAATTCCTCAATACCTCTCAGATAAATCACAGTTTTCAACAGCGCCTCTGATTTAAACAGCTAAACTTAGAAAACCAGTTAAACATAGATTTTTCAGCATATGCCATGCGGGGGCTACGCGAATGCAACCGACAGCTAAAGTCTCAGATTACTGTGACGTTTTTTTAGCCCTGACGGAACAACGCGATCAAAAAGCGCTGAATCAACTGCTGATTGAAACCTGTATCGATCTGTTTCCTCTGCATCATTTCTGGCTCTACAACTACGCAAACTTTGACCAGTCCACTGAAAAACTTATAGCCAGCAGCGAAAGCTCTGATGTATTCACATCAATGCTAGAAATCCCTGAATATATTCAGCATATTGAAGCACACGAGCCTGCCCGCTTTATTCGTGAAGAAGGTTATAGGTATTACAGCTTTAAAATTATTCAATCTCAAAACGGTGTCCTAATTACCAACTTGCCCGATACCTCGGACTTGATGCATGATGTGATTACCAAGCTAGTCTCAGTTTATGCCAACCAACGCTTTTTTATGTTCTCTGCGATGAATGATGCCCTGACTGGACTTTATAACCGCCAAGCATTTGATCAGCAAATGGATACGCTTCTTTTAAAGCAGCAATCCCAGCGGCGTAAAAATGACAAGTCATCTGAACCACATTGCTTTGCTCTCTTAGATATTGATCACTTTAAACAAGTCAATGATAACTTTGGACACCTGTTTGGTGATGAGGTGCTGTTGATTCTTTCACAGCAGATGCAAAAAACATTTCGAGATGAAGACTTAATGTTTCGCTACGGAGGCGAAGAGTTTGCCCTTGTGCTCAAAGAGATATCTTTAGATTCTGCATTGAATGTACTCGAACGATTCCGCACTCAAGTAGCACAAACCAATTTCCCCCAAATAGGCCAAGTGACATTGAGTATCGGGATCACAGAGATAACGAAAGGGCTTTCACTGCCAGCATTAATAGACCGAGCTGATCAAGCGCTTTACTTCGCAAAAAAACATGGCCGTGATCAGGTTCATTGTTATGAAACACTACAGAGTAATGGATACCTCAATCCACCCAGTGAACACGAGGGTGATATTGAGCTGTTTTAAGCGCATGACATTCAACTGATATAACTTAAAGGTAAGTTAACTGCAGTTTTATTCATTTCATTTACACCTACTTAAGTAGTATATTTCGCGCCTTATTCGAACAGCTGGTCAGATCCCGGCCGTTTGTCTTCTCCAATATTGAAACCATTACCCATGGTCTCTAATAGGATACTGTTAATGAATAACTCCTCCCCTGTTGCGTTGCTGCCATTAGGGCTTTTTTTAGCTCTGTTTATCGGCAGTGGAATTTACTACCAAGTTCAAGGTACAGAATTTGCCTTCTACCAAATATCTGCCCCTGTTGCGATTATCCCTGCGGTTGTCCTGTCGCTTTTTTTAACTAAAGGCACGCTCAACGAACGACTTGAAATCTTTATCAAAGGCATTGGCGATCAAACCATTATCACCATGGTTGTTGTCTTCCTTTTGGCAGGCGCATTTGCTTCAGTGGTAAAGGCAATAGGTGGCGTCGATGCAACGGTAAATCTCGGCCTGAACTATATACCCGAGTGGTTATTGCTCCCTGGCATCTTTGTGATTGCAGCGTTTATTGCTACCTCTATGGGTACATCCATGGGCACCATTGCGGCAGTAGCCCCAGTTGCTGTGGGTATTACTGAAGCTAGTGATCTATCTCTACTGCTAACGGTAGGCGCTGTTGTGGGCGGTGCTATGTTTGGTGATAACCTATCAATTATTTCGGATACGACAATCGCAGCTACTCGAACTCAGGGCTGTGAAATGAAAGATAAGTTCCGCCTTAACTTACTGATTGCACTCCCGGCCGCTATCATTACTATGGTCGTTCTTGCGCTTCAAAGCTCTACAGCAGGCGTATCTGAACAAAGTTACGAACTGATCAAAGTCGCACCCTACCTAACGGTTCTTATCCTAGCCATTGCAGGCTTGAATGTAATGCTGGTGTTATTGGTGGGTATTATTTTAGCTGGAGCCGTTGGCTTTATCACTGCGCCAGATTACAACATTGCGATGCTGTCAAAACAGATCTATGACGGTTACACCGGCATGCAGGAGATAATGATCCTATCAATGCTGATTGGCGGGCTAGGTGCGCTGATTAAGCATCAAGGTGGATTAAACTTTATAGCTTCAGCAATTGAAAAACTGACCGGAAAAAGCGGCGGTAAACAAGCGGGCGAATTCAGTATCGCAGCCAGCGTCGCGGCGACAAACCTATGTACGGCTAACAATACGGTATCTATCGTTATTGCCGGCTCGTTGGCGAAAGATATCGCACAACGCTATGGCGTAAATGCTAAACGCTCTGCCAGCCTAATGGATATTGTGTCCTGTGTGGTACAAGGCATTATCCCTTGGGGTGCTCAGATATTATTAGCCTCCTCTATCGCAAAAGTTTCTCCACTAGAATTGGTAACCTCAATCCAATACTGCTGGTTCTTAGGCTTAGCTGCGATTATTTCTATCCTAATTTCACGCCCAGGCTATAAATAACCAAAGCACAAAATAAGGCCAATAAAAAAGGGAGCTAAATACTCCCTTTTAAATTAGTTTTTAATCTTGCTGGGCTATTCACCTTGCCCCTGCCTTTCCCAGCGTAAACGCATTTTTTCTAATACGCGCGCTACGGCTGCAAAGCCGAAACTTGCTGTTACACAGGTCGATGCACCAAAGCCTCCCGCACAATCTAGTCGGGTATTGCCATCGGTAATACTCTTCTGCGCACAGACCGAACCATCAGGTTGCGGATAAACCAACTGCTCAGTGGAATAAACACAATCGACAGAGAATCGTCTGCCACTTTTACTGAATCGATAGTGTCTACGTAGGAAAGAGCGCACTTTAGCCGCGAGCGGGTCGTGATTGGTTTTGGCTAAATCACAAATATCAATTTTAGTTGGATCTGTCTGTCCACCAGCACCGCCCACGGTGATAATCGGAATCTTGCGATAGCTGCAATGGGCAATCAGCGCGGCTTTTTCTTTAACGCTATCGATCGCATCAATTACATAGTCAAACTCATTGGTAATCAGTTCTGGAATGTTTTCCCGTGTAATAAAATCTTCGATCTCATTTACTTCACATTCTGGATTGATCAGTTTGATACGCTCTGCCATCGCTTCGGTTTTCGAGCGACCCACATTACCGTCTACCGCATGAATCTGACGGTTGGTGTTGGTAATGCAGATATCATCTAGATCAATCAGTGTGATCTTACCAATTGCCGTTCTGGCTAAAGCTTCAGCCACCCAAGAGCCGACGCCACCAATACCAATCACACAAATATGAGATTGGCGGAACATATCAACCACATCCGTACCATATAGACGGCGTGTTCCACCAAAACGATTTTCAAAACCTGAGGACAACGTAACCTACCTCTATCGCTTTAAAACGAACTTAAAATTCGTCTTCAGTAATTTCGGTCAAAATCACGTGACCGCATTTAGCACATTTACCTTCGATAAATATGATGTCGTTTAATTCATATTCTTCAGGTTCAACCATTCCAAGATTCACTTCTTGGCAGTTGTCACACCATGTTTGCTCTAGAAAGGCCTTCTTCTCATCTGCATCACGTGATTCAAAATCACGTTCTATACGTTCACCTTCGCTCATTTTTGTGCCTTATCTTTTTCAGGTAACTTCGGCCAAGATAGACTCTCTGGCCGATCAAAATGTTCTTTAATGATATCCAATGCCTCTTGATCAAATTGATCGCCCTGCTCTGGACAGCTCTTATAAGTATATCGCTCACCACCACAACTAAATGCTAAAGAGTATGCGTGCAGATAGGTACGGTCTGATGTTTCACCACCGTAGGTATTATCCCCCAAAATTGGCGCACCTTCACTTTTAAGCGCAACCCTAATCTGGTGAGTTTTCCCCGTTGTCGGTTTAAGTAAAAACATTCTAAACCCTGGCTTCAGTGAGCAGCTAAAAAACTGTGTCACGGCTGGGTTTTGTCGGCTTTTTACAAGCTTCCAACTACCGCGCCTAGCCTTCTCCATATCCCCCATAATAAGCCCTTGCTTACGCTTTGGCTTATTAGTAGAGATAGCTAAATAGTATTTCGAAACCTCACGGCTTTTGAACTGATCAGCGAGTATTTTGGCAGCTTCAGCACTCTTGGCAAATACCATAAGACCTGATGTAATTTTATCTAAACGGTGCACCAGATAGATCTGATCTAAATCTAACTGTTGCTGCAACATCATGGTAAATCCTGCGTCCTCTTGATCTTTATGCACACTGATTCCTGCTGGTTTAACCACCACAACAAAATCACTGGTTTGATCAATTATCTGAAACACAGAATTTCCCGCCAAAAAATCGCGATCATGCGGGAGTTATAGAGATATTTCAAGGGGAGGAAAAGAACATCCCACCCCGGAAGTAAAAAATCGACTCTTACTTATAGCTTATCTATGTGTTTGAGTAGCTTATTAACTTTATCAGTATAGATATGAATGTGAATAGTTAGATTACAAGCGTTCGAAGACTAAAGCCCAGTCACTTCTTTAACAAAAGGAATGGTTATTTTACGTTGTGCACTTAGTGAGGCACGATCCAACGTATCTAATAAACAGGCTAAATCGTTCATATTGCGACTGGCATGATGAAGCAGAAAGCGTGCGACTTCATCTGAAAACTGTAACCCACGGGCACTTGCTTTCGCCTTAATTGCTTTTAACTTAACTTCATCGTTAAGCGCTTGAACCTGAAACACCATTCCCCAACTTAGTCGGGATGCTAAATCAGGTAGGTTAATTCCAAGATGACGCGGCGCAGCAGTTGAAGCAATGATAAGAGTATTGCCCTGCTCACGGATTCGGTTAAAGAAGTGGAACAACGCTTCTTCCCATGCTTTATTACCAGCAACGGACTCTATGCCATCGATACAAACCAGATCGAGAAACTCCATCCCTTCCAGAATGCCACCACCCATCTGTTTCAATTCATCCAGAGGGAGATAAGCCGCACTGCGACCTACAGGATCGGCTTCATGACATACCGCTTGGAGTAGATGAGTACAACCAACACCTTCACTACCCCAAATGTAAGTAAACTGCTCACCATCACCACTCGCGGCCGCTTTTAAACTCGCGCAAACCAGCTCATTGCCTTGAGCATAATAATTCTCAAAACGAGCATCATCTCGGAGACTAACCGATAGAGGTATTTGGAAAGGTTGTAATGGTTGTTTAGTTGTCATTAACTACTGGTTCGACTTGTTCTAACGCTTTATCTTCTTCTGAGCCGTACAATGTACTGCCTTTGTAACCTTCATGCAGGTGACGTAATAGCACCATAATAACAGCTGCAACAGGTAGAGCTAAGAGAACCCCAACAAATCCGAACAGCTGTCCGCCCGCCATAATAGCAAATATTACCGCAACAGGGTGTAATCCAATACGGTCACCTACTAATAATGGCGTAAGTAACATTCCTTCAAGCATCTGCCCAATAATAAAGACCACGCCGACGTAGCCTAGCACCATTGGGTCCTGGAATTGCATAAAAGCAGCGATTCCTGCCACCGCAATACCAATGATAAATCCCATATAAGGAACAATACTAGCAAGGCCCGCGATCATACCAACCAATAGCGCTAGATCAAGCCCTACGATCCATAAACCTACTGCATAAACAATTCCTAGAGCGACCATCACTAGTAGCTGGCCTTTCATAAACGCACCAAGTACCTCGTCACACTCACTGGCCCATAGAGAAACTTTAGGTTCGACATTACGTGGTAAAAGGCGTTTAACCTTAGCAATCATCACATCCCAATCACGCAACAAGTAGAAAGTAACTACAGGAATTAGTACTAAATTAGCCACCCACGCCACGATCGCGAGACCCGATCGCGTAATGCCTCCCAATAACTGCCCCATGATATCGCCGGTTTTTTGTAAATCACCAATCAAAACATCTTTAACATTGGCAAAACCAAACGTAGTAGGCTCCAGACTGAACGTCGCTAATATCCACGGAAAAATCTGTTCTTCAAAGAGCTGTATGGCTTGCGGTATACGGGCCAACAACGTCTGTATTTGATGCCCTAGTTGTGGAAGCAATAACAGGAACATCATAGCCACTAAGGCCGTCATCCCGATAAAAACAATGATAACGGAGCCTGTTCTAGACATCCCTAAATCTTCCAATCGATCAGCAATAGGGTCTGACAAATAAGCAAAGAGAGCCCCAACCAGAAACGGCGAAAGTATTGGAGAAAGTAGATACACCAAGCCGCCCAATACGACAGCAAGTATTAAGAAAAACCAACGTTGAGATTCAGTCATTTATCGTTCCTGCTATCCTTGCCAACGGTAGACCATTACCGCAGAACCATCTTGATTACGAAGACTATCAAGCATTTGTAATTGCGGTTCTAGTGAGATCGCTTGACGTAGCTGCTCTTCACTACCATCTAAGTTAAGTCTAACTGTAATTTGATTGCCTATTGCACGTTCAATTTTCACCTGACGGACAACAGATAAACGCTTTAGAAAATCAATCAATTGTACGTAATCCGATAGGTTAGAAATATTCTCTACTTGGACAGCAACGCCAGTCTGAAAATGACTGAGTTTATAACTTACGATCGGTTTAAAAAGGGTATCAGCCACTCGATTAATAACGGCATTAGCGACTTGATCTATATTGCCTGATTCAGCTAATGGCTGATTGATACCATCGTTAATAAATAAGCCTGCAACAGATACACCTTCTGATTCAGATTTGGTCAATCGACCAGCAATCACAGCATCAGGCTTATAGCGAGTTGAAGCTTGCGAAATTTGCTGATCTTTTAATATCCAAAGATCAGTAGGTGAAAGCGCTATTTGGTCAGTTAAGTCCAATATTGGGAATTGCAGCGGCAAACCACGTGATTTTGCAGAAAACTGCAAAGCTTTATAAAAAGAATCATTAGATTTGAGATAGTCTTGTTCACCCGATGCATTCGATGCAAACCACAGCAAGACAGTCGCTCTTTGCTCACCCAACGGCTTAAAACCTGTGCGGGTAACTAAACTATCGATAACCTCTGGGTGAAAATCTAAAACTAAATATCCCCCATCCTCTGTAGTGATGTAGCTAAATTGCTTTAACGTTCTAGCTGGTGCTTTAAGTTGAGACTGGATCTGATAATCATCGGCAATACTGGAATTTCCAGATACTTTAACCAGCACTTTTACTAGTCCAGAACTCACCTGAAGATCGCTAGGCGCAAGCCTTCGTTCTTCAATAGGCAGCGTCACCCGATAAAGATCAGTCACCGTACTTGCAATAACAAATTGAGACACTGTTAGCAAAAGCACGGCTATTAAGCTTCGCATCAAATCCATTAAACCGCCTGCAATAATTCTAAAAATATGAACTAACTTTACCATCCCATATAATTATTTCATATTCGTTGCCCAGATGAGTGTATTCAAGCGTGATAAAACGGTAGAATATGCGGCAATATTTTTCTTCCTCTTTCCTTGCACACGAAAGGTTAACTGATCCATGTCTACTGGTTCTGATAACAGCTCACTGAGCTATAAAGACGCTGGCGTTGATATCGACGCTGGTAACGCCCTAGTTGATCGAATTAAAGGCGTTGCTAAAAGCACAACTCGCCCTGAAGTTATGGGCGGCCTAGGTGGTTTCGGCGCACTATGCCGTATCCCTGAAGGCTACCGTAAGCCTGTACTTGTTTCTGGTACTGACGGTGTAGGTACAAAATTACGCCTAGCTATGGATCTAGGAAAGCATGACACCATCGGTATCGACCTAGTTGCGATGTGTGTTAACGATCTAATCGTTGCTGGCGCAGAACCTCTACTTTTCTTGGATTACTACGCAACAGGTAAACTTAACGTTGATACTGCTGCAGATGTAGTAAAAGGTATTGGCGAAGGTTGCTCCCTAGCAGGTGCTGCACTTGTTGGTGGTGAAACAGCTGAAATGCCTGGCATGTACGAAGGCGAAGATTACGATCTAGCTGGCTTCTGCACAGGTGTTGTAGAAGAAGACGAGATCATCGACGGCACTAACGTAAAAGTTGGTGACACACTGATCGGCCTAGCGTCATCTGGCCCACACTCAAACGGTTACTCTCTAATCCGTAAGATTCTAGAAGTAAGCGGCACTGAATTGACTGCAGATCTTGATGGCAAACCGCTAGCAGATGCTTTGATGGCGCCAACACGTATCTACGTTAAGTCACTCCTAAAACTGATCAAAGAATCTCAAGTAAATGCTCTATCTCACATTACAGGTGGCGGTCTACTTGAGAATATCCCACGTGTTCTTCCAGAGAATGCTAAAGCTGTAATCGATGTTAACTCTTGGACTATGCCAGCAGTATTCAACTGGCTACAAGAGCAAGGTAACGTTGATGCAACTGAGATGTACCGCACATTCAACTGCGGTGTTGGCATGGTTATCTGCGTACCTGCTGACAAGCAAGACGAAGCACTTCAGCTACTAAACGAAGCTGGCGAAGATGCTTGGGTTATTGGTTCAATTGCTGCTGCGCAAGCAGGTGAAGAGCAAGTTGAACTAGCTGGTCTGGAGGCGTAATTCGCCCGATGACTAAACGAATCGTTGTCCTGATCTCAGGAAGTGGTTCCAATCTCCAGGCTATAATGGATGCAATCGATGCCGGTCAAATTGATGGCCGCATCGAAGCCGTCCTCAGTAACAAAGCTGAGGCTTATGGCTTGGAGCGTGCCCGCAACTCCAATATCCCTACACTTGTTTTAAAACATACCGACTTTGATAGCCGGGAAAGTTTCGACCAAGCGATGATCAAACAGATTGATACTTATCAGCCTGACTTGATTGTTCTTGCAGGGTTTATGCGCATCCTTACCGCTGAATTTGTTCGACACTACAACGGCAGAATGTTTAACATTCACCCGTCGTTACTCCCTAAATACAAAGGCCTTCATACCCATCAGCGTGCAATTGATGCCGGTGATAAAGAACACGGCTGTACAGTGCACTTTGTATCTGAAGAGCTAGATGGTGGCCCACTGGCCATTCAGGGTAAAGTAAGCATAGATCTGGAAGATACGAGTGAGAGCTTGCAACAGAAAGTCCACAAAGTGGAACATATTATCTACCCTCAAGCGGTAAGCTTATTTTGTTCCGGCAGACTGATCTGGTCTGACGCTGGCGTTACCTTGGACGGTAAAGCAGCACCTACTCAGGGCTTTCAGCACGATCAAATTTAATGAGGTAGCCAGTATGCTCAGAGCAAATAAGACGTTAATAAACTCCCTTTTCGCGTCAACACTCCTCTGGGCTACTCCTCTAGTTGCCGACACCACGAATCCCTTCACTCCTTTTACCGCAAGCTATGAAATTGACTGGGATGGCAGCATCTCGCTGAGCGGTAGCACTACTCGCAAGCTGCAAAAATCAGAATCCGGCGAATGGTTCTTTGAATCTAAAGCCTCAGCCATGTTTGCCAGTGTCTACGAATCCAGCAAATTCACTTTAGATAATGCCAACCTAAAACCACTTAACTATACCTACAAACGCAGCGTACTAGGCAAAAAGCGTAAGGCTGAAGTTCATTTCGATTGGCAAAGCCAATTGGTAACAAACAAGGTTGAAAACAAACCTTGGCAGATGCCAATCAAAGAAGGCGTTCAAGACAAAATAAGCTATCAACTACTGCTACAACAGGCCGTTGCTAAAGGGGATAAAGAGTTTAAATACTCTGTAGCTGATGGTGGAAAGTTGAAAGAATATAACTTCATTGTTGATGGCAAAGAGAGCATTAAAGCCCCCATCGGTGAGTATGAAGCTATTCGGGTTAAACGCGTGCGTAAAGAAGGCAGCGCACGACAGACCTATATCTGGTTTGCACCTGAACTCAACCATCAGATCATCAAGCTACACCAGATTGAAAAGAAAAATAAAGCCTACACGCTTCTTCTAAAAGAACTGAAAAAATAAGGGTCAAACTTACCAAGCTTAACCCTTAGATTAGACAGCAAAGGTTAACCTATTTCTGGAATCCAGCTTGCTGGCATTGCGCTAAAACCATTAAACAGATCAGTCTCCTGCCCCTCATCCAGCAAATCCGCAAGCAGGATACGGGAATCATCGATAAACAAAACAGCCGTTTGCGCTCGCTGCCCTGTATGAATATCTTGGTATGGTTCTGAGAAGACCAAACGATTTTTCGTATCAGCGGATCCTAGAAGCTCAAAGAAATAAGGCCTCCAACTCCAGTTAAACCCTCTATGTTTTTCATTAAGGATCCAGCCTTTATCACTATTTTCAAAGTTTGGAGAAATCTGATTACCTAAGCGATCACAGATATAAAAACGCATTAAATGCTCTGTCGCGACAAAGTACTGCAGATCTTCATCACTACTTGCAGCCTTTAAGACCTCTCTTAACGAGAGCAATTCTGCTTTAACCTTTTCCGCACGCCAGTGACTTCGGGACGTGGCATTAATCGCCATATCACGATAATGACTTAATAGATCCTTCACTTGTTTAGTGGTCGAATCTGGCAGCAACATCTCAGACTGCGCCTCAGAGAAAAGAAAACCCTGAACATATACTGCATTACAGCTCAGTGCCAAATAATATTCATCATCAGTTTCAACACCCTCGCATAACACCTTACTGCCGAGTTTTGAAGCAAGCTCACCCAACATTTGCACCATTGAAGCTCGGCGACTGTCAGTCGAACCACTTTTCAGCAAAGTCATATCGAGCTTAATGATATCCGGCTTTAACAAGGCAATTCGATCTAACTGCGAAAAGCCCGTACCGAAATCATCGATAGCAATACAGAACCCCTCCTCACGATATCGCTCAACTAACCTTTGAATTACATCCAAGTCACCATCAAGCTCAGTAATCTCTATAACAACTTTTGATGGATCAACAGCGAGCTGCTTAATCATTTCCAAGGTAGGAATGCTATCCAGGGACTCAAGGTATTGCAGCCACTCTGGGGATATATTGATACTAATAAAAGTATCTTCAGGCAGTGATTGGATCTGCTGAAGCGCCTGAAGTCTCACATCTCGATCAAGCTCAATCCGCTCTTTAACAGAGAGGTCCTTATCTGAAAAAATTCTACCCGCAGAAACCGTATTGCCGTTCTCATCTTTCATCCTTGCCAGTGCTTCGTACCCAGCTATGCGACCAGTTGCGGTTTCAACGATAGGTTGGAAGTAAGGAAAAAGCTTAAGACTCATAATGGACTACTCTGATAAATTTTTGACATTTAAAGGTATAGATGCAAACAACACCCAACACATGCTTCACAATCAAACCGGACTACAAAAAATAACATATCCTGTAAGGCAGAAGACTTATACTACAGCCAAGAGTATTTTTTTCATCTCCAATTCTATCGATCGCACCAAACAAGTGCCAAATCAAATTAACGCCGCACAAAAAGAGTACTCAACGCACTATAAATAGAATGATGAAGATAAAAGAATGCAACACTCCCTTGGCTTTACAGCTTTTACAGCGACAAACACAACAGGTCTGCCACCCTTAGCTTAGAACAGCAATAAATAGACCAAAACAACAAACTTAGAGAGAGTCTAAAGGAGTTGGTTCACCCAACAGAAAGCCCTGTAGAAAATCGACACCGATTTCACGTGCACATTGCTCTACTTCATAGTTATGTACAAACTCTGCAACCGTCTTAACGTTCAAGCGTCTCGCAAAGTCAACAACCGTTTCAGCTACAATGCGCGCATTGTCATCCTTATCGATATAACGAATTAAAGAACCATCGATCTTTATATAATCAATATCAAGCTTTAGAAGATACTCAAAGTTGGAATAGCCCGTACCAAAATCATCAATAGCCAAACTACATCCCATCGCTTTAACTTGATCAAAGAACTGGATAATTAATTCCGAATCTTCGATTCCTTCACTTTCAACCAATTCGAAAACTAGCCGATCCCCTACCCCGTAGCGCTTAATCGTTCTAATAATGTAATTGGAGGTATTCGGATTTAAGATATCCGAGGCTGTGATATTAATAGAAAAACTATCGCTTCTTTTTGCAAAAAACTCACAGGCTTTGGAAAATACAATGCGGGTTAGATCACCATAAAGCCGACCATGCTTAGCTGCTTGCAAGAATAGATAGGGCGAAATGTAATTCTCACCCTCTCTTAGCCTCATTAAACACTCATAACGATTAATATCAGACGAATTAACATCCAAAATTGGTTGAGCAAAAACTTCTATTCGATCTTCATGAATAGCTTCACGAATTCTTTTAAGCCAAGTAATATTGTTATCAATTTGACGCTTGAGAGGCGAATAGATGTCATATATTTGAACTGATAAATGCTGTTCTTTAGCGCTATGAAGGGCAATATCTGCATGCAGAAGTAGATCTTTTGTACAGCCACTAGAAGCCCCGATAGTCACAGCTAAAGCAAACTCGATGCCTATCACGGTAATAACCTTTTCCGCTACACGCGCGACAATAGAGTCACACAACGCATCAAAACCGATATCTCGTAAATGACTTTTGCAGAAGAGTGCAAACTCATCACCTGACAAACGATAGAGATCTAAATCATGGAGCTCAGCAACTTGAGAAAGTAATATTGCCATATCACGCAGTAGTTGATCACCAACAGCGAAGCCATAATATTCATTAACCAACTTAAAGTCGTTGATGTTCAGTATGGCCAATGAACCTGACTCAACTGAAGTCAAATCCTCCAACAAACTCTGCCTATTTGGCAAACCGGTAAGCTGGTCAGTAATCTGCCTTCTAATGCGTTTCTCTTTCTCGATGAGAGATGTCACATCAAAACGAACTGATATGAATTCAATGATATTACCGTTTGAATCCATAATTGGAGAGATTGCCGTATTTACATAATAATCTTGCCCATTCTTTGCTCTGTTTCTCAGCGTGCCTTTCCAGGTTTCACCTGAAAGAATAGTATTCCATAGGTCTTTAAAAATATGAGTCTGGGTTTGGGGGTGCCGAACAATGGCGTGAGTTGAACCTACTAGCTCTTCAGAGCTATAACCTGAAACCTTACAGAAATGATCATTCACATAAGTGATAACGCCATTTGGGTCTGTCTTAGAGACAATAGCACTACAATCAACAACTCCTTTATATTCTTCGAGTAACTGCTGCTTCGCACTCAAGGCTTGCTGTAAGCCAGCCTCATGTTTTTTTTGCAATGTAATATCGGTGATATACCCCTCTATAGCAAAAAGACTACCGTCTTCAGTTACACCATGCCCCTGTTCCCAAACCCAAAGGACATTTCCACCCTTTTGTGTAATCTTATATTCAACACTGTAAGGCTTCCCTTCAACCAGAGCACGATCAACAACATCTCGATAACAAGAGTGACATTCAGGGTGTATAAGTTGCTTAAAGCTAATATCTCCCTCTAACCACTCATCAACAGAGTAGCCTGTTAACTCTTTACAACCTGAAGTAATCAATAACAAAGCGCGATCACCCTGAACAGAGCGTCGATAAAAGGCACCGGGCATACGCTCGGCTAAGGCATTCATTGCAATCTTAGTACTGCTCAAAGATTATCGCCCTCAAACCAATTAACCATAAAGAAAACATGGTTATTATTAAAACGCATAATACTATGATGAGTAAATAAAATTGTAGCAGCTAAATAAAAGACCGAGTTATTAAGAGCAACTAGCTTTATTGTCAGGTAAATCGAATTAAATAGATCTAACGATCAAAACGCGTATAAGAATCCAATTCACGTTCAACTGGAACTTCCCACTTTTCAAGAAGCTTACGAGCCTTGGCAAACTTTTCCTCAGCATCCACTCTAAGATGACCAAGAGAACCCGTCATTGACGCACGTACGCGAAGCATTTGGTATTTAAATAACGGCATCAATTTACGCTCGATATGAGTGCCGCAAATCTTTTCTTGTTGCAGCACTACAGCAGGATCAGAGGATTCAAACAATTGGGACTCTAGTTTTATTAAAGCCTGTACATCTTGGCAGAGTTCCAATTGCTCTTGCGCAGACGTTGCAGCTAGTACATAGGAACCTGAAATTGGGGTAAAAGCAGCAATCGATGTTGCAACTTTTCTTTCTGACCTTTTAACAGCTTTATCCACTGTTACTTTACGATGAATTAGAAATTGTCGCTGCATGTCCGCAGACTTTTTTAATAACAACTTATTTTCTTTTTTAAGATCAAAATTTTCTTTGCTATAAGTTCGCATATCCTTAATCGGACCTAAGGCTTTATATTCAGCTAACTCTGAATACATCTTATAACCAAAGAAACCAGCACCGCCAACAACTGCTAAACCAACAATTGAAGCAACACCTATCACGATAAGGTTTTTCATAAACGATCTACACTTTGAAGAATGTAATTAAACAATCACATTAAACAGATGATGTTTCAACACCTATTTGCTCAGGCAATAAAAAAGGCAGCCTAAGCTGCCTTTTTTAGAGATGTTCTAGCTTACCAGCCAGTAACTTCTTTTAGTGCATCGCCGATCTGAGCAAGAGAACGTACAGTCTTAACGCCTGCATCTTCAAGTGCTGCGAATTTCTCATCAGCAGTACCTTTACCGCCAGAAATGATCGCGCCAGCGTGACCCATACGCTTACCAGCAGGTGCAGTAACACCAGCAATGTAAGAAACAACAGGCTTAGTGACATTTGCTTTGATGTACGCAGCCGCTTCTTCTTCTGCAGTACCACCGATCTCACCGATCATTACAATCGCTTCAGTCTGTGGATCGTTCTGGAACATTTCAAGAATATCGATGAAATTAGAACCAGGAATTGGGTCACCACCGATACCTACACAAGTAGACTGACCGAAACCAGCATCTGTAGTCTGTTTAACAGCTTCATAAGTCAGAGTACCAGAACGGGAAACGATACCTACTTTACCTGGTAGATGAATGTGACCTGGCATAATACCAATCTTACATTCACCTGGGGTGATAACACCTGGGCAGTTAGGGCCGATTAGGCGTACACCTAGCTCGTCACACTTAACTTTACACTCAAGCATATCCATAACTGGAATGTGCTCAGTGATACAAACGATTAGCTTAACGCCACCGTTTGCAGCTTCTAGGATAGAATCTTTACAGAATGGAGCAGGAACGTAGATAACAGATGCATCTGCGCCAGTTGCTTCAACAGCTTCTGCAACAGTATTGAATACAGGTAGGCCTAGGTGAGTTGTACCACCTTTACCTGGAGTTACACCGCCAACCATCTGCGTACCGTACGCGATAGCTTGCTCAGAGTGGAAGGTACCTTGACCACCAGTGAAACCTTGGCAGATTACTTTGGTGTCTTTATTAATCAAAACGGACATTATTTACCCTCCGCTGCGTTTACTGCTTGCTGAGCTGCATCAGTCAAGCTAGTAGCTGCGATGATGTCTAGACCAGATTCAGCAAGAAGCTTAGAACCTAGATCAGCATTGTTACCTTCCAGACGTACAACGACTGGTACGTTTACACCTACTTCTTTAACCGCGCCGATGATACCTTCAGCAATTAGGTCACAACGTACGATACCGCCGAAGATGTTAACCAATACAGTCTTAACTTTTTCGTCAGCTAGGATCAGTTTGAACGCTTCAGTAACACGCTCTTTAGTCGCACCACCACCAACGTCAAGGAAGTTAGCTGGGAAACCACCGTGTAGAGCAACGATGTCCATAGTACCCATCGCAAGGCCTGCACCGTTAACCATGCAGCCGATAGTACCGTCTAGAGCAACGTAGTTTAGATCCCACTCAGCAGCGTGTGCTTCACGCTCATCTTCCTGAGATGGATCGTGCATAGCTTGAAGATCTTTGTGACGGTAAACAGCGTTGCCATCGATCGCTACTTTAGCGTCTAGGCAGTGCAAGTTACCTTCATCAGTAATAACTAGAGGGTTAATCTCTAGAAGAGCCAGATCTTTTTCTTGGAACATCTGAGCCAGACCCAAGAAGATTTTAACGAACTGCTTAATCTGGTCGCCTTCTAGGCCCAGTTTGAACGCAAGATCGCGACCCTGGTAAGGCTGAGCACCCGTTAGCGGATCAACTTCAGCTTTAAGAATCTTTTCTGGAGTTTCTTCTGCAACTGTCTCGATTTCAACACCACCTTCAGTAGATGCCATGAAAACGATACGGCGAGTAGAACGGTCTACAACAGCACCAAGATATAGCTCGTTTGCAATATCTGTGCAGTCTTCAACCAAAATTTTAGAAACAGGCTGACCATTTTCGTCAGTCTGGAATGTAACTAGGTTTTTGCCCAGCCAGTTAGCTGCGAACTCTTGCGCTTCTGCAGGAGAGTCAACCAACTTAACACCGCCAGCCTTACCACGGCCGCCAGCGTGCACCTGAGTTTTAACAACCCACTTATCACCACCAATTTTTTCAGCAGCTTCAGCCGCTGCTTCTGGAGTATCTACTGCGTATCCTTTGGATACCGGCAGACCATATTCGGCAAACAGCTGTTTACCCTGGTACTCATGAAGATTCATGCTCTAACCCGTTGTGTTATCACTATATGATTTTTTCTGTATCAGGGATCTAAATACGCCCCTGTAACAGCCCTGTTGGTTCTAGCAACAAGTTTTATATACGGCTTACTCCTTGTAAGAGTAAGCCGGATCTCTCTGTGCTAATTGCTTAGCGTTTTTTGCGATTCGCCATATGAATCGCGTGTCCATCAACTGCTAGTGCTGCTTCATGTACAGCCTCACTTACAGTCGGATGGGCAAATACTGTCATCTGAAGGTCTTCTGCACTTGAGCAGAATTCCATAGCGATAGCAGCTTGACCGATAAGCTCGGAAGCAATACCACCAACCATGTGAACACCCAGAATACGATCAGTTTCTTCGCAAGCGATCATCTTAACGAAACCTTCGGTATCGTTAGCAGCCATAGCACGACCGGAAGCAGCAAATGGGAATTTACCCACTTTAACTTTAACGCCTTCAGCCTTAAGCTCTTGCTCAGTTTTACCAACCCAAGCTAGTTCAGGATGCGTGTAGATGATGTTTGGAATAACGTCATAGTTAAGCTGTGCGTGGTGACCTGCAATAATGTCAGCAACCATGATGCCTTCTTCAGAAGCCTTATGCGCAAGCATTGGGCCACGAACGGAATCACCAATCGCATATACACCTGGAACACCAGTCTGACATTTCTCGTCAACAAAGATGAAGCCACGCTCATCTAGAGAAACACCAGAATCATCAGCAAGTAGACCTTGTGTCTGTGGCTTACGGCCTACAGCAACGATCAACTTATCAACAACCATTTCCTGCTCACCGTTGGCATCAGTGTACTTAACTTTCACTTCTTTGCCGTCGATGATTTCAGTGCCTGTGCAACGAGCACCAAGCTTGATGTCTAGCTTCTGTTTCTTGAACAGTTTTGCAGCTTCTTTAGCTACATCTTTATCTGCTAGCGCGAGGAAATCGTCCATTGCCTCAAGTACAGTAACTTCTGTACCTAAACGCGCCCAAACTGAGCCCATTTCCAAACCGATAACACCGGCACCGATAACACCCAAACGTTTAGGCGTTTCATCGATATCTAGTGCGCCCGCATTATCAAGGATCAAACCTTCTGTAAGCGGTGCAGGTGGGATTTCAACCGGTACAGAACCAGACGCTAGAATCACGTTCTCAGCATCGTAAGTAGTAGAAGAACCGTCAGCTGCAGTCACTTCAACTTTCTTACCGCCGTGCAATTTGCCCATACCCTGAAGCAAAGTTACACCGTTTGCTTTAAACAGACCCGCAATACCGCCAGTTAGGTTGCCTACGATCTTGTCTTTACGAGCAACCATCGCTTTAACATCCATAGTGACATCGCCACCCGTTTGGATGCCGTGCACGTCAGCATGCTGAGCATTGTGGAACTGGTGTGTAGATTCCAGTAGAGCTTTTGAAGGAATACAACCTACATTTAGGCATGTACCACCTAGAACTGCTGCTCCTTTATCATCAATCCATTTTTCAACACACGCAGTTTTCAGACCAAGCTGTGCTGCACGGATCGCAGCTACATAACCGCCAGGACCCGCACCTACAACAATAACGTCAAATTTATCAGACATGTTTTATCCTATCTTCACTCTGTTCTTATCAGGACTAACCTTAAACCTCTAGTAGCATACGTGCAGGATCTTCTAGAAGGTCCTTAATTGTCACTAGGAATTGTACAGCTTCCTTACCATCAATCATACGGTGATCGTATGACAGAGCGAGGTACATCATTGGCAGGATCTCAACTTGGCCGTTTACAGCCATTGGACGTTCCTGAATTTTATGCATACCCAGGATAGCAGTTTGTGGTGGGTTCAAGATTGGAGTAGACATCAAAGAACCGAATACACCACCGTTAGTGATTGTGAATGTACCGCCCTGCATGTCGTCCATACCAAGCTTGCCTTCACGACCACGCTTACCGAAATCAGCGATAGTAGACTCAACGTCCGCTAGGCTCATAACGTCAGTATCGCGTAGCACTGGTACCATCAAACCACGGTCAGTAGAAACAGCTACACCGATATCTTGGTAGCCATGGTAAACCATGTCATTACCGTCGATAGACGCGTTAACTGCTGGGAATTTCTTCAGTGCTTCAGTTGCAGCTTTAACGAAGAAAGACATGAAACCAAGACGAGTACCGTTGTGAGTTTTCTCGAACAGGTCTTTGTACTGCTTACGCAGTTCCATAACCGGCTTCATGTTTACTTCATTGTAAGTAGTAAGCATTGCTGCATTTTGCTGAGCTTCAACTAGACGCTTAGCAATTGTTGCACGTAGACGAGTCATTGGAACTCGTTTCTCTACACGCTCACCTGCTGGTACGTTAACTGGCGCAGCAGCTTGTGCTGGAGCAGCTGCCGCAGGAGCAGGTGCTGCTGCAGGCGCTTGCGCACCATTTTTGATGAAGTTCTGAACGTCTTCTTTAGTGATACCGCCATTTTTGCCAGTACCAGTGATTTGAGATGCATCTAGGCCGTTTTCGTCGATCAGCTTACGTGCAGCAGGGCCAACTTTGTCAGCATCACCTGCAGGTGCCGCAGCTTCTTCGGCAGCAGCCGGTGCAGCAGAACCTGCAGCACCCGCTTCAAACTTAGCGATCACTTCATCACTTAGGACTGTGTCGCCTTCGCCTTTTAGTACTTCAGCAATAACACCATCTTCTGGCGCTACAACTTCTAGTACAACTTTATCAGTTTCGATATCAACAATAAGCTCGTCTGCTGAGCATGCTTCACCTGGCTGTTTGTGCCAAGTTGCGATTGTGCCGTCTGCTACAGATTCTGGGAACGTCGGCGCTTTGATTTCGATGGACATGTTTTTTCCTTTATCGTTATCACCGTCAGGCGATTAATAATTGTGGTTAATCGCCTGATCAACCGTTAAGTGCATCATTAACTAGTTTTTCCTGCTGCTCAGCGTGTACAGAAATGTACCCTACTGCTGGAGCCGCAGATGCTGGACGGGCTACCCCTTCCAAATGTAACTTGCTGTCATGTTTGTGTAGAACGTGACGCATATGGTGCTGCATTGAGTACCATGCGCCTTGGTTCATTGGTTCTTCTTGACACCAAACTACAGATTCTAAGTTTGTATACTCAGAGATTGCTTCTGCCAATTGTGCTTCTGGGAATGGATATAGCTGCTCGATACGAACGATAGCTACATCATCTTTTTCCAATTCAGCACGGCGGTTGTATAGGTCGTAGTAAACCTTACCACCACAAAGAACAAGGCGTTTCACCTTCTTAGGCTCTAACTGATCCACTTCACCAATAACTGGCTGGAATGAACCTTCCGCTAGATCTTCAAGAGTAGAAATCGCTTGCTTGTGACGCAATAAGCTCTTCGGAGACATTACAACTAGAGGTTTACGTAGCGGGCGTACAACCTGACGACGCAACAAGTGGAAAATCTGTGCTGGCGTAGTTGGTGTAACAACCTGAATGTTGTGCTCTGCACACAACTGTAGGTAACGCTCTAGACGTGCTGAAGAGTGCTCAGGGCCCTGACCTTCAAAGCCGTGAGGCAACAGCATCGTCAGACCACATAGACGCTGCCATTTGTGCTCACCAGACGTGATGAACTGGTCAATTACTACCTGTGCACCGTTGGCGAAATCACCGAACTGAGCTTCCCAAATAACTAGGGCATTTGGCATCGTAGTCGCATAACCGTACTCAAACGCAAGTACCGCTTCTTCCGATAGGAAAGAGTCATGCAATGTTAGACGAGGCTGCTCATCAGATAGATTATCGAGTGGCAAGTAAGTTTCAGCTGTCTTCTGATCATGTAGTACCGCGTGACGGTGAGAGAACGTACCACGCCCCACATCCTGACCTGTGATACGAACTGGATGACCTTCAGCAAGAATAGTTGCATAAGCAAGAGATTCTGCCATACCCCAGTTCAACTCCATTGCACCGTGAGCCATACGCTTACGGTCATCAATGATTTTTTGAACTTGGCGCTGAACTGCGAAACCTTCAGGCGTTTCACAAATCTTATTACCCAGCTCTTGTAGCAATTTAAGATCAACTTTGGTTTCTGGGCAGTCAAAAGACCACTCATGACCTAGGTAAGGCTTCCAATCTACGAACAGCTCAGAGTTTGGTTCATGTACAAGAGACTTAACAACATGCTCACCATTCTCTAGCAGCTTACGGTACTCTTTCTCCAT
Organism: Neptuniibacter sp. QD29_5; assembly: GCF_047778125.1. Classification (GTDB taxonomy): domain Bacteria; phylum Pseudomonadota; class Gammaproteobacteria; order Pseudomonadales; family Balneatricaceae; genus Neptuniibacter. Next base: position 2,114,667 of record NZ_CP180556.1, read on the forward strand.
CGCCTTGCTTTCTTCAAGTGTAACAACACCTTCAGAAATCAACTGCTGAGCGTAAAGTTCACGCGTAGTTTTCTGCTTTTTGATCTGCGCGTACATCAACGGCTGTGTACCAGATGGCTCATCAGCTTCGTTGTGACCGCGACGACGGTAACAGAACAAGTCAATTACCACGTCTTTCTTAAATTCGTTACGGTAATCAACAGCCAGTTGTGTAACAAAACGAACTGCTTCAGGGTCATCGCCATTTACGTGGAAGATAGGCGCCTGAATCATTTTCGCAACATCGGTAGAGTACTCAGTAGAACGTGAGTCTTCTTGCTTAGATGTTGTAAAACCAACTTGGTTGTTAACTACAATATGGATTGTGCCGCCTGTTTTATATGCACGGGTCTGAGACATCTGGAATGTCTCCATTACTACACCCTGACCACAGAAAGCTTGATCACCGTGAATATTTACAGGAACAACAGAATCACCATCAGCATCTTCACGACGATCTTGGCGCGCGCGTACAGAACCTTCTACTACCGGAGCAGCAATCTCCAGGTGAGATGGGTTAAATGCCATGGCAATGTGAACTTCACCGCCTTCAGTTTCTACGTTAGATGAGAAACCTTGGTGGTACTTAACGTCACCAGATGTATCTACAACACGCTTCCCTTCAAATTCGTCAAACAAATCAGCTGGGTTTTTACCAAAGATATTAACAAGCGTATTTAGACGGCCACGGTGAGCCATGCCGATAACAACTTCTTTCGCACCCTGTTTACCAGCACGCTGAATTAGCGTGTTTAGGGATACGATCATTGACTCGCCACCTTCCAGACCGAAGCGCTTAGCACCGGCATAACGAGAGCCCAAGTATTTCTCAAGACCTTCAGCAGCTGTTAGGCGTTCAAGAATCATTTTCTTCTTGTTAACTTCAGCTTCTGGATGCGAGCGTACAGGCTCTAAACGGGACTGAATCCAACGTTTTTCTTGTGTATCAACGATGTGCATGTACTCTGCACCGACCGTTGTACAGTACGTTTTCTTCAGATCAGCAACGATATCACGCAGCGGAGCTTCTTCAGGACCGAAGAACAGAGAACCTAGCTGGAATACAGTATCGTAATCAGCTTCAGACAGCTCATGGAAACGTAGATCAAGATCCGGTACATCTTCACGCTGCATCAAACCTAATGGATCGATGTTTGCAACCTGATGACCACGTACACGGTAAGCGTTGATCATACGCAATACACGAACCTGCTTTTTCTCATGCTCGGAACTAACCGAACTTACAGCAGTTGGCGCAGCGCGTTTTTGGTTTTTAGATAGATAGAGAAAATGTTCTCTGATAGCAGAATGCGGCACATCCTGTGTCAGATTTTCGCCAACTTTAGGTAGTCGGTCGAATTCTTCTCGCCATTCCTGAGGAATCGCATTTGGATCCATCAGGTAAGTTTCGTACAGTTCTTCAACGTATGAAAGGTTGCCACCGTAAAGGTGAGCATTCTTCCACATGAGATCCATGATGCTTTCTTGCATTCTTGATCACCCTGGCTCTGGGAGCTTTCTGATTCTATCGGGATCTTCCGATAGATATCGCTCCTCTTTGAGTTACCTTCAATCCCCCGATCAAACAGCTTTAACTGTCTCGGGATTCTTATATTAAAGCTTTTGGAAGCAAGCTTTAATCATTCTTTATGCGAATATGGTAATTTTTTTACAAAAAATTGTTTTTTCTTTTTGTAACACAAAAAAAGCGGTGCCAATGGCACCGCTTTTTAAGGTAGATCAGGTTGCTTGCGCTAGCAGCATGTTGCGAATCTTGCCGATCGCCTTAGTAGGATTCAATCCTTTAGGGCAAACGTTTACGCAGTTCATGATGCCGTGGCAACGGAAGACACTGAATGGGTCATCCAAATCTGCCAGACGCTCACGAGTCGCCGTGTCACGACTGTCTGCCAAGAAGCGGTACGCTTGAAGCAGGCCAGAAGGACCGATGAACTTATCTGGGTTCCACCAGAAAGACGGACAAGAAGTCGAGCAGCATGCACAAAGAATACATTCGTACAGACCATCCAACTCAGCACGATCCTCCGGAGACTGCAGACGCTCGATCGCAGGCGGCGGAGTATCGTTGATCAAGAATGGCTTGATCTTCTCGTAAGCTTTGTAGAACTGAGTCATATCTACAACAAGGTCACGGATAACCGGTAGACCTGGTAGTGGACGCAGCACAAGCTTGTCGTCTTTAACTACAGCAGATAACGGAGTGATACATGCAAGACCGTTAAGGCCGTTCATGTTCATACCGTCTGAACCACATACACCTTCACGGCAAGAACGACGATACGCCATAGACGGATCTTTGTCCTTAAGAAGCTGAAGCAGATCCAACACCATGATGTCCTTACCACCAGGGATATCAATATGGATATCCTGCATGTAAGGAGCATCGTCAGTTTCAGGATTGTAGCGATATACACTAACCAACATGATAGAAGCTCCTTAGTAAGTACGAACTTTAGGTGGGAAGGCATCTACGGTTTTAGGTGCGAAGTTTACAGCACGCTTACCGATAGTTTTGTCTTCAGGGAAGTAAACTGAGTGGCACAACCAGTTCTCATCATCACGCTCAGTAAAGTCATTACGAGCATGCGCACCACGAGACTCTTTACGAACCTCAGCTGCGATAGCAGTTGCTTCAGCAACTTCGAACAAGTTCTCAAGCTCAAGCGCTTCGATACGCGCAGTGTTAAATGCCTGACTCTTATCTTCAAGATGCAGGTTATTGATCTTCTCACGAATGCCTTTAAGCAATTCAAGACCTGTCTGCATACTTTCGCCGTCACGGAATACACCGAAGTACAGCTGCATTGTGCTCTGTAGTTCTTTACGAACTTCAGAAACGCTTTCACCGCCAGTAGAATTGTTTAGACGGTTTAGACGCGCCATTGCAGTTTCAATGTTAGCTTCAGTTGCATCTTTAACTTCGTAACCTTCACGCATCTGCTGTTCGATCTGCATACCAGCAGCACGACCAAATACAACAAGATCAAGAAGTGAGTTACCACCTAGACGGTTAGCACCGTGTACAGATACACATGCAACTTCACCACAAGCATATAGACCGTCAACGATAGAATCGTTACCGTCTTTATCTGGTGCGATAGCCTGACCACCGATGTTAGTTGCAACACCACCCATCTGGTAGTGACAAGTTGGAACAACTGGAATCGGCTTAACAACTGGGTCAGTTGCCGCGAACGTCTTAGACAGCTCACAGATACCAGGTAGACGTGAATGAAGAACCTCTTCACCCAAGTGATCCATCTTCAAGTAAACGTGATCGCCATCTTCACCACAACCACGACCCTCTAGGATCTCAAGGATCATAGAACGTGCCACAACGTCACGACCTGCAAGGTCTTTAGCGTTTGGCGCGTAACGCTCCATGAAGCGCTCGCCGTCTTTGTTGATTAGGTAACCACCTTCACCACGACAACCTTCAGTTACAAGTACACCCGCACCTGCAATACCGGTTGGGTGGAACTGCCACATCTCCATATCCTGCGCCGGAACACCTGCACGCAGAGACATACCCATACCGTCACCAGTATTGATAAGAGCGTTGGTAGTAGAAGAGTAGATACGGCCAGCACCACCTGTTGCAAGAACAGTCGCTTTAGCCTTGATGTATACAGTCTCACCTGTTTCGATGCAGATAGCGATACAGCCAACAACTGCGCCATCGTCATTCTTAACTAGGTCTACTGCGTACCACTCATTAAGGAAGGTAGTACCTGCTTTCATGTTGCCCTGATATAGAGCGTGAAGCAGTGCATGACCAGTACGGTCTGCCGCAGCACATGTACGTGCAGCCTGACCACCTTCACCAAAATTCTTAGACTGACCACCGAAAGGACGCTGGTAGATACGGCCTGTTTCAGTCCGGGAGAACGGAAGACCCATGTGGTCTAGTTCGAATACCGCCTGAGGACCTACAGAACACATGTATTCGATAGCGTCTTGGTCACCGATGTAATCAGAACCTTTAACGGTATCGTACATGTGCCAACGCCAGTCGTCGTTTGGATCAGCACTTGCGATCGCACAAGTAATACCGCCTTGAGCGGATACTGTGTGAGATCGAGTTGGGAATACTTTTGTTACACAAGCAGTGTTTAGACCACTTTGTGCAAGCTGAAGTGCAGCACGCATGCCTGCACCACCGCCACCGACAACAATCGCGTCGAAAGTAAGCGTGCGTAGTTTAGACATCTTTTAAACACCCCACAAAATCTGAATGCCCCACACAACGTAGATAAACGTCAGGAGACCACATGCAGATTGAAACACGAAACGGATACCAGTTGGCTTAATATAGTCAGTAGAAACAGACCACATACCAATCCATACGTGTGCAGCAAAGGATAGTAGCGCTAGCATTGTAAAGATGCGCATTGCTGTTCCTTCGAACAAACCAACCCACATCTCGTAAGTTAGTTCTGCGCCAAATGCTAGATAACCAATCATAAAGATTGTGTATACAGCTAGGATTACCGCGCTTACACGCTGAATCATCCAGTCATACAGGCCACTACGGCCAAAGCTAGTAATACTAGTTACCATATCCATACTCCCGAAATGAGGATTGCTGCAACAGCTAGACCCAAGGTCACTTTCGCTGCCATTTGACCACTTTCAAGCTCTTCACAGTGGCCAAAATCCATTACCAGGTGTTTGATGCCCGCGAAGAAGTGGTATAGCAATGCTGATACGCTTCCCCACGCTATAAGCTTCGCGAAGAAGCCATTCTCAAACATATCAACAGCTTCATTGAAGCCCGCTTCTGATTCCAGAGACAAACCCAAAGCATACATTGCAAACACAGCACCAAAAAATAGCGCCACGCCTGTCACACGATGCAGGATGGATGTAATCGCCGGTAGCGGCATTTTGATAGTTTGAAGATCTAAATTTACAGGTCTTTTCTTATTCACGGCTCTTGTTCACACTTTTTACGGCCCCTTTGCAGGGCTCGGTTGCTCGGAAGTGTTGAAGATAAGTACCTCGCTCCTCAAGCATATCCATAATATATGAACTAATATAATAGGACATAAACTAGGGATAAACTTCGGGGCGAGAGTATAAGCATTTCACTTTGACAATACAACGCAAACACAGCGCTGTTCGCCTTTTGTCTAGGACTTTACGGCATATCAAAAGTCGTACAACCAAATGACTATTCAGCCTTAGTACTAATCCTGATAAAAATTCATCCGTTTTGCTGCGATGCGGTAACTAACCCATTTAGTCGGATTGACAAACTTTTTTCAGTCTCTATATTGTGTGGGTCCAATTTATCGGGCCAAGACTCTTAGATCTGACTAATAAGAAAGTCAAAACAGAACTAAAACATAATGATAGGAGCCTTTTAATGGCTGATAAGAAAGCACGTTTAACAGTCGACGGTCTGGATGAAGCTATTGAGCTTCCGGTGTATTCAGGCACTCTAGGTCCAGACGTAATTGATGTGCGCCCACTGACTGGCAAAGGCCTGTTCACGTACGATCCTGGTTTTGTTTCCACAGCTGCGTGTGACTCTAGCATCACTTTCATCGATGGCGGTAAAGGCGTGCTACTGCACGGCGGCTATGCTATCGACGAGCTAGCAGAAAAATCAGACTACATGGAAGTGTGCTACCTACTATTGAACGGCGAACTGCCAAGCGCAGAGCAAAAGGCTAAATTCGTAGAAACTGTGAAGAACCACACAATGGTTCATGAGCAACTAAACCACTTCTATAACGGCTTCCGTCGTGACGCTCACCCAATGGCGATCATGTGCGGCGTGGTTGGTGCTCTTTCTTCGTTCTACCATGACTCTCTAGACATCGATAACGAACATCACCGTGAAGTTTGCGCATACCGCCTAATCGCGAAAATGCCTACTATCGCTGCGATGTGCTTTAAGTACTCAAACGGCCAGCCGTTTATGTACCCACGTAACGATCTTAGCTATGCAGGTAACTTCCTGCAGATGATGTTCGGCACACCTTGCGAAGAGTACCAGGTTAACCCTGTACTTGAGAAAGCAATGGACCGCATCTTCGTACTTCACGCTGACCACGAACAGAACGCATCTACTTCTACGGTACGTCTTGCAGGCTCTTCTGGCGCGAACCCATTCGCATGTATCGCGTCTGGTATCGCTGCACTTTGGGGCCCAGCTCACGGCGGTGCTAACGAAGCTGTACTTAACATGCTTGAAGAGATCGGCGATGAGTCACGCATTGATGAATTCGTTGCTAAAGCAAAAGATCCAAACGACCCATTCCGCCTAATGGGCTTCGGTCACCGCGTATATCGCAACTTCGACCCACGCGCACGCGTAATGAAGAAGTCTTGTGACGAAGTATTGGCTGAACTAGGTCTGGAAAATGATCCTCTTCTTAAGATCGCGAAACGCCTTGAAACAATCGCTATCGAAGACGAGTATTTTGCTGCACGCAAACTATACCCGAACGTAGATTTCTACTCCGGCATCATCCTGAAAGCAATTGGCATCCCAACCAACATGTTTACAGTGATCTTTGCATTGTCTCGTACAATCGGCTGGATCTCTCACTGGAACGAGTTCCACAGCAGCCCTAACAAAATTGGTCGTCCACGCCAGCTTTACACTGGCCCAACTCAGCGTTCATACCCTGAGAAATAAGACGAACCAACCACAAAAAAGCCGCTTTATGCGGCTTTTTTATTATCTATATAATTCAATTTACCGAACCCCAAGCGACGCTAATCTAAACGTTTCCGCTAACTCATTCGCAACATTGATATCTCGCCTATAACGCAACGATGTATAAATCATTGGCAACTCAGGCAAACCAAGACGCTCTTCTATCAACTCAACTCCTGGCAGAATCGCACTCCTCGGCCTCACAGTAACACCCAAACCACACTTAACTGCCGCCATAAGCCCTTGATAGCTTGACGAGGTATAAACCAGACGCCATGGAATGCCTGATTGATCGAGAGATTCAATAGAAACCCGCCTAAACTGACAAGCCTTGGAATACGACGCCATAGGCAACTCCCTCCCTAACGACCAAGAGAAGCCCTCAGGGCCTATCCACGCCAATGGCTCACCCCCTAAAACCTCCCCCTTTCCAGAACCATTCAACGACAATGTAATAATAAGGTCGTAATCACCCCGCTCGTACCCTAGCTCCAACTCATCGCTATAACCTGTTTCCACAAACAGCCTTACCGCTGGATTCTTCCGAGAAAACCCAGCCAAGAGCTCTGGCAATACAGTTTCCGCAACACCTTGAGAAACACCTACCTTTATCTCCCCTAGCTCACCACTACTCGCCAAGCTCGCTATTGCATCGTCCTGCAGCGCCAGCATTTTCCTTGCGTAACCAACCAACATCTCCCCTTCATGCGTCAGCAGACGTTTACGGCCGTTAGGACGAAACAGAACAGCCCCCAATTCCAGTTCTAGTTTTTTAATCTGCTGACTTACCGTGGATTGCGTCTTGTGTAGGGACTCTGCCGCCCGAATAAAACCATCTCTCTCAACCACAGCAAGGAAAGTTCTTAACAATTCAGTGCTTATATTAGGCTGCGCCATGCCTACCTCCCTTTAATCGCATTTACTGATCAATATAAACAATATTAATCGTTATTAATAATATGAATGAGCACGTAAGCTGGATTTAAACAGACAAGGAGAGCGTTATGCCTTACATATCAATACAGGTATCCAGCGACTTGACCCAATTACAGACCAAAAACCTAGTCGAAGGTACAACAAATATCATGGCTAAAATTCTTCATAAGAAAGCAGAATTAACCGCAGTAAGTATTACAAAAATAGATAAAGAGCATTGGTTTATCGGCAATAAATTAGCCACTAATTCGGTATCCGCCTATGTGAATGCCAAAATCAGCAAAGGTACCAATACTGAACAAGAAAAGTCCGATGCACTTCACGCTTTCAACCAACTATTGGATAGCGAAATTGGCCCTCTAACACCAACTAGCTATGTAGTTTTAGATGAAGTACCAACAACGGACTGGGGCTATGACGGCTTAAGTCAGCAAGCACGAATGCTAAAAAGAACTGAATCAGGAGTAATAGATATGCAGTACTACACAGAGAAAGGGAAAAAAGAACGTTCTGATTTTATTTTTTCTAAGCTACAAAAATTCAGACAAGCGATATTTAACTAATCACTACCAACAAAAAAGCCGGGCAATGCCCGGCTTGTTCAATAGATCTAAAGCGACAGATTAGTTATCGCTAGTAGATTCAATCTTATGGATAGATAGGTCAGCACCGTTATACTCTTCCTCTTGAGTCAAACGCAGACCAGAAACTGCACGCACACCACCGTAAACAATTACACCGCCAATAACTGCCACAGCAATACCCGCTAGCGAACCGATTATTTGCGACATAAGGCTAACGCCACCTAGACCGCCAAGCGCTTCAGTACCGAAAATACCGCAAGCAATAGCACCCCAAACACCACAAACACCATGTAGCGGCCATACACCCAACACATCATCGATCTTCCATTTGTTCTGCTGAATAGTGAATAAGAAGACAAAAATTGCACCGGCAACAGCACCTACAACTAGAGAACCCATAGGGTGCATTACGTCAGAACCAGCACATACAGCAACCAAACCAGCCAAAGGACCGTTATGGATAAAGCCAGGGTCATTTTTACCAAAAATCAGCGCAGTAATAATACCGCCAACCATCGCCATTAGCGTATTAACAGCTACTAGACCAGAGATACCATCCATTGTTTGAGCGGACATTACGTTAAAGCCGAACCAACCAATACACAGAATCCAAGCACCTAATGCCAAGAAAGGAATATTAGATGGCGGGAAAGCAACAAGACGACCACCTTTATAGCGACCATTTCGAATACCCAGCATGATCACAGCAACTAGCGCCAACCAGCCACCGACACCGTGTACTACAACAGATCCTGCAAAGTCATGGAATGCAGCACCAAAATTAGCTTCTAACCAATCCTGGAAACCAAAGTTACCATTCCAGATAATGCCCTCGAAAAACGGATATACAAACGCCACAATAAGAGATGAGGCAATCAGGAACGGCCAGAACTTAGCACGCTCTGCAATACCACCCGATACGATAGCAGGAATTGCAGCCGCAAACGTCATTAAGAAGAAGAACTTAACTAGGTCATAACCGTTATTTGCAGCCAATTCAGCAGCAGGAGAGAAGAAAGTGACGCCGTAAGCAACCCAGTAACCTACAAAGAAGTAAGCCATGGCAGAAAAACCAAAATCGGTCAAAATTTTAACCAACGCATTCACTTGGTTTTTGTGGCGAACCGTACCAACTTCAAGAAAAGCAAAGCCGGCATGCATGGCAAAGACCATGATCGCCCCCATCAGAATGAATAGAGTATTAGAACTCTGAATAAGCGTCTCAACTGCGCTATTGACGTTTTCCACTAGGTGTCTCCCGTTTCTTTTTGTGCACCATATTTGAACCACCACCTAAAGCAGCGCTTCATTTTGGTGCACTATTATAGTGCATATTATTCTGTGATATTGCTGCCACTATGCCAACTAGGCTTAAAAGCCCCGAAACATAGCGCCTTAAACTGCAATTCACCAAAATAGTGCTAGTAACAAATTTTTTATGCCTTAATAGCAAGCACTATATGTGCCAAATTTATTAAAGCGCACAATTTGCGAGCACAATCACTTATGACGAATACGGAAACAACAATGAATTTTAGAATTACGCTTAAAATCCGGATCAAGAGTAGATTGTGTAATCTCCTCGATCTCGAATTCTGACAACGCGTCGTAATCCAACTTAAAGCGACGGTAGTTATTGGAGAAGTACAAGGTACCTTCTGCACGCAAACAGCGCATAGCACCTTCTATAAGGTCTACGTGGTCACGTTGAACATCAAGTACTCCCGCCATCCGCTTAGAGTTAGAAAACGTTGGGGGGTCCATAAAAATTAGATCGTATGCCGGCCCTCTTTGCATCCGCAACCACTTTAAGCAGTCCGCCTGTACTTGCTGATTTTCTTTTGTATCTAGGCCATTTAAATCTAAATTACGCTTAGCCCAGTTAAGATAGGTAGCAGACATATCAACACTGGTTGTAGATTTAGCACCACCTTTAGCTGCATGCACCGAAGCAGTGCCTGTGTAACAGAACAGGTTTAAGAAATCCTTACCAGCCGCTTCTTTCTGAATCTGATAACGAATTGCTCGGTGATCCAAAAACAAACCGGTATCAAGATAGTCGTGCAAGTTGACCAATAATCTGCAACCGTGCTCGTTAATCTCTTTAAAGCGGTGAGTTTCAGAGTGCTTTTCATACTGATTAACGCCCTGCTGTTTCTTACGCTGTTTTAAAATCACCTTTTCCGGAGATATCTCTAAGGTAACCGGTAATGCATTCATCACATCCTGTAGACGAGCAAATGTTTTTACCGGATCAATCTTCTTAGGTGCGGCATATTCTTGGACATGCACTTCGTCTTTGTAGATATCCACTGCAACAGAGTACTCAGGGATATCCGCATCGTAGAGACGGTAGCTCTCTATATTGTCGCGTTTAACCCACTTAGCCAGCTGTTTACGGTTTTTCTTTAAACGATTAGCAAACATCTGCGCCCCTTCACTCAAAGGAGCTGGCTCACCCTCTTGACCTACTTGCTTCTCCGATCTCTGCTCAGATACAGGATAGATAAACAGACGACTTTCAAGCGCACCGTTGAACAGCTTATATTGCTTATCTGCTCGCAGACCTGTGACCTTACAAAGATCTGGGTTAGAAGTAAAAATAGACGCTGTCCAACCAGCAAACTGCTCTTTCAGCTTATCGCCAAGGTGGCGATACAAGAACATTAATTGCTGAGTTTCACCTAAACGCTCACCATAAGGCGGGTTGGTAATCAGCAAACCTTTACCTTCCGGCAGGGTATTGCGATCCAAATCTTCTAGGCGGCACGTTGTAAATTCAATAAAGTCCGCCACACCTGCCCTTTCTGCATTCTGACGAGCTGCGCGCAAAACCTTGCTATCTTGATCGCTACCAATAAGGCTCGCTTCTAAGGAAAGTAAACCTTTTACTTTGCGTGCCTGAGCCTCAGCAACAAGATCTTCCCAGATATCACGCTTATGACCTGTCCAACGGGAGAATCCGAAACGCTTACGCTGCAAACCCGGCGCAATATCCGCCGCCATCAACGCTGCCTCAATTAGCAACGTGCCTGAGCCACACATCGGATCAAAAACCAAACCAAATTCAGAAGAACGCTTCGGCCAACCACTTCGAATCAAAATAGCAGCCGCCAAGTTTTCCTTCATTGGCGCTTCACCTGCTTTTAGACGATAAGCACGTCGGTGCAAACTATCACCCGACATATCTAAAGCAACGGTAATTTTTCCGCGGTGCATACGCACATTAATACGTAGATCAGGTGCAACTTTGTCGATACTCGGGCGAGCACCAGTTTTATCGCGAATTTGATCGACAATTGCATCCTTAACTTTTAATGCACCAAAATGGGTATTGTTGATACCACGAGTTTGACCACTAAAATCAATCAAAAACGTACCTTCGCTACGCATATGATCCAGCCAGTCAATTTGCTGAACAGCCTTGTAAAGATCATCAGCTGTTTCTGCTTCACCTTCATAAAGAGGCATAAGAACTCTGTTAGCTAAACGAGACCATAAACAGATACGGTAAGCATCTTCCAGCTCACCTTGGCATTGAACCCCTGCCACTGTTTGCTTGGTTTCGGTAACACCCAGTTGCTGCAACTCCTCTTCAAGAAGTAACTCAAGACCCTTAGGGCATGTCAGAAACAGTTTCATACGTATCTTTACTCAGCAAATATTTCACTTAATTAACAACAGGCATGAAAAAAATTCACTCTGCTGTTCAAAAACCAATTTTTTGACTAACTTTATGAATGCAATCGTTTTTTTGCACCCACACACTAACTATTTTTATTAAGCATTAATATCATGATAGTCATATTCAATCGCACTATGATCTATTTTCCGATATTTATAGAAGTCTGGCTGCAAAATTTAAAACTCGCAGACAGATTTTAAGCGGATACCATGTCTCAAGGAACCGCTGCTCTCAAAAAACTAAAACACGAAGAGAGGCTCAATTGTATGAAGAGACAAAAGCGTGATCGTACCAGCACACTTTTTAATCGAGGTTTTCAAGCAGGATTAAGCGGTAAGTCCCGGGATAACTGTCCCGTCAATACATCAGATCTCAGAAGCCATTGGATGAGCGGATGGCGCCAAGGACGCGAAGCTCACTGGAGCGGCATGGAAGGAGTATCAGCAATTCAATCCGATCCAGCTCTACACTAAACAGAATTTTCAGGCTCCCCAAGGGGAGCCTTTTTATTACCTGTTCTTATTCTGAAAGCTGCTTAATTGCCTTCACTGAATCCGCAACCAATGAAGGTCCACGGTAGATAAACCCAGAATAAATTTGTACCAAACTTGCACCGGCTTCGATCTTTTCTGCCGCATCAAAACCTTCAGTGATTCCGCCTACACCAATAATTGGTAACGCACCGTCAAGCTCTTGCGCTAGAGTTCTAATCACTTTAGTTGATTTATTACGTACTGGAGCGCCTGATAGGCCACCTGCTTCATCGGCAAACTCTAGCCCTTCAACACCGTCACGAGATAGGGTTGTATTGGTCGCAATCACACCATCCATTTCATAAGACTTTAGAGAAGCAGCAACAAGTGCAAGTTCTTCATCAGTCATATCCGGTGCAATTTTTACCGCAATTGGAACATAGCGGTCATGGAACTTAGCTAACTTAGCTTGTTCTGATTTCAGAGCGTCCAATAAGCTGTTTAACGACTCGCCGTACTGAAGAGTACGAAGGCCTGGTGTGTTTGGAGAAGATACGTTAACAGTAATGTAAGACGCGCGTCCGTATACCTTACGAAGACAATATAGGTAATCGTCATTCGCTTTTTCGTTTGGAGTATCTTTGTTTTTACCAATATTGATGCCCAGAACGCCTTTATAAACGCTCTTATCCAGATTAGAGAGCAGCTTATCTACACCACCGTTGTTAAAACCCATACGGTTGATGATCGCTTGCTGTTCTGGCAAACGGAAAATACGTGGCTTAGGATTACCATCTTGTGGACGTGGAGTAACAGTACCCACTTCAACAAAGCCGAAGCCCATTGCAGCCATACCATCTACCGCAATGCCGTTTTTATCTAGACCTGCTGCTAAACCTACGCGGTTTGGAAAATCAATGCCCATCACCTGAACAGGATCAGATAGTACTTCAGCGCCCAGAAGCTTATTTACTCCCAAAGAAGACGCAAGATTCATCGAATGAAGCGCTACGTTGTGAGAAAGTTCGGGATCAAGCTGAAACATCAAAGATCGAGTCAGTGAATACAACATAATCAGGTCCTAGTAAAAATTTTGGCCCGATTATAGGCGAGGCGAGCATGGAATAACAGCATTGAGCACTAAGAGTGGCAATGTTAACTCCCAAAAGTTATAAAGAATCACCAAATTGATGCATTTATTACACTAACTCAGTTTCTCTATCCCTTGATATTTACCTTGGTCATCAAACAAGATTTTAAATCGACCATTAATACCATCACGTAGTAAAAATGGTTTTAAGATTCTAGCGGGGAACTGTACGCTACGACCATCAAGGGATCGGGTATAAACAGTTTCCGCGACCCCTTGATACAACATTAAAAATTTTTCAGAACTAATCCGAATATCAACCAAAATTGCTTTCATACAATACTATTTAGAGGAATGACCCTCATATACACGTTCAGGTATTAAACTGGCTTGTTTTCGCCAAATCAAACAACTCTCTTAACGCGACAGTATACATTGCATACTCTTGTTTTTTAGCACTTTTAACTTCATTGAGAACATTTTGCCAACGATCAAGTAGCCATTCATTTTCAGTACACCACTTATCGATCACCTGTTCTACTGTAGACCCTTTGACACGCCCTTTAATAGCTGTCGCCACCAAGGCACGCTGCTGCCAATCCAAATCATCCCTAAACGCTTCTCGCGCCAACGCCTGCCAATAGTTATCGACACTCAATTTGCTGAGCTTTCTAGACAACCAATCAAGCTCCAACCGCTGCCCTAGTCCAAAGTACACTTGAGCCACTTGATCTGGCGGAACATCCGCTTCATCTGCAACCTCGATCACACCTAATGAGGCATACAAACAACGTGCACCAGATACAAATTTAGCCAATTTACTAGGAACTCCCGCTTCGTGATAACGACTAAGTGCACTTTCCCAACGCGTTAAAGGTTCTCCTGTAAGCAATTTTTCCTGCTTAGGTACAATTTTGCCTAACTGAGCTCTAAAGCTATCTACCTCTTTTTCACAGTCCACTTCTGCCCGGCGATTCCTTACAAACCATCGCGTTGCTCGACGCATTAAATGTTGTAATTCATGCATCATCTCTAATTGAATATCACTGCTAACTTTATGATCGAGTTTTTCTATTTGCTGCCATAAATTCTCAACCCCAAACACATCACGAGCCAGCACATAAGCCCTAGCTATAGCAGCTTCATCAGCCCCTGTTGATATACGTAAACGATCAACAAAGTTAATACCCATCATGTTAACCATGTGGTTTGCGATTTGAGTGCTGATAATTTCTCGACTCAAACGATGCACTTTTAGCTGCCCACTAAACTCTGACACCAATTTCTCTGGGAAGGCAGTAAACAGTTCCTGAGAAAGGTACTCATCATCTGGTATGAATGAAAGACTTAGTAATTCTTTCAGCTCTGCTTTGCTATAGGAAATAAGTACTGAGAGCTCTGGACGACTTAAACCTTTTTTCAACGCTCGTCTTTCATTTAACACATCATCAGCAGGTAAGAATTCTAGCGCTCTATCCAATTTCCCTGCAGATTCCATATTGGTAATGTAACGCTGATACTCAGCCATCCCCTCAAATGAGCGAGACTCTGCCATAGAGATCGCTTGCACCTGTCGATAGTTATTTTTCAATACTAATGAAGCAACCTCATCGGTCATCTCCTCGAGCAGGGAATTACGTTGTTTCTCTGTCATGTCGCCATTGGCAACTACCTGGTTCAGAAGGATTTTGATATTTACTTCATGGTCTGAGCAGTCTACACCTGCAGCGTTATCAATAAAGTCAGTATTCATCCGACCACCAGCCAAAGAATATTCCATTCGGGCTAGCTGGCTCATACCCAAATTACCGCCCTCACCAACCACTTTACAGGCTAGCTCTTGGCCGTCTATACGTAGGGCATCATTGGCTTTATCACCTACATCAGCATCACTTTCTGTGCTCGCCTTAACATAAGTACCGATGCCACCATTCCAAATTAAATCGACAGGCGCTTTTAGCAATTTATTAAGGAGATCATTCGGGGTGACAGTCTCTAGTTTCTCCCCGATAAGTGCCTGTATCTGAGCGGATAAGGTGATCGATTTAGCAGAACGGTCAAATACACCGCCCCCTTCAGAGATCAATTTCTTATCATAATCAGTCCATGCAGAACGAGGCAGTTTGAATAAACGATCTCGCTCTTTCCAACTTTTTGCAGCATCAGGATTTGGATCGATAAAGATATGCAAATGGTTAAAGGCAGCGACTAGACGGATATGCTTAGAGAGCAGCATACCATTGCCAAATACGTCACCTGACATATCCCCTATACCAATGACCGTAAAATCATCCTTATCGGTATTCACACCCATCTCTCGGAAATGCCGCTCAACAGATACCCATGCACCTCTCGCGGTAATCCCCATCTTCTTATGGTCATAGCCCTGACTACCACCAGAAGCAAAGGCATCACCCAACCAAAATCCATAGGATTGTGCCAATTCGTTTGCAATGTCAGAGAAAGTCGCCGTACCTTTATCTGCCGCCACCACCAAATAGGTATCGTCTTCATCGTGACGAACCACATCCGCTGGTGGGCAGACCTCACCTTCAATTAGGTTATCTGTGATATCCAATAGCCCACTGATGAAGGTTTTATAGCAATTTACACCTTCTTCAAACCACTCTTCGCGACTCATACCGTCATGTAATGATTTAGCGACAAATCCACCTTTTGCCCCAACAGGCACAATTACCGCATTCTTAACCTGCTGAGCTTTAACAAGCCCTAAGACTTCTGTGCGGTAATCTTCCATTCGATCAGACCAACGCAGTCCACCGCGAGCCACCTTACCACCACGAAGATGAACACCCTCAACCTTAGGCGAGTAGACGAAAATCTCATATTTGGGCCGCGGTAATGGCATATCTGGGATTTCATCAGGGGACAATTTAAAAGAGAAATAGCTTTTAAGATTTTGCCTATCTTTTTGATAGAAATTTGTTCGCAACGTTGCCTTGATTAGTAATAAATACTGTCGAATCACTCGGTCATCATTCAAGCTACCCACATCTTCTAAAGCATCAATAATGGTCGACTCTATCGCCTCTTGTTCCGCGGAATTACCGGGTTCAAATCGCGCTTTAAAGAACTGAACAATCTTAGCCGCTATATCGACATAAGCGTTTAGCGTCGTGCTTATTGCTTCAGGGCTAATCGGAAAACTAATCTGCTTCATATAAGCGGCATAAGCTCGAAGCATGGCCACCTCTCGCCAACCAACATTGCCTGCTAACACGAGGCGGTTAAACTCATCATTCGCCGCATCACTTTGCCAGATTTTAAGGAAGGCCTCTTCAAACACTTCTTTGAGTGTTGAAAGTGATACTGAGCCAGCTCCCGTGTAATGCAGATTAAAATCGTGAATCCACACCAAAGCTCGTTTGCTTTCTATTTTATAAGGGTGTTCATCTATTACCCTTAACCCTAAGTTTTCGAGTACTGGGATAACATCCGATAAAGGCAAGGATGCGCCTAAACTGAACAATTTAAAGTTAAGACAATTCTGTTCCTGCTCCAATGCTTGATAAAAACTAAGCTGCAATGGCGCTTGATCGGATAGTTTTTCTATATGTTGTAGATCGACTACCGCTGTTCTAGCGGAAAAGTCCGCGCTGTAACTCGCTGGAAAACCACTACCAAACTGGTTGTAAACTCGAATACCTGATTCCTCACCAAGTGTTTCAACCAAGACATCTCGAAGATCATCACACCAACTACGGGCGGCTAATCTCACCACCCGCTCTAATTTATCGGAATCAAAATCCTCTACGATGTTGTCCCCACGAAGAATAAACTGCGTACGCGTCAGAATGGATTCAGAAAAATAGGTCGTAAAATCTGCATGGGTGCAGTTCAACTGTTCCATCAATAACGACTGAATTTTGTGCCTAAAGTCAGTGCTATAAATATCCCTTGGTGAATAGACCAGACAGGAATAAAACTGGCCAAAATAGTCTCGACGAACAAACAAACGTATCTGCCGTCTTTCATGAATTTGGAGGACGCCAATAACGGTCCTATAAAGATCATCTACGGATACTTGAAATAGATCATCTCGAGGGTGAATTTCTAAGATCTGTAGCAGCTCTTTCCAATCATGCCCATGGCGATGCAAGCCAGATTTTTCCATAATCGCATCCACCTTACGGCGCACAATAGGAATCTGGCGCGAGCTCTGAATATAAACACTGGAGGTATACAAGCCTAAGAAACGACATTCACCTACAACGTCACCCTTCTTATTGTATTTTTTTATACTGATGTAATCGGGGTAAGTCGGACGATGGACACTGGAGGCCCTATTAGACTTAGTGAAGGATAAAATATCGGGGATCAGGACAAAGCCTTCCGCATCGCGATCATTCTCGTTAACTAAGGCAGATCGGCAATGCTCATCACAAAATTTTAGAAGTCCAAGCTGACTGCCCGGTACAGCTTCGAGGGTTTTCTTTCCCTTCTTATCCACCAACTGGTATTCATCGTAACCTAAGAAAGTAAAGTGATCCTTCAACCATTTAATAAAATCATGCACCTCCGAGGTAACCTCAGCGTCAAAGCCTTTAACCGCTTTTGAGAAGACTTCTGCTTGAGCATTGCATCGCTCAACCATAGGCTCAAAGTCTTCTACCACCATGGTTACGTCTTCAAGGACATTCCTTAGTGATTGCTCTAGGTCTTTAAGATCTGCAGTATCCGAATGTCGATCAACCTCAATCGAAACTAAGGATTCCCTTTGAGAGTTTTTCGCTCTGCTATCCTTTTTGAGTAAAGACGTTAATCCCCCTTTATCATCCCTTTTCAGGGTCACTACCGCATTATGTATAGCGTGGATAGTTAAGTTACGTCGATTGAGTTCCATTCGAAGAGAGTCAACGAGAAAAGGGATATCCTTCTGCAATACTTCAATCACAGTATGGGTTGATTGCCAACCATGCAGTTCGTAATCAGGATTAAACACCCTGACCTTAACCTGTCCCTCTTTACGCTCTTGGAGAAACTGCCAACAGGCCAACGTTGAGCCATATAGATCTTCTAATTTCCACTCTAGAAGATCAGCAAGCGAAGCAGATGAATAGTATAGAGTTGCAAACTCAATCAAGGCTTCAGATCTTTCTTTCGGTAATCGATTTTGTAACTCTTGGCAAAGCGTTGTTAACAGATTCGCTTTTTCGTCCTGCCCTAGATATTCCATCTGCACCCTCAATTTTTCTCAAATAATCAAAAGTATAGACAAAATGTAGCCAACAACCGTTTAAGTACAACGACAAGTGATACAAACAAATTTTTAACGGCTTAAGGCATGAAAAACCAGAGAGAAACGAAACTCACCTAAGCTAAATTAATCAAACGATTATTAAACAGGAATACGTTGATTCACCCTTCAGGATTACTCATAATAAAACAAAAAATACAGCTTCTTGCTCACAGACCTAACTATCGGTGAGTCTTAGCCAGCGATGTTGGTGCGAGGATTACATTGCGATTAATTTATTCTCACTTTTTCTTTCTTCTGGCTTTCATTGCTTTTCAAGCTCAAGCAAAGGTCTCTTCTTCCTTAGATACAAGCACCCTCTATTTAGGTCAAAAGATTACGCTGATCTTAGAAACTGACCAGCAAGATGTCGCTCGACCAAACCTAAGGCAATTACAAAAAGACTTTAATATTGTTGGAACACGTAAAGTTACTGTTTCGAGCCATACCACAGGCTCTGTAACGACCAGAACTCGCTGGGTACTACAACTAAAACCGAGAAAAGATGGGGAACAAGTCATTCCTGCAATCTTTGTTGGGCAGCAAGCTAGTCAAGAACTTCCTATTTCTGTACTCCCAGCCAATGATAATCCGGAACTCGCTGAAGGTTCGGGTCGAGCAATCTTTCTAGAATCTAGCCTTGATAAAGATGAGCTCTATGTAAATGGACAAGCAATTTTACGCGCGAAGATTTTCCATCTTGCTCCGCTCCCCTTAGATACAAATTTAACCGCACCAGAATCCCCTGATGCGATCATCAAGCCACTGGAAGAGCAAAAGCAATATACCAGTGTCGTACGTGGCCAAAACTATAATGTTACCGAAACAAGCTACACTCTGTTTCCACTTCAAGAAGGCGAAGTGGAAATCAGCCCCGTGTTTTTCTCAACCACTCTCTCCAACAACACGGTCATAGAACTCAATAGTGAGCCGCTTCTACTTTCAGTGCTACCACCCGCCAATCAAAACACACACAAGTTATGGCTTCCGGCAACATCGATTTATATTGAAGACAACTTAGATGAATTAAATCAGGTAACTCAAACAGGCAAGCTTACCCGAATCATAAAATTAGAAGCTGAAGGTCTCCCTTCTTCGTCTCTACCTTCCATAGCATCACTACAGCACTCTAATGCAACAGTTACGCTGCTTAATGTCATTTTAGAAGAACGTATGACGGAACAGGGTGTAATAAGTCAACGAGTAGAAGAGTTAGAAATTGCGCCTCGGAATACTAAAGAGATCATCCTGCCATCTATCGACCTTCCTTGGTGGAATACCGCTGCCAACAAAGGGCAGACAGCCTCTATCAGTCAGAGAAAAATTGAAGTTATACCTGCAGTTATTCCAACCAACAGCCCTCAATCAGATAAAGAAGAGTCCTCAGGTTCGAACACAGTGTTAATTTGGATTTTAACGGGAATCAGTGTTGCGGCAACTTTGGCCTTTATCTATACGTTTAACCATCTACGCAATATCAAAAAGCAATCTGCAGAAGAACCTGATGAGTCTTTCTTCGAAGAGAAACAAAAACGAGTTGCGTTTGAGATAACCGAAAAGAATACCTTTCAGGCATTCTCTATCGCCTGCAATCAAAACAACCCTAATGTCGCACAATTACGTTTAGTTGAGTGGGCTCAAAGCTTTTGGGCTGCACCTGACATACAGTCTCTAGAATCTGTATGTGAATACGCCAATAACCAAACAATAAATTTGTTAGTGATGGATCTACAGCAACATCTATATGGCCAGCAGGATGAATATTGGCAAGGAGACCTCATATTAGATGCCATTTCCAAAGTGAGGGCCCGACAGCTTCGCCAACGCTTGGATCTGACAGACGGACAACAGCGTTTGGACTACAGCCACTAACAAATGCAGACCCAGTAGAATGGAGCGATAAATGGAATACACTCGACATACGGCTCTAATGCGTATGGTTGGACTAGGCGGGGTCGCCTCTGAAGAAAACGAACGTGCCAAACTCTGGGGACGCCGCTTTGAAGGGCCAATGGTATTAGCAGCCATATGGATTCTTATAGACTGGTATCTACAATCTAAAGGCGTCTCAAATGCTTACACGTCTTTCGCGTCTGACTGGCTAATCTGGCTACTGTTTATGTCAGAACTCTTCGTAATGCTCTGGCTTGTTGATGATCGCATTAAATATATCAAACACAATTGGATGAGCCCACTCATCGTACTTGGTGGTCTGCCAGTTCTTTGGGGGGTCGATACATTTTATGCTGGGATAATCCGAACCCTAAGACTTGCGCTCACCATCGGTATATTCCTACGAGTTTCCAAAGATACCCGTGATCTCTTATCTCGGCATAACTTAGGCATCACACTCTTTATCTGCTTTATCATCTTGGTGATTTCCGGACTGCTAATTTCAGGTATCGATCCTGCCTTTGAAACACCAATGGATGGTCTATGGTGGGCGTGGGTAACTGTTACCACAGTAGGTTATGGTGATCTTGTACCCGCGACAACTGAAGGCAGAATATTTGGTTCGCTACTAATCTTGATGGGGTTAGCGATGTTCTCCATGTTAACCGCTAGTTTCTCCGTATTCTTTATTGAACAAGATGAAAGAGAATTGACCCAGAAGGAAGAACGCAATATTGAGCGTATAGAAGGCTTAGAAAGAAAACTGGAAAAGATTGAAAACCAGCTAGATCAAACTCTGAACGCGTTAAACAAGCTCACTGAACAACAGAGTCAGTCACCCAATGACAAAAAACCTAACTCCTAAAACGCCCTTAGAAAGTTAGGTTTTTCCGGGTTCTACATCTATAAAAACTCTCAGATTAATTCACTTTATTAAAGCAATAACTGTCTAATATCGGTTAAGGCGGTATTAATATAGGCCATAAAACGTCCTGCATCACCGCCATTAATCACCCGATGATCAAATGACAAGCTTAGCGGTAACTGTTTTCTTGGTTGAAAATCACGTCCGTCCCAAACGGGTTTTATACTTGCTTTAGCAACACCCAAAATCGCGACTTCTGGAGCATTAACAATCGGTGTAAATCCGGTGCCGCCCGTAGGTCCCAAACTCGATATAGTAAAACAACCACCCTGCATATCCACCGGCTTCAATTGCCTTTCACGCGCTTTACTTGCCAAGTCATTTATCTCAATAGACAACTCAGAAATACTTTTGACATCTGCCGCTTTTATGACCGGCACAACCAATCCTGCAGGTGTGTCTACAGCAACGCCAATATTTACATAATCTTTGTAGGTTACCTGCTTGCCATCATCGCTTAACGAACTGTTAAACAATGGGTACTTACGTAAGGCTTGAGCAATAACCTTAACTATAAATGGCAGCACTGTTGGCGCCTTTTCTAAGTGTAGAGATTCAGGCTTCAGTCCTTTTCTAAAAGACTCTAACTCTGTGATATCCGCTTCATCAAATAAGGTAGCATGGGGAATATTCAACCAACACCGCGTCATATGTTCTGCAGTTGCTCGAGCAATATTCGACATATCCTTAGCATTAATTTCACCAAAGCGGCTAAATTCCTGCTCAGGTATCTGAGGAATTCCTGAAGATTGAGGCATCGCAGTTTTATGAACCCGTTCTCGTTTAATGAATGCCTTAATGTCTTCTTTTAAAATTCGCCCTCGCGGACCTGTTCCCGAAACATCCTCTAGATTTACACCGAGCTCTCTGGACAGTTTACGTGCTGCAGGTCCTGAATAAACCTGACTGGACGTTGTACGTGATGTGCTTTGGTCGCTGTACACTGCCTTTGTCGTATCACCGCTAATTTTTGTAGCCTTTTTATTACTTACATCAGGCTGCGCTTTCTCTGGAAAAACCTTTTCTTTTTCTACTCCCGCAATTTCTTGATAATCACTTTTATCAGTAACACCTTCTTTCACTACAGCTGAAAGCAAAGTTCCACTTTCAACCGTCGAACCCACTTCAACGAGCCATTCCTCCAATACACCCTCAACAGTAGAGGGCACTTCCATAGACGCTTTATCTGATTCAATCACTAGCAGTGATTGACCAATTTTGATCTCTGCACCTAAATCCGCGCACAACTCAACTACTTCGCCAGATCCATCAATATCTGGCATAGATACAACTTCTGAACCCATCTTTATTACCGCTTTTTAGTCTCGACAACTGCAAGACGTTTTATTTCTTAGAAAATTAAAAACAAGCAGGATCTGCTTTTTCATAAGGAATTTTGAGCTTATCTCTTGCGCTATTTAGCGTTTCACGGCTAAGCGCCCCCTTGCTATAAAGGCGAGATAAGGCTGCCCAAGCGATAAAACGAGCATCGACTTCGAAATGATCTCTGAGGGTTGGACGACTTTCACTTAATCCGAAACCATCCGTGCCTAATACAACGGGATCTTCCGGGAACCATCGAGCAATGCCATTAGGTAAAGATTTAACAAAGTCACTGACGGTTACAAAAACACCCTGTTCGTGTTTCAGAGCAATTTGAAGATAGCTCTCAGCATTAGCATCGGGATTCAGTAGATTCTCACGCTCAACAGCCAATGCATCTCTGACCAATTGGTTATAGCTGGTCACACTCCAAATATCTGTACTACAACCAAACTCTTCTAAGATCTCAGCGGCTTTTAAAACCTCCTGCATTAAACTTCCACTACCAAACAGATGCACTTTATGCCCAGGATTTTCATTCTTAACGTAGCGATACATCCCTTTTAGAATCTCCTTTTCACACCCCTCAGGCATAGCTGGCATTAAGTAGTTTTCGTTGTATAAAGTGATGTAATAAAAAATATTTTCATTATTGATATACATCCGCTCGATACCATCTTTGATTATCACCGCTAACTCGTAGGCAAAAGCAGGATCGTAGCTGTGCATATTAGGTACTGTTGCCGCGATAGCTTGGGAGTGACCATCTTGATGCTGAAGACCTTCACCATTTAGCGTTGTCCTGCCTGCGGTACCTCCTAAAAGGAAGCCTTTCGCCATACTATCTGCACAAGCCCAAATCATGTCCCCAACACGCTGAAAACCGAAGATCGAATAAAAGATATAAAACGGGATGGTTGGCACTCCGTAGTTTGCATAGGAGGTTCCTGCCGCTAAGAAAGACGCCATCGCACCGGTCTCACAAATCCCCTCTTGTAACAGCTGACCATCTTTAGCTTCTTTATATGGAAGCAAACTACTTGAATCCACTGGATTATATTTCTGACCTTCAGAAGAATAGATACCAAACTGTTTAAACAGGGACTCCATACCAAAGGTTCGCGCTTCATCCGGCACGATTGGCACAATGTATTTACCTATCTCTGGATCTTTTAATAGATGAGACAACATACGAACAAAAGCCATGGTTGTGGATTGCTCACGTTTCGTACCAGATACTGCCTCTTTAAACAGAGCTAAAGGAGGAAGCGTTAGTTTTTCGAAGTTCGCATTTCTGGAAGGTAGATAACCACCTAACATTTGTCTCTGTTTGTGAAGGTACTGAATTTCAGGGCTATCTGGGTCTGGCTTATATAAGCTTGCCGCAGCCAGCTCTTCATCACTCAATGGAATTTCAAAACGACGACCAATCTCAATTCGCTCTTCGGCCGTTAGCTGCTTTTTCTGATGACTTGTATTTTGCCCTTCAGCACTCGGCCCCATGCCATCACCTTTAACGGTTTTCATTAGAATAACCGTTGGCTTACCTGTATTTTCCATGGCTTTATCAAACGCACTAAAGATCTTCTGTCTATCTTGGCCGCCACGTTTTATACAGCGGATCTGCTCGTCGCTCAGCGTCTTCATCAACTCCTCTAAACGAGGATCATTTTGCGTCCAGTGGTCGCGCACACTCTGGCCATCGGAAACGGTGTAATATTGGTAATCGCCATCCACAGCTTGATCCATTCGATCTTGTAAAATGCCATCACGGTCTCGTAAGAACAGTTCATCCCATTCACTGCCCCAGATCACTTTGATAACATTCCAACCAGCACCACGATAGCTTCGTTCGAGCTCCTGAATAATTTTGCCATTGCCCCGCACAGGGCCATCCAAGCGCTGCAGATTACAATTGATCACCATCACCAAGTTATCTAAGTTATCTCGGCTGGCCATGTTGATTGTCCCTAAAACTTCGGGCTCATCCGACTCACCATCACCAATGAAGCACCAAATCTTTCCGCCGTTTGGTTCTTTCAAACCACGATTTTCTAGATACTTCATAAATCTTGCTTGGTAGATTGCCGAAGGCGTAGAAAGCCCCATCGATGCGGTCGGTCCCTGCCAAAAGTCAGGCATACGTCTCGGATGAGGATAAGAGCTTAATCCTCCCCCCTGTTGAAGTTCTCGACGGAAATTCGCCATCTGCTCGTCAGTTAAGCGGCCTTCAAGGTACGCTCTCGCATATATACCTGGAGCAGCATGTGCTTGGACTAAAAGCTGATCACCACCATACTCAACCGTGTGCTGTTTGAAAAAGTGGTTTAAACCCACTTCCAACATAGTGGCTGCGGATTGATAGGTCGCAATGTGCCCACCAACGCCTGTACCTTGATCATTCGCCTTGACCACCATCGCAAGAGCATTCCAACGGATAATGTTTTCAAGCTTCTGTTCTAGCTCTCTATTTCCAGGGTAGCTACGTTGCTCATTCACAGGTATCGTATTCCGATAAGGTGTATTCAACGTGGCTTCTGTTGTGTGAATACCCTGTTTAAACAACGAATTCTGTAAGATACGAATGATGTCACGACCACGCTGAGAACCTTGTTCTGCCATCACATCGTCTAGCGCATCAATCCACTCTCTGTTTTCTTGATTTCGCTCATCGTCACCTAAGGCATCAATAGCTTTATTTAAATTGTTCATAGGAATTTCCAAGGACTAAGAATCTATAAAAAGGGGATTCTTATGGAATCCCAAAGGTCCCGGATTAGGACAAGCTGCATCAATCTTGTGAATTGAACTCTGGCCAGGGGGATGAATTGCCCAAGCAAGTTTGGTGTAAATAAATTAGCAGCAAGCCCTTAGTGAAAGTTCTCAAAAAAATCACAATTTAAATCAATACCTAGAGACAAAAGCCAATAAATAAGGATAAATTGGCACAAATAGCCAACATCGAACTTAATATGTTAGTTAAACGTTTTTTATACGGATAAAGGAAGCAAACAAACCATCTGCAGGTGTCTACATCTTAAAGGGCGAAAATTTGCGTTCTGGAACCATCGCTAGAAAGGCTCAATCAGAATCGTTAGGATAGTTAAAACACCTCTGATCATTGCTCTTTTAATGCGGAATTTATCCAATCATTAGCAAGCATCACTAGTTTCTAAAATAGCCGCAGGAAATTATGCCAAGCAAAAAATTAGACCGAATCGACCAGCAAATTTTGGAAGAGATTCAAAAGAATGGAGATATCAGCAATTTAGAACTGGCTGAAAAGGTCAACCTATCCCCTTCTCCTTGTGCGCGCAGAGTTAAGCAATTAGAAGACGCCGGTATTATTGAAAAGCAAGTAACGCTGCTGAATAAGAATGCCGTAGGCCTGCCCATGAGTGTTTATATCCATGTCTGCCTGGATAAACAAAAACCCGAAATCTTAGACAATTTTGAGCGCATTATTGCCAGTTATGAAGAGGTCGTAGAGTGCGCATTGATCACAGGTAGCGCGGCTGATTACATCTTAAAAGTGCTCATGCCAGATATGTCCTATTATGAGAAGTTCCTTCTGAAAGAACTTAATCAGATAGAAGGGGTAAGCAGTATTAGAACGAGCTTCGTTATGCGCCAAATCGTGAGCCGTACCGAACTTCCTTTATCCCACATTAGCTAAGACCATAATTTATGTCGACAAATCCAGATACAACAAAACTCACTGGTCAGTGTTTATGCGGTGGTATCAAATACGAGGTCTCTAACTTACAACCGACGATGGCGCATTGCCATTGTAGTATGTGTCGTAAATTCCATGGCGCGGCATTCGGTACTTATGGAGTCGTGAAGGTAGAGAACTTTAAGTGGCTACAAGGTGGAGAGTTACTTAAAACGTATACTGCGCCTAATGGCACCAAACGACAGTTCTGTTCCGAATGCGGTTCTAGTTTAACCTTTGCGCCTATCAATGATGACGGGACTCATATTGAATTCACTTTAGGAACGCTGGATAGCGAAATTACCGTTAAACCAGATAGCCATATCTATTGCAGCTATAAAGCCGATTGGTACGAAATCGCAGATGATTTACCACAATTTCCTGAAGGCAGAGAAAGCTAGAAGCACTCGCTAAAAATTTACGGCTGAATACATCGCCCCAGAAAGCTCAGGATAGTGAAACTTATAACCGATTTCTTCAAGCTTTTCGGGATAAACTCG
This sequence comes from Neptuniibacter sp. QD29_5, assembly GCF_047778125.1. GTDB lineage: Bacteria > Pseudomonadota > Gammaproteobacteria > Pseudomonadales > Balneatricaceae > Neptuniibacter. The sequence continues at coordinate 2,141,778 of NZ_CP180556.1, forward strand.
CTGACCTTCCACCAACAACTCAGCGCCCTCACCCAGCATTAGATTGATAACAAATCCTGGCATTGGCATAAATGCAGGACGTCCCAAGGTCTTGCCTAAGGTTTTTGAAAACTCTGCATTCGTTGCAGCATTAGGTGAGGTTAGGTTGAATGGACCCGAGAGCTGATCGTGGGTTAATAGCATAGAGATGATTTCAATCTCATCATCAATATGTATCCATGACATCCATTGTTTGCCACTGGCAATCGGTCCGCCTAGTCCGAGTTTAAATGGCAGTAACATCTTGCTTAATGCACCACCGTCACCCAGTACCACCCCTGTTCGAATAAGGCACACCCTGACACCAAAGGCTTCAGCCTTTAACGCTTCCGCTTCCCAAGCGGCACAAAGTGTATGCGTAAACCCTCTATTTGGCAGGCTTTCTTCTCCAAGTTTTTTATCATCGTCATGGCTTCCGTAATAGCCTATGGCTGATCCACTAATAAGGACTTTCGGTTTTACGGATTGAGCTTCGATCCACCCAACGAGTTCATGGGTAAGATCTATTCGACTCTCACGCAGAAGCTGTTTGCGATCTTCACTCCACTTCTGATCAGCGATGGGCTCTCCAGCTAAATTGATAACAGCATCTACAATTAATTCATCTTGAGGAGGTAGATCGCGCAGCGCTTCAACTCTTCCTTGAAACAATTCGGCGACTTTAGAAGGGTTCCGACTCCAGCATACCACCTCGTCTCCTTCTTCTAATCGAGCTTCGATAAGATGTTTACCGATAAAACCTGTTCCACCCGTCACTAAAATTTTCATACCTTTGTCCTTAAGGATTGGCCCCATCATTTAGCTGTTATTCGATGTTTATAACAATTGCAGCGAAAAGTAATTTAGTCGCTGCAGCAGAACTCTATTGTTGTTACGATGCATTGCAGTATTTAGATTAGCAAATTTATAAGAGTGCACCGATGTTTACTGGAATTGTTCAAGGTAAAGCGACAATCAAAGCTGTTGAAACTAAAGCCGATTTTATGCGGCTACAAGTAGAACTTCCTTTAGAGCATTGTGACAATCTACAAATTGGCGCTAGCATCGCTTTAAACGGCACCTGTCTTACCGTTGTCGCATTTGAGAATAACTTAATCAGCTTCGACCTGATTATGGAAACGCTTAAATTAACCAATCTAGGCGACCTCGCTCCAGGTGATAGGGTTAACTTTGAACGTGCAGCAAAATTTGGCGATGAGATCGGTGGCCACCTCCTTTCAGGTCACATCCACCAGCAAGTAAAAATTGCCAAAATCGAAAAGCCAGAAAACAACTGGATTGTATGGTTTGAAGCTGCCCCAGAATTTCAGCGCTATATTTTTGCCAAAGGTTTTATCGGGCTTAACGGCTGCAGTCTAACCATTGGTGAGAAGCAGGATAACCTTTTTAACGTTTACCTCATCCCAGAAACCTTAGCCGTAACAACCTTTGGAGATTTAGCCAAAGGCAGCTGTGTAAATATGGAAATAGATGCACACACTCAGGCCGTAGTGGAAACTGTAGAACAATATATGAACAGCCATAACTTATTAAAAACTATATAAAATTGTCATTAATATTTCTCAACAAAAATGTTAAAAAAAACTTTATAGTTTAAGTTAAGTGCCGATAACCTTTTAACGGATTCTATAAAGGCGAACTATGAGTTTAAACGAGCTAGAAAAGGAAAATCAGGAGCTCAAGCGCACCCTTCGCTTAATGTTAAGCAAGGCGGAGCGTAATGAGAGCGTCCTGAATAGCTTTTTTGACGTGGAGATTCGTCTTCTCTCATGCGCTCGTTTATCTGAATTACTCGATTTAATGCTGATAGAGTTTAAAGACCTCTTTAAACTGAGCAATGTAAATCTAATCCTATTCGATCCGGAACATGCTGCACGCACTCTACTAGATGATTATGTGCCGCCACCTCCTGGCAATACGTTACGGTTTGTACAAAGCCAACGCTTACTAAAATCGTTATACCCTAACCAGAAGCTCATAGTGGGTGCGCCAAGCGAAGCTGTTCGCAGAGAAGCGTTCCCTGTAGCAGATAACCCTATTGAGTCCTGTGCACTGTTACCGCTAATTCGTCAAAACTGTCTCATTGGCAGTCTGCATTTAGGCAGTGCTGATGCTAGCCGCTACACACAGCACGTTCGCTACGACTACATCCAGCATTTAGCTTCTGTAATTTCTGTTTGTATCGAAAACTGCATTAACCAAGAAAACCTGCATCGTTTAAGCAGCATCGATATGCTGACTAAAGTACATAATCGACGTTCGTTTGATCAAGAAATTGTTAGAGAGCTATCTCGCGCAAGCCGCGCAAATCATTCTCTTGCTTGCCTATTCATGGATCTAGACCATTTTAAAGTAGTTAACGATACTTACGGTCATCAAACAGGTGATAGAGTCTTAAGAACGGTCGGTTTATTCTTAGGTAAACAGCTGCGTAAAACAGATATTATTGCACGCTATGGCGGAGAAGAGTTCGCGGTACTATTGCCAAATTGCGATAAAGCTCGCGCAATGGATATTGCAGATACGTTAAGGCAAAAACTTTCGCGGCTGATTTTTCGGGATGAGAATGCAAAGCCCTTTAGAATGACAACATCTGTCGGTGTATCGCTTTGCACTCCAGCTAACTACCCAAAAGAAAACCTTAACAATATTGCCTATCAACTGATCCAATCAGCAGATAAGGCAGTCTATGAATCTAAACATAATGGCCGCGATCGAGTCTCTTTTAATCAGTTTCAAGAGCCACAAATCGATTTAAGCCAAATGCTTAACTAATCACTTACGCACTTCCTCAGCAACACAAACAGAGAGAAACTTAGGTCTCCCTGATTTGGTTACGAACAAGCTAACAAGCCTCGCTCATTTCCAGCATAAGCTCTTTATAAAGCTCCATATACTCCCTAGCTTTGATTTCACCAAAAAGCGGATCCTCTTGCTTAGGTAACTGTTTTTCAATCATAGTTAACTCGTTATCGCTCACCATCTCTTGAATCATGGGAAACAATTGACCCTCTTCAAAGTTAAGATGCACTGTTTGCAGCGATACAAAATCATCCAACAGACAGGCAAATTCATCCATTGGCATCACTGAGTCATGCAAAATACCATCCACAGCCTCTTTCAATTGAAGGCTAGAGGTTTTTAATGCTTCATGATCTTTAGCGCAATTAAATAGGTACTGATCCAAATCAGGGTTTCGATCCGCCAGACATTTGTACATTTTGTCTTCGCGGGGGTGATGATGGCCATCCGCATAATTAGAGATATAGTCAATAAGATCAGCCATAAGGCTAAAATTAGGCTGCTGACCAGCTTTAAGCTGATTAACTTTCTGACGCAAAATTGCTAATAGTTTATTAAGGTTTACATGATCCTGATGTAGCTCGGCTAATATCGTCATACTTATACCTCAAAAGGTTGGTCCAATGACTCAATATAGCCAATCAGATAGAAAGGCCTTTGACAAAGATCAAGCAAAGCTGAGTTTAAATCGGGAGAGAGAAGGCAGTTATTTTTAAAACTGAAATTTTTCCTTTAACTTCAGAAGGATAGGTTAAACAAAAGTTTAAGCCAAGGTCAGTAATGATGTTAACTCAGGCAAGTTTTTCACCCTGAGATCAGTATCTTCCGGCCAGTGACGATCTTTTAGATCAACATGCACAGTACTTACACCCGCTGCTCGCCCTGATAACAGGTCCAGATGAAAATCCCCCACCATCACGCCAGAGTGATTTGGCAACTCCCACTTCTTTAAAAGTATATGAATCCCTTCAGGAGAAGGTTTCGGCTGACTGTCTTCGCGACCTAGGACATGCGATTTATCAAAGAATGTATCCGCTCCAATCGCCTTTAAAGACAATAACGCTAACTCATGAGTATTACGGGTAAGAATACCCATCTGACAATTAGCGGCAGCTAGCACCTCTAAGCACTCAAGCACACCATCTGCAGGAGCCGCTTGAGACGCATACGCTCTTTCAAGCAGATCCAGCTCTGCATTCATCCAGTGCTGGCGTTCAGGAGACTGACGCTTTATGCAGTCAAGAATATCATCACTAGGATCTATACCTAGCTTTTGGCGAATCAGCTCAAAATCATGAACCGGTTGAGTTAAGGTGCCATCAAGATCAAATATCCAAGCACGCTTCTCTCTTAGATCAAACATTACTTTCTCACAAATAAAAATGCCGAAAAGCTCTCACTTTTCGGCACTCTACGATTCATAATTAAGTCTAGATCAGATTTTACTCAGCAACTGCATAGCAAGCTTCGTTAAATGGATCTAATGGGTTTTCCAATAGATCATCGTGCTTGAAGTAAAGAATACGTCCTTCAAACTTAAGGCTCTTAGTAGAGAACCAACGATCAAGCTCTTCTAAACTTTCATCGCTTGCATTTGCGTCTAACCAACTAGTGATTACATTGTAAAAATAAACACCAAACAGACCTGCTGCAGCACCGAGGAAAAATTCAGACGCTAGCGCAAACAACATTAAAAGAATACCGGCAATCCAAATGCGGTTAGCTTTGGCATTTTTATAGGCATCAGTAGATGATTCATGACTATCTTTCAAACGCATGTAGCGACGGAAATTTTGTTGGATGTCGAATTTATCTTCAGTAGATAGTAATTTAGACATGTTGCTTCCTTGGTAAAACGTATCTTTATTATTTGTTATAGCGCTAAACAATATAACGCATGTTTAGCTTTTATTCCTAAGCGAGTATAGCCGAGGCAAACGCATCCGTCCCCCCGGCTAAAGGCGTATATTGCATTTTTTTTTACGCCAAGCTTTTGCTCACCACCTCAAAGACATCTTTTGATAGATTTCCACTGTCTCGAATGCGCTCTAGCTCTTTAAGCATAAGCGTTTGACGCACTTTGTCATATTTCTTCCAACGGCTCAATGGCGTCACCATTCTGGAAGCCACTTGCGGATTTTGAGCATTTAACTCAATAATTCGATCAGCCAAGAACTGGTAACCAGCTCCATCTTTCGCATGGAAATTAACTGGGTTTTGAGCGCAGAATACGGAGATCAGAGAGCGTAGCTTATTCGGGTTTTTTGCATCAAATGCCGGATGCTCCATTAGTGTTTTAACACGATCAATCGCTTTTTCTTTGGGGTTAGAAGCCTGGATAGACAACCAAATATTAACTACTAAACTCTCATCCTTCCAACGGCCATAGAAATCATCCAATAAGCTTTGCGCTGCTTCTTCATTTTCAGAATGTGCAACTTGCACCAATGCAGCCTGCATATCAGTCATGTTATCTGACTTAGCATATTGAGCTTGAGCAAGTTCGAGATACTCTGGCTTATCTAAAGAAGTTAGATAAGATAGACAAAGATTCTTCAAGCTTCGACGAGCAATGGAATCTGAATCTGGCGAATATTGCAGATCAAGGTCGTTAGCTTGATAACAGTGCAACAATGTAGCCTCTAGCTCTGTCGCTAATGTTTGACGTACAAACTTACGAACACTGTAGATAGCATCAACATCGATCTCATCAGCAAGCTCAGATAGGTAAGCCTCAGAAGGAAGCGTTAGCACCTTACTGACCATCGCTTTGTCTAAACCTTCTGTTTCCAGAATAGCTTTATACGCAGACACTAAACGCTCATCTAACTGCAGCAACTTATCATCACGATAGTCAGCAATTAACCCTTGCATGATATCCACTGCAAGCTTTTGTGCCGCGTCCCAACGGCTGAAGCCATCACTGTCATTTGCCATCAGGAACATCAATTCATCACGCTGGTACGGATAAAACAGTTTCACAGGTGCGGAGAATCCGCGCAGTAACGAAGGTACTGGTTTCGCTGCTAAGCCTTTAAAGCTAAAGGTTTGCTTAGCCTCTGTGATATTGAGCACTTCGGTAGTTTGACCATTAGCCAACACAAGGTCCTTACCATTCTCATCAAGCAAGCCAAGGGCTAATGGGATATGGAATGGTAGCTTCTCCTCCTGACTCGGAGTTGCTGGACAACGCTGCTCAACATGAAGCTGATATTCGCCTGTGGATGCATCAAAGTTATCAGTAACATGCAATTCAGGCGTACCTGCTTGAGAGTACCAATTGCGGAACTGAGATAGATCTTTTCCAGATGCATCTTCCATAGCAGAGACAAACTCTTCCGTTGTCACCGCTTGACCATCGTGGCGTTCGAAATAAAGATCGGAACCTTTACGGAATAATTCAGGACCTAATAAGGTATGAATCATTCGCACGACTTCTGCGCCCTTTTCATAGATAGTCAGGGTGTAGAAGTTAGAAATTTCAATAAATGAAGCCGGTCTGATTGGATGCGCCATTGGGCCCGCATCTTCAGCAAACTGAGCCGTGCGCAGTACACCTACATCCTCTACACGCTTCACTGTGCGAGAGTTCATATCAGCGGAGAACTCTGCATCACGGAACACAGTGAAGCCTTCTTTCAAACTCAGCTGGAACCAATCACGACAAGTGACACGGTTACCCGACCAGTTATGGAAGTATTCATGCGCCACAACCCCTTCAACGCGTTGAAAACCCATATCAGTGGTCGTAGCAGGATGAGCAAGCACACAAGAAGTATTAAAGATATTTAAACCCTTATTCTCCATTGCTCCCATATTGAAGAAGTCGACCGCGACGATCATATATATATCTAGATCATACTCACGACCGTATACTTGCTCGTCCCAAGCCATCGACTTTTTCAAGGACTGCATAGCATAATCTAATTTATTCAGGTCTTTCTGCTCAGCATAAATGAGCAATTCAACTTCACGTCCAGATGAGGTCGTAAAGGTATCTTTAATGTGCTGAAGATCACCCGCTACTAACGCAAAAAGATAAGCCGGCTTACTGAAAGGATCTTCCCATTTTACCCAATGACGACCCTCATCAAGCTCACCTTTATCAACCAAGTTTCCATTGGAAAGCAACACTGGATAAGCCTGCTTTTCAGCTTCAATTATTGTGCTGAAGACAGACATCACATCGGGACGATCTGGATAGAAAGTGATACGGCGGAAGCCTTCGGCCTCACACTGTGTACAGAACATACCGTCTGATTTGTACAAACCTTCTAATGCAGTATTCGTTTCTGGGTGGATTTTTGTCAGCGTTTTCAAAGTAAAGCTTTCTGGTAGCTCAGAAAGCAATAACTCTTCACCTTCACGCTCATAATCAACGTGTTCAACAGCATCAATCGAGAGATTCAATAACTCTAGTTCTGGGTGCCCGAATAACACTAGCTTAGGAGCTGAATCATCACACTTCGGGTTTCTGCTGATTTTTAATTCTGCTGTAACTAGAGCTTCCTGCTCAAACAATTGAAAACGCAGGTCGGTGGTTTCTATCAGATAAGATGGAACTTTATAGTCTTTAAGGTAAATAACATTGGGTTCTTGAGACATGATTTCACCTAGTCAGTTATCAGGCAGATACAGATACCTGATACGCTGTGAATTTACGCATATTGATAACGCCAGTATCTAAGATCAGGTACTGCCCTTTTATCCCCTGCAAAACGCCAGATACTTCGGCCGTTTTATCAAAATTAAACGATGTTACTTTGGTCGGGTAATTCAACACAGGGTAGTTGATCTCTATTTGTTCAGCATCTGGCAAACGCTGAATAGCTTGGATACCAAAAGTCTGTTCGAGTTCCGCTAAACCTTCACTACATTTTTCAAAAAGCTGATCACGAATCTCAGCAAGCGTTAAAGGTTCAACTTCATTCTTAAGCATTTTGCGCCAGTTAGTTTTATCTGCCACATGCTCGCCAAGTAGGCGCTCAACCTTGCCCGACTGTAGGCGCGTCGCTACTTTCAGAATCGGCAACGCTTGAATAGCGCCTTGGTCCATCCAACGTGTTGGAATTTGAGTGCCGCGGGTAATACCAACTTTTACACCAGATGAGTTAGCTAGATAAACGTAATGATCTTGGAAGCAAAACTGCTCACCCCAACCGGCATCACGACAAGTGCCTTCATGAAAATGGCAAAGTTCAGGTTTAACTATGCATTGATCACATTGAGGGAGACTTTTGAAGCAAGGGTAACAGAAACCTTGGTTAAAGCTTTTGTTAGTTTTACGCCCACAGTGAGTGCAATTGATCGCACCCTTGTATTCTAAAGAGATAGGCTTACCAATGAGTTCATTCATTGGTACTTCCTGATCACCTACAGGTAATTTATAAACAACGCCTTCAGGTGTTAGTTCGGTGCGCATTTTTTGTAGCGCACCCTGCGCTAGAATCTGCATTAATTTTTATCGTCAGTCAGAATTTTAATCGTATCGGCAGCCAATGGATCTTTACCATGCTGAGAACCATCTTGTTTTGTACGATCAATATATCCCACTCGTTCTTCTTCTGGCTTGTGCTCTAAGTCATAAGCAACAACGGCACGCATGCAGATATCACGTTGTTCTGGCGTTAACTTACGCCCATCAGGCCATTTCCCCAGCTCCACTGCACGCTTAAGGGATTTATGCATATCAGGGGTCATTGCTTGAATTAGTTGTTCGTATGTCATCATCAATCTCTTACTTTTTATCAGGTCTCACCACCGGATTTTGGATCTACAAAGTTTATCACATCCCTATTTCATTCCGCATAAATGCGACCACCTGTTCTTGAATCAAACGTCTATTCTCTTCACAAGGGATATGTAGATCTTCGAGTTCTTTTAACTGTTTTAGATTTGCCAGAGTCGCTCTTGCTTGCTCAGCTAACTGATCCGGATCAAAATAGATATCTTCACTGGCAGTAAAAAGCTGTACTGGGGCATTAAATCTGGACAGCTCTGCTTTTGAAAATGGCCCCGGCGGTATCAACGTCATAGGAATACCCGCCTGAAACGTCGAATAATAATACAGCTCCAATTCTGGCCAGTTATCTTCCATCAATGGCTTCATTAGCTGATCAAAATGCGGCTGATCGGTATGTATTTTAAAGCCAATAAAAGGCAGGATCAGTTTTTTCAATGGCCGCCACAAGGGTCTAGAGAATCCCGCAGGTACAATCAGCGACGCTGCAGATATACGCTCAGGCTTGTAAGCAGCTAGATCAAGTAAAACCGCTCCACCGAAGGAGAGCCCTACCATGGGGGCTTGCTCAACACCTAAAGCATCCAAAAGCTGATCAAGCCACATAGCATAGGCACTATTGGAAGGTACTGGTGCGATACCTGGAGTTTTCCCTGCTTGCCCAGGAATATCAGGCGAAATTACTCGAAAATAATTAGTCAAAGGCCATAGCAGCTCGAGGTTAAACGGTGCTGGTGTATGTAAGCCATGCAACGCAATTAATGGCGGAGCATCCTCAGGCCCTGCCTCCATCACCCAGATAGGGCCTAAGGAAGTCGATTGATATCGACCTGTGACATTACAATCTGGCAATTGATTAAGTCGATCACACTGCCCTTGATAACGATGATTTAGATCTAATGACAGTGATACTGGATCCACTTGTTATCTCCTAGTAACCAAAAGCTTTCCAAACGGGATAAAAGCTAAGCCAGCCAACAAACCCACTAAGTGAGCGGTATTCGCGATAGCGCCTAATTGCAGTGCTTCTAGAACACCAGCATAGCCAAGAACTAACCAGAAGATTAAGAAGCCCATGATGCTCTGCGGCAAGCCGATTCGATGAGCCGACTGAGTTTTATCCCATAGCCACGCATAACCTAAGAAGGCAAAAACTACACCTGACAAACCACCAAACATTGGCCCCGCATCGTGATATTGAGCGATGTTAGAGATAACTCCTGAGAAAAGTATCAATAAACATAACGTCACACGACCTTGATAGATCTCAATCCGGCTACCCACAATCCAAATCCAAAGGGCGTTAAAAGCAATATGAAGTTCACTAAAATGCAGAAAAATAGGCGTAATTAAACGCCAGATTTCGAATGACTGCAGAGTCCCTTCCAAACCAGAGCTGTAGAGACCGCCATCTTTTTGAACAATATCTGCAATCGTAAATAACCGCAGCCATTCCAGATTGTCACCAAAAGAGATTAAGAAGGTTAGCAACACACTGCTCGCGATCAACAAACCGCTGATCCAAGCCTGTTTAACTTGAGATAGAAGATTAGCCTGACCTACCGCTCTTGGGATCGCTAAAACAAAGCCCTCAAGACTCTCACCTCGACGACATTTCTCATATAAAGCCACAATTTGAGCAGGCTCAACGCCAGCCGCCACCCAAATCTCTTGAGAATGCTCAAGCTCAACAACCCGATGCGGAACCTCATATCTCCACAGAATTTGGGTAAACTCTGTTAGATCTTCACCTAAGGGTACAGAAAGTACCTTAATCATTAGAGACCTAGCTCATCAGCTATTTCGGTTCTTACATTAACCCATACAAACTTGTCAGGCTGAATACTTTTCTCATCATCTAATCGATAAGCAACCAACTTACCGTATTTAACCGCACTGTAATCTAAACATGCAATATTAGATGTTATAGGTTCAGGAACCCCTTCACGCCAGTAGTGACCAATAAATAACATCTTCTCTTCTGGGCCGTAATAAAGAAGATCATTATGATCCTGCTTAGTTAATTTCAAACGAGCAATATGCTCTGGCAATGGGTCCGGCTGGAACACAACATCCGCATAATATTCAGGTTCAGCAGACCAAAACTTGGTTCTGAAGAAACGCCTACGATAACCGTCTTTGCTCACCATCACCTCGCCATCAGGCAAGCTTAAGTGCGTGCCGCGCAACAACCGATCAGTCAGTGCCCATTCAAAGGTACCGCGTTTAGAGGAACGATGTAGAAAACGGTCATCGATAATATGATTTGGGTATTCGCCCTCGAACCGATCAATTAACTTTTGATGCCAACAAGCATGCACAACACGGAAGTGCTCGAACTCTAGATAAATTGGCATCTCCCTAATCCACTGTAAGAACATCTCCTGCTCTTCAGGATAATCAGCAAACTGCTCTAATGTTTCAGCAAGAATGCGGTGGTGACGCGGGCTATGTTCGCGTAGGTAGCTAAGACCACTCCCCTCGTGCCCTTCTGTACAGTAACTCAGAAAGTTAAATTCATGGTTCCCCATGACAATCTGAGCAGCGCCCAATTGCACCATGTCGTAAACGATATGTAGGGATTCACGGATTCTAGGGCCGCGATCAACAATGTCGCCTAAAAAGATCATCTGGCGCTCTGGGTGGCAGTAGACACCATCCTTTTTACTGTAACCTAACTTGCTTAACAAAAGTTCTAAGCTAAGGCCGCAGCCATGAACATCACCAACCAGATCGTAGCCTTTAAACTGATCAGTCACATCAATCTCCGAGCTTAGTACCCCAACCAAGCTTCTCTCGGCAGGTACTATAGAAATCATAATTGAGTGGGTGTAACAGTTTCAGTTTATGGGGTTTCTTATGAACCGTAATCGTATCTCCTGGCGCACAACTAATATCTTTTTGACCATCACAAGATACAGTTGGGTAGGCACCATTATTAGGACTAATAACCAACTTAAGTTCGCTATTACCGTTAACCACAATAGGTCGGCTAGAAAGCGTATGCGGGAACATAGGCACAAGCACCAAAGCATCTAACTTCGGATGCATAATAGGGCCACCGCCAGATAAAGAGTAAGCTGTAGAACCTGTTGGTGTAGAGATAATCAAACCATCGGATTTTTGCGTGTACACGAACTGACCTTCAATATACAACTCAAATTCAATCATTCGTGCCGCTTTACCCGGGTGCAGCACACAATCATTTAGCGCAGTGGCTTCGCCAATAGGTACCCCTTCACGCTTAACAATAACATCAAGCAGGAAGCGACTATCAACGGTGTACTTACCTTCCAGTACTTCGCCTACTTTTTCTTCAATTTCATTTGGAGAGATATCAGTTAGGAAACCTAGATTACCCCTATTCACACCAAGAACTGGAACATGGTACTGAGCTAAAGAACGAGCCGCGCCCAACAGACTTCCGTCCCCACCAACCACAATAACGAGGTCGCATATTTCGCCCATCATTTTCTGTGTACTGGTTTGTTGGCCATGACCCGGCATAACTTCAGCAATACGCTCATCGATAATAGTATTCAGACCGCGATCACCTAAAAAGCGAATAAGGTGCTTGAGTGTATCGATGACTGATTTACTACCTAAACGCCCAATAAGACCAATATTACGAAAGTAATCCATTATCTCTCCGGATTAACGTTTGTATGAAAAACCAGATTCTATCTAACTGATTTTTCAGATTCTTTTCAATGATTCTTTATGACCAAAACCTAAATTTGGCGCTAATCAAGCTTAAGCTAGACTTCGGGCCCCTTGCAGACCACCGGTATGAATAGCCAAAATAGTACTTCCCTCTGCGTAATCACCGCGCTCAATTCTCTTCAACAGGTGACTAAGCATTTTTGCAGTATAAATCTGGTCTAGGGGGAGCTGATGCTCTTTCAGCATAAAATCTATGAACGCTAACAGATCATTAGACACTTTAGCATAGCCACCACCATGCCCTTCCAGATCTAAATCCCAGTTATCAGTAGGATCAACACCTGATTCAGTCATAAGGTTTTCGATGTCAGAAAACAGAAAATCTGCCTTTTTGAGCACCGGTATCCCTAAAACTGGAATATTAGGAACAGATAAAGCCACGCCAGCTAGAGTACCACCTGTCCCGCAAGCTAAAACGATTTGATCAGGATTTACCTCAGCGAGGATCTCCGGCGTGATAATCTCTCGCGCGCCTTGCACGGCAAATTTATTACTTCCACCTTCCGGCACAATTAAAGGATTGGAAAAGCGTTCCTTTACAGCTTCAAGATAGATTGGATCATGCCGCTGACGATATTCCTGACGATTAACAAAGAGCAGCTCCATCCCCCATGCTTGCGCATCCCTTAAGGTTGGATTATCCACATACTCTGGCTCACCGCGAATAACACCAATAGTTTTTATCCCAAACAAAGATCCAGCCTTAGCCAAGGCGTGAATATGATTAGAATACGCCCCACCAAAACTGAGGACTGATAAGTAACCATTTTCAAGCGCATGCTGAAGGTTATACTTCAATTTAAACCACTTGTTACCGCTGACTATTGCATCAGTCAGATCTAAACGAAGCAGGTAAAGCTTAACCCCCGCCTGAATAGTCTCATCGGTTTCTAAAAGCTGTACGGGTAACACGGGATTTTGAAGTAGCATTTTAATTAATTAGCACTGCAACATTATTGAAATATAAATGAAGTACTTTAAAGGAAAGTTAAATAACAGAGGAAGAAAAACGTGGAAGACTATATCGAAGAATTACTGCTACTTAATATTGATGAATATGAAGACGATGAATGTCTAGATGATGCTGAAGAACAATAGCAGCATCATCCAGACTAATGATTTTAAGCACTATTGGTCTGAACTAAATTACCAATACGCTGCTTAATCACGAAAGAACTATTCCCGCCTGAGCTTTTAGACTCATACATCGCAAGATCTGCTCTCTGCACAATTTGATCAGGATTTTCCATACCATTTGTCTCAGTTACACCAAGACTCACCGAAACTTTGATCAGAGAATCAGAATCATGATCAACACTAAATGAACACTTAGAATTGAACATTAATCTAATCCGCTCAGAGGTTTTGGCTGCCGCATCAATATCTGTCTCAGGTAACAGCACCATAAATTCATCGCCGCCATAACGAACAGCAACATCAGTTGTACGCAATGTCTCTCGAAGTATTTCGCCAATAAGCCTTAAAACACGATCTCCTTCCAGATGACCAAGAGAATCATTAACTTTCTTAAAGTTATCTAAATCAAAACAGATCAAGCTCAGCGGATGGTTATAGCGCTTGGCACGATCTAACTCTTGCGCCATTACAGTATAAAAGTGGCGCTGGTTAAATAACCCGGTTAACTCATCAGTGACAGAAAGCTTATGCAGCTGCTGCTCTAAACTCTGCCTCTCGGTAAGATCATGAAAGAAACCAATACTGCTGCCTTCATTTTGATCAACAATTGCTGCTGATAAACGAATCGGAACGACCGCCCCATCCTTACAAGCAAGCTGAGCCTCATAACCCTCAATACTTCCAGGCTTGCCATAAGAGTCAGAAAGCAAAAGTTTCTTAATCTCTTTTGCCTCCTCTAAACTCGGATAGATTGAAGCGATACTAACTTTTCCTATAACTTCATCAGCCGAATAACCCAAAAGTTTCTCAGCTGCCGCATTAAACAACTGAACAACCCCTAAACCATCTACACCTATAACCGGATCAGGACAGAGTGATACAAGCACGGCTTCATCCACATAATTCACAGAGGTATTCCCATCTCTTTTATTTTTATTTCAGGAAACTAATTGTTAGCACTCCTTTATGCTAAAGAGCACACAAGAAAAAGAGAGTAACAGATACAGCCTTTAAGTAAACAACTCAGAAGTTTTGATATTTGAATTTAACAAAAAGGAATATATACAGGCAAGAAACGCACTTAGTGGTGGGCGTGGAGAGGCTCGAACTCCCGACATTCGCCTTGTAAGGGCGACGCTCTCCCAACTGAGCTACACGCCCACTAAGCAGATGGCTTGTTTACGACTCTCTCAGCACTTCGAGAAAGAAGATGGCGGAACGGACGGGACTCGAACCCGCGACCCCCTGCGTGACAGGCAGGTATTCTAACCAACTGAACTACCGCTCCACATTGTAGTGCTTAGTGGTGGGCGTGGAGAGGCTCGAACTCCCGACATTCGCCTTGTAAGGGCGACGCTCTCCCAACTGAGCTACACGCCCACTAAGCAGATGGCTTGTTTACGACTCTCTCAGCACTTCGAGAAAGAAGATGGCGGAACGGACGGGACTCGAACCCGCGACCCCCTGCGTGACAGGCAGGTATTCTAACCAACTGAACTACCGCTCCACATTGTAGTGCTTAGTGGTGGGCGTGGAGAGGCTCGAACTCCCGACATTCGCCTTGTAAGGGCGACGCTCTCCCAACTGAGCTACACGCCCACTAAGCAAATGGCTTGTTTACGACTCTCTCAGCACTTCGAGAAAGAAGATGGCGGAACGGACGGGACTCGAACCCGCGACCCCCTGCGTGACAGGCAGGTATTCTAACCAACTGAACTACCGCTCCACATTGTAGCGCTTAGTGGTGGGCGTGGAGAGGCTCGAACTCCCGACATTCGCCTTGTAAGGGCGACGCTCTCCCAACTGAGCTACACGCCCACTAAGCAGATGGCTTGTTTACGACTCTCTCAGCACTTCGAGAAAGAAGATGGCGGAACGGACGGGACTCGAACCCGCGACCCCCTGCGTGACAGGCAGGTATTCTAACCAACTGAACTACCGCTCCACATTGTAGCGCTTAGTGGTGGGCGTGGAGAGGCTCGAACTCCCGACATTCGCCTTGTAAGGGCGACGCTCTCCCAACTGAGCTACACGCCCACTAAGCAGATGGCTTATTACGACTCTCTCAGCACTTCGAGAAAGAAGTTGGCGGAACGGACGGGACTCGAACCCGCGACCCCCTGCGTGACAGGCAGGTATTCTAACCAACTGAACTACCGCTCCACATTGCTCGTCTAAGACAGTCACTTACTGCCCCAAACGGAGTGCGAATTTTACGGATTTTGTCCTCCATGTCAAACGTTTAAACAAAAAAAATTTATTCTTTTTGATTGCACATTCTTTGTACAAAATCAGTAAGTTAGAATAAATCAAAGTAAAACAGTATGTTCCATCAAACTGTTCAAAAATCATCCTACCGCCAACAACTTAACAACCAATCGGTTTCCCAACAAATACAATTCTATTACTGATATATATTTCCACATCCTTGATTTAAGTTAGAATCAATCGCTGACCAAATTACTTAATATAGAGAAAGTTCTATGTCTGCCTCCCCTACCATCTCAGCTTTAGATCTTTTTATAGAGAAGCTCGACGCCCTGCAGGCGCAACACCCTCTGATTCGATATAATTCTGATTGGCCTTCAGAGTGCTACGCTACCCAAGCTAAAGATGGAGTTACTGTATCTTGGTGGCCAACATTACAGGCAACTCCAAGCGATATGTTTACTCGATTAGAGGAGGCTCTAGAAGAATCCATTCATCCAGACATTATCGATTACTACTGCCGTTACTGGTCAGATCCACTACCAGCTAGCTGCAGTGATGGCGATCTCAGCTTGATACAAGTTTGGAATGATGAAGATATGGAGCGCTTACGCAGCAACTTAATAGGACATGCTCTTTCTAAACGCCAGCAAAAAAGACCTCTGACCTTTTTTATTGCCTGCCCAGAACCTGATGAGGACTTTTTTATCAGTGTTGATAACTTTAGTGGCGAGGTTTGGTTAGAGCGCCCTGGAAAACCACCTATCAGAAAGCTGGCAGATAACCTAGCCGATTTTCTAAATTCATTAACACCCCGTCTAATTCCTGATACGGAGTAAGTTAAGTTGAAACAACTACGATTATTAGTAAGCGGATTACTAACTATTTTAGCGACAAGTTCTTTGACAGGCTGCGTCACCTTTAATTCACAAACGCTAGATCTGCACCCGCAGATCCAAGTCTCTAGAGTATTAAGCAAAGAAAAGCGCATAGAAATCGTTCCGAAAGACTTGAGATCAGATTCAGTCATTGGCTACCGTTACACAGGCGAAGCCGATGCTCCATCTATTGTTTTAAAAGATAGTCTTCACCTTTTACAGCACACGACTGAACACGCGTTAGAAGACATGGGCATCGTTCGCTTCTACGGTGGAGAATTTAATCTAACCATTAGCCTTATCGACCTTAATTACCGCGCATCTGAATCTAAAATAAAACAGACTGTAAACTTAGATACAAAACTAAAGGTAACGGTAAGCAAAGGTAACAAGAGCTACACTGGTACTTATACCGCTGACAAACAGCAGACTTTTGTGGGTGTACCTTCAGAGGAAGAAAACGAAAAGCTGGTAAATAACCTGTTTTCCAGCGTGATGAACCTAGCGATGAATGATCAGCAACTATTAGATTTCATTCAGTTTAACTAATCTTTAGAAATAACAAAAAGCCTGCTATCTATATTGGAGACAGGCTTTTTATTTTCTACCAACCAACGGTATGAGAGAGCAAACGGCTTATCTGGCACATAGGCCTACCAGACTCTTCCCGCCATTGGTTAAAACATTCTTGAACGAGCTTCAGATCCCTTTTCGCCGTCGGTTTTTTCTCAATAACTCCTTGAGCTTTCAGTCCCGCAACAACATCATCGGTCAAAATAAAGGTATCTTTTCCGATCATTCTTAAAAAATAGCTACCTGAATTCCCACCTAATTGCTGGCCTTGCTTTTTGAGCAATTCCCATAAGCCAATAATATCTTCAACCGGCCATTGAGCGACCAACTTCGCAAAACTACCATGCCTGTTGGCAAGATCTGTGACCATCAAAGCATTCACACGGGTTGCTTTAATCTTGCCCCAATGCCTGATCAACTGATGATTCTGCATTAGGTTTTCTAACTGTTCGTCACTCATCAAACTGACTTTTTCTGGATCAAATCCAAAAAATGCTTGTTCAAACGCGGGCCATTTAGAATCAACTAAAGAATGCTTCAACCCTGCGCGAAAAACCCTCCGCATCATGTCGCTGAACAATCGATCATCAGTCACTTGTGCTAACTCTGACGGACTCTTAGCTAAAGGTAAGAGCGCTTCAATATCTTGATCTGGGTAATGAGCCTGAACATGCTCGTAAATCCACTGGAAGGATTTCATCTACTATTTCACTTTTTCACAAAATCTAACGAAGCCGAATTCACGCAATATCTAAGACCGGTTGGTTGTGGCCCATCCGTAAATACGTGCCCCAAATGTGAATCACACGTTGCGCAAGTAATTTCTACACGCACCATCCCGTGAGTTGTATCACTGTGCTCTTCTAGAGCCCCATCCTCGACCGGCTGCCAAAAACTCGGCCAACCACTTCCAGAATCGTATTTTTGCTCCGATGCAAACAATGGGGCACCACAACAGATACAACGATACTCCCCACTTTGTTGGTTATTATAATACTCGCCAGTGAAAGCTCGCTCTGTACCTTTTTGACGACAGATACGATATTGCTCTGGACTCAAACGATCTTGCCACTCTTGCTCTGAATGAACGACCTTTTGGTTTTTTTCAGCCATACAATCTCCCTGATAATAAAAAAGCCTGCAGTACGCCATTTCCCTAGGTTTCAACAAATAAAAGGCGTATGATTAGTCTCTTTTTTTTCTGAGGCTTATACCATACAACCTAGGTCTCTATGCATAGGACAACATCTAGCCGCAGAGATTCCCGGCTAGGTTTGCAGGACAATAAAATGCCAGTAATCCGTAAATCAAACAAGCTGATCAATGTGTGTTACGACATTCGCGGTCCAGTACTTCAGGAAGCTAAACGTCTTGAAGAAGAAGGACAACGAATCCTTAAATTAAACATTGGCAATCCCGCCCCATGGGGTTTCGACGCGCCTGAAGAGATTGTACAGGACGTTATTTTGAATCTACCCGCTTCCCAAGGTTACTGTGATTCAAAAGGCTTGTTTTCCGCCCGTAAAGCGGTGATGCAAGAGTGTCAGAAGAACGGAATTAAAAATGTAGGCATTGAAGATATCTACATTGGTAATGGCGTTTCAGAACTGATCGTTATGGCAATGCAAGGCTTGTTAAACGATACCGATGAGATGCTGATTCCTGCGCCTGACTACCCTCTTTGGACAGCTGCTGTAAGTCTGAGCGGCGGAAACCCCATCCATTACCGTTGTGATGAAGAAAAAGATTGGGCTCCAGACATTGAAGATATGCGCAGTAAAATTACTGATCGCACAAAAGGTATCGTGGTTATTAACCCAAATAACCCAACAGGCGCTGTATATCCAAAGGCCGTACTTGAACAGATCATAGAACTGGCCCGTGAACATAATCTAATCATCTTCGCAGACGAGATTTATGACAAGATTTTGTACGATGAAGCAGTGCACACGCCGCTGGCATCACTTGCTGATGACGTTTTGTGTATATCCTTCAACGGTCTATCAAAATCCTATAGAGCAGCGGGTTTCCGTTCAGGCTGGATGATTGTAAGCGGTCCAAAGCACAATGCCCGTGACTACATCGAGGGCTTGGAGATGCTCTCTAGCATGCGCCTTTGCTCCAACGTACCAACTCAGCATGCTATCCAAACAGCACTAGGTGGATACCAGAGCGTCAATGAATTGATTGTATCGGGTGGTCGACTTTACGAGCAGCGTAATCTAGCTTGGAAGATGCTTAACGAGATCCCAGGTGTAAGCTGTACGAAACCAGAAGGCGCACTGTATCTGTTCGCTAAATTAGATCCAGAGGTTTATCCGATCAAGAATGACGAGAAGATGGCTTTAGATCTGCTACTGCAACAGAAAGTCCTTATTGTGCAAGGCAGCGGCTTTAACATGCCGGATACTCAACATTTCCGGTTGGTATTCTTACCTCGTAAGGATGAGCTTCAGGACGCTATCGAAAGGATAGGCACCTTCCTCAAAACCTACGAG
The DNA here is from genome assembly GCF_047778125.1 of Neptuniibacter sp. QD29_5. GTDB lineage: Bacteria > Pseudomonadota > Gammaproteobacteria > Pseudomonadales > Balneatricaceae > Neptuniibacter. Next base: position 2,161,376 of record NZ_CP180556.1, read on the forward strand.
CAATAAACAGAACGGCCATCTTCGATGGCCGTTTTTTTGTAATGTCATTGTAATAAGACCATCCTAGACTAAGCTCTATATTGTGTATTCGCCTTTAGAGTAAATAGGATAATCAATGTTTATAAAGGTAAGAAAAAACTGCGGTATCTATATGGAACACAACGGCCTAGAGCAGCGCCACCTTGTTCCCGTTACATCCAACTTTCTCATCAACCTAAATCATGTCGCAGAAGTCTCTTTCTATACAATTAAAGAGTCTAAGATCCGTTACGACCTCGAACATCATGAGGTAACCATACCTCCTCATACCCGTGTTATTCACGTACAAATGAACTACCTATATGGCTCCTACAAAGAAACGGTTAACGACAAAAAAGGCCGTTTAGTGGACCGTTGTTACTACAAACTTTACTTTATGCCAGAAGAGATGGGACAGTACGAAGGCATTCGATCTCAGATAGAAGGCTTGGTCCTAAATGAGGACTAATTGATTAAAAAGCGGCCACCTGCCGCTTTTTTTTGCTTAAAAATCAAAAACTTCTTGCAAAAAAACTCATAGATCTCTAATTATCTAATTAGAGCTTTATGTTGATACAGGAATGGGTGTTAAATAAGCTCAATCATATGAATCTTATCTCTAAGGAGTGCACATGGAGATTCGCGAACTACTTGAGCAAACAGACAAACTGCCCAACGTTCCTGAAGTCGTAAGACAGTTAATTCAGCAATTAAACAACCCTGCTGCAGATTATGGCGAAATTGCTGAAAAAGTTGCACAAGATCAGACACTGTCTCTAAAAATTCTGCGCCTTGTAAACTCTGCGCATTTTGGCTTAAGACGCAAAGTTTCCTCTATTGATGAAGCAGTCGTGATGCTAGGTATGGTCCGCCTTAAAACGCTTGTTATCGCTTCGGGTATTGCTGGCTCTGTTAAAGAAGTGGAAGGGTTAGACCTGAAGAAATTCTGGAGCGAATCATTCCGCGTGGCAGCTCTATCAAAATGGTTTGCTGAACGAGATACAGAAGTTGATCCTGACATTGCCTTTACCGCTGGCTTAATTCATAACATTGGCCACCTTCTGTTACACCTATCCCAACCAACACGTGCACAGGAAATTCAAGCAACAATAGATAATTCAAGTTGCAGCCGCTGTGACGCAGAAATCGAGCACTTAGGCTTCACAGCGCCTGAAGCAGGACAAGCTTTATTAGATATGTGGAGCTTTCCGAAAGAGCTAGGCATTGCTGTTCGCCAACACAAACAAGCAACCTCTTTCGAAGAGCCGTCAGCACTGGCTGCAGTGGTCAATCTAGCTTGCGTTGTGAATTCAGCTATCCGCAACCAAGACAACTTAGAAACTCTACAGGGTAGTTTCCCTCAAGATGTAGCTACGCTAGCGGGTATTTCAGCAGATACAGCAGATAACCTAGATGAAGCGCTGAATCTTGAATCAGGCTTGGACGGTTTAGCAGACTAACGTTTACTTCATCATTAAAAAGGCAGCCTAGGCTGCCTTTTTGTTTATTTAGCAATTAAACCGGTTCGGTGCCCGTTGCTGTAACAGCTTTAATGCAAGAGATAATATCTCTTACGTCTTGCAACGCACGATGACGACGAAATTGAGCTTTGGCCAAAAAGCCAAACTGAATAAGCTGTTCTTTACTTAATATTCTATCTAACCCCGCCATACGGAAACTCGGCTGAATGCCCGTCGCTTCAAATAAACGAGTTAACCAAAATAGATCAAATTCAAATGCATCGCTAATCAGCGTTTTACCTTTTAGCTTTTGATTTAAACGTGAACAAGCCTGCTTAATATCAAGACCTTTGCTTACCGCTACTTCTCGCTCTATGCCGTGCATCTCTTCGGCATATTCATCCCAATATCGCCAGCCAGCTGCAGAATCTGGATTAATCAGAAAGTTATCTTGTTCGCCTGTTTCGTCGTTAATCCAAGCGATTTCGATCGGATAGGACTCCGCGCCTAACCCACTAGCTTCCAAATCAATACAAATTAGCTCCACTCAGTTCTCCCTTACGTATAACAACACTTTAAGGCTTTTTTCGGGTTCGGCTTCCGGAAAATCTTCCGGATTTTTTAAACGTTCTACAAACTTAAAATCTGGACACTCTTCTAACATCAACTGTTTTAAAAACTCAGTGCCATTTTTAGGGTCATTATGACAAGCCAGAACTTGACCGCCCTCGTTAGTTAATTCGTTCAAACGACGAATAACTTTTCTATAATCTTTTTCAGCCACAAAACTCCCCGGCTGAAAACTTGGCGGATCAATGACTATCAAGTCATAAGGACCATATTGACGCACCTTTTTCCAAGACCTAAATAGATCGTACGCCAAAAATTTAACACGGTCTCCATTTAAACCGTTCAAGATGTGATTTTCCCGACCTGTATTAATCGCACCTCTCGACATATCAACATTAACAACTTGATCAGCACCACCAGCCAAAGCTGCTACAGAGAAAGCACAGGTATACGAGAATAAGTTTAGCACCCGCTTACCACCAGCATTGTGCATCACCCACTTACGCCCTTCACGCATATCCAAAAATAAGCCACTATTTTGGTTGCGTTGAGGTTTGACCTGATAAAACAGACCAAGTTCCATCGTATTCATCTGCTCAGGCACTGAGCCCCAAGCAACATTTTGCTGCGCTTCTTTACCTCGAGAACGCTGCTGAATCACCAAGCCTTCGATTTCATCTACACTCTTTAGGGTGTCGCTTAATTCAGCAACCCACTCAGGTTCAACTTCTTTGTACAACCGAGCAACGGCATAAGGAGGAAACCAGTCAATTACCAGATGCTCAAACCCCGGAAAACAGTGCCCACGTCCATGAAAAATCCGGCGCGATTCACTCATCGCTAATGGTATTTGCTGCTTTACGACTGTTAAGACTTGCTGCATCTGAGATCCTGTATCCAAAGGGTCATAAAAAGGGGCTAAATTATAGGCTCGGGCGTAAATGGACACCAGCAATAACAGGACAAATAGACTTGAAACTTTTATCATTCACCCCTATCTAAGCAATGAGCTTAAACAATAGGAAATCTTTCACTTATGATGCGTATCGGCTTATTTCTATTAACTAACATCGCTGTGCTAATCGTTGCCAGCATTACCCTTAATCTACTGGGTGTTGACCACTATGTATCCGGTGCTGGCCTTAATATGACCAGTTTGCTGATCTTCTGTGCAGTCTTCGGTTTTGCAGGTTCATTCATCTCGCTATTCCTATCTAAGAAAATGGCGAAAATGACAACAAGTACAGAGATCATTACCCAAGCACGTAACTCTGATGAACAATGGCTTTTAGATACTGTTGCTGAGCTTTCAGAAAAAGCGGGTATTAAAATGCCTGAGGTTGGCATTTTCCCTGCTCAACAAGCAAACGCATTTGCTACGGGCTGGAATAAGAATGACGCATTAGTTGCTGTGAGCTTAGGTCTGTTGCAGCGCTTCCAGAAAGAGGAAGTAAAAGCAGTAATGGCACATGAGATTGGCCACGTAGCTAACGGTGATATGGTTACAATGAGCCTAGTGCAAGGTGTTATAAACACATTTGTAATGTTCTTTGCTCGAATTGCAGGCTACGCAGTAGATAGCTTCCTAAAAAGTAACGATGAAGAAAGCCAGCCAGGTACTGGTATTGGTTACTTCATTACAGTAATTGTCTTCGAAATCATTTTTGGAATTTTGGCTTCGTTTGTTGTTTCTTGGTTCTCTCGTTACCGCGAGTTTAGAGCAGATGAAGCAGGAGCAGACCTATCCAGCAACCATGCGATGATCGGTGCACTGCAACGCTTGAAAGCTGAATATGAAATGCCAGATCAGATGCCTGGTCAGCTAACTGCTTTCGGTATTAGCAGCCATATGAAATCTGGCCTAATGGAATTAATGTCTAGTCACCCTCCGCTTGATAAGCGTATTGAAGCGCTTCAGAAGCGAAGCTAAGTACAAAAAATCCCCGGCAAGCCGGGGATTTTTTATTACAGAGTATTACCATCGATAAACTGTCTATACCGAATAACCTTCTCTAGCTGTCCAGCATCGCTCAATCTATATTTGTAGATTTTATCACCCTCTCGATAGATGCCTCGGCAACGAAACTCTTTTCCTTCCATGCTTAAACAGATTTCGTCTTTGTTATTTACTTTCCAGATACCCTTTCTTTCTTCCCAGTATCTCTCTTGCTGAATCTGTCCATTTGCAGCGTAGTACGTGAAACTGCTACTACCAGATATAACATTGAAGGATTCAACCGTCTTTCCTACAAACAACGCCTTTATTTCTGATCCATTCAAGCGAGTTAAAGGAACATCGCTAGGCTTAACCTGACAACCCACCAGCATAACTATTGCACTCACCCCAAGTATTGTTTTCAAAGTTGTCATCTTTATCTCCGATTACATTCTGACCAAAACTGGTCAATACAAGTCTTTAATCCACTAGCAAAAAAACTGCCCGCAAAATCATGTCCCTGCTCGGGCAAAACACAAATACGTGGGTTAGTTACATCTAATAATTGGCCTTTCAATTCAGCCAATTTTTTAAACCAAGTATGAGCACGTTCAAGGCGATTCATTCCTTGCGCTGTATCTACACGTGCCCCAGTTCTTAAACTTTTATCACGCACCGTATCCTGCTCTCCTACGGCCACCATTAAAGGCAGTGCTAGCATTCGGTCTAATTGCGCTTTCCCCATCCACTTAGGTATGTCTCTTAACCCATAAGGGTAGGTATCTTCATGATTAGGAATGGTGTACCAACCTGCACTACATATCACCAGCGAGGCTATTTTGTTTGGGTGGAAAAGTGCATATCGGTGCGCAAACTGTGCGCCACCCGAATAACCACACAATTTAATTTTAAATTCCGGCAACCCCACATGTTTTCTAAATGCGATCAGAAGCGTATTCAACGCAATATCAGCACGTGGCATATAAGGGCCTTTAGATAACTTCTGATATTGTGGAAAAACACCTTTCTCAAATTCAGGTACCACTAGCCAACAGCCAAATTTATCAGCAAGCGTTCTAAAAGCTTCCAACTGATCATCGTACTGCCGAGAAATTCCATGCACCGCAACAATGACCTGAGTATCATCCTTCAGCTGTTTTGGACGGTATAGCCGCGCAGGCAATGATTTAACTGACGGGTAAATACAACGAACAGCAGTGCCTGGAGCAGGCGTTTCAAGCAAGCTCATGATTTATCCCTCTTGGAAATTCAACAACATTACTAGGTTTAGCATCGTCACTTGCTGAAACTTTAATCTCACCGTTAGTCAGAGCTATTAACTCCTCCAGCTCCTCGGCAATAACAATGGCTCCATCAAAGTGATTGAACACATCTACCAACATATTTCTAATATCAGGGCTTTTTAACGCAACATCAGAATCGATAAGCAATAGTTTTGGGCGCCTTAGCAAAGCTCTTGCAAGCTGAACCCTAAACCTTAAATTGCTGGGCAGATTTGCCCCCCTCTCACCGATTTTTAATTCGCTTCCTTCATCAGAGCAATATCCCTGTAAACCGGTTGTTGCTAGAACCTGCTCTGTAAACTCTTCTGACCTTTTCCTTGCACCATAGAAAAGATTACTACTTAGCGTTCCTTTCAGTAGAGGAAGTTCTGGACTTACAAGTGAGACCGTTTGAGCCCAAATGGATGGATGAATCGCTGAACTCCTTCGGCCGCAAAATCTGAGTTTCCCATTCGTAATTGGAGCAAGTCCTGCTAAAGCCTCCATGAACGAGCTCTTGCCTGCTCCTTGATCCCCTCGTAACAACAAACGATCTTGTTCATTGATTACACAAGAGATTGAGCCGAAACGCTGCTTAACGGCCATCCCCTTTGACTCAACTTTAAAGGCCTCTTTAGGTAATCGACGTTTGCTCTGCTGACCTACGATATCGCGCTGCAAAAACGCCCCTAACTTATCTTCGGATACCTTTTTTAAGGTCCACAGCTCATACAAGCGGCTAAGCCTTCTAAGCTGATTGACCAGATACAAAGATGCTACGAGCAACACAGGAATATAAGTTTCTGCAATAAGTCCTTCCTGGCTAAGATTTAACCCCTGCATCATGATAACAAGCACAGATATAAGTAGAATTGCTTCGTTAAAGCCTCTGATAAGAGAAGACGCATGAGCTTTACGCATCTGACGTGTTTTTAATCGATCAGCACTACGAGAAAACTTACGCTGCTCTTTTCCAGATTGGTTAAACAACCTGATTAATTTAAAGAGGGCTAATCGCTCATTAGTCGCATTTATTAAACGCCCTCTTTCACGCCTTACACTCGCCGTCGCATAATATAAGCCCTTACCTAAATAAAAATTCCCTAAGACAGCAAAAGCCAGCGGTATAAAAGCTGTTACTAACAAAGTCCAATGAATCTGACTGAGTGCGACAAATGCAGCTAATAACCAAATTCCCAATACAAGCAGTGGAGCAATACCTTGCACCATCCAATTTCGAATAGGCGTCATATCCCCAGTCAACCGCAATAAAGTACCACCTCTGTTAAGAGCTTCATCACTCACAGGTAGTGCCAAAGTGTGCTTATAAACTGTATTGCGTAACTCACAGATATAAGCTTGGGCCATACGTTCAGCGAAATAACGTTCACAATATCTGGCCGCCGCTAATCCGAAAATTGCAGCTAACACAATTGATGTAATAACCAGATCAAAAGAAAACTGCTCGTGGCCCAACTGATCCTTAGCTAAGATCATCAAGCCTAGGAAACAGGCAGTCTGTATCAATCCAATTAGGATCAAACCACCTATTCCCTTCCAACGTTGTTTAGATAGCATAGGAGGTAACATAACTATGATCCCTCTCCAAACTAGCCATCAATGCCTTCGCTGTGCTCACTTTACGCAAAGCATCCAAGCTATAAATAGGTAAACCAAGGCTATCTTGTACTTCATCCGCACATAATTCTGCACGAGTGAATAAACCACCTAAGCCATAAATAGGGAATCCAGCTTCAATCATCTTTTCAGCACAATATGCAGCGGCGGTTGAGCTATCTGCAGCGATCATCGATGCGCTTACTTCCTTAAGCAAACGGCCATTCGCTATGAGTGCTTTATTTTGTGGCTGTAAAACCCCATCTGCTAATTCAACAACCAATAGATCCGCATCAGCTTGAACCGCATCCATTTTTAATCTTTGAAGCAACTGAACTAACTTTGTTTCACTTAGATTAACTGTGGATGGGTAACCCGCATCAAGAAAATCTTTCACTTGAAAAGCACCAGCATCAACCATCTTCCAATAGTCAGGCCCTGACCCTGTACCTGTTAATTTTGCAGCTGCGGCCTTAAAACCCGCTTTGCTAAAGCCATTAATTAACGAAGATGCCATTGAGGTTTTACCACTGTTCATATCACTGCCGACCACCAACAAAACAGGCATTTCATTAGCCGATGGATGCAGATAAGCATCTTTAAGCGTACTGTAGTTCTCTAAGTTAATTTTCTGCCCTTGGCTATTAACTAACACCCCTAAAACTGTAATTTCAGTCGCGGCTTTTACTTGAGAGCTTTTACTAATCACATCTCCGGCAATACCACCGGCAGCAACGAGTTGAGTTTTACCTAACTGCTCCGGGGATTTGGCATGAAACTGATCCGTGGCATAACGATCACCCGCAGCGACAATAATCAGATCATCCACAAAAAGGTGCTCACGGCGTCCATAAGGATTTTCAATCCGGGTGTGCTGACGAATACGATCCACTCTCGCTAATAACAGATCTCCTGTCTCAGGCAACATTTCCGCAACGTCAGCAACATCATCAAAGTTAACGTTACGCGTGATATAGCTTCTTTTAACACGATTCAGATCAATCATTTTTCACCTCACTTTTGTTTACGTAGTTTGTAAACAATTCGGGATATTCTCTTTGCTGTCGCTCTTTCTGGTGTTAAAAGGGCTTCCAATTCCACTCGCTTCGTTTTTCCAGAACGGCCTCTCACTTTTCGCTCTACAACCAGACCTAATTCAGGAGCGTATTCAATATCATGAGTTTCCCTGACCTTGGCGATCACCTCTTTCCAAAAAACCGAGCGTGCACAGTTATACTTGTTGGTTTTGTACTTTTTCTTTTTCAGCTTGAAGCGACCTTCACCTTGATAAGTACAACGCCAATGCCGAATGGAGTTGCCTGATTTAGAGCTTTGACGATTCATTTCAAACTCAGCTGCATCATCTTTTCCAAACGGGATCAAAGTTTCAGGCGATCCGAACTTCAATGTGTGCGAATAGCCTTGAGTGCGATCCGGATACTTTTGATAACTCAAAACAGGTACAACAGGATGAATTGATCGTCTATATAATCGCTTTCTCTGATCTTCCCAAACCTCCCAACCAGTGCCTTTTTCTATAAGCTTCTCTACTTTTCCATCACTGTAGATAGCCACAGTGCCAATATCATTACCGGCAGCGATGGTTCCGGCGTACCCTACAAAAAACATTGCCATCAATGCTCGTTTCATCACCCTTAACCCCTAATCAAAGCTTCTTAACTAGCTCAACTTTTACTCGTAAACCACCTAACTCACTGGCTGATAGAGTTAGACTTCCTTCATAAACTCGTGCGATTGACTCACAGATAGACAATCCTAGGCCGTGACCAGGCAAATGTTCGTTTTCATCAACCCTGACTCCACGCTTATTTGCCTGTTCGATCTTACTTTCACTAATACCTTCACCATCATCGTCTATATAAAAGAACCAATGATTACCATCCGTCTGTACTGTAATTCGTACTTCTGACTGCGAATACTTCCATGCGTTATCTAGTAGATTTCCTAACAGCTCCAACATGTCATCTCTGTCAAAAGGCAGCTTGTCATGCTCACTGTTTACGGATAAAGCCAGCTTCCTATCATGAATCTGGTTCAGCAGGACTTCTATGTGAGGTAGTTCTTCTGCAAACGAAAACAGATAGCCCGGCATTGGCGCACCAGATATACGTGCACGTCTCAATTCTGAATCAATTCGGCGATGCAATTGCTCAATGCTCTTATCTATGGCTTGTCGCTGCGCAGTATCAGTCAACATTGATGCATGTATCTTTAATTCTTGTAGAGGCTTCTTAAGTTCGTGCGCTAAATTACCCAACGCCATACGTGAACGAGACAACTGTTCTTCTGAGCCTGACACCAATTTTCGAATAGACTCAACCAACCCAGATATCTCTTGTGGGACATCCTCAGGGAAGCTCAATTCACCGGTATTTTTATTGTTTTCAATCGCCTCCTGAACGGGAGCTAGGCGATTAAAACCCGTCCGAATGACATAGCGTTGCCATAGAACAAAGCCAAAAATCGATAACCCGGCGACTGCAACTAAGATCCACTCATAGAACCGCTGTTTCTGTTCAATCAAGGTGATATCTTCAGCCACCCACAAACTGAAGGTTTGGCCTTTTTTGGTGAACGCTTCTTGATAGACCAACCACCTTTCACCTGCATTCTCGAAATATTGATATTCTTCTGTATCACCGGAAGAAAACCCCGAAACATCAATTACGGTATCCCACAAAGATCGAGAACGGATTTGCTCTTTGTTCCAGCTTAAAATGAAGTAATGGCCTGAGCGGACACGCTGGTACACAGTCGGTAAATATTTTTCATCGACATGCCAAGCAGAGCCTTTTTTATCAATAGATGTAATCAAGCTTTCAGCATCCTGCTTAAGACGACTGACCACCAAATCATCTACAAGAATGTGAACACTGCGATCGATAATAAAAACCAAGACCATTAATAGCGGCAAGACCACCAGTAATAATCGGTTTCGAATACGCTGCTCTAATGAGATCACTCGAGTCATGGCTCAGCCCTTTAACCTGTAACCTTGACCACGAAGGGTCTCGATAATCCCTTTGCCAAAACGCTGTCTGAGTCTATTTACATAAACCTCGATAACGTTACTGTCTCGCATCTGTTCTTCTTCGTAGACATGCTCGCTAAGGTGAGCTTTTGAAAATACCTTTCCAGGATTCAACATCAGATATCTAAGTAGCCGAAACTCTATCCCCGTAAGCTGAATGGAATTTCCATCCTTATCCTGCACTTGCTGCGTATCTGGATCCAGAGACAAACCGCACACCGAAATAACTTGAGATGCTCTGCCGAAATAGCGTCGAATCAACGCCTCTAAACGCGCTAACAATTCTTCAGCGTGATACGGCTTACCTAAATAATCATCTGCGCCTGCTTTCAGACCATCAACACGCTCCTGCCAGCTATCACGAGCGGTTAATACTAAAACCGGTGTCATATCCCCTAGAGCACGCATCTGTTGAAGTACCTCTAAGCCCGAACACTTGGGCAAACCAAGATCCAAAACAATCGCATCGAATGATTCCTCTTTAATTCGAAACAACGCATCTTCACCGTCATAAGATTCTTCAACCGCATAACCACTTCGTTTTAAAACCGGCTTTAAGGCTTCAACTTGTGCGATTTCATCTTCAACTAATAAAATCTTCATAGCCCTACTCTTCAAACTGCTCTTGGAGGAACAAACCGGTTACTGCATCAATCTCAAACTCCACTACAGAGTTACTTTTATTGATAACTTCCACCGAATACACATAACTGTCCTCACCTTCGCGGCTGAGGGATAGATCCAATAATCTTGCGTCACTAATCTCTGGATGGAGCGATAAGATCTCTTCAAGAGGCATTACTTTGCCATCTTTCACTAGCTTTAATACTTCATCCGCACTTAGCTCTTGAGCTTGTGCTAAAGGTGCTAAAAGCACGGACAGTAATAAAATAATTCGTATCAACATTGAGTCGGTCCGATCAAAATCTACGCTAGTTTTATTGGCAGTATAAACAAGCAGTCTTAAATCAAACTTAAAAAACCGGCAGATTTGTTAAGGAAATACAGCCTTTTGATTATAGTCACAATTTTTACAATAAAATCATAAAGTTATACCTTTAAAAATCTTTATAAAATCGTCTAAAACGACCTAAACATAAAAAAACCGGCAAGTGCCGGTTTAAGAAAGGTTCGTTATCTTAAAATTAGTAGAGCCAGACAAAAGGCAAAAATATTGCGGTAAAAATACCGGTTAATCCCATACCCAGAGATGAGAATGCTCCGGCAACAGGGCTGATTTCAAAAGCCCTGATAGTGCCAACGGCATGACCGTTGATGCCTAACACTAAGCCAACTAAACGCTCATCAGTGACGTTTAATCTTAAAGCTAATAGATCAACGAAAAATACAGCAAACACGCCTGTCGCTAATAACCCACCCATCATTAATGATACAGAACCACCCAGCTGTTCCGTTAAACCTATAGCTATTGGCGCCGTAACTGATTTTGGTGCAATTGAAGCCAGCACCTGATCACTAGAACCTAAGCTGAAAGCTATTATTACAGCGTAAACCACAGCTAAGCTGGCAGAAATGGGTACCGTTAACAGAATTTGTCGCCACGCAGCTCGGATATGATGGCTCTGCTGATACAAAGGAACACCTAAAGCGACCGTGGTTGGTGCAATAAGTACAGATAACCACTTTGCCCCTGAGTAGTACTCTTCGTAACTAATCGATAATCCAAATAAAAACAGCGCCAAGAATGAGGCTGTCAATAACATTGCCGGACACCAAACGGGCTTACCCATTTTTTTGAAGAAATAGCCGCCCAAAACAAAGGAAAACAATGTTAGTCCGATTGCAAATAATGGCGCTTCAAGGAAGTGCGGTATCAGGCTTGATAGTGAATATTCAGTCATCTTGGCTTTGATCCAATCGACCGAATTTAACTAATAGTAAGGATGTCAAAACACTTAACAAGGTTCCCACGCCTAGTGCTAACCCTAGGCTCAACCATTCACCTTTAAATTGCTCTCCTAAAAAGAACACGCCAACAACTCCAGGAACGACAAAAAGAACCAGAGAGGAAATCAGTTGCTGACTTGCTGTAGCAAGTTCATCACTTACGGAACCTCTGATCATCAACCATAGCGTGATCATTAACATACCGATTGCAGCACCATGAACAGGTAACTGCAGCAGATAGCTGATTGCTTCCCCCAAGATGAGGAAAGCAAACAAAATGAACATACCTAAAATCATAAAGGTAGCCTGAAGGGAATTAGCGGTGGTCGCTTAGACTTAATTAATATCTGATGAATTTTTTAACGTCATAATCTCTTGTTTGAGATCGGCGACCTCTTGCTCTAGCCTTGCAATTCTTTGCTGCAAAGTAAGATTGTGATCGTCAGTATCCGTTCCGGCTATTTCAACATCAGCATCTTCAACCGCACCGCTGAAAAGATGGACGTAACGTGATTCCCGCTTACCCGGTTCACGCGCTAAGCGCTGAACCAAAGAACCCATAGGGTGATCCGCTAAACTAGTCAACGTAGCTTCCACTTCAGATACGTCTTTAAATTCGCATAAGCGATTTGTTCTAGTTCTTAATTCACCGGGTGTTTGCGGGCCACGAAGGAAAAGTACACAAATAACAGCAAGCTGCTGCTCGGTAAATTGAAGGTCACTAAACTCAGTGTTGCAAAAGCGGTGCTTAAATTTTGATACACGGCTACCAAAACCGCTCTCATCACGCACTAAGCGTTTCTCTTTAAGCTCATCCAATACGTTTTGAACTTCGCTCTCATCAAGTGACAGAACAGGTTCTCGATTACTTTTCTGATTACAAGCGGTTGTTAGGCCATTAAGTGACAGAGGATATTGATCGGGTGTCGTTATCTCTTTTTCCAACAAACAACCAATAACACGAGTCTGTAGTGAAGTTAGATCCATATCCACGATTTACTTCCTTCTGTTTCAATATGTTATCCACCATAACATATTAGTCATGTTTCAGAAGAAAACTGTTTTATGGATCAAAACGAGATAATTCGTAACTGATTACCCCACCCTTGAATAACTCCATACTTAATGGCTCTTCTCGTACAAGTTTCACCAAACCAACGCCCGGGGCATACCATTCAGTCTGTGTAATCGGGATATCTTGATACCCTAGTTTAGGGTCAACATAGAGGGTTAACACTGTAGCCCCTTCAACCCTGATACAACGTTCAAAGGTTCCTGCTGGAACTTCAACGGTATCTGTAACCGACTTAATCTCAAACTGTAAATTAATATCACGTTTACGTGGATCGGGTACTGCGAAGGAAGCAGTCGCATGCAAAGCATAAGGCTTGGTAGGTACGGTCCAACTGCGACCTACTTCAAGATCTTTATTATTGGGTAAGATCCTAACGAGAGACTTTTCAAACCTTGGTTGGTATTCAATCAATGTACGACGTGCAGCTCGATAAACCCCTGTATCATCTTTGAGAATATAGTAATCGGTGCCGTCACTGGTATGACGCACACTGATTGTATCTTCAGTAAAAACCTCTCCCTCTTGAAATTGGGTTTCTCCGAGATTTTCGATTGAAAACTCACGCTGGCTCTCTCGAGAGCCAAATAGCTCATTAACCTGATATTCCCACACAACACCTTTCTGCAAAGGGAAATAATCTGTGTCAGGAATATCAGCGCTACAGCCCGCTAATAACAAGCTCGCCAGAAAAAAAGTAATTCGCATAATCACAGTTTATTTCTCCGGTAGAGCGGGATCAGGGACTTGAGTAAAATTGATCAGCGGAGATTTTTGCCCCAAAGCATCCTTGCGTTTCGCATCTGAAGGTTTAGTAAAACGCTTTGAAGGCTGCCCTAACTGAGGCTGTCCACTTTTAGTTTTCTTTAAAGCTTCTTCAACAGCCCCATGGGTCGCTTGGTCATAATCGATCCGGAATGCTCTGGGCTTTTCGTCCAGCTCATCATTTTTCAGATCGGTAAGCCAAATGTAGATATCACCCTCTTTATTTGCTTGCTTATCCGGCTCTTCAATTACCGCGTAGTGAAACAGGAACTTATCAGGCAAAGCTGTAGGACTCGGCCAGCCCTGACTTTGCTTCCACCCCAAGTAGCTACAACCGTAGAAAAACAATGCAATGACAACTAAACCGGCTTTAACTGGCCACTTCAATCGCCCACTGATGACCGCCAACAATAACAGTGCCGTTAAAAACACATAAGCCAATGTCAGCACTAGGAGTTCTTCATTCATTTCTGATTCGCCTTAATAATGCTTTTCTGCAGTTTGTTAATATTGGTTACTTTGCCTTGCGTATTCAGGGTAAAACGCAAGGCTGTCAGCTCATCATTTTCAGCTGCCAAGGTTTCAGTGGTGTAACTTATAACCTTAAGTACTGGATTCACCTCTGCCAGATAGACGGTCACTGGAACAGGTTCGTCATTCTCACTTTTAAAGTAATGAAGGTTGATCACGTACTCACCTGGAGGCCGACCTCGAATCGTCAGTACCTCCTGATTAATTGGATTCGTAATCGTTTTCCCATCAATCACCTGAGTATCATTGGCGTTGCCACGATCATCTCGATCCAAATGCATCAGACCTTGTTGTGTCCGCTTGTAGTAAACCTTTTCACCTTTGGGACCTAAAGCCCAAACGTCAATATCGTTAGGGCTACCATCCGGCCAACTCACCGTAATAATAAACTCAGCTTTGGGATCAATAATCCCCGACTTTGCCGGCGGATTGAGCAGTAACAGTGCAACCAAAAACAAAAAGGTAAAAGTCAGCAATGCGTTGAAGAGCAGATCGGTAAACGGATCTATTTCGAAGTTAGATCGCTGACCAAAAAGTTTCATGACGCAGGCTCGTTTTCTGCAGCACTATTTTTTTGCTGACCTAAGGTGATGCTTAAAGCCACAAAACGATCAGCCATACGATCAAGCAAAAGATATTGAACACTTAATAACATGCTGCAGGTTAAACCAATCAAGGTGGTGCTCATGGCGATGCCCATACCATGGGTCATCTGCTGCATTAAGGTTTTAACATCATCAATCGTTAGATTTTCCAAACCAGAAACTGAGCTCAGCATAATGATAAAACCAATAACCGTACCTAAGAGCCCCAACTTAACCATGACTCCCACAACAAACCAGCCAACCTGATGTGAACCTCGAGCCCCTTCAACAAGTAGCTCCGCTAATAGCCCTTTATCAGCGTTTTGGTCATGTAACTCTTCATCAGACACATTGAACAAGTAATCCTGTGAAAGAGAGAGACCATCAGGAAATGCTTTTTCCTCGGGGGTTATCCCCGTTTCTTTGCGGCGAATGTAATAATGATCCAACATTGAAAACTGTTGGGAGAGATAAAAACTACGATAAGCACAATGGCAGCTCATGCCTACCAGTAATACTAAGATGAATATGCAGACGCGGGTTTGATCTTGCTGAATAATCTCCAACAACACCCCTTGATCCCAGCCGACATAGAAGCCAAAAAGAATCACGCCAAATAATAAAGCCCAGTAGAGCAGAACTTTATTTTGCACAGGATTGTACATACTAAGCATCCTTACACATTCAATTATGAGTAATCTCTAATACTACTAATTCATTTAGCTGCAAGAGGCAAACTAAATACCAACAAACTATCCCCTGTGGGGTAACCAGCGATCTTATTCCCACCTGCTGCAACAGCGATGTACTGACGACCATTGTGGCTATAACTTACCGACGGCGCATTAACACCATAGGACTGTTTATAGCTCCAAAGCTTTTCACCGGTAGTAGCATCTACCGCAAAAAACTCACCATCCCCCTCGCCACTGAAAACCAAACCACCTGCAGTTGCTAAGGTTCCGCCTAGCATGGGCAAACGCATTCTGTTCTGCCAATTCACTTGACCGGTATTTAAATTGATTGCTGTTAAGGTTCCATAATGTTGAGTTTCATCGAACTCAAAATAGCTATAGGTTTGCCAAGGTAGCTCTGAATTCAGTTTTAAAGGTTTGCGGTAATAGGTTGCAGGCATATGAATACCTGCAATATAGACTTGCTGCTTATTAGGATTAACCGAAACTGGAGACCAATTGCTACCACCTGCAATACCCGGAGCAATGGTTACCCCCTCCTCAGTTGGATCAGCAAATAAGTTAACTTGAGGCACAAAAGGATCAGATTTAAACAGCAGCTCACCGGTTTCTCTGTTAAGTACGTAGAACCAACCG
Organism: Neptuniibacter sp. QD29_5; assembly: GCF_047778125.1. Lineage (GTDB taxonomy): Bacteria > Pseudomonadota > Gammaproteobacteria > Pseudomonadales > Balneatricaceae > Neptuniibacter. Next base: position 2,177,503 of record NZ_CP180556.1, read on the forward strand.
GTTTTTCCCGCTTGCCCTACTGCTTTTACAGTCTCACCTGCCACAACGGTATCAAACAGCACCGGAGGGCTGGAAACATCGTATCCCCAACGATCATGTGGCACTTGCTGGAAGGCCCATTTCAGCTCTCCATTTTTGCTATCAATCGCCACAATACTCGAGGTATGCAGGTTGTCACCCGGTCGAGTGGAACTATCCATATTAGGTGCGGGGTTTCCTGTTCCAGCAAATAACCACCCTGTTTCTTCATCGATAGCTGGCGTGGTCCATACAGATCCCCCACCAAGCTTCCAACTATGTTTAAACCTTTGTGCAGCCGCTTTTTCCTTTGCAATATCACGATTAAGCGTTAAACCACTTACCGTAGTTTCTTGCCAATCCCCAACCCAGTGCTCACCATTAACACTATACCAACGCCATAGCTCCTTACCGGTCTCCATATCAAAGGCAGATAGAAAACCACGTAATCCCGTCCGACCATCGCCAATACCCACAACCCTTAGCCCTTTTTCAGTATCGAGATGTAAACCATACCCTGCCCCAGTACTACCGACGATTACCATATCCTTGTAAACCTGAGGGGCCATATTGAAACTATGGCTTGTGCCACCAGTAATCTTTGCGTCTCCACCAAGATCCATCCCCTGTAACAACCCATCGACGCTTTCCTGAACTGAAAGCTCTAAGTCTTCGACTTTGTTCTTCCAGACCAGTTCGCCCGTGGTTTGATCTAATGCGATCAACTTTCCATCTATTGTCGCCTGAAAAACCTTGCCTTTAGCTACAGCTACACCTCTATTTGCTGGCCCACAGCAACTTTTCTTTTTCGGGTTTGGATGCTCATAACGCCACACCTGCTTACCAGTTCCGGCATCCAACGCGACAACATGATTGAAAGGAGTCGATATATAGAGATGATCACCTACTTTTATAGGACTCGTTTGAAAGCTCGCTTTAATACCGCTATCAAACTTCCATGCCAACTGAAGTTTTTCTACATTTGTTCGGTTTATTTCTGAAAGAGAACTAAAGCGCTGATTGTCCAAACCATTACCGTAGGTTGCCCAATCATCGGCAAACACGATCTGGGATAAAACACTCCCAAGCATTAATCCTAAAAGCTGGTTTGGCACTCGCATAAGTGATTCCTTAATACGCATGATGTTGTATAAATCGATCAAAATAGGATCGACTTTGATTACTTAAGCATAGAACTAAACTAACTTTTCCTTTTAAAAATCAACAGCGTTAACTTGACCACAAAAGGCGGGTTTATTGCCCGATACACAAACACGTTATCTACCTACAATATGAAACATTCTTTTAAGGCATAGATACCAAGACAAAGATTCTGTTTACTGATGAAGTCGATAAAACTTAACTTTCTGCTAATTTCTCTTGTTGCTATTTCGGGAATGGCTGCGCTATTAATCTCTGCATTTATAGCTTTATATAAGACAGATGCAGACTCACGGAAACATGCTCAAGAGATATCTGCCATCGTAAAGCAACAACTCGAGTTTCAGGTTTTAAAAGTTCAAAACGATGTAATGGCGCCAGAGCACTTCCCTGACTTTTTCCTCTGGAAGCACTCTGCAGGCTTCACTGGGTTCTGCGTTTCCTTTGAAACTAATACAGGCGAGGTAGCACGTAGCCTCTGTTCAGGTGATTACACTGAGGATGAATGGCCTTTATGGTTTGAAAGCTTCTACCTAGCACTGTTCACTTCAGCAGAGGAAACACGTTCCAGAATTACCTCAAAAATTGGCATTGAAGGTGACATTGTTGTTTCTCCTAGCAAACCAATTTTGTTGCACAATGCCTGGAATAACATCATGACGCTGATGGAGTTTTCTATCATTGTCGTCGGAATTCTTAGTTTGCTGCTCTATCTATGCCTTCACTGTATTTTAAAGCCGGTCAAAAAAACCCAGCGGGTATTGAATGAGATGCAGAAAGGCAACTTAAGTGCTCAAGTTCCTCCCTCTCATATCAAAGAGTGGCAAGAAACCGCGACCGCGATAAATAACTTAGCTGTCAGCCTTAAAGAAACCATAGATGACCGAAAAGAACTCTCATACAAGCTCCTCAATATCCAAGAAAATGAACGGCGCTATCTCTGTCGAGAGCTGCATGACGATATGGGGCAATACCTAACAGGACTCAGAGCAATCTCTCATTTCCTACAACTGGAAGTCGATAGCCAATGTCCGGAGCTTTCGCCCAAAGTTAAGCAGGTAAATACGATCTCTGAAGAGATGATGGAGCTGGTGAAAGACTTACTATTCCGGTTACGACCTGCTGACTTAGATGAGCTAGGGATCTCTGAAAACCTAAAATCGATGATCCAAGACTGGAACACCAAGCACTTCGATAAAAACTGCTCGATCACTTTAGAGGGTGAAATCAACAGTATTCCAGCAGCGATAGCCGTAAATATCCTAAGGACTATTCAAGAGTGTTTAACCAATATTGTTAAACACGCCTCTGCCAGTGCTGCAGAAGTACATCTAACTTACTACCCAACAGATCATAAATATCTAACGTTAACGATCCAAGATAATGGCAATATGACTCAGCCTGAGCCGCTAATTAAACCGGGGAATGGTTTATTAGGTATCAAAGAACGGATTAATGCGCTTAATGGTGAATTAGAGCTGAGTAAATCACCACTAGGCGGACTAAAAATAGCAGCGAGCATTCCTGTCTGCGAAATAAAGGGATCCAATGAGCACAGTTAATATTCTTCTAGTAGATGACCACGCAATTGTCCGTGAAGGTTATAGAGCACTTCTAAACCGCGAACCCAATTTCCACATTATCGCTGAAGCGGGATCTGGTGAAGAAGCTTATTCCCTCTATAAACAACATTCGCCTGACCTCGTTCTTTTAGATCTTTCTTTGCCGGGGAAAGGTGGTTTAGCGACCCTTTTACAAATCCGCCAGTATGACCCTAAAGCCCAAGTTCTGATCTTTAGCATGCATCAGAACCCCGCGATGGCCAAAAAAGCAGTGGATGCCGGTGCGCGTGGTTACATCACTAAGAGCAGCGCTCCCGAATTACTGATACAGGCGATCAAAGATATTACACATGGTCAGTTAGCTATCAGCGATGATGTTTCACGTGCCTTGGCGCTAGAAAGCCTTCAAGGCGAAGCGGCTATCCTTAGCAAGCTGTCTACCCGTGAGTTTGAAATTCTTCAAATGATGATTGCCGGCAAAACAAAAGATGAAGTAGCTGAGACGCTTTGTATTAGCGCTAAAACTGTCGCGAACAGTTATTACATCATCAAAAGTAAACTCGAGGTCAAAACTGATATTGAGTTGATCCATACCGCTATTCAAGCAGGTATGCTCTCACCTGCTGAACTCATACCTAGTTAGTATAAGAGCAAGAAAAAATGTGGTTTTGAAGCTTAGCGGGATCGAACCGCTGACCTGTCGGCGTTTAGAATTGGTGGAGCCTAGGAGGATCGAACTCCTGACCTGTTCGCTGCCAGCGAACCGCTCTCCCAGCTGAGCTAAGGCCCCATAGATGAAGTGTTGGCTATAGTAATTAGCCGAAAAAACAGAGTCAAGAAAGATTGAAAGCAATTGAAGTCAGCTAAGTGCAGGAAAAAGCGCGAATAAAAACTGAAGCCGGCTGAACCTAGCTGGTTTAACCGACTTCGACGCTTACAGAGTAAGTCTATTACCCTTCAATCTGCGCACTTAGTGCACGGTATTCTTTTTCCCAACGTTTCGCTTCTTTCTTAGAAGGACCACCAAGAACATTAACCGCGTGACGCAGACGCGCACGTGTCATATCTGGGCCTAGGATTGCCATAGAATCCATCACAGAAACAGTCTGGTTAGTACCCGCTACCGCGATAAACAATGGGAATAGGAAGTCACGGATTTTGTAATCCATTGCTTCAGCAAGCTGTTTAAACTGACCGAATAGACGATCTTTATTCCACTGAGTTTCCGTATCTAGCAACCATACTGAGTACTGCAGCATCTTGCGGATATCATCAAGTTCCAATGATTTATGCGCAAAATCTTCTTCAGTGATATCTAGCATGCCGGATAGGAAGAAGCTAGCAAGTGGAGCGACATCAGACAGTTTCTCCACACGCTGTTGAATCAACGGTACGATCTGCATCAGGTATTCAGGGTTTAGTGCCCACTCCTGATACTTAGCAGCAAATTGCGCAGGATCTAAGTCTTCACGCAACCAAAGACCGTTCAACCAACTTAGTTTCTCTTGATCGAAGATTGGACCACCAAGAGATACACGCTGAATGTCGAAGTTATCGAACATCTGCTGACGTGTGAATTTCTCGCTCTCATCCGGCATAGACCAACCCATGCGAGCAAGGTAGTTCAACAATGCTTCTGGCAAGAAGCCCATACGTTGATAGTAAAGAATACTCGTAGGGTTCTTACGCTTAGATAACTTAGATTTGTCCGGGTTACGAAGAAGCGGCATGTGACAAAGCTTCGGCATATCCCAACCAAAGTATTCGTATAATAACTTGTGCTTAGGCGCAGAGTTGATCCACTCTTCACCACGGATAACGTGCGTGATCTCCATTAGGTGATCATCTACAACGTTTGCCAAGTGGTAAGTCGGCATACCATCAGATTTAAGCAGAATCTGAGCATCAACCATGCCCCATTCCAGCTCAATTGTACCGCGAAGCATATCGTCAACTTCACAGGCACCTTCACCTTCAGGTACAACCATACGCACTACATAAGGCGCGCCCGCTGCTTTACGCTTTTCTACTTCCTCTTCAGGAAGGGCAAGATCGCTTTGCTTAAGCGCAGTATGACCACCTGCAGCACGGCGAGCAGTACGTAGCTCATCTAGCTCTTCAGATGTACGGTAGCAAAGGAACGCTTTGCCTTCTTCCACCAGCTGCATCGCGTATTTTGCATAGTCTGCTTTACGCTCGCTTTGACGGTAAGGACCGTGAGGACCACCCACATCTGGACCTTCATCCCATTCCAAACCTAACCAACGTAGCGAGTCCAGAATCTTCTGTTCAGATTCATCCGTACTACGTGTTTGGTCAGTATCTTCGATACGCAAGATAAACTGACCGCCATGCTGACGAGCAAAGGCTAGATTGAACAATGCGATATAGGCTGTGCCTACATGAGGGTCACCTGTTGGAGAAGGTGCAACACGGGTACGAACGGTCGTCATTGGTGTCCTTGGAAATCTGATAAAAATGAATAGCGGCAATTATATACTTAGCGGCCCTTTTCGAGCCACTAAGAAATCAATTAGGCGATAGATAATAGGAGAGAAACTATAAATAGTTTTCCCAAAGAACAGCCCCCCAGATCAGACCACCCATAATCAGTGCGACCATCACGACGGCAGAACCTAAATCTTTGGCAAGCCCAGCTAACTCATGAAACTCAGTGCCCGCACGATCGACTACCGCTTCAATGGCGCTGTTGACCAGTTCAAAAGCTAACACCAATAAGCAAGTACAGATTAACGCCGCCAATTGCATAGGGCTTTGCGCCACAAAAAAAGATAGAGGAATAAGCACTGCACTCCCCCAAACCTCATAGCGAAAAGCGGGCTCTTGAATGTAAGCGGCCTTAAGGCCCTGCCATGAATAGATAGAAGCATAATAAAAACGCTTTAGACCCGTATTCTTGGCAGTCGCACCCTGTGGTTTATCGCTCATGGTAAAGTCATTTCCCTAAATTTATCGCCTAGCTTTAGAAGCTAAGGCTATCACTTCTACATTGGATTCCGTACAAATAGTTGGACAAAATCCACCTATGTGCAGCGCAAAATCGGTAGACAGTATATAATCGCCTCTGTTCTTCGATTTTGATTGTATCTACACATTTAATGACCTCTACAACAGATAACCTAAACCGTCGTTTTACCGTTGCACCTATGATGGACTGGACGGACCGTCACTGCCGTTATTTTCACCGTATTTTGAGCCGCCAAGCGGTTTTATATACCGAGATGGTGACTACCGGTGCTTTGATCCATGCAGAAGCAGATCGTTTTTTGCGTTATAACACGCAGGAACAACCTGTTGCATTGCAGTTAGGTGGCAGCAACCCAGCCGATTTAGCCCAATGTACCAAGATGGCTGAGGATTATGGTTACAATGAGGTGAATCTTAATGTTGGCTGTCCTAGCGATCGTGTTCAAAACAATATGATCGGAGCCTGCTTAATGGCTCATCCGCAGTTAGTCGCTGAGTGTTTAGAAACGATGCAAGCTGCAGTAAAGATCCCTGTTACAGTAAAACACCGTCTTGGTATCGACGATATGGATAGCTATGAAGAGCTACTCAGTTTTGTAGAGACAGTGCGTGGCAGTGGATGTAATGTATTTATTATCCATGCGCGCAAAGCGATTCTTCAGGGCCTAAGCCCAAAAGAGAACCGTGATATTCCGCCATTGAAATACGACTGGGTTTACCAAATAAAACAGGAATTCCCTGATCTAGAAGTGCATATCAATGGTGGCATCAAGACTCTCGAAGAGTGTCACACACATTTGCAACATGTTGATGGTGTAATGCTAGGCCGCGAAGCCTATCAAAATCCTTATCTTTTGGCAGATGTAGATAACGAGTTATACAACTGCCCTGATGAGAAGATCAGCCGTAAAGGGGCTGCTCTAGCGATGGTGCCGTATATTCAAGAACAGTTAGCAGAAGGTGTTTCGCTGCACCACATCACGCGGCATATGCTTGGGCTATTTCACGCGCAACGCGGCGGTAAACAATTCCGCCGCTTTATTAGCGAAAATGCGCATAAACCTGGCGCTTCAATTGATGTACTCTTTGAAGCACTGGAACGTGTACCAGATTAGAATGGACTACTAGAAAGATGACAAGTCAGTTAGAAAAGCTAAAAGAAATTACTACTGTTGTTGCTGATACCGGTGATATCGAAGCCATTGCTCGCTTTAAACCTGTTGATGCGACCACTAACCCATCTTTACTGCTAAAAGCCGCTGAGCTTCCACAGTACAGCGCTCTATTAGAGACAGCTAAGCGCTGGGCGACTGAAAAAGGCGGTAGCGAGCAAGAAGTACTGGACAACATGACTGATCGCCTTGCGGTAGAGATCGGTCGTGAAATTCTAAATATCATTCCAGGTCGCATCTCGACAGAAGTTGATGCACGTTTATCGTTTGATACGCAAGCAACATTGGAACGTGCACGTAAGTTGATCGGCCTTTATGAAGAAGCGGGTATCTCTAAAGACCGCATCCTGATTAAGATTGCTTCTACTTGGGAAGGAATTCAAGCAGCACGTCAGCTTGAGCAAGAAGGTATTAACTGTAACCTAACTCTGCTATTTAGCTTTGCCCAAGCAGCAGCATGCGCAGATGCTGGCGTTTACCTAATATCTCCTTTCGTAGGCCGTATTCTTGACTGGTTTAAAGCGAACGAAGAAGGCGACTTTACGGGTGCTAACGACCCAGGCGTTCAATCAGTAACGAGTATCTACAACTACTATAAAGCGAATGGCTACAACACCATCGTAATGGGTGCGAGCTTCCGTAACATTGGCGAGATCCAAGAGCTAGCAGGTTGTGATCGCTTAACAATCGCTCCAGCCCTAATGCAAGAATTAGAGGACAGCACTGATGAGCTGCCAACTAAACTTGCACCTGAATCCGCAGCTTCCGAGCAAGGTAAACTTTCTTTGAATGAAGCAGAATTCCGCTGGATGATGAACGAAGATGCCATGGCTACAGAGAAGCTAGCTCAAGGTATCCGCAGCTTCGCAGCTGATCAGATCAAGCTAGAGAAGTTACTGTCAGCTGTATAAACACTTCTATCACTAGATAATAAAGCCCTTAACAGCATAAAAGTGTTAAGGGTTTTTTCTTTATTAATCAATATCCTGTCTATACTGATTTCTATGCCACCCTCAATTTTGGCTGAGGAGATCAGATATGGATACCGTTGTACTCCCCTACCCTAAGCTCATGCTGTTTGACTGGCATGGCACCCTTGTCGATACCCACGGCGCAATGTATCAAGCCATCGAAGAGATGCTTGCTCAATTAGACGAGCTAAATCTCACCCGACACATTCTGCCCGAAGAGAAAGCCAAAACCGAAGATGACGAAAAGCTCATCCGTTATATCCGTATCTATCGACATCTGCATCCACGAGTTTTAGCAGAACAACGTATATCCAGAACCGATGTATTTGAGGTTTTGTTTGGTGATAACGACAAAGCCAATGCCATAGCGCACAAAGCTTACAATGACTGCTATCGAAACCACTACGGCAGCGTAAAGCCTTTCCAAGCAGGCATGTATGAGTACCTTACTTATCTAAAGAAATTAGGTATTAAGATCGGTGTTGTTACCAACCGTAGCCGTGAATTTCTAGAACCCGAATTAGAGGCTGTTGAAAATGGCCGTTGGAAAGAGTTATTTGATGTCACACTTTGCGGCGATGAGATGCTGCACTATAAACCCGCGCCTAGCTCGATGATTCAGGCGAGTAAATCAGTCGATGAGCTCGCCGACCAGCATCTCTGGTATGTAGGCGATAGCGTTACCGATATGATGACAGCTACCAAAGCTGGTGTAACAAGGGTCTTTTATAACGGTGCCTTATGGAGCCCTCACTGGTTTGAACAAGTCTTTGCTGAATCGGCCCACCACCAATATGACCCAGATATTATCATTGATGATTTTGACGAGTTACTAGATCTCGTTTTGCAAAGCCGTAATGGCATTACCACCCCAGAATTAATACAGCAACGACCTCCTCGCCTTCCACCAAGAAAACCTCAACCACAAAGGGAAGAACCTGACTGGCACCCTGCTGTCGTGAATCTAACCTACCCTAAAGTTGTTCTATTTGATTGGCATGCCACTCTTGTAGATACTCTGGATGCTATGTATCACGCAGTGGATGATATGCTCAAAGACCTCCGTAATATGGGTCTGCTTGAACATTTAGTAGATTCTGCAAAGTGTAAATCCCCCGATGATCAACGACTTGTACAATATGTCCGTGAAAATTTAAGCCTACACCCAAAAATAAAACTCGACCGCAAGATATCCAGAACCGATATCTTCGAGATCCTCTTTGCCGACAATGAAGTTGCTAAGAAACTCGCGCACAAAGGTTTTACTGAGCATTACCGAAAATATTACGGAACAGCCCTGCCCTTTGAACCCAAAGTTCGGAATATGCTAGAAGGCCTGAGAAAACTGGGATTGACCGTTGGCGTCATCACCAATCGCGATCGCGAATTCTTTATTCACGAACTCAATACGGTCGATGATGGTTGGGCGCATCTATTTGATACCGAAATTTGTGGCGATGATACGGTTCAACGCAAACCCCATACAGACCAGATTATTAAAGCAGCTGACAATCTAAATTGTGATCTAGGCATGGACATCTGGTACGTAGGAGACAGCACAACCGATGTAATTGCCGCTAAGTCAGCCGGTATCACCAGCGTATTCTTTAACGGCGCTCAGTGGGATCAGCCTTGGTTAAATAAAATATTCCCGGGGAATGAGCGCTACCCTTATAAACCTGACGTAGTCGTAAATGACTTTTCAGAATTTTGGGCACTGATGCTTTCTTGTAGGCAACAGCAATCCAAACACTGAACCAAATCTCTATGATTTTAAATTTGGGCGCCTTTAATCACTGGGTAAGAAATACACCGAACTTGGCATATGATCTGTCTTTTTCAAGACTGAAGGCGCTTAGGAAAAATCCAAACAAAAGCCAAGACTACTGCAACCAGACTAGCCAGAGCAGATACAGAAAATGTCGTGAATGAGCCAAAGTCATCCCATAACAAGCCACTGACATAAGCGCCCAGAGCACCACCTAAGCCAAAGCCTACGCTAGAGAATAAGGCTTGTCCTTGCCCATGTGTTTTATCAGTAAAATATTGATGCACTAAAGCAATGCCAACGGCATGAAGCGTTCCGAAAGTTGCGGCATGAAGCGTTTGAGCAAATAGCATAATCCAAATGTTTTCTGGGACTAGACCTATTAGCCACCAGCGCACGACGCAGAGCATCAAGCTGACTAACATAATATTGCGTATACCCCACCGCTGTATCATCCAGTGCATATAGATAAAGATGATCACTTCAGCAATAACACCTACAGCCCAAAGTAGCCCAACTTCTGATCGACTAAACCCAACATCAACCATCAATACACTATAAAAGGTGTAGTAAGCCCCATGCCCAAATTGAACAAGAAAACAGATAATAAAAAAGACAACGACCTGCGGACGCAACAACAACTGCATAAAACCACGATTATCTGCAGATATATTGGCATTACCTGATTGAGCTGTGGTTGGCGGGATGAACAAGGTATTCACCCAGATTAAGATCATTAATCCGAACAGAATCCAAGGCAACCAACGGATATCAATATAATCAAGTAAAGCACCAATACCTGCGACGGTTACGATAAATCCAATAGAGCCCCAGAGTCGGATACGGCTGTAACGCGCTTTTTCTTTACCAAGCTGACTTAAGGTGATTACCTCAAATTGCGGAAGTACTGCATTCCAGAAAAAGCTAAAGCCTAACATCACCAAGCCAATCCCTAAGGCAGTCGTTTGCCAGAAGATACCGACAAACATTATGCAGGTCATTAACGCGCCAAATCGGACTATCTCGACACGCTTGCCGCTTCTGTCAGCCATCCAGCCCCATAAATTAGGCGCTACTATTCGGGATAATTGCAGCAAAGCCATCAGCGAACCAATGGTCTGTGCATCAAATTGAAATGATTTAAGGTAAAGGCTCCAATATGGAACCAAAGCGCCTAGTAAAGCGAAATAGAAGAAATAGAACCCAGAAAGGCGAATATACTGATCGAACTGCGACATAAGCTGATCTGTTCCTTTCTAGGGTTAGTAAGAAATAAAAAGCCGGTTCACCTAACGGCAACCGGCTATCGAAAAAACAAGTTAACTAGATGTACTTCTAGCCATCATGCCTCTTTTAATGCATTTAATAAATACTGAGGTAGGCCAAAGCAACCTAAGTGCATCTGCGGGTTATAGTAACGTGTTTCTATGCCGCTGTTGTCATAGCGTTTCTGTAACTCTGCAAGATCAATATTTCGTAATGATTCATTATCAGAACCCCACGCCAACGTCATCACACCACCGATATAAGTAGGTACAGCTGCGGTGTAGAAAGATTGGTCTTTGAAGTAAGGGCTCAGGCGACGACGTGTCGTAATCACTTCATCTTGCTGCAGGAAAGGCACACCATTTTGCGCGACAAAAACTCCACCTTCTGTCAGCAAGTTTTTACAGCCTTCGTAAAAACGGCTTGAGAACAGAACTTCACCAGGGCCTACAGGATCTGTGCAATCAGAGATGATAACGTCGAACTTCTCTTCTGTTTGATTAACGTACTCAACACCATCAGCAATCACGATATTGGCACGCGGATCTTCAAACGCACCTGCTGAGTGATTAGGAAGGTATGTTTTACACATATCGATTACGGCTTGATCGATCTCTACTTGCGTAACGTGCTCAACCGATTGGTGACGGCAAACTTCACGCAAGATACCTCCATCACCGCCACCGATGATCAAAACTCTTTTTGCATTCCCATGAGCCAAGATAGGCACGTGCGTTAACATTTCATGGTACACAAATTCATCCCTTTCCGTAGTTTGAATGATCCCGTCCAACGCCATAACAGTGCCATAAACGGGATTACGGAAAATAATTAGATGCCAAGAATCCGTTTGTTGCTCGAACAACACTTCCTCTACATCAAATTCCTGACCGTAGCCTTTATGGAGTGTTTCTTTGTATAAATTTTCTTTTAAAGACGTTGTCACTTGCTGTACTCGCTAACTAACGAAAAAGAGTAGTACTGCTAAACGCACTACATTAACTTAGAGTATAAACCTAACTTCGCAGGCCTTAAATTTTGGCCGCATTTATACCCCGAAAAAGGTGAAAAACAAAGTTTTTCCGCTCCGTCTATAACACAAATTTTCAACATCATTCAGTGCCTGCCTTTCGTTAAATTCCCCCTTTCACTGAAATGACATTTTCATTCAGCACCGATAACAATTTTGTTCAACCAACGAAACAAAAATTCCACTATCGGCTTCTTTATCCATTTTAAGAACTTTTTTTCACAACATTAGAAACTAGCGAAACATGCTCCAGCCCCTACAACCAAAGGCCTAGCGATAAACTACAACCAAAGTCTAATTCCACTACCATTTTCGATGTATTCTTCTAAGTTTGTTAGGAACTCAGATTTTTACCTACGCTTACTAATACAGATAACAAAAACAAGACAGTTTTGCGGCGTATAAAGCCTCAGAAAGGATGGAGAAACATAATGAAATTACTTACCTCGGTTGTTGCTACAGGTATGGCACTTGGTTTAGCGTTTGGTGCTCAAGCAGGCACCCTAGAAGATGTTCAAAAAAGAGGCAGCGTATCTTGCGGGGTAAGTACTGGCCTTGCAGGTTTTTCCCAGAAAGATGAGAACGGTACTTGGAGCGGTCTTGATGTAGACGTTTGCCGTTCTGTTGCAGCAGCAGTTCTTGGCGATGCAAGCAAAGTTCAATACAAGCCTCTAACAGCTAAAGAACGTTTCACAGCTCTTCAGTCTGGTGAAATCGATATTCTTTCTCGTAACACAACTTGGACGCATACGCGTGATACCTCTCTAGGCCTTAACTTTGCTGGCGTTAACTACTACGACGGTCAAGGTTTCATGGTTTCTAAAGACCTTGGCGTAAAAAGTGCGCTAGAACTAGACGGTGCTGCTGTATGTATCCAAGCAGGTACAACAACTGAACTTAACCTTGCAGATTACTTCCGTGCAAACGGTATCAGCTACAAAGCAATCACATTCGATACATCTGACCAAACACGCTCTGGTTTCGAAAGCGGTCGTTGTGACGTCCTAACTTCAGACCAATCTCAACTATATGCTCTACGTATAGGCCTAAAGGACCCTTCCGCAGCGATGGTACTGCCAGAAGTTATCTCTAAAGAGCCTCTAGGCCCTGTTGTTCGCCAAGGTGACGACGCATGGTTTAACGTAGTTCGTTGGTCTCTAATGGCGATGGTAGAAGCTGAATTCCTAAAAATCGACAGTGCTTCTGCTGATAAAGCAAAAACTGAAGGCAACCCTTCTCAGAAACGCTTGATGGGTTCTGAAGGCGATGCAGGTCAGAAACTAGGTATCCCAGCTGATTGGGCATATAACATTGTGAAGCAAGTTGGTAACTACGCTGAAAGCTTTGAGCGCAACGTAGGCCAGGGTTCTCCGCTTAAAATTTCCCGTGGTCTAAACGCCCAGTGGAACCAAGGCGGTATCATGTACTCTTCACCAGTACGCTAAGGAAGGATCAAACAGAGGGGCATTTTTCATGCCCCTCTGCTATTTTTACTTATAACCTTCTGAAGATAAGTGCTTAATTATGTCTGAAAAGCCACAGGTGAAGTCATCACCCTCCTTCTTCAACAACCCGAAAAACCGTTCGATTATTTACCAGCTGTTGTTACTAGCAGGTTTGGGATATTTCTTTTACGGTATTATTTCTAACACACTGGCGAACTTGGAAGCCCGCGGTATCAAAAGCGGTTATGACTTCCTGTTTACGACTGCCGGTTTCGATATTCTAATGTCGTTAGTACCATACGATGCAACGCATACATATGGTCGTACATTTATTGTCGGTTTATTAAATACCATTCTTGTTTCAACAATCGGGATCATTCTCTCGACGATCGTTGGCTTTATTATGGGGGTTGCTCACTTCTCTCATAACTTACTAATCAGAAAGTTGGCCGTCGCTTATGTAGAAACCTTCCGAAACATCCCACTACTACTTCAAATTTTCTTCTGGTATTTCGCGGTATTGGCAGCACTACCAAGTGCTCGTCAAAGCTTGAGCCTTGGGGAAGTGATCTTCTTAAACGTTCGCGGCCTCTACTTCCCAGGACTTAATGCTGAAAGTGGTGCTGGTATTGTTTATGGTGCGATTGCTGCTGCCATTGCCTCTATCTTTATCCTCAAGCGTTGGGCGAAGAAACGTCAAGATGACACCGGCCAGCAATTCCCAGTATTACAAGCCAGTTTGGCTATTCTGTTTGTTTTACCTCTAGTTGCCCTATTTGCAGCAGGCGTACCGTTCACTTGGGATTTCCCTGAGCTTAAAGGCTTTAACTTCCGAGGTGGTGTAACGGTTATTCCTGAACTGATGGCACTTGCCTTAGCACTTACGGTTTATACCGGTGCATTTATTGCGGAAGCAGTAAGGGCGGGTGTTCAAGCAGTACCTCACGGACAAACAGAAGCAGCACGTAGTATCGGATTAAAAGAGAGCAAGATCATGAAGTTGATTGTTGTTCCTCAAGCCATGCGCGTTATTGTGCCTCTGCTTAACAGTGAGTATCAGAGCCTAGTTAAAAACTCGACTCTGGCAACAGCGATAGGCTATCCCGATCTATTCACCGTATTTGTTGGCACGACACTTAACCAAACAGGTCAAGCGATCGAGATCGTATTTATGACAATGGCGGTCTATTTTGTCGTAAACATGTCCATTTCTTTTGTGATGAACCGCTTCAATGCAAGCGTTTCTCTAGCTGAACGTTAATCGGGAGTGATTGAAATGAAAGAATTTAAACCACTACCCGATCAACCAGCACCGCGTGATACCGTAGGTCCAATTCATTGGATCAGAGATAATTTCTTTGACTCAATATCCAATTCGATTGCGACACTACTTATCCTTGCTGGCTTGGTGACAGTTATTCCACCTCTGGTCGATTGGCTATTTATCTCTGCCAATTGGGCGGGCGTTACTCAAGACGCTTGCACTAAAGATGGTGCTTGTTGGGTGTTTGTTAAAGCTTGGTCCAAACAGTTCTTCTATGGTAGCTACCCTGCCGAAGAAATTTGGCGTATCAACGTTTGCTTGATTGCCCTTGTTGGTGTCATCACTGCATCGAATATGCTGAGCAAAGAGCTGCGCAACAAGATCGCTATACCACTTTTCTTAGCATTGCCATTCCTATCTATTCTGATTCTTGATGGTAGTTGGATTGGACTGGAGTATGTATCAACTGACTATTGGGGCGGCTTCTCGCTCAACGTACTACTAGCCGCTGCGAGTATTATCGTTGCCTTCCCATTAAGCTTCCTTTGGGCGCTCGGACGTCGTTCTGATATGCCATTTATACGAAGTGTAAGCGTTGTACTGATTGAGTTCTTCCGTGGTGTACCAGTACTTGCCCTATTCTTTATGGGCTCTGTAATGCTGCCACTGTTCTTCCCTGAAGGAACCAACGTAGACAAACTGATTCGCGTATGGATTGTACTTACACTCTTCATGTCCGGTTATATGGCTGAGGTATTCCGAGGTGGTTTTCAGGCTGTCCCTAAAGGGCAGTACGAAGCAGCAGACTCTCTGGGTCTAGGCTTTTGGCAGAAAACACTGCTGATTATCCTACCTCAGGTCATCAAGATCTCTATGCCGAATATTTTGGCAACATTTATCATGCTCTTCAAAAATACGACGTTCTTATTGATCATCGGTATCTTTGAAATGCTGAGTACCACTCAAACAGCACTAGCAAATTCAAGCTGGTTAGGTGGCCATTCGACTGAAGGTTACCTTTTTGTAGCCGTCGTTTTCTGGATCTGCTGCTTCAGCATGTCCATGATCAGCGCATCAATCGAACGTAAACTCGACACAAGCCATAAGAACTAAGAGGTTTTCCTTGTGAGCATAGAACACGAAAAAAATATCGAAAACAACGAAGATATCATCGTTATCAAGGACCTCAACAAATGGTATGGCGAGTTCCACGTATTAAAAGATATCAACCTACGCGTTAAAAAAGGCGAACGCATCGTTATCTGTGGCCCTTCCGGCTCAGGTAAATCAACAATGACTCGCTGTATTAACCGTCTGGAAGAGTTTCAACGCGGCTCTCTAACCGTTAATGGTGTAGAGATGATCGAAGATGTGAAGAATATCGAAGCGATCCGCCGAGAGGTAGGAATGGTATTCCAACACTTTAATCTTTTCCCTCACCTAACCATCTTAGAAAATCTGACGTTAGGTCCAATTTGGGTCCAGAAAAAACCGAAGAAAGAAGCTGAAGCGACAGCGATGAAATATCTGGAAAGGGTAAAAATTCCAGATCAAGCTAATAAGTTTCCAGGACAACTATCAGGTGGTCAGCAACAACGTGTAGCCATTGCACGTTCGTTGTGTATGAACCCTGAAATTATGCTATTCGATGAACCAACCTCTGCCCTTGACCCAGAAATGATCAAAGAGGTATTGGACGTAATGATCGAATTGGCAGAAGAAGGGATGACGATGCTTTGCGTAACCCATGAGATGGGTTTCGCTAAGAAAGTTGCGGATAGAGTAATCTTTATGGATGCCGGTGAAATTGTGGAACAAAACACCCCAGAAGAGATTTTCCACAATCCGCAAACAGATCGTTTACAGCTATTCTTAAGCCAGATATTGGATCACTAATACCTAATAGCCAATACCTAATAAAAACGAACTTTCCAGCGAAAGCAAAGCCGCTTACCTGTATTACAGCTAAGCGGCTTTTTTTATTTAAAAATTTACTCTACAGGCTCCCCAGCTTCATCTTCTTCAACCACTTCAGTTTCCTGCAGAGCATCATTTACCCAAGCCTGAAGAGCGGGATGCTGTAAAACTGTCTGCATATAAGCAGAGGATTGCGGTGATAGCTCAATACCGTAAGTTACAAAACGCAAAACAGCTGGAGCGAAAAACACATCAACAATCGTAAAACCGCCAAATAACCAAGGCCCCGAATGTTGATGCGTAGCTCTTAATTCTGCCCAAAGAGCATCCATTCTCAGGATATCTTGCTGTGCTGCTGAGCTTAATTCAATTGCCCGTTTAGCTCGGCAGTTCATCGGCATCTCATTCCGAAGCGCATTAAAGCCAGAGTGCATCTCGCTGACGATAGCTCTCGCTTTGGCACGCTCTGATACATCACTCGGCCATGCAGCACCTTCTAGATAGCGCTCATTAACATACTCGCAAATAGCGAGAGAGTCCCAAACATTCAATTCACCATCGAGCAATACAGGCACTTTGGCTACGGGAGTATGCTGCTTTAACGTCTCATAAAATTCATCAGTGAAGAGGTTTATTTTAAGTTCATCAAATTCGACCTCAAAAGCTTTGAGCATCAACCAAGCTCTTAATGACCAAGACGAGTAGTTTTTATTCCCAATAATTAGCTGCATAACATCCTCCGTATCTAGGCTTAAGATTGTGGCAACTTGCTTTCTATCTGACTAACGAATAGTTTTGATAGCTCCTATTCGAAATATTGATGGATGATCGCTGTATGGATATAGATGCACTTCGCAGCTTTATCGCTTTTGTAGATACTGGAAGTTTTACTCGCGCGGCTAAACAAACTTTTCGTACGCAAAGTGCAATCAGCATGCAGATGAAAAAGCTTGAGGAAGAGACAGGCCACAGTCTATTCATCAAAGAAGGACGTAACCTTTCTTTGACCAACCAAGGCCAAGAACTGGTCAGCTATGCTCGAAGGCTTATCGCATTGCATGATGAAGCTATTGGGCACTTTTCCATTACCCAAGCACAAAGGCCATTAAGAATTGGATGCCCTGATGATTATGCGGAATCGGTTCTCCCACAACTATGCCAGCTTATCAGCGAAAGAATCCCGGATTTAAACTTTAATATTGAGTGCAATTGCAGCAGTAAATTACGCTCGATGTTGGATTCGGGTGAATTAGATATAGCCATTCTCACTCGGGCTCCAGATGGCGATGAAGGTTTTGTTCTTAAACACGATATCGGTGTTTGGGTACATGGGGGTTATCCAGAACTGCTAGAGCAATCGCCACTGCCTTTGGTGTTATTTGAACCAGATTGTAAATTTCGAACCACAGCTGTTGATGGTTTAGAAAAGCAAGGGATCGATTACCGTTTAGTCTGCGCGTCTTCTAGCTCAACTGCACTCAAGGGTTTATTAAGAGAAGGTCTAGGTATCAGTGCTATGGCGACTTCAAGCATCAGTAAAGATCTAGTAATCATTGATGAGAAACGTTTACCCCCTCTACCCTCTGTCGATATCGTCCTCGCGATCGCACCTAGGCCACACCCTATGTTTGGCTCAGCTGTAGCGACTGAATTGAGTACAATCTTATTAGAACAGAGCGAGAAAACTACAACGCTTTAGCGTAGCGCTCTTTTAGGATAGAGACGCGCTCAACATAGGCCTTGGTTTCAGCGTAGGGAGGCACCCCATTATAGCGCGTCACAGCTCCTGGGCCTGCATTATATGCAGCAGTACTAAGGGTTAGGTCACCAGAGAAATTTTGTAAAAGCTGGGCTAGGTACTTCGTCCCACCCTCGATATTTTGATTAGCATCCATGCTATTTGTGACACCAAGATCTTTCGCTGTCGCCGGCATTAGTTGCATCAAACCTTGCGCCCCTACCCGAGAGACTGCATTAACTCGGAAAGCCGATTCAGCATGAATTACTGCACGGACCAAGGCTTCATCAACGCCGTATTTTTTCGACATCTCTTTAACTTGATCACTATGTGCATTCAAATTTAAAGGCGTGGTGTGCCAATTAACTGTTGAAGCTACACCGCATGCAAAACAATCAAACCTCAGAACTTCAAATCCAATATTCAACGGTCTTTGATCCGAAAATGACAGCACTCCATTATCGTTCCGATACTTATAGACTTTTTTGAGTGAAGAGGAGCTTTTATTGGTGTAGTTAACCTTCCTCTGCTTATCGCTGAGGTTGGTATATTCGACCCGTCCATCTGGGTGCACGATTTTCCGAATTTCACCCGCAATAACGTTAAGAGGTGCTAGCGAAACGAAAACACCAATAATCGCAAATACCGTGGTTGAAACCATAGCTTTCCATATCTTCATAAACAGCAGTTTAGCAGCTATTAAACTATGAGGTTACCCCTTCCCATTACAGCTCTTTAGGGGGAAGAATTAATGAGGAAAACAGCAACCCCGTTACAAGTGCGATAGCAACAAAACTCATGCTAAAAGCCGTATCGATCCCTTCAAGCACATTCTTCTCAACCATAAGTGAGAGGCTCTGAAATCCAACACTTCCCGGTACTAGTAAGATAATACCCGGCATTAACATGACCGCTCGGGTAATCCCTGAAATACGCTCAAATAAGTTCGCTACCAAGCCCGTAATAAATGCGCCAATAAAAGCACCTAAGACCTGACCAAATAACTGAGCCCCATACCAGGTTGCTGCAAAAGCGATACAACCACCTAGAACCACCCAATGCATATCAACTGGACGACTCTGGAAAAGAAAGCATAGCCCGATGCCTGCATAGGCAATTGATAGCCATAGACTCCAGTCAGGTAGATACCATTCAAACGTCACAGGTTGTGCTGGAAACAAGCCTGTTCCAATAGCGTTACCAATGGCTACGCCAAAGCCTATCTGTAAGAAGATAGTACCGGCATAAACCAATCGTGCTGTTCCCGAAACCATATTTTGCCGAGCAAGTTCGGCTACTGCAGTGGTCAACGGCAAACCGGGGACTAACACAATTACCCCTGCAACCGTGGCTATATAAGGCGATGACAGCCACCCCAAACTGGCGACAAAATTGGCCACTAATGCTGATAAAATCGCCGATAACGTAGGGAACAAGTATTTAAGTGAGTCGGTTCTTAAAAACTTAACCGCGATCAAGGCGGTAAGCATGCCGATAAAAAAGGCCACCAGCATCTCAGCTACAGCACCACCTAAAAGGTGAGCAATACCCGCTGATAAAAGAGCAAATCCGGCCATCTGGCCTTTAACACCAAACCTAGCACCTGAGTTAGAGATTGCTTTAAGTTGGTGAGCCCCCTCTGACACCGTTATAGATTCAGACATAACATCACGAACCACCGTGTTAACTTGAATCTGTCTCTCAAGGTTAACCTCGCCCTGATCTACACGGAAAACATAAGTTTTAGGCTCAGGTTCTTCTGGATGTGAGAAGCTCATGATGAGGTTTGTAGGCTGGGCTAAACACTGCACCCCAAACCCAAGGGTCTCACCCACGCGTTTCATCGTATTTTCTAGCTCATAAGCTGTCATTCCATAAGTATGCAGTGCTTTAGCTAAGCGCAGCATGAAACCCACCGGCAAGGTTCTTGGCGGAAAATTTGGCTGTTTATCTAATGAGTAATGATCAAGTAGATCAAACGACATAACGGCTTTGAATCCTCTATAGCCCTAAAACAAAAAAGGATAAATTATCGCTAATTTATCCTTTCCTAGATTCGATTGGCGAATTTAATATCAGGTGATAACAGGTATCTCTGATTTAACATCTGCGTTTTGTGCTCGATCACGTAATAAGTGATCCATCAACACAATTGCCATCATTGCTTCGGCAATTGGTGTCGCTCGAATACCTACGCAAGGGTCGTGACGACCTTTAGTCACAACTTCAATCTCTTCACCACGGCTGTTAATGCTGCGTCCCGGCAAGCGTAAGCTAGAAGTCGGTTTCAATGCGATATGTGCAATAATATCTTGTCCAGTTGAGATGCCACCCAAAACACCACCAGCATGGTTCGATAAGAAACCTTCCGGTGTCATCTCATCCCTGTGCTCTGTGCCTTTCTGCGCAACACAATCAAAGCCATCACCAATCTCAACACCTTTTACAGCGTTGATGCTCATCAAAGCATGAGCAAGATCAGCATCAAGCCGATCGAAAATCGGCTCACCTAAACCAACTGGTGCGCCTGAAGCCACTACAGAGATTTTAGCACCTACAGAGTTACCCTCTTTTCTAAGCGCATCCATGTAAGTTTCCATCTCAGAAACGGCTTCAGCATCTGGCGAGAAGAATGGGTTGTTAGGTACTTCGTTCCAATCAAAGTTAGCTTCGTTAATGGCAATAGGACCTAATTGAGATAGGTAACCTTTAACTTCGATACCTTTAGACGCTAAGTACTTTTTCGCAATAGCACCTGCTGCAACACGCATCGCAGTTTCACGCGCAGATGAACGGCCGCCACCACGGTAATCACGGAAACCATATTTATGCGTGTAAACGTAGTCAGCGTGAGCTGGACGGAACGTCTCTTCTATATTGGAGTAATCTTTAGAACGTTGATCGGTATTTTTGATCAACAAGCCAATTGGAGTACCTGTAGTTTTTCCTTCGAAAACACCCGATAAGATCTCTACTTCATCAGCTTCACGACGCTGAGTTGTATGACGAGAGGTACCCGGCTTACGGCGATCTAAATCTAACTGCAGGTCAGCCTCAGAAAGCTCGATGCCTGGAGGGCAACCATCAACAATACAGCCAAGAGCCTTACCGTGGCTCTCACCAAATGTAGTGACTGTAAACAGCTTACCGTAACTATTTCCTGACATCGCAGTATTCCATCCAAAACGTTCTTAAAAATTCAGGGGCGGGATTATACCAAACAATCCCGATGTTGGCGCAGTTCCTTAGCAGTAATCGCAAAGACACCATTACCACCGCGTTCAAACTCTAACCAAATTACCGGAATCTGTGGGTACTTCTCCATCATATGCACTTCACTGTTACCCACTTCAACAACTAAAAGGCCATCTTCTGTAAGGTAATCATTCGCTTGTGCCAAAATCTGGCACGTAATATCCAAACCGTCAGGACCAGAACCTAATGCCAATTCCGGTTCATGATCGTACTCTTCCGGCATAGACGCTAAATCGCTTTCATCCACATAAGGAGGGTTACTCACAATTAGATCGTACTTTTTACCTTCCAATTTAGAAAACAGATCACTTTCAATAGCTTGAACACGATCACCCATTTCATGTTTCGCTATATTGATGTTAGAAACATCGATAGCATCAGAAGAGATATCGGCCAAATCAACTTCCGCTTCGTCAAAAGCATAAGCACAGGCTAAACCAATACAACCACTACCTGTACAGAGGTCCAAAATACGTTCAACCGGACCTTCTCGCAGCCATGGGCTAAATTGATTCTCAATCAACTCGGCAATAGGTGATCGCGGAATCAACACCCTTTCATCGACAAAGAAAGGTAATGAACAGAACCAAGATTCGCCAATAATGTAAGGCAGAGGTCTACGCTCTACTGCACGCTGATGAATAAAGGATATCACCCGCTCTTTTTCCTCCTCTGTAAGGCGACCATCTAAAACTGCAGGATTAACATCCCACGGAAGATAAACGGCCCCTAATACAAGCTGAGTAGCTTCATCCCACGCATTATCAGTTCCATGACCAAAATAGACCTTATGTTGCGCAAATTGACTCATCGCATAACGGATGTAATCACGTAAGCTGTGCAACTGGTTAGTTATAGAGTTTGAAGTTAAAGCTTGTTCGCTCATTCAGTCTGGACCGATATTTTGTTAAATTGAGAGCGCAATTTTAATAAAACTCGCACAGGAACACCATGAAAGACCCCCGTGAGAATGAAGACATCGACTTTATGTCGGCAATGGAGGGCGTAACCCGCCATAAGCATGACAAAGCTGATACCCAGATAAAGACATCAAAGAGTGACCTTCATAACAAGCAATACCGTCGCCAAGCTGCTATTCATCAGGAAGATAAGGTCATCGATGGTTTATCCGATGAAGCGGTAGAGCTGGTGGAATCGAGCGAGGAACTTTTATTTGCGAACCCCGGGGTACAGCTTCGTGTTCTAAAACGCCTTAAGCAAGGGCATATTCCATGGGAGCAGGGTTTAGATCTTCACGGCTACACAGTTGATCAAGCGCGCGGTCAATTAAGTAAGTTTATTTTTGAAGCGAGAAGAAATAAATCGAGATGTGTCATCGTTGTGCATGGCAAAGCGCATTCATCAGAAAGCCAACAGGCGATGATTAAATCTTACGTTAACGAATGGCTCAAACGCCTAAACGGCGTACTCGCCTTCTGTTCCGCGCAGGCTAAAGATGGGGGAGCTGGCGCTCTTTACGTTTTGCTTAAACGCGATAAATAGCTAATTAATTGGATCACCATTTTCCAGCGCTTCCAACCTATCTCGTGTTGCAAGCCGACCATACTCGATCGCCTCTGTAGCACGATGAAACTCATAAAAGCTACACAGATCTTTAGGTATACGTACTAACAAATCGGGCGGGTAACCAGCTATTTTATATTCAGCTAAACTCGCTTGCATCACTTCCACAGAGTTAAGAAGAACATCCATACGTCCTCCGATCTCTGTCGGCTGATCGGCAGTGGCCTCTTCACAGCCTTCAGCAGCATTAGCATCTGGCATATGCCACTCATCACTCATACCACTGCGTTTTAAGTACTGATTGCTTGGTAACTGCAAATGACTATGGCTGGAATCACCCGTATTCAAATCTACCGCAATAATAAGATCCGCTTGAGCCGCAACGACGGGGATGATTGGGAGTGGGTTTAAGATCCCGCCATCGACCAACACACGCCCCTCTTTGATCACCGGTGTGAATAAACCAGGAACAGCTACTGAAGCACGAATAGCTTCTAACAAAGGGCCTTTTTGATACCAAACCTCTTTTTGATGAGCTATATCCGCAGCTACTGCGGTGAAATCTATATCAAAGCTTTCAATGTCAGGCGAACCTAAAATCTCAGCTAATTGTACAAAAATTTTGTCGCCGCGAATTGCTCCACGCGACAAAGTAAAATCTAACAATCTAACCACTCTCATCCAATTGAGACTGGTCACCCACTCTTTATATTCGTTTAACTTCCCAGCAGCGTGCATACCGCCCACAAGGGCTCCCATTGAGCTTCCTGATATAGATACGATCTCATATCCACGACGCTCTATCTCTTCAATCGCTCCTATATGGGCATATCCTCTCGCGCCACCACTACCAAGAACTAATGAGACTGTAGCCATAATGACCTCCTAAGCACTTAAAGCTAGGAAAAATTAAGTTAGCGGTCTGTCTCCTTTAAACTGTTTACATATCTTCTTTATAGATCATGATTTTTACATCACCATTTTTTGGCTTTGCTCCAAAAGCTCCAATGGGATGAACTGT
Organism: Neptuniibacter sp. QD29_5; assembly: GCF_047778125.1. Taxonomy (GTDB): domain Bacteria; phylum Pseudomonadota; class Gammaproteobacteria; order Pseudomonadales; family Balneatricaceae; genus Neptuniibacter. The sequence goes on from NZ_CP180556.1 coordinate 2,201,603, forward strand.
GACCTGTTCAGCTAAAACCCCTTTAGCTATTAACTTAGCCTTCAACTGCTTACCTCGTTTGAGCGAACTATCAAGCTGTTGCTGAAAGGAGCTGCCTGAAAAGTCTGCAGAAACAATCCAGATTTTTTGCGTAGGATTATTTTGGATAAAAGCTAATAGTTTTTCGAAGCTTTTATCAGAGTCGATATACTCTTGAATTAGCCCACTTGTATCTAGCCCAGAATGATCTGAAGATGTTTCCAATACATCTAATCGCAAATAGACTTTTTTGTTACCCCTCTGTACTGAATACAAGGCGAAGTAACGTTGATCATTTTTGAAGGTAGCTACTAGCTGAGTGGTATCTAAACCATACAATCTCGAATACTTAAAAATGGCATTAGCCCATTGATTGCTACTTCCGCATGCCCGCCCCTGACAATTAAATTGTTCGGTTGCCCCTTGCTCTTGTAACTGGGTTGAAAAGAATGAAAATACCTCCTCAGATGAATGGTTTTGAGGAATACGGTAGGTAACCTGATACAACTTACCACTTAAACGCTCTTCTTTTTCGGGTGCTATAACACCATCAATCTTTTCAAGCCCACCTAATACAAAACGATAATCCGCGTTTTCTATCTCTTTATACTGAACAATGGTAGATCGAGGGAAACGCTCAAATGATCCATAGTCACTGCTACCTCTAACATCGGATGCAGACTGAACATTCATTGATAAAATTAAAAACAAACAAGGTACTAAAAAACGCATTCAATACTCCTGAAAACGTAACGCAAATAATGGAGCTTTAGGCCCATTGATTAATACGTTCAGCTAACAATGTCGCTGGATGAGGCTCTAAGTGCAAATGATGCCCTCCTTCCATATCAATCACTTCAGCATGGTAAAAATCACCTAGCCAAGGATTAATAATGCTATCTGCTGCACCATTCGATCCTCTTATAACTATAGCTTCAGATCTTACGGATTTAACAAAAGAAGAGATTTGTGAAAAACTAAACCGGACCAAAGAAGGCATCATCAATTTTGGATCATTACTCCAAATATACCCCCTCTCTGTTTTTGATAGCCCCCGTTCTAACAAAGCCTCAGCCGCTTCTCTAGAAACTGGCCAACGACCATTAATACGCGCTTGAATCGCATCTTCGTAGGTTGAATAAGGACGTAAAGTCTTAGAAACCATCTTATTACGCTTGATGACAGCATCAGCAAACAGCTGAGGTAATTGCTCCTCTTCATAGAAAAGCGGTGCTAAACCTTCTATCAACATTAAACGCTCAACCCTTTCAGGAAAGGCTCCAGCAAATAGCATCGCAATACTCGCCCCCATCGAATGCCCAACAAGACTTACTTTCTTAAGCGAAAGCGCGTCTAAAACCGCGCAAAGATCAGTGACGTTATCCCAAATATAATAAGGCATTACATCTGGTCGATGGTCTGATCGCCCATGACCAACTAAATCTATTGCGATTAATCTTATTCTTTTGAAACTTTGTGCTAAGCAATAAAAGCTAGCTGCATTATCCAGCCAACCATGTAACGCAACCACTGGAGTGCCATCAGGATCTCCATATTCAATAGCTGCGATGGTGTAACCAGGAATATGTATATCAAAACTAACTTTTTTGAGCATAGGTAGAAAAAACCCTATTGACGATAATCAGCTAGGTACTATAAACCGAAATTACGATAAGATCTCAGCTAAAGAAAGTAATTGGAACTTACAAAGCATGACTCTACGACTTGAACTGGAAAAGGATCCTTCCCTGAAAAAGCCACAAAAAGTCTTTTTTGTACTGTTTGGAATAATGTTCCTTGTCGCCCCTTTTTATTACCAGCCCAACTTGGGAGGGGAAGGACTTAATGTACCTCATAATAGCAGCCTTTGGATCGTAGCTAGCTGGATCATTGCTGCTGCGTGCTTCATCATTTATAAAAATGATAAGATAATCTTACCTAGGTACTGGTTAGCATTAGCTCTTCTTCCTTTGGGAGCTATTCTCACTAGCTATATTGCCGATAATAATAACCCTGCAGAATGGCTGGTAAGACTATCAGTTATTTGTGGAGGGTATCTATTTTTTATTGCGCTGTTTCAATTTCAATTAACTTCAAGACAAATAGAGAGAAGCCTATACATACTATTATCAATGGGCTTGTTAGCCGCTGTTTACGGAGTTATTCAAACACAAAATATACCTTTACTTCTGAATATCGTGCCAAGAGGAACCGAACCACTTGCTATAGGAGTTTTCCAACAGGTCAATATCCAAGCAGCGGTTATGGCAACCACTCTAACACTTGTATTTTATTTAATAAGCCGTCCAACCCATAAAAGCTTAAATCCAATTATTCTAATTGCACTGGTTATTACCGCTCTAGTAACAAGTTACAACATTACTATTAGTGGCTCCCGAGTTGGTTTACTAGGCATAAGCTGTTCATTACTTATGTTACTCATTGGCCGAGGTAAACTTCTATTAAACTCAAGATTACCTTTAATGGGCGTTATAGTAGCGTCACTAATAGGTGGCTACCTTGGAAGTCATGGTCTTGAATCTGCTACGAAAAAATTTAATAGAGCCTTAGCCACAGAGGGTATTGGCGGAGTAAAAACAGATATCCGCTGGAATATCTACAAGACATCTTGGGAGCTTTACACTGAAGCTCCAATTTTTGGGCATGGAATTGGAAGTTTCCAGAAGGTCTTTCAGGATAAACGTGCCAAATACCAAAGAAATGGTACTTATAACCTTGGAAAATCCCCCAAATTTAGCCATCCTCATAATGAAATAATCTTTTGGTTGATCGAAGGGGGCAGTTTTGCAATTATCGGTATTTTAGCTGCGGCATTATTCACCTTTATTCAACTGATAAAGCTTGGCTGGCAGAGGGGATTTGGTTATGCCGCTTTGCTGGTCCCGATCACTCTTCACACACAAGTTGAGCTTCCATTTTATATTTCTAATACCCCCTGGTTCTTATTACTGACTATTTTATTTTTAGTACATCAGTCAGGTAAAAAGACCTTTTCAACCTCTAAACTCTCAAAAGCTGCGGGTAAGGCTATACCGATTAGTGCGACAGTTATGGCCTTAGTTACCACCAATACCCTCGTACAAGCTCAAGTGGGTAATGCAGGTCTAATTAACTACTTTGGTACAGCGCAACAAAAACCTATTTACCTCCAATCTTCTCTAAAGTCGCAGTACTTTGAAGACTACACTACGTTCTTACTACTTCGTCGAAATATGTTTATGGGAATAAGCCAGAATAACCCCAAGCACGCCATCATTTACGCGAATTGGGCGGAAGATCAAATCAAAGTTAACCCAGCATTGATCTACTACAGAAACTTAGCCATCGCTTATGACTATACCAATCGTAATAATGAGCGAGATAAGATAATGAAAATTGCGATGAGTACTTATCTGAATAATTTAGATCTGCAGCAGCTTAACCAGCAGTTTATGCAAAAAGATCTTGAGGATAAGAACAGTAGTGCTGTTATCAAACAGTTAGATACGTCGAACTAGGCGGCCAAGCCCAGCTGCTGGCCAATCAGCTTCCAGCTGGGTTATTTCACCACAACCGAATGCCGCAGGGTTATGTGAACTCCCTTCACAGCAGATTACTTCTACATAAGAGATTAAGGGCATATGCGTAACTACGAGTGGACAACGACTTTCAAAGTTCTCTAAAAAGGCCAAAGCAGTCGCTGGATCAGATTCTGGCGTCCAAAGCTCCGAAATAAACTGCTCCACCCCACCTAACTGCTGATTAACCATTTCTGCAGTCTGGCAGGCTCTCACATAAGGACTATGGATAATACAATCCACATTTTCAAGATAAGGTTTAGCTGCTCCCAATCTTGATGTAAGCCTTTTAACGCCTTCAGGCGTTAATTTACGCTGCGCATCAGATTCAGCAAAAAACTCTGCTTCACCATGGCGCATCAGAAAGAACTTCATGCGCCCTCTCGAGGTAGAACAAATTCAACATCTGTACTTTGTTCGCTCATCATCAACATTTTAACAACTTGGGCGACCGGAGCGTGATTGAAAACAACTTCATATAAACCTGAAACAAGTGGCATATACACGCCCATTGCAGCAGCTTTTTCTTTGACATGTTTGATCGTGTTTACACCTTCGGCAACCTGCCCTAATGCTTCAACGGCTTCTTCTAAGGTTTTGCCCTCACCTAACGCATAGCCAACACGGTAATTACGACTTAAAGGCGACATACAGGTTACAATCAAATCACCGACGCCCGCGAGACCAATAAATGTCATAGGGTTTGCGCCCATACACACTGCAAAACGGCTCATCTCAGCCAAGCTACGTGTCATCAGCATGCTCTTGGTATTTTCGCCCATACCAAGCGCTGCACTCAAACCCGCAGCTATTGCGTAAATGTTCTTAAGTGTACCGCCAAGTTCCACACCATAGGTATCGGAGCTGGCATAAACACGGAAGTAAGAGCTGTGTAGGATATCCTGAACCAAAGTTCGTAGACCCTCAGAATCACTCGCAATAACCGTTGCAGTTAACTGCTTAGCAGCTACCTCTTTTGCCAGATTAGGACCACTTAAGACACCAATACGAGCATCAGGCACCTCTTCTGTTAGGATCTCACTCATTAAGCTAAAAGTCTTAGCTTCAATCCCTTTAGTTGTACTTACAAGCATTTGTTCCGGCTTTAACCAAGGCTTAGCTTGCTCAATTACCTGCCTAAAGGATTGACTCGGAATAGAGACAAAAATCAGTTCAGCATCTTGAAGAACATCTTCTAACGAACAAGATGCAGTGATATTTTTAGAAAGTTGATAGTCAGGGAGGTAACGAGGATTTTCATGGTACTCGTTAATATGATCAGCTCTCTCCTGATCACGTAACCACAAACTAACTTTATGACCATTATCAGCGACAATGTTCGCTATCACCGTGCCAAAGCTACCAGCCCCTAGCACTGCAACCTTACGAATATCAGACATAGATAAATTTCGCTTCTACCAACTATTTTTCCGAATCGTCCATACTATCTAGGACTTTATTAACGCCTTTAAACAGGTAAATCACGATTATATAGCCCAAAGCAGCCAAGCCTAAAAAAAGCATAAGCTGCAATGGATCTTCCGTTCGCTGATAACCTGCCACTCCTAAAGCTGCAATGACTGCGCTGAAAACAACTGCAGCAATAGAGGCGATACGATTAGTTTTGTGTTTGTCCTGATCTGTCACTTTCAACATCACTTTCAGGGTTAATTACTGTCTCAACCGAAGATTCTTCAGCTGCAACAGGCTCTACCGCGCTTTCATCAGCTACGTCTTCGTTTGATTTTTCTTCCACTAGGTCAGGGTTTGGTTCCTGTACAGCTACAGGTATTACTTCAGCCGTTTTATCTTCACTAGTTTCTTCAACCTTTTTCTCTTCAAGCTCTGCTTGGTCAGCCGGCGCTTGTTCAACCATTGATTCTTCGACTTCTTTTTCTGTAACAGGAGCTTCAGCAGTAGTTTCAGGTGTTTCTTCCGCTGTTGGTTCAGAAATAGCAGACTTAGGCTCCGCTAAAAGCTCTGCTTCAGGGTGAACACATTCCAGCTTAACGCCTGTTTCAGCTTCAATTTCTGGAATAAGGAAGGAATCATCTTCACAAGCGAAACAGATCGAGGCACCCGTTGCACCAGCACGACCAGTACGACCGATACGGTGAACATAGTCATCAGGGTCTTCTGGCAGCTGATAGTTAAATACGTGAGTAACACCGTCAATGTGGATACCACGACCTGCGACATCGGTCGCAACTAGCACCTGAATTTTACCACTGCGGAAATCTTCTAACGTTTTTACGCGCTTTTGCTGTGGGATTTCACCTGACATAAGGGCAGCTTTAATTCCATCTTTACATAGACGATCTGCTAACTTACGCGTCTCATCACGGCGGTTACCAAAAACGATAACCTTCTCCGCATGATCCTTATCCATGTAGTTACGAAGCAAACGATACTTTTGCTCACCAGAGACTAAATAAACGGTCTGACTTACGTTATCTGTTGTTTTAATTTCTGGCGCGATCTCAATTTTCACCGCATCCAAAGTCCACTGTTCAGCAAGATTAAGTACTTCATCTGTAAACGTCGCACTGTAAAGCAGTGTCTGTCGATCACTACCTTTACGCGGCGTGTTACGGACAATAGTTCTTACATCTGGGATAAAGCCCATGCTCAGCATGCGGTCGGCTTCATCAAGAACAAGTACCTCAACATTCCATAGATCGACATCCTTACGATTTATAAAGTCAATCAATCGCCCAGGCGTAGCAACTAAAATATCAACCGGCTTACGCTTAAGATTTTGGCGTTGCTTTTCATAATCCATACCGCCAACAAGGCTAACAATATGTAAGCCTGTGTACTTCGCTAGGCCTTTAGCATCTTCAGCAATTTGAAGTGCTAGCTCACGCGTAGGCGCAACGACTAAAGCACGAGGCTCAGCTAAACGTGGTTTTTCATCTAATGGATAGTCAATTAGATCAGTAATAATACCCAGAAGAAACGCTGCAGTTTTACCTGTACCTGTCTGGGCTTTACCAATGATATCTTTGCCAGCGAGTGCAGCAGGAATAGTTTCAGCTTGAATACCTGTGCAGTATTCAAATTTAAGGTCATAAACCGCATGAAGTACATCATCAGGCAGGTTGAAATCTAAGAAACGCTTCTTACCTTCCATCTCAGGCACGACAAACTGCTCAGGACTCCAAGACACTGCTTTAGATCGATTGTTGTAACGACGACGTCGTTGAGGCTTACGTGCAGATGAATTTCTTTTTTTGTTTGCACTGTCAGTCTGCCCAACTGATTTATTTTCTGTACTCAATTCAAAAATTCCTAAGAAAAATTTCGCCGATAAGGCGGTAAAGCGGCTAAGAGCTGCTTTCCATAACGACGGGTAATAAACCGTCGATCAAGCAATGTTATTTTGCCGCTATCGCTCTCAGTTCGTAGTAAACGACCTGTAGCCTGAGTAAGACGCATCGACGCCATCGGGATAACCCATTCTTGAAAAGGATTACGCCCTTGAGACTCTAACCATTCACCATAGGTTGCTTCTACGGGATCATCTGGGACTCCAAATGGCAACTTCGTGATAATTACATGCTTAAGGTAATCACCAGGTAAATCTACACCTTCAGCAAAAGAAGCTAAACCAAAAATAATACTTGGTTTGTTAGCATCGATACGAACTCTGTGTTGTCGCAAAATTTCATGCTTTGCAAGCTCACCTTGCACAAGAATATCTGCTGTTATACTAGCAGGCATACGCTCAAGAACATACCGCATCTGACGCCATGAGCTAAATAACACCAAGGATGCACTACCCTGTTCCAAAATAGGCAATAACATTGCCGTAATCTCTTCATTATGGTCATCAGGATTTCCAGGATCGGTCTTCATTGCAGGCACATGCAATTCGGCCGCATTTTGGAAATCAAATGGGCTCATGAAGATATTACAAGGACTATCAGTTGGTATGCCAAGATCAGCATACAAACGATCAAAACGTCCTAATGCGGTTAACGTAGCCGAAGTGATAACAGCTCCGTAGCAGTTTTTCCAAAGGTGCTCTTGCAAGGTTTCCGCCGCTGAAACTGGGCTACTGCAACACTCAATATCAATGCCATCATTGCCATCTACTTTCACGATCCAGCGTGCCGTCGGCAGTCCTGCTGTCGAATCAGATGTAGCGTAAGACTTAGCTAACCAATACATCGATTGCATACGGGATAAAAGCACACCCATCTGCGGATACCAAGTTTCACAGATAGCTAGAGTTAGATCGGCTAACTCACCATCCATTCCTTCTTTCAGAAGATCAACAATCTGCTCAAATTTTAAAACGACTCTCTCAGCAGCCTGAGCAAAATTATGAAAGGACAACTGTAACGGTTCAGGGATCATCCCTTGCGCAAAACGATAGCGATCGCTTGGGCCTTGGAGTTTATCTTCAAGTATTTGATTAAACAGCAGCTGTACTTCCTTTAAGGAATTTTCCATATCTGCAAAAGGGTTAGCTAACTTCTCGATATAATTCCGAAGCACTATATGATCAGACGCATCATTCAATAATTTATTTAGACTGCGCGTCGCTTTACTCATCCAACGGATGCTGGATTTAACCCGTAAGCTATAAGAAAAATGCCCCGTAGTCTTAGTGCCTAGGTGATGGCCTTCATCAAAGACATAGATGGTATCTTCAGGTGGTGAAAGAATGGCACCGCCACCAAGAGAAAGATCAGCTAAAACAAGATCGTGGTTGGCAACAATCAGATCCCATTTATCCAACTCTTGTCTCGCCTTAAAAAAAGGACAGACAGAAAAGTTACTGCAGCGACGATTAGTACATTGCATATGATCGCTAGTAGACAACCGCCAAACAGCATCAGGTACTGTATTCTTTAAAGCATCTCGGTCGCCATCCCACTCGCCAGAGGCATAGTGACTGAGTAGAGATTTAACCTCGTCAATGTCAGAGGATTGAAGTTTTTGAGCTACTTCATCTTCATACAATGCAATTTGGCCTAACTCATTCTGTTGCTCTAATACTTTCTCTGCGTTGGAAACACAAAAATATCGTCCTCGGCCTTTAGCTAAACCATAGGTAAGATTGATACCGGCATCACTAATCAGCTGCGGGAGGTCTTTAAGAATAAGCTGTTCTTGAAGGGCTACTGTTGCTGTAGAAACAACAACTTTCTTTTTGCGTTGCTGGGCAATAGGAACTGAAGCCAAAAGATAAGCCATCGTCTTACCTGTACCGGTACCAGCCTCAGTAACACAGATATGCTGACCACCCGTCCTTTCACCTTCTGAATTAACAGTAATCGCACCCAGCGTTTTCGCAACCTCAGCAATCATTAACTTCTGGCCATAGCGAGACTTCAATCCTCTGTTATTGAGAAAAGTACTATAGGCCTGCTGTATTGTTTGCTTGAGTTGCTTATCTAACAAAACCGTAATCCATCGAAAATCTAGCCGCGATTCTAACAGTTATGACTGTTTAATAACAAAAATACTGTATAAAAAAACATAAGTTGCTTTACAAACCAAAAATACTGTATAAAAATACACATACTGTATAAAAAAACAGACATGATCATGAAGCTGACTAAACGACAAACGGAAGTTCTGGATTGCATCAAGCGTCACATTGGCGATACCGGCTACCCACCTACTCGCGCAGATATTGCCCGCGATTTAGGGTTTAAATCAGCCAATGCAGCTGAAGAACACTTAAAAGCGCTTGCTAAAAAAGGCGCGATCGAAATTATCCCAGGCACTTCTCGCGGTATCAGAGTACCTGAATTGGAAGAGGAAAATAGCGGCCTACCGATTGTTGGTCAGGTGGCAGCAGGATCACCGATACTTGCTCAAGAGCATGTTGAAGATCACTGCACAATCTCCTCTGACTTCTTCCATCCTAAGGCGGATTATCTCTTAAGGGTGAAAGGCAGCAGTATGAAAGATGTAGGCATTATGGACGGTGATCTACTGGCAGTACACCAATGCCAAACAGCAAAGGATGGGCAGATTGTAGTCGCTCGAATAGAAGATGAAGTCACCGTAAAACGCTTTAAGCGTGAAGGTAACATCGTTTATCTAATTGCTGAAAATGAAGAGTTTGAACCGATTGTTGTGGATTTAAACGAACAACCACTGGCAATAGAAGGTTTAAGCGTAGGCGTTATTCGTAGAGGTAACTAACCATGATGGCATTTCACGCAAACCAAACAGCAGCAATCATGCAGAGTACATCTGCAAATGAAAAGATTTTCGCTAAGCAAAGACCTACTAATCAGTTAGCAGGCACGATGACTGAAATCGTTGTCCATGATGAAAATTTTTCGAACATCCCAATGTTGATGCCATTGCTTGCACAGCTAAGTCAGGATGATCGCTGGTTTGTGTGGATTGCTCCACCTGTGTTATTACCAAAAAACCTTCTGATTGAAGCAGGCATTGATCTGAATAAAGTCATTCTGCTAAACCCAGATAACAAACATAGTACCTTTGAGCTTGCTAAACAGGCACTAAGCACAGGCACTAGCCACGCTGTAATATCATGGCCTGGATACTTAAACGATGAAGAGTTTAACGACTTAGAAAACGCTGCTAAGAAAGGTCAAAGTCACGGAATCATTATTAGGCGCCGCCAACATAGCTAAGAGTATTTCTCTAGTTTGTTAAGGCGCCTAACCGAAGTAATCCCCCCCAATAATAAGACTTACCTGAGAGGAACTCATTATCGGAGATTACTTAATGGATAGTTGGTGGAATTTCTTCTTCAGGCTCTTTTTCTAAGCCCACCCCAGATTCTGCCATCATCTGGATGCCTGCAGTTAACATAACGCGAGCAACATCTAGATATTGATCACTTAACTGTTCTTTAAGCGCATCGGAAAAATTAACTTTAATCATCGGCTCTTCATCGCTATCCATATTTCGGATTGCTAAACCGCCTTCATCAAGCTCTATAATTTCAAGCACAGTCTCGGGTGTTAGTCCTGACACTTAATTTACCACTCTTGCATGCCTTCTCTAAGGCGATTAACTAATTCAGACAGTGAATCAAACCAAGTTTGATACTCAGTAATGATTTCACCATCCTCTGCATGATCAGGATTGATCTGCAGCACATGTATTTCAGAAACACTGCTAGTTTCAGTCACAGCCTGTTTAGAATCAGCGCCATGCCAGCAGGCTTCATAAGCAGACATCATTTTATGCAACCAAGATGAATCATCGGATTCAAGGTTACTTAACTGACTCAACTCAGGGCTTTCGACACCAGTCTTACCCATCTCTGCAGCTAACGCACGATAACCTTGAAAGATTTCCGTATCGACTTTATACCATTCAGCAATTTCACGTAAAAAAGCATCGTAGGCTGACGTCAGGTGGAATAACACTGATTCGTTATAAGACTCAATCAATGCATGCTTGCTCCAACTGGTGTCATCTTGCGCTTTTTTAAGCTGTTCTAGATGAAGTCGTGTAAAGCTCAACTTCTGATTCGTGCGTGCCTGATATATACCGCTCATGAAATCCCCGACTATTTCTTCTTCGCTTTTTTACGGGTCTCTTCTTCGACCCATTTACCATCGCGATAGAATGCACGCCAACCTGTCGCTTTACCATTGACCTCGGTCATAACGTACTGTTCTTTGGTCTTTCTGCTATAGCGAATGACGCTCAGGTTGCCTTCAGAGTCATTCTTAGGCGCACTGAACAAGAACTCATATTTAGGATCAATCTCAGACTGATGCGGCAGTATTTCCACAATCTTCGGAGCACGAGTTTCTCTGTTTCTAGGGAACTGGCTTGCAGCCAAGAACAAACCAGACGCACCATCACGCAGGATGTACGTATCCTCTACCTTTTCGCACTGAAGCTCAGGCATTGGAACTGGATCCATCTTAGGTGGCGCAGGCTCACCGTTTTTCAACAACTTACGAGTATTTTTACACTCAGTACAACCGAAGTATTTACCAAAACGACCGGTTTTCAGCTGCATCTCTGCCGAGCACTTATCACACTCTAGAACAGGACCGTCATATCCTTTGATACGGTATTCGCCCTTCTCAACTTCAAAACCAGAACAATCAGGATTATTACCACATACATGCAACTTACGATTCTCATCAATCAGATAAGAATCCATTGCAGAGCCACATAACTTGCAACGATGCTTCTTACGTAGAATGCGAGACTCTTCTTCATCATCGCCATCAGCGCTAACAACCTCGTCACCGGAGACTAGGTTGATCGTACATTTACAACGCTCTTTTGGCGGTAAGCTATAGCCAGAACAACCTAAGAATACACCTGTACTACCCGTACGAATCATCATATCCCGACCACAATCAGGACAGGAGATATCGGTCTCTGTAGGAGCATTCGGACGCATACCATTCTCAGCATCCTGCGCCTCTTCCAGCTTCATTGAGAAATCAGCATAAAACTGATCTAACAGAGCCTTCCAATCAGCACTGCCTTCAGCCACATCATCAAGGCTTTCTTCCATACGTGCTGTAAAGCTGTAATCCATCAGGTCAGAGAAGTTTTCACCTAGACGCTCTGTAACAATATCGCCCATTTTTTGAGCATAGAAACGTCGATTCTGAACTTCTACATAGCCACGATCTTGGATCGTAGAAATAATTGCCGCATAGGTCGACGGACGACCAATTCCTCGCTTCTCAAGTTCTTTAACAAGGCTTGCTTCAGTGAAACGAGGAGCCGGTTTCGTAAAATGCTGCTTCGGCAACAGATCAACTAAATTTAGATTATCGCCAGCTTGAACATCTGGCAGGATAATATCTTCTTCACCTTTGCCCTTAGCTGGCATAACACGTGTGTAACCATCAAACTGTAATATCCGACCTTTAGTAACTAATTCAAAGTCACCGGCAGACACAGTTACACGTGTGCTTAGGAATTTCGCTGGAGTCATCTGACAAGCCAAGAACTGACGACGAATAAGCTCGTATAAGCGCTCAGCATCTCTGTCCATGTTTTTAAGCGCAGTGGCTTCCACATTTACATCAGACGGACGAATCGCCTCGTGGGCCTCTTGAGCACCCTCTTTACTGCTATAGCTGTTAGGGGCTTCAGGTAAATATTTACTACCGAAATGATCACCAATGTACTCACGACAGTTCGCAACGGCTTCAGCACTTAGGTTTGTCGAGTCTGTACGCATATAGGTGATGTAACCTGCTTCGTACAAACGCTGCGCCATCATCATAGTTTTCTTAACACCAAAACCAAGGCGCGTACTCGCAGCCTGCTGCAGTGTTGATGTAATAAATGGAGCTGAAGGTTTACTGCTGGTCGGTCTATCTTTACGGCTGATCACTTCAAATGAAGCCGAACGCAACTGCTCTAAATGCGCTTTAGTTTCATCTTCTGAGCTGGGACGGAAAGTTTCGCCGTTTATTCGATGCACCTGTAATTTCAGTGCCACTTTATCTTTCGTTAGCGTATCAGCCTGCACTTCCCAAAATTCTTCAGGGATAAATGCACGAATCTCTTTTTCACGCTCTACGACCAACTTAACGGCCACCGACTGAACTCGGCCTGCAGATAAACCGCGTGCTACTTTTTCCCAAAGTAGCGGAGATACCATATAGCCTACAACACGATCGAGGAATCGGCGCGCCTGCTGGGCATTAACGCGGTCCATGTCTAGCGCTGAAGGCTGTTCAAACGCTTCAGAGATGGCTTTTTTAGTGATCTCGTTAAAGACAACACGACGGTAACGCGTATCATCACCGCCAATCGCTTCACGCAAGTGCCATGCGATCGCTTCCCCTTCGCGGTCTAAATCGGTTGCGAGATAGATTTCGTCAGCATTCTTAGCTAGACGTTTAAGTTCATCAACAACCTTCTCTTTACCCGGAAGAATCTCGTAATGCGGATCCCATCCTTTATCAGGATCGATCCCCATACGTCCAATAAGCTGTTCACGCGCCTTCTTCTTTTTATGTATAACTTTTTGTTCAGGCGACATTTTACGCGTCAGAGCCGCTTGGCGAGCCCGTTCTTTCGGATCGCTCTTCTTAGTACTGCCACTGGTTGGCAGGTCGCGAATATGACCCACACTGGATTTTACAACGTACTGATTACCCAGATATTTGTTAATGGTCTTCGCTTTCGCGGGTGATTCCACGATTACCAGGGATTTTCCCATAGCGTCCTTCTTTCCTCGGGCTAAATGGTTAAACGCTGACGAACTATCTATTTTTGCAACTTGTCACGGTATTACTGTGCAAAAACTGCTCACATTCGAGTTTAGCGCTTAACTAACAAAAATATTTGGGAGCATATATAAGTGTTGAGAATGCTATGGTCAAGCAGCAATTGCGATAAAAGTAGACCAATGGATCAACAAGAACTTTACCTATCAGCACTTACAAGCCACAATATTCACCATAATTAACAATAATTTAATCGTCCAGAAATTACTGATGCTTAACGATAATCTTTTATTTGTAATTCTTATCGCAGTGGTTGGCCTAGTAGCCATTACTGTGAATTTTGTAATTACGACTCGAGAGCAGCAGGAAGACGCTAAAGATCAGCGTCTTACTTGGCTTAAAGGACAGGCAGAGCATATTCTGCAGGCCATTGCTGTGCTACGCGAAGCAGACTGCAAACCGGAAATTGTTCAAAAGATTAATGAGCATGCAACCTCTCTTCTTGAGGAAGTTGCTATGTTGGCACCAGACTCAGAACTATTTAATTCCCTAACTCAGCAAAAAGATACTGCGGATAAAGCGTTTGCATCTCCTGACGTATTCGATAGTGATAAAGCTTTAAAACGCGCACAAATCTATATCAACTTTGCTGAGAAGCTGGTAGTTCAATTAGCACGAGGCGGCAAGATTACTCTCACCCTAGCCCAAAGCTATAAACAAGAACTATATTGGTTACGCATCACGGTGGTTGCTGACGCCCATGTAAGCCAAGGTAATCGTTTTTTACAGAACGAAGATTCCATGACTGCCATTTCTCATTACCGTCATGCAAAAGCTCTACTGGTACGAGCTAATATCCCGCATTCGGTTAAAAAACCACGCTTGGACACAGTAGATAAATTAATTAGTGAGATCCAACCAAGAAAACCACGCTCTCAAGGAACCTTGGCTGACTCCCTAGATCGCCTTCTTTAATCGATCTTTTTAAAACGAGGGACGACAGAACCATCTTCTAGAGAGACCGTTTCAACAAACATATCTAACGGGCGAACCCACGTTGATTCATCGCCGTAACCGAGCTTGTAGACCACCAGCCACTCTTCCGTTTCAGAATGTCGCGCTACATCTAAAACGACATATTCAGGTCCTTTATAGTGCTGATAACGACCTGTAGGCACCTCAACTGGTGGTAACATTAAAACTCCCCTTTACTAAATTCTTTAAGCTGTTGATAAAGGGATTCCATAATCTCTTCGCCGTTATCACTGTTTCCTGCCTCATCCCAATGAACACCGACATAAGCTGGCGTTGACTCTAAAGAAAAAACCCCCTTTGGCAGCTCTTCCAAAAGTGCATTCAACTTATCTAATTGCGGCTCTGATAAAGTGCGCTCCCCTTGAGCCCAACACCAACCAGCATTCAAACCAATATTAGCAATGGACTCGACTCGGAATACTTGCCAGGTATTGAAGCTATTCTTCTGCTCACGGCTCAAGCCTTCGCGCAAAACCCGATAAGCCGTCATATTGCGCTCGTCTGGTTCCATTTCGCCCTGCGCTCTAGGTGGTTTCATCTTTTCGAGTTGGATTTGGAAGCCTAACGCTTTTGCTTTAAGCCTAAGAGATGCTTGGTATTTTTGCTTTTTAGTAGGCATAACCCACATCATCGAGCCTAACAAAGACATCATTATCAGGACGATTATCATCCATTCCATTACTAAACCCTCAGCCCAATTACCGTACGCGCGGAAACATTAAATAATAGATCGTACACCACCAGCGCAAAACTCAAAGAAATGCGCACAACCTATTAAATTATTGATAGAAATCAGTTGGCGCGATTTTACCAGAGTACGCACTACAACGCTCTATGCTAATCTGTTAAAAGAGTTTGTAAGTCACTCTCAACAGCCTTAAACATTTTGCTAGTGGAGATGCAGTTATGGGAACTTATTCCAAGATACTTTTAGCATTAGACCTCTCAAACGAATCTGAGCAGCTAAAAAGTAAAGCCTATGAACTTGCAAAAGCGAACGGCGCACAACTCTATGCCGTTCACGTTATAGAGCCTCTCAGCTTTGCCTATGGCGGCGATGTTCCGATGGATCTAACGTCAATCCAGGAACAACTAGATAAACACGCTCATCAGAAACTTAAGCGCTATTGTGATTCTTTAGATTATCCAATTACAGAACAGTTAGTGGTAACAGGTCAAACAGAATCAGAAATCCACAGACTTGCCGACGATTATGAGATAGATCTGGTTATTGTAGGTAGCCATGGCCGCCACGGTATTGCCCTTCTACTCGGCTCAACCGCAAACGGCGTACTACATGGCGCTAAGTGTGATGTGTTAGCAGTAAGAATTCAGGATAAAGACTAGGAAGGGGTTACTCCCCTTCCTGCATCGCTTCCAGCTCAACCCAACGATCCATCAGCTGCTCCACAAATGATTCCTGTTCCTGTAACTCACTGAGTTTCTGACTAACGAATTCATGATCCTGCTGATAAAAATCTGGCGCAGCTGTTTCTGTTTGCAACACTTCCAACGTAGTTTCAGCTTGCTCTAATTGAGCAGGGAGCTCATCTAATTCACGCTGCAACTTATAACTTAGCTTTTTCTTTTTCGCTGGCTGAGAAGACGCAGCCTCTTTAGCTTGAGGCTTTTCAGCTTTAGGTTGCTTAGGCTCTTCTTTGACAGGCTCTGGGCGCTGCCTTAACCAATCTTGATAGCCACCTACATATTCATTCAATTGGCCATTACCTTCAAACACCAAGGTACTTGTTACCACATTATCCAAGAATGAACGGTCATGGCTTACAAGGAGAATTGTGCCATCAAAATCTAGAATGATCTCTTCAAGTAATTCGAGTGTTTCAATATCCAGATCGTTGGTCGGCTCATCCAGCACTAACAGGTTTGCAGGTTGACTAAAGAGCTTAGCTAACAAAACCCTGTTTGTCTCACCACCAGATAACGCTTTTACAGGCGTTCGCGCTCTTTCAGGCGCAAACATAAAGTCATTCAAGTAGCTTATCAGATGACGGTCTCGGCCATTGATACTGATACTCTCTCGACCTTCAGCGATGTTATCCATCACTGTTTTTTCTGGATCAACTTGAGCACGTAACTGGTCAAAGTAAGCAATTTTCAAATTCGTACCGAGCTTTACTTCACCTTGATCAGGAGACTGCTTACCAAGAAGCACGCTCAACAAACTACTCTTGCCGGCACCATTTGGCCCAATAAGACCGATGCGATCACCGCGCTGCAAGACAAAATCAAAGTTACTAAACAATGGGTTGCCAGCATAGCCTAATGACACACCTTTAAGCTCTGCAACCAACTTGCCACTGCGAGCTGCCTCCTCTAGTGAGAACTTAGCCTTGCCACCGCGTTCACGTCGATCAGCTCGTTCGTTACGCATTTTTTTAAGGGCACGAACACGTCCTTCATTACGAGTTCGACGTGCTTTAATTCCTTGACGAATCCAAGTTTCTTCTTGAGCCAGACGCTTATCGAATAGCGCATTCTGCTTCTCTTCGTCTTCAAGCATCTTCTGCTTTAGATCCATATAAGCAGAATAGCTACCAGGGAACGATGACAGCACACCACGATCAAGCTCTACTATACGAGTCGCCAAACGATCAACCAACGCCCTATCGTGAGAGATAATCAACAAGCCACCTTTAAATTCAAGCAGCTGCTGCTCTAGCCATTCGATAGTCTCGATATCTAAATGGTTGGTAGGCTCATCGAGTAACAGAAGGTCTGGATTCTGAACTAACGCGGCACCTAAGGCGGTGCGACGACGCCATCCACCTGACAGCTCTGACATCAACTTATCACCCGGAAGATCCAACTGCTCAATCACACGCTGAACACGCTGTTCTAAGTGCCAACCGTCAACCGCTTCTATTTGATGCTGAAGCTTATCCAGCGCCTTCATATCTGCATTTTCTGATGCAGCAAGCTCATCATAATCCTGACGTAGCTTCTGAATATCACCTAAACCCTCAGTTACAACATCACGCACCAAGCGTTCATCTGCCGCTGGCATGGCTTGTGGAAGTTCCGCAATTCGACAAGTTGGCGACACCCAAAGCTCACCGCCGTCAGCTTTGTGATGACCTGCCACCAGTTTTAAAAGTGTTGATTTACCAGCACCATTCATGCCTACCAAAGCAACCCGTTCACCGGGATCAATTTGGAAATCAACGTTATCTAATAAAGGTTTGGCGCCAAAGGCCATGGATATTTTATCGAGTCGAATCAGAGGCATGATAGGTCAGCTTTTGTTCATTGAGGCCGCTATTCTACTCATTTTCGACAGATATGCATGAAAATGCTGCATTCAGGTAAATTATTATTTAATTAAGCCGCTAAACTATCATATAAAATGATAATGGATTATTCATAGGGCTTGGAAATGAAACCTTTTTGGCAAACAACAACCGGTGTGTTCACTTTATCGCTACTCATTACAGCACCGTTTTCGCATGCTTCTATCGAGCAACAACGCGAACAATTTCTGCAAGCAGAAACCTATCTAAAACAGAACAAAACGCAATCCTTTAAAAAGGCCCAAAAAGCACTTGCGGATTACCCTTTAGCACCTTATTTGGATTATCAGTACGAACTAAAGAGACTTTATAAGTCCAATTCTGGAAACATATCAGCGTTTATCGACAAATACCCAGAGTTACCAATTGCCAACCGGCTCAATCGTACTTGGCTAAATCATCTCGCTAAAAATAATAAATGGTCTACCTACCGCAAGCATTTTAGTAATCACCCTGTATCCAGCGTTCGCTATCAGTGCCACCAAAACACAGCGCTGCTAAATGGTAATTCCAAACAGAAAAAGGCGGCTCTCAAGAAAGCCCGCGAACTTTGGATGATAGGTAAATCACAACCCAAAGCGTGTGATCCTTTATTTAAAGCTTGGATGGCAACAGGCCGCCCAACATCCAACGAAGCGTTCCAACGCTTCTGGATGAGTGTCGAGCAAAATGAGATCAAACTCGCTCGCTACCTAACCAAAAAGATCAAAGATAAAAAACAGAAACAACAAGCTGAGCTTTTCTGGAAAGTGTACAACTCTCCAGAACTCGTTAGTGGTTCATCTTTAAACAAAATTGATAAAGCACAACGCCCTATTACCGCAGCTATCGCCTATAAACGCTGGTATCGAAAGCAACCGATTACCGCTACAGAAACTTGGATTAATAAGCGCGGTAAACTGATGTCGCAGATTGATCAAGATAAAGTTAGCCTGTACATGGGTGAGCGCCTTAATTGGAAATATCATAGCCAAGCGATCAAATTAAGTAAGCTGCTCGACCCTGAATTCCGCATCGAAGAACTGACCGAGCGACGCATTCGAAATGCTCTGGCTAAGCAAGATTGGAACACTGTAGTCGAAGCAATTAGCCACCTTAATGAAGAAGAGAAAAAAGATTCTAAATGGCAATACTGGTCTCTCATTGCTGAAAGGCATCTAAAGCCCGAGACTGATCAGAAAGATAAAATCGCCGAAGTTGCAAAAGACCGAAGCTTTTACGGTTTCTTGGCAGCAGAGTTAAATCAAAGCTCTTTCCAGCTTAATGCTAAATCAGATGCCGTGACCCAAGAGCAATTAGATGAATTAGCCGAGCTACCCGCTGCGGCTCGCGCAGGTGAGTTGTTTAAACTAGGCCGTTTAACCGAAGCTAATCGAGAATGGAATCTCGCCCTTTCTCAGATGGATGATCAGCAAAAGAACCTTGCTGGTTATCTAGCAAATTCTTGGGGTTGGCACCTACAAGCGATTATCAATGCAGCGAAAACTGAGCGTTGGGATCATATAGATCTTCGCTTCCCTTACCCTCATGCGAAACTATTTAAAGAGCATGCGGTTAAGAACGACCTCGATCTAAGTTTCCCAGTTGCTATAGCTCGCCAGGAAAGTGCATTCCTGTACAACGCCACGTCCCGTGTCGGCGCCCGTGGCTTAATGCAGTTAATGCCCCAAACAGCCAAACTTACGGCCAAAAAGCATAAAGTTCCGTATAAGAAAAATGCAGAGTTAGATAAACCTGAGATTAATATATCTCTTGGTTCTGCTTACTTAGGTGATATGCTAAAAAAATTCGATAACAACCCCGCCCATGCAGCAGCGGCCTATAATGCAGGCCCTCACCGTGTAACTAAGTGGCTTAAACAACGTGGCGATCTACCTTTAGACATCTGGATTGAAACTATTCCGTTTAAAGAAACGCGCAAATATGTTCAAAGTGTATTAGCATTCCGCGTCATTTATGATCGCTTAGAAGGTCGGCAGGCCAGCTTACTTAACGATAAGCAAATCGCCTTGTTAGCCGTTAACCAAAGCAAGAAAACCGCTTTATAAACAAATAGTAAAAGAAGATATCTGTATGACTAATCCTTGCTGGATTGATATTGGCGTTAACCTTACTGACAGTAGTTTTGATAAAGACAGGGAAGATGTAATCCAGCAAGCATTAGAACAGGGTATTGAACGTCTAATCATTACAGGCACAACACTCGATGAGAGCTTACAAGCTATCGAGTTATGCCAAAAATTTCCTGAACATCTCTACTGCACAGCGGGAATTCATCCCCACTACGCCAAAGATCACACAGCTAATCAACTGCAAGAGTTCAACGCGTTATTAAAAGAAGACTGTGTCGTCGCAGCGGGCGAGATGGGGTTAGACTTCAATCGAAATTTTTCTACACCGGAACAGCAAATCAATGCTTTTGAAAAGCAACTCGAAATCGCATGCACACACCAACAGCCTCTGTTTTTACATGAGCGAGACGCCCATAAAAAACAACTGGACATGCTTTACAGCTTCCGAGACCACATTCCCAAAGCCGTAGCGCATTGCTTCACCGGCAGCAAAGAAGAGCTGTATAACTATCTAGATCTGGATATGCACATTGGCATTACAGGTTGGATCTGTGATGAAAGACGTGGATTAGATCTACAAAAGCTGGTCAAAGACATTCCTTCCAATCGTTTGATGCTTGAAACGGATGCTCCTTACCTTCTTCCACGAGATATAAAACCGAAACCAAAATCTCGCCGCAACCTTCCAATCTATCTGCCGCACATAGCGACAAAAGTTGCTGAACTAAGAGACGTAGAGTTAGATCAGCTACAGCAAGATATTTATCAAACTACATGCGAATTCTTTGGACTCAATTAGACACACGCTGAAGAAATTCTAGGAGTTTGGATTGATCAAAAGGCCACTCCAACTCCTCTCTACTCTCTAAATCCAACAAAACTGGAATTTTCATACCATAACGTTCAACCAAGTCATCGTCATCTGCAATGTCGACCTGATAGATAGCATACTCCTGCATATCCACAGAAGACGCTATCAACTGCTCTGCCACTTCACAAAGATGACAACCTACCGTTCCCATCAATTCCAGTTCTCTCACTCTATTTACCCTTGCTAACTTTTTATTTCAGACCGTTCGACCGGAGACCTGAGCTAGATCACAGAATGCCTACAATCTGCATGCTATAGTCCACAGTCAATTTATATAGCGAATGAAAACCAGATAATACCGAAAAACAACGACGTACGTTTAAACAATAATGAATTGATCATGCAAAAAAACCAACACTGATGGATTTATCATGGTCAAGTTAAATAAGCCATAGAGCAATTTGCCCAAATAGGCTTAGCCACTTAAGACTCTCAACGTTATATAACATACGCCGAAGGCTGGTCTTTTGGCTCCTAGGAAAGCCGACCACGTCCTTTTTAAACAAAATGTCTATATTGAGCTAGATGACATCAAAGATCGCACAGAAGAGTTAAATTGTGTGAGTGTCAGTCCTACAGATTGCTGATTAGGCAAGTGGTACTAGAAAGGCGCGGGTCTTAAAGCCCTTGAAACATATTCAAGGTTAAAAGTTAATAAATATTCCCTATGCAGCAGTGCATCATTCTGTTTTAAAAGCGCTTTATTACCAAACTCCGGATTTAAAGAAAGACAAATCAATCCATGAAGGGACCATAAAGCAGATGCAAAATACAGAAGAATAGAGTTATAAAATTCTGCAACATATTGAGAGTATGATTGACGAACGAAACCTGACGAGCAATTAAAATCACCACATAAAACGAGTGTTTTACCTACAATCAGTATGACATTTATTGAACCAAGGCCGTAACACCTTAGTGTGATCGACCAAGGAATACCTTGATACATTGCACCGCACAAGAATATGCTGGACATATATATTCACGAAAACGCAATTAAAAGTTGCGATATTGTGAACTAAACCGTAAAACTTGTATTTCCACTATTCCATACTCGTTAAGAATATGTGAAGCAGGCAAGATGGAAGGACGGATATGACAAAGAAAGGCGACCCAATGGACAACAATAGCAACCTACTTTCCAACCCTCAGGAGTTTATTGACTACCTGAACACCGAAACCCAGAAAGTATTGGAGATGTTCTCAGCTTCTGGCTGTGATGATATTTTCACTAAGTTCACGCAATCCTGGACAGAGTTAGCTAACCGCTCTTGGGAAGACCCTACCGTTTGGATCCGTGCAATTACTGACTATCAGCAGAGTCAAATGAGCCTGTGGACTAACCTGCTAACAGGCAAAAGCAGCGAATCTGTTGCACAGCCAGCACGTGGCGACCGTCGCTTCCAAGCAGAAGAATGGTCTCAGAACCCAGTTTTCGATTACATCAAGCAGTCTTACCTACTAAGCTCTAAGCTTCTTCAGGAAATGGCAGCTAATGCGAATCTTTCTGACCAAGAACAGAAAAAACTTGAGTTCTACACGCAGCAATATATCGATGCGATGTCTCCAACTAACTTTGCGATTACCAACCCTGAAGTTCTTCAACAAGCGTTGGAAACTAAAGGTCAGAGTTTAGTTGATGGCCTTAAGAACCTACTAGGTGATGCTGAAAAAGGCCGCATCTCTATGACTGACGAGTCTGCATTTGTTCTAGGTGAGAACATTGCAACGACTAAAGGTTCTGTTGTATTTGAAAACGAGATGTTCCAGCTTATTCAGTACAAACCGACGACTGAAGAGACATACGCTCGCCCAACAATGATCGTGCCTCCTTGCATCAACAAGTTCTACATCCTTGACCTGCAAGAAAGCAACTCTTACGTAAAATACTGTGTTGACCAAGGCCAAACAACCTTCGTTATTTCTTGGTTGAACCCAACAATTGAACAGGGTCATATCACTTGGGATGACTACGTAGAAAAAGGCATCCTAAAAGCGACCCAAGTAGTTCAAGACATTACTAAGAGCGATAAAGTTAACGCAGTAGCATGGTGTGTAGGCGGTACTCTACTAACAACTGCTCTAGCGGTAATGGCAGCGCGCAAAGATACGTCTATCGCTTCTGCAACGTTCTTCACTACGCTTCTAGACTTCACTGATCCTGGTGATCTATGTGTATTCATTGACGAACAGCAGATTAAGAAGCTGGAAGACAAAGTAAATAATCAGGGCTACCTAAGTGGTCGTGAACTTGCTACATCTTTCAACATGCTGCGTTCAAACGATTTAATCTGGTCTTACGTTGTTAACAACTACCTTAAAGGTCAGACACCTCCTCCGTTCGATATTCTGTACTGGAACAGTGACTCTACTAACCTACCAGCAGGCATGTACACGTACTACATCAACAACATGTACATGGAAAACGGTCTAACTAAGAAAGACCAGTTAACTATCTGCGGTGAGAAAATCGATCTAGGTAAGATCAAGATCCCTTGCTACTTCCTATCTACAATCGAAGATCACATTGCTCCATGGAAAGGTACTTTCGAAGGTACTGAACTACTAAAAGGCAAAAACGAGTTCGTTCTAGGCGCAAGTGGTCACGTTGCAGGTGTTATCAACCCAGCTTCTAAGAACCGTCGTAACTACTGGATAAACGGTGAACTAGGTAACGGTGCAGATAGCTGGTTAGAATCGGCTGAGCGTCAGGAAGGTTCATGGTGGCCTCACTGGGCTGAGTGGTTGAAGCGTCGTGCAGGTAAGAAAGTTGCGGCTCCAACTACACCAGGTAACGAAGAGCATGGCGTTATCGAAGCAGCACCAGGTCGTTATGTAGCAGTACGTATCGACTAAGCTTAAATAGAAATAAAAAAACGGAGCATCTGCTCCGTTTTTTTTGTTTGAGGCCGTAATTAAATAGCAGCCTCTATTCGATCTCAGATCGTAACTGCTGAATATCTTCTTGAAGTTCCTGATCTTCCGTAAAGCCCGCAAACTTCTCCGCTTTAGCCAAAGCCTCAAGCGAAGCCTCACTCTGGCCTTCTTCAAATAGACGCTGAGCTAAAGAGTATTGAATTGAAGCCTTATACTCTGTCTCTTTTAAGTTATCGGCCAATTGATAAGCTTTCTGATAGAGTTTGATCGCATCTTGGTTTTCTTCTGAGAAGTCAGCTAGTGTTTCCCAAAACACAGGGTGATCGTTCTTCTTGCCTTTATACTGCTCAGCTAAAGCTTCCAATTCAGCATAAACGGAATAAAACTCTTTTTCGTTATCCGTCTCAGCCGCTTTCATCATCGACTCAGCAAAAGCTTCAATCTGCTCAAATATTTGTCTGTTCATTAATTAACTCTCCAACCATACGTCTTTGGCCCAGTTCCAAATAGATGGCCACTCGTCTTCAATCGTATCACCGTGTTGCCAAAGCAGGATTGCCGCATCTTGCGTAATACAGTAATAGCCATTCGCATGCTCACAGATCGGGATATACTCTCGAGGCATACCTATATCCCAAGCTGTAGCAGCTAATTCAGGTAAAAAAGTGTGCGAACTGGGATCAGCCACAGTCGCCGGCTCAATAGAACCACAAACGATATCACTTACTTCAAGCAGGAAGTGCTTATACTCATCCGGGAGTGAAATCAGAATCTGCTCTTCGATCTCTACTAGATCGTCTTCATCAGGTAGATCTAAAGGTACAGGAACTTCGACATTACGCTCTTGTAGTAACTCAATAATATCTTCCATATGGGCGCTCCTGTGTTAGGCGATTCAGATTCGGAGGCAGACTAGTCGAGCAGAGCGGAGAAGTAAATAAAAGAGATCGGATATATCCACCTTTAATAACTTTAGAGAATATTCATATACATAAAGACCGCAAACATTACTTCGTACGACAGTAGTTATGCCAAAATATGTAATACTTTAGAATTAATCTAATCCGAATTGCTAACTCCTTTGGCCTTATTTCCCAAGACTTTATCGACAGAATCCGTATAATTCGCGCCAAACATCCTGCAACCGTCAGAAAATGTCATAAAATTATGTTCTAGGTGTTGCAGAACAAAGAAGTCTCGGGTGATAACAGTTGACTCACCAAAGTCATAACTGTTGCGGCCACAAGCCCCCATCCCCGTAGCTACTTCACAAACCATTATTATTATTAAAATGGCGAAGTTCCTATGACCACAAAATCAGTAGACGTATTGCTAGTCGGCGCGGGAGCTATGAGTACGACCCTTGGCGTCATGCTCAAGCAGCTAGATCCTTCCCTGAAAATAAGCATGATCGAGCGCCTAGATCATGTCGCCCATGAAAGTACAGATGGCATGAACAATGCCGGTACGGGCCACGCGGCATATTGTGAATTGAACTACACGCCACAAATGCCAGACGGCACGATCAATGCCACTAAAGCTTTCGCGATTAATGCCTCTTTCGAAGTTAGCTTGCAATTCTGGTCATACCTCGTAGAACAAAACGCCCTTCCTGAACCTTCTCAATTTATTAACCCTGTACCGCACCAAAGCTTTGTATGGGGCGAGAAGAACGTAGAATTCCTTCGCAATCGTTATGAAACATTGAGTGCTACGCACCAGTTTGCGGATATGGAATACAGCGAAGATCACGCAGTATTGAAAGAGTGGATGCCACTGGTCATGGAAAACCGTGATCCAAGTGAGAAAGTTGCAGCCACTCGTGTTGCTTACGGCTCCGACGTAAACTTTGGTTCGCTTGCACGCAACATGGTGAACTTCCTAGAAGCTCAAGATGATTTCGAGCTTCTACTTAGCCGTACAGTAAAAGACCTGAAGCAAGACCAAGATAAAAACTGGACGGTCACCCTTAAGAATGACCAAACTGGCGATAAAGAAGTTATCAACGCTAAGTTTGTATTCCTTGGTGCTGGTGGTGGCGCGCTACCACTTCTACAAAAAGCGGGCATCTCCGAAGGTAAAGGTTATGGCGGCTTCCCTGTAAGTGGTCAATGGCTAGTTTGCCGTAAACCAGAAATCGTTAAGAAACACCTAGCTAAAGTTTATGGCACAGCACCTATCGGTGCCCCACCGATGTCTGTACCTCACTTGGACACTCGCGTCATCGGCGGTGAACAGGCACTACTGTTTGGCCCATTCGCTGGATTTACGACTAAGTTCTTGAAGAAAGGCTCTATCTTCGACATGCCACTAAGCATCAACCTTGGCAACATCAAGCCGATGCTTTCTGTAGGTATGAATAACATGGACCTTACTAAGTACCTAATCAGTGAAGTAATGCAGTCTCACAGCTCTCGTGTAGACGCACTAAGAAACTTCTTCCCTGATGCGAAAGATGAAGACTGGGAACTTTCTTACGCAGGTCAACGCGTGCAGATCATCAAAGAAGATGAGAACGGTAAAGGCAAGCTGGAGTTCGGTACCGAAGTAATCTCGGCTGAAGACGGTACACTTGCTGCCCTTCTAGGTGCTTCACCTGGCGCATCAACTGCAGTCCAGACGATGATCAACATTGTAGAAACATGCTTCGCAGAAAAACTTGCTACACAAGAGTGGCAAGACAAAATTCATGCGATGATCCCATCTTACGGTCAGGATCTGACTCAAGATGCAGCGTTACTAAATAGCGTGCGTAAGCGCACCTTATCTACGCTGGGGCTTGATACTATAAAAAAGACTGAAATGCAGGCTGATAGCAGCCTGCAAGATCAAGGCACAGCAGCCTAGTCGAAAACAACTATAATGATATAGAGTCAATCCCAAAGCCGGTCTACTGACCGGCTTTTTTATTTATCTACCCTTTTCGCTACAATAACCTTTTAACTTTTTCTGACGTGACTATGCAATGTAGAGAAAATTGCGGTGCCTGCTGCATTGCGCCGAGCATCACCAGCTTGAACAAACCTGCTGGCGAACGCTGCAAATATTTAGATCAGCAAAATCGATGTGAAATTTTTGGTACAGATCTAAGACCAAAAGCTTGCGCTAACTTTGCACCAGAAGAAGAGTTTTGCGGTCAAAATAGAGAAGAAGCACTACAGATTCTGACCCTTCTGGAAAGTAGCACTCATTAATCGATACAGCTTTTAGGCAATAAAAAAGCAAGCCCTAGGCTTGCCTTTCTATCATGTGCAGGACGGGACTTTAACCCCGTAGCAACAGCTTAAACTTTAACGATGTTTTCAGCTTGTGGGCCTTTTTGACCTTGAGTCACAGTAAACTCTACTTTTTGGCCTTCAGCTAAGCTTTTGAAGCCTTCGCCCTGAATTGCACTGAAATGTGCAAATACGTCCGGACCACCTTCCTGCTCAATAAAACCAAAGCCTTTTTCGTCGTTAAACCACTTAACTGTTCCAGTTGTTGCCATCTTTCAAAACCCTATTTTGAATAATTAAAATCAGCCGAAGCAACGAAAGATTTCCTGCTTAAAGCTGTTAAATAGAAAAAACCGACAGCATTGAAAGAGTTAGGCCAAGAGTTTCCTTGCCGCAACATTAAAGCAGCCATGTCTTTTCCGATCATCTGATCATAGCGCTGCTTTGTGTTAATTCAATTCCATTTGTGTGTTTTTTGATGTTTTTTTGACCAAAAAGCACTCTACAATAGTCTAAGACTCGACTAATCGATAAGTAATTCACTGTCATATCCGCTACTTAAGCACCTTATTAACGTAATTCAGTCCTTTATTTTTATTATAAGAATTAATCCAACTGCCTTTCATCGCGGTATACTTGAAACCTGCATAGGTTCAAGAAGCGCTCTAACAACTTAACTCTACCTCTTTCAGTTGCATCTAAGGATCATCCCCTGAAACGTCTACAAGAAATTAAAATAATCCTTAGCCTTGGCTTCCCGATAGCGATCGCACAAGTAGCACAAACCTCTATGGGCTTTGTCGATACGCTGATGGCCGGACGTTATAGCGCAACAGATCTAGCAGCAGTGGCATTAGGATCGAGTATCTGGCTACCTATCTTCATCGCTAGCCAAGGTATTTTAATGGCTACCACTCCTATGGTTGCTCATTTAGTAGGCGCCAATAAAGAAAAAGCGAGTTCCGAAACTCTGCACCAGGGCGTCATCATAGTCGCAATTTTAAGCTTACTCGCGATCTTTACCCTGCATAACTGCGATCCAATTCTTGCTTTTATGGGTGTAGAAGAAGAACTAGCAAGTTTAACCACACAATACCTAGCAGCCATAAGCTGGGGATTCCCTGCCCTTCTGCTTTATCAACTTATCCGCAGCTATATTGAAGGTTTTGGCAAAACGCAGCCCGCGATGAAAATCTCCATCCTTGGGCTTTTGTTTAACATCCCACTTAACTATGCACTGATTTATGGCGAATTTGGTTTCCCAGAACTAGGAGGCGTTGGGTGTGGCTGGGCAACAGCTATTGTTATGTGGATTATGTTCTTCAGCGCGCTCATCTATCTGGCAAAATCTCCAACCTTTGTGGCAATCCAACCTTTTTCTGGCTGGTCCCTACCTGAACCATCAGCACTTAAAAACTTTTTAAAGCTCGGACTGCCCATCGGCATCGCCCTTTTAATTGAAGTCAGCATGTTTTCGGTAATTGCCCTGCTTTTGGCAGATTTTGGTGAGGTAATGATCGCCTCTCACCAGATCACGATCAGCTTTACCGGCCTGATCTTTATGCTGCCTTTAAGTATATCCCTAGCACTCACCATACGCGTTGGTCATCAACTCGGAGCGCAAAAACCTGAAGCAGCAAAATTCAGTGCTGTTACAGGTTTGATTATCACTTTAACCTTAGCAATCTTCAGCTCTTCACTGATGGCAATATTTGCAACGCCAATTGCCGAGCTTTATACCCAAGAAGTTCAGATTATTGAGATCGCCAGTACATTGATCATTATTGCAGCCCTTTTCCAGTTCTCAGATGCCATCCAGATAACGTGCTCAGGAGCTCTTAGGGGCTACAAAGATACCGTTGTTCCACTTATGCTAGTGTTTATCGCCTATTGGCTCATTGGTCTTCCTTCTGGTTATATCTTAGGTAAAACAGAGTTGATTACTGAAGCGATGGGTCCTAAAGGGTTCTGGATTGGTTTACTTATTGGCTTAACCATTGGCGCTATACTGTTAATTACTCGATTACACTGGAAAAGCAACCAAGTGCTCAGCCAAGCCCAATATCATTAACCTAGTTATGCTAAAACGGTTCTCAATTCTTATCATCCTACTAATCCCCCTTAGCGGATGTAGCCGAGATACACCTGAACTAGTCTTAGATAATTACCTTTACCGTCTAAGTAACACCCTAGATCTAAATCAACCTCAGTCATACATCCCTGAGACAAGAGTGCAATTCCCGCTTAAACGCGATCGACTACTCAAAACCACAGAGATCCGAGAAGGTCTTTTAGACGTCTTGAAGTTAAAACGTTGTGATCTGCTACCTCTAATCGCAGAGCGAAATAGCTCTCTTGGCAAGGTAGCAACCCCATCAACGAAATTACAATATGAGCTTAATTTCTATTATTTATTGAATCAGTGCATACAATCCTTGGGAAATGACATCGCAATTGATACTGAATTGCTCAGAAGAGTTAACGAAATCTATCGCGTAAAACGCGAAAATCTACCAGCTGAATTATGGAATGGAATATTTACTGCTCCAGAGGTAGAAGCAAATTTCAGTCGATCACAAGCACCCCTTCCGATTACTGATAACAGCAGCAGTCAACAAAGTATCGAAGCCCTGCAAACATTAGTGAATTTAACCGCTAACAACCTTGATCAATTGGGAACGACAAAGCCTAATAAAGAACGTTTAAACCAAGCATTCAAAGTCTTACACAGTAATCGATCTGGCCCAGCAATTATCAGCTCACTTGAAATATTGACCTACCACCTTGATCAAGCCGCTCGCTTGTTAGAACAACGTAATTCACCTAAAAACCCTCTATGTAGAAACGAAAGTCCAAATAAAACAGCACGCATTCTAGAAAATGTTTTTTATAAGTTTTATATCGGTGAAGTTTTACCTTATTTAGCGCAAACTGACCGATATGCCTCTCAATGGCTCGACCTTAATCAGCAATTACTGCAGAATTACAAAGCATTATCAGTATCTATTCCACAATCAATGGAAACTTATTCAGCCACTGTACTGTCCAAAACATCACCGCAAAGCCTTTGGTTGAATTACCAGCAAGCTAGGGATAAACATACCGAAGCTTGGCAAAAAACTTTAAAAAATTGCGGCATGATGCCGACACAAAAAGATTAACCGCTTTTGAGCTACGGATTGGACATTGAACCCAGCCTTTAAATCAAAACAGCACAGCAACAACTTAACGTTCAATACTGCGTTTTTTGTATTGCTACTACTAGCTTCAGCTCTTCTACTTACCCAAGTAGATGCTGAAAGCATTCGCCTGAGCAAAGCTGATATTGAAAAATTGGGGAATAAATACGGAACCAAAGCTAAACTTCGACTCGAAACTTGGCAGAGCCTATTAACCGAATTAGCCAATGAGAGTGAAAGTAATAAGCTAGAACGCGTAAATAACTTTTTTAACCAAGTGCGCTTTATCGATGATATCAAACACTGGAAAAAGAAAGATTACTGGGCCACACCCGTAGAATTTCTTATTACCAACGGCGGTGACTGCGAAGATTTCAGCATAGCTAAGTACTACACACTCAAAGAACTAGGCGTACCCGTAGAAAAAATGAATTTAGCCTATGTTAAAGCCCTAGAGTATAACCAAGCCCACATGGTTTTAACGTACTACCCCAAACCGCGTGCAACACCATTGGTGCTGGATAATATTAATGGCGAAATTCTGCCTGCATCAAAGCGCACAGACCTATTGCACGTTTATAGTTTTAATGGTGATAAACTATGGCTCTCAAAAATGGGACGTAGAACTACACTAGTAGGAACATCAGACAGATTAAAGCCTTGGGTAAAACTACAATCTCGTATTGAAAACAAGGATCTTAACCTAAGGTAGGTTTAATGATGAGGAGTATCTATTATGTCACTGGTTAACCAACTTATCGCCGCAATCTTTGCGGTACTCATAGGTTTGGTTTCTGGCACCCTTTACATAATGTCAGAAAGCTCACGTTCAATTCTCCAAGACCAGTTAGAATCTCACGCGCAAGATTCTGCCACCCATTTAGGCCTTTACCTTGCCCCTTATATGGCTGACAACGACAGTGCAACTATTGAAACTGCCGTGAATGCAATTTTCGACAGCGGCTTCTACCAGCGCATAATTGTGACTAATGCGGATGAAGAGATTCTGTTCGAGAAAAAGACCCCTGAAACCATCAGTGAAGAGGTACCGGAGTGGTTTAAATCAATGGTACAAATCACTCCACCATCAATGTTCAGGGAGGTAGCTTACCAATGGCAACAAGTAGGGAAAATCTACGTACAAAGCAGCGCTGGTTATGCTTATGATAAACTCTGGAAAGGTGCACAAGATAGCATCATCCTCTTTATATGCCTGTCCATTTTATGCCTGTTAGCCATCAGCTCCCTCATTAGATACTTACTTAAACCCCTGCACACAGTAGAACAGCAAGCGATCGCTCTTTCGGAAAAACGTTATTTAGAGCAAGACATATTACCGAGTACACGTGAGTTAAAACGCGTAGTGCAAGCAATGAACCGTATGGTTAAACAAGTACAGGTGATGTTTGATGAGCAAGCTAGAAATATTGAAGAGTTACGTAGAAACGCTTATCAAGACAGCCTAACAGGCTTATCCAACCAACGCGCAACTGAAGCTCAGCTCGCCGAACGCCTTGATTACCGTAAAGACTTTGGTAAAGGCACCCTATTTAATATCCACTTATGCAATCTGCAAGAAACTAATAAGCAGATAGGGATGGATAAGACTAATAATTTACTAAAACACCTAGCCAGCCATCTAGAAGATTTCGCACGCACATCAGATCAAAGCTTACTCGGTCGTGTAACCGGGGCAGACTTTATCCTGTTGGTTAATACGATTGATACTGACCTGCTGAAGCTTAAACTGGAACAGTTAGATCAAGAAACTCGTAAGTATCTAGCTCAACTCACGGGTCAAGATATTACAAGCTCAATAATCAGCGTCGGCAGTTGCGAATGTAACGATGAGAGCAACAGTAGCCAATTACTATCTGAAGCCCGAATAGCGAGTAACGAAGCAGAAAAATCCAGAGTACTGTGGAAACAATTCAACACTTCAGAAAAAACTACAACTCAACCACAGCAGTCTGACTGGAAACAGCATGTTGCTAACGCGATTAATCAACGCCAAATATTTTTACAGATTCAAAGCGTATTCAGCAAAAAACCTGGGTCAATGCCTATTCAGGATGAGATCTTTGCGCGTATTCTTAACCAGAATAACCAACCCGCTTCTGCCGGTGAGTTCATTAGCGTTGTAAAAGAGCTTGGCCTAATGCCCGAGATGGATAGAGCCGTAATCGAACTAGCACTAGAACAACATGATAATATTGCCTGCCCGCTGACCATTAACTTGAGTCATGAAGCCGTAAGCAGTGAAAACTTTAGAACATGGCTACTGGATAAGCTAAAGACTATCAGCCCTGGCGTTAAAGTTCTATTCGAGTTGGATGAAACCAGTGTACTGAA
The DNA here is from genome assembly GCF_047778125.1 of Neptuniibacter sp. QD29_5. Lineage (GTDB taxonomy): Bacteria > Pseudomonadota > Gammaproteobacteria > Pseudomonadales > Balneatricaceae > Neptuniibacter. The sequence goes on from NZ_CP180556.1 coordinate 2,234,268, forward strand.
CAATATCGAAGGCATTCTAGAGTTCCGTAAGGCTCTAAAATCAATTGGTGCAGAGTTTGGTGTCGACCACTTCGGCATTCACCCTAGCGGCTTCTCTTACCTGCACTCGATACAGCCTGATTACATCAAAATTGATGGTTCATTAATCCGCAATATCGACCAGAACGATGAAGACCGCTTCTTTGTTAGCAGCCTAATCAGCGTAGCTCATAGCCTTGAAATCGAAGCCTACGCAGAACACGTAGAGAGAGAAAGTCAGCTACAAATCCTTGAAGGACTGAATGCAGACGGTAGCCAAGGCTACCTTCACGGCACACCAAAACCCTTAAGTAAAGCTTAGGGGTTTAGCAACCACATTTCAGACATAAAAAAACGGCGGTATTAACCGCCGTTTTTATATCTACCGTAGGACTTACTTACGACCTACTAGCATTTCAAGCTTCTTGCTCATACGCTCTTCGCGCTCTTGCTCTTTACGCTTTTCCTGACGTACTTTATTGATCTCTTTCAACTTACCTTTCGCGTGATCTGACTCTTCTTTAGTCACAACACCAGCTGGCTCACCGTTAATATCAATACGCTCAGCGCCTTCGCGCAGGGAACGGTAGTAGTTCAGCGAACGAACATAACTCGCAAGAGCACGTTTGATTTTGTTCTTAGCGACTTTTTCGTCAGCAACAAGATCTTCTTGAATGCCTATTTTTAGAGGCCTAACGTTTTTACGATCAAAGGTTTTCGGATACGCTTCCATCAACTGCTGCAGAGCAGCCATATTTGCAGCACGGTTTTTGGATTTCGCCTTTGGCGTTTTATTTACTACGTCATTCACCTGATTAGCCTCTGATTGGAAAACTTGCTTTGACTGAGTCAGATTCGCCTCCGCAGAATCCAGCATATTTTCCAATTGATCAATTAATTGCCTAGTTTTAGTACTTATCTGCTCAACATCCACAGACATCATTCACCCTTACGAATGTAATACCCGTAAAGGTCGTCTTCTACATACTGCTCAACCAATTCATGTCCTAAAAACGTACAGAACTTAGGAATATCGCGCTGAGTAGAAGGATCAGTTGCCAAAATATGCAGCACTTCCCCTGCCAGCATATCCCTAACATGATTATGCAACATCATAACAGGCTCAGGACAGTATAGGCCCTTTGCATCAAGAATATGGTCGGCTTTGATGTCCGTCATGTTTTATCTCTTGCAGAAAGATGCGTATTGTCTCAAATTACCTATGACAGCAAAAGTCATTTAATCAGTAATTAAGCAACTAAAGTCGCTTTTAAAATAAAAATAATCCATTCTATATGTGTGGAACGTAGTTTTAGATGGAGAGATCATATGATTCGAGTACTTATCGAACGACATATTGCCGATGACTTAGGCGTGCACTATGAAAAAGCTGCCCGTGAAACGCTACAATTAGCGATGCAAGCACACGGCTTCATTTCTGGCGAAGCTCTCAAAAATGCCAGTGATCCAAACCACAGGATGGTTATTGCAACCTATAGAACTCTTCAAGACTGGCAACGCTGGGCACAATCCTCAGAGCGCCAAGATATGATGGCGACTCTTAACCCAATGCTAGAAACCGAGGAAAAAGTCACCGTTTTTGAACACTAATGTCCGAAACTGCCATCTTAACGCTGTATCTTTACAGCACTCTAAGGTGGCAGGTTATCTCCTCTCGATCATGGTAAAGGTGTTTAGCCGATAACTCATACGCTAAGCCCTCCTGCATAAACCTTTCAGCAATCAGATTTAAACAGGATACAACCTCTTGATAACGCTGCTTCATGGGCAGCTTAAGGTTGAAGATAGCCTCATCGCACCAACCGTTGATCACCCAATCAGCCGCCATCCCAGCAGTTTTAATCGGTTTATCCACAACGTCACACACCATCATATTGACGGGCTGCGCCGGTATAAATTTGTAAGCGTCTTCTTGAACGTGGGTCACTTGTCCAGATTCCATCAACTGATCTTGCATCGGCCCATTGTCTACAGCAGTAACAAACATACTGCGCTGAACCAACTGCCAAGTCCAACCACCTGGAGCGGCACCTAAATCGACTGCTGTGGAACCGTGAGGGATTCGCACATCCCAATCTTCACGTGGAATAAACCAGTGCCACGCCTCTTCTAACTTAAGAGTGGAACGACTGGGTGCTTGTTTAGGGAACTTAAGACGTGGCACGCCTAATGGCCAAGGCGCAGAGTTGTTCACAGGCGCATAACCCACAAACATTTCAGTGCCAGACAAAACGAACAGCAACAAACGATTACCTTTACTATTCGCTTTTTTCTTCAAGCGTCCACTTTTACGTAGCTTTTGTGCCAAAGCTGAGCTGAACTTCTTCGAAAAGGTAGCCAACTCGCGACCATCTGTTGTATCTGGGTATTCTGCCCAAAGATCAGTACAATCAGGAAAATCATTAAGAATCTGTTGTAACTGCGAAATACGATCGTCCCGTTCTAGTTGCTCGCAATCGCCGCAAACCATCCACTGTCTTACAAAAATCAGGCTATTAAAATCAATTTCGGTAATAGCGCGTTCAGCTTCACCTGGAGTTTGCAGATGAAACTCCACATACCCCTGACCAGGCTCTAAGGTGCAGTACCCATACACACCAATGTTAGAGCACTGATCAGTAATCTCCCCTGCGACCTCTTTCTCAAAGCCTGATCGGCACTGTAGGACTAATCGATTAAAATATGTCAACTTAGCTGTTTCCCGATAATCTGAGCAATATGGTCCAGATGCTGAATCTGTGTAAAACCTGAAGCCTTACGCGGTTTGATGTCATGATCACCATCCTCAAACCAATGCACATGGACAGATGGCGGCAGATTGTACTCTGTAACTTCAGGAAGTGAACCCATTGGATCCCTTTCTCCTTGAAATATATGCAAAGGCTTGGACAGATCCATTAAATGATTAGCTCGTAACGAATCGGGCTTGCCAAGCGGATGAAAAGGGTAACCGAAAACAAATCCAGCACTTACAGCTGGATGACTTAGCAACATTGAAGCTGCACGCCCCCCCCCATAGATTTACCCGCCAAATATAGAGGCTGATCGCCTTCTACTTGTTCCTCTATCAAATTTGTAAAAAATTCCAGTAATTTTGGCATTCTATCTGGGGGGCGACGCTTACCCGTTTCTCGAATAGTCTGCATATAAGGAAATTCAAAACGAACAACCTGCAAGCCCAGCCCTGCCAATCGCACTGCCATCTCTTGCATAAACTCGCTATCCATCGGTGCACCTGCACCATGCGCAAATAGCACTTTCCCCGCTTTCAAATCACCATCAATTAAAATAAACAGACCCTTAATCAGTCAAAAAATGAGTTTTACCGCTGTTTCAAAGTTGACTTGAATCAACAAACGCTGAGAAAAGCCTTACTGTGCAGCACAAAATGCGACGTTTTTTACGACAAAAAACGCCAAAACTATATCTCTTTTTAAAACAAAGGATTACAACCTATAAAAAATATTCCTTATATTTCATTAAGTTAAAAAACACCCCAACCTAAAAGTATCAAGCAAACAATACCTAGGTAGAAATTTCGCAGCTGCGACAAAATGCCTCATTGAATGACCTAAACACATTGAAAATAAGGCCCTATTCCAAGATAATTGGCTGCGAAACTCAAAATTTCCATAAATAGCTTGTTGATGAGAGCCTGACATGAGCACAGCAACTGAACACCCCACCTACAATTATAAAGTGGTGCGCCAGTTCGCCATCATGACAGTAATTTGGGGTATCGTCGGTATGACCGTCGGTGTCCTAATTGCTGCACAGTTGGTTTGGCCAGCACTAAACTTTGATACAGCGTGGCTGACTTACGGTCGTCTACGTCCACTGCACACTAACGCAGTTATCTTTGCATTCGGCGGCTGTGCCCTGTTTGCAACGTCTTACTATGTAGTTCAACGCACCAGCCAACGCCGCCTGATCTCTGATGGCCTTGCAGCGTTTACATTCTGGGGCTGGCAAGCAGTTATCCTTGCAGCAGCAATTACTCTGCCGCTAGGTCTAACTTCTTCCAAAGAATATGCTGAGCTAGAATGGCCAATCGACCTGCTAATTACTATCGTGTGGGTTGCATACGCTATTGTATTCCTAGGTACTGTGAAGATGCGTAAGACATCTCACATCTACGTAGGTAACTGGTTCTACATGGCATTCATCATCACTGTAGCTGTTCTACACATCGTTAACAGCATGGCTATCCCTGTTTCTATGTGGAAGTCTTACTCCATCTACTCCGGTACTGTAGATGCGATGATCCAGTGGTGGTACGGTCATAACGCTGTAGGTTTCTTCCTAACAGCTGGCTTCCTAGGTATGATGTACTACTTCGTACCAAAACAAGCTGAACGTCCAATCTACTCTTACCGTCTATCTATCGTTCACTTCTGGGCGTTGATCGCGACATACATCTGGGCTGGTGGTCACCACCTTCACTACACAGCGCTTCCTGACTGGACTCAGTCTGTAGCGATGGTTATGTCTCTGATCCTTCTTGCTCCATCTTGGGGTGGTATGATCAACGGTATGATGACTCTATCTGGTGCTTGGCATAAGCTTCGCACGGATCCAGTTCTTCGTTTCCTTGTTGTATCTCTTTCCTTCTACGGTATGTCTACGTTCGAAGGTCCAATGATGTCTATTAAGACAGTAAACGCACTGTCTCACTACACTGACTGGACTGTTGGTCACGTACACGCTGGTGCGTTGGGTTGGGTTGCAATGATCTCTATCGGTGCGGTTTACCACATGATCCCTCGCCTATTCGGTAAAGCTCAGATGTACAGCGTTGGTCTTATCAACACTCACTTCTGGCTAGCTACAGTAGGTACGGTTCTATACATCTGCGCGATGTGGGTTAACGGTATCCTACAGGGTCTAATGTGGCGTGCAGTTAACGCTGACGGTACTTTGACTTACAGCTTCGTAGAAGCACTAGAAGCTTCTCACCCTGGTTACTTTGTTCGTTGGTTGGGCGGTATGTTCTTCCTGACTGGTATGATTCTGATGGCCTACAACACTTGGCAGACTGTTCGTAAAGGCAGCACTGCACCAGAAGCTCAAGCTTCTGCACAGGCAGCTTAAGGTCATAGGAGCAGATAGAAATGATCAAACACGAAACGATAGAAAAGAACATTGGCTTGATGATTCTGCTTATCATCATCGTAATTAGCGGTGGTGGCCTAGCAGAGATCGTTCCTCTGTTCTTCCAAACTTCTACTACTAAGCCAATTGAAGGCCTACGTACTTACACTCCGCTTGAGTTTGAAGGCCGTGACATCTACATCCGTGAAGGTTGTAACACTTGTCACAGTCAGATGATCCGTCCATTCCGTGCTGAAACTGAACGCTACGGTCACTTCTCAACTGCGAATGAGCACGTTTGGGAACACCCATTCCTATGGGGTTCTAAGCGTACAGGTCCAGACCTAGCTCGTGTAGGTGGTCGTTACTCTGATGATTGGCACCGCGCTCACTTGTACAACCCTCGTGACGTTGTACCTGAGTCTAAGATGCCTTCTTACCCATGGTTGTTTGAAAACAAACTAACCGGTGCAGACACTGCTAAGAAGCTTGAAGCACAACGCGCTGTTGGTGTTCCTTTCACTGACGAGCAGATCGCTAATGCCCAGAAAGAAGTTCAGGGCAAATACGAGATCGATGCTGTTGTAGCTTACCTACAAGCACTGGGTAAAATGCATTCTGAATACACTAACAAGCGGTAGTAACGCGTGAGTTACGAAGTTTATGGCCCTTATATACCGGTAATCATGCTGATTACGTTCTTGGCGCTATTTGTTTGGGTGCTTAACCCAAAGAATAAAGACAAGTACGACGATGCAGCCAACATGCCTCTGAACGAACCTGACGAGGCAGACGAGATGAAACCGGACGATACTGAGGCCAGTGACGGGAGAATTGAAAAATGAGTGCTTTTTGGAGCGCATGGGTAGCAGTGATTACCCTAGCTGTAATTCTTGGTTGTGCTTGGCTATTGATTGCTACTCGCAAAAGTCAGCCGCACCAAGATACAACTGAAGAAACATTAGGCCATGAATTTGATGGCATTGCTGAATACGATAACCCTCTGCCAAAATGGTGGTTCCAGATGTTTATGGGCACCGTTGTTTTCGGCATTGTTTATCTTATTCTTTACCCAGGTTTAGGTAGTTTCCCAGGTCTATTGAACTGGACTTCTACTGGCCAGTGGGAAGAAGAAATGGCTCACGCTGAAGAGACGTACAAGCCAATCTTCGCTAAATACGCAGCTATGTCTGCAGAAGAGCTACAGCACCCAGACAACGCGCTAGGCCTAAAAATGGGTCAGCGTATGTTTGCGAACAACTGTTCTCTATGTCACGGCACAGCAGCAACAGGTGCACACGGCTTCCCTAACCTAACGGACAACGATTGGTTGTACGGTGGTGACGAGAAGACTATCAAGACATCTATTGCTAACGGTCGTAACGGCGGCATGCCACCTTGGGGTGCTGTACTAGGCGAAGAAGGCGTACGTGACGTAACTAACTACGTACTATCTCTAAGCGGTGCAGAAGCTGATGCAGAAGGCGCAGCTCGCGGTAAAGGTCAATTCCAAGCACTATGTACTGCTTGTCACGGTACTGACGGTAAAGGTCTACCTATCCTAGGTGCACCTAACCTAACTGATGACATCTGGTTGTACGGTGGTAGCTTCGAAAAAGTGGCTCACTCTATCCGTGTTGGTCGTAATGGTGTAATGCCAGCTCATAAAGACCTACTAAGCGATGAGAAAATTCACCTGATCACTGCATATGTTTACAGCCTATCTAAAAAGTAATTAGGTAGTTGAACTAAAATAAAGGCGATATGATATAGATCATGTCGCCTTTTTTTTTGAGGATCTAATATAATATTCAACTTTACTAATACATGGTGAGCGTATTAGTTTTGCTGAGTTTAACTTTCACTGGTGAGTATGTGAGCAACAAGATGAATCAGATCCCGGTTCAAGATGTCACCCCCAAGAGCAAGAAAAAATCCCAAGATTACGACCTGTACGCTAAACGTGAGCATATCTACGTAAAGCACTATAAAGGTATTTTTAAGAAACTTCGTGAAGCCGCAAGCGTCATAATGCTAGCGATGTTTTTTGGCTTCTCTTGGATTACCTGGGATGGTAGGCAAGCTATTCTATTTGACCTTCCTAATCGACAATTCCATGTTTTCGGCAGCACCTTCTGGCCCCAAGACTTCATCTTATTGTCTTGGCTGCTAATCATCCTTGCCTTTGCCCTGTTCTTCTTTACTGTGTTTGCTGGTCGATTGTGGTGTGGCTATGCCTGCCCGCAATTTGTATGGACATGGATCTATATATGGATTGAAAAATTTGCCGAAGGTGACCGCAACCAACGGATGAAACTCGATAAATCAAAGGGCTGGAGTAAAGAAAAATTACTGAGAAAAAGCACAAAACATTTTCTTTGGATCTTTTTCTCTATTATCTCTGCGGTCGCTTTCGTTGGCTATTTCACCCCTATTCGCGAACTTATCCCAAGCATTCTTAACTTCGAGCTAGGCCCTTGGGAGATGTGGTGGCTAGGCTTCCTTGCTGTAGCAACTTATGGCAACGCTGGCTGGTTACGTGAGCAGGTATGTATCTATATGTGCCCTTACGCTCGTTTCCAATCAGTTATGTTCGACCAAGATACACTGATTATTTCTTACGATGAAAAACGCGGTGAAAGCCGAGGAAAACGCAAAAAAGGCTCCGACTACAAAGCCGAAGGCTTAGGCGACTGTATTGATTGTTATAACTGCGTTTATGTTTGCCCAGTAGGAATCGATATCCGTGACGGCCTGCAGTATGAATGTGTCGCTTGCGGTGCTTGTGTTGACGCCTGTGACGACATTATGGAACGTGTCGGTTACGAAAAAGGCCTTGTACGCTACACAACTGAACATCAGCTCGAAGGCAATAAAACGCATATTATGCGTCCTAAACTGATCGGTTACTTTGTTGTCCTATGTGCGATGTGCGTAGTATTTGCCTACACCGTCTACAGCCGCATCCCGCTCGAAGTTGATATATTACGAGACCGTGGACAGCTATATAACGAAGTCACTTCAGGAGTCATCGAGAACGTATATACACTGAAACTTGCTAATAAAGAGCAAGTCGATCATAGCTACACGATTTCAGTCACAGGTCTTGAAGGCCTGGAATATATTGGTAAGTCAGAAGTCACTATTAAAGCTGGTGAGCTGATCGATCTACCAATTAGATTGAACATTAAGAAAAAATACCTAAGCAAAGCCAATAACAATATAACCTTCAAAGTGATGGCAACGGACAATTCCGACATCGCTATAGAAGAGGAAAACCGCTTTATTGGCCCTGCACCTAAGCGCTAGGTCAAAAGAAGGGTCGATTAGAAGAAATTCTAGGCCCCTTCTTTTAGAAATAAGGTAGAATAGCTGTCGGTCTGAAACTGGGTGTTCCGGTTTTGGATACGACAGTTTTTTTTTGGGTATTGATACATGAGTGACAGCGACAACAACATCCCCGGCCCATGGTACAAACAACCTTGGCTTTGGTTTATTTTATCACCGATTATTGCCGTAGTTTTTTACGGAACTTTTTACCTTTACCTATCCATCGTTACACATGACGGTTTGGTAAAAGATGACTACTACAAAGTAGCCCGTGGCCATTTTGTAGATAAAAGTCAGTCTCAAGAAGCGATCGACCTTGGTGTTAGCGGTCAGTTAAATCTCGATAATACAACTGGCGACCTAATGCTGAAATTCAAAAGCAAAGGCGATTACCTTCCAGAGTTCCTTAACCTCAGTATCATTCACCCTACTCACCAGCAATACGATCAGAGTATTTTGCTTAAGCAAGTTCCTGGCACTGAAGCCTATACAGGCAGCTTAAAGAGTCTGCTTCAAGGTAAGCGTTATCTGATCCTGAAGGATGAAGCCCGCAACTGGAATCTACGTGCAGAGGCACATCCACCATACGATCAGAATACAATTGAGTTTAAACCTGCCCACGAACAATGAGCAGCAACCTTAACTCAGTAAAGTCTGCTGACTGTTACCACTGCGGCCTTACTATCCCTCCGGGTAGTAACTATAGCGCTGTAATTAACGGTGAAAGTAGAGATATGTGTTGTCCGGGCTGCCAAGCAGTCGCACAAACTATTGTAGATAGTGGCTTGGACAATTATTACAAACATCGTACTGAAGCAGCCTACTCCCCGGAGCTGAACACTAAAGACCTTCCGGAAACACTGCTTCTTGAGCTTGAGCTTTACGATGACGAAAATGTGCAAAGCAATTTCGTCAAAGTTAATGAAACCAGCTCCGAAGCCACACTGGTTATCGAAGGTATTACCTGTGCAGCTTGCGTATGGTTACTTGATCATCACATCAGTAATATCGAGGGCGTAAGTAAAGCAAAGGTCAACCTGACCAACCACCGTGCTCGTATTACTTGGGATAAATCCCAAGCTAAACTCAGCAAAATCATGGCTGAGATCTACCGAATTGGTTATCAAGCACACCCTTATCATCCGGATAAAGAAGAACAGCTTTTAGAGCAGGAACGTAAACGTGCGACTCGCCGTCTAGGTGTTGCCGGCATCGGCATGATGCAGACAATGATGTTTGCTATCGCGCTTTATGGCGGTGCTCTGCAAGGCATGGAAGACAAGTATGTCAGCTTTATCCGCTGGGCCAGCTTAGTGATTGCGACTCCAGTAATCCTTTACTCTGCGCGACCTTTCTTTATCGCTGCGCTAAGGGATCTTAAAACTCGACACTTAACCATGGACTTCCCTGTTTCCATCGCGATAGGGGGAGCTTATTTAGCCAGTGTTTGGGCTACCTTCACGAATAGTGGCGAGGTCTATTACGACTCCGTTACTATGTTTACTTTCTTCCTGTTAATTGGCCGCTACCTTGAAATGCAGGCCCGTCATAGAACAGGGAAAGCAGGTAACGCACTCCTAAACTTACTACCGGCTAGTGCTATCAAACTAGTCGATGGTGAAGAGCAATTAGTACCCGCACAAGAACTGAAGCTAGACGATATTGTTTTGGTCAAACCGGGTCATACGATTCCAGCTGATGGCATCATCATTGCCGGTAGCAGCTCGGTAGATGAAGCAGCGCTAACAGGTGAATACCTACCAATTCGTAAAGATATCGATGACAAGGTTGTTGGCGGCACGATTAACGTCGAAAATCCGATCACGATTAAAATCACTCAGGTGGGTGACGAGACCAAACTATCAGCCATTGTTCGCCTGCTCGATCGTGCTCAAGAAGATAAACCTAAAGTTGCTCAAATTGCCGATAAAGTTGCGAGCTACTTTGTAGCGGCGGTCTTAGTCACCGCAACCGTTGTAGCGACAGGTTGGTACTTCGTTGAGCCTGCTCATGCATTCTGGATCACCCTATCGGTATTGGTAGTTACTTGTCCTTGTGCGCTTTCATTGGCCACTCCGACAGCACTCACTGCTGCCACAGGCACACTGCGCCAAAACGGTTTATTAATCACCCGAGGCCATGTTCTTGAAAGCCTTTCGACGGCAACTCATGTTGTTTTCGATAAAACAGGCACGCTAACCGAGGGCAACCTCAGTCTTCAAGAAGTGGTTCCTCTAGCGGATCATGATCAAGACGCCTGTACCAAGTTTGCTGCTGCGCTTGAGAAGCACAGTGAACATCCAATTGCACAAGCGTTCCACGATCAACAAGGTGATCTAGTAGCAACCGAGATCAAAGCAACACTTGGTCAAGGCATCGAAGGAGTGATCGACAATCAAAGATACCGTATTGGTAAACCTGATTACGCGAGCGAGATCCTAACGCAAAGCCAACCATCGCTACCTGAAACAAGTGGGCAGTGGCTGCTACTGTGTAATGAGACTCAAGCGCTAGCATGGTTCCGCCTCAATGACCAGATTCGCCGTGAAGCGAAACAGACAATTGAGATCCTTCACTCGATAGGGCTTAACTGTCAGATGCTGACGGGCGATAACTCTTCAGCGGTAGCGGAAGTAGCCAGCCAACTAGGGATAGATACCGCTATCTCTGGCGTATCACCAGCAGAGAAGCTTGCTCATGTTAATAAGCTTCAAGAAGAAGGCGCTCATGTAATTATGGTGGGTGACGGTATCAACGACATCCCTGTACTTGCAGGCGCACAGACGTCTATAGCTATGGGCGGTGCTTCTGATCTTGCAAAAACTAATGCTGATGGCGTACTGATTAGCCACGATTTATTACGCCTAGCGGATGGTATTTTGCTCGCGAGAAAGACTCAACGAATCATTAAACAGAACTTAGCTTGGTCACTTTGCTATAACCTAAGCGCTTTACCATTGGCTGCCTTTGGCTTCATTGCTCCCTATATGGCAGCGATTGGTATGTCGGCAAGTTCATTGGTCGTAGTCGGTAATGCGATGCGCCTGAACAAATTAACCCGAGGTTCTGTACGTTCCCATGACAGAGATCAGGGTACTCAGTCGGCTAAGCCTGACGCGGTTATGCAAAATCAGGTAGAATAAGCACATTTGAAAAATAGGGTTATGTAGTTTCAATGGATATAATTTTCCTGCTGATCCCCATTGCCATCTTGTTAATCGGCTTTGCTATCTGGGCTTTCTTCTGGAACGTTAACAACGGCCAGTACGACGATCTAGACAGCCCTGCACATAGCATTCTCTATGATGATGACGAAGATCTGATTCCGGATGATGCAAAAGTAAAACCGACTGACAAAGGCAATGACTGAAGCACTCGTCATACCTACAGCATTCTTATTAGGTTTGCTTGGCGGTACGCATTGTCTGGGTATGTGCGGTGGCATAGCTGCCACCGTCTCCCTTAGCTCCCCTAAGGGAGGTCAAGGCTTCCTACTTTTACTCTGCTATAACTCTGGGCGTATTATTAGCTATGCAACTGCAGGCGCAATTTTAGGTAGCCTAAGTTGGTTGTTAACCGATCCTGTACTGCAACTCGTACTTCGCAGCTTTGCCGGATTGATGCTGATCTTCATGGGGCTATACATTGCCCAATGGTGGAAAGGTTTAACCCACTTAGAAAGAGCAGGCGGCGTTCTGTGGAAGCAGATAAGTCCCGTTGCGAGTAAGCTTCTCCCGGTTAGAAATATCGGACAAGCAATCATGCTTGGTGGCCTGTGGGGTTGGCTGCCATGCGGTTTGGTTTATAGCACTTTAATTTGGGCTTCAGCAGCATCCGACTGGCTGACCAGCGCACAATTGATGGCGGCCTTTGGCGTAGGCACTTTGCCAGCCATGCTGTTAACCGGTGTACTGGCCCAACAAGTTAAACAAATTCTTCAGAAACGCCTGACTCAACACATTTCGGGCGCAATCATTATTGGAATGGGCTTATACAGCATCCCATGGCTGGGAATATTCCAACAATAACTGAACACATTTTTCGCAAGAAACTGATTACAGAGGAACACAAACGTGGATAACAATCTGATTAAATGGGATCTGGACTTGATTAAACGATACGACCTATCGGGTCCTCGTTATACATCCTACCCTACTGCTGTTCAGTTTGACCCAGAGTTGTCTCCTAGTGATCTGGTAGCAACCGGACAAAACTCTGCGGACATCAACGATCCGCTTTCTCTGTATGTCCACATCCCATTTTGTGCGCATGTGTGCTACTACTGCGCATGTAATAAAGTGATCACGCGTAACCGCAAAAAAGCTCAGCCTTATCTGGACACACTTTATAAAGAGATGGCTCAGCTTTCCAAGTGGTACAGTAATGACCGCAAAGTAACCCAGCTACATTGGGGTGGCGGAACACCAACATTCATTAGCCATGAGCAGATGGTCGAGCTAATGGGTGAAATGCGTAAAAACTTTAACCTTCTTGATGACGATAGCGGTGATTACTCCATCGAAATCGACCCTCGTGAAGCGAGCCTTGAAACAATCAAAGTTCTGCGTGAGATCGGTTTTAACCGTATCAGTCTGGGCCTACAGGATATAGACCCTAAAGTTCAGGAAGCAGTAAACCGCGTTCAGTCAGTAGAGCAAACAGCTGCAATTCTGGAAGAAGCTCGGAGATTAGGTTTCCGCTCTCTAAATCTAGATTTGATCTACGGACTTCCTTACCAAACGTTCGAAGGTTTTAACGCAACCCTAGATACTGTTATCGAGATGAATCCTGATCGCCTGTCGGTATTTAACTACGCTCACCTTCCTGACCGTTTCCGTCCACAGCGTCACATTCAGGAAGAAACACTGCCAAGTCCAGAAACAAAACTTGCGATTCTAGAATCCACTATCAATAAGCTGCTAGATGCAGGTTATGTTTATATCGGTATGGATCACTTTGCTAAACCAGACGATGAGCTAGCCATTGCCCAACGTACCGGCAAATTACATCGTAATTTCCAAGGCTACACGACTCATTCAGAGTGTGACCTTGTCGCTATGGGTGTTTCATCGATTAGCCAAATTGGCTCTGTTTACTATCAAAATGAGCACGATATGCCTTATTACAGTGCTGCAGTAGACAATAACGCTCATGCAATTAAACGCGGTGTGAGCCTGACGCAAGATGACATCATTCGTCGCCATGTTATTACACAGCTTATCTGTCACTTTGAGCTAGACAAAACAGCGGTTGAATCTAAATTTGATATTACCTTCGATGAATACTTCGCCAACTCTATAGCTGAGCTAGAAGCATTCACCAAAGACGGCCTAATCAGTATGAATGAGAAAGAGATTGTGGTCTCTCCTGCAGGTCGTCTATTAATTCGTCGTATATGTATGGCATTTGACGCATATATACCAAAAGACCAGAGTTCACAGCGATTCTCGAAGATTATTTAACTTTCCGTATTTACGGAAATACTACATAATCAGTGGGTAGCCATTCGATATAACCACGACAGGACCGCACTATGAGTGATAACAAAGCAACTGATGGAAAACTACGTAGCCTACAGCAAGTAAGCTGCAACACTTGTAGTCTGAGTTCTTTGTGTCTACCCGTATCTCTGGATATGACAGAGATGGAACGCCTAGATAACATCATCGATAAAAGCCGCCCACTTAAGAAAGGTGAGCACCTTTTCCATCAAGGTGAAGAGTTTTCCAGCGTTTATGCTATTCGCGTCGGCACAGTTAAAACTTACACCATCACAAACGAGGGTGAAGAGCAGATTACAGGCTTCTATTTCCCAGGTGAACTTGTGGGAATGAGTGGTTTTGATAACAACGAATACCCTGTCTCCGCAAAGATCCTCGAGACTACAACGGTTTGTGAGATCCCTTTCGAGCGCTTAGACGAACTTTCCGGTCAGTTACCTGAGCTACGTCGCCAATTGTTGCGTACCATGAGTAAAGAGATCCGTGAAGAGCAACAGATGATGCTGCTTCTATCTAAGAAGAATGCAGAAGAGCGTGTAGCCACATTCCTTGTTAAATTATCGATGAGGTTTAAAGCACGTGGTTACTCGGAAACAAGTTTCCGTTTATCAATGTCTCGTAACGAAATCGGTAATTACCTGGGCCTTGCTGTTGAAACCGTAAGTCGTATTTTTACCCGTTTCCAGAAGTCAGAGCTTTTGCAAGTCGAAGGTAAAGAAGTTCATATTGAAGACCTCGATAAGCTATATGAACTCTCTGGAGAGTGCCCTGCAAAAGATACTGAGGAGCCTGATGTCACCGTTCAATGTGGCAAAGGCACTTGTGGTTAGTCCTTAAATATAAAAAAGCACCGATTGCTTTCGCAACCGGTGCTTATTTAGTCGCACAATTAAGTAGCCATCTCAATGTGTAACCCAACGCCTTTATTTAAGCTTTTACCACGCAATAAAACATTGAGCTGCATCAAAACCTGCTGTTTCTAAGGAGTTCTTCATGTCATATGACGAATGTTATGTGAAATCAGTTATTCGCACGATTCCTGACTGGCCAGAGCCAGGCGTGCAATTCCGAGATATCACACCACTATTTAAAGATCCTAAAGCGCTTCGCATGATCTCTGATGCATTTATCCAGCGCTATATTGATAGTGACATCACACATATTGCCAGTATCGATGCCCGCGGCTTCTTGATCAGCTCTATCATGTCTTACCACCTGAATATACCTTTGGTACTTGTTCGCAAGAAAGGCAAACTACCAGGTGAAACCATTCATCAGGAATATCAACTTGAATACGGCACTGCTGCTGTAGAGATGCAGACCGATGCAGTGAAGGAAGGTGATCGAGTTTTGGTATTTGATGACCTAATTGCAACAGGTGGCACTATCTTAGCAGCATGCAGCCTTATTAAAGAGCTTGGCGCAGATGTTTCTGAAGCAGCGGCATTGATCGACCTACCGGACTTACAAGGCTCTAGCAAAATTCAAGATGCGGGTGTACCTGTACACACGCTACTTGCTTACGCCGGTCTCTAATTAAAACCTGACGGCAGCCTGACATAGTCACTGCCGTCAGTTTTATCTCCCTCTTATTCCACAAACCACTTTTCACCTCTCTTTTATTTCAGCCAAATATAGATTTTCTCTTCCATCGAGTACAAATCTTGCCTACCATGCTCTGCCAATTTTTTCGTTTTCTGGAGCTGCTATGTGGTTTAAAAATGTAATTTTCTATCGCCTAACCGAAGCGTTTGAATACACTCAAGAGCAGCTACAAGAGAAACTAATCGAACACGCTTTTCACCCATGCAAAAGCCAAGAATTAAGCCGATATGGTTGGGTCTCACCTTGCCACTTATTAGATGATGTTCACGCTCATCAGATACACGGAATGTTTATGGTTGCAGCGCGTAAGGAAGAAAAGATCCTTCCAGGCGCAGTGATTAAAGAAGCCGTCGGTGAGAAGGTTTCTGTGATTGAGCATGAACAAGCGCGCAAAGTGTATAAAAAAGAGCGCGACCAACTTAAAGATGAAGTTATTCTTGATCTGTTGCCTCGTGCCTTTAGTAAATTCCAGCAGACCACCGCTCTAATCAACCCAGCTGCAGGTTGGATTGCGGTTGATGCCTCTAGCCACAAAAGAGCAGAAGAGCTACTAAGCCATCTTCGTGGCACCCTAGGTAGCCTGCCAATTACACTACCTGACGTTAACCAATCCCCCTCAGCAGTAATGTCTCATTGGTTGGAGCAGCACGACAGCATTCCGCAAGGTTTTGAAGTCCTAGATGAGTGCGAACTACGTGATAACGTCTTAGAAGGCGGCGTCATTCGAATCAAAGGCCAACAACTGGAAGATGAAGAGTTTGTTGCCCACCTAGAAGCAGGCAAACGCGTCGTAAAACTAGCCCTAGAATGGGATGAACAGCTCAAGATTACTCTGCAGGAGGATCTATCCATTAAACGCCTGAAACTGAGCGAACAGCTACAGGAGAAAATGGCAGACGAAGCAGCTGAAGACGAGATCGCTCAATTCGATGCCGATATGGTTCAAATGGGTCTAGAGTTCAGCAAGCTATTCCCTGCCCTAATTGAAGCCTTTGGCGGCGAAGCCCAACGTCCTTAATTATCTGCTAACTGTCCAAGCTTAATTTATAACTCGGCACGACAAGTGGTAAGGTTATAAATTAAGCTTTCATAGCCAATATGGGCAGACCAGATGGATTACGCACCGGAATACACAAAGCGCGAGAAGATAAAGCTCATTATCCTGTTTATGGGTTTAGGTGCAGTTCTCATAGCCGCTGGCAAATTTTGGCTATTCCCATCTATCACCCGCCTTGCAGAACAGCCTCACTGTTATAGCCTGTTTGGCCTAAACAGGGCTGATTATCTTTGGCACCTTTTACTGATTGGATTGCCTATTTCGATCTTCCTAATCCTAGCCATAACTATGCTCCCCATGGCGATCAAAGGGTTAATACAAGCGCAATTCCCACCTAAGGGCTACAAAGTATTTAAACCGACACCTATTCGCAAAGGGACAAGAGGGCAGTTCATGGCTGGCCTCTTGATGTTTGTCATTGCCTCTCCCCTGCTTATCGCAATATATGGAGCCAATCAGTTGGATAAAATGCCAGAAATAGAGATCCCTCAAGACTCCATAGAGCTTTGCTCCCATATCCATACGCAAAACCAAACCCCTACTAATCATTAAGCCCCTATAAATTTAGCGTTTATATAGTTCTAAATAAGGATATTTACCAACACTATAAACTTATTTAATAATCATTATCACTTGCATTATCAAAGTAAGGAATACATAACGATGAACATTAAAACTCTAAGTGCGGGCCTAGCCCTTGCAGTTTGCGCAAATTTTGCTAGCGCGGCTAATCATACAGTCATGATGAAAAACTCAGGTCCTGACGGCTCTATGGTTTTTGAGCCTGCCATTTTAAATGTAGAAGTAGGTGATACCGTTACATTCCAACCAACAGATCCAGGTCACAATTCTGAATCAATCAGCAACCTAATCCCTGCGGGTTCGACAGGCTGGAAAGGCAAAATGATGAAAGAAGTTTCTTTCACCGTCGATAAAGAAGGTGTGTACGTATACAAATGCCGTCCACACGCGATGATGGCAATGATGGGGGTAGTTGTAGCAGGTAAACCAACAAACCTAGAAGAGGTAAAAACCAACGCTGCTGAGCTAAGTGCTACTTTTGTGATGAATAAAGACCGCTTAACTAACTACCTAAACCAAATTAAATAAACGCCTTATGCTCAGATAGTAGGGAGATCCAATAAAACTCCCTACTATTCCAAATAATAATCCCCTACTGTAGTAAGCCCCAAGCTTGTCCAAGCTTGCATGCCACCTCGATAATAATTCAACTTATCCTCAGGGTAATCTAGCTCTAGCAACGCCCATATAAAGGTAGGGGTCTGCCCACACCAATAACCGTTACAAAACGCAGCAAGTGTTTTTGCCTGACTGAAATCCCAAACGCCATCTTTGTTGATTGCTCCCAACTCTTCCAACGCATCCGAAAGAGTTTCAGGATCTTTTAACAGCGTGTATGGAATATTGGTGCTGCCCGGTATCGTCAATCGGTAATGCCAGCCCTCAGTCCGAGTGTCAACAATTAAAATAGAGCTATCTGTTTGAGCTTGTTGTAGATACTCAATAAATTCTCTCTCGCCAATGGTCTCCACTTCATAAGGTTCGAATGGAAACATCGGCTGCGGTGTACCACGGGAAGTCGTGATATACAGCTCATGGATGGTATTATCAGGATCTTGATTACGCTTAATCTCAACAGACTCCTCTTCATGTTCAACCACAAAGGAGAAAAGTTCGGGTGTGATCATCACCCTATTACTCTGTTCAGCAGCGAGATACGGCGAAATCAATAAAATCGTCCACACCGTAATAGATCGCTTAAATCGACTAAGCATCGTAAAACCTCAATTCTTATAGATCAGATACAAAAAAGGAGCCTTAAGCTCCTTAGTAATATCAATTTATTGCTGAAATAAACAGCGTGCTATTTCATCTCCAACAACATATCGATCGAATACTTAGACGCATCTGCATCTAAGGACAGCTTCTCACACTCAACCAGAAACTTATTTTCACGTTCTTTACTATCGCTATAACCAAACTCATTACCGTCTAAGCTCTGTAGCTGTAGAGTAGCCTTGTGGTAGAAAGCTAGAACAATTGCTGCCGTTGAATCACCGTCTCTAAGGCGTTCTTCCCAACGATGACGGTGATTTTGAATCTTAAGCGCCTGTTTTTTTAGATTCCAACCGTAACGAAGCTCATCGAAATACGGTTTTTTAGCCACTTGGGTAAAGATAATAATGGAGATAGCTAAACCAATTAGCACCCCAGTTAGGTTCACCATCATATTCTCGCCTTCAGCATTACCATAGTAATGACGTAAAACGGCACTCAACCCTAAACCTATTACAGCAAAAATCAGACTAAAAACGATACCTACCTTGCGCTGCTTTTGCTTATAAACAACTTTATCAATTTCTCTAAGTTCCACGAATGTACCCTATAACACTAGTTAACCTGTAGATTACCTTACAGGCGTAATATGAACCGAATTAACTTGCAGTCAAAATCTGCCAGTGTAGACTTATCGCCTCGATTTTAAAGGCCCTTTCTACCACAATCTGATGTATTCCGTAAAAGAGATTTTCTATAGCTTGCAAGGTGAAGGTGCGCAAAGTGGACGCGCATCAATTTTTTGTCGTTTTTCTGGCTGTAATCTCTGGTCAGGGCGCGAGCAAGACCGTGAAAAAGCTATCTGCGATTTTTGCGATACTGACTTTATTGGTACCGATGGACAACACGGTGGAAAGTTCGCTACCGCAGCTGAACTGTGCCAATTTCTAAAAAGCTTCTGGCCAGATCAGAACAACGAGAAGCCGTACATCATCTTCACCGGTGGTGAACCTGCGCTGCAACTCGATCAAACCTTGGTGGATGAATGCCACGCGAACGGTTTTGAAGTTGCCATCGAAACCAATGGTACGAAGCCACTACCCGGTAATATCGATTGGATCTGTGTGAGCCCTAAAGCCGATGCCGAAGTAATTATCACCCAAGGTGATGAACTTAAATTGGTTTACCCGCAACCGTTAGCGCAACCGGACCGGTTCGAACAACTTAGTTTCGCGCACTTCTATCTACAGCCGATGGACGGCCCTGCACGTTCAATCTACACAAAAGAAGTGATCGACTATTGCTTAGCCCATCCCCAATGGAAGCTCAGCTTACAGAACCATAAAGTGCTAGGCATCGACTAAACCCTCTAGCACCGCCCTTTACACAGCTGGTCAGAGCTTACTTCTTAATGTTGGCCAACTCCATTCGATCCTATGCACTTCACTCCAAACTCAACACTTTAGATTAAGGTCTACATATTTTTATCAGCATAAAATAACGACTTTTAGTGTGGAAAAACCTGGCTCCCTTAAAATATAGGGCCTTACAAAGGCTACTCACATTAGCTGTGGATAACTTTGTGAATTAAGACTTTAAAACGTCATGAAACGCCCATAAATCAAGGCAATCCAATAAACTGATCATTTTTTAACCAGTGCATTTTTAATCTTTAAAATCAATATGTTACATAAGTCAACACAGGAATGTTAAATTTTATTATTGTTTTTTGCACCCATATAGTGCGGCTGTTTATCCCACAGTGAACAACATTTTCTGTAATAAAACAGAGCACCGGCTACAGCCTAGTAATAACGGTAATCATCAAGGAAAATTCAAACAAGACAATTGCACCAAATTTGGACTTAACAAGATCAATGGCAATGTAAAAAATATTGCCTGAACCAAATCAACTTGTTCAAGATTGAGCATATTTTTTAACCTCTAACCTGCTAGGCTTTACAAGGATGGTCTCAAGCGATTTACGATCAACGTTATGCAACGAACAGAACAGGAAATTAAAGCAGCAAACAAAGTGACCTGGGTCGGCGCTGCAGTGAACGCAGTACTAGGGTTGTTGAAGATTATTTTCGGGTTTCTTTTTCATTCAGCCGCCTTAGTCGCAGACGGTATCCACTCTCTATCTGACTTAATTACGGATGTTATGGTCGTGTTGATATTAAAAGTATCAGCTAAAGGACCTGATGAAGATCATCCATGGGGTCATGGGCACTTTGAAGCATTAGGTACCGTTATTCTTGGCAGTATCCTCATTGCTGTCGCAGGAGCAATGGCTTACGACAGTACATTAAATCTAATTCAAGCGTCTGAACTTCTACTACCCGAATGGCCAGTTCTAATAATCGCAGCACTATCCATAGCTGCTAAAGAGTGGATCTATCGTTATACACTGCAGATAGGCAAACAGATAGATTCTGCTCTCTTAATTGCTAATGCATGGCATAGCCGAACTGACGCATTGTCATCGGTAGTTGTTTTCATTGGTGTCGCTGGGGCCATGGCTGGATTTATCTGGTTAGATGCTATCGCAGCACTGATTGTCGCAATCATGGTAGCAAAGATCGGTTGGGATTTAAGTTGGAGCAACCTAAAGCAGTTATTAGGCACATCCATCCCTAAAGAAGATATCGATCGCTATAGAGAGCAAGTTCTATCGATAGAGGGAATTATCAACGTCCATAGCTTCAAGGCTCGCACTATAGGCAATAAGCACTTAATGGAACTTCATATCCAAGTTTCTCCGCATCTGAGCGCCTCTGAAGGACATTACATCGGCAACAAAGCATGTCAGTGTCTACAGGACAATGAGGAGATTGGGCATATCATCTTCCACATCGATACCTATGATGATGAAGACCTCGATATCACACCACCAGAAACGGAACTACCGTCAAGGCGTGACGTAACTCAATCTATCGATCAATTTTTTTCAGCTATATTCCCAGAAGCAGTGCCATATCAACTCTCTCTTTATTATTATGGCCGCCATATTGATATAGAAATATTATTAAGCCTTGAACAGCTCCAGCTTTTACGTCAAAACGGCCACGATGAAGTAACACTTATATCTGGACTTAAAGCAGAATTGAATCAAACCCCCACTCCATGGCTTGGAACTATTTACCTAGCAGGCGGCATTAAACAATGACAGAGTATTACCCTCAACAGCCTTACCTCAGTCATGAAATCGAGATTAAACACAGTCGCTTTATTACTCATGTCGCTCACACACCCAATTTAGAGAGCGCTCGAAACTTTATTGCCGAGATACAACAACAACACCCTAAAGCAAACCATAACTGCTGGGCATATATTGCTGGTACCCGTAGTTACCTTCAGTGCTGGAACAGCAGTGATGATGGCGAACCCAAAGGTACGGCTGGTAAACCTATGTTGAATGTTCTTGAACATAGCAACCTATGTGAAATCACCGTCGTAGTAACGCGATATTTTGGAGGGATTAAACTGGGTGCAGGTGGGCTTGTTAGAGCTTATAGCCAAGCCGTACAGGAAGCGCTTAAAGTATTACCGACAGAAGAACGCATCCCTCTATTTCCATTCGACCTATATCTTCCCCATAACCTTGTAGGTGATATTGAGCAATTATTAAATCAAGATCAGATCAATATTCTTGATCGCCAATGGAGTGAAGAGCTACATATTCAGGGAGAAGCAAGCGCTACGGCACTAAATCAGCTTAAACAACAGCTGACCTCGTTTAAACATCTAACTCGTTATAAAGACTCTGATACACGCTGGTAAATATATTTGTACAAGACACACCTTAATTTTCCTTTAATTTATCAATTAGATAAAAAGTAATTTTTTGCATTTTCAACTAAGATGCTTCCCGAAGAGATTTGTACAAATTTAAAAGTTAAAAATTCCCGAACACCTGATTACATGGGAACTCCCAACTAACTACCAACTTAAATAAATTAAAAATTACAGCAGAATTTCTTGAAGATTTATTGAGCTATGCCGATACTACTTTCAAAGAAATTAGGCATCAGTAAAGGATTTTTTCCTCCTCAGCGGTTCCCAAATTCAAACAGTTGTTTTACAGTTACTGAGTTGCCGATCAAGATATGAATTGTACTGATTATCATTTACAATTCTCGTGTAGTAGCGTTCGTTCAACCAAATAAAGCGATAGGGGAAGTATGAAGTTCGCTGAAAATAACAATCAAGCTGCCGAGTACCTTCGTCAGGCAGTGCCATTAATGGTTAAGCATAATATACCGCCTAACCCGCTTAATTATGCTCTATGGTATACGTACGTTAGTGATCGTGTACCAGAGTTAAATGTGCAACTTGATAAGACCCTAACGACATACGGAACCTGTCCTACCATGCTCAGTGAACAACTGTTCCGCGAGCATATGATCAAAGATGAGATTAATGGGGCCGATGACGTACAGGCCAGTCTAATCGGCCTCATTAATGACCTTCATGAACATGCAGGTAACGCAGCCGAGAAAACTGAGGATTTCAGTAATGTTCTTGAGGAGAGCTTAGAAGCACTTCACCAAAACGAAGACGGTGAATCTAGTCTGCCAATTGAATCAATCATTCATGCACTTTCAGACCACACCAAATCGGTCAGTGAAACTGCCCGCCTATTTCAAGAAAGAATGAATGAAGCTCAAGCGGAAATTCAATCTCTAAAAGAAGAACTTAACAAAACCCGTCAAGATGCTAGGGTCGATCCTCTAACCAATCTATTTAATCGTCGCGCTTTTGATGCTGAGATTAGTCAACTAGCCGGCGTTAATGATCCTAATTTAGTTACCTCGTTTGTTCTTGTCGATATAGATCACTTTAAGCGCTTTAACGACACTTATGGTCACCTTATGGGTGATAAAGTGTTGCAATATGTTGGTAAGCTATTAAAAGAGGTTTGCCCAGAGCCAATGTTGCCAGTTCGCTTTGGCGGCGAAGAATTTGCAGTTTTAATGCCGCAAATAGATAAAGAAGCGGCGGCTGAATTAGCTGAGCAGGTACGTCAAAAAATTCAAGCAATCCGAATCAAGCAAAAGAAGTCTGGTGATATTATCAGCTCTATCACTGCATCATTTGGCGTTTCACAATTTACTATTGGTGAAACCTCTGAGCAGTTAATTGAACGTACTGACAAAGCACTTTATCAAGCAAAAGATGGCGGCCGTAATCAGGTTGTTATCTCCTCGTAAGATTTGAATACACCTCATTCGCTGGAATAAAGGAAAGTAGGGGCTACGCTGTGGCTCCGAACTCCCCAGCCCATTTATTAACTGCTAATTCTTCTTTTTCCATTTCGATTCGCTAAGTTTTAGGCTTACCTCAAGTAATTCCCCCTCAAAAGTCAAAATCAATGAAAACGCAAAACTAATTCACTCTATTGCAAAACCATAAAAAGAATAATCAAAATCAAATATCTACCATACCTAAGCATATTTAGATTCCACAAAAATAAATTATTACAACTCAGCTGGTTTTATCTGTTTTAATTAGCCACCTTCGCTTTATCTCAGCCCCGCAGTTGTATAGCATATTCCACATATTCCTAAGCTTGGTTAGTCTTGGATACACCTTAATGAAGTCTAAGATTTTATTTTTCTTATCTTGTTTTTACTTCACCTCAGTTCAAGCAGAAGACAGAATTCACATATTTGCAGCCACCTCTTTAACAGCACCGCTAGAAGAACTGTCCGCCAAGTTCAGAGATAAACACCAGCACTCCCCCTCTCTGACCTTTGCCTCTTCCTCGGTACTGGCTCGACAAATCACCCAAGGCGCCCCAGCTCATCTCTATATTGCAGCGAATCAGCGCTGGATGGATTATGTTGAACAACAAGGATCTCTTAGGCCAAACACACGGCGAGCTCTAATCAGCAATCGGCTGGTTATCGTTGGTAACAAAGATCATATAATTGCTCCGTTCAAATTTTCCGAAGCAATCAAAATTGATCAAGTAATTAATCAACGCTCTCGCATTGCAATTGGCGACACCAATCACGTTCCTGTTGGCATCTATGCGAAGGAGGCTTTGCAATCTGCCAACCTATGGCATGAGTGGAAAAGCTATTTTGCTCCAACCAACAGCGCACGATCGGCATTGGCCCTAACTGAGCGAGGCGAAACCCCAATGGGTATCCACTACAAAACCGATATTCTAGACAAGCCTCAGCTCAACATACTCAGTGAGGTCCCAGAATCAATGCACAGCCCAATCATCTATGAGGTTGCTAAAATTGAGGGTAAAGAAAATGCTAGTACCTCATTATTTTATGAATTTCTATTTAGCGAAGAGGCAAGCAACGTTTTTAAACGCTATGGTTTCAAAACGTTGCAAGAAAAGTAATCCATGTTCATAACAGAATACGAGTGGGCCGCACTATTATTGAGTTTAAAAGTATCACTCACATCCGTTCTGTTTAGCCTACCTGTCGCCATTGGCGTAGCTTGGATACTCGCGCGAAAAACATTTCCGGGTAAGACCTTATTAGATGGCATTGTTCATCTGCCTTTAGTCCTCCCACCTGTTGTCATTGGTTATCTGTTATTGATTGGTTTTGGACGCCAAGGCTGGCTCGGTAAGCCACTTTATGAACTTACAGGACTTAGTTTTAGCTTTAGTTGGCAAGGTGCAGCACTAGCCGCAGCAGTGGTAGCATTCCCGCTAATGGTGAGAGCTATTAGGCAAGGTTTCGAAGCGGTTAACCCAAAACTTGAGTATGCTGCCAGAACCTTAGGCTCTTCACCGACAAAAGTGTTTTTTACCATCACCCTGCCCTTAACACTGCCCGGCATATTAACTGGGATAATTTTGGGCTTTGCACGATCCTTAGGTGAGTTCGGTGCCACCATTACTTTTGTATCCAATATCCCTGAGATCACGCGTACGATCCCGCTCGCAATGTACTCCTTTATTGAAACGCCAGGTGCGGAAGTCCAAGCGGCTCGATTATGCGCCATAGCTATATTCATTGCTCTCGCTTCCCTCTTAGCTTCTGAATGGCTAACACGAAAAGCCAAGCAGAAACTTGGAGGTACACATGCTTAAAGTTGCGCTAGACACCCAATTGGGTGATCTCAAAATGGAATGTGACTTTGAACTACCCCACAGTGGTGTCACAGTGATCTTTGGGCGTTCGGGTGCAGGTAAAACGAGTCTGATCAATTATATTTCAGGTTTAATAAAGCCTCATAAAGGCCGCATTTCATTAAATGGCCGGGACCTAACCAATACCGAAACTAAACGCTTCTTACCACCAGAAAAACGTAGTATCGGCTATGTGTTCCAAGAAGCACTGCTCTTTCCACACTACAGCGTTCAGGGAAATCTCCTTTACGGTTCAGATTACACACCGGAAGATGAAAAATTCCAAAGTGTTGTAGAAATGTTAGATATTCAAGCATTGCTACAACGTTTGCCTAACACCCTGTCTGGCGGTGAGAAACAGCGAGTGGCAATTGGGCGAGCACTACTTTCTGACCCTGGTTTGTTATTAATGGATGAACCTTTAGCCTCACTGGATCTTCCTCGAAAAAAAGAGCTATTACCCTATCTAGCGAAGCTAGCAAAAGAGGTGGAGTTACCCATTTTGTATGTAACTCATAGCCTTGAAGAGATCCTTCAACTAGCGGACTATCTCGTTTTATTGGATCAAGGAAAGATTCTCCAATTCGGTAACGTCGAAGAGGTTTGGTCATCCGAACAGATGCGCCCCTGGCTATCTGGTGACTCAAGAAGCTCACTGTTCAATGCTAAGCTTGATCATCATCACCCCAAATACCCGATGTCCTGCCTAAATATATCCCATAGTACTCAATTATGGATGAGAGCTTTAGATATCAACCCAGGACAAGCTTTGCGAGTCAGGATTAAAGCTAACGATGTCTCTTTAACAAAAGCGCAGCCTCAGCAAACGAGTATTCGTAATATATTACCCGCCACAATCATGCAGATAGATGAAGAATCATCTCATCAAATTGAGGTAGTTTTGAATATTGGGGGTTGTAAGCTGTGGTCACATATAACGTGTTGGGCTTTAACGGAACTTAATCTCCAAGTGGGGGACAAAGTGTATGCTCAAATCAAAGGTATTAGTGTAACCCAAGAAGATTGGTCTGGACTGTGATAGATTAATTTTTAACGAACACTCAATATTGCGAACTAATGTTAATTTTATTGTCTTCTTAATTTCGTGTTTAATGGACTAATGACTACAACAAAGCGCACCATAATTCACTACTTGATCGCAATGACGCTGCTCTCTATCTACGGCGTTCAAGTTTGTCCATTCTTAGATTCTCTTACCACTGCGCAGTTGCTATTACCCATCTTAGTCACCTTTATTATTCAAGGCAGCCTTAGGTACCTGCTTGAAGGTCAAATTCAAAAACAACCGCTTAAAACCAAGGTAAGCTTCCAGTTCAAAGTCGACCTCGGTTTATTTATCGGCTGCTCTATACTACTGGGCCTATTCAATACACTGATATATGAGTTCCCATTAGAAAGCGCAGGTAAAGTGCTAGTCGGCATGGGTGTGCTTGGTTATCTGATCTCTTGTGATCTCGCCCTATTCAAAGAGCACCAACTCGCCCAATGTTTACAAGCTCAAAAAGAACATTTGGAGCCAGACAGTTCTCCTTATCCGCTCACTAAAAAATTCACTTGGTTTGCAACGATCTGCGCTATCTCAGTAATCGGTGTTGTGTTCTTAGTAATCAATAAAGATTTGGAGTGGCTGATCCACACGGGCGACAGCATTCCACTAGAAACCTCACAACGCTACATTTTGACTGAGATCGTCTTTGTCGTAGGTGTCATGATGGCCTACATCTTAACTATCATTATGGGCTATGCACGTAATCTTAAATTCTTTATTCAAGCCGAAAACAGCACCCTCGAACAGGTCTCCCTTGGCGAGCTAAATACAGAAGTACCGGTCACTACCAATGACGAATTTGGTTTGATGGCACAGCACACCAATCAGATGATCAGTTCACTGGCGCAACGTACAAGAGAGCTAAACATTACCCGTGATGCAAGTATCTTAGGTTTAGCTAGCTTGGCAGAAACCCGTGACAACGAAACAGGTGGGCATATTCTACGTACGCAAAACTATGTGCGCGCCTTGGCAATTAAATTACGCCAAAATCCTAAGCACGCTGATTACCTGACATCAGAGACTATCGAGCTACTTTATAAATCAGCTCCACTTCACGATGTCGGCAAAGTCGGTATTCCAGATAGCATACTGTTAAAACCCGGTAAGCTGACAGATGAAGAGTTCGACATTATGAAGCAGCACCCGCAGATTGGTGCTGATGCTTTAGAAGTCGCCGAGCACCAACTGGGTAGTAACTCATTCTTAAGAATTGCCCGAGAAATCAGCTTAACCCATCACGAAAAATGGGATGGTAGAGGCTACCCTAACGGCCTACAAGGCGAAGAGATTCCGCTTTCAGGTCGCCTAATGGCCGTTGCAGATGTGTATGATGCCCTTATTTCTAAACGCGTATACAAGCCTGCATTCAGTCACGAAAAGGCTAGAGATATTATCGTTGACGGTAAAGGCAATCACTTTGATCCAGAAGTGGTCGACGCCTTCTTAGAATTGGAAGATGAATTTAAAGAGATTGCCGCTCAATACAGCGATGAAAATACCATTGCAGCATAAGCTTTAAGTAAGCTTATGCGTGCAACGAAAACTGCTTATGCTGTTGATCCCATAACCAAAGGTTATCATCTGTAATCTCGACCCCTCCACGCCAAAGTGTATAGTGATTTCCTTCCTGCCAGTGACGCATCCCTTGAAGTGCCTCAGCACCTGCTGCAGTTAGGGAATAAACCTCTGGCTCACCTTCAGTCACACTCACGTAGGGTTGATCAGCTTCTATCAAGCGATTCAACTCATGTTTGACCGACAGGTCTCCCATAAAGGGATCCACTTCTAATCGCTGTAGATGATGGAAAATTCGCTGAAAAGTCGCCGGTCCAGACAGTATTTCGTAATAACGACTTTGCGCTGTCACACCTTTTGGCAGTCTGTCATGCTGTTCCAGCAAAGCTAGATGTACTTCCAATGCAGGGAGCTCATCAGGCGCTTTTAAAAGCGTAAGAAGTAGATAGGTCTGAGTTAAAGTTAAACCCGTTTCTAAAGCCGGAAACTCGCAGCAAAAGCGTCTTAACGCCTTTTGCATATAAGGCCACCCCTCAATGGGCTCTGCTGCGTACTCAGCTAAGCGGTCAGGACTAGCTGCTGTTAGAGCAGTCCAGATTTCAGTGGCTAACTTAAGTTGTTCAGCAGTGAGAGGTTGTCGCTCTGGATACATATCAACCAACATATCCGAGGTTAGATTACCGAAGCCATGAAAGAAAGGAACTGCAGGATGATCATCAATACAGATGATAGACAGCTTCGGTAATTGATCTAACTGTGAATAGAGATGCTGACAAACATCTAACAACTGCAGCTGATCATACAAATCATGTTCAAACCAGAGAACGATCTCATCAAATTCTGCGGCACGTGCTAGAACTTGATCACGCTCGGTAAAATCCTTGGCGACTAGCGTTTTAGGATCATCAATATCTAGATCACTTCTCTCTAATAGATCTGTCAGAAAGTTGAGCCGCGTCTCGCGATTTAACGCTGGTTCGCTTAAAACGGGGCCATCATGTAACAGATCCCGCCAACATAGTACTTCGCCATCAATGCCTTCTGCTTCCTGCAGCATATCCCCGGCGCAATCGCCATTTGTGATATGTAACTTCACTCTCTACTCCTTGAATGATTAATCAGAACTCCTCGAGCTGATTTACAGCATAAGCGATTTTTGCCTTTAACGTTAGGCTTCAGGAATAACAGCTAATAGATCTGTCACAGCTAGATCAATGCCCTTTTGGCTTAGCATCGTACTCACCTGCCCACGATGATGGGTCTGATGATTAAAGAAGTGCTGCATCAAATAGCCAAAACGCTTTTCAAATTTATTCCCCTGCATATTGCAGTAAACCAAGGAGTGGTTCAGATCATACACTTCTATCTCATCGCACAATTCAACAATGGCGCGGTCCAACAAATAACGTGCGTCTCGTAACTCTTCGAAATCTGTATATACAATCGTGTTTAGTTTGACTGGGCGCTCCATCGCTCTTACTTCTTCTAAGCTGTTATAAGCTGATGGGTGATCCGCAAAGCGTTTTAGCCAAATAATATCGCCCACCAAAATATGGTTAAGCGTTGCTAAGATAGAACCAAAAAACGCTCCCTGATCTTTACTGACCTCTCCCTCTTCAAGCTCACTGGCGGCTTCGTAGATACTTTCATTCATCCATTGGTTATAGCGAGCCATCAGCTCAAACTGGTCTTTCAGTGTCATAGTTCCTCCTTAGAATTCATCCATTTAAACAGCAAAAGATGACAACTTATAGAAACCTCACAAAGAAAGGGTAAAATGCGTGTTTTTCTTTTCAGGTTAATCTTATGCTTAACGTTTTAGTGATTGGTTACGTCTGGCCCGAACCCAACTCTTCTGCAGCTGGTAGCCATATGTTGTCACTGTTACGCCTGTACAAACAGCAAGGGTGGGACCTTACATTTGCCAGCCCTGCACAAACCACAGAGCATATGATCAACCTAGATGATGAAGGCATCGCGCACTGTAATATCCAACTTAACAGTGACTGCTTTGATCAGTTCGTCAGCGACCTCAATCCCGATATTGTGATGTTCGACCGCTTTATGATGGAAGAACAATTTGGCTGGCGAGTGGAAAAGAACTGCCCTGAAGCCCTACGCATTTTAGATACAGAAGATCTGCAATGTCTGCGTAATGCCCGTCATCAAGCCGTTAAGCAAACCCGCGAGATGACGCTAACGGATCTCTACTCTGATTTAGCCAAACGAGAGATCGCAGCAATCTATCGTTCCGACCTTTCGTTAATCATCTCCGATTACGAAACAGAGCTTTTAATAAAACAGTTCTCGGTACCAGAACAACAATTCCATCATCTACCTTTTATGCTCAATCTGGATCAATTGCCAGAACAGGTCCCAAGCTTTGCAGAGCGTGCTCACTTTATGATGATTGGTAACTTTCGTCATGCGCCTAATTGGGATTCTGTGCTGGAGATGCAAAGACTGTGGCCGCAGATACGCCAGCGCCTAAAAGAACACGGCGAAACCAATGCCGAGCTACATATCTGGGGGTCTTACCCACCACCGAAAGCCACAGCACTCAATAACCCTAAGACCGGTTTCCTTATTAAAGGCTGGGCAGAAGATGCCTACGATACATTTAAGTCTGCCCGCGTTTGCCTTGCCCCGCTACGTTTTGGCGCTGGTATAAAAGGTAAGTTGCTGGATGCGATGGTCTGCGGCACACCAAGCATAACTACATCTATAGGTAGCGAAGGGATGTTGTCAGATCCGAGCCTATGGCCGGGAGCCATTGCCGATAACGATGACGCCTTTATCGAAGCCGCGGTAGAGTTATATCTAGATCAGCAAGCATGGCAACGCGCTCAGCAAAATAATAAAGCACTACTACAAGATAGATACGATGGTAACCAAACAGGGCCTGCTCTGATTTCACGTATCAAAGCGCTGCTGGAAAACCTAGAGCAACATCGCCTACTAAATTTCACTGGGGCTATGCTGAACCATCACAGTCTTAAAAGTACCCAATATATGTCCCAATGGATCACGGCTAAAAATAAGCTGGAAAGCACGCTATAAAATCAAGAAAATTCATAAACCTGTCACAGTGCTGCTTTACTCTGCTAAGATTTTTTAGATGAGAACAGGACAGAACATGGACAAGGTTTGGGAAGTTTTTTGGCGATTCCTATTACTGGGCTGCACCAGCTTTGGCGGCCCTGCTGCACATATCGGTTACTTTCAAAAAGCCTTTGTACAAGAGAAGAAATGGATCGATCAGGATGCCTACGCAAGGCTAGTTACCCTTAGTCAATTTCTACCGGGGCCTGGTTCAAGCCAAGTGGGTTTTGCGTTGGGCCTAAGACAAGCGGGTCTTTACGGCGGTATTGCTGCATTCCTTGGCTTTACGCTGCCCTCTTTTCTCATTCTCTATCTGCTTGCCACAACCGATACACAAAACAGCGGTAGCTTTCTGATAGGTGCCGTTCATGGCCTCAAGCTGTTAGCCGTTGTCGTCGTTGCTGACGCTACGCTGAGTATGCAACGCAATTTCTGCAAAGATAACCAATCGCTCAGCATTGCTATCTTCACCGCTGCCGCTCTTCTAATAGCCCCATCATTGTGGACGCAAATGGCCGTGCTGCTTATTGCAGCTGTTGTAGGTATCTATCTTAAAAAAGCTGAACTGACTTCAGCAGATAAAGATCCAGAAACAGCAATTGAAAAGACAGAACAACCGGCAAAATTGCCGTTAATAATCTTCGGTCTACTGTTTATTCTGATGCCTCTATTTGCCCTAATTTCTGACTGGGCAGCACTCTTTAATGCGTTTTACCAAGCGGGCAGTTTAGTGTTTGGTGGTGGTCATGTTGTCCTTCCGCTTCTACAACAAACCCTTGGTGAAGCGGTAGATCCAGATCGCTTTATCGTTGGCTATGCTGCAGCTCAAGCTATCCCAGGCCCGATGTTTACCCTTGCTACCTTTCTAGGTGCGGATATGCAAAGCAATACAGCACTGATGGGTGCTATCGTTGCAACACTCGCTGTTTTCCTACCAGGCTTTTTATTGGTTTTGAGTCTTCAAGGTGCTTGGGAGTCATTAGCGGCAAAACCTAAAATTGCGGGGGCCGTTTGGGGAATTAACGCAGCGGTTGTGGGTTTGCTGCTTTCTGCATTGTACCAGCCAGTCTTTATCACCAGCGTGACCTCTGGATTAGATATGGCATTGGTGATTATCGGCTTCTTTACCCTACAGAAATTTAAGCCGCCGATCTTGGCGCTTGTGGCTGGGTTTGCAATCGCTGGATGGGCTTTCTTCTAACTAGCTGCTTTGTAAACAAAAAGATTGTTCAATATAAGGCTGGCTTTTAGATGGTAAGAATTCAGCCTACATCAAATTTGTTTTTCCACCTCAAGTTCGTATGTCATAAATTTTCTTCCCATCAGCTCGCTCTCGTATACATCTTTCGACAGTTTCTTTAAGAATTTATATTCAGGTCGCGTGTGAAGGAAATGAATAAAGATCGTTTTATGGCCCAGCTCTTTAGCCCAGCGCATGATTTCGCGAAATATTTGCTTTCCTATGCCCCAATAGCTGTCATCGATGACAATAGCGATCTCATATTTTCCTTGTTCCAGCTGAATGCCACACCATCCTGCTAGCGTGTTCTTAACCTTGATAGCTCTAACCCGACAACCCTCGACAGCATCCACCTCTATTTTTTCCTGAATCCATTCAACCACCATATCAAGGCTAAACAACTCATGATCAACCAGATGCTCCCGCGTCGATCGCTTATTTAACACCGGCAAAAACTCTAGCGGCTCAATCTCAGTGAATTTTACGTATTCTAAGTAATGCATATGACCTTCATTTTTGATTCAACTCGCTAGAGCTTAAACAGCTTAATCTTTCGCGAAGTTAGATGAGGCTCTTCGATAATTATCTGTAATACAGTTTAGTTACGAAAAAAGCCGATGTATTTAACATCGGCTTTGGTTTTTTCCGTAGAGGGAAAAATTAGTTTGAGCTTGGCTCACGCATAGTGACAAACTCTTCGGCAGCTGTTGGGTGGATACCAATCGTGCTGTCGAAAACCTCTTTCGTAGCGCCGGCTTTAAGAGCAATACCGATACCTTGAATGATCTCACCCGCATCTGGGCCAACCATGTGAACACCCAGTACTTTGCGACTATCTGCATCCACCAGCATCTTCATAAAGGTACGCTCTTCACTGCCGCTGATTGTATGTTTCATCGCACGGAATTCAGATTTGTACACTTCAATATTGTCGTACTGTTCACGTGCCTGCTCTTCGCTTAAGCCGACAGTACCGATATTAGGCTGACAGAACACTGCTGTTGGGATCAGGTCATAGTCTACTTTCTGGTTTGCACCTGCATATAAGTTACGTACCAGCGCCATACCCTCTGCAAGAGCAACCGGCGTTAGCTGAACACGATCAATTACATCACCTACAGCGTAAACAGATGGCACATTGGTCTGGAACTCATCGTTAACCACGATAGCGCCGTTTTTACCCTGTTCGATACCCAACTCTTCAAGACCCAAGCCCTGAACCTTAGGGTTACGGCCTGTTGCATACATGATCTGATCTGCTTCGATTACAGAGCCATCCGTCATAGTCGCCAGTAGCGAGCCATCTGCCTGTTTCTCGATTGCTTCAATATTGTTGTTGAACTGTAGATCGACGCCTTTCTTCGCCACTTCTTGCGCAGTGAACTCACGGATCTCGTTATCGAAACCACGTAGGAAAAGATCACCACGGTAAGCCAAGGTTGTTTTTGCACCTAGGCCTGCAAAGATACCGGCAAACTCAACGGCGATATACCCACCGCCTACAATCAGAGCGCGCTTAGGAAACTCTTCTAAGTAGAACACTTCGTTAGAGCTGATGATGTGCTCTTTACCCGGAATATCCGGAATGTTCGGCCAGCCACCTACAGCAACCAGAATACGCTCTGCAGTATATTGCTTATCACCAACAGCGACTGTGTGTGCATCCACTAAAGTTGCGCGGCCATTAATTAGCTCACAACCCGAGTTCACCAATAGGTTTTGGTAGATGCCGTTTAGACGCTCAATCTCTTTGGTTTTATTATCACGTAGGGTTGGCCAATCAAACTCCATACCTTTGTGAGTTAAACCAAAACCTGCTGCCTCTTCAAAGCTTTCTGCGTAGTGAGATGCGTATACAAACAGCTTTTTAGGTACACAACCTACGTTTACACAAGTGCCGCCAAGGTGGCGATCTTCTGCAATGGCAACTTTAACACCCATGCCTGCTGCCATACGTGCCGCACGAACACCGCCTGAACCCGCACCAATTACAAATAGATCAAAATCGTATTCCGCCACAATCGGCTCCTTTTCTTGTGTCAATCTTCAATGTGCTCACTGTACTGAAACCTGTATATGAAGGCCAATAAAGAAAGTTAAACACCCCGATAGAATTTACTAATTCATTATGAGTATCCATCCGGCTAAATGTTCACTAAAATCCATTTTTTATTTTTGTTCAGGATTGCGGCCTTATGAAACTGATTTGCTTTAACGTTAACGGACTACGTTCCCGCCTTCACCAGCTACAAGCGGTTATCGATAAGTATCAGCCAGACGTTATTGGCCTGCAGGAAACTAAAGTGCATGACGAAGCCTTCCCAATGGCAGATGTTGAAGCGATGGGTTACCACGTAGAGATCCACGGCCAAAAAGGTCACTACGGTGTTTGTCTGATCTCCAAAAAGCCATTGAGCAATGTCCAAAAAGGCTTCTTAACTGACGAAGAAGACGCTCAGCGCCGCATGATCATGGGTGACTACGAAACTGACGAAGGTAACGTAGTAACAGTATTGAATGGCTACTTCCCTCAAGGTGAGAACATTGAGCATGAAGTAAAATTCCCAGCCAAGCGTAAGTACTATGCAGATTTACAGAGCCACTTAGAAACAAACTACACACCTGATCAGAACATTGTGGTGATGGGCGATCTAAACATCTCACCAGAAGATAAAGATATCGGTATTGGTGAACCAAACCGTAAGCGTTGGTTAAAGACCGGTAAAGCCAGCTTCCAACCAGAAGAGCGCGAATGGTATAGCAAGCTAACGGGCTGGGGCTTAACTGATTGCTTCCGTCATCAGAACCCAGATGAAGATCAGGTATTTAGCTGGTTTGATTACCGCTCTCGTGGCTTCGATGCCGAGCCAAAGCGCGGCCTACGCATCGATGGCATCCTACTAACGGCGCCATTACTAGAGAAATGTACTGACTCTGGCGTGGATTACGAAATTCGCGGTATGGAAAAACCATCCGACCATGCGCCAATCTGGGCAGAGCTAAGCGTTTAATTAAGATTTTTTTCAGGGCTGCCTTACAGAGTAAAAGTAAGCGGCCCTGTTTAAGTTAGATCAAAATACTTAGCATCCATCTCACAAAATTCTACCAAGGCATCATGAGCAAGTTGACCATTCGGATGCGACATTCTTAATAAGCGCTTCACCCGTTCATCCAGATGCTGGTAAGAACTTTGATCTCCCGTTCCTAAAAACCTAAAGCCCATCTGCCAACGGGAAAACTCCCGCTCCGGTAATTTATCATTGGTGTAGATGATATCCATATCTCTATGGCGCGTATCTGCTTTGATATCTGCGGCAATCTGCTTTATGGACGCTTCCGGCCCTTCTAACACCTGAAAGAAAAGCGGAGGATCAAACAGCAACAAACCTGTTAACTCCAAGCGTTTATTTTTGGTTCGAGCCTGATTCATTAGTTCCCTTAAGCCCTCTAAGGAAAACTCATTGGCCTGATGACTGATATAAACAAACTGATGCAGCATCCATAACCTCAGCAACGCAGTTAATTCCTGATAAAATCAGGCTAGCTCAAGAGCAATCTTCTGATAGCGACTTCTGTTAGAATAGCTCATCACTTTATCTTCCACCTTGAGTTATCACTTCAATATGTCGTTTTCTGCGCTCGGTCTATCTGATTTCCTGCTATCTGCACTGTCTGATTTAGGCTACGAACAACCTACGCCTATTCAGCAACAATCGATCCCGGTCACCCTAGAGGGAAAAGATGTTTTAGCTGCTGCAGAAACAGGCTCTGGTAAAACCGCTGCATTTACACTACCGATTTTACAAAGCTTAGCGACAGCCCTACCACCGCGAAATAACTTAGTTACCGCATTGGTATTAGTACCTACGCGTGAACTGGCAGTACAGGTGGAAGAAGCGATCCGTCAGTACGGCCGTAACTTCCCAAGGAAGCTTAAATCTCTGGCGATTTACGGTGGCGTATCCATCAATGCACAGATGCAGGCGATGCGTGGTGGTGCAGATATTGTGGTTGCAACACCTGGGCGACTAATCGATCTATTCGAGCGTAATGCCGTTGATCTACGTAACGTCAGTACTTTAGTACTCGATGAAGCCGATCGCATGTTAGATCTAGGTTTTGCTGATGAGCTGGATGACATCCTTGATGAACTGCCAGAACAACGGCAAAACCTGCTGTTCTCTGCAACCTTCCCGAAAGGTGTGCAGGAACTTACAGACGATTTTCTGGATAACCCAGTCAAAATTAAGATTGAGCAAGAGAGCACGATCCCAGAACAGTTGGTACAGCGTGCAATTGAGGTCGACCACAACAACCGCACTATGCTGTTAAAGCACCTGCTAAAACAGCAAAACTGGACACAGATTCTAATCTTTGTTGCCAGTAAACGTACCGCTAACAATGTCGAGATGAAGCTTTACCGCTCCGGTATTCAAGCGAAAACCCTACATGGCGATCTAACGCAGAAAGAACGTAACCAAGCGCTACAAGAGTTTAAATCCGGTGAATGTAAAATCCTGATTGCCACAGACCTTGCTGCCCGTGGTATTGATATTCCAAACCTACCTTGTGTGCTTAACTACGACCTGCCTCGTGCCGCTGCCGATTACGTTCACCGTATTGGTCGTACTGCCCGTGCGGGTGAGATAGGTGAAGCGATCTCCTTTGTCGATCACGAAGGCGACGCGCACTTTAAACTGATCGAAAAACGCACTCAACAAAAGATACCCCGCGAGCAATTCGAAGGCTTTGAACGATCGAAAGAGATACCAGCCGAAGTACAGGCTAAAAAAGGTAAAGCGCCGGTTAAAGGTAAGCGTAAGAGCAAGAAAGACAAACTACGTGAAGCAGCAGCCGCTGCAGAGAAAGGCAGTGTAAATCCGTGGAAGGGTAGAAGCTAAGGTCATTTAAGGATCAGGGCTGAATCGGCTAGGTTCAGCTCTTCTAATCAAGAACTCTAAGATAGAAATCAGTGAGTCTGGATATCCTCATCCACTTTCGAACATAAATCGTCGGCATACTGCTCAAGCGCCGTCTCGTACATCTCTTTCCAAGAACTAAAGCTAGTATGGGTTTTAATTACCCTATCCAGCTGCTCATTTTTAGTATCAGGGTAAAGTGCTGACTTTATTTTGCATTTATGCAGCATTTGCCATAGATTAGTGAAGCAGCTATTTCTAGACACAAAAGCCCTAGGAAATAGCCTTTCAAGCTCGCCATCATCTAGATACCCATCTTCGATTCTAGTCATCGCAAACATCCTTATCTTCCAAATAATACACACACAAAGTGTAGGCTTAATTTGCTAATTTGTGCCATGAAACTTAGGTACTCGCCCAAAAGGCTTAAAAATATAAATACACTGCAGTAAAAATCTGGGTTGAATCGGTTTAGTTCAGCGCTATCAAAACCATATAAAACCTCATGCACAATACATATGAAATTACATATATATGATTTTCCGTATATAATCTAAACTCTC
Source organism: Neptuniibacter sp. QD29_5 (assembly GCF_047778125.1). Taxonomy (GTDB): domain Bacteria; phylum Pseudomonadota; class Gammaproteobacteria; order Pseudomonadales; family Balneatricaceae; genus Neptuniibacter. The sequence goes on from NZ_CP180556.1 coordinate 2,272,204, forward strand.
TTTCTTACCAACAAGATTAGGTTTTAGCTTTATGGGTATATTCGAACGCTTCCTCACCCTTTGGGTAGGTGTCTGTATTCTGGCGGGTGTCGTACTGGGAAATCTAATCCCAACCTTCTTTGAACAGATCGCAGCGCTAGAATTTGCCCATGTAAATCTGGTTGTCGCAGTATTTATCTGGGTGATGATCTACCCGATGATGGTCCAAATCGACTTCACCGCACTACGTGATGTTGGTAAGCGACCGAAAGGCATCGCGCTGACGCTAGTGGTAAATTGGCTGATTAAACCCTTCTCTATGGCCCTATTAGGTTGGCTGTTTTTCCGCATCCTCTTTGCAGACCTAGTCGATCCAGAAAGTGCTAGTGAATATATCGCAGGTATGATCCTACTGGGCGTCGCTCCATGTACCGCTATGGTATTTGTCTGGAGTCAGCTCACTAAAGGCGATCCTAACTACACCTTGGTTCAAGTATCAGTAAATGACGTGATTATGGTGTTTGCCTTTGCACCGATCACCGCCTTTCTTCTCGGTGTGAGTGATATCAGCGTGCCGTGGGATACACTGCTGCTATCGGTTGTGCTGTACGTATTGTTACCACTAATTGCCGGCATCTGGACACGGCATAAACTGGAAAAAGCAGATAATGGTCAGCGTCTAGAATCATTCTTAGCCACGCTAAAGCCTTGGTCGATCCTAGGACTGCTTGCCACTGTGGTTCTGTTGTTTGGTTTCCAGGCAGAAAAGATCGTTAATCAGCCACAGTCGATTCTGCTGATTGCTATCCCGCTGCTAATCCAAACTTACGGTATTTTTGCACTGGCCTACTTTGCCGCGAAGTGGATGAAGCTACCGCATAACATCGCAGCCCCTGCCTGTATGATCAGTACCTCTAACTTCTTTGAATTAGCAGTTGCCGTGGCTATATCACTATTCGGTCTACATTCCGGTGCGGCATTAGCAACAGTAGTAGGCGTATTGGTGGAAGTGCCGGTAATGTTATCGCTGGTGGCATTTGCCAATCGGACGAAGCATTGGTTTCCCACGAGCTAGTAGCTAGAATTAAGGAGGTCAGAGTACCTTTTCATAAGTTATAATATAACTTTTCTTGTCAGCATTAAGGCTCTACCCCATGTCATTTAAATTTTTCTACACCGACTACTCTACTGATAAGCATGTACGCTCGGATGAAGCTGTATCTGAAACCTTAGAGAACGTGATTGAGCATATGCAGAGTATGCTGAAGGAGCCGGATAACTTTATCGGTTTGATTGATGAGAACAATCTGATGCTGCAGTTTATGGTTAAGGATGATGGTTCGATTCTAGTGGATGTACCGATGCATGAGCGTAAAGGTTCGTTTACTAAACATGCTGACTTGAACGAGTCGATTGAGATTGTGCGCAGTCTTAATGATGAAATTGTGTGGGAAGAGATCGACGGGTTGCAGTTTAAGAACTGGTAAGCAGCAAACCGAAAAACGGATCGCTTATAAAGCGATCCGTAACGCTAGACCAATCATCACCAAACCACTGACCTGATCGATCTCTTTGGCCTTTTTCTGTAAGGCTTTGATCACTTTGTCTTTCGATAGCACCACCGCCACACTGCATAGCCACAGCATATCGATACATACCACTGTACCCATATAGATCAGCTTTTCGGTCACCGATTGATCCGCCGATACAAACTGCGAGAACAGTGCGATGAAGAACAGCGCCAGTTTCGGGTTTAGGACTGAGATCATCACCCCATCGCGTACCGCTTCTGAGTACGGACCTACAGCTTTATCTTTACCGAAGTTAGCATTGCCTTTTGAGCGAATCGCTTTTAAACCCAACCATGCTAGATATAGCGCACCGACATAAGTGATCACTTGGTAAAGCATCGGGTGTTCTGACACTACAACGCCCAACCCCCATAGGGTTAAGATCGCCCAAACGGCTACGCCAGTTGAGTGACTTACAGCGGTGATCACACCATGTTTACGGCCATTTCCTAATGTCTGACGCAATACTACCGCCAAGCTTGGGCCTGGAGACATAGTGCCTAATAGACATACAACAACAAATGAAAGCCAGATGGCCAGAGTCATGGGAGTCACCTCGATCAGTAGATGGAGGCATTGTAGTTAGCTGAAAGGAATTAAAAAAATGCAAATATCAGATACCAGCCATGATTTAAAATCATACCTAGTTTGATAAGTGTTATTCCGTTGCATGAGTGTCGATATGCATCTCGTCACGGAGCAGATCTGCGATTAAATTACGTAACCAACGGTGGGCTGGATCTTGATCGTGAAGAGCATGCCAGCAGAGGTGATAGTTGTTCTGCGGTACTTCATCTAACGGTAGTTCAGCGTAACTCAAAGGAAAGTGCGCTAAGGCATTGCTGGCGATATGCTGTGGTAGGATCATCAGCATAGGTTCGCTAGATAACACTTGAAATGCCGCGGAGAAGAACGGTACTTCAAATTGGATGCGACGTTGTAAGCCTTGGGCTTCCAGCGCACGATCAAAGAAGGAATCTTTATCGCCACCGCTGTTCAACCGTAGGAATGAGTATTCCAGCATCTTTTCTATAGTAAGCGTTTGCCCCGCGAGCGGGTGGTTTTTTGCCATTAAGCAAACTGGGCTGTCTTGGCCAATATGAATGCTCAGTACATTCTCTGGCAGACTATTAGTAGTCGTTGAAGCGAGATCGAGGGGAAGCTGACCTAAACGTGTTAACAGTTCTGGTCGCCACATCTCGTAGCTAATATCGATCCCAGGCGCTTCTTGGCGGAGCTTTTGCAAAATATCAGGAAAGATAAACTGCGCCACATGATCGGTGCAGGCGAAACTAAAGCGACGGACACACTCGGCGGGGTTAAAGCTGTCGCCCTCCCCTAGTTCATCCACCTCAGCCAAAATAGCCTGCACTTTAGGCAGTAGCTCTTTCGCTTTGGCGCTTAACAGGTAATCATTACCTTCACGGATAAGCAGTGGATCAGCAAAATGATCGCGCAGCTGACTTAACTGTCGACTCATGGCTGATTGCGTAAGGTGCAACCGGTCCGCAGCACGGGTTACATTGCGCTCTTCCAGCATAATGACTAATGCACGCAGCAGATTCAGATTCAGTCGATTCACAAAGATTCAGCCATAGTTCTCTAAAAGGTTAATCATAATCTATCTGATCCTATCCATCGAACACTAGAGTCTGTCCATGAAACGCTAGGGGCTATCCAGTAAACGCTAATGGCTTTCCATCAAACGCTAGAGCCTATCTGTACCGCTTTTAATGCCATCACAGTGTAACTGTGTTGGATCTGTGACGGTTAATTATCTCTTTTCTGCCTCTGCACCTAGAACTTTACTTATACGACACTATATAGCTTACGAACATTTCCACTTTTGTATTTAGTTATCTGTTACAGAACTTATAAGTTACGGAACTCTTTTTATGGAAATCTATTTAGCGATTTTAGTTTTTGCTATCTCATCCACGATAACCCCCGGCCCCAACAATATTATGATTATGACCTCTGGGCTTAACTTTGGGGTTAAGCGCAGCATGCCTCACTTACTAGGTATCTGCTTGGGCTTCCCGTTGATGGTGGTTGCAGTTGGTTTGGGCTTTAGTGCGGTATTTGAGAAGTTTCCAATTGTTCACGAGATCATCAAAGTGCTTGGTGTGACGTATCTGCTTTACCTTGCTTGGTTAGTCGCTTCTTCTGCCCCTACGTCGATGGAGGGGGATCAGAAATCTAATCCACTGACCTTTATGCAGGCGGCACTTTTCCAATGGGTAAACCCGAAAGCATGGGTAATGGCGACCGGCGCGATTGCTGCCTATACCTCGCAAGATACAACGATGCTGCTACAAGTTATAGTGATTAGCCTGTCCTTCTTTGTAGTGAGCTTCCCGTGTGTAGGCGTATGGCTGATCTTTGGATCAGGGCTAAAACGCTTCCTAAAAGAGGCAAAGTACCAACGAGTCTTTAATATCTCGATGGCACTTTTATTGGTGGTTTCGGTATTGCCAGTGCTGAACGAGCTGAGAATAACTTACCTCGCTTAAAACAAGAAAGGCCGCATAACGCGGCCTTTTAGTTCATTCCCATTTATAGTTTTAAGCTGCGCGTCTATTGGTTTTAAAGCTGGCAACCACGCTTTCCAGCTGCTCCATATCAGAATGCATGTGACTCGCATGCGTTTCCAATTCAGTACTTAGACCTTGAGCGTTATTCGCTTCTGTGTGAATGCCCTGTAATCTGTCTTTTAACATCTCAGATGATTGTTTCTGCTGCTCTGCAACTACAGCTATCTGCTGATTCATATCGTTAATCTGTAAAACAGAATGGGTTATAGCACGTAGCGATTCAGCAGCGGATAGAGATCGACTTACACTTTCTTCTGCCACTTGCTGACCGGATTGCATAGTCGTATCTAACTTACCTATCTCTCCCTGCAGGCTAAGAATTTTCTTCTGTATCTCTTTAGTCGCCCGTTCCGTCCGGACCGCTAGATCACGCACCTCATCAGATACCACAGAGAACCCTCGCCCTTGATCTCCAGCACGAGCAGCTTCAATCGCAGCATTAAGAGCAAGTAGATTCGTCTGCTCTGCGATGGTTTGAATCAGTTGAATGATTTCACCAATAGAATGACTTTCATCTTTCAAACGCGCAGTGTATTGAGAAGCCTGAAGTATATTATCTGCAAGTTCGTCAATTTTGAGTTTCACCTGCTCTACTTCAGATTCACCCTGACTCACCATATCCGATACACGACTAACCTCAGAAGCCCCCTGCTGAGTGCTAACTGCGGTCTGTTCTGAAGTAACGGCAAATTCCCGCATAAGTTCAGTCGCAGCTTCGGTCTCATAAGTTTGGGAATCCATACCCATTGCCGTAGACTGGGAGGCGGTTCTAACCTTTTTAGCTGCATGCAGTCCCCTCTGGGAGACCTGAGCCATAGTATTTACCGCTTTTTCCAATTGATCTAGAAGAGCATTGAATGCTTGCGCGGTTTCACCTGCCTCTGTCCCAGCTTCAACCTCTGCTCTTAAGCTCAAATCGCGGCTGGCAATAATCTTCTGTACGGTATTCATGGTATCTAACCATGCAGTTCTGGCATTGTGTTCTGCGACGTTAAGTCCTACCTGCTCCTCTTCTGGAGAGATACGTAATTTGCCAAACGTTCTCAGCAACCAGAAGAAGATCAAACCTGTTGTAAACGCCCAGACAAAGACACTAAACGCACCGGTTAGCTGCACAACAAACTGATCAAAACGACTATCTAGAGGTAAGTTTTCAATTGGAGCGAATAGCGCCAAAGCAATCGTTCCCCAAACTCCACAAACGCCATGAACAGCTACCGCACCAATTGGATCATCAACCTTCATCCAATTTAGTAATACATACTCAGCCATATAAAGAACCATGCCTGAGATAATACCTGTAATAATAGCGCCCCAAGGACCCAAAACCTGACAACCCGCAGTGATACCTACAAGACCACCTAAGGCACCATTGAGTACCTTGAGGATGTTAACTTTACCTTCATCCATGACCAGAGAGATTAATAGCACAGTCAAACCACCTGCAGCCGCAGATAGATTGGTGTTCACTAAAATCATCGGTACATCTTCGTTAACGGCTAATGTGCTGCCACCGTTAAAGCCAAACCAGCCAAACCATAGTAAGAAAACACCTAGGGTTGCCAAAACTAGGTTATGGCCTGGAATGTCCTGAACTTCACCTCGAACATTAAATCGTCCTAAACGCGGCCCTAAAACCAAAGCACCAGCCAAGGCAACCCATCCTCCAACAGAATGGACAACTGTAGAACCTGCAAAATCGACAAAACCTTGCTGCTCTAACCAACCGCCATCACCGCCAACTAGGGCACTACCCCAGATCCAATGACCGGACACCGGATAGATCACACAAGATATCAGTACAGAGATATATAAGTAGTCCTGAAAGCGCATCCTTTCAGCGACTGCACCCGCCACAATAGTCGCGGCAGTACCTACAAACATTGCCTGAAATAGGAAGAAGGCATAATCTTGAGGGCCAGACATATGGTGATCAGCTGAAACAAATTCGCCTATAAATCCACCACTATCAAGTCCAAACATTATGCCAAAGCCAAGCAACCAGAAGCCTAAAAAGGCAATAACAAAGTCAGCTATATTTTTTATAGCGACGTTGTAACTATTTTTAGCTCTGATACATCCAGCTTCTAAAGCGGTAAAACCAGCCTGCATTAGAAAGACTAAAGCAGCAGCAAGAATTACCCATAAACTATCGATCCATACCTTTGCATCAACCAGCTCTTCAGCCGCTTGTACTGGCAACGATAGAACTAAAGCTACTACGGGTCCCCACCTAAGTAGCTTAGTCTTTTTAAGTGCTTTCATGTCATATCCCCCTAGAAAGCGAAAAACTTGATTACGCAGTCGCAAAAAACAAGCCAGCTTTGCAAAAAAGGGCTAAAAGCCTTAAACCATGAAGTTTATAAGGAAAAAAACGATTTATCTATAAATTACAAAGAATTACCGCGGCGCACAAAAATACAGCATTGCACGGCACCACTTACTAACAACCGCACCACTTAGGTGCAACACTAAACAAACATAGTGACATCTTCCATTGGCTGACGTGGTTTCTGCGGCCAGCTCTGTTTTGCAGGGTAGCCAAGCGTTACCAGCATTACCGGGATATCAGTCTCTTCAAGCTCAAACTCAGCGTGTAACTGACCTGGATCGAAACCCGTCATAGCGCCCGATGCGATACCCATGCCATGAGCCGCCAACATCATAGTCATACCGGCTAATGACCCCGAACGTAGTGCCTCATCTCGCTGTAAACTGTAATTACCCTCATGAGAATTGGTCGCCATTTCGACCCAACCGTCTGCAATCTCTTGAGACATAATATTAGCTTCTACCACTGGGCTGAGCTGTTTCGGTAATTGCTGATAGCCTTTAAGCGTGCCGCAGATAATCACCGTGGCAGATGCATCTAGAATTTGTGGTTGGTTAAATGCGATTGGATGCAGTTTCTGCTTCGCTTCTTCGCTAGACACAACAATAAACTTCCAGTTCTGCATGTTATAAACCGAAGGTGATAGCGTCGCTAATCGCAACAGCTCTTTAAGCTGAGCATCTGATAGCTTTTTGTTTGCATCATAACGCCCTACTGAGGCGCGGGTTTCAATCAGTTGGGTAATCATATCTTTCATAACAACTCCTTACTCTTTAGCTTCAGCAACAACAGGCTGTTTAGAACGTGAAATAGATTTAGGGGATGAAGAGATTTGCACGACTAAAATGCTGATCAACACAGTAATCAGCCCAAGTAATGCAAAGCCCTGTAAGCTTTGATCTAACAACCACCAGCCCAGCACCACTGCAGTTACAGGGCTCAGCAGTCCTAAAGATGACACTGCCACCGGTGACAGTGTCGCAATACCTTTAAACCACAGTAGATAAGCAATTAACGCTCCGAATATGGAAAGGTAGGCATAACTTAGTATCTCTGTGCTGCCCAACTCAGGCAGTGCAGGATCTAGAAAATAGGCAGCGGGTAGCAACATCAATCCACCCAGCAATAACTGCCAGCCGGTAAAAGCTAATACGGGAAGGGAGTTATGCCAGCGTTTCGCGAAGTAGGTTCCAGCACCCATAAAACACGCACCAAGGAATGCCGCAATAATTCCCCATAGATCCCACTCGGCATTCGGCGACAGAAGCAGCGCAGCCATGCCGATAACACCAAAGGTGGCTGCAATCACTGTAAGTACACGTGGCGCTTTGCTATCCACCAGCCAGATCAACAACATCAGCAATAATGGCTGAATAGCGCCGACAACAGCCGCGATCCCGCCGGGTAAGCGATATGCCGCTACAAACAATAACCCTTGGAACAGTCCAATATTTAGCGCGGAGAGAATGATCAACCTTCCCCACTCTTTGCGCTTAGGCAGATAAAAACTCATCAATAACAGCAAGAGTCCCGCAGGAAGTACACGAATCAATGCAGCGGTATAGGGACGATCAGCAGGCAATAGTTCGGTAGTAACGATGTAAGTCGAGCCCCAAATAATGGGTGCTAGTGCCGTTACAACAATACTCACGCTGTTAGGTAAATTACCAATCATCCTCGTCACCCTAGATAATTTATGTTGATGAAGAATTTATCTTGAATTCAAGATACAATTAAACAATGACAGTAAACTATCTTGATATCAAGATAAATTTCAGGTGTAACAGATGACAGATAAATCAGCGGATGCCGTAGATAAGATAATTTCGCAGTGGAAATCAGAAAGACCAGAGCTAAATTCTGAGCTGATGTCCGTAACGGGGCGTATCAAGCGAAGCTCGGCATTAGTGCAGCAAAGGCTAGAAAAAACCTTTTTAGAATATGGACTTAACTATTGGGAATTCGATGTTCTAGCGACACTTTGTCGATCCGGTGCCCCCTATTGCTTAGCACCGACCGCGCTATTTTCTACCCTAATGGTGACCTCTGGCACGATGACTCATCGTCTGAAAGGATTGGAAAAAAGAAGGTTAATCAGCCGCTGCAATAATCCCGAAGATGCGCGCAGCATGTTGGTTAAATTAACCGATGAGGGTTTAGAACTGATTAACAAAGCAGTAAGCGCACACGTCGATAACCTTGATAGGTTAATGAGCGCCTTCTCTGAAGAGGAGAAAATTCAGATGGACAAAAGCTTAAAACGCTTACTAGATGTACTAGAGCAATAAACTAAAATCTATAAAAACAGGATAAAAATACAGAAAAACGGCGCGATCACCGCTAAAGTAAAGCTCTTACTCATCACCTGAAATAAATGATGTTGCGGGTTCTTCCACACGTAGAGCCCGTTCATTGACAAGGTAATAGGGATAGCGAACATACCTACCAAAAACGCAGCTAAACCTGCCCAAGAGCGATTGCCTTGGTTCGTTGCTTTGCTTTAACGGAGCGATGATAAAAATCACTAAAGCCTGAAATGCTGAAGGCAGAATAACACCGATAAATACCCTCATGATTCTGGTACAGGGCAAACAAAATCCGGATGTTTAACAATCATCACATCACAATCAACATGATCGACGACATGTTCCGTTGTGCTACCGACTAAAAGCCGATCCAAAATAGTACGAGCTACACCGCCCATTACAACCACATCGATTTTATTATGTTTGGCATAGTTGCTAATGGTCAGATCTGCTTCGCCTTTGATGATAGCGACCAGATCAGATTCGATACTCAAGCCATATTCTTCGAGCAGTTCATCACAGGAGCTAAGGTGACTTCGCTCCACTCGCTCCTTCAGCGCCTCGTAGTCTGTAACTACATGCTCATCAAAAATCACTTCTTGGGGTAAGGTGTTATAACAGTGTAATACCCTTAGTTCGTTGTGGCCATCATCCATGATTTCACGGGTTCGCTCGATCAACTCCCTATCTAAAGCACCTTTCTCATCTCCTTTATGTAAAGGGTCGATACAAGTGACAACACGGGTATGGTCACCCCATGGTCGCTGTTTCACAAACAGAACAGGGACCGGGCATTTACGAGCAAGCTGCCAATCGACAGGGGCAAATAGATAATGGCCCAGCCGAGTATGCGGCTGAATTGAGTGAAGGACTAAATCTGGTTGGAAACGCAGAACCTTACGAACAATTCCTTCACCAGTATGACGATTCCAACTGGCATCAAAACCCGTTTTTATACCTAAAGCTTCTATATTTAAACAGAGCTCCTCAAGCTTGGCTTCGGTTTGTTTAACGTAGGCATGTTCGGCTTTTAATTCTTGTTTGGAATCAAACATGTAACCATGTTTGATCGAGCGGTTGTAACAGCAACTAAACAGCTCTAGAAAAGCAGAATGTTGTTCCGCAAGGTTTACTGCTTTCTCTAATAGACTGGAGTTATCGTGCTTAAAATCGATATTAACCAGAATCCTATCCATCTCTTCCTCACCAACAAGTGATTGATATTCCTCTCTCTATACCTCCAGTCTGGATCCTAAATTACTGGTTTTCCAGTTCGTTTTTCGACTCCTTATAACAAAGTTTGCTTTCAGTACATTTAATTATAAAAACTTGGACTAAGCCGGATCTTTATATTAGATATACTTAATATAAAATATCTATCCAACGACTCTCATATTTAAGGAATCCGCATGTCTCTTAACGCCGCACTTCGTTTTATGGCTGGCAGTGTTATTTTAACTAGCTTAGTTTTAGGTCATTACGTGAATGCCAACTGGTACTATCTCGCCGGTTTTGTTGGCCTTAACCTATTCCAATCGGCTTTTACCGGCTGGTGCCCTGCCGTGTATATTTTTCAAAAGTTGGGGTTAAAAGCAGAAAGCTGTAATTGTGAAGGTATGACTATCAACCAAGGCCTGCACATTATTGCAGGATGTGTTGTGGTGCTCACAGTGGGACCTGTATTGTTTTTACAAGCACCTCAAGCGTTATTAATCGTTACTACTATCGTAGGTGCAAGCCTAACCCAATCTGCGCTAACCGGCTGGTGCCCTGCAATGATGATTGCAAAGCTTTTAGGTTTCAAAAGCACCCAAGCGAGCTAATTTCATCCAGTTCTGTTCGGCCTAACTTCCCCTTTACTTGTACTACGCTACAAAAACAAGTCGGAATATATCCGGCTTGTTTAACTTCCTTCATTTTGTTGTCTAAAAACAATATTTTTATTTGTGATCCAGATACAATAACGAATCTTATTTAGCTTCAGAATTTTATAGATATACATGCTATTGCGATCTGCCGGTTTAATACTGCCCTCTTTTATTCTGCTGTGTGCGGCAGGCCTGTTATTACCTGTTACCGCTCAATTGAGTGAGGAATACCAACAGATTCTCACTCTGACTCCCTATCCTCTGGCGATCATTGTTGCACTTCTCGGTTATGGATTTAACCGTAGTCGAATCCTCTTTGCCGCGGTAAACCTCTGTGGTGCTTACTGGTTGATCCAGAATGGACTCCAAACAAGCTTAAACCAGCCAGATGCTTTTGTTCTGTTCAGCTGCATATCAATACTGCTCCCTTTCCATCTAGGCTGTATTGCGCTGTACAAAGAGCGAGGCTTATTTACCCCTGTTGGTATCATTCGGCTGTCTGTCATCCTGATTAGTTACGGGGTTTTATATCTAATTTGGTCCAATGGTTCCTTAGGGCTCTACCTAGCGAATCTGCCAATGATGATGTTAGAAATGCTGTTGCACGAGTATTACCTAAGCCAAGCAGCTGCTCTGGCATTTGGCCTTGGACTCGTGCCAATTATGCTCTCGTTTGTCTTTAGGAAGACCTATACAGATGCCGCTTTGCTGGCGAGTTTATTTTCGGCCCTAATCATGCTGAGTTGGTTCCATCAGCCGATGATCTCTGCGTTATTTATTTCGGCAAGTATGATCGCACTGGCTATTTCGGTTGTGCAAAACTCTTATCAAATGGCATTTATTGATGAACTTACCTGTATTCCTGCCCGTCGAGCATTGCTTGATAAGTTCTCTACGCTAGGTAAAAAGTACACCTTGGCTATGTGTGATATCGACCACTTTAAAAAGTTTAACGACACATACGGCCATGATGTTGGCGACCAAGTATTAAAAATGGTTGCAGCCAAACTGAATCAAGTCAGTGGTGGCGGTAAAGCCTACCGCTATGGTGGTGAAGAATTCACTCTAGTATTCCCAGGTAAAAGCGAAGCTGAAGCCCTGCCTTACATAGAACAATTGCGCGAAACTATCGCCAATTACCCTATGCATATCCGTAATCAAGACCGCCCGGACGATAACGAACAGGGCCAAAAGATGCGCAAAAATGCACCTGAAACGGAAATTGTCAGCGTGACCATCAGCATAGGCTTCTGTGAAAAAACACCTGAAATCCCAGACCCAATGGCAGTTATGAAGAAGTCAGACGAAGCCCTATACGAATCAAAACGTAATGGCAGAAACTGCTCCACCGCCGTCCATTACAAACCGAAGCCTAAGACTCCAAAGCGCGGACATCGTAGGGATTATGCTTAAAGGCGATTCGCATGTATGCTGATAAATAATTTGGGTCACCGACTTTAATAAAGGATTACATTGAAAAGGATTTTTACATGGAAGTACTCTTTCACGCTGCATTTGTTACTTTAATCTTCAGTGCAACGGCTATTAAATTCTATGAATCAATCGCTTCAAATCTATTGCTATAGAAAGAGGTAATTATGATCTATGGCGAAATAGCATCCGATATTAGTTACTACGATATCTATCCCGAGTTACTTCAGCTTGTACAACAAACATTCTCAAAGATAGAGTCTGGTGTGCAAGGTGATGCTTGGATTTGGATCTTTGAGGGTAAAGAAAAGGTCGCTCTAGATACTTTTAGCAGTATGCGTTTTCAAATTAAGTCCGATAGCATTAACGGCCTTTTGGTACAGAAAGTCATTTCTAAACTAGACGAACACTACGAGCTGTATATTTACGATGAACCCGAGTTAGAAGGCCACGAAGGTACTTTTTAATCCTTAAAGTCGTAGTCAGGACAAAAACAGATCGGAGATTGAAATGGTAAGAGTTGTTTATCGGTGGCAGGTTCCACCAGAGAACTTTGAAGAATTTAAAACGATCTGGACCAATACAACCAATCATATCCATGAAACGGTTGAAGGTGCCCTTGGCAGCTTTATGCTCAAGTCTTTTGAAAATAAAGACGAAGTGATCACTATCGCCAAATGGGGCTCCCTAGAATCCTGGAAGGATTTTTGGGGAAACGAAAACCCAGAGCAGATGCAGAAAATGAGAACGCTAGGTAAACGCCTATCAGCAGATGCATACGAAGAAATAGAAGACTATACCCGTTAGCCCCCCCACAACAGATAATAAGGAGATTATCGATATGAGCATGATTGGATATCTGCTAGCCGCGGTAGGTTTATACGCACTGTATACCGACGGTATCATCTTAGGCTGCACCTTGTTTTTCATCGGTGGACTTATCGCCGGCAAGCTATTTTTCTGCTTGCGCAGCCTTGGTGTCATTATTATTGCGGCCTCAGTAACATACGGCCATCACAATGGTTTTACCCCAGAAGTCTGGCTTTGCCTCGCTGTAGGAATTATCTTAGCAACGTTTAATCGTAATCGATCCTCACGTAATAATGACGATGATAACGGCTGGGGCATTGACCTTGATTTTTCTTCGTCAGGATCTGATGGAGGAAGTTGTGGTGGTGATTCCGGTGGTGGCGGGGATTAACCCGCTAAAGGAGAGCCTAGCTCTCCTTTGTCACTGCAGATAAATAATCGCTATTTATCTCTCAGTTCTAAAAGCTGCTCTAACATAGATATGTTTCTTTTCATCGATTCAATCTCTTTTGGAGATTGACCATGTTGTTCTGCAAATTCTAAAGCGTCTTTACTTATTTTCAGCCAATCTCTTTTAGTATCTAAATTCTCATTTATGCTAAAAGGTGCAGCCATTCTCATAGCATCCAAATTAGAAATAAGACCCTTTTCTTGTAGGTCATTCACCATGGCTCCGCGTTCGCGTGTAGAAATATTAGTGACATCATATTTATTCGCAATGCTGTTCAAAGCACTTTCTGCATTACGCGCTTCTTTGCTCAGATGCACATCACCATTCGCAGTTTCAATACTATTACCTGTGCCATGAGACGTGTTAACTGATCCTTTATTTTGGGTTTGATAAACCTGAGCTGCGTGAGAAGTTTGGTTAACTTGCATGATGATTTCCTTGCCCAATTAAAATGTATGCAAAAAACATCAAAGCAACTAACATGCCAATTATTAAATATATTAAGTTTAAAGCATTACACGCCCTAGGATCAGCGATTCAGTCTGTGCCAACTTAGTAATAACTCTTCTCTACTTTGATTTCTAAGGAGAAACCCTGCCGTTTAAAGGAAAGCAATTGCCCTTTATAGAAGAAGTATAAGGGATAACGTAAGGCTACGTACGATGTGCGTTATGAATAGGATCCGTTTCCTGAGCATGTTGAATTAATGAATATAGCCAACAAGAGTAACATCGGTACTTAAGTGAAGGTCGCCGCTATAAGAATGATCGAAGGTCTGGCAAGCCCCTAGTTTTCTAGGCAGATCATAGCTTCTGAGGAAGCTGACTTTTAAAAGCGTTACCATATGCTACAACCCAAATCACTTTTAAATATTCATTAAAGCCCAAATAGTGGGCTTCTCCGTGGAGAACAGGCAGGCTTTTAGGCTGGTATTTTAGTTTGAAAGTTAAAGCACGTCTTAATGGCTTTGCTACTTATTGTCACAATCTCTCTGTAAAACAAGCCTGCTAAAAACCCGACCCATCTCAATTTACTACTCACTCTCACAATTTAAGCGGTGCAAATCGCTCGCTTAGTTTTCTTATAACTATTACCATTCACGCTCAACTAATTTAAAGAAGTAGAAAGTATGCCTTTACCACCTTGCCCAGAGTGTAATTCTGAATTTGTTTACCAAGATCAAGAACTATTGATCTGCCCTGAATGCGCTCATGAATGGAACCCTTCTGAAGTTGATGCTGAAGAGGAAGTCTTTGTTGTTAAAGACTCCAATGGCACACAGTTAGCTGATGGCGATAAGGTGACTTTAATCAAAGACCTTAAGGTTAAGGGCAGCTCCATAGTCTTAAAGATCGGAACAAAAGCAGTAATCAAGCGTATCGTTGAAGGTAAAGATCACGAGCTTGACTGCAAAGTGGATGGTGCTGGCGATATGATGGTGACAGCTAAATTTGTGAAACGTGCTTAAGCCATTCTGTGTTAATACTGGTAGGCATTGCCTACCAGTATTAAGTACATAGCCCCACACTTCCTCCAAGAGAAACCATAACTAAGAGAAACATTGATTTCTCAATCTTATCTAAGCATCTTCTAACCGGTATTTTTTACCGAAGTTAATACCAAAAGTTTGATGTTACCTTCCTGCTATTACCCTTACATTCAAGCACTGCATCATAATCCCTCCTATACTTCACTTCGTATACTGACTAGCAACGATTAAGGAAGATATTGCTTTGGCAATAATAGTTAAGCTGTCTTACCTGCTCTCTACGATGCTCCTTCTGTTTTCACTTTATCCCTCACAAACTTTGGCTGGTGGGAAAAAGCAGATACTAGTGATTGAGAGCTATCACGCATCTTTTAAGTGGGATGCGGACTATCGACGCGCCATCCAAGATACACTTGAAGATTACGCCGTCATAAAATTCTTTGAAATGGATACCAAGCGGCTACCTTCAAATCTTCACCCGAAACAGGCTGAAATAGCATGGACAAGATATCTACAGAGTGAGCCAGACTTAGTCATTCTAGGTGATGACAATGCATTGAAATTTTTAGGGCCTAAGTTCGCTAAAAAACAGACGCCAGTTGTCTATTTGGGTATTAACAATAATCCCCGTAACTATTTTGAATATGCCTTCCTGCCGAAACACATATCTGGGGTTCTAGAACGCCCTCTGATGAAACGCTCTGTTATGTACTTACAAGAAATGACAGAAAAGCCGATGGAAAAGGTTTTAATTCTCTTCGATACCAGCACCACCTCAAAAACGATTGCAAAAGAGGTCTTTCAGGGCAAAAGCAAACTTAAAATTGGATCAGCAACAGTACATGTAAAATTTATCCCTGAACAAAATCAATGGCAGAAAGCTATTCTGCAAGCTCCAGGTCAAAAATTCGATGCCATTATTCTTGGTCTATATCACACAATTACTAATGTTAAAGGGGTGCATGTTCCCTCTAAAAACATAATTAGCTGGACTTCAAAAAACTCCGCACTTCCCGTTTTCGCATTTTGGGAGTTCTCAGTCGGTCAAGGTATGGCGATTGGTGGACTCGTGTTAGACGGTTATTCTCAGGGTAAAGCTGCTGCAGCCATTGCGTTAAGAGTACTACAGAAAAAATATGATAAAAGATCAGAACCCGCTTTAAACTATCAAGGTCAGTTTGTTTTCAGTCGCTCGCAATTAAAAAAATGGAATATCCAATTACCTCCCCACCTTCAAGATAAAGCAATTTACCTTCCTTGAAGAACTTAAAGTTAGATACTCACTTTCCAAAGACCCGCAATCTCGAGAATTTTTTGATCCACTGAATTTATTCCAACTACCTTACAAGGCTTTAACCATTGCAAATTTTGCCCCTCCAGCGCTTGTACTTCGCCTTCCCATTTAGTGATCAAATAGTAATGCAGCAACTGATTCGCTGTTAGCTCAAAATCCTGAGAACCTAAGAACCTATAAGATAAGGGTATAATACCCAATTCTTCCTTTATCTCTCTGAATAAAGCTTGCTCTTGGGATTCACCTTGCTCGATATGACCACCAGGTATATTTATTCTGTATGAATTATCTAGAACATTATCATTTCGGCGCTCAAACAGAACCGTTTGATCAGATACAACGACAAAACAGACACATTCGTCTGGACTAGACATAGCAAGCTCCAACCAAGTAATCGGGGGTCATACGTGAAAATGCCGGCTTTGGTTTAGCAATAATGAGAAAGAAGGGTTAATAACGATTTAACCTTAAGTTCCAATCTCCGCCACAAACTTCTTCACAGGCTTCTTCTGAATCAAAAATAATCTGTTGGGTGGGTTTATTGAGCTTTACACCCGCTTGAGCCAGTTTCTCAGTGATTAAACTTTTTAAAAACTGATCCTCATGGGCATTTCTAGCAAGCGTTAGAAGTGATTCATCATCAAAAACAGCAACAACCTTTAGGGATTCAGGGTAACGAGAAAAGTCCACTCTATGAGTGATCCAACAGAAGCCAGGTACTGACTCTAGCGCAATATCACAAACGTCGGTCAGCGTTTCACGGAGTGTTTTTTCTAGTTTTTTATCTGATTTTTTCATTTCGCTTTTCGAAATAACCATAGCTTCTAGGAAAAATGATCATAACTGATTTGGCATTAATAACCCCACCTGATCCTTGCATAAAGATTAGATCCATTTTCAAACTGACCGAAGAAGGTATGTACTTCTTGGCCGCCAAAAAGATTCGCGCCGACGATCAATTTTAACTCATCACTGAAACGATATTTTGCCGAGGGTCGATGGTAGTAGTCATCGTCTGTCGGTGAATAAAAACTAAACCAACTGAGTGTTAGGTTATCCTGTAAAGCCCGATAATTTAGGCGCAGCGTCCATAGTTCGCGGTTCTTATCTGGTCGATAAGGTGAGTTGCCATCATTAGCGATCAGCGCGGCATAATCTTGTGTGTGTTCAAGATAATACCGCAACCCTACTGTAAAATTCGGTAATAGCTCCTGCTCATATCCGGCTAGAAAGCGCACTTGGTTATTGGGTAGCAGCGGATTTGATCCTTGGTCGTCTTCACCCTTATACCAAGCAATTTCACTGTGCCCTATGCCCTTCCCAATATTGGCTCTCAAGCTTACCCCAACAGCTTTTAATGGCGAGAAATAGACTTGGCCTTGGGTATTAAGTGCATTGGGTTGTTTCCAAAAACCTCTATAGGCATATAAAGCCCATTCAGTATTACTCGCTCCCCATTGCGTATTTCCATAGAAACGCGCCGCGAATTCACCATTTGAAACGCTTTCTTTGGGATAACCCGGAACCAACGTATTTTGCGGTGATGCTACTTGCTCACCTACCAAAGGTGAGAAATAGGAAAACCGTTCACCTTTAATAAATTGATCATTAGTAAAAACAGGCGTCCACACCAGATCAAGATTCGATTTATTGCCATAGTACGCAAGTTTGATACTGGTCGATGGTGCTTTTAAGTATTCATCATCGCGCCCAGAAAAGAATGACTGCCAATCCTTTGCAAATAGATCATTCAGGAACAACAAATCCCCCGTTCCCCAAGTTAATACCTGATTCCCCAAACGCAGATCCAACGAATCACTAAGTTGCAGATCTATCAGTGCTTCTCTTAAATTCAATTGAGTCGATCCTTCCACCCCGTCAGTGAAGAAATCGGCTTTGAAGCTATAACGGTTATCGTTCGAGAAGTATTCTGTTTCTACCCGTCCTCGAAGTTCGGCAAGGGTTTTATCTTCGTCTAAAACAGGATCATTACTGAATCGCCCACCTGCCCCCATTTCGATAAATCCGTGCCACTGAAGGGCTTCTCTCGCCTCTTCGTCCCAATCGTTCTGCTCCCAGTCATCAGCTTGAACTACAAAACTAACGGCTATCAGGCCTGATAAAAATAAGCTTGCTCGAAACATCACTGCCTCCGAAACCACTGGCGAGGCGGCTTACGTAATGAACGTTCTGAAAATACCGCTTGTTCCATACCCAAATCATAGGCCTGATAACGGAACTCCATCGTCGTTTCAGCGCCACTACGCAGATCCATCGCCTTAGATTGGATTACGGTGATATTGCCTTGAATCACGTCGCTTTTGATGACCTCAATGCGGCGATAGAGTTGGCCGTTATCGTCGAGATATTCAATTTTTTGCGGCAGATAGTTTTGTTTATTAATCCATGTGGAATAACTACTAAACTCAACCTCTGCAGCTTTTATAGGCGTGCTTTTAATTTGATAGAAGCTTTCACCTGTTTCGATCAATTGATGGGTATCTTCTTCGATACCACGTCCAGATACATCCTCATAAAAGAAATGTGAGCCAACAAAGCTAGTTCGTTTATCACCAGCTGAAATACGTTTAACCAGATCTAAACCGGGAAGATATAACCAACGGTCATCATCCTTACCGGGCGTTTTAGCAACTAAAAACGCTGTATTTCTCACATCTGATGGACGGCTAAAGACAACCAGAAAATCCTGCTGACCGCCATCTTCTCGATCTCTTCTTAAAATCGTAAACTGACGTTTTTGTACGCGCCCTTGGCTATCTTTTATTAACATCCTAGCTTCAGATCGACCATCATCCCCGGCGTAATAGGCAGTCAAATTTGCCTTTGCAACAATCTCGTTTGCATCCGTTAAATCCGCGGCCAGCGTGTTGGTCACATTAGTCGCCAACACACTTACCAAAGCCCCAAAGAGCGTTGTTTTTAAAAAGTTAGGTTTATACATTTTGCTTTTCCTCTGTGAATGCGCTGCTCTTTGGTTCACCAAAAAGTGAGGCTTTGTTTCTAATCAAGTGGATCACGGCAGGCAGTAAAATCACTGTGACAATCGCAGAGATACTCATGATTAACGCCAAGAAAAATCCAACTGTGATGTAAGGCACTAACGGTGCAAAAAGTAAGGGGGTAAAACCGACTGCAACCACTATTGCATTGCGACTAATCGCTCTAGCAGGCCCTTGATAAACTTCATTAACTGTTTTTGGCCAGTTGCCCGTACGTCGATAAATAGCACGGCAGCGCTCCAAGAAATGGATAGCGAAATCGACTGACAAGCCTAAGGTTAACGTTGAAAGAACGGCGATGGGCATGTCATAGTCCTTGTCGACAAAACCGATTAGGCCATAGATAAACAAGATGGTGACCGTAAGGGGCAGCATGGCGAGTAAACCAATCTTGATTGAACGGAACAGAATCACCATTATCAGTAACACCATCAAGAACGCGCTGATCAAACTGTTCAACATGCCATTTACCATCTGTTCTTGCCAAACGACGTTAATGTAGGTCAGCCCCGCCCAATTCATTTGAACACCTTGCGGTAGAGGTTTTTCAGACACAAATCGATCAACCAGCTCAATTACTTGACTCATATCTTGGTTATCACCGCTTCTGAGCTGCAGCCACAGTAAAGTGGCATCGTACTCAGGTGTAACCATATGCCAAAGGTCATCAGGGCGATGAGAAGATTGAAAACTCAGAACCGTTTGAGCGGCAGCAGAAGCATCTGAAGGCAATATAAACTGATCATCAGCCCCGCCTCGTAATTCACGATTAACCGTTTTAAGTAAGGTGCCTAGAGAGCTAGTTTTACCCACAAGTTCAGATTGATCTAGGTAACTCTGTAGCTGATCTAGATACGCTAAACCTTCAGGTGAGAGAAAATACTTTGCCTCTTGCTGTGTAGACTCCACCTCATCCAGCAAGCTCAACCATACTGTCTCATTCTCAGGATCCTCAAAAGAAAGATCATCAAATTTGAGCGCCAGTATCCGTAAGCGTTCACTACGCGAGAAACCCTCAGTCTCTTCACGAAACTGAGAAACTTTCTGCGATACTGAAGTAGGTAATGGATGCTTAAGCAGCTCCATCCAAAAAGATTCACCTAGTTTCTCAGGAGCTTTATCTAGGACAATGTAGGCATTATAGGTTCCTGCAAAATGTGCATTCATCACCTGATCCGCTACTCGCAATCGGTGATCATCTTTAAACCAACGTACAGGGTTATCGTTGATTTGAATGGAGCTAACACCATACACAGAGATGATTGAAATAATAAAAAAAGCGGTAATGATCCCTTTAGAGCGATTAATTGAGAAGCGCCCCACCGTCCCAAGTAGACAACTTAGTTTCTGAGAAGAAACCTCTGTAATCGAATGATCTTTAAGCGCCTGCAATCGCTCTGGCGAAATACTCACGATAAACGAAGGTACAAGCACAACCGTCAGAACAAAGGCCAACATGATGCCAAACGCCACATGCAAACCAAAAATCTGCACAGGAGGGATCGGAGTTAACGCCAACGAAGCAAAACCTACTGCGGATGTAATCGATGTGTATAACATCGGTGTAAACAGATGACCTAACACCTCCCCTAAAGCCTGTTTTGGATCATCACCTGGCTTGTATCGATCCGAAAATTCCGAGAGCAAGTGAACCGAATCGACAACTGCTATAGGCATCAAAAAGATAGGGATCATCGAACTCATGATATGTACGGTATAACCCTGCCCTATCAATGCGCCCATAGTCACAATAACTGTTGCCATGGCTACCAACATAGGTGCAGTAATTAGCAGTAAGGAACGGAAGGAAAACCACATCAACACAAAAATCATTAAACCGGCTAAGGGTGCAGAAATAGCCATCTGGATAAACATCTCAACACCAAAGGTATCTTCTGCAACGGGCAAACCTGCAATATGGAATTCGTTACCTGATTCTGGATACTTCAGTTTTAAACCATCAATAACCGTTTGAATTTCATTCGCTAAACGGTAGCTTTCTGACTTATTTATGATCGGAATATAGATAGCCGCAGCTTTAGCATCTGCTGAAACCAACGTATTTTTTAACAGAGGTAGACGCTCAACAGCGGCTTGAATTTTGTTTGCTTCAAGTTGAGTTGAAGGGGCGGTTTTCATCATCCATTCAAACAAGATAGCTCCATCCTGCTCAAATGACTGGCTGATGTTATCAACCGTGTTTAATGCCATTAAATCTTGGCGAATCACTCCTTTCATAGAATCAACTAATGTTGAGATTTCATACAGCATCAAAAGTGTTTCAGGGTTATAAACCCCTTTTTCCTGTAGGGAGTTCACGATCCCAACCACAATCATGTCATGTAAGCCAAAACGCAGCTTCACTTGATCATGGAACATACGATCAACCTGGTCGTGAGGCAGCATATTCTCTGGGTCTGTATCAATTTTAATATTTGAAATTGGTAAAAGCGCTGTAAAAACAAGCGCTAAGATCAACCCAAAAACAAACTTAGACCTCTGCATTGGTAAGACCAACCAGCTAGATTTTCTCCTCATTTTTCCTCTCAATTCAACCAAAATCAAAGAATATTAGATAATTCTAATATATAAAAGAAATAATAGTCAAATTGCGAATATAAGTGGATCTGAGGTATCATTGACCCTGTTATAAAAAATGCACTATCTATAACTATAAGTTGATATAAAAAATCGACAGAAGCTGCAAATTGGGGATGAAGTCTGGATTAAGTCAAACAAATGAACCGAAGAGTTCGTAGACTGATCCGTTGTGAGCCCATAGATAAAAACAATACAGCGCTTCGGAGTGTTAACTTGAACGAGACCAACAACGCGACCTTAGATCCGGAAACATTGGAACTTATGAGAACCAATGCCGGCAAGGCTGCAAAATTAATGAAAGCGCTAGGCAATGAAAGTCGACTACTCATCCTATGCTATCTGGATGGAAAGGAACTTTCAGTTACTGAACTGAATAATTGCCTAGATTTAAGCCAGTCTGCTTTATCCCAGCACCTGGCAGTACTAAGGAAAGATGGACTAGTGAAAACCCGTCGGGAATCACAAACCATCTATTATTCCCTACAGGGGGACACTGCGAAACGGATCATTCACACCCTGCATGAGATGTTCTGTGCTTCTCTATAAAATAAAGGCCGCTTAGCGGCCTTTTTTATTCCACCACTACTCTACTCCCAACAGTATTTTCTTGCTTTTGCCACACTCCAAGTCAACCTAAACTTTCCAGCCAACGGATTGAAAATGCTTTAGCATTTATGGAATTACTACTGGAAAAAGCCCTTTCTGATTTTTTAACCACGCGACTTAGTGGCTTGCTAATCTCTACCGTGCCAACGAAGCGCGAAAGCAAGAATCAATCGTAGCCCTTAGAAATGTTATTACGGCAGCACGTGAGACCGCAGTCTATATGCGTCTGTTAGATGATTGCGGTAAACGGGACCATAAAACAGAACACCACCTGTCCCTGCTATGGACAAAACTTGGTTTTACCCTCGAAAATCTCGGGATTGATAAATTAGCCAAACACTTCCAAATCAGTGGTAAACACTGGTCTACCCCAGATCATTATGATCCTGCCTTCTTAAAAAAACCTACGCATGTCTAGATAAGATGAAGAAGCTAGCCCTCTACAAAAATACTCCTACAATTTTTTGGCAACTTCCCAATTCTCTGACTATATTCAATTTCATTACAGTTTTGTGACATGGAAGTAAGCTGACGACAAGGAGGTAGTTATGTCCATCCGCCGCGCTTTTATTCTTGTTTCCCTACTGGTCATTGTGGCCATGGCTGCTATGACTTGGATGCTTTGGCAAACCAGTAGCCGAATTTCTGGTTTGGGTCAGCAATACGCTGTCGCCAAGGGGCTCACCAACGATATGTTGATGCTACGTCGACATGAGAAAGACTTTCTCTTACGCAAACAACTCAAATACGTGGATAAGTTTGAAAAACGTATCGCCCTTATGCGGGACAATATCGACTCACTTGCATCGCAATTAACCTATGCCCCAGAAGTTCAAAAAGACTTAGGCACAGCACAACATCAACTGGATATTTACCAACAAAAACTGATCGCACTGGTAGAACTAGATAAGAAAATTGGCCTTGATAAAGACAGCGGCTTACGTGGAGCCTTTAATCAGGCTGAAAGAACACTCCATCAAAAAGTAGCTAACACTGGGGATAGCCTGGCAATCTCTAAGATATTGCACCTAATCTTGTTAGAAAACGACTTCCAAAACAGCTATGACCTCAATTCTAAAACTCTGCTTCGAGAAAGCCTCAAAAATACCCACAACTATATGCAACAAGTAAACTTGCCTGCTGCTGATAGTGTAAAAACCTTTGAGGATACCGCCCATGCATTAGCCGAAGCGTTGCAACAACGCGGCTTAGACCAAAGCTCTGGGCTAAGAGGTGAGCTACGTAGCAGTATCCATGAAGTAGAGTCTATCTTTGGTGGTATATACACCGATCTAGAAGGCGCTATCTCGAGTGCTTTGTCTACCTCCCGAATGCAAGGTGTCGGTATGGCAACAGCACTTACTATCGTTATCGCCGGTTTACTTTTGTGGCAAACTTTCCGCGTGCTTAATCGCTTACAAACCGCTAACTCCAAGATGTCTAATATCAGCCATGGCGGCGGTGATCTAACTCAACATTTAGACCTACCGGGTGAAGATGAAGTAACCGAACTCGCCCATTCGGTCAATGACTTTATTGATACTACCGCAGGACTTGTACGCGAGATAAAGGAAAAAGGTGAAACAGTAGAAAGCAGTGCACATCATTCGGTGGAACTGAGTAAACGCTCCCAAACTGCCATAGAGGAACAGCGCAACAATACAATCGCAGTGAATCAAGCAGTGCAGGAACTCGTTACTGCAGTTGAACTAATTGCATCGAGCAGTACCCAAGTACAAGACAGTGTTAGCAGTGCTGATCAGCAGATGAATGAAGGTAGTCAAATCATGGCTGAAACCCACCAGCAGATGGAAAAGCTCACCAATAATATCAGCCGCAGTAGCGATCTAATGCACTCCCTCAGCCAGTCCAGTACTAAGATAGACAATGTGATTGGTGTGATCAGAGATATTACAGAACAAACTAACTTACTCGCCTTAAACGCTGCTATTGAGGCCGCTCGAGCAGGTGATAAAGGCAGAGGCTTTGCTGTGGTTGCCGACGAAGTTAGAACCCTCGCTCAGCGCACCCAAAGCAGCACGGTAGAGATCGAATCAATGATCGAAACCCTACAACAACATGTCACAGAATCTGAAGTAGCTATGCAAAGTAGCTTGAAGCTCAGCGAAACGATGAACAACTCCATTGGCGCAGCAAACGCCACCATGCAATCCAATAAAGAGGCCATGGATAAGATACGCGAGATGGTGATTCAAATTGCAGGTGCAACCGAGGAACAGATGTACACAGTAAAAGGCGTAGAGGATGCAACACAACGTATATCCTCATCTGCTGAACAACTACTGTCTGACTCTTGTGAGAGCTGTAGAAACTGCGAATGTCTTGAAACTCAAGCACATCAGATGCGCGAGGACGTTTCTAAATTTATTGTGTGATGGTATAACTTGGTCCGGTCAGCTCCCAACTGGCCGGATCTAGTGCTTTCTAAAACAACAAAGAAAAGTGCTTAGTCGGAACAACCTTGAGTCAAGATTACATTCACCTCAGCGCACGACTGTCTTAATTCTCGCCAAGGCTGATATTCATCAGAGTCATACCAAGCTTTAAATAACTCCACTGATGGGAATTCCTGAATAACAATCAGATTGCTATCCCAGCTACCTTCTAACACCTCGCCAAAGTCCCCTTTAACTAGAAACTTACCGCCAAATTTTTCCAATGTTGGGACGTGACCTACCACATACTCATAGAACTTCTTCTTATCGTAAATTTTGACAATATTCACAATGTTATAAGCTTTAGACATCAAGAAAACTCCATAAGGCTAAATGGATTCAGTGATTATTTTATTCTGTCCCCAACTATCTTCCTACGATAGGGTCTTAGCTCATTAAAACAACCCCCTGATAACTGGCGATAAGGCGAAAATTGTCTCAGTATTAAAACATGGATGTTTCGTTTTTCTCTACACCAATCAATCTATTCTGGTCACTTCTTATCGCCTTGGCTTTAGGCATGATCATAGGCATTGAACGAGGTTGGTCACAACGCCATCGTTCTGAGGGAAGTCGTATTGCAGGTATTCGTACCTTTGCTTTGACAGGACTGTATGGTGGATTGTGTGCGGCACTTGCCAAAGACTATTCAAATTGGCTATTAGGCTTCGGCCTGATTCCACTGATCATTATTCTCGCTGTAGCCTTTAGTATCCGTCATAAGGAAAGCAACACCGTTAGTATCACAGGCATTGTTGGCCTATTGATTACCTATACTCTTGGAGCGCTTGCAGTGTCTGGTGAGCCAGTTATTGCCTCAGCCGCAGCTGTTATCGTAGCGTTGATCCTTGATGGTAAGCCCGAGCTTCATTCAGCACTTCAAAAGCTTGAAGAGTATGAACTAGATGCAGGCTTGAGACTGTTATTAATCTCAATTGTTTTGCTGCCGATCCTACCAGATAAAGATTACGGCCCATGGAATGCCATTAATCCGTATGAGATTTGGTGGCTCGTTGTACTGATTGCCAGCATTTCTTTTCTGGGCTATTTTGCAATCCGTATTGGAGGAGCTCGACGCGGCATTATGTTCACGTCCGTTTTTGCAGGTTTAAGTTCTTCAACAGCATTAACAATCCAGTTCTCAAACCTCTCACGGGAACAACGCGCCCTATGCCCTCTATTAGCAAGCGGAATTCTATTTAGCTGTGGGACAATGTTTCCAAGAATTCTGATGGTATTGCTGGTTATCAATGCACCACTAACATATCAACTATGGCCCTCTATGATCATCATGATGGCTGGCTTCTATCTACCTGCGCTGTGGATTTGGTTTAAGTACAGTGACGGGGAAACTAACAGCGTCGAAACTCAACGAAATCCTCTAGCGCTTAGTTCAGCAGTCATCTTTGGGTTTTTCTTGATGATGGTAATGGTGCTTTCTAAAGCGTTAACAGAATGGTTTGGAGATACAGGTACACTACTTTTATCAGCAATCGCTGGTTTAACTGATGTAGATCCAATCACGCTGACGCTTGGCCGTCAGACACCTGAATCAATAGAGATAAGCACGGCTTTAGCAGGTATATTTATTGCGGCTACAGTGAATAGCTTAGTGAAGATGATGATCGTTGTATTTGCCGGTGACAAATCCTTATCAATACGAACAGTACCGGCAATGCTTGTCTCTGTCTTACTAGGAGCTCTGACTATCTATGTTACGCATCTAGCATAAATGCTTTTCTGAACCCCATCACAGTTTCGTGGTCTTCTTACTTAGTACGCCCTAACATCTCATTAATGAGGCAACTGAAGGCGCATTCGCTGCCAATCTTCTTTTGGCGTATTTAGCATCATTTTCATATCGACTACGTCTTCTTCGACATTAAAGCTGTTCTCAAAACCCAGCTTCTTAGCCAAGTTTTGCATACCTTTGTTGTTCGGCAGTGTCGATCCAATAATCTGCAACGTTCCTCGGCTACGGCAGTAATCAACAATCTTGCTCATTAAGGCGACGCCCAGACCTTCGCCTTGTAGATCATCGCGAATCACGACGCTAAATTCAGCTCGAACGTTATCGGCATCGGTCACCGCTCTTACGACACCTAAAGTTTCCATCTCTTTAGAACCTTCACGTGGAACGGAAATAATAAATGCCATTTCTCGGTCGTAATCAATCTGAGTCCAGTTCGCCAGTTCCTGATGGGTTGGTACACCACGACTGTAGAAGTACCTTAGGCGGATCGATTGCGGGCTGAGTTTATTATAGAACTCGAGATGATTCGGTTCATCTTCACCACGAATCGCACGCATAATCGCCTTGCGGCCAGAGCGTTTAAGAGTAATCTCTTCAGTGAGATGTTCAGGATAAGGAGAGATCGATAGATCAGCTTCATCAGCAGTAATCGATACCGAAACATCTGTCGCCAACAGACCTGCTTTATTAACCAATAGCGGATTGATCTCTAGGCATTTAAGGTTCGGTAGATCGACCACCATCTCAGAAAGATTCAGCAGCAATTTGCACAACTGCTTCATATCTTGCTCAGGACGATAGCTGTTTTCTTCGAGAATTTTGCAAATGCGTGACTGGCGAATTAACTGATGTGCCAATGCCATATTCAACGGAGGCAACATCACATGACGATCAGAGAGTACATCAACCGTATGCCCACCCGCACCAAATACAATCACTGGACCAAAGGTAGGATCTCGTGTGATACCTACATTGATCTGCAGAGATTGGAAACCACGCTTCATCTGCTGAATACAGAAACCCATCTGTTGCTCTGGGCCATAGCTCTCACCTACTCGATAAGAGAGTTGAGTAGTCGCATGTTCTATCTCTGAGGCTGAATAGAGGTCTTGGGCAATATCTTTCCAACGTAGACTACCCTGCTCATCGTAACTAAACGGGTAAACGTTATCTGTGTGTAGCGCTTTAACTCTGACAGAGTTTTCAATGTTCCTCGCCAGTTTCACGACATCATTAATATTATCGCTGTAGTACGTATTCGAAACTGGGATATCGTAGAGATCTAATAACGCACAGGCTTCTTTATGTTGCAGATAATCCCGGTTTTCCGCCAACGCATTTTGAATTAGATCTCTGGCCTTAATGTGATTTGGTGTATTTTGCTCTATATAAGGCGGTGGTGTTTGCCGCATCACTTCTTGGTTACGGCGAAATTCCACCATATACATAAAGGCATCAATAGACTCTTCAGGAGTTAAGAAAGTCGAAAGGCCTGCTGCGTTACAACGGTTACGCGCTTCTATCGCTGTTGCTCGACCCATAAAGCAGGTTAAGACATTACGCGGAGTTTTCTTGGCAACTTGAATCACCTGCTCTGCCGTTTCAACACCAGGAGCTAAGCGTGTCGGTGCATGTACCATTAGTACTGCATCGACATTTTTATCTTTGGTAAGTAGGCGTACCGCTTCAGCAAAACGCGCTGGATCGGCGTCTGCATTCAAATCTACAGGGTTAGATCTATCCCAATGAGGAGGCAGGATTTCCGCTAATGCCTCAACCGTTTCTTCGGTTAAATGTGCCAACTGGCCTTTTTTATTCAAAAGGTGCTCTGTCGCTAAGGCGTTAGGCCCCGTGCCATTAGATACAATGGCCAATCGCTCACCACGCATACGTTTCATATGCGTTAGGGTTTCTAAAGCGTTAAATAACTCATCGGAGGTTTCAACACGCACCACACCAGCCCGACGCAGC
The DNA here is from genome assembly GCF_047778125.1 of Neptuniibacter sp. QD29_5. Lineage (GTDB taxonomy): Bacteria > Pseudomonadota > Gammaproteobacteria > Pseudomonadales > Balneatricaceae > Neptuniibacter. The sequence goes on from NZ_CP180556.1 coordinate 2,300,736, forward strand.
GCAGCATCATACACCTGATCATCATCGTAGATACCTGGAGCGAGCTCTGTACCCGATTTTTCGCCACTGAAGGTATCGTTTTTAAGTACCAGCACGAGCTTGTTTCGCGATGCAGAACGAACCGCCGAAAGAAAATCCCTCGCAGAGCCGTCTACTCGATTTAGCTGTAATAGAATTGCATGGGTATAAGGATCTTGTGCGAGATAATCAATCACCGAAGGCAGATCGACATCAGCGCCACCGCCCAAGGTAAGAAAATGAGAAAAGCCGATCTCTTGACCGGTAGCCCAATCAATCATAGCCGTGCCTAAAATACCGGACTGCCCCACATAAGCGACCTTACCTTTTAGGATATTCACATGGGAATAGCTGGCATTCATATTGTGGCCGGGAACCAACATCCCCATACAATCCGGCCCTAATATTCGGATACCATAAGGCTTAGCCGCTTGTCTGACTTGATCACGCAAAGTTTGATGATTTTCATCTTCAATGGAAAGACCACCGGTTAAGATCATGGCAGCCTTCACCATACTCGCGCCAAGTGCACGAATGATATCTGCCACAGTTTCCGGGGGGGAACAGATAATGGCTAACTCGGGCATTTCAGGTAGTTGATTCAGTTGGCTGTAACATTTAACGCCATGAACTGACTCATACCCTTGAGAGTTTACCGCGTATAACGAACCCTTAAAGCCGCTTTCTTGTAAGTTTTGAAGAACCACCCCGCCCATACTATTTTCGCGGGCAGATGCACCAAATACAGCGATGGATGCTGGTTTAAAAAAGCGTTTAAGATATTTTGTAGACACGCCAATAATCCCTCGTAAACGGATAGATTGCAGTGTACTCCTTTTTGCACTGCAGCAAAACAAAAACTATATACCAAGGTCTTATAACAAATAGTAATTCCACTACTTATGAGTGAGATCAATTTTTCTAGTAAATGCTAACTGGATACTAAGTTTCCAGCTTTATACGTATTTGCTATCTAGATGGGCTTTTGATAAACCAGCATCCATTTCATCAGACCCTTAGATCGCGCTCAATTGGGCTTGTTACGGGCTCTTTGCTCAATCACCCTTTATTCTCAAACTTGGCACTTCAGTTGCTATTACCTAAGAAACGAGAGTAAGTATCCACAGTCTCTCCTCATCCATAACAATTAAAAAGGATAGTCTAATGAGGACAATTTCCACCCGATTTAAACCAAGTCTAGCCCTAATCGCTGGTTCATTGATTGCCCCATCAGCTTTTGCTCACAGTAATCTATTAATGGAATCCAGTTTGATCTCTGGCTTATTACATCCATTAACTGGGATCGACCACCTTCTAGCACTGTTGGCAGTAGGTTTCTGGGCGGGTCAACAGCACCTAAAAGATAATCGCTTAGTGCCTTTTACGCTTTTCAGCATGCTATTAGTTGGCTTTTTCCTAGCGCTAAACGGCCTGATGTTACCTGCAATCGAAACAGGCATCGCGGTTTCCGTATTAGTATTGGGACTCATGGTGTCCAAAGTGATTAATCTAAAAAGTATTGTAGCCTTACCACTGATTACACTGTTCACGATCTACCACGGTTCAGCTCATGGTGCCGAATTAGGATCTGCCGGTGTCGAAGCTTTTGCATTAGGCTTTATGTTGAGTACCGCGCTGCTATTTTGGGCAGGCAAAACGCTAGCTGATCAGATCAACCGTACCATTCCAAAACTAAATGCTTGGGCCGGAACAGGTATCGCACTATTTGGCGCTTTGTTTCTAGTCGCTTGAACAACTCCTTTAACGAGGTCGGCATCCACTCCTTGTATCTCGTTATTCGCTGGCAATAACATCTAGTTGTTGCCAGAACCTTTCTTTGCTTCACCACACCCAAAGTGCTTTGTCGGGTATTTTTTACCCGACTTTTTTCTCCTTTTAGGCTTTAGCTAACATATTCAGGATAAATCCTTTCCAATTTTCAAATCTGTACCATACTCAGGCTATATAAAGATCGATTTGTTAATCCCTGAGGCAGAGATATGAGTCACCAAAGCCCCATAAATAGCGAATCTAATCAACAGCCCCTGTCTGATGAATCCTTACTTGAAGACGAGTTAACTGCGTCTGAAGAGCTATCGACCATTTATAAGAAAGAGAGCATAAATCCAGCTAAACGCCGTCGTTTAGAGGCAATGCGTGAGGAGAAGGAGCTTCAAAGGGATCTTCGTGAAATATTTGACGATGATGATTGGAAAGATTAACTCAAATAAAAAGGGCAGCTTATTTTAGGCCGCCCCTTTTATCTGCGTATCATGTTAAGCACAGGCGGATGCTTTTTGATCTGTTATCTCCGAATTAAGCGGTTCTACATCTAACAAGTAAATATCAAGATCCGTGAATTCAAACAAAGTGCTACACAGCGAACAGCGATAGATGCTACTACTCGGTGATGCTCTTAGTACGTTAAGGTACTTATGGGGTTCGCTGATAATTAATGATTCAATTAACTGTCTACAGTGGTCGCATTGAGAATCCATATCCCCACTCCCTGTTAAGTTGAATGGTATATCAAGAATGGTTCATATATAGCTGTTATTCAAACTCTGTAAGAACTTTTTAGATTTTTTTTATTCCCTTTAAAGCTATTGATACAATAGGCTTATGTTACAGATATCCAACCGCGTTTTTATCTATCCGCACGAGCTAGAGTTCAATGCCATCCGCGCCCAAGGTAGCGGCGGTCAGAACGTTAATAAGGTCTCCAGTGCGACCCATCTCCGTTTTGATATCAAAAACTCTTCCCTGCCTGAGTTCTACAAAGAGCGCCTACTCGCCTATCGCGATCAACGCATCACAAAAGAAGGTGTGATTGTAATCAAGGCACAAAACTCTCGTGACCAAGAGCGTAATAAAGAGGATGCAAAACAAAGGCTACTGGAACTTATCCACGCCGCTACGGTTGTAGAGAAAACAAGAAGAGCAACCAAACCTACACGAAGTTCACAACGCAAGCGCGTTGATAAGAAAACTCAGCGCGGTCAGATCAAAAAGAATCGAGGAAAAGTGGATTATTAAAGCCAACTTCCTTAAGAAAGCTGACTAAACTCCACCTCAACTTGGTTATCCTCAGCAGTAACGAAAATTTGGTTTTCGCTCAGTGTAATTGTCAGCTCCATTGTGCGATCACACAATGCTTCTAACTGGCTCACTTGATCCGAATCGAATCGAAATACCTGCGTCTTAGGCAATGCTTTTAGGCCTTCACCATTTTTAGCCCACCAGATATCTACTTCGCTACCGTAGGCATATAGCAGTACTTGTTCCGCTCGACTAACGCCTTTACGCATACGTTCAGGAGAAGCTTGTCCAACTTCTATCCAACAACTCACAGAGTTATCAGGGCGCACAATCCAAAGATCAGGCTCATCAGCCGTTGATAGGCCTTTGGTGAAATCAAGGTCTTGATCATAGTTCAGCGCGTAAGCGAGGATACGCACCATCATTCGCGTAACCGTTTCAGATGGATGCAGAGCAACTGTCAGCTTTTCGCTCGTATAAATATCCCGATTCATATCCACTAAATTAAGAGAAACTTTGTGGATAGTTGGTTTAAGCGCCATGAGCTCAGCCTTATTCATTGGATTAGAGGCATCTTTATACTGCATCTCCCCTAAGTTTTAAATACAATCCTTGCTCTGCTTTTTTGACAACGCTGCTGAGGTCATTCATGGAATTAAAACATCTAGCTATTCGAGAACTAGTTAAAGAATCTGAAGATGCGCCTGCGCGTATTACAGATCGTGGTGGTGTTATTCCGACAACTGAACCGATCGCTAACCAGCTATTCGAAACACTAAATTCTGCTTTCAGCCGTCGCTCTAGTCTGACTCATGGATCGTTCAATCATGAGAATGAAGAGGGCTATCCATTTATCTCGGCTTTCGAAAGCTTTGTTAATGCTGAATGTAACGAGCAGAGCTTTGTTGAGTTAACAGAAAAAAGTATGTCTCAGCTAGCAGTTGCAATTAACAACCCTTCCGCCCATACGGCCCACGGTGGATATGTACTGTTTGCTATGTATGCCAGTGACCGTTACGAATATATGTTGATCGCGCTCGTACGAGATAAAGCAGGAATTGGTTTTGATAATGATCTTCATCCAACAGAGGTGATGGAGATAAATCTTGATCAACTTCATCAAGGTGCACGGATCAACCTAACCACTTATCGAAAAAAGCAGGATAGTTACCTAAGCTTTATTGGCAGTAAAGAGAAAGGTGAAATCACCCATTACTTCTCTACTGCGTTTGGTTGTACTGATGTCACCCCTTCACGCAAATCAACGGGTGAATTGATTCGTGCAGCACGAGATTTCTGTAACCAAAACAATATGAGTGATCGTAAAGAGGAAGTGGTCGAGGATGTGGTTAGCTACCTATCCAAGCAACGCACAGAAAAAGAATCCGCTAATCTAAACGACATTGAAAACCTGTTTGATGCTTACATTCCCCCAGAACAAGCTGAAACAGCAGCAGGCACCTTTGGCACATTTGCCAATAAAGGCCCGTACAATGTTAGTCAGGAATTTCAGCCTCATACCAGCACGATTAATCGCTTCGCGAAGCTCAAAGTGAAAGCGGATAACTGGAGTTTAGATTTCAATAAGCGCAGCCTAGGCGACCTAAATGGCAGTAAAGATATAGAATTTGATGAAGATAATGGCCGTATCATTATCAATCGTTTGCCAAGCAAGGTGATCAACCAACTGCGCGAAGCATTAGAGCAGGAAGATTAATCTGCTACTTGATGTAGTGTTTTGTACTTTCCATCTAAGCTGAAGGACAAAACACTACATACTAAAAATTGAAAGTATATTGCCTTCAAGATCCTTAAAGTGCCCTAACGTTCCCCCCCAAGGTTGTTTCTCTGGAGGGGCAACAAACTCGATCCCCCTTTGTGTCATCTCCATATACACCTGTTGAATATCTTCAACTTGTAAGGTTACCCCCACAAAACGCCCTACCAAATCATTGGCTTCCTCTGAGTCTGCATCGACCAATTCTAGGGCTATTTTTGCCGTACCTAGTTCAAATTCAGCCCACCCCATATCTTCATCTAAAAACTCTGCTTCTATCCCTAAAGCCTGAGAATAGAAACCAACCGCTGCATTGAAACGAGTAACAAAGATACGCTGTGCATAAAACGTAAATGCCATTGTATTTATCCCTCCTATCAACTTAGTAGAGACCTAAACAACATCCATAAAGTTTAGTTAAGAATCAGCTCTTCAATTGCCCTAAACACCACTGTATGAAAATTTGTATGCATATTCCTATACAGACAGCGCTGTCGCATCAAACGAAAATGGACAGCAGATAAAGCAATTTAACTGCTCCGCAAAAGCAGTCTCAAATGAGGATAGTCAGATGATCATCAACGGATATTTATTTGGAATTTCAGATAGAAACAAAAACTTAGTTCTACTAAAGCTGATGGACCTACTCGCAGAGCAAGGCTATGCCATGAAAAGCTTTAAACTAGATGGTGACTTTTTAGCTGTTGAAGTATTGGACTTACTGAACGATCGTAAAGAGCATGTAGTCGAGATAATTAATCAGCCGCAGCAGCCTGAAGAGATCATGTTATTTATTCATGATGTGCAACAAGCTGCTTGATTTCTGCCAAATGCTTTACAACAAAAAGCTAACCCAACAGGATACGCTAACGAGCGCAGCCATGGTTGATAGAACGACAGTTAGGGAGGTTTCTTTCTCTTTTACATCATAGCGAATAGCCATAACGTGGGCTAAGGCCCCTGTTGGCAACGCAGCCAGAATCACAGCAGCTAACAGCCAGTTCTGGTCCTCAACGCCTGCGAGTTTGAAAATGACTAAAGTGAGCAATGGATGAATAACGAGCTTAACGATTACCAGCCAGAATAGCTCAACTTTACTTTGCTTAAGGGTTTTAAACTCAAGACTCGCACCTAAACAAAACAGAGCCACAGGCACGGTGGCTGGCGCTAGCAGATCCAACGTCGATGCCAAAACATTAGGCAGCTCTATAGCAAACGCTGAGACTAACACGCCAAAGAATGTGGATAAGAAGATAGGGCTACGCAGCAATGATTTATCTAAAATAGCTAGAAATTGCTTAAGGCCCGTCCCCTCTTGACGCTGGCTCTCCATCAAGAATTGTGTGCCTCCGATCTGGAAAACATTCCCCAACAAGATAATACTGATCATCGCTCCATAAGCGGCTTCTCCCAACAAACCAAATACCATTGGAATGCCCATATACGCATAGTTAGAGAAAGTACCATTCAACGCACGAATGATGAGTACCTCTTTATTACGCTCCGAAAAGAAAATCGCACACCCAAATGCAGCGGTAAGTGCAGTTGCAACAACAGCGATGAGAAAAGCGAATAGATAAAGGGGCTGGAACAAACTATCCAAAGATAATTTATAGACTGAATTAAACAGCAACGCAGGCACAGCAAAGTAGTACACAAAGGTGTTGAGCGGAGCTAAGGATTGCTCTGCTAAAACGGTACGTTTACCGATATAACCTAAACCTATTAGCAAAAATAGCGTCAGTATTGTTTCTATGCCTGCCATGATAATTGCTCGTTATAGCCAGAAAATTCAAAGCGCCAATTAGACCAATTCGTCCTCTTAACGTCCAGACATCATTCTGTCATAACCGAACTCTATGTTTAGGAATATGTAGCTAAAACTTTTTTGTGCACCGCACAAAAAAGTGTTGACTTGATCAAAAATCAGGCTACAATGAGCTTCATATTGTGCAGTGCAACAAATTAATTTTTTAGAGAGAACTATCATGACTAATACTGTTGATTTCCAGAAATCTTTCGATGCCGTTCAGTCTCTGATGAACCTTCAGGCTGCTGCGATCACTAAATCTATCGAACAGCAGAAAAAATCTGGTGAAGAACTAACTTCTTTCTTCCAGGGCGAAGCTGAGAAAGCAAAAGAGCTAAAAACTCCTGAAGAACTAATCAAGTTCAACATGGAAGCTAACAAAGCTCTATTCGAACTTCTAAAAGGTCAAGGCGAAGCTTTCACTGCAATCGCAAACGAAACTCGCGAAGCAGCAATGGCTGAACTTCAGGCGATCACTAAGTAAGTGATAACCTTCTAAAAAAAACCGGGCTTATGCCCGGTTTTTTTTGCCTATCAGACTTTAAACCACTAGTCATACTTGTTAATTCCGCTACTATGTCAGTTAGTTAGTTCGAAACTGCTATCTAATTGATTGTTGTATGAGGCGCCTAGGTGTTAGAGCAAACTCTGTTAGCAAGACAACCAATCCTCAATGCCAACTGTGAAACGGTTGGTTATGAACTTCTTTATCGAGATCCGAATGGTTGCCCTCCCGGGGAGCTATTTGATGGCACCGCAGCTACCTGCGAAGTCCTCCTTAACGCATATACCGGAATTATCCAGAGAGGTGCTCAACGCGTCCTTCCAGCTTTTATGAATATCAATGAGGAACTGCTTTCGGAGGAACTTCCAAGTTTTGCAGCAGATAATGTTGTTCTAGAAATAATTGAAGATGTTCCAATTAATGCTAAAACCATTGAACAGATTCGAGGGCTATCCAAGAAAGGGTTTAAAATCGCCTTGGATGATTTTACTTGGAGCGAAGATTATAAGCCTTTAATGGATGTAGTCGATATTGTAAAAATTGATGTTCTTGAAACCAAAGGTAAAAACCTTTTTCGCACAATGGAACATCTGGCACCTTACAATCTGACTTTGCTCGCAGAGAAAGTTGAAACTCTTAACGAATTCCATCGCTTTAAGAAATTAGGTTTCCAACTGTTTCAAGGGTACTTTTTTGCATTTCCTGAACGCATTGAGGGAAAGCGCATAAGTGGAAATGAATTAACCATAATCCAATTACTTGCCGAGCTAAATAATCCAGATGCAACTCCAGAAGGTCTAGAAGAGATCATTGCTAAAGATCCTCGACTTGCAGTAAAACTTCTAAAAATTGTTAATTCGGCTACCTTTTCATTACAACGATCAATCTCCACTATAAATGAAGCCGTTGTTTTGCTTGGCCTTAATGAGCTAAAACGCTGGGCGATTATTGTTTCTTTATCAGGCACGTTAACTGTCCCTGACGAATTATGCCGAGAACTACTGATTAGATCTAAGATGTGTGAGCATATTGCGCCTCAATACAGCGCTGAACCAGGCCTCGCATTTCTCATTGGTATTCTCTCCGGTGCTGACGCCCTTTTCTGTATCCCAATGGAAACTCTGCCTGAACATATTCCATTAAACGACGAAGCAAAAATGGCGCTGGTAGACCGTAAAGGCAATCTCGGCTTGATGCTTAATGATGTGATTAACTTTACTCGTTATGAGTGGACCAATCTCTCAGGTCATGTCGATGAGCACACATTACTGCAAGCTCAATCAGAAGCGATTACTTGGGCCATAGAAAGCCAAAAAGTCGCTACATCTTAAACACTCAAATCAACGCCATTTCAAATAAGCTCTAAACTAACAAAACTCATAGTTTAGAATCCCCTAATACTCAACTAAAATACAAGTGGTATACAAAGCGCCTTAAACAGGGTGCTTTACATACCATAGAGCGACTCCTTCCTCTTAAGACAGGATGTCTATTATGAGTATTTTCATTACAAGTTTAGGCGCAACAGATAACGAAATCTGCGCACCTTTTACTCAGGCTATTCTTAATACACTGGACAACAAAGGCTTTAGTTTTTGTGGACTTCCAGCTGTTGAAGCCGAAATACTGATCAGCAGCAATCAAGTAAACTTTACGCTTCGTACCTGCAAAATTAAAACTCAACCGATTACGTTTAAGTTTGGTGAAGTGCATGACTTTACTCGCCAATACCGTATTGAACACAGGGTTAACACTGAAATCCTATCTAAGGTTGAATACCTACTCTTGGAGCTAGAGGATTTAGCCTCCCACTGCACTGCAAAGAGCCATTGCTCTAATTGTGTAGTTACAAATCGCGGCCCTAATCCAAATAAACTGGCGTTTAACCACTAACCACCCTGTGGTTCGCAAGATAAGCCGGTGTGCGAGCCTTGGGTAGCTTTTCCACAAAGTGGTAACGAGCAACATGGTAGCTAGGGTCAAAACCGAAGAAGTTAAGCTTCATCTGGTTTAGCTCTTCGTCACGGTATTGCTGTAATGGCTTTTGCAGCTCATCTTGTTGACGCTGCAAATTCTTTAGCGCCAGACGCTGCGCATATTCAACGGATGTAGCCAGATGCTTTGCATCGGCCTTGATTCGATTAAGAAAGCCTTCTCGGCTCTCATTGATACAAGCATCGATTAACCCACTCTGTTCAGCTTCTGTAGCCGACACCGGTAATCGATTTTGCATCAATTGCTGCGCTTGTTCATCTCCGACTCGTTTAGGCAGGAGATAGGTCCAATATTCCGAGCCATACAGATTACCCATGGACTTGTAATGGGGGTTAAGCACGATATTGCTACGCGCCACTACTTGGTCAGCGGCTAAAGCTAAAAAGACACCACCGGCTCCAGCATTGCCTTGCATAGCCACCATGGTTAATTGGTTAGGTGAGTGAATGATCTCTAAACAGAGATCATTCATCGCATTGATATTGCGCCACGACTCTTCCGCAGGACTCTCAGCTGCTTCGATCTGGTTTAGGTGAATACCGTTCGACCAAAACTCCTCTCCTCCCATTAACACTAACACTTTGATTAGCTGGGCTTTTGCGTAGGCCACCGCTTGTTGTAAGCGCTGACATTGATCGCTATCCATAGCGCCATTGTAGAAATCAAAATAGAGATAGCCGACATCGCCTTCTTGGCGGTAACGAATCTCCTGCCAAGTGGCCGAACCTGGCTGAATTTCAGGTGCTAAAGACAATTCTGGCACGCGTTGCTCATGAGGTGCTGAAGCAAGCTGCTTCGCTAAAAAGTGAGTCGCTGGCAGTTTAAAGTTAAATTCACTTTCTTCTGGGTTAACGCGTTTTAGATGGGTAACCCACACTGCTGCATCACGGGTTTTAAGACAGATTGCACCGTCTCGAGTAGCGAGGACAGAGCCCGCATCAGCCTGCTCTTGCCCTAACGCATGTTCCGCATAGGCGTTATAAAGGTAATAATCCTGCCCCCCGATTCGATCCTGCACACCGGGCGCTGAATCCGCGGCTCGAATCTTTGTTAAGATCTCTTGAGTGGAATCATTTTGCCAGTCGATCTTACGATCGCTTTGCGCCATCAAACAGTTCCACTGCCCCAATATATCAGACTGATCATAATCCAGTTCTTGCGGCTTAAAATCACCCGATAGAATACGTTCAAGCGTTTGCTTTACTGCAGTCACTGCAGCGTCACTGATCTCATTTCGATAAAGGCTGCTTTTACTCGCCTCACGCATTGGAAACTCGACCGACGCCCAAATATCGCCTGCGTCCATCTCGGCATTGGCTTCTAAGCACGTCACGCCCCAAGATGCCTCTTGATTTAATATGGCCCAATCAACAGACGACGGACCTCGATCACCTTTGATACCCGGATGAACAATAATGCAGCGATGTTGAGACCAGATAGATTCGGGAATCGCTCTTTTCAAAAACGGTGCAATAATGAGCTCAGGCTTAAACAACTCCACCGCCTGTTCTGCTACTGCATCGTTTATATCAAATTCGATAGAGACATCGTGGCCGTCTCTGCGTAACTCAACAAACAAACGTTGAGTCAGGCTATTAAAACTGTGGGTTAAAAATAAGATATGCATTAACAGATCCTCGGTAGCTGTTCACCGTTGATCCAATCAACCATTCGGTTACCACCAAAGGCTGTCTGCATCTGCACAAAGCTCAATGGGTCATCGGTCACTTCACCAACAATCGCGGCTTCTTCTCCTTTATGATGCTCCTTCATCACCTCTAATAACTGCTCCGCCTTTTCTGCCGGGCAGAAAGCAACCAGCTTACCTTCATTCGCAACAAACAACGGGTCTAACCCAAGGAATTCACAGGCTGCTTGAACTTGTGCTTTCACCGGAAGCTGCGCTTCATAGATCTGCATACCCACTCGGGCCTGCTGAGCGATTTCGTTAAGCGTTGCTGATAAACCTCCTCGAGTAGGATCTCGAAGGCAGTGGATCTCTGGAACCGCTTCAACCATATCTGCAACAAGATCATGAAGTGCTTGAGAATCCGATTCAATCGTCGTCTCAAACGTTAGATTTTCACGCAAAGACATAATGGCAACGCCATGATCCCCCAAGGTACCGGACACTAAGATTTTATCTCCCGGTTTCACCTGATTTGCGCCAAAATCCGATCTGCCCTCAATTACGCCAACACCAGTAGTATTGATAAAGCAGCCATCGCCTTTGCCCCGCTCAACCACCTTGGTATCACCGGTCACGATGGCAACCCCAACCTCTTCAGCCGCCTTAGCCATAGAATCTACGATGGTCTTCAGATCCGCCAGTGGGAAGCCCTCTTCCAAGATAAAACCTGCTGATAGATATTTAGGCTTAGCGCCGGACATCGCAACATCGTTAACCGTTCCATGAACAGATAACGAGCCTATATCACCACCGGGGAAAAACAGCGGTGAAATCACATGGCTATCCGTCGCCATCACCACTTTACCTGCAGGCAAGCTAAAACTCGCCTGATCATTCATCTGCTCTAACCAAGGGTTTGAAAACGCTTGTAGGAACAGCTGATCAATCAACTGGGCCATCGCCTTGCCACCGCTACCATGGGCCATTTCTACTTTGCCCTTAACCAGATCGAGCTCTGATGTATAAATCGTTTGTGTACTCATGAAAAACTCTCTAAATCAGGCTGAAGGGTGGGTTTTATCAGATGCAAAGGTATTTTCTTGGTAGCGACCATAGCTATAGTAAGCCGCACAAGCACCTTCACTAGACACCATACAAGAACCTAAAGGATTCTCAGGTGTGCAAGGGTCGCCAAACAAGGTGCAATCCCGAGGGGATTTAACGCCGCGTAAGATCGCGCCACACTCACAAGCTTTGTTTTCTCGTGTACTACGATATTCAACCGTAAAACGCTTTTCGGCATCAAATTCGGCAAAAGTATCTTTAATACGTAAAGCGCTATAGGGCACAACACCTAAGCCACGCCATTCAAATGAGCGGCGCAGCTCAAAGGTATCTGCGACGATGGATTTCGCTTGGACATTACCCTCATAAGTCACTGCGCGGGAAAATTCATTCTCAATCTCCGCACGACCATCGTTAACCTGCCTTACTAACATTAAGATCGCCTGCAATACATCGAGCGGCTCAAACCCCGCTATAACCACAGGCTTTTGATACTCTTCGGCAAAATAGTAATAGGGTTGGGAACCAATCACAGTACTGACATGCGCAGGCCCTACAAAACCATCTAAGCGCAGAATCCCCAGCTCTCTCACCTCTGGGGATTCCAAAATATTACTGATCGCAGCAGGAGTCAGAACGTGATTACAAAAGACGGTAAAGTTCTTCAAACCTAGCTTTTGTGCCTGTCGAATCACTAAAGCTGTAGGCGGTGTTGTAGTTTCAAAACCTATGGCAAAAAACACGACCTCTCGATCTGGATTATCTTGCGCAATGCGTAGAGCATCCATACAGGAATACACCATCCGTACATCCGCACCCTCCGCTTTAGCTTTTAGCAAACTACGTTTACGCGACCCCGGCACACGCAGCATATCGCCGTAAGAACAGAGAATAACTTTATGAGTAACCGCCAATTCGATAGCTGAATCCAAGCGATTAATCGGCAAAACACACACCGGGCAACCAGGGCCGTGGATCATTTTTACATTGTTAGGTAACAGATCAGGAATCCCATAGCGGAAAATCGCATGGGTATGCCCGCCACAAAATTCCATAAAGTGATAATCCCGATCAGTATCGACCTCTTTACTGATCTTAGCCGCAATCTCTTGAGCTAGTGCGCCATCGCGATATTCATCAACATACTTCATTGTGATGCCTCTATCGCTTGTTGTTGCTCAAGTTCATCTAACTCTGCAAACAACGCTAAGGTTCGAGCAGCTTCCTCTGGATCAATCTTATTCAAAGCATAGCCTACGTGCATAATGACGTAGTCTCCTACGGCCAGATCGGCAATCAGCGCTATATTGATCTCTTTTCTCACCCCACCTATATCTGCAATTGCAGACTCGGTATCAATAATCTCTTCAATACGAACAGGGATGGCTAAACACATAGCGTCTCTCTCTCATTGTTCTTGTCATTGTCGTTCTTATTCTTGTTTTGACGAGCCAAATTAGCTCTTTCTAACGCGATCTGCGCCTGCCCTAGCGATATAGAACCGTCATTACATGGTAGTTTTCGTGCCGTAACGACTTGTAAGTCTTGCGCCTCTAACTGCTCGGTAATTCCTTGAAGCAGAAGCTGATTTAAAAAACAGCCTCCCGCTAAGACAGCTTTATTGATCCCTTCTTTTACTGCGTTATCAGCCACCCAACGCGATAACGCTGTGATTAGCTGCTGATGAAACAAGGCTGCACCATACCCTTGATCCTCACAATCAAGCAGACGGGCAAATAATGGCTCTAAATTTAAAGGAGACTGCTTCGTATCAATCAGTAATGATTCGTTCGGCCATGGGTGTGATTTAAGGTAACGATAAGCTGCAGATTCAAGCGCCATGGCCGCTTGCGCCTCATAAGCATTTATCTCTTTCAATCCTAGTAAGGCAGCCGCCGCATCAAATACGCGCCCAGCACTGCTGGTCATCGGTGTATTGATATTTTTCTGTAACAATTGGCTGATTATAGGAGCTGCTTTCTGATCACCAAAACGGTTTTCAATCTGCTCAGCTCTATCTAACTGAAACAATACACCTGAAGCTACCCGCCATGGCTCTTTTGCAGCACTATCCCCTCCGGGTAGAGGAATTGGGTTCAAACTGGATAGGCGCTGATAATCACCTTGATGAACCTTAAATAGCTCTCCGCCCCATAGCATACCGTCATCACCCAAGCCCAAGCCATCTAGGGCTAAACCAATAACAGGCTCTTTTATGCCATGTTCTGCGACAACTGCAGCAATATGGGCGTGATGATGCTGTACCTGCAACATAGGGATCTTACTTGCTTGGCTAAACCGTTGTGCAAATCCGGTGCTGTAAAACTCAGAATGCAGATCGGCAACCACGAGTTCAGGTTTGATGTCCAACATAGCGCTTAATTGCTCGACGGTATGATTGAGCTGACGGCAACACTCAGGGTTATCAAGATCACCTATATACTGTGATACGTATGCACGATTACCTTTGGTTAAGCAGACTGTATTTTTAAAGTATGCTCCAACCGCTAAAACAGAAGGTAACTGTGCATCGGCTGCAAAAGGTAATTTAATATATTGTGGCGATAATCCACGACCACGTCTGACCAGCTCACCACCTTGTTCAGCAATCATAGACACTACAGAGTCATCGCAACGGGTATGAATATCACGATCATGCATCAGGTAGCCATCAGCTATCCCCTGCAGTTGAATTAGCGCTTCTGCGTTGTCGATTACTTGAGGATTTCCACTGCGGTTTGCACTGGTCATCACCAAGAGGAGATCTTGCTTTTCCGCGAGCCATTGAATTCCTTCTGGGCTGCCTGCATCTTTGTGAAACAGCAAATAATGTAATGGAGAGTGCGGTAACATCACGCCTAACCAAGCTTGATCAGGTGCTAACTCTTCAGGTAATGGCTCTTTAGAATCCAAAGCCGGCTTTTCGCGCTTTGGTACAAGACAAACAGGAGCATCCATCGCTTTGAGTCTTTGTACCCGTTGATCCGTTAGCTCAACATAGGGCTTCAAGGATTGAGGATTAGCCGCCATAACCGCTAAAGGCTTTTCATCGCGATGTTTGCGCTCTCGTAACCGTCTAATTGCTTGTGGGTTTCGAGCATCGCAAGCTAGATGGAAACCTCCCACACCTTTTATCGCAACTATTTTGCCCTGTTGGATCAATTCAATCGTTTGCGCAACAGGATCATTACACTGAAATTGCTGCCCATCTTCAGAATAAAAACTGAGTTGCGGTCCACATTCACCGCATGCAGTAGGCTGGGCATGGAATCGTCTATCCACAGGATCGGTATATTCCGAATCACAACGATGACACAGCCGGAATTTCGCCATAGTGGTATTGGGGCGATCGTAAGGCAAAGCCGTGATTAGACTGTAGCGGGGACCGCAGTGAGTACAATTAATAAACGGGTATAGATAGCGACGATTGTTTGGATCGAACAGCTCACTTAAACAGTCCTGACATACCGCAGCATCCGGTGTAACAGAAAGATCGAGTTCTCCCTGCTCACTCTGAATGATTTTAAACTGGGTCAGACCTGGTTCTATTGCAATAGAGCTAACATCTAGAGACTCTATCTCTGACATCGAAGGTTGTTCAGACGTCAGCTGAGCAACAAACTGATCAAGTTGAGCCTTGTCGGCTTGAGCAAAGATCGTCACCCCTTTTGGACCATTCGCCACAGATCCGATCACCCCAAAGCGTTGCGCGAGGTTATACACAAAGGGACGGAAGCCAACCCCCTGTACTTGACCTCGAACTTCTATCTGCAACGCTGAAACTGCCATACTCATGCTCTGATCTTTTAATGGAAATCTTTATTCAGACCATATCGTTCCAGCTTGGAGCGAAGTCCAACTCTGGATAACCCAAGCTCGCGAGATGCTTGGCTTTTATTCCAACGATGACGAATAAGTGTTTCCCTTAAAATACGCTTTTCCAAGGTTTCGATACGCTCTTTTAATGTGCCATCCAAGCAAGCCAGCACTTCTGTCTCGGCAGTCTCTTCAACCGGAGCTGCACGTAACACACGAGGACTCAATAGATCCGCAGATAACCATTCCTCTTCCGCTAACACCAACATGCGGCGAATTTCGTTCTGTAGCTCCCTAACGTTACCCGGCCAGCAATAACGACGCATACAATCTAACGCTTCTTCGGTAAAACCTTTCGCAGGCTTATCAAACTCTTGCACAGACTTGGCTAAAAAGTCCTCAGCAAGCACCGGAATATCCATTGCACGACGTTCTAATGCGGGTAACTCAAGGGTCACTTCAGCTAAGCGGAAATATAGATCCTGTCGAAATCGGCCCGCTCGAACCTCCTCTTCCAAGTCTCTATTGGTAGAAGCCACTACACGGACATTAACTTTTCTACGCTGGTGTTCGCCTAGGCGACGAACTTCTCGTTCCTGAAGAACTCGTAACAATTTCACCTGAAAAGCGGGGCTAATTTCACCGATCTCATCTAGAAAAATCGTGCCACCATCGGCGCGTTCAAACAAACCAACATGATCTGTAATCGCCCCCGTAAACGAGCCTTTCTTGTGACCAAATAACTCAGAAGCTAACAACTCATCCGGCATGGCACCACAGTTTTCCACTACAAAAGGGCGCTCTGCTCTTAAACTGTTGTAATGAAGCGCGCGAGCAAACAATTCTTTACCTGCACCAGAAGGGCCTGTGACCAATACCGAGACATCATAAGGAGCGATTTTCGCGGCCTGTTCACACAGGTCGTTTAATGGACTCGTCGAATGTCTACGAATTTCATCTAGTTGATAGGCCTGTTGTAGGTGCTGCTTTTTCTCTTTAACGTTTTTCTCTACCTGCGATGCGGTATGTCGCATCTCCATCGACAGCAGCTCATTTTCATTCTGCAACTCATACAGACGACAGGCTCCACGAAGAATTAGTAGAAGGTTGTCCGGATGCCAGGGCTTAGTGATGTACTGCAAGATTCCTGCTTCGTTCAAGCCTTTAATAATATCTTCGGAATCAGTGTAACCGGATAGGATTAGCCGTGCCGTTTGCGGCCAACGCTCACGAACCTCGGTTAAAAACTCTACACCGGTTTTCCCTGGCATACGCTGATCACAGAGAATCGCTTGGAATGTATGCTGCTCTAGCAGGTGTAGCGCCTGATCCGCATCCGTAGCTGTAAGAACATCAAATTCTTCATCTAAGGTACGTTCTAATGTTTCTAAAGAACGTACCTCATCATCTACACAAAGTACTAAGGGTCGTTTTCGGGTCGGCATTAGAGAAGGGCCTCAAACTGCTGGATTTCAGACTTCAGCTGATCAATCCGTGTTTGAATCATCCCTTTTCTATTTTCCTCCAACCATTCCTGCCATTCCTGCATTCCTTCGCCGGATTTAGCGGACAGTTTGAGTACTTTAATGTCTGGATTCACTTGGCGGGCAAATTCAATACACTTATCCACATCAAAATCTAAATGCGGAAGTAGATCCGTCTTATTTAGGATCATGATATCTGCAGCGTGGAACATATCTGGATACTTGAGCGGTTTATCTTCACCCTCTGTCACAGACAAAATGGCGATCTTATGTGCCTCACCAAGATCGAATGCTGCCGGGCAAACAAGGTTGCCAACATTCTCAATAAATAGGAAACCACCTTGTAGGTCATCTAAGTTATCTAAAGCATGGCCCACCATGTGTGCATCTAGATGACAGCCCTTACCTGTATTAACTTGTACCGCTGGCACACCCGTTTCTCGAATACGGTCAGCATCATTTGCCGTTTGCTGATCACCTTCAATCACTGCCACTTTACGCGATTCTTTTAAGCGATTAATTGTTTCGGTTAATAGTGTGGTTTTACCTGAACCCGGACTAGAGACTAGGTTTAATACAAACAGGCTTTGCGCTTCAAAACGCGCACGATTGATCTGCGCATAGCGGTCATTCTTTCCTAAAATATCCTGTTCGATCTGTACCATTCGGCTTTGACTCATACCCGCTACATGAGCATGGGCCGGGCCTTTACCAAAATGCAGATCCTCACCTTGTTTCTCTATAGAATTGTCATCATGCCCGTAATGATGCGTATGCTCGCTATGAGAATGATCATGATGAGCGTCCTCGTGATGGGAATGCGCATGTGTATGCTGACCTTCGATCTTTACATTACCTTCACCGCAACCGCAAACCGTACACATTATTCCACCTCCAACTCTTTAATTCGCATCTCGTCCCCTTGGACGACCTGAAGTTGGTAGCTGCCACACTCCGGACAGCTGTCATAGCGTTGACTAATTGGAACGTTTTTCAAGCACTGCATACAGAATGCCTCACCGGGTATCTTTATTATTTTTAGTTCAGCTCCCTCAGCTAGGGTGCTGCGCGTTACCGCTTCAAAGCAAAACGTTAACGCTTCTGTTTCTATCATTGATAATGGGCCAAGCTCCAGCCAAACAGTTTTAACTCGATCATACTGTTGTTCTTTGGCTTGATCTTCCAGCACTTGGACAATGCCTTCTGCAATCGACATCTCATGCACGATTAATTGACCTCAACTTCATAAGCGACACAAGGATCTACTGATAATATTAGTTTACCCACTAAATCCGCTGCTTTATCTTCAGGGACCTTTACCCCTTCTAACATACTGACCAAAGTTCCTTGTGGATGAAAGTTCCACTCCGTTGGCGCAATAACCCGATACTGATTGATATGCTCATCACCATTGTTACTTGTCGCCATAGTCACTCGATGAATCAGAGCCCCTCTTGCCGCTTCCACCCAAGCGAAACCAGGCTTATCAGATCGAATCAATTCTTCATCATCTACTTGTAGCAGTCGATGAGGCATCGCTTTTAACTCTAACAACAATGCCAAAAATCTCTGAGCAATAGGATTAATCGTAAGTAGTTTCGATTCTTTAATCATCGAACGCTTACAATTCCGTGTCCAGATGCTAGTTTCAAAACAACCACCTTCACCTTGAGGCAAAGCGCAGAAGTTCTGGCCTCTTTGATTTAGTTGCCAATCCAAATAGTCACTCGATAAATCCATTTCAGGGCAAGCAGGTCCAAGACTAATGCCATCATATTTTTCACTTAGATCTGCAACGGTTTTTCCAATCGGATGTGTTTTACTTTGCGCATAGACAGCTTCTTTAAACTGCAATTCATCAGGCCCGGTAATATTTTTCAACATCCCTTCTAGCTCACTGATAAAACGTGGTAACGGAAAGCGCTTTTCCGGAACACTGGGGTTTAGCTGCAAACACCAAGCTAGCTGTGCTCTAAAGTCTGCAAACCAGTTTAATAGTTCAGGTAAATGCAGCAGATTAGCGCTATCTAGCCAATCGCGCCCTAAACGCAAACCCAGCTCTTTAGTAGTCTCAGCAAGGAGTAACAGTTTTCTTGCTTGTAATGTTTGAGACGCTATCTGTTGTCCTTGAGCAGACTCAATCGCCATCAACGCAGCGATGGTCTGAGCACAACTACAAAGACTGTAAAGTAATGGAACCCTCTGTATAACTTCATCAGGACTTTTACCTTCCAGTAAACGCGTTAATTCTGTCGGGCGCGAGGATTGAACATTTACCTTTCGAATATAACCATCAAGGTAATCCACCCCAACATTGATCTTACCAGCAAGATTTATGCTCGCGTCCATAAAATCACCTAACGCTCATCAGCCAAGGCAGCAGTTATAAATTTACGCCGACTTAAGCCTTCTTTAGTTTTGTGGTTATCAGCACTGGCCTTCAGTACTTTTTCTTCCCGCTCTCTTTTCTGAACCTCTTTGGCTAATTGCAGATCTGTTTTGCCACAATTTTCAACCTCTAATACAGCTTTCAGAACTTCTTTCGCTGTTAAAACTGCGGTTTCTTGATCTTCAAACTCAAACATTGGAGAAAACAATGAGCAACTGCCATAAGCTCCTAAAACTTCACTTCCAGCATACAAAAATTCATAGCTACCCGAAGGTAGTAACACTATCTTTTTACTCCCCACTTGAGCCTGATCATAATCTGTACTTCCTTCAGAGATCAGAATTAGGTTCATACACCAAGGGGTGATCAGCACAGCTAACTTATTCACTTCTAAAACAGCACCTTCAACAACATCAACTTGCAAAGCAGGATTATAAAACTCCAACTCTGCCATCGAGATCGCGACTTGTTCGTAATTCGCTTTAAGCTGTTGAAAGAAATCCACTTTAACCTTCAACGACCATAAACTGATCTTTTTCGCCATCACATTCGGGGCAGCGCCAATGATCAGGCAGTTGGCTAAAAGGCGTGCCAGCAGGGATTTGCCAAATATCATCCCCTGCTGCTGGGTCATAGACATGCCAGCAGATTTTGCACTCTAGGCGTGCATCATCAGCTATACGATCACTGTCTCCTAAGTAACTGCCTTCGAATCCTTGATAGCTTGTCATACCAGAACCTCACGAATCTCGATCAAGCGTTCATACGAATCACTTAGATCTTCTGGGGCAGCGCAAGCAACTAGAGGAATATCGGTGATTTCTAAGGTATCTAGAATCAATTGATCAGTACTGTTGAAATACTGAACTCGCCATAAGCCATCAACACAGGTTGAGGTGATACGGCAGTTACCATAACCGCGAGATAGAATTGTGACTGGCCCTTGTCCTACCACTTGATCCAGATAGGCATGATCCAGAGGCGAGAATGGCAGAAGTGATAGATTGATGACATGTGGCGCTTCAGGTTTTTCAGTTTGCATACTGTAGACTGTTGAAGCCTCACCAATCTCAATTAGTACAGATGGAGCATTCAACACACCTTCTGGAATCTGCAACTGCTCAGTATTCAAAGGCTGACCTGATTGAAAAGCTTGCTCACGGCTAACACCTGGCACATCAGCAACTTCAATAGATTCACGTATAACATCGCCGTTTTTATCGAATTCCCTTAAGCGCCATACACCTGCTAAAACGGTTTCTTGCGCTTTAACTTCGGTCTCACCCGTTAAAGTCAAACTTACTTCACCTTCGCCCAGAATCTGGTTTATCAGATCTAAATCGGGCTCTGGGAGCGCTGATAGCAACATTACGGGAGGTTCATCACCAATGCGATAGGTTTTAAGATGATGTTGCAATTGCTCTAATACAGCCAGCGCTTGAGGGCACTCAGAGGCCTGCTCGGGTTCAGGCAGGATGGGAATATCATAACTATCCATTTCCGAAGGCATTTTCATATAGTCCAAAACCATTTCGCCTTCATCTTGGCTACCCGGCCCCATTGGAACATTTACTAGAGGGATACCATTGTTTTCCATATTACTCACCTTTTACTGACCACAAGCGGATTGAACAGGGTTAACCACCACTGGTATGCCAATACCTGGATCGCGACGAGGTTCTAACGCTAGAATGCTCGGGATTTCTGCAAGATAGATATCCCAATCTTGAACCTTACTGATAGCTCCTAAATAACGTCCTTCTTTTAAAAACACCAATGAAGGCCATACCGTAAAGTTGTAACGTCCTTGCACCTTTTTTTCATACTCAGGCGCCACAATTGCTGGTGTTAATTCAGGAAATCGCTTTACCAATTCAGGCAATATCACAGCTACATCATTACTTTCTGGAAAACGATGAGCCTGCTCAGTACAAAACAAAACCGTGAATTCTTGATCTTTAATGAAGCTATTGAAGTTATCTTCGTTCAGAAGCGGGTAGCCCTTTTCTTCAATCAACTGTCTTATCAGTGGAGAAGTCATATCCAGCTCTCTTAGTTATTATTCTGAAGATGCGGTGGCAACTGCGGTGGCTGTTCAATCAAATCTGAAAACAACCGATCAACATCGGCAGCATCACCTTGCATGATGGATTGGACTGCAATGAGTGCATTTCGAACTTCGGCTGCTCGTTGCTCGCTCAATACTTCTCTAGCAGCACCAAGGAAAACTAAAACCCAAGTTCCAGTAGGCTGTTGACCTAATAGAGAGAGATCAACTCGCTCAATCTGATCCCCATTTTCACACTCCGCCGATACTCCATCACAGCATACAATTCTCATTGGTATGCCAAGACACATTAACTGCTACCTTCGGTCGACTTAATAAATCGTGGATCACCCTGTCGAAAAGCTTCATATTCAGATGGTCGACCACCCTCATATGAATTTAACCCCAGCTCACCCGGGGCTAACTCTTCAGGAGTGCAGTTATCACCAATTGGCTCAACCCCTAATTTTTTAAGGTAAGCTAGAGCGATCTTAATGGCAGGCTCGATTTGAACGCGAACAGATTCACGAAGGCTGCCGCCAAAGTCTTCTAATTCAACTGGCTGGCAACCGATGAGGAGCAAGTGCTTTGGATAGCTGCCTGTAAACTCAGCCATAGCCAACACTTCTTGAAAACCAGTTTGATGAAGACTCATCTGTTTAGCCCCCATAAACTTAGGCACGTCATCATCGTGGATGACTTTTAACGTACCCGGTTCCAAACCGTAGTCGATGGCATCAAACACGACAAGCACATCAGCAGCTTGCACATGTTGCACAAGGTAGATCCCTTGCGTTCCACCGTCCATTAACTTGGTTTTATTTGAAAAGCGGTAGTTTTGATTCAGCGTTTCGACACAACGTACACCAAACCCTTCATCCGCCCAGAGGATATTGCCTATTCCGAGGATAAGCACTTTTTTATCTTGATAGAGCGTATCTTCTATCATTTACAGCACACCCGACTCTGTCTTGAAATTATTTTTGTTATTGCAGAATCAATTTACAAAGAATGTGCCAAGTCATTAATAATGGATCAAACGCCCGTGACACCTAACTCTCAAGCAAACAGACAAACAGAACACACAAGCCAACCAAAACAAAACATTTCAATTTATAACAAAACTGAAAACTTACTTACCACCCATCGGATTTCACATAAGTTATTGGTCGTATAACATCCAGTTCTGCTATAATGACTTTCGATTTTTTTGCTGTTTCGGAGTGATCAATTCCCACATGACTGAAGATGAGTTATTCAGTCGGCTCGCTTCACTTTCATCAGAGCAATTGGACGCCATTCATAACAAGCTGTTACAGAAAGTAGAAAAAAAGAAAGCTGAACGAGAGCGACTTAAAAAACTACCCCCGCGAAATTCCAACGATTTGGAAGCACTCGCTGATATACAAGGTTTAGATTTAAGCTCACTGCTACGCGATGCCAAACGCTATTCCTAAATGGCATCTAATGAATGTAACGTGATAGTTTGTAGCAAAACGATTTTCACGCTTTATCTCGCATAAAGCATTTACACGATTTATTTCTAGATACAGGACATTTTCCATGGGTCTTGCTGATAAAGTATTGGCTGTTAATAACGATCTTCCCATCCGTACTGACCTACCAGTTCATAGCGGTAAAGTTCGCTCTGTTTACTGGCTGACTAAAGAAGACAGTCAACGTCTGATCAAAGAAAAAGGCTACAACGTTCACGAAGGTGCCGAGCTGGCAGTCATGGTGATCAGTGACCGTATTTCCGCTTTTGAATGCATCTGGACTGGTGAAGGCGGCATGCAAGGCGTACCTGGTAAAGGCGCAGCACTCAATGCTATCTCTAATCACTGGTTCAAACTGTTCCGCGAAAACGGTCTTGCCGACAGCCATATTCTAGATATTCCTCACCCGCTGGTTTGGATCGTCCAGAAAGCAAAACCAATAATGATCGAAGCGATTTGCCGCCAGTACATTACAGGCTCAATGTGGCGCGCCTACGAAAAAGGTGAACGTGAATTCTGTGGTATCCAAATAGCAGAAGATTTAGACAGAGATCAAAAACTGCCTGAACTACTTATCACACCATCAACCAAAGGCATTTTGAAAGGCGTTCCAGGCGTACCAGAGGTTGATGATGTAAACATCACTCGCAATGACATTGTGAATAACTTTGAAGCGTTTAAGTTCCTACAAGCGGATGATGTAGAACAATATGAAAAGCTTTTGAAAGAAGGCTTTGAAGTTATCAGTAATGAACTAGGCAAAATTGACCAGATTTTTGTTGATACTAAGTTTGAGTTTGGCTATGTCACTGATGCCGAAGGCAATGAAAAGTTAATCTACATGGATGAAGTAGGCACCCCTGACTCTTCACGTATCTGGGATGGTCCAGCTTATCGTGAAGGTGAAGTGATTGAGAATTCGAAAGAGGTTTTCCGTCAGGAGCTTCTAAACCACTTCCCCGATTCAGATATCCTTGTGAACAAGGATCGCATGGAAGAGCGCTATGCACTTGCGCGCGACAATGAGCTTCCCGCCTCTCTAATCCAGAAAGTTTCGGACACTTATGTAGGCATTGCAGAGAAGATAATCGGTCAAAAACTGCAACAATCAGATAATCCGAAAGCTGAGATTATTAAAATCCTTCGTGATGAATACCAACTGATCGACTGATCTTGTCAGAAAAGAGCGTTTTTTAAAGGCCGCTCTTTACTAACAGCGGCCTTTTTCTTCTCAATTTAAACGCACGCAATTTTTACCGTCACCTTTAGCACGATACAAAGCACTATCAGCTCGACCAACCCAACTCTCAATACTCTCCCCTTTAGAATACTGAGCGACACCAAAACTGCTCGTCACTGACTCTGGAATACCAAAATCGTATTTCTCGATCGCACCTCTAAACTTCTGCGCTATAGCACCTGCATCCTGCAGATCCGTTTCCAGCATCAAGAATAAGAACTCCTCCCCACCCCAACGACCAAAACGATCCGTTTTGCGTGACATATCTGAAACTAACGTAGTTAGCTCAATTAAGACCTTATCGCCTTTAACATGACCATAGGTGTCATTAATCCCTTTAAAATCATCAATATCAAAAAATATCAGGGATAACTTCCAATCATGACGCTCAGCCAATGCCGTAAATTCCACAAGCTCAGTTCGCAACTTACCACGGCTCAAAATACCTGTCAGAGCATCTTTTTCAGCAATGGTCTGCAGCATTTTATTATAGGAAAGCATATGCAGATAACGGTACAAGCCAATACCTGCCAACACCGCTACACAAGCTAAAATACCCCACAACAAACGATAATCTACGGAATGCTTGTGCTCAACCTGAGCCCAACGCCGATAGATATTTTTATGCTCTTCTGAAGAGATAGAAGCGATCGACTTGTTAATCGCATTCATCAAATAAGGCGAACTATGTTCACCAACAGCAATACTTATATCCCAGTTATCCCGCAGCTGATCACTCAATACTACATCCTCTATCTGCTGAGAACGCAGAACATGGGTAATACTGGTATGTCCGCCGACAAACCCATCAATCTCCCCAGAGATTAACATACGTATACCTTCTCGATTTTCTCTGACCGGCACTAATGTCATCCCAGGGTAACGGTCGCGCAAAATATCGTGAAATGCAGATTTATCGACCACACCGATCGTCATATTAGGCAATGACTTTGTATCACTATCTGCTTTCATAGCCACTACAGCTGGGACACTTAAATAAGGATGAGAAAACGCTAAAAAGTTACTACGATTTACTGTCTGCATTGCTCCAGCGATCACTTCACATTGACCGCTTTTGGCCAACTGTATTGTTTCAGCCCACGTTTTAGTCTGTATTACTTCAAAAGGAATATTTAAGTTACCCAAAATTAATCTAAGGTAATCGGCCACCATCCCTACATGCCCACCATTCTGAAAAGACTCATAGGGATACCAATTTGGATTAACACAAACCCCCGCCTTGCCTCTTTTTTGGATGTACTCCAATTCAGCTTGGCTTAAACGAAAAATATTGCTCGGTGGACGATAGACAAAATCAGAGAAGTCATAACCAAGGAAAATACTGCCGGTAATGAGATATACCTGAGCCATTTCATTGAATTTATTCACCGACAATGTGCCGAAATTACCATCCTTATCAAAAGCAACCTTCTTCAGCTCTTGCCCTTCAAAGACTAATGCATCAATGCTTTTACCTTGAGAGTTATAGCGATTAAAGATCACCTGAGCCGTTTCAGGAATGTTATCAAAAGCATACATCCAGCCTTTGATAGATGCGCGATAAAATTTATCGACAATTGTGGGGTTTTTCTCAATGTATTCTCGAGAGGTGAAGAGAATATCAGAGTACATATCAAAACCGTAATCCTTGGGATGGATAATATTATACTCAACCCCCTGCTGATCCATCAGATAAGGCTCATTAGAAATGTACGAGGCCATTGCATCCGTTTTGCCGTCTATAAGATCCTGAACGTTGTAACTGTGCTGTTGGTGCTCAAAGTCCGAAAGCGTGATACCCGCTTGCAGCAACATCGCAATGATTTCACCTACCTTTTTGGCATCATTGGTGATCATTATCTTGCGACTTTTTAGATCAGAAGAGAGCAAAATACCTGAATCTTTCCGACTAAGAAGCATTAGCGGAGATTGCTGGTAAGCCGCGAACATAGCGACTACATCTGCACCAGCATTTTTATCAATTAATAGAGAAGTTCGCCCAACTCCAAACTGACTATTTCCTGAGGTAACCTCTCCTACTAAATCAATCCCAAAATCAAACTCTTTTAGTGAAACATCCAAACCCTCTTCGGCATAAAAGCCTTTTTCAATCGCCATGTAATAACCAGCGAATTGAAATTGATGCTTCCACAACAACTGCAAACTTATTTGTTCTTGGGCGTTTACGGAGGTAACGACAAAGTAAAATAAGATCACTCGAACAAAAATGCCCATTGAGTATTCCTTAAACAACAGTAATGCGCTTTTCTAGTGTAGAACAGAGAAAAAGAATTAAAACTTAGTAAGTTTAATTTATTGGTCATTTTATCATCAAAATAAGATCAAAATTTATCAGCTGTTTTGATCAGCCAACATACGCTTATTTCTTTATTGATCACTTACTAACCGCATGAAAATTATACAGTTTCTATAATAAACAATACAAAAAATGATCAATATATTAATTAATATGAGATATCGTTAATTAATAGTTGTAATAAAAGGTCCAGCAGCTATAACTATAGTAACAATGGATGTAAGCAGTACCTAGATTACTGTTTGGTCTGTGGGGGACCAGCCAGGGATCTGAACTTAATTGTTCATGGCATTATTAATTTTCTCTCCGAAAGGTGTGGGGACACATAATGTTATTAAGCGGTTTGAGCATTCGTACTAAGCTCGTTCTTACTTCCATCCTCCCGGTTATTGGCGTAGCCATCATCATCGCCACCTCTCTATATGAACTGAAACAGTCAGACGATGGGGTTGCGCGTATCTATGAAGACCGTGTGGTACCTCTTGAAGATCTTAAACTCATCGCAGATGATTATGCGGTTTTTGTTATCGATGCCGTTAATAAAGCTAATGCTGGTATTATGACCGGTGAAGAAGCTCTGAAAGGCGTTAAAGACGCACGCGCTGAGATTTCTGAAAAGTGGCAAAAATATATGGCCACAACACTTACAACTGAAGAAGCACAGCTAGCTAAAGAAGCAGAAACCTTATTTGTAGCTGCGAACCAATCATTAGATCGCCTTGAAAAAGCCATGGGTACGATGAGTAGCGGTTACATTGCAGGCCAATTACAGGATTTCGATGGCCCGCTGTATGACACCATCGATCCAATCAGTGAAAAAATTGCAGAACTAATTAGCCTTCAGCTTCGTGTAGCTTCTGAAGAGCGTGAAACCATCAGCGATGCTTACGATACAGCAATCATAGTCATGGTCGCTTTAGGCGTAGCTGTTGTAGTCCTACTGAGCATTCTAAGCAAATTGGTATACCACTCTATCCGTAATCCGCTAGATGCGCTAAGCCATTCGATGGATAAAGTAGCTAGCCAATCAGATCTAACCGCCGATGTACCTGTACAAGGTAATGATGAGCTCACAGAGATCAGCACTAACTTTAATAAAATGTTAGGCCACCAGCGTAAACTGATTGGTGATATTGGTAACGCAACTCATCAGCTAGCCTCTGCTGCAGAACAGATGTCTTCGATTAGTTCTCAAGCCAACCAAAGCATTAATAACCAGCGCCTTGAAATTGAACAGGTGGCGAGCGCTATGAATGAGATGGTATCCACCTCTCAAGACGTAGCAACCAATGCCGAGCATGCGGATAGCCAAGCTAAAATGATGCTTGAGCAAGCATCACAGGGCAATGAGATCGTATCTGCTGCAGTTTCCTCTACAAATTCCCTAGTAGGCAACGTTTCTCAGGTTTCTGAACGCATCACTGCTGTTGAAAATGATAGTGAAAGCATCGGCTCTATCATTGGTGTGATCAACGACATCGCTGAACAAACCAACTTGCTAGCACTTAACGCCGCGATTGAGGCAGCACGCGCTGGTGATCAAGGTCGAGGCTTCGCCGTAGTGGCCGATGAAGTTCGGACACTAGCCCAACGTACTCAGCAATCCACTACTGAAATTGAAAACGCCATTGAACGCCTACAATCCGGTACACGTACCGCTGTTTCGGCAATGGAACAGAGTCAACGCGAAGCTGAACAAGCCGGCAGTAAAGCTTCTGAAGCCGGTGATGCCCTACAAGGCATCTCTGAGGCTGTAGGTATGATTACCGATATGAATACTCATATCGCCTCTGCCAGTGAAGAGCAAACCAGCGTAGCCGAAGAGATCAACCGATCCCTTGTTGCAATCAATGATGCTTCGCAAGAATCAGCAGACGGTGCATCACAGATTTCAGCAGCCAGCGAACAACTATCTCGCCTATCTGTAGATCTAAATGGCAAAGTCAGTCAGTTCAAAATTTAATGGCTGACTGAACTAAATAAAGCGCCCTAAAATATGGGCGCTTTTTTATATTCAGGGAAAACTATGCAACTATTTAACGCCTATCATGCCCATATTTACTTCGATGAAAATAGATACGCTGATGCCGAAACACTTGTTCTCAAAGTAAGCGAAGCATTAGACGTTAAAGTGGGTAGGCTTCACAAAAAACCAGTAGGACCTCACCCAATAGGGAGTTGCCAACTGAGTTTTAGTGGAAACCAGTTTGCAGAAGTAGTCCAATGGCTGAATTACCATAGAGGCAATCTAGATGTCCTTATTCACCCAGTGACTGCGGATGACCTTAAAGACCACCGTGATTACGTCATGTGGTTAGGAAAATCTTACGAAATAGACCTGTCTATCTTCATTAAACGCCAAAAACAATCTAATCCAGCGTCGCAATAAAAGCGCGCGCACGCTGTCTTCCAAGCTCAATAAGTGGTTCAGCTTTATGGAATTCCAAGATACCGCAGGCATTTCGAGGTATCTCAATTACGCCATCAGGTGGATAAGCCGCTAATTTCTGTCGAGCAATAGTTCCCTGCATAGTATCGAAAGCTTGATGAGCAACATCGTACATACTCAATGAACGTCCTTCTTCATCTGACTTATATAGCTTTTCAACAAAGCTATGAACACGTTCTTTGAAACTAAGATCCGTCTCCTCTTCATGCCTCTCCTCAATAAAGAGACCATGCTCGACTGCACCGCCTAGATTTACGGCAAAGATCTGATCGGTTTGATCATTAAAACAAGGCGCGATAGGAACCGGATTTAGAATCCCACCATCCACAAGGAAAGAATCACGATACGGTACAGGAGAGAAAAACATCGGTAATGAAATAGACGCCCTTATCGCATCAAAAAGAGACCCAGAACTCATCCAAACCTCTTTTTCATCATCGATATCAGCAGCTATCGCGGTAAATCGAATGGGAAGATCTTCAATTTTCCAATTACCCACTAACTGAACCAAGGTATCCATGATCTTATCGCCCTTTACAAGGCCATCAGATCGCCAAGTCAGATCAAGTAAACTTAAGATATCAGTCTTATCAATCGCCCTAACCCAAGCCTCAAATTCCAATAATTTACCGGCAGCGTATACCCCACCAATCAAAGCACCAATAGAACAACCAGAGATTGATTCAATCTTATATCCTGATCGTTCCAACTCATTAATAATCCCTATATGGGCGAGCCCTCTAGCTCCGCCGCTACCCAGTACTAACGAAATAGACTGATCTTTCATAAATTAAGCATTCCTTACCTTTTCATATCCCCTGGCGACTACGCTAAGTCACAACAATTTAAGATCGCTAATGAACCGTACAGACCATGCAAGGGTCGAAAGAGCGGACTATATGCTGAACCGACACCGGTTCTTTTTCTCCTTCCTGAACAGGTGCCCCAACTAAGGCCTGCTCTAAAGCCCCCGGAACAGATTGCCCATCTCTCGGTGAGAAATTCCATGTTGTAGGCGCAATGATTTGATAATTACTTATCTTGCCTTTTTCAACATTGATCCAGTGACCCAAGCTTCCCCTTGCCGCCTCGATCATGCCGACACCTGCCCCCTCTTTGGGCATTTGCCCATGGTGGCAGAAATCAGCCTGCGGATTAAGTTGCGTTGCCCATCTCTGCATTTGAGGGATCACTAGTGCAAGCTCCAGCAATCTGGCAATAATACGGTTTTCAACATTCCCACCAGAACGGTTTACAAGGTCGATGATAAGAGGATGACCATTAATAAGCTGCCGGGAAAGTGCGCCAACTTCCATGACTTGGCGATTAAATCTTGGTGCTTTACACCAAGTGTAAGCGTCTTCATTAGCAAGCGACGGGTTAGTTTTACCCTCTTGAGGCGCTAATGGTTCGGGCTCAGATTCCATCCAAGAGTATGCAAGGTCTTCAGTGATAGAGCCTGTCGCTAATACGCCAGTCTCTCCATGAAAATTTACCCCCGGTTTAAACATCAGCTCGCCCTGTAGCGGGTAATTTCCATAACTTAAAAACTGGTTAGTACTTCGGCCTAAATTTTTCAGTTCTAAATCAGCACTTAAATGTAAGAACGTGCGGAAATCGCTCTGACTCCAATGCTCTTTTGAAGACCATTGCTCCATCGCTGATAGAGAATCTAACTCACCGATCTCTTCTAAATCAGCACCAAAGAGCTGCTCTTCAAGAAAGCCTCTAAACGCAGACAAAATAGTTAAGAGCCTAATCCTTTCTTGAGATTCGATTGGCTTTGTTGTCCCACCTGGCTGAAGGCTTAAGGTATGTGGCCACTTACCCGCCATCAAGCCCATCAGATGTAGAAACTCAGCACGAGCTGGCAGCATCGCGCGTGTTGCTGTGCCTGTTTTAGCTTTATAGCGCTTACTCACAGCCTCAAACCAACCCTTACCAGCATAAACTTCACGACTAAAATCAGGCATAAAGAACAGGTAAAAGTGCGTCAGCAGGTCCGTCATATTTTCGTTAGCTAACACGAGGTTGGTCGCTAGCTCGCCATTCTCGGGCATCTCGAGCTGCATCATATCTGCTAGTGCTCTGGCACAAGCGACTGATTGACTGACAGAGCAGATGCCGCAGATACGTGGGGTATACACCAGCGCATCCATGGGGTCTTGCCCATACATAATCCGTTCAAACCCTCTAAACATAGGAGAGTTCACCCGCGCCCCACTGACCTGACCATCAGCAATATCTAAGCTAACTTCCAGATCACCTTCCACACGATTGAAAGGCCCCACAACAATTCGGCTCATATCTAACTTTTTCTCTTATGGACTGTGGGTGGGTATATAAGTGTTTCCGAGGTCGCATTCTTACGCAGACGCTCAGGCGTCGCGGCTTTCGAAAGAGAGGCCAAAGCGACAAACCAAGCCTTTGGCATATCTGTAGGCAACCCGACTGGAATACCGGCAACTTTCGGAGTCTGCATAAAACTATGCATAGGCTCTTCAAACTCGGGCGCTGTGCAATTAATGCAAGCATAACCACCTTTGGTGCATGAGCCCTCACCATTCCAAGGGCGGGTATTACAATCAGCATGCGCTTGAGTACCAAGGCACCCCATATTTTCCATCATGCAGCCTAGGTCACCGGGGGTTTCAGCACTGGCTTTGTACTCATAGAATTCATTACGACTGCAACCATGATGTACCAAATGATCTGCATACATTCGAGGGCGGCCAAATTGATCTAAAGCCTCTTCAGAGTGCTCTCCTAACGCCAAGCTAATCAAGGTTTCTGTTACCCAGTTAGGATGCACAGGGCAGCCTGATATATTGACCGTATTGAAACCAGAGGCAGAGCGATATTCAGCCCCTAAGATACCGCCGGGCACTTCTCCTTCAAACTGTAAACCAGCCGCATCTGTAAGATTCTCGCCAGCTGCAGATATGCCGCCATAGGCCGCACATGAACCAATCGCGATGGTATATTTAGCTTTCTGCGCTAACTTCTGGACCCATGTCATCATCGGCGTATTGGTACCACCCAAGATGTGGTATCGACCTGTGCCTTCAGGGCCTCTGGGGACAGCTCCTTCGATACATAACGCATCTAGCTTGAGTTCATCTGCGAGGATCTTGTCTAAAAGTTCCGTCACTTCTGAGCCCGTCTCTTCACTGAGTGAAGGGTGCCATAACAGATTTATATTGGCAGCTTTCAAGGTTGAGATTAGATCAGGGGATTCAGCGTTCAACAGAGACATCGAACAGCCACCACAGCCTGCTGACTGAAGCCAGAGAAGATTAAACACTTCCAACCTCCTCTCTCGGTAACACTAAGATAGCCATCGCTCCACCCTCATCACGGTTTAATATACGAAGTTCTCCACCGTGCTCAGAAACAATGCCATAACTGATCGACAAACCTAAGCCAGTGCCCTGACCGACAGGCTTAGTGGTAAAGAATGGATCAAATAGGCGAGATAGATCCACCTCACAAACACCCGGTCCAGTATCACTGACCTTAAATTCGACTCTGTCGTTAAATGATTCTGCTTCTAGGGTTAAACGTTGCTGCTCACAACCTTGCATGGCATCAACAGCGTTTTGCACGAGGTTCACAACCACTTGGTGGATTTGGCCAGAATGCCCAACCGCTTTTAGGTCTGAAGGGATAAGATCAACAACCTCTACCGGCTGTTTACTCTCTTTAATAATCCAGTGCAGCGCCGTTCTGATCACATGAGTTAGATCGAACACAGTTTTCTCTGATTCTTGGGTTGAAGAGAACTGTTTAAGATCATTCACGATCTCTTTAACTCGGTCCGCTCCCTCCATAGTGCCAGCCACCAGCGAGTTAAGATCGCGGATTAACTTATCTAAACGTAGCTCTTCACGCATCTCTTTGAGTTTGTCACGAGACTGCCCCTCGTTGATCGCATCGAAGTACTGACTTAATCGATCGGTATAGCGCTGCAAAGCATGCATGTTGCCATAAACAAAACTGATCGGGTTATTCAGCTCATGGGCTACACCGGCTACCAAGCGACCTAGAGAGGCCATTTTTTCTGATTGCACCAAACGCTCTTGCGCCAACTTGAGCTCGGCATGGGCGCTATTGAGCTCGATATAAGCTTTTTGTAGTTCGCCTAATGGCCGCCCGATTAACACCATACCGACAAGACGGCCACGATGATTTTTACGTGGCGAGCAGTTCATTGAAAGCGGTACAGAACCATCGATCCCCTGCAGTTCGATCTCACAATCACGCACGGACTGAACACGTACCTGATTAATCAGGCCGTTAACTTTTTGTAAAAAACGGGGATCAACTAGATCAGTAAAGTGATTGCCAACCAGCTCTTCACCTAACTTGCCTGTTAACATCTCTAAAGCGCGGTTAACTTGTTGTATCTGTCCTAAATGGTCACACACAATCAACACATCACTCATAGAACTCTGAACACTATCCAGAAACTGCTTATTTTCTTGCAGTTCAGCATTCTTCTCTTCTACTTCGACTTGAGAATGCACAAGATCAGCATACGCCTCATCCATTTTTCGGATGACACTAACCCAAGCGTCATCAATACCCGGATCCAGCTGTGGCATATTATTCTTATCTGACATAGCGGTTCTTGAACTCACAACTCACTTACCTTGAAACAAACTATACCATTAGGATTCCTGTTCCTGCTGGCACTTAAGGCAATATAGGGATTCAGGTCGCGCACTTAATCTCGCAAATGAAATCAATTCCCCGCAACCTTCACAAAATCCATATTCTTCATTATCTATTTTGTGTAAAGCGTCTTCGATCAACTGGATACGCTCCTGGCACTGACATAGGTTTGCCTTCGCCATACTTTGCTGTTGCAAAGCATCACCTCTGGATACACGGCCAAAAGCTTGCTGATCGAGATTCACAGGTTCCGCAGCATGCTTTAACGCAGATGCTTCCTCTCCCAGCTCATCTCGTAACTGATGGAGCTGTTTAAGTAATGTATCTACTTGAGTTTCATCAATAAAATCAGCCATATATGCCTCATACGAATCCAGCTTCAATCAACCTAATGTACAGTTTAAAGTTTTAGCAATAATACGGGTAATACTTATATTTTAAGATCAGTACAGCGTGGCATAAATAATTCATATTAAAAAGACTGAATTACCACGGAAAGGGATAGGTTTGAAAATAGAGAGGAAAGGAGAAATTTTGTAAACACTACCGAAATACAGCAGTAGACTCTGCCATATTTCGATAGAAAAGGCTCAATGTTAGATTATTGAGCTAGAAGCACTTCAACCGCTTCTTTTAGAGCCGCTTCATCACAGTCAGTGCAAGTACCACCTTTTGGCATAGCACCTTTACCCTGAATAACGGTCTGAACCATTGCATCGATACCGGCTGCACTGCGCTTATCCCACTCTGCCTTATCACCTGGTTTTGGCGCGTTACCAACACCTGCCACATGACAACCTTTGCAATGCTTATCGTAAACAGCTTGACCATCAGCCTGAGCGCCGAAAGAAACAGCTACCAACAAGCCACAAGCGATACCCTGAACTAACTTACCCATAAATCCACCTCACTGAATTTTTAATTTTCATTCAACAGTAAATTCGTTAAAAAATCCTTGATCCAGCGCATAAAGACTAAAAGGTCTGTTCAATTTTTTATTACTATCATCCTGTAGGTGAATTTTGGCGCTAAAACATTTTATGGTAGCGCAGAGCCAGTACAGGGATAAAGTGAGCTATTTCCGACTAACGCTTAGCACTACATATTAATGTCAAAGAAGTAGTCCCTTTTTAGGCAGAGAGCTAACGCTCAAGCACCCTAAACAACTTCACGTTTAATGGGTATAGACATACACCCTGCATCCAAAAAACAATATATTAAAACTAAATTTCGCCCGATTTCATCGAATATTCCGAAGTAAAGCACCTATAAAAACTGTTCAAAACAGATTTATTCTAAGCAAATATACTCCAAACTAAATCAGAACATTGGAGTGTAGTCATGAAAGCCATTTTGAAATACCCATTAGAACTCTCTGACAAAACCCAAACTCTGACCCTAAAAGAAGGCTTTAAACCCGTTCGATTTGAGTATGTAATTTCGGATCAATCACTTTGCTTATGGGTCGAAGAACCACTGCTCAGCTCCATTCCGTCACAACGTTTTAATTTCAAAGTAAAAAGAACAGGCGAGCCGGTAAATGATCAGTTCTCTTATCTTTTAACCGCTCTGGATTCTTTTGGTCCAGAGGCTTATCACCTATTCATGGTAGAAGAAGAAAAAGCAATTGAATCCAGACAGACACCGACTGTGCTAAACACAGTCCAACATTCAATTGCCTCTTAAGCACTTCCCCTTTTGATGAGGGTTATACTTACTTATCATCTCTGAGTTCACTACCAAGGGTGAAACCGATTTATGAGTAAGTATAACCTTCGTCATCTTTATTTCTTTTGGCTGGTCGCCAAGGAAGGTTCGATTGCCAAAGCCAGTGAGATTGCAGATTTAACGCCGCAAACGATCAGCAGCCAGATTTCTTCTCTCGAAGAGTCCATTGGCGGTCTTCTGTTCACGCGAAAAGGCCGGAACTTGCTGATTACTCCTTTAGGAAAGCAAGTCGCTCGATACGCCGATCAAATGTTTAACATTGCAGAGGAATTAGATCGTTTTCTGGAGGAGAAACCACAAAATCGCCCGATTAACTTAAATGTTGGCATCTCATCATCAATCCATAAACTCATCGCCTATCACCTGATCGAACCTGTTTTTGAGATTGATCAAGAAGTGACGCTGAATAGTACAACCGGAATCCCCTCTCAACTGCTAACACTGTTAAGCCAGAAGAAAATCGATCTATTGCTGACTGACGAACTCCCTGAATACAATTCAGATTCCAATCTGTTCATCTATAAACTCGATTCATCGACCGTATCATTGTTTGCAGAGCCCCAAAAAGCAGCCGAGCTACGCGAGAATTTCCCCATCAGCATGGATAAAGAAACCTTCTTATCCAATGCAATTAATGCCCCTTGGTTTGCCCAACTGATACAGTGGTTTGAGGAACATCAAATAAGGCCTTATGTAAAAGCTCAAATTGATGATAGTGCGTTAATTAAAGTCTTCGGATCTAAAGGACATGGGGTCTTTGCTGCACCAACGGTCATAGCTGAAGAAGTCTGCCGCCAATATGGCGTTGAGTGTATTGCTGAAATTACTGAGGTAACTGATGACCTCTACGGAATTACGCGCAGAAGCAGCTCAAGTAACCCAACGATCAACGCCATATGTAAACGAGATACGTCTCTACAAATCTAAAATTCCCGATAACTCACAATAGTGATCACAAATTAGCTAACTCACTTCTGCTAAGTTTTATCTAAGTTTCATTTATTACTCTATGTTCAGAGCTTGGCCCCAAGCATAAAAATTCTAATTGAACATAGAGAGGAAAATGTCATGTCATCGACAAATTATTCCGCTGCAGAGGGTGCTTCTAAACCGCATGTCGAGGCCAATATACAGCTAGATGAAGGCAAAGGTCACTGGAGTTGGGCAAACATAACTGCAATGGTTCTTGGGTTTATTGTCTTTCCCATCTTAGGGCTAGCAATTTTGCTATGGACAGTTTTAGGTAACCCTATTCAGGAATTGCCAAGTTGGACACGAAAGAAATGGCAGCAACTTTTACGCTTTCGCTCGACGATTGAAAACAAAGACACTAACAACGGTGTATTCAATGAATTCCAACAAACCCAATATGAAAGCATTAGAAGAATGAAAGAAAAGATAAATAGACGCGAAGATGCTTTCCGAACGTTTAAAGCAGATGCAAAGCGTCATGAAGATCAACAAGAATTTGATGCTTTTATGTCCAGTCTGCGTAAAGCAGATAAAGATGCATAGCTAGATCTAAATAACACCACCGCCTAATGCGCGGTGGTTTTGAGGTAATTAAGCTTTAATAACCAATAAGTTTGTTGGTTTAAGAGATATCCAGTTATCCTGAGATCAATGCTTTCTAAAATAAGTAAAGAAGCATGAGCTCTAGATTAAAGAGACGGAATGGTTGACAGATGAAACTGCTGCTGATTGAAGATGATCCGCTTATTGGGCACGGTGTTTCCCAAGCCATGTCAGAGTCCAATCAAAATATTGAATGGATTCAACAAGGTGCGGGCGCTTTGGACTTACTGAAATCTGGAGACTATGACGCCTTGCTACTTGACCTAGGGTTACCTGATCTAGATGGTTTCGAAATTTTGCGCCAAATTCGTCAAGCGGGTTTAGGTATCCCAGTTATTATCATTACTGCCCGAGATGGGGTCGACGATAGAATTAATGGACTGGACCTAGGTGCAGACGATTATCTCATCAAGCCCTTCTCAATAGCAGAATTGCAAGCACGTTTGCGCGCGATTAGCCGCCGAAACCAAGGAGCTGGTGTTCCAGTACTTGAAACCTCAAGTATGAAGTTAGATGTGAAGAACGCTACCGTCATCGTTGAAAGCGAAACATACCAACTGTCTGCTCGAGAATTCGCTTTGCTAGAAACCTTAATGATGCGAGCAGGACAAACGTTTAACCGCGAACAATTGGAATCAAAAGTTTATGGTTTGGATGATGATATCGCTAGCAACGCGATTGAGTTCATCATTCATGGTCTACGTAAAAAATTGGGCAAAGACAGCATTAAGAATATTCGAGGACTTGGTTGGATGGTGCAACCTTGAAACATTCAGCCTTAAAACACACATCCTTACAACGTGACCTTAGAAAATGGTTACTGATTTTAGTCGCCACCTTTTGCGTCGTCGGCTCTTTAATATCTTTTACTGCCGCATATATCCAAGCAAAAGAGCTCCAAGATGACCTATTGGAGCAAGTCGCCACTTGGCTACAAGCGGGTAATTCAATTAACACAAAATCACTAAGATATGATTTAGATGATGAGTCTATCGTCGTCCAATCCTTAGCAGTTACCCAGCCATTACAATTTCCAACCGATCTAGAAACGGGCCTTGGCTATGTAGATATTAATGAGGCTACTTGGCGCATTTTAGTCGTGCAACATCAAGATCAGTTGTACGCGATTGCTCAAGAGACGGATATCCGTGAAAAGCTGGCTTTAAGCAGCGCCCTCGCCTCTGCTATCCCCATGCTACTGTTATCCCTATCTTTGTTAGTTGGGCTTCAAATCATCATAAAAAGACTGTTACGGCCAATTAATCAGTTAGCAGCAGAGGTAAACCAACGGGATAGTGATGGTCTGACCCGATTACACACCGATCATGTGCCTGAAGAAATAACACCCTTTATTCATGCTATTAACCGATTAATGGGGAGAGTTGAACAAGGGATTAAACGCCAACAGCGTTTTATTGCTGATGCTGCGCACGAGTTGAGAACACCTGTCACTGGGTTAAGCATTCAAGCTGAAAATTTACAAAATAATAAACAAGCCGATGCCTCTAACTTACGTTCTGGATTAAACCGCTTACAGTCTCTGGTCGAGCAATTGTTGAACTTAGCCCGATTACAAGCTGATACCCCAATTCGAGAAGAGATCATTTCAGCGAATGAATTACTGCAAGATGTCGTTATCAGCCTGCACCCCATAGCAGATCGAAAAGCACAGGATCTTGGGGTAGAAAAAATAGAAGCTATACAGATTACAAATAGGGATAACCACTTATGGCATATTTTTCAAAACGCCATAAGCAATGCCATTGAGTATTCTCCTGAAGGAAAGACAATCAATGTTTCTCTGTATGAAGAAGACAACCAGCTTGTATTTATTGTTGATGATAATGGTCCAGGTATTGATTCCGAAACCATGAAACATGTCTTTGAGCCGTTCCATCGCGGTCGGTCCCATGCTAATAAAAGCAACGGCCTAGGTCTGGCAATCTGCGAAGAAATTTCGCGAAAAAACAGAGGAAGCTTAATTCTGAAAAACCTTGATCAAGGCGGTATGCGATTCCGTTATCAGCAGCCTTTAGCTTAGGCAGCTTAGGCAACTTAGCCGCCTAATCCTGCCCAGCTGCAAAAGAAGATAAGCTATTTCGCTTATATTTAACGCCCTAAGTCTCTCCTAAGTTTCATTATTTACCATAGTCTCATTGCCAGTATATGGCGTCATCTAAACATAGAACTATTTCTTTCAGGGCGTTGAAACTCATGACAAAAAAAGAGCTGTTAATGCTAATAGGCCTTACAGGCCTAGCTTTTGCTGAATTCTATTACATGAAAGATTTCAGCGATTCTCTATACGGCCCACCGAACATCTCTAAAGGCGAATTAGCCTTCAATATGAATTGCGCTGCGTGCCATGGTGAAAAGGGCCTCGGGGATGGGATCATGTCGAAAGCAATCGCCATCAAACCCGATAATATCTATCAGGAATTGACTGACCCATTCAGTTTTAAAGCTGAATTAATTAATTCAGTTTTGGATGGAGATATAAGCCAAGATGGGGTTATGCCGGCATTTAGAGGGGCCCTGACAGTAGAACAAATAAACGATATTTTTGGTTACATTGTCCACATCAATGAAGCCGAGTTTTAGGTTATGCATTCCAGACAAATCCACACGCCTTTGACAATCGGCTCATTCTTTATTGCATCAATCACTGGCGTCCTTATATTTTTCGAGCTTTCCTCAGGCGGCATTCGCGCCACTCATGAATGGATGAGCCTTTTATTCGTAGTCGCTTGTTCACTACATATTTATGCCAACAAGCGGCCTTTTATAAAGTATTTTGCCAGTACGCCTCTGCTCATTATCCTAGTTTCAGTTTTAAGTGGGATATCACTCTATGCTGTTTCTTTTAATGATCTGTATGCAGCAGAAGCATCCTTCCAGCTTCTAACCAATTTAGAGAGCTCTACTCTTCTTCCTATAATCGATATAAGCCATGAAGAGTTTTTAGTCAGACTAAAAACTATCGGGATAACTAAGTTAGATCCCGAGAAATCACTGTACGAGATTGCCCAACTTCACGATATGGATGTCCATGACATACTTGAGCTTTTGATCAGTCCATAATCGGAAATCTAACTCAGGACAGAATAGCACCCACAAAAAAGCGGCTCATATAGAGCCGCTTTTTTTTATGAAATCTAACTACTTGATTAAGCACTTAGCTCAAGTAGTAGTTTGTTCAAACGCGCAACATAGCTTGCAGGATCATCTAGCTGTGCACCAGCGGCCAGACCTGCTTGATCGAATAGAACAGAAGCCAGATCACCAAAGCGATCTTCGTCTGCTTCTTTATCTAGTTTTTCAATCAGCGGATGCTCAGGGTTTACCTCAAATGTTGGCTTAGTGTCTGGCACTGCCTGACCTGCTGCTTCCATAATCTGGCGCATCTGAAGACCCATATCCTGCTCACCCAGAACAAGACATGCTGGAGAATCAGTTAGACGGTTCGTGATGCGAACATCATCAACCTTTTCACCTAGGCTTGTTTTCAAGCGATCAACAAGACCTTCTAGTTCTTTAGCTGCTTCTTCCTGCTCTTTCTTCTCTTCTTCTGTTGCTGTCTCTTCTAGATCTAGCTGACCTTTAGTGACATCTTGGAAAGCTTTCTCATCGTAGTTTTGAAGCTGGCTCATCATCCAGTCATCGATACGATCAGTCATCAGCAGTACTTCGATACCTTTCTTACGGAAGATCTCCAAGTGTGGGCTGTTTTTCGCCGTATTGTAGTTATCAGCAACAACGTAGTAGATCTTGTCCTGACCTTCCTGCATACGCTCGATATACTGATCCAGAGATACATTCTGCTCTTCGCTGTCAGCATGCGTAGAAGAGAAGCGCATCAGCTTAAGGATCTTCTCACGGTTACCGTAGTCTTCCGCTGGTCCCTCTTTTAGAACCTGACCAAACTCTTTCCAGAACGCTGCGTATTTTTCTTCATTGTTCTTACCCAGTTTGATTAGCATATCCAGTACACGTTTAGTTAGTGCACTGCGTAGCTTATCCACATTGGCATCTTTCTGAAGAATCTCACGAGATACGTTTAGGGATAGATCTTTAGTGTCGACCACACCTTTCATGAATCGCAGGTATAGAGGTAAGAACTCATCCGCCTGATCCATGATAAATACACGTTGCACGTATAGCTTAAGGCCTTTTGGCGCTTCACGGTTCCACAGATCATATGGCGCACGCTCTGGTACGAACAATAGGCTAGTGTATTCCATGTTACCTTCAACGCGGTTGTGCGCCCAAGTTAATGGATTGCCAAAGTCGTGAGAGATGTGCTTGTAGAACTCTTGATACTCTTCTTCAGAGATCTCTGATTTGTTACGTGTCCACAGTGCTGTTGCACTGTTTACTGTTTCATCTTCTGGCTCTTCAGCAGCGGCTTCTTTCTCTTCACCCTCTTCACCGAAATTAGGCATCGCCTCTTTCTGCATGATCACTGGAATAGAGATATGGTCAGAGTACTTACGTACCAAACCACGAAGTGCAAAACCATCTGCAAAGCTTTCTTCACCCTCTTTTAGATGAAGCACAATGCTGGTGCCACGGCCCGCTATTTCAACTTCACCAATCGTGAATTCGCCTTCACCTTCAGATACCCAGTGAACACCCTGCTCTGCTGGCAAACCTGCTTTACGAGTGAAAACTTCTACTTTGTCTGCAACGATGAAAGAGGAGTAGAAACCAACACCGAACTGACCAATCAACTGGCTATCTTTGTTCTGATCGCCGGTTAACTGAGATAGGAATTGTGCAGTACCCGATTTAGCAATCGTACCTAGGTGTTCGATCACATCATCGCGGCTCATACCAATACCATTGTCCGCGATAGTTAGGGTTTTAGCTTCTTTATCAAAGCTGATGTTGATCTTAAGATCACCATCGTTTTCATAAAGC
Source organism: Neptuniibacter sp. QD29_5 (assembly GCF_047778125.1). Classification (GTDB taxonomy): domain Bacteria; phylum Pseudomonadota; class Gammaproteobacteria; order Pseudomonadales; family Balneatricaceae; genus Neptuniibacter. The sequence goes on from NZ_CP180556.1 coordinate 2,342,710, forward strand.
GCGCCATTTGAAAGCGCTTCGAAACGCAATTTTTCTGCAGCGTCAGATGCGTTAGAGATTAGCTCACGCAGAAAAATATCTTTATTTGAATACAAGGAGTGAATCATCAAATGAAGCAGTTGCTTCACTTCAGTCTGGAAACCGTGAGTTTCTGTACGCGTTTCAGTAGTCATCAACACTTATCCAATATGTCTGTTATTTCTAAAACTACAGCACTGCGCTAATGCAACAAAGCTGTAGTGGAGAACTTGCTAAACCTGAGCAAGCTCTCCGCCAATAACAGGAATATTGGGACGTGCTAAACCTTTTCAAGCGTAAAGGGAGAGGTTTTTAACTTTTATTCTCCTGCACTCATCATCAATGTTTTTAGGGTAGACGATTTAAATTCACGTCGATAAAGAACGAACACAACGCCGGCCGTCAGGCCCATAAAGATCCATGGATTGATAAACCAGCCTAAGATTGCCATACAGAAATAGTAGGTACGCAGACCAAGGTTAAAACTGTTTGCGGCCATGGATGTCATTTTGGCGATACGATTGGAGTGCGCATCCGCCTGCTGCTGAGAGATGTGCTCTTCAGGCCCCGGGGCACCACCAATCATAATAGAGACAAATCCGTACTGGCGTAGACTCCACGTAAATTTAAAGAAAGCGTAAACAAACAACGTGATCAAAAGAAGGATCTTCAATTCCCATTCCGCACGGGTTGCATGAAAGGTAAATGGAATATCCGCCACAACATCAATCGCCTGTTGGGTAGAGCCCAATATAGTCATCAAACCAGCAAGGATCAGCATGGTAGTGGATGCAAAGAAAGATACGCTACGCTCTAGATTGGCAATCGCTGTTGTATCGGCGATTCGCACATCTCGGGTGAGCATACGTGTCATCCATTCTTTTCGATACATATGTAAAACACTAGCAAGACAGGGTGTTTCATAACTGCGTTTGCGCGCGTAATACATATAGCCTTTGAAACAGATCAAAAACCATACGAGTGCCAGAAGATTAAGCCAGTTATCCATTACAAACTGGGAGATAGATGACATCTATTCGATCCTGAGTAGAAAATTAATCGTGCAATCTGAAACAACTCATTGTAAAACAAGTCACAATCAAAGGAACCCATAAATCCTTGGAAACAAGAAATCGATGTATATAGATATTGAAGCCCTCTTCTGGATAACCTTAATCATCTTTGCGATGTATCACTGGTGGCAATCTCAAAAGATTAAAGAGGTCGCACTCAGATATACCCGCAGGCAGTGTAAGGAACTTGAGTTACAGCTTCTTGATGACAATATTAACTTGAGAGGCTTTTGGCTCAAACGCGATACTAAGGGGCAGATCAGGATCTGGCGCTCATATAATTTCGAGTTTTCATCTACAGGTGATGAGCGTTATAGCGGTAGGGTCATTATTCTGGGAAAGGCGATCACTGATTTCCAGCTTGATCCCCATCGTATGCAATAAATGGGTTCCACATAACAAAAAGCCCTCGAGAAGAGATGACTCAGGGCTTTTTGTTAATACCCTACTTTAATAAGACGGGTTATTTAAACGTTTAATCATCATTGTTGATGCTGGGTGATCTGACATCATACCGCCTGCTGCTGTAGGCTCCCTTTCAAACTGTCTATTAATGGAATCCATATCTGTCATTGCATCAGGTGCGTATGTTCTAGATTGGTTAAGCAAATCACTAATAAAGATATCGCTTTGAGCAGTCTCATTCATCTCCCTCTCTGGCAGAGAATAAGCCCACATAAGAGTACGTGCTTGTGGATTTAACAAATTGTGGATCATTGCATCATGCTGCGTATGAGCAGAAGCAACATTGGGGACAATTAACGATACAACCAAAGCGGTTCCGAGTATAAGTTTCATAATCAAATACTCCGGCGTACGACCTACGCCTGTTAAAGTCTACTTTCGATCCTTCTCCTTTTCCATGACAACAAAGAGATCCTCACTCTATTATGGCAAGCTCTTGGAAGCCACCTCTCGGTGATCGGGAAGGTCGACTTCCGCTCCCTGAGCATCTTTTACTATAGTCGTAGTTAGACCGTTTAACTGACGAGGAATTCAATATGCATAAATTTCAGGCATAAAAAAAGCAAGGCCTTAGCCTTGCTTCTTTTCAAACTGAATATCAGTTAAGGATTAAACCTTAACGATGTTCTCAGCTTGTGGACCTTTCTGGCCTTGAGTTACAGTGAACTCAACTTTCTGACCTTCAGTCAAAGTTTTGAAGCCGTCGCCTTGGATCGCAGAGAAGTGAGCGAAAACGTCTGGGCCGTTTTCCTGCTCGATGAAACCAAAACCTTTTTCTTCGTTAAACCATTTAACTGTACCAGTAGTAGACATATCTATAGTCCTATAATCTTTCAGAGTAATTTTTGCCTTTTTACAGGCGGATTGTGCTGGAAGTGCTGTGATTACTTATGAAAAACAGGACGAGGTACTCATAGAACTTCGAAATGGTGTACATAAATATACGGCTTACTTTCAAGCGATCTTCATTCTATAGAGCTTACTATGTAAAGGTCAACGAATTTTTTCCCTTAAATTCAATCATTTCAATCTTATTATACAGAGATGAATGAATCGTAATATTTGAGACGTTTTTACCCCTCTTTGACTAGCTTAGAGGGGTAAAATTAGAGTTGCCGTACTATTTCTTAAAGACGGGTGGTTAACAAGTTCTGGATCATTACGAATTGTGCATCCTTCCCCACTCCTGTCTGTTTTCTCTCAACTGTAGATTTATCAGATTTAGCTACATCGCTTTTCAAATACGGAGTATTCAAATCAGCAATCATAACTTTTGATTGATCAGCTACTGAACTTCCTTCTACATTGGTCTGATGTTGGACATCAGCAGTGCGAGCAATTGGGCTTTGTAGATAGTTAATCATCTCCTCTTGTTGATCGGCAAAACTCTGTGTTGCAGGAATTAGAAGTACAGCCAATAACACACTTTTATTTAACGTTTTCATAACACACCTTTTTCTTTGGGTTTGATTTAATTAATATAAATGCATATACATGTTTTTATATTAAAAAGTTATTTAAATTTTCTTTTGTATCCAGCCACCAAGACTGATTTTCTAAACGCTGCAGCCACTCATGTAGATTGCTGTATTTCTGGATAGGGATCTCAGCCTCTCGCCAGAACATCAATGTAGAGGCAACAGAAATGTCAGCGATACTAATATCATCTGAAATCAGAAAATCCTGCCAAGACAATTGCTGATCTAAAATTTCTGCATATCTTTTAAAAGAACCATCCAGTGCAGCTAACCTCTCTTCATCTGACACTAAGCCCCAAAAAGGCCGCATCACTCGATGATGTGCAAAACCGCTACTAACAGCGCTCCATTCAGACGCTTGCCAATTCAGCCAGCGCATCACTTCAACCTCCTGTTGGAAATTTCGTGCAGACAATGACGAGTTATAAGCCTTAGCCAAATAAAACAAAATTGCGTTAGATTCCCACAGCACCATATCCTTATCCTTTAAGACGGGAATCGTGCCATTCGGGTTTAAACTCAAAAACTCCGCCCTCTTTTGCTCACCTTTATTCAAAGTGATCAGTGTTAACTCAGGTTCAATCTGTAATTCGGCCAAAATCAAGCTGATCTTGATTGCGTTACAAGTTAATGGATAAGTAAAAAGCTCCATAATTATCACCATGCATATACATGTACCTGTATGTAAAAATTAGTCCAATTTCACAACAGTATCACTCAAAGAAATAAGCTGCTGACTTAACTCTGGCCCTAATTCCTTATAGATTTTCTGTTGCGCTTTAAACCATTGCTCTCTTGCCTCTAGGAACTTAGCCTTTCCCTCTGGTGTTAGACTAAGATTTTTCTGACGTCTATCCGTCACACTAGGTATAGATGAGAGGTAACCTTCTCTAATCAATGGTTTTAAATTTCTCGTTAAGGTTGTCTGATCCAAAACCAAAATACTCTGTAGCTTTTTATTTGTAGCTACATCTAGTTCATGAACAACATATAAGATACTGAATTGCCCACCTGTTAAACCAGCCCCAGCTAAATACTGATCATAGATTCGGTTTAGAACCCTTACAGCCTTCCTCAAACTGAAGTTAATACATGGTAGCTGTTCTAGCTGCTGTATGTTGTCTTTAGTATCCATAAGATCAATTATACATGCATATGCATGATAAACAACCTTCTATATAAAAATAATTTTAAGAGGAACAAGTTAGGCAGATTCCGCCCGCCCATTCAGGAGGCGCTTCAGCATAGTGTTCAAAAGCTGAATTATCCTGCATTGGATTTTTCAGTAGAACCATCAGATCATTTACTAAAGTAAAATCACCATCTGTTGCGGATCGAATCGCCTCTTGCGCCATATAGTTACGCAAAATAAATTGAGGATTCACTGAGCGCATTTGAGCTTTTCGTATCGGTTGACTCGCAGGTTCGTTTTCTAACCGCTGCTCGTACTTCAGCAACCAAGGGGTTAAAGCTGATGGATAGCTGATCAGCTTCATCAAATTAGCGATCGATTCATCACTACCATCAAAATTAGAGAGGGTGCGGAAGAATCGATTCATATCGACATTTTGCTGCACAAATAGCTGCAGTAACTCACGCACAAGCTCATCGTCGCACTGCTCTTCTGTCTGTAAGCCTAAACGACGTCTAAATTCAGTTAGCTCTGCTTTTTTATACCGCTCGGGGTAGCTATCTAATAGCGCGATCACAACATCCTTATCAATCAATGTTAATAAAGCCTGACCTAGACAGGACAAATTCCACTGTACAATTTCTGGCTGGCGCTCAAAAGCGTAACGGCCTTTATGATCATTATGATTACTCACAAACTTCGGCTTATAAGTATCCAAGAAGCTGAACGGGCCATAATCGAATGTTTCGCCTAGCATCGACATATTGTCAGTATTTAAGACAGCATGAACAAAACCATAAGCTTGCCATTTAGCGACCAATTCAGCGCTGCGCTGAATCACCTCTTCGTACATCGCCTGATAAGGGGTTTCTGTATCTTCAAACTGAGGATAAAAACGATCAAGACAATAATCAGCCAGCACTTTTAGTTCATCATGCTGCCGAGAGTAATACAGGTATTCAAAGTGTCCAAAGCGCACATGACATTGAGTAACTCGCAGGAGTGCCGCGCAGGGTTCCATCATGCCATCACGCATCGCTTGTTCTTCACTTCCAACCAACGCCAACGCGCGAGTAGTTGGAATACCAAGACCAGACATAGCTTCACTGATCAGATACTCACGGATGCTGGAGCGAAGTACAGCTCGACCATCACCAAAACGAGAAAACGCCGTTTTGCCTGAGCCTTTCAGATGAAGATCCCAGCGCTCATCTTTACTATTTACAACCTCCCCCAGTAATAAACCACGACCATCACCGAGTTCTGGGTTATAAACCCCAAACTGGTGCCCCGTATATTTCATGGCAAGGGGCTCACTGCCCGGCAATAGTTCGTGACCACTGAAGTATTTAGCCAGATATTCAGGCTGGACACTACTTGCATCCAGATCCAGTAAAGTTGCGACTTCAGGATTAAATGCAATAAGAAAAGGAGCACGTAAGGGAGTTGGCTTTACCTGTTGATAAAACAGATTTGGCAAACGCAAGTAGCTGTTATCAAAGTTGAGATTTTCAAGCGAAGCCATGATGATAGTATCCCTTAACTTTTAGTGTAGACTCACTATTACCCTAGCATTTTACTCAGGTACTATCATCCCCTCTCTTATAAGGTTATTTTCACTGCTATGGCTAACACTTCTGACAACCCAAGTTATCAAGAGAAGATCTGGCAGATCGTTGCCGTGATTCCTGAAGGAAAAGTAGCCACTTATGGTCAGGTTGCTGAGTTGGCGGGATTACCGAAAATGGCTCGCGCAGTGGGCAAAACCCTAAGCCAACTACCTAAAGATACGAAGCTACCTTGGCATCGAGTAATTAATGCCCAAGGTAAGATATCTTTCCCGCAAGATAGTGAAGCTTATCTTCGTCAGAAGGAACGATTAGAAAATGAAGGAATAAGCCTAATCAAAGGTAAGATCAGGCTCAAAGATTATCGCTGGCAGCCTTAAAAATGCAGTACCGCTATTTTTAATGGGTGTTGTCCGTCAGCAGACGGAAAATCAATTTCAGGTTGTAGCAACTCATAATCCACAACAGGCTGTCCTGCTTTATTTGCACAACGCTTAACCAGATCTAGCCACTCACCCATCTCTACTTTGGCAACATTATTAGTACACACCAAAGTTCCACCGGGTTTCGTCGATAAGATGGATGGTTTTAAAACGCTTTGATAATCACGGATCAAATCCACAGTACCAAAAGGACTTTTCGCCCAACGCGGTGGGTCTAGATAGACCAGATCAAACTGCTGCTCATCAAGCTTAAGATACTGACGAGGTTTCTGACCTCTCTTTACACGCTGCTTAATCGGAATGCCTGCAAACTGTTTCGCTGCGGTAAAGAAGTCGCTCTGTATAAACTCAATACGATCTTCAGAGAGCTGATTAAGCTTGGCATTCTCTCTACCTACATCTAGGTTCCGCTCGGCAAAGTCGACATTCACCACTTTAGATGCGCCCGCAGCTGCTGCACAAACACCGACACCGCAGGTATAGGAGAATAAGTTCAAGACAGACTTATCTGTTGCATGTTCTTGAACGTAACGACGACCAACACGCATGTCTAGAAATAACAAAGGATCTTGACCGGCATGTTTACCTCTCACACGGTAATTAATACCTAGCTCCTGACCGACGAGTTCTAATCCGCGTTTGTTATGCTCATCTTCACGACGAGAGTTACGCGCGCTGCGATCGTTATATACCACCTCTTCTATATCAAATAGAGACGCGTAATGGTCACTGATTAGGTCAACTTGGTCAGCTGATAAAGCCTCGTGGAACGTCTGGATTAACAGCTGCGGGCCATAACGATCAATAGTTAAACCGGATGCACCCTCATTCGTACCATGAAACAGACGATAACAGTTGGTATTTTCAGCATGCAACGCAGGTAATAAATCAGCACGTGCTAAATCAGCATGCTTTAACAGAGAAGTAAGATCCGACATTTGAACGTCCATAAGCAGTGAAGCGCTGCATTGTACCTCTTCACTTACCTATCAGCTAAGTATTTATCGATCTGTTCGACACCAGCAATCGGCTAGGTGATCATCAACTAATCCTACAGCTTGCATATAGGCATAGATGATTGTTGAGCCTACAAACGACATACCACGTTTTTTAAGATCTTTCGAAACCGCATCACTGATCTCAGTAGTCACTGGCACTTCTTCAAATTTCTGCCAATGATTCACAACCTGTGTGTTATCGACATAGGCCCACAGATAATTGGAGAACGAGCCAAATTCCTTCTGTATCGCTCGGAAAGCTAGTGCATTTTTACGTGCGGAATAGATCTTAAGCTTATTGCGGATGATGTCTGGGTTTTCACGAAGCGCTTCCAACTCTGCGTCAGTCATATTCATAACTTTTTCGACATCAAAGTTATAAAAGGCTTTACGATACCCTTCCCTTTTACGCAAAACCGTTTCCCAGCTTAAGCCAGCTTGTGCCCCTTCAAGGATCAACATCTCAAAGAGCTTTCGATCATCGTGTTCAGGAATGCCCCACTCATTATCATGATAATCCGCATAAAACTCTTGTCCCGGTTTATTACCAAAACAACGCTTTTTGCCATCTCTCTCAGATACTTTCATATGATTTCCAATTAGATCGTTAATAGCGACCAGACTCTTAAAAACGCCCTAACTCTGCCATCTTCGCTACAACAGCCGAAAATTCCGGCTTATTCTGTAAAATTTCAGTTTGAGTCAAACCTTCAAGTTCATGAGGAAACACTAACCAATCATGACTTTTATGCACATAAAAATCAGGTTCTGAATCTGTTTGGTTATTCTCTGGTTTGTAATAGGGGGTAGCGATTCTGATTTCTGGCGTATTTTTCTTACAAGCGGCTTTAATCTCTTTGATCGTCTCAGCAATACTTAAACCGGAATCATGCACATCATCAACAATAAGCAATGAGTCTTCAGACTCTAAGCGTTTAATAAGGTAAGTTAGGCCATGTACTTTGATCTGTCGGCTGCGCTCACCTATACCGGTGTAAGATGAGGTTCGTATCGCTATATGGTCAGACTGAACTCCAAGACATGCTAACACTTCCTGTACAGAGATCCCGACGGGTGCCCCTCCTCGCCAAACACCGACGATGTAATCGGGGCGGAAACCACTTTCAAAAATCTGCAGCGCCATCTGGGTAGAGTCTTCCAGTAATTGTTGAGCGCTTATGTAAACCTTATTCATCCGACCTTATTCACCCACTAAAAAATATGAGGAGTATCATAGCCTTTCATTTTCTGGGTGACGATCACGGCATTCACTATTTATAGCAGTATTCATATGCCAAAAACAAAAAAAGCCACATACTGATGTGGCTTTTTGAAGTTTACGATCAAGTTTAACGCTGAATATCTAACTGCCTTAGACGATCGATCGCTTCTACTTCACGATCAATATGATCCATCTCTGATTCAACATCAGAGATGTAATCAATGCTATCGCGTACTTGTTGATCTGCTTGCGTAGAGGACTCAACTAAACTCTGCATCTCAGTACTTAAGTTCTTCGAACTATCTGAGATCTGCACCATAAACTCTTCAGTATCGGTGATTGTTTCACGGATGGAGCTTATAGAGCTTGTTACCGCATCAACTGTTTTACCTGTTTGATCCAAGCTTTGCTGGGTATTATGAGAAAGCTGACGTACTTCATCCGCTACTACGGCAAACCCGCGACCAGCTTCACCGGCTCGTGCTGCCTCAATTGCAGCATTCAATGCCAACAGGTTGGTTTGATCCGCAATGCCCGAGATAACGTTCAAGATGGATAACACTTCTTCTGAATTATGTTTCAGATCTTCAACCTTCGTGTGCAGCGCCTGACGATCACTGCTCTGAGTTTCTATATCTTGCGAGAAACCAAGGAATCTTCGCTGGATATCATTCAACACACTACCTGTACTTTGTGCATATCCTGCAACTTGACCAAAGCTATCGACCATTTTTCGTAACAATGGACGATATTCACCCATGCATTCAACGAGGTTACTTTGAAGTTGGTTAATCTGCTCCAAACTATTGATACGAGAATTTAAGAAGTATTGACGGAAATTACTGTAGTGGAACGGAAACTTATCCGCATACTCATCTTTGAACTGTTCGCCTGGCTGTACTTTAAAAAAGAACAACGCAGTTAGCGTTTGGTTCATATGTACACCCAGCAGCTCACCAAAAGTCGAGAAGCCCGCTACTTTGATATCGTCAAAATCATGCACTTGCGACAAATTCATCGCATTGTTTAAACGACGTAAAACACAATCATTTGCTAACATCGCTACAGGCTTGCCTGGTTTGCCATGCATAAAGTTACGGAAAGATTGACTCGTACTTTGTGCAAAGTCCTTCGCCTTAACCAAAAATAGACGATCACCAAAGTCTAAGTCACAGAAGAAAGCGATACTACCATCAGCTTCGTTTATACCTGCGATAGAACGTACGAACAGCTCACCACCAATCTCTACCGCAAATGAGTAGCCATTCAAAGCATCACCTAAGTTAGATGCCGAACAGTTAAAGTGTTCACATAGCAGATCAACAATGCTGGTTAGCTGATAGTTGCCATCCTTAATAACAGATTTAACTACACGAGAATGTACATCGGATTCTGCAATAACAAAGGAGGTAGGCGTTTTTTCAAAGTTATGAGACTTAAACACTCCATAACGAGTATTTTCAGCTAACTTAACAAAGATCACTACAGCTTGGTTATGTGCGACGCGATCGCCGTCATAAACCAACGCTTGCTGGAAATCTAACTTACCGCCAGCTGATCCCCCAACGAAATAACATGGAAATTCACCACTTTCATACAAACCTTGCATGAAAAAGTTTTCACTTGCTGATAAGCCATCGAAGAATGTCAACGCTAACGTATCTTGATAGTTAATGTCGAAAGGTACATTAACGCGACTAAATTCTGAGGTAAGTTTATTAACACGCTCTTTGCGCGTCATCGTTACATTGCCAGATCTAATATCTTCACAATGAAGAGGAATAGAACTTATATGAACATCCGCGAAAACAGCCTGACTATAGCTTTGAACTACAATGTGATCCCAATGATTATCAGCGTCGTGGTAAAGGCTAGCACCGCAGGAACTCAATTCCCCCGCAGTCATGATACCGACAACTTTAGAGACATCTGGCAAAGCAGATTTTAGCTGGCGAACAGTCCCTTCAAAATCCAAATGCGGTGAGATAAAGGCTAAAACAAGTGCAGTAGATGAGCCTTGGAAATTCAAAGATTCTAGGTTTTGTTGAGATATCTCTCTACTACTTAGGGACTTAACCTTAATGACATCGCTATCAGCAACAGTGTTTTTTGAGGTTTTATTACGGCCAAACCAAGACATTCTACTTCCACCCTTTTGCGAAAAAACGCCGCTATTTTTCTTAGAAAAAAGACGTTTCAGCAATATATAACTACAAATCTTTACAGACTTTTCTGAACTTTATCGAATTAAAGCTATTCAAGGGGCTTTTAAACAACCGCGACAGAACAAAACGATACTTAAGCAGCACCCAAACAAACCCAAAGCACTAGTAAGTTATAGATCCTTACTCTCTTTTCGTAAAGTAACCATAAGTAATCAAAGGGTTTTATTGAGAGGGGAAAGCAATAAATAATTCATCGCATTAAACACGATAAAACAAATAGGTATTGTTACTAGAGCTTTATCCAAGAGGGAAGCTACGAATTATGCATAAAGCCCTATCCTCCTTTTCCATATTGCTCTTTAACACTAGGAGCGGATTCTTAAAAAAGGTGGTTATTCAATCGATACTCATTCACTATGAAATAAGAACCCTATACAAGCCTCAAACAACGCCAAGGGATCCTAATAGACTAACAAAAACAATTTATGGCTTGGTCAGGCAGCTTAAAAAGCTGCCCCATTAACCATAAATCAAATTCAAGCAACACAAATTCAATCTAATCTAAGCCAATTTAAACTCCCCAACTAAGCGCTTCAAACGGCTGCTCAGTTCAGACAAGCGAAGATTAGATTCTTGTGTTTGGCTAGCGCCATCAGCATTAACCTGTGCAATCTGATCGATACTTAAAATGCTGCGATTAATCTCTTCAGATACTTGCGCTTGTTGTTCTGAAGCAGTCGCTATTTGAGTATTCATCTCTGTGAGATGGTTAACTGAAATAATAATACGCTCCAGTGCTGCTCCTGTTTCCGCTGCCTGTTCAACACCGCTAGCAGCTATGACCTTACCTTTGTTCATCACATCCATCGAACTACGGGCATATCCTTGTAGATCAGTAATGATGGTATCAATCTCCTCGGTAGAAGCTTGAGTTCTTTGTGCAAGATTACGTACTTCATCAGCCACGACTGAAAACCCTCGACCGCTGTCTCCTGCGCGAGCGGCTTCTATTGCTGCATTTAAGGCTAGTAAATTTGTTTGGTCAGCAATATCTCTAATGACTTCGAGAACAGTCGTTACTGAATCACTTTGCATATTCAGTCTCTGAATAACCTGATTAGCTTGCTCAACCTCAGATGCTAATGCATTGATCACATCAATGGTTTCCTGTGTGACTCTTAGACCTGTTTCGACATCAGTTTGCGCTTGATGCGTAACGGCCAGCGCTTCACTGGTACTACATGCAACTTGCTGCACAGCAGATGTCATCTGATTAATAGCCGCTGCTGCTTGGCTTGTGTCTTGTTGTTGTTGATTAATTGAAACCTGAGTTGTGTCCACATTTTGAGATAATTGCTCAGTAGCCTCGGCCATTACTTGGGTTGATTCAGCAACATCACTAACAGTATTTCTAATCTTATTTACAAAAGTATTAAAACGACTCGACAATAAAGCAATTTCATCGCTGCCTTTCACTTCTAATTCAACTGTGAGATCACCACTGCCACTGGCTATTTCTTTCATATGTTGTGAAATGCGACTGATAGGGTTCGCAAGTGAACCCGCTAGCTTCAAAGCAACAAGAACAATAATGATTAACGAACTAATTAGCAGAGATCCCAACAACCACTGCAAATCATATATAGGGGCAAACGCTTCAGCTTCATCCATTTCAGCTAATAAGGCCCATTGCAAACCTTGAATAGTAACCGGTGTATAGGAAGATAAAACCGGATTGCCGTTGTAATCAATAATGATGTTTGTGCCGGTTTTTTGAGCTAAAGCGTCATTCGCGGCTTGAGTATCAACCTTGCCTTTATCTGGATTTGCGAAAGACGCTAAAACAGTATGGTGAACAGGATCCAAAAATGAGTCTGATCGCATTAAATGATCGGGTCCGACCAAATAGGTTTCCCCAGTCTCACCTAAGCCATTACGTTCTCCCATAATGCTGTTGATATCTGTAATCGATAACTGCAAAGCAACCACAAGTTCGATAGTCCCCTCAGCATTCATAATAGGTAGCGCTATAAACGCTGCTGCCGCACCATTTGAAGGAGCATAAGGAGCAAAGTCAGTAATACCAAATTGTCCAGATCCTAGTACTTGTTTAAACAAGCGTGCTAAATTTGAATCTGCATAAGCACCTGTCATCAGGTTAGTACCAAAATCAGGCTCCCTCTCTACCGTATAAAAAATATCTCCACGAGGATTAATCAAAAACAAATCATAGTAACCACCTTGTTTTTGAAAATTCGAATATGCTTGGTCCGAGGAAGCGGATACCTTGTAGGGTTCAGGATCATCTAGCTGACTAGGCTGCCTTAAACGTACAATTTCAGCCAGCTGGTTTAGATCAATCTCCCTTTCTGCAAAATAGTTCTCTATTTGCCTCTTTTTGATTTCTCGTATACCTGTGAGCTGTTGATAAACTGAACTTTCAAGTGCATTACTACTATCAATAATTGCGACACTGATAGCAATCAACAAAGGCACAAGCCCCATCAAAAGTAATGACATTAAGATTTTTTTACGAATAGTGAGTGAGCGGAACATCGCACAGCCCTCCTTGCAACAAATTTAAATCTACATCCCTGCACATTTTGTGCGTGCTCCATGCACTGTAGACCAAATAAAGTAAACTGCCATTTTTAATAGTTAGTCATAACAGTTCTAGCTTGAATTAGTTTCATAGCCAAACAACTACACTACACTTGTAACCCATCTAGAATCACAAATAGAGTTGATCAAGCACATAACATGCATTATAAATACATCTAAAAGATATCTTTCTACTACAAAAATAAATACAGCGAGGATGTAAAATGAAACTCCTATCCACTATGGCAGCAGGGCTGTTAACGACTACTCTGTGCTGGGCAGGTCCAGGTGATCAGGTTGATTTTCCTGCAGACTATAAAACCAATTTCACCCCTTATTTATCCCTCAACCGTACTCAAAATCACGACCAATACATTCGCCTATATATCAACGATAAAGGTCTGAGCGGCACTCAGGAAAATGGGCAATTACCTTACGGTTCTGTGATTGTTGCAGAGGTCTATAAAGCGAGAAAAGACGCCGACGGTAATGTTCTTACCTCTAAACTGGGTCAACGACTTAAAGACAAATTTGCGCTTGTCGCAGTAATGGAGCGCCGCGAAGGTTCTGCCGCCGAATACCCAGAGGGTTTAGGTAACGATGATTGGGATTTCGCAGCATTTAAGCCTGATGGTAAACGCGCTAACAAAGATCTAACTGCTTGCGCTGCTTGTCACGCGCCTTATAAAGACAGCCATCACCTTTTCTCTTACGAACATATCCTTACAGAACAAGCGATGAAGTAATCGCCTATTATAGCGATATTCTATACCCTGGTTTTATCAGATATTATGCTTGAATCAGGGTTTTATTTTTTCATAGCCAATCAGATCATTGTGCGAACAGATGGATGCGAAAAGCGCTCAGGAATATTGTTTATCCCGCCCGGAATCAATTCTGGACTTCCCCTTTATGCCGGATGTTCCGGTATTTAAGGTCAAAGGGAAAATGTTTGCATTGTTAGGACAGTGTGGAACGACTGGAAAAGAACTAGGACCTGAATTCGCTAATCACCACTTCCTCAATCTAAAATGCGATCCAGAAGAAGCTATCATTCTTAAGGATATATTTCCTGAAGTACTTAGCGCTTATCACATGTCGAAAAAGCACTGGATCAGCGTCGTCTTAAAAGATTCAATGCCAGCTAAAGAGATTGAACGCCTTATCGATCGATCTTACGCCTTGGTCGTCAAAAGTCTTAAAAAAAACGAGCGTATCAACCTAGAACTTACTTATCCACTAGAGCAACTCTACCGATAGTAATCCTTATAAGAAAACAAACCGCTATCGCTTTTTCATTTTCTTTTATGGGAGCTAGACTAAAAAGAAAAGATCGGCTTTATGAGCAAAAATCTGTGCGTCCTATTACTATTAGCCCTAGTGCCAATTTTCGCCAATGCATGTACTTTGACTATGGGTTACCGCACCAGCGAGAGAGTACCCTTAATCCAAAAAGCACCCGATAATTCAGGCCTGTACAAAGATCTCTATTCGAAAGCTAGCGCACTAATCAACTGCACTCTAAGGATCGTACGGCTTCCCAAGAAAAGAATTCTTCACGCCATGAAAGATGGCACTATAGACTTTTATCCTGGATTTAACTTCTCTCTAGAACGCCAACCTTATACCTTCTATGTTCCAAATGGACTGACTACAGGCCTTAAAGTTATATCTCTTAATAAGAGTCCTGAGGTTAGGAGAATAGAGGATATGCGAGGGCGATCTATGTTAGTTCCCAATGGCAGCCCTACATATGGGGCTGCTGAAAAAGGGGTCATCGTAGTCGTGGTGGAGAACTTAGAATTGTCGCGCGCCATAGAAATGCTAGAACAAGAGCGCGCAGACTATTATCAATACCAAAGCGATACCATTCGTTATTATCTGAAAAGAAATCCCAATTCGAAAATTAAAATACACCCTTGCTGCTCTGCAGAAGAACCAATGTACTTAGGTTTTTCAAAGCTCTCTCCACACTACCAACGCGTAGATAATCCGAAATATAGATCCGATTTAGCGTTAACGATTAATAACGAGCCAGATAAGCTTTTACCTGAAAGCCTGCCGTATAAGCTAGAGAAAGCACTAAAATATCTCGATGATTCAGGCTTCATCGATAAACTGGAGAAAAAGTACTATGAATAGTACCCATCAGACTATATAGGTGAGCGATATCAAACGAGCTGTTTCTCTAACCAAGCAGCATAGTTAGTTGGAGCTAAAGGCTTAGAAAAATAGTATCCCTGTGCCATATGGCATTTATGCCTAATTAAAAACTCCAACTGATCCTTAGTCTCAACACCTTCTGCCACCACCTCTATGTTCAATGCCGCTGCCATAGAGAAAATTGCATTTACAATCGCTATATCACCCTGCTCAAATGGCAAAGTATGGATAAATGACCGATCAATTTTCAAAACATCAACAGGCAACTGCTTAAGATAGCTCAAAGAAGAATAACCTGTACCAAAGTCATCCATCGCAATAGAAACACCGAGTGTTTTCAGTTTGTTAAGAGTACTTACAGAATGCTCAATGTTTTCTATGACTGCATATTCAGTAATCTCTAGCTCAAGCTGCCCTGGGTCTATATCAAAGCGTGTCATTCTCTCCAGCAGATAATCAAATAGGTTAGCGTCTTTAAGCTGTCTCGGAGAAAGATTGATAGCAACTTTATGTCCAACGATTCCCTCCTCTTTCCATTCAGCTAACTGCTTACATACTTGAAAAATTACCCAATAGCCTAAGTCGCAGATAAGGTCGCTCTTTTCTGCTATCTCTATAAATTGATCTGGGTGATAAACCACCTCGCCATCATCCAACCAGCGAATCAACGCTTCAGCACTGTCATAAACATACTTGCCATCTTGTATTCGAACTTTAGGTTGATAGAACAATTGAAGCTCGTTATTACTCAGCGCTTGCTTGAGCTCTTGTTCAATTCGCTGTTGAGCCTGCCTTTGCAGTTCCAAATCAGAGGAGAAAAAGCGTACTTGCCCTCGGCCAGCTTCCTTGGCCTGGTACATAGCAGTATCCGCCTGAATGATAAGGTCTTTTCCATTATCAGAGTCATTAGGGAAAGTAGAGATACCAACACTCGCTCCCGGTTTTATTACATGACCATCAATAATAAAATCTTCACCGGCTTGCACAACCAGATCATCAGCGAGACCAATTAGGTCAGTGGCATCATCAAAATGGGTCACAATTACAGTGAATTCATCACCACCAATTCGATATAAATTATCCGAATCCCTTAAACGCTTTTTAAATTTTTCAGCAGCACTGATAAGTAATTTATCCCCGACGGCATGCCCAAACTGATCATTTGCCCATTTAAAGTTATCCAAATCTAAATAGAGTAATCCCACTTTAGATTTTTCCCTTCGTGCACGTTTAATCTCTTCATCTAAACGCATCAAGAAAGAATGACGATTAGGCATATCAGTCAACGAATCGTAATAAGCTAAGGCATGAAGCTTTGCTTCCGACTCTTTTTTATCTGCAATATCCGATAAGACACCAACATATGTAACCTCATCGTCTTGGCGCTCTACCCTATTTAGATTCAACCAGCCAGGAAAAGTACTACCATCTTTTTTCCGCCCAATAACCTCACCCGACCAACTACCTTCGTGAAGAAAGTTATCAGCCACCATGGCTCTAAAATCCACACTACTATCATCTAGAGGCTGGATATCAGGAAGCAACCCTAAGATCTCGCTTTCTTGATAAAAGGTTATTTTGCTGTAAGCAGGATTAATATCGACTAAGCTGCCGTACTCATTGGTTACAAACACAGCTTCATCTAAAGAATCTAAGGCTCGTTGAGCTACTTGAAGTGAGCGCATGGGGGATACAAGCGCAAATCGTAGAATGATATAAAGTGAACCTACAAACAGCAGACTAACTACCGCTACTTGAGTAATTTCCACGATAAGATTTTGGTAGAGGCTTTCGGTTAAAGCTTTATCGCTGTAACTTACCTCCACATTACCGATGCTAACCTCACCACTATTTATCGGATAGCGGATTCGGTTATCAAAGCCAGTCCAGACACCAGCGTGCTTTTTCTCCTCAAATTGGCGGATCTCACCATCAATTTTGATTCGGCCCATATAAAGGTGACCAAAATTCCCGTAGACCTTAATCCCCTCCACAAAGGGTGAAGCCATTTCTGAATCTAAAATAGCGGAGGCTAACTCTACGGAATAAGTACGATCATAAGCTTTTTTATAGACGTTCCAGATTGTAGGCCTAACCGAGTTAGCCACGCGCTCTGCAACCGAGTGGCCTCGCTCTTGCAAATTGCTCTGCATTAATTCGGAAGCAACGCTAAATCGCACGATCACAAAAACAGTCATTACCAAGAAAGTGATTAAACTCAGAATGACAAGGAGACGAACGGTCAGTCTACTAAACATTATTTATCGTATGGCCCAAACCATTGATAATAGTTGTTGTAAGCGTCCTTGAACTCTTGTTTTTTCTCAATGATTTTCTTACTCAATGGATCACGAGAAGCGTAGTCGTCTAAGATACTATCAGACACAAGTCTCCAACGCTCAATATCCTCGGGGCTCCATGTATTAATATTAAAATCATTCGCTAAGAATAGATTAAAGGCCTCAAAATCTTCCGTTTTCGCCTTCAACGTAGTGGTTAAAGTATAGGACTTAATGGCCGTTTCAAGAATAGCCTGCAAATCAGGTGGTAATTCATCGAAGGCCTCTTTGTTGATTAGGAAATCAGCGAGTACAGATGGTTGCCAGATTGCAGGGACAATTGCATGCTTACTGATATCATGCAAACCAAGATTCCAAGCCCCACCTGCGGTGGTCCACTCCACAGCATCAAGATCACCATTTTCCAACGCAGGGCGTATCTCCTGAGGTACGGTTGGAAGTGTATAAGCACCAGCAGCTGCAGCTAAAACTTCGCCTGGTAAGCCTGGGCCGATACGAATTTTTTTAGCGTGAAGGTCATCTAAACCTGTAATCTCGGTTTTCGACAGTAACCCAAACTCCATTCCAGCCCACCAAGCTGGACGCCACATTAAACCATCAGGGCTTGCTAGTTCATTTGCTAGTCGTTGACCTTCTCCAGCATAAAAAAACATCATCGAGCCATCAAGGTTCATAAAATCAAATGGCCCAGCATTCATCAAAGCCCAAGCTGGATGCTGACCTGACCACCAATTTGGCCAACCATTACCCATTTCAACTCGACGCTCTTTAACCGCATTATAGATATCTGGGCCACCTGTAATTACACCACCAGGGTGAGCCTTAATAATTAAACGCCCAGCACTCATCACTTTGACATTATTAGCAAAACGCTTGAGCTCTTTAAAATCAATGCTGGTTTCAGTCGCCTGTGACTGCAACTGCCATGTATATATCTTTTCTTCTTTCTCAGTACAGCCAGAAACTCCCAGCAGTAACAACATAGAAGAGAAGGATAGAAGAAGGAACTTTAAGACCTGATGAAACATAATCTACTCCAGACAGACTATAACTTCACAACTGCAATTGGGTTCAAAATTAACTATAGAAACTAATGCGCTTCTGTCTATTCACTCTCTTTCTCAAAGTGTAATAGGAATCTAGTTATCACTATTGGTATCACAGTCTCCTTATTAATCATAGGATTATTAACTAACAAACCTCCACAAAACCCCTTCATTTCAACAACTTAAGATCTAAATTATTTTTAATAATCGACGTTACTATAAAGTGCGCAAACATTATCAAATAGAGTTCCTTTAGCATGGAGATAGGAGGAGACACATCAAAAAAAGTACCGAAAACAACTACAGACGTCGGTTATGTAAAGTAATCGACTATATCTACGAGAATCTGGATAAGAATTTAGATGTGAACATTCTGGCTGATATTGTCGCTATGCCTCCCTACCACTTCCACCGGATCTATCGAAGAGTCGCAGATGAAGCCATTAACGCTACGGTACGCCGTCTTCGCCTGCAAAAAGCAGCCTCAAAACTCATTCGGACTGATCACTCGATACTAGCCATTGCACAGTCAGTTTCCTATACCAGTTTAGAAGCGTTTAGCCGCGCTTTTCATAAGCAATACGAAGAGACACCTAGAGCATATCGAGCAGGCCATCAACAGCATTCACCTCAGGAAAAGAGTTTTCATGCTGATATCCCACATATAGCTCAAGAGCAAGGGAACATGTTTGATGTCGAATTTATTAATCTAGAAAAACAGGGCCTGATCGGGTACGAACATCAGGGGGACTACATGAATATAGGACAAGCATTTGAAAAACTGTTTCTGTTTGCCGGAACTCATGATCTTGTCACCGACAAAACTCGTTCGTTTGGTATCTATTACAATGACCCAGGCAGCATACTAAAATCTGAACTACGCTCCCTTGCCTGCATGACGATAGAGGCACCTCTTAGCGAAGCCGATACAAACCCACCAGAATATATAGAAATACCCGCGGGTAGATGCTCAACAATTCTATTTAGAGGCCCCTATGCAGAGCTAGAAAAACCGTATGATTGGTTCTTCGGAGAGTGGCTACCACAAAGTGGTATGGAAGCAGCCGACTTTCCTCCCTTCGAAGAGTATCTAAATGATCCCAAAAATACGCCTCCCTCAGAACTACTTACGCGCATATATTGCTTAATAAATTAAATAAACATGTATAGAGCAGGCTCCCCAGTACTTATAAGCCTGCTCCATACTAATTAAAACAACCGTTTACAAAACAGCAAATTAACCTTTATTTTCAAATGGTTATTTACTCCTCAAAGTCCCTCAGAAAGCATCATAAAAACAATACCTTCGGTTACTTATATGATTCCTAATATAAAGTGATCATCGATTGAACACTAATAAGCGGAAATTCGATATAACCTAATTACTAAAGGGTCTAAGTACGATGGTTGTCACTAAGATGTCTGTTACTCACAAGTTAACAGCAATCATCCTGTTATTACTCAGTGTGAGTATCGCTATGAAGGCGTACGACCTCTGGGAATACAGAGCAGATTTATTACAAGAGCGAAAACTTCAGTCCAATCATGCTGTATCTATGGCATACAGTATTATTGACCATTTCCAGCAACAGCAAGCTGCAGGTGTTTTGAACCAAACCACCGCTCAAACTCAAGCGCTTTCAGCCCTTCAAGCGATGCGCTATGACAATGACAATTATGTATGGATCAATGATCTTGATTCTCGCATGATCATGCACCCCATCAAGCCTGAACTTGATGGCAAAGATATGAGCAGTTTTAAAGACGGCCAGGGCAAAGCCCTATTCACAAATATTGCTAATACTGCACGTCAAAATAACGAAGGCTATGAAGATTATCTATGGCCTCGACCAGGTAAAAGTATCGCGGTAGAAAAGATTTCCTACTTCAAACTTTTTGAACCTTGGGGTTGGGTGATCGGTACAGGCGTTTATGTTGATGATTTAGATGCCAGTTTTTATTCAAGACTAACAGAAGCTTTAGTTTTCCTGGCTGTTGTTATCCCATTCGTCGTTTGGCTATCTAGTATCATTTCACGCTCTATCACTCAGCCACTAAGTCACATGACCAAAGTTATGGAGAATGTCGCTAAAGGCAAACTAATGGCTCGAATTGATATTAAAAACCAAGATGAGTTGGGCGATGTTAGTAAAGCGATAAACCATACCCTTGATATCCAACAACAGCTGATTCAAAAACTGACTAACTCAAGCCACCATATTCTGAGTTCAGCAGAACAAATGGCTTCAACAACTGAACAAACTTCCGCAGGCGTTAAACAGCAACATGGTGAGACTCAGTTATTGGCAACCGCTATGCAAGAGATGTCAGCAACTGCACAAGATGTTGCAAACAATGCCCAACAAACTGCAGAGATAACTGTGCAAGCAGAAAGTACTGCACGCTTGGGAGATGAAATTGTTCGAACCACAATCTCTGCAATTAATGATCTCGCTGCGCAAGTTCAGTCCCAAGCCGATGTGATTACTAAGCTCGAACAAGACACGCTACAAGTAGAAAGCATTCTCAGTGTTATCCGAGATATCTCTGATCAAACAAATTTACTTGCTCTAAATGCTGCGATTGAAGCAGCACGAGCAGGTGAGCAAGGTCGAGGGTTTGCCGTAGTCGCAGATGAAGTCCGAGTTCTAGCAAAGCGTACATCTGAATCAACTGACCAGATTCAATCACTGAACGACCGTCTGAAAAACGCCTGCCAAGGTGCAGTCAGTATGATGAGCAACAGTCATTCTGAAGCGCAAAACTGTATTGATCGTGCGGCCTCAGCTGGTGAACACCTCAATGACATCGTACTCAATGTTCAGCAGATCATGGAGATGAACAGTGCTGTTGCAGAAGTAGTCCAACAACAAAGCCAAGTAGCCGAAGAGATGAGTAACAACCTAAATAACATCTCATTGATTGCGGAACAAACCCAAGGTGGCGCAACACTTACAGCAAACAATAGCGAACAGCTCGCTTCTCTAGCACGAGAGCTACGTCAACAAGTTCAGCACTTCCAAGTGTAATACTTAGCGAGTGGTAATGGTGCAATGCCATTACCACTCCTTATTGTTTAATCCCTATTAATCTATTTCTTCTCTTAAGATTCTCGAACACATCAACTCCCCTCTATCATTAGCTTTCGAAGGCTGCTATAAAAAAGGTAATACTAATTGAGCCTTATTAAAAATAATAATAACGAGGGTCTGGCATGCGATTCTTTTGGTGTTTTTTCCTATTATTCCTGCCTCTTCAGCTCCACGCTGAAACTATTCAAATGCTCAACTGGGACGCCTACCTAGACCCTAAAGTAAAACAAGAGTGGGAAACCAGCACTGGTCATCATGTTGAAATCATTAAGTTCGATAGCGATGAAAAACGCGACGCACTGCTCCTTGAAGCACACCAACACAACATCGATATTGCGGTTGTTGACGAGATCGTTGCGGAGCGTTTCGGTGAAGAAGGACGATTTGTAGAGATCCACGAACAGAACCTGCCCAGCATTAAACTGATAGGGAATTTTTGGCGCGAGCGATGCGGAAAATATGCAGTTCCCTATTTTTGGGGAACGTTAGGCATAATCTATAGATCTGATAAGGTCAGCCCTCCTAGTTCTTGGAAAGAAATAATCCAGCCCTCTGAAGAGCTGAAAGGTCATATAGGTATGCTAAATGATTACACCGATCTATTAGCGCCTGTACTCTTTATGAATGGTGATCCGCTAAATACTGACAATTTAGAGATTTTAAAAAGAACCTTTAATGCCTTAAAGGACCAAGCTGACTATGTTCTAACATACGATTACCCCATCACCTTTCTTGAATCGTCTCCACAAGCGGACCAGCTTTACATGACCGTTGGATATGGAGGCGATCAATTAGCGATGAATGAAAGGGTTGGAAAAGAGGGTCTATGGAAATACGTTGTTCCTGAAGAAGGTACCGTACTTTGGGTTGACTGTTTGGCAATCCCTTCTAACTCCAAACATATTGATACTGCTCTAAATTTTATTGAATACTTAAACCAACCTAAAGTTGCCGCGGAGAACGCTGAACGCCTCCACTATGCCACTCCTAATAATTCAGCAATGGCAGAATTATCAGAAACATTTAGGAATAACCCCGAAGTATTCCCTAGCCAAGCGATTCAAAATAAAAGCGAACTCTATAAAAAACTAAGCAACGAAAATATTAAACAACGCCTACGAATCACGAATGCTATAGTTAATATTCATGAATCTAAACAAACGCGCTAGCTTTTTAATACTGCCGATTATTTTTGTCAGCTATACGCTAGCCGCCTTGGTTGCGTACGAGCAACAAAGCCAATCCATTCAAAGACTAGAACAACACAAACTAAATCTACGTTTAAGTGCACTTCACTCTGAATTTTCAACCTATGATCGCTTCCTTGATGCCTACCTTGTGTCATTACTTGAAGGTGAAACGCTGGAAAACTTCATTAGAGACACGAGTAATATTTACCGGGATCGGATGCTGACAAACAATTTAGAATCGGCTATCGAACGCTATTTCAATAATTTGACTGAGTTCGTGTCCCTAGCGGTTCTAGATGCAAATGATGATGTACTTTTTTACATAGAAAACAGTACTGACCCCTTTTCTACCATTCGAAAAGAACAATTACGTCTAGCAGAAAATATCAGGGCAAAAAAGAAACTGAATATTTGGGAGCACCACTTTCAAACTCAGGGCTCCATAATGCAACAAGGGATTGCGATCGATTCACGTACCCTTACCACCCCATTACTCATTCAACTGGAAGATACATTTAAAGTCATTATCGCGGCAAAGCCGAAAGCATTCGATTCACTGTTGCAAGAAGTACAAGAAGAGTTCCAAGCAATCGTCGTATTTTCCGATAAATATAATCGTCCCCAAGCCAATAAGTTGTACGCTAATGTCCAGCTAAAATCTAACTACTATTTGGGTATAACGCCCTCACCAGCATATTTAGGTAATCTGCTTGCCAATCTGAAACAGCGTTTACTCTTTATTGTAATTTTAGGTTCATTAATTACCTTCACCCTACTCCAACTGCTGATCAAAAAATTCATCACTGCGCCTATTTCACAATTGGATCAACAATTAACAGAGATCACAACTCACGAACGGCAGAATATTGATGCCCCACAATCAAATGACGAAATTGGGCGCCTCGGACGTAAATTCCATAATCTCTATGAACAACTGCATCAGTCCTATCAAAAAAGCCACCTGCAATCCCGAACTGATGCGCTGACTCAACTGCCCAACCGAGCAGCCTTCTACGACACGGCATCTCATCAAATAGCAGAGGCAGAAAAAACCGAAAGTCTGATAAGTTTGATCTACCTAGATTTAGATAACTTCAAGTTTGTAAATGATAAATATGGTCACGAGGTAGGTGATAAATTACTACAAGCAGTGGCTATACGTTTAAACAACATTATCAATATCACCGCCAAAAAGTACGATACGAAAGCTCCCCAAGCCTTCCGCCTCTCTGGCGATGAATTTATTGTGCTATTGCCAAATGTATCAACCGAACAGGCTCTAAAACTTTGCGAAAAGATCTTACATCTTTTCGCCGACGGTTATCATTTTGAATTAGGTCATTTCCCTGTTACAGCCAGTATCGGTTTAGCTACCTACCCTCAAGATGGCCATACACTCTCTCAGCTTATATCAAACGCTGATTTAGCCATGTATCAGGCTAAAAAATCAGGTAAAAATAAACAAGCTGTCTATTCAAAAGAGTTAGCAAAGCGGGATCGTCAGAGAAAAGAGGTTGAAACAAAATTAAAGAACTTAAATCCAGACAAAGAGTTCACCCTCAACTACATGCCTATCATCAATCAAGATGGCTCCATTAAAGGCTGCGAAGCGCTGCTACGCTGGCATTCGAAAGAACTCGGCTTTGTACCACCCGACCTGTTTATTCCAATAGCAGAAAGCACCGGAATTTTTGAAAAGATTGATCTTTGGGTTGCCCGTAAAGCTCTTAATGACCTATCTGAACTGTGTAACCTTTTCGGCAATCAGTTTGAGCTTTCTATCAATATATCCTCAGCAGAAATTGGATCTGAAAGGTTTATAAAAACGCTTAAGGAACTGAGCATTAATAGCCAGATCCCGCTAAATAAAATTATTTTAGAAATCACGGAAACCTTCGCCTTAAGCCAAGAGCAGAATGCGCTGGGTTGGCTCAGTGAATTACAGGATCTTGGCTTCCAGATTGCCATCGATGATTTTGGCACCGGTTATACCAGCCTTATGCAGATGGTTGATTACCCAGTAGATATCATTAAATTCGACCGAGAGTTGGTTAACCGCATTACCCTGCCCAAGAAGCAAACATTAGCAAAGGCCTTGGTAGACCTATGTCATTTCCAAAATATTACGGTCGTTGCAGAAGGGGTCGAAACGCAGGATCAACACAATCTACTGAAAGCTGCAGGTTGCGATTTTCAACAGGGCTATTACATCGCCAAACCTATGCCCATAACAGAGTTAGAAAGCTGGTTAACAAACTACAATCTATAATTGATAGATAAGATTTTTCAGTAAGGATAATAGTCTTCCCCTCCCTACTCGAGGGTATTTATTCAGGCATTAGTCTAAATGAAACTGCTATCTCGAATCTTTGTTATTTTAGCGCTAATAGTCAACTACGCTATAGGTTCAGAACTCGAGGTAAATCTCACTGCAGGTGAATATCCTCCCTACCAAAGCCAAGAATTGAAACACTATGGCGTAGTCTCCCGAATCGTATCTGAAGCCTTTGCTTTAGAAGGTGTACAAGTCAACTTTACATTCATGCCCTGGAAACGAGCGTACCCCTCGATTTTAGAAGGGAAACTAGATGGCGTGGGCTACGCGACCAAAAAAAAGGAACGAGAAAAATATTTCTATTTCTCTGAACCGATTTTTCAAAAAACACGTGTTTTTTTTCATCACATAGATCACTCCTTTGACTGGAATACTATTGATGATCTGAAAGGGCTACAAATTGGGGCGTTATCTGGATATGCCTACAATGACGAATTCGATCTCGCGGCAAAACAACAAATAATTACTGTACAAAGGGTAGAAACGCACCAACAAAATATTGGAAAGCTAATATTAGGCAATAGAATCGATCTTGCTATTAGTACCATCAATCAAGGCTACGACGTCCTACAAAGGGCTTATCCACAGGCTAAAAACTTAATCACCTACCACCCTAAACCACTACATTCACCCAATATGCATCTAATGCTTTCTAAGAAAGTAGAGAAAAACAAAGACCTCATCGTTTTATTCAACAGAGGTTTAAAAAAACTCAAAGAAAGCGGAAAGCTGGAACAATACTTTAAAGAATCACAGCAGGGAGAATATTTACCTTAACTCCCCACTTAATAAAAATTTTCGTTTTTAACTTTTAAACGTGATCACTGATAAGCTTCTGTCCCCCATAGAGGAACTGTAGATAGGCTATGTTTATAACTGCCTGACGTCTCTTTGGTCGAGTAAGATACGTACATCAATGTACGCGATTGGGGATCGTAAATTCGACGGATTTTCATCGATTTAAAGAAAATGCTTTTCGATTGTTTAAAGACCACTTCACCGGATTTAGATTTATCAATCTTCTCAAGCATCGCTTTATTGATCACACCAGTACGACGACAAGCAATCGATGAATCACTCGGATCAGCAAAATCCAGGTCAGCTTCAATACTCGCCACATGACAAGTCACACCTGTAACAATAGGATCAACTAACACACTAATTTTAATATCCTTAGTGGTTAAGACACCCAGTGAAACATCCCCTACTTCCTTCTCATCACTGCAACCAGACAAACCTATAAGAGCTACTACTAACAATAGTTTTTTCATCTTCGTCCCTAAATACACAATATCTAATAAGTTTGCCTGAATTTTCTAAAGCTAGCCTTAATCTTTGATGTTAAATCACTTCGCCAGCTCATTCAGCGGGTTGCTTGTTCATGCATTGATTCAGCTGCCGCTTAGTAGCGTTATCTTACTCATTTTAAAGTTCGCTCGTAGAAGCTCATTTACTTTGTGTTCTAACTACTTAGCTATAATAAAGAAAGTATTTCAGCTATCGATAGTGGCCTTTCAGAAATAACTTAGAGAAAAATATGAAGTTTTTGTTTTCCCTAGTTCTATTTATAGTGACTTTATTTCCTGCAGCTAATGCTGACGAAAAAACAATCATCATGGGCTACAAAGCTATTGCTAAGCCTCCTCTAATCGGCGGTAACGGTGATAACTCTGGACTCTATTTAGACCTATTTGAGAAAGCAGCTGAACGAATCGGCTATAACTTGCTCGTTGTTAGGATCCCCAAAAAACGACTTCACTTTGAGCTAGCTAGAGGTACTGTCGATTTTTATCCTGGCTCCTCTTTTTCTCAAAAAAGAACAGGTTACCTGTTCTACTTACCAAACGGCCTCCAAACAAAGGAAGTCCTTATTTCCTTAGATAACAGGGCCGAAATCCAATCAATGGAAGAAGCTGAAGGTCGTCTAATTGTCGAGCTATCAAGTAGCAAACTCGAATGGAACCAAATTTACCCCAAGCTAACAATCTCGAAAATGGGCAAGCTTTCTATGGAAAAAGTGATAGAAGCACTCAACACAGGTAGAGGTGACTTTTACGTTGCGGATATAGAGATAGTGGATCACTACCAAAAACTGAATAACATAGAAAATTATGAAGATATCGGCATCAAAATTCATCCTAATGCGATCAACCAAGCCTTTATACCAATGAACATGGGCTTTTCTCGTAAATCTAAACTCTTTTCAGAATACCCGAACCCTAGCTTTTCCCCTGATGACGAGATAAGCATTGAGAATTTTTATACCATAGTAGACCAAGACTCAGTGGCTTATCAATTTTACCAAGCATTGGATCAACTTAAACAAGAGGGTTATACACAAAAGCTTTATGACCAGTATTTCAAGCAAGCTCTAAACACGGATTGAGTATACCGAACCAAAGGGGGGCCTTTCTAATTAGCTCCAACGCCTCGCAGTGGGTTCCCTACTTTAACTTTGGAGTAACGTCGCTTTTTTATGGACGTATGGTGTAAATAACTTCTAGCAACAGCGCTACTCTATGTAGCTCGTGTCCCACTTAGGTATACAGCAACAAGGATAAGCGCAGATGAAAGTCCCATCGAATTACCCTATTAATCAGCCTAAAACTTATAAAGTAGACTCAAGCAAAGTTGAGTTAAACCAAATTCATTCAGTATTTGATCCGAAAGAACTACAAATTTTAAGCACGGAAGAGGAGCAAAAGATACTTTATGAACAAGCAAAGATCCCACAATCAACCGTCATAGAACATAAAGGAAAGGTCATTGCTTCTTTTGCCGAAAACGCTTGGCGGTATTTTGCTAAGAGTAGTGACTTCAATGAAAACTACTCAAATTTATCTGATACCCAAATTATCGCGGAATTGACAAAAAAGTATGGAAAATCGCTTTCCATTACCAATTACCCTCTAGGTGCAGGCCCTACAAGAGCAGAACTTTTCGAGAGGGTTCATGGCCATCAACTACGGTTTATTGATGACCATGTATAATTTTTAGTTTAAAAATTAAGAAAGGTTTACATGCAACAGCAACTGTTTAAAAATAAAACTCGCTATTAGAGTTTTTTAAGAATTTCGATGCTTTTGTTAGTAATTTCATCGCAATTTCCTGTCATATAAGCCATAGTAATAGCCCCTTCTTGCATAATACAAATTGCATCCAAAAGATCAGGGTTATCCTTCCCTAAATACTTCTGGATTAAATTTCTAACCTCTTGTTTGTGGTAGCCACAGTATTGAGAAATTTCACATTCAACATCACTAAACTCGGCTGAAGTATTAATAAAAAAGCAGCCTCGAAAATCTCCTAGTTCTGCTTCCAAGCCCTTAAACCAACCATTTAACGCATTAAACACAGCTTCAATTACATCTGTTTCAGATTGAGCACCAACCAGCTTTTTCTCTAACCAAGCCATAAAGTTGTCATGCCTCTGCTCCAAGGCTGCCAACACCAATGCATCTTTACTTTCGAAATGATTATAAAGGGTACGTTTAGCAACCCCTGACGACTTTAAAATTTCATTTATACCGATGGAATTAATGCCATTTTTGTAAAAAAGCTTTAACGCAGTATCAATCAGTAACTGCCTCTTTTGACTCATTGTTATCTCCTATCAAAGCCATTCCATCTTGGCAAAAGTAGTACGATTTGTCTACTTCTAACAAAAAAACACCAACTGAATTTATGCGTCTAGCTCAAATGGTCCTTCTACTTTTTGAAAATTAATTTATAAAAAACGATTGACACAAGTAGACAGACCTGTCTATTTTATTAAGTAGACAAACCGTTCTACCAATTTAGGGAGGGATTTATGAATCAGGTTGTTTCAACTCTATTCTGCGGATTTAACTTATCTTCAGTCAGCACATTATCTAAATTTGTTAAATCTCGGCTAAACAAGGCAATGACCTTCAGCTTGATCTGTAGTGCCTTAATCTCTCCTATTGCAAAAGCAGAATTTCGTAAATCAGTACCCCAACCAAGTTTTGGAGCATCAACTCCATTTACAGGACTGCTAGCGGCTTACTGTTTGCCTGTTCGTCCTAACCTTCTCTCAAAACCCAACATTCAGTTAGAACCAGAATTCGTCGAGGTTCATTTAATGCTGATAGAGGAAAACCAAATGAAATTTACAAAAACACTGAAAATGGCTGCTACAGCGGGCGCACTATTAATGAGCAGTATGAGCTTTGCTCAAGCAATCAATATTGGAACCAACGATTTAGCGATCAAAGGTTACGACCCAGTTGCGTATTTCACACAAAACCAAGCGATTGAAGGCTCAGCTAAATTCACCGCAACGCATGAAGGGGCGATCTATCGTTTCAGTAATGCATCCAACCGCGATCTATTTAAAGCCAATGCAGATAAATACGCTCCACAATTTGGTGGTTACTGTGCAATGGGTGTAGCACTTAACAAGAAGCTAGACGTAGACCCAAGTGCTTTCTATATCAAGGACCACAAGCTTTACCTCAATTTAAATAAAGATGTGCAGAAAAAATGGCTGACTGATATCCCTGGTCACCTCAAAACTGCAGATCGCATTTGGCGTGGCATTGAAGACTTAACAATCGCTCAAGCAAACGCAGAAGATTAATTAACAGTGCCCCCGTATTTACATGAGTTCAAAGGAACAGGAGAAAACCAAAGTGAACAATAAACAACATGTAGCAACAACCGCTCTAGCAGTCGCTCTTTCAACCATTGCGACCCTTCCCTCTGCTCACGCTGCAGGTAAAGAAAAGTGCTATGGCGTTGCACTTGCGGGCCAAAATGATTGCGGCAATTTAGCCGGCACACATTCATGTGCAGGCCAGTCCAAAACCGATAACGACTCAGGTGAATGGAAACTTGTCGCAAAAGGTACATGTAAAGAGATGGGAGGCCTACTGAAAGCTGAAGCTAAAAAACGTTACGCCGAACAGCAAAAATCGTAATGAAATACACTCATTAGGAGAACAAAGATGTCCTGCCTCTACACGGATAAATTTACCGAAAAAACCTGTAAAGCTATGGTCGGAGTGGGTTTACGCCACCAGCATTATAAGGAGGCATTACTGGGAACATCGTCCATTGATTTTGTAGAACTGCATGCCGAAAACTTCTTTGCCGAAGGCGGCATTATCCCTGAACTATTAAACGATATTGCTCAACAGTATCCAATTAGTTTGCACTCTACATCGATGGGTCTAGGTTCAGCAATTGGGATAAACAGAGAGTATCTGCTGCGCTTAAAGCGCCTGTCACAGCAGATTCACCCCATTTTAATCTCTGATCACGCTTGCTTTACTTGGAGTCATTTAAATGGGAAATCAGTGCACGCAGGAGATCTTTTACCGCTTGAGTTTACGCAAGCAAGCCTAAAGGTTATGGCGGATAATATTGATCAAATACAACAACTACTCGGTCGGCAAATCCTAGTAGAAAACTTGTCCGCATATATTACTTTTCCACATTCACAAATGAGCGAAACGGAATTTCTCTCACAATTAGTACACTTGACCGGTTGTGGGCTGTTATTGGATCTGAATAACTTACTTGTTAATGCTCATAATTTCAGTGAACACCCCGCTTTAACTAATGCTGAAGACTGGATAGCTCAAATTCCCATAAACGCCGTAGGTGAAATTCACCTAGCAGGCTATACCTCGATTAAGCAAGGTGAATTGATCATTGATGATCATAGCCAGCCCGTATCAGACGAATGTTGGGCGTTATACCAAAGCACATTGCAATTAACAGGTCCGGTTACAACCTTGATTGAATGGGATAACGATCTACCCTCCTGGCATGCACTATTAGCACAAGCAGAATACGCAAAATCAATCATGCAAAATATCACTCTTCCAAAAGAGGAGTTTGCCCATGCTATCTGAACGCACTGCTTTAGATAACCGCCAAGCAGCACTTATCAATATGATATTCAGCGGCATTCAGTCTTCCACCGAACATCCATTCCACCCTGAGGAACAAGGAATTCAAATCTATAGGAACAACCTATTAATTACCGCAACCAGAGCCCTGTGTATGAACTATCCAGTAATTGAAAAAATGCTTGGACCTAAGACCATGGGGCTTTTAACTCAGCAGCTTCTAGAGATAGAACTACCTAACAGCGGTGACTGGGCGGACTTTGGTAAAAGCTTACCAGCTCTAATAAATAAAGGCCCTTTGCATCAAGAACATCCTTATTTGGAAACAACCGCAAAGCTTGAATGGCATTTAAAGCAAGCGGCAAGAAGCACAGTAACAAATCTTGATATTGCTTCACTTTCTCACCTCTCCGACACCGACTTAGGCACTGTTTATATCCAACTAGGAGAAAATATAAACCTGCTTACAAGTGCCATTAGAGTTGATGAGCTTTGGCGACTCCATCAGCCAGGCAGAAATAAAGACTTACTTAACAGTGAAAACCTATTAACTGTTCTCATACCTCAAGATAAACCGTACTGGTTTGTGATCTACCAAAAAGACCATCTTCCCTGCATCAAATCAATCTCTGAAGCAGAGTATCGATGGTTCTCAGCCATACAATCTGGCCACAGCCTTTCTGATCTTCTAGAGCAATTCCATCAGTTTGACTTTAGCCAATGGTTATCTGAAGCCATTGAACAACAATGGCTAAAAAAACTCAGCAAACGATAAGATAAGGAGCTCACAATGATTCACTGGATTAGAAGCACATACCAAAATTATTTAGACCACGAAAAAGTACTCAATAAAGTTCATATAGTGGCATCTATATTTTCTCGGTTTTACATAGCCCAAATATTTTTCAATGCGGGTTTAACCAAAATACAGGATTGGGACACTACGCTATTTCTTTTTGAAGAGGAATATCAAGTACCTTTCCTGTCATTTGAACTAGCTGCTGTTCTTGGAACCATGAGCGAGCTAATTCTTCCCATCTTATTATTTACAGGATTATTAACTCGCGTTGCAGCCATAGGACTATTTATCGTAAACCTTGTCGCTGTCATTAGCCTGATCGAAATAGCGCCAGCCGCACTTTATTTGCACTACATTTGGGGCCTTCTTCTAACTCACATCATCATTTACGGTTCCGGCCCTATTGCACTCGACAATGTGGTCCGAAGAATAAATCCGAAAATGCACATGAATAAAGAAATACTCACCTAGAACAAGCTAGGCTCAGAGGAAGTCAAATTTTAGGCTTCCTCTTATATCCCTACCCAGAACTAATCCATTAGACAGGTAAAAAATTATGCCGATAGACAGTAGGAGTAACTTTAAAAGTGTAGCCCCTTTCGACAACAGTAAGTTGGCTATAATGAGTCCAAATCAACAACAAAGACTACGGGATTTACAAATAAATGTTGGGCAAAAATTAGTAATTAAAAATGGTTTGGAGATCATCGCTTCTTTCAGTACAAATGGCTGGCGCCACTTTAGAAATGCTGATGATGTAAAGCACAGCTATTCTTTAATGACCGATCTAGAGTTAGTCGAAAAGCTAAAAGAAAAATACGGTAATTCACTCTCTATTTTTGAATACCCAAGGAATGAAAGACCGACGCTCGCCGAGGTTTACAAATAGTACGTAATCTCTATTTATTAGGGCTACCTATGTATCTACTCGAACCTGATTTCGGCCTTCTGACTTCGCAATATATAAGGCCTTATCAGCTCGGCATAAAAACGCTTGGCTATCCTCACCCGAAATATATTCTGCAACACCAAAACTTGCTGTAATCACTAAATTCGGTTCACCTTCATATGCTCCTATATCCAGTCTGATCTTTTCTGCTAGAACTGTAGCTCCTTGTTGATCAGAGTGAGGGCAGATAATAAGGAACTCCTCCCCACCCCAACGACCGACAATATCACTCGCACGTACTCCCTTTTTAATTAAATGAGCGGTAGCAACAATGACATCATCTCCTGTTTTATGCCCGTATGTGTCATTTATCATTTTGAAATGATCCAAATCGCACATAATTACAGACAATGGTTTTTGATAGCGTTTTACACGCTCTATTTCAAAAAGCATTGCATCATCTAGCTTCCTTCGATTATGTAAACCTGTCAGTTGGTCAGTAACTGCTAACTTACTGATCTCATCAGTCGCCTCTAAAATCCTTTTTTGCATACGTCCAAACTCTACAAAGAGTTCACCGATTTCATCATCTCTCACTACATTGGGAATTAGATCATTTCTCACCTTTTCTAAGTTAGAAAAATTTTTCAGCCGTTCTTCAAGTTTTAGTATCGGATTCAAAACTAACCACCACAGCACAGCCATGGTGCTTAAAGTCACGAAGGCTGAAATGATAAGAACCAACCCCGCAATACGAAACACATACATTCGTAATTCAGTATTTATAAACTCTACATCTAACCTCATGGTGATCTGACGACTGCCAACTTCCGGAACGTCTAAAAGCCATTGAATATCTAATTTCATATTCTCTCGCTGGTAATAACTAGAACGACGTAAAGTTAAATTTGAAATCGAGTCCCCCTCCTCTAAGTCACCAAAATTAATCTTTGACTGTTCGTTCTCTTCAAGTCTAAAACCAAGAATATTATCCATGGAGAGAGAAGCGGTTAGCTGTTCAATTGAGCTCAGATCGAAAGGAATAGACCGTTGAGAAAAAATATTATTGACGACAAGATCAGCCAACTGCTCTTGCTTATAAACCAGCTCACTTTCACGTTTAAGGTAGGATGGGACAAGAACAAGGATTTCTATGACAATAAGAGATAAGAAAACAAAAAAGGCTATTTTTCGGGCAAGTTTAGATTGTAAGGCCGCAAGCAAGGACGCTACAAAACTATTCCTTTCCATTTACAAGTGCCCTCTACAGATGCCTACAGTGGGTGTTATAAATCTATGATATTCAGACGGTTAGTATAGTCTATTCAGCTGTTGTGCTATGATTTTCTAGATCCTGATATCTAACCATTAACACTATAACCAATTTAACACTTACCTCATCAATGCGGGCCAAGTCTACGAGTAAGCGTATTTAATAATGGGTAATATTCTGGGTCGGATGAGATATTATTGTGCCCAGCATGATCAAACTCATAGATAGTCGCTACATCATCGGAAAAACTGCTGAATAATTTCATCGTACTCTCTTCAGGTATCACAGCGTCCTCCCCTGCAAGTAGAATAGCGGTTTTTGATTTGACCGCAGGAGCATAGTGCCAAGATAAGTATTTATCTTTGAGTAACAACGATACAGGGAGTCCCCAATAGCGCTCACTCGCTACGTCCTCAATGCTACTGTAAGGCGTTATCAAGATAAGTTGCTTAGGAAATTTTTCAGCTGCCAATCGTGTAGCGATACCTGTTCCTAAGCTTCTCCCCATCAGCACCATTTCAGTATTACCCTTGGCAACGTGTTCATACAACACTAGAGCATCTTGATAAATGGGCTCTTCTCGTGGATAACCATCACTACCATACCCCCTGTAATGCATGAGATATAAAGAGTGTTCAGGGAAAGTTTGCTTAAACTTAACTAGGCGTTGCGAAACATCTTCAGCATTACCCCCAAAATAGATAAGCGCTTTATCACTGTTCCTCTTTTCAAAAGTCACAACAGTATGACCCACTTCTGTCGGGATCAGCAGAGTATGCTCTTCACTATTAATTTTCCGTTCTTGAGGGAAATAGAGGAGGTTTTCTTGATTAAAGTAAAGAACTGCGCAAATCAGTATGTAACCAAAGCCACCTAAAAATAATAATTTTAAGACTGCTTTTTTCATATTTTTAAACTCGTAATACGACATCCAAGCAGATTATGTAGCAAATTCTAAGATGGCTGTTTCAATCAACCTAACATTTTCTGCCAATACACCACTGCCTAATACCAATAATCTCTGGGGTCCCATATTCAACTTCTCGCCTACTGTAGTTTACTCTACACCTATATCTTCAAGCTCACTATCAAGCTATTCGTTGCCTTGAAGCCCACTCTATATGACGTTGTATTTTCGTTGCACCTAATAAAAGCTCCAACGTATAAAACTCTTTAGCCAAAGTCATCTCATCAAATGATCGATGTACCGCATCATGACAGCAACGGCAAATATGAATACCAAGATTCAATTCCTTGCGACTATAACGCTTCGAGAAATAGGAACGTCTATGCATCTTTTTTGGAATCAGATGATGGAACGTTAACGACAATGTTCGTTTACATAAAGGGCATTCAGCCACAAGACTCTTCACTAACACTCCTCACTTATCTATAGCGTTTCTACTTTTACCACTTTTTCAGCAAGACAGATCAATTCTAAAAAGATCTGCCTCTACAGCCCCCGCGTAAGATCAGTAATACAAAAAGGTGATCTATGAATGATTTTACTAATTTGAAGCTGCAACCAAGTATTAACAATATATCTGAAGCAACCGCATTGGATATTTACAGTCAGCAGCTTGCGCAATTTGATCTGTTATCCATTGAGGGTGAAAGATCATTAGGTAAAAAAATCAATGCTGAGATGGCTAAAATCATTTCTGAAATTTGCCATCTCCCTCAAGGGCTTGAACGACTTTCTGAAGTATTAGAAAACTATCTACATATTTATCAAGGTGCTGACGGTAAAGCGACTAAACGTTGGAAGTACGATCCTGAGCCTAGCTACATAGCTAACATCACATCAACATTAATCGACACGCTTGAAGTGATGTTATTTTTAAATGAAAAATCAAAGGAAAGAGCACATATCCAAAGTAACTTAATTGCCCTTTTACAAAGTCTTTCACTTGGCAGGCAACAAATCATAGAAATAGCTGAGCAGTTTGCAGGTCAGCAAAAAAACCTTAAAGGACATATTCAAAATTACTTGAAGCTTAGATGTGAGCTTGTAGAAAAAAATTTACGCTTGGTTTACACCGTTGCAGGACGATTCAACAGTAGCGGTGTTAGTTATGATGACCTAATACAAGAAGGTAATGTAGGCCTGCTTAAAGCCGCTGATCGGTTTAATTTCAATAAAGCTTTTCGATTCTCAACTTATGCATTCTGGTGCATACAGAATGTTTTAAAAACTGCGTTGCAAAAGCGTTATCACACCATTTCAAGACCCAGTTACCTCCAAGAAAAGCTCAGTATTATCAAAAAGGCTAGAGCCAAATTTGTCAGTAAACATGAACGACAACCCACACTAAAGGAGCTTGCATCTTTAAGCGGCATCCCAGTAACAACTTTAGCGAAGATAAACACATTTCCTACTGAACCCCTATCGCTTAATCAAGGAATAGGTACAGAAAGCGACAGTACTCTATTAGAAGAGATCGTAGCTGACACCACAAAAGAAACTGACCTGTTTTCTGAGCAACAACTAAAGCGCAAACTTTTAGATCGTATCTGTAGAAAACTCACAATACGTGAGTACCTCGTACTCAAACTTCGCTTTGGTATAGATGCTCGACGAGAACACACTCTGGAAGAGATCTCACACCAGTTAAATGTAAGCGTGGAGCGAGTCAGACAAATGCAAAAAAATGCTCTAGTAAAACTACAAAATCACGAAGAACTAAATACCCAGTGAGTCTTATGAAAACCACATCACTAAAATAGGCCACTGATGATAAGAGAAGTGCCCGCAACAATAGAAAGATGGGATCTTAATTTCCAGAATATCTTGGGATAGATGCTAACTAAACTTCTCATCTCATATAACCAGAGCACAAAGAAAGATACACCGGCCACAAAAAGCGTATGTGGTAAGGGATAGACTAACCAGCTCCATGCCCACAACATAGCCATAATCGCTACCCATGTTTGATGTTTAGCAGTGCCAATAGCCATGGAAGCAAACCAGATCACTCCACCAAGAAATGAATAAATGAGCGCAGCATAACTTAACAGCCATTCATCAAATGGAGCTCCCTTTTCAACAGAGAGGATTGCTAATCCAACAAATGGTATTAATCCGAAATAGCCAAACAATCGGTGAGTATTTGAAAGAGTAAAGCTTATAGACATAGTAAATAGATCCCAAAATGCAATGATGTGATAGATAATTAATCAACGTAAGGGGCTTACTGAATCTACGTAGCGAACATACTAACCGATCAATATAGGACTGCGCTAAGCCGCTATAAACTGGATTATTATGTTACGGCTATGGTGTAACAAAAACGAAAAAAGGGAGATCACAGCGATCTCCCGAAACACGCTAAGAAGAACCTTAGCCTGAGGTGGGGATGAATAAAAATACCCGCCAGTTAACCCGCTCTACTTGAGGGAGATAGAGCGAGTTTCAGTTTTAACCGATCATGCTGATGCAAAGCGATGTGACATCATCAACACGACCGACTGGCAGCAAAACCCTGGCGAGCAGAACTTTTTAGCTATTACAGAGTTGAGCTTGGTCCAAACACTTCGTAGTGAAGCTGCTCTTCAGGAACATTTAAACCTGTTAACTGTTGATGGATAGCATGCATAAATGGCAGTGGTCCACAGAAGAAGAAATCTGCATCAAGTGAACAGTACTGCTTAATTTTGTCAGCAGTAATATAGCCATGATGGTCATAATCTTTGCCTTTTTCTGCACCGTAAATATCTTCATAGAAAGTAGCAGTAGAAAGATTCGACAGATCATTTTTCAGCATGTTGATATGTCCACCAAATGCATGCACATCTTTGGAACGGGTACCGTGCAACCAGCTAATTTTTCGAGAATCTCGTTTTAAAATAAGCTCATTAAGCATACCTAATACGGGCGTGATACCCACACCTCCGCTAATCAGTACAACAGGCCTGTCATTGTCTTTTACAAAGAACTCACCACCAGGCATATGAACAGGAACGATATCCCCCTCTTCGACTTTGCTATGTAGATGATTAGACACCAAACCATCCGGCGTATTTTCATCACCACTGGTTTCTGCTTTTACCGAAATGCGATACACATCTTCACTATGAGCGTCAGATAAACTGTACTGACGGATCTCGGTAAACTCTAAATCGGGATCATTAATCTTCACGCTGATAAACTGACCCGCTTTATATTTAGGTAACGGCTTGTCATCTAAAGGGGCCAGATAGAAAGAGGTGATTTCGCTACTCTCTTTTACCTTCTTCACTACACTAAAGTTTTTAAATCCTAACCAGCCTTGGTTATCTTGCGAGCTGTCATACAGATTAGCTTCCGCACCGATTAAGATACTGGCTAATAACTCATAAGCTTCAGCCCAAGCGTCGATCACTTCATTAGTGGCGATGTCCTCACCTAAGACTTCACGAATCGCTTTTAGTAGATTCCGACCTACGATCGGGTAATGTTCTGGCTGAACATCCAAACTAAAGTGTTTAGCCGCAATACGGTGAACTTCTGGCCCAATGGCTTCCAATTTATCTATATGCGCTGCATAAGAGAGAATCGATGATGCTAGCGTTGATTGCTGGCGACCGTTGGCTTGGCTCACCATGTTAAAAACATTTTTAAGCTCCGGATTTTCTTCAAATAACAGACCATAAAAGTGCTTGGTCAGGTCAGTACCTACTTCTTGAATAAGCGGAACAGTTGATTTCACGATGGCTATTGATGTTGGGTTCACAACTAATACCTCTTTGCCGTCTCTTTAAATGTATTTTTAAAACATCTTATAGACGGATCATTAAGATGTAAATATGATACATGTTATAAATTCAGGACGACTACAGACTTTATAGATAAAGATCTTTTAGATCAGATAGTTAACTGGATTATTTTTTTAACTTTAATAGTTCAAACACCCTAAGCATCTAAAGGCAAAGACTAAAAAAGGACAAATTTATCTACGGATGGAGCAGAAATCTCTTGCTCGAAAGAACATTACATTAACGAAGAGGATAGATTCTTGGATAATGACAACTGGGTTAAACCCACCCTTATAAGATCATCCATCATTGCCATTGTTGTAGGCACGCTACTCAACCTAATTAATCAGGGCGATCAATTCTTTGCTGGATACTATGTTAATTGGCTCAAAGTGAGCCTGACCTACTGCGTTCCCTTCTCGGTATCGCTATTTAGCAGCTGGTTAATCATCCGTAGTCGGCCAGAACTAAAATCTTGCCCAGAGGTAATAAACCATCAACACTTAGTTGGGAATGAACTGAACTCATTAACCGACTTTGCCCAAAAAGTGCTAAGCAACGCGACCAAGGTAAATAAAGCCTCCACTGAGCGACTCGCATTTTTACAGTCACTCTCCACCAGCATTAATTCCTCTATAAAAGAATTAAACGGTATCGGCCAAACGCTAGAAGGGAGTGAAAATGACCTTGGGGGGATTCAATCTAATTTCGGAAAACTGATGGATCAAACCTCACTACTCGGTAACGAAATCCATCAATTTTCCAATGCCTCGCAATCGCTAAAACATGAGATCGCGCAATTTTTAGCGTCCTTTGAAGGTATCTCCTCGCTGGCGTCTGCAATTACAACCACCTCAGAGCAAACTAACCTGCTTGCCCTGAATGCTGCTATTGAAGCAGCTCGAGCAGGAGAAGCAGGTAAAGGCTTTGCCGTAGTAGCTGATGAAGTAAAAGCGCTGGCACAGCATTCGCGCGAAAATGCACAGGATATCGATCAGAATCTAGAAAACCTGAAACAACATGAGATCCGTCTTAAAGCTCAACTAGAACTGATCGAGCGCACAGTAAATAACTCATTAAAAACCGTGAGTACAGGTACAGAGAATGGCATGTCTTCTTTAACCGATGAAACGCTATCTAAAATCGATACGTTGTTCAGCCATATTCAAGCAATCAATGAACGCACCTCAGAAGAGCTAGAAAACTTCCAGGAGATCTCTCAACAATTTGAAGCGGTAATAGGCGATGCGCAAAAAGCAATTGATGGCTCAGCAGCCAATATTACGTTTGGGGCATCGATGGTGGATCTGAGTTCGACGATGTCATCTAAGCTCAAGATCGCTTAGATTGAAAGATAACTTAATCTGACAGCGCACATAGAAGTTAGCGGCTGTCAGATTAAATTGGGGAGAAAATCAGCCTTAGTCGAAGATGCTAAGGAACAACTCCCACTTACTTGGCTTCGCCTTCTTATGATATTCCTTACGTAGCTCATCCACTGCTTCAAGCTGCTTCTGCACCTGCTTTAGGTTATCAGCCGTCGCAACTGGAATCCCATTTACCAGTTGTTCTACTTTTTTCAGACCTTCAAGAGAGATCACTTTGCGCTCAGGTGAAAAGTCATAAGCCTGCGCGTTTTTCAGATGATCTTTGAAGATATCCATTCGTTGGTTAAAGCCCTCAGCCGAGCTACTCACCATCGCTTCTTTATACTGCAGACGCATCTCTTTCATAGTCTGTTTTAAAGTTAGCGGGTTACCTGCACTTACATACCCACTTGTTGTGAACATCACAGCAACTAACAAAGAACTAAATAACGTTTTAAAAGCAGAGAACTTCATAAAAAAATCAACCTACATAACATCAAGATATTTACCGAGCAGGTAATATATCAGATCTGACGATTAGGCTGAATCAAAGCGTAGTCATGTTAAAGACGCTTAGAGATAGTGGGGCTTGAATTGGATAAGAAAAATCCTGCGCCCATGCAAATATTATCTGGTTTAGTACAAGGTATTTTTAACCCTATCTTCGATGATCTCCTCTACCTTTTTTACCTCTTCGGCTGATTTAGACGGATCAATCTGTGCCATTAGAATCTTACCCAAGCTTGGCATGATATTCCGATCAACTATCGATTCTGGCTCCCATAATTTAGAACGCGTAATCGCTTTAGCGCAGTGAAAGTAGATCTCTTTGATAGAGATAACGATAGCGGATTTCGGCAACTTACCTTGATACTCACAGCGCTCTAAAACAGAAGCATTCGTAATAATTTTGGCCGTGCCATTAACTCGAAGACATTCACTGAACCCCGGCACTAACACCAAAAGTCCAACATGAGGGTTCTGAATAATATTACTTAAGCTATCTAAGCGATTGTTGCCGGGGCGATCTGGGAGAATAATCGTACTGTCATCCCAAATTTGAATAAAACCAGCATGATCTCCCCTCGGCGAGCAATCCATATTGCCTTGATTATCCGATGTAGCCAGCAACATAAAAGGCGATAACTCTATGAATTTCTGACTAAATTTATCGAGCTGAGTCTTTTGCTTTTTAATCACTAGCTCCATCGGAAGACCATATAACTCTCTAAGTTTTTCTACCGAATCGATCTGTTCTAATTCCATAATTCCCTCCCCTTAATATCTGATTCAAACAAGATAAACCGCTCATCTGCATCTTGATAGTTGACTAGAATACTATGGGATCATAACATGTAAAATAAATACATCTAATATTATATAAAGGTATTCCTATGTCTTCTCTACTAAAAAGCTTGTTCAAGAAAGATAAAGACGTTGCTGAAACTGCAACAACAAAAGAAGCATCCGCTGTAGAAGTAGCAGCAAAAGGAGATGGTAACAGTAAAGAATCGAATGAGAAGAAAGGTAAACACGGTCAACCAGGCGTATGCTGCGGATCATGCTCTTAACACTATGATAACCTGTAACCTCGGTCCCCTTAGCCGAGGTTACAGCCTACTCAGTGACATACTGCTTCTAAGGTCACTGAGCAAAAAATCACAATTACAAGGACGATGCTATTGCCCTCTAACCTAAACAAGAGGGATTTGTATACAGGTAGCAGCGCTGTAAACCTTGCTTTACCTCAGCCTCCCAACAACACGCGAGTTAAGATCGATTTACGATAAAGGTGTTCTGGAATTTGATGCTCAATCTTAGCATGCAGTTCCGGTAGCCTTGACCAGTGAACCCCCTGCTTGTGATGGTGAGCGGTATGGTAACCAAGGTTACCAGTCAAGCGGTTAAACAGTGGATTCAAATTATTATAGGAAGCTTCAAACTCATTCTCTGTATCTAAACCAGAGTGATGTTCATAAGTCACATAGGAGGTAAACAGCAAGCTTGTAATCATAGGCAATACAAACAACAGCAACCCTGCAACAGGATTAAACCAAACCAATACAGCAACGATTGCGAAGGTAATTGCTGTATAGGTTAAAAAGGTAGACAGCTGCTTAGGGTGCTTTTTGCCCACCTGGTAACCGCGACTATAGGCCGTTAAAGCAACATTTAATGTGTACTCAATAGCCCCCATCTGCTTACCATCTTTACGCTTCCAACGACTTTCATCTTTCTCTTGATCAAGGAAGTTAAGGTGATGGCCTAGGACATGGTGCAAACGCCATAAATGCGTCGTTACCCCAGTATGCAAAGCATAAACAAATTCTAATACGCGATTTAGAAAGTTATTTCTAAAAGTGAAAAGATGCTGGTGGTGATGATTCCACGCACAGATCACTCCTTTTGGAATGATCATCAATAGATAATAAAGCGTCAGTACAACAGGGTCACTCACTGTAAAGTAAAGTACAAAATCAACTACAGTAAGGCTCAAGATAATCAACACTGGCAAACAGTCTTCTTTATACCTAAACCCGAGTAAACCACCATCTTTCATGAGAGATATCGCACCGAACAAAAATTGGCTGACAAACATAAAGGAAACGGCGTTGGCTGTATATAAGAAATACTAACAACGCAGCGGAAAAAGCACAGTTATTGATCTAAGTAACTATCCAACTATTTAGTCAAAACTGTTCTTCTAACCACTGAGCAAAGATACGTACTTGGTGGGTATCCCCAGTGAAAGGCGATGCTCGGTAAGAATAGTTATAACCTGTAAGCCGTGGCATCCCCTTATCCTCCACTAACCAGCCTCGCTGACAGGTACTTTCAACCAGCACATCACTCATCAGCGCATACCCTTGCCCTGCAAGCGCTGCTTGTAATGCAAACTGCTCCTGATTAAAGCTACGAGCGGTATAAGTTAAATCATCGAAATAGGGTCGCCATGTGATATTGGCGAGAACATCATCTTCCCACTCCGTAACAAATAGGTTGGGATTCTCTTCCAATTGATCTAAGAAATCCGGTCTGGCATAACAAGACAACTGTTCTTGAGCTAACAGCTTTTCTTCGGGATCATC
Organism: Neptuniibacter sp. QD29_5; assembly: GCF_047778125.1. Taxonomy (GTDB): domain Bacteria; phylum Pseudomonadota; class Gammaproteobacteria; order Pseudomonadales; family Balneatricaceae; genus Neptuniibacter. The sequence continues at coordinate 2,386,026 of NZ_CP180556.1, forward strand.
ACTCTCCAAACCATAACGTATTGCTATATCTATTCTCCGATCATGCTCAAGCTCCACCAGCGTATTGCTAGCGCAAATTTCTACCTCAATATCAGGGTATCTCAAATTAAATTCGGTAAGGCGTGGAGCCAGCCATAAGCTCGCAAATGAGGTACAGCAAGAGATCGTCACCCTGTTACTCGGTGTTTTTATCTCCTCTAAACACATGTGCAATTGATTCAGTACAGAGAGCGATGTCTCAGCTAACTTCTCCCCCTCAGGAGTGAGCTCGATGCTCCGCACCTTACGTTCAAACAGCGTTACATTTAACTGTGCTTCTAAACTTCGAATCTGATGTGACACCGCAGTGGGCGTGACATTCAATACCTTAGCCGCTTGTTTAAAGCTCAAATATTGCGCAGCAATGGCAAAGGTTTTGATGGCATTTAACGGTGGCAGCTGACCTAGCATGATCTAAACCCGAACCCATAGATGAATAAAACTTACTTATAAGCAGCAACTATTCGTTTGTCAATCTAGCGACTGGAGCGAGAAAATCAACCAAATAAAAAATCACGGAGCTCCAAATGCCAACCATCCTACATCTAGATGCCAGCGCACGTGGCTGGCAGCCAAACGGCGAGAAACATCAATCTATTTCACGCTATATAGCCCATCTTGCGGTAACCACTTTTAAAAAGATGATCCCTGATTGTGATGTTATTTATCGGGATTTAGCTAAGAAACCACCAGGATTTATCAACGAACAGTGGATTGCAGCATGTTTCTCCGAATCACCTACAGCTGAGCAGAACAAAGCCCTCGCGCAATCCGACCAATATATAGCGGAGATAGAACAAGCAGATATCATTGTGCTCTCATCACCTATGTATAACTACGGTATGCCCGCGGTATTGAAAGCATGGTTTGATCAAATCATACGCATAAATAAAACTTTCTCATTCGATCTAGCTAGGGGTGATTATCCACTTGAACCTATCCTCAGTGGGAAAAAACTAATCTTATGCACATCTTGGGGGGAGTTTGATTTTGCAAAAGGTAAGGAGCGAGCTCATCTCAACCATCTATCACCTCATATAGAGCAGCTCAGCCCTTATCTAGGCGCAGAAGAGTTCTATGAGATCAGCAGTGAATATCAGGAGTTCTCGGATCAACGACATAAAGCGTCACTAGAAGCAGCGCAACTCAAATCAGTCGAACTTGCACAGTCCATAGCCGAAACCTATTCAACGGCTGTAGCTTAGAGTTTTTTCGAAATAGTTACACCTGATTTCGACCAGCGCCTTTAAACAAGGCGCTTTTTAGGAACAGATATACAGCAACAACTAAATCAAACGAAATACACATAACAGCATACCACTCAGGTGCGAAGTGACCTCCTGCTCCAACTAAATGTAAACCTACATCCCAAACTGGATGTAACAGCCAACCCAGCGCTAAGAAATGAAGTCCAGAACGTTTGGACAATAGATAGAAACAGCCGTATACCAGCACGCCAACGGTTTCGATCATTAACCACGTCGAACTCGCACCATAGAGCACAGCAAAACCAATATAAATCAGCGCAGCAATAACTAGTGCTATACCAAAGATATTAATCTGCTCTTGCTCTGCTCTACCCTTTGCGAACTTAATTAAGAGTCCACCGCCTGCTAAACCGAATAGTAGCCACAGAATCGTATCGAAATGCTCCATAAACACCCATCATTAAACGAAGCTCTAATATGGAAGCTAGGTTATAACTTTGCCTTTATCTTTTTAACAAACGCTTCAACCCGAGATTTAGATGGGTTTTCACTTTTATAAAAAGATAACATCTGGAATTTACAGCCTTTGGTACACGCACCTAACAGAGCTATTTTGAGGACCTTCTTAACCGGCTGGCGTAAGATGAACAGATCGACCCACCAAGGAGATCCCAAAGTGGTAACTACTTTAACCTCTTTAAGCTTATTCAAGCGCGGCTGAATAGCCCCAAGGTCTTTGGCATGATCGTAAGCGAAACCCGGCGCCCAAACCCGATCAAACCAGCCTTTTAACATTGCCGGAAAACCAAACCACCAAGTTGGAAAGATCAGTACGAGGGATTCGGCTTCTTGCAGTTGTTGTATATCTGCTTTCAGTCGTGAGTCATCAAACTGATCAGCGTAGTAGCTCTGGCGTTCGCCCTCTTTAAGCGCGGGTTCAAAGCCCGATTCGTAAAGGTTGAGTAGCGCAATATCATAGCCCTTTGCAGCTAAATGTTTAACCGTTTCATCACAAAAATGATGACACAAACTATCCTTTAAAGGATGGGTAAAGACTACCAAACACTTCACGTGACTCTCCTTAACTTATTACAACGATGCGCAAATCCTAGAGCGATCTGGATGTTATTTACAGTCGTTAAAGCACAAGAAAAGCGTTAGAAATAGTGACGGGTAGAGGGGAAATAAGAAAAGAGATATTCGGTGAGAATAGTGACTTCCAAGAAGGCATTAAAAAACCTTACATTCGGTAATACAACCGAATGTAAGGTTTCGCTATTTAATCAAAGATTAAACGCGTTCAAAGATTACTGCGATACCCTGACCGCCACCAATACACATAGTTACCAGCGCGTACTTGCCTTCGATACGCTCCAGCTCATAGATAGCCTTAGTTGCAATGAATGCACCAGAACAACCTACAGGGTGACCTAATGCAATTGCACCGCCATTCGGGTTAGTTTTCTGCATATCCAAACCAAGACCTTTAGCTACCGCAATCGCCTGAGCTGCAAAGGCTTCGTTAGACTCGATCACATCCATATCATCTAAGCTCAAACCGGCTTTTTCCAAAGCTAGTTTAGTTGCAGGGATTGGGCCTTCACCCATAATCTCGTTAGATACACCCGCAACTGCGTAAGACTTAATCTTAGCGATCGGCTTTTGACCCGCAGCTTCAGCCGCTTCTGCAGAAGCTAGTACGAAGAATGCAGCACCATCGTTAATGCCCGATGCATTACCCGCCGTTACTGTACCGTCTTTCTTAAATGCAGGGCGCATGCCTGCCAGTTTTTCAGCAGTAGTACCTGGCTTACCGTGCTCATCAGTATCGAAAACAACTTCGCCTTTACGTGTCTTCTGCACGATAGGTACGATCTGAGACTTAAAACGACCTTCTTCAATTGCAACAGCCGCACGACGTTGAGATTCAGCAGCTAGCTCATCTTGATCTTCACGGCTGATATCCCACTTCTCTGCCAAGTTCTCAGCAGTAATACCCATGTGACCTGCACCAAATGGATCGGTCAGTACAGATACCATAGAATCCAGCATTGTGGTTTCACCCATGCGAGCACCAGAACGCATCGCTGTGGAAAGATAAGCACCGCGAGACATCACCTCAACACCACCACCGATACCGTAATCGCAATCACCTAGCATGATCTGCTGAGCAGTGGTTACAATACCCTGCAAACCAGAAGAACATAGACGGTTAACCGACATCGCTACAGATTCCATCGGCAGGCCTGCCTGAATCGCAGCAACACGTGCAACATAAGCGTAGCGAGATTCTGTAGGGATACAGTTACCTACAGTCACGTAGTTAATTTTCTCTGGGTCAGCACCTGAACGATTAACCGCTTCCTTCATTACCTGACCTGCCAGCTCAGCCGGCTCCATAGTACTTAGGCTTCCGCCGAATGCACCGATTGCTGAACGTACCGCACTAAGAACTACAACTTCTTTAGTCATGATTGATCATTCCCCATATTGTTATATCGCCCGTAACTTCACGCAGAAATTAACTACCGGCTTATCGTTGTCCCATCTTTTTGAATAAGTGAGCAACAGCTCATTTAGGCAAATCGAATAAATACAATATCACCGTGTTGTGAATAAAAAACAATCAACCATAGGTATAGGGGGGGCTAATGACTAATGGTTAGCCAGTATTATTTGGCTAACCACAAAACAGACATTCAAAAGATATGAATAAAAAGACTTAATCTGTATTTACAGATAATTGCGCCTAAGAGCGTTTAATACATCTTCAGATTGAAGTTCTTTAAATGCTTCGTTTAACTTTTCGATAGACAGTTTATCTCTACTCTTTTTTGAGATTTGCACCCATGGTGTATTTTCATTAACAACTAAGGGATCGCCAAACAAATTTCTATCTTCATTCAATTGCTTCGCAGCACTCAAAATGGGATCGATTGGCCCTATAATGCCATCAACTCTCCCCCTTTTGAGCATCTTTACACCCTGAGCAAAATCGACTGTGCTGTACTTTCTAATTTCAGGGTCGTTATCAATTTGGGTACTGAACTTTGCCCCTCGTAGATAGGCAATTTCCTTGCCTTTCAAGCTATGCACAGATTCAAACGTTGTTCCCTTCAACCCAATAACCACAGTCTGAAGAGCAGGTAAAGGAGCTACATATATGACATATTCTTTTAACTCTTCATATTTGAACATGATAGTCATATCAGCCTTACCCGACTTTAATTCCCTAATTATTCGGCTATAAGGCGCAACTGAGTTTTCAGGATAATAGCCAGCCTTTTCGACCAATATATTTGCCATCTCATAGTAGATACCGCCCGTGCTCGACGGACCTTCAATACCATAAGGAGGAAAGCCAATGGTCCTGATAATAATTGGCTCGTGGCTCTCAGCAGATAGAAGTTTTTGCTCTTTTACTAACGAGTTCTCAGCTCTAGCGAAGCCCTGAAGGAACAATAAAAGAGAAAAGAAAATGAATACGTATTTCATACTTTCATTTTAGACCTAATCTAAACGACACAATATATAGAACTTGTCTAAGTGTTAATTAAATGCTGGGTTTCTCAAGTTCCTGAACTAAGTAACTCGCATCTTCAGCTTTTTCCACAAATATCCGGCTTGCATCAGCTAAAGCCTGATTATAAAAATGAGGCCCAATCTCTTTAGCAAAGAAATCGATCAAAAACTCTGCTTCAAAACTACCTATATCCTGATCCAGTTCATCAGCAAAATACCGCTTAATCTTACTCACCATGCGATCTGTTTGATCTTGAGATAGCTTTATATCTTTCATAAGTCCTTGGCTTTCTGACTAACAACAACTGAGATCAACAATCTTAATCCATCCAAGGGCAATAAGAATCAATATATTGATCCCGCCATATTAACCTGTTGCGAAGATTAATAACGCAAATGCACAAAAACATTCCCACTGAGTGACTTTTGCCATTAGCAGAATGACCAAACTAACTGAAAACGATGATACTAGGCTTCTAGCTGCTATAAACGATGTACCCCAAGTGTATTGGAGCAGCAGAACAACATCTAAAACGTTCTCCAGCCATGAAAATTTCCAGCATCAAACTTGAGCAATCACACAGAAAAAAACTAGGTACATGCACTTTATTTGTGCACCTCTAAGCTCATCATGACCAATAGCTAAAAAACTAACAAAAAATATTGATTTCTTTGTAAATATACATATTTTGAAACAATTATTCTGTTATATTCAAAAACACTAAAAAACAAATAAACCTATATTTTGTAATGACTTAGCCTTGAAAATCCATTCAAAAAACAAGGTTTATAGAAATTATAAATTCACAAAAAATCACAAGTGCATAATTAAGAATGGGAGCGCATTTAGATGTTGCTAAGCTCACTCAAAATTTCTTCTCGGATAGCCCTGCTAGCAGGGATAAACTTATTACTTATTCTCATCCTTGGTGGTGTTGCAACTTACCAGATGAACAAAATTGGTATTGAGCTAATCGAAGTAGCAGAAGAAGACCTACCTATAACCAATATGCTTTCAAAAGTGGCTCAGCATCAACTAGAGCAAGCCATTCTTTTTGAACGCAGCCTCTCTTACGCAACCGCAATAAAGTACGGTGACGATCGTTCACAAGAGATACTGACAACAACAAAAGCATTCCACTCTTTGGCAGACAAAGTTGATCAGGAGTTTAAGCAACTAGAAGAGCTGCTTGAGCATGCGATTACCAAAGCGCATAGCGCAGAAGCCAAAGAGCAATTTGAATCCTTACTGACAACCATTTTGGACATAGATAAAAACCACGCCGAATACGACGAGTTAGCTCTATCGTTATTCCAAAAGGTCAAAGATGGATACGCGGCATCTGCTATTTCTTCAGCCGACCATATTATTGAACTCGAAGATAAAATTGATCATGAACTGATTGATGCGCTTGATCAGATTCAAGCCTTCACGCTTGAAGCCACACAGCGTGCCGAGCACGATGAGCTTAAAGCACAAAAGCTGATCATGATTATCTTTGTGGCAGCTCTAATTTTAGGCGTATCCCTAGCCTTGCTTATCTCCCGAACCATTACTGGCCCTGTAAGCAATATGCGTGATCGCCTGCAAGAGATCTCTGATGGGGATGGTGACCTGACTGTGCGTCTACCTGTAACAGGTCAAGACGAAACAGCTGAAGCAGCTGCTGCGTTTAACCGCTTGATGGAGAAACTCGGCAACATGGTTAGCACCATCCGCTCTACGTCGACTCAACTAGTGCAACGATCAGAACAATCCATTGTTCTAATGGATACTACTCGTGACCAAGTCGAACAACAAAAACGTGAAACAGAACAAACCGCCACAGCAGCAGAACAGATGTCGGGCAGTATTACTGAAATTGCGCAGTCGACTGATCATGCAGCAGAACTCGGCCGCGATGTACTAGAAAAGGTCCAATCTGGCTCTGGAATCGCTAAGCAAAACCAGCAAGCAATCGAACAGCTTAATAGCAATGTCGAAAGCGCATCTATTCAACTGACTTCACTTGCTTCTGAAACTAACCGCATCAGTGAAGTATTGGATGATATCCGCGGAATTGCAGAACAAACCAATCTGCTTGCTCTTAACGCCGCGATTGAAGCTGCACGTGCAGGCGAATCTGGACGTGGCTTTGCGGTCGTAGCTGATGAAGTACGCTCTCTTTCTCAACGTACTCAATCCTCCACAGAAGATATTCAAGAGCTGTTAGAAAACCTTCAATCAGCAACCAATAGTGCTATCTCTGTAATGCAAAAAGGCCAAGAAAACGCAGATCACTGTATCCAGCAGGCCAATCATACGGCTGCTGAACTAGAAGAAGCATCGGCAGCAGTAGAAGGTATGGCAGCAATGAATACTCAGATTGCAGCAGCGGCTGAAGAACAGTCAGCGGTAGTCAAAGAGATCCACGCTAGCCTCTCAAGTATTACCCTTTACGCTAGCAGCACCAATGACAGTGCCAACCAGACCTCTCATATCAACAAAGAAGTGAGCAACGAGCTACTACAACTAAACCACTTAGTATCCGAACTAAGGGCTTAAGCAACCTAAGGCTAAAGCCAGATAAACTCTTTTATGAAGTTATCTGGCTTTTAGCTAGTGGCTGCATAGAGTGTTAGTTGAGTTAGCGAAGCGTAACCCAACAATTCAAGAATTTTCTCGGCAATAATAATTATGGATACTCTCCACGAGTAAGCGCATCCATATACTTATCAAATCGACGTTGGCGAGTATCAGGCTTTTTAGCGCTACCCAAACCATGGGCTATGACATAACGTCTCGATTTAGTCAGCGTTTCGTAAAACGCTTTCGCCTCTGGGTTATCATCAAGTGATTTAATGAAATCCTCAGGCACTTCCATTTCACTGGCGGTATAAGCATTTTCCCAACGACCATCAGTTTTAGCCGCATTAACCTGGACCATCCCCGACTCAGTCATGCGGCCTTCACTAATCAGACGCTCGGCGTGATCTCTGTTTCGTTTTGACCAAACACTTTTCGCTTTCCTTGGGGTGATCCGTTGCAGGTAAGCTTGTTCATCAATCGACTTCTTTATGCCATCGATCCACCCCCAGCATAGTGATTCGACTACCACGTCATCCCAAGTCACACTGGGAATAGCGCATTTCTTCTTGAAGATCTTTACCCACAGCTCAGTTTTAGCTGCATGGTTATGTTGCAACCATTGCCCCAACTCTTCAGCGGTAGCAAAAGATTTAATTTTCGTTGGATCAGGTTCGGTCATAGGCGAAGCTCAAACGATGCAGGGTTTTGAAAGTCAGGATCTTACGGAGTTTCACGATAGAAGGAAATAGAGCCTACCCACTGAAATGAGCTACTTTAGTTAGAATATTAGGGGTCTAAATCAAGTGCATCTAGTACTGATTTAAGCTCAAAATTGTAATGCGTTACTACTGGGTTATAAGTTTTAGAAAACGACTTAAAGTTAATTTTCTTCCAATTATTCCTATCAATAAGTGGCGCATAATCGATAAAGTTTTCTTTCGTGATCAAGCTCATATTTGTTTTCATCTTAAGCCCTTCACTATCCATAAAGTCATGGCCGTTCAAAAAATCATAAACAACTATCAACGCCCAAGCTCCCTCCATAAAGTGGCCTCCAGCAGTGGCTTGAATTTGATTCAAATCGACACCCTCTACGCCTTCTCTAGACCAATCAACACCACCCACGATAATGTTTTTCCTATATTGGGGGGCAAGCGTTGTTAATGCATCAAACACGCCTAAAGCCATACCATCACTTGCCGTCCACACCGCATCTATACTGGGGTAACGCTGGATAAGCTTTTTAAACGTTTTACGTGAACGATCTCTTTCCCAGTTAGCTCTCACAATTTGGAGCAAATTTGTTTGCGAAAACTCTTCAATTGCTCGTTGTAAGCCTCGCTCTCGTTGAATACTGGCTGAGGTACCATAAGGGCCACTAATCGCAACCATATTCACCGCACTATTTTCAGAAGATTTACGGCTACGTTGTATCAAGTATTTAGCTAATTCATAGCCAGCCATTTCATCATCGGGAAGCATTTCACCAATATAATGCTGGAAATGCTGTCTAGGCGATCCTATAGCCTTATCTAAAATTGCCGAATTTTCGATAAACACAGGCACACCTACAGGTTCAGAGAGTTTAAGAATTCTTGCACCACTTTCTTTAACGCTAATCGCAATAATTGCATCGAGTTGAGGAGTTGGGAACAGTAGCTCCCTCACCTTCTCATGACCTAATAAATGGTCATCATTGGCTTCTATTATGTGTAATTCGACACCAAGATCATTTGCAGCAGCCTGCATAAAACCAACGACGGGCCCATAAAACATGTCATCTGCCGTTCGCGAAATAAAGTATCCAACTTTAAACGTATCAGCATAAGCTGCAGGGGCACCCGTGATAAATGATAAGAGCAAGAAAATTAAGCTGAATTTACGTGGTAGCTGGAACATGTCGTGCCTCATATAAAATGAATCACTTCACTGTGAAATGGTGAGGGCTAACCAGCGAGAAAGTAATTATTTTCGGGATGGGAGCCCTAAGGGCGTATGGACTTAAATTGGGAGCTAGATAGACAAGATTGAAATGCCGAGTTCATACCTTTCTATTTTGTGAGTCCTTTACAATTACCCATATCAGTAATACGGCCACATTTAATGTTAAGTATTGTGAGCGACCTGAAAACTGTCAAAATATTTTAGATGAAGAGTTTTAGGAGTTAGCCCCAAATTACGCTACAAATATTATGCCCCTCCTCCAAAAGATACGGATTACCGTTTCTATAGGGTTACGAAATACTTCAGCTCAAAATCACAAAAATTCTGCTCTGCCCTATTGTTTGGCAATTAAATAGCTAAACTTCTAAGAAGCACTGTGCCTTTAAATACATGACCAGAGAGGAACCCGTTGTGGAAACTGAAGGTTATCGAATTCAGCTACCCGCTGGCGCTGTGATATTTCAGGAAGGCGAAGCCGGTGACCGCGCCTATATTGTAGATAGTGGTTTAGTTGGTGTTTCTACAAAAATTAAAGATCGTGATCTTCGCTTTGCCATCGCACAACACGGCGATATTCTCGGGGAGATGGCTCTGATCGATGATGGCGTACGCACAGCAACGGCTACTGTGTTAAGTGACGCCGAACTAATCGTTATTCCCAAAGAGTACATTCATCGCTTAATTGGCACAGCAGATCCAACCGTAAACTTGCTGATGCAGATCGTTCTACAGCGTTATCGAGAGATGAAAGGCCATTTTGATACGGTCTCTGCAGGCGGCTCAATTGACAGCATCGAAGTAAAACCAAAATTAGAAAACGACCGTCTCAAAGAACAAACCGAGATGGCTGTTCGCCGCGTTACTGAAGAGCAACGCCTCCGCGAAGCCTTAGATAACAATGAACTTCGCCTGTTCTACCAACCTATTGTCGATCTACAAACAGGTTTAATCCTTGGCTGTGAAGCGCTTATCCGTTGGCAAGATCCCGATCGCGGTCTAGTTCCACCTATTCAGTTTATCGCCCTAGCAGAAGAAACCGGCCTGATTGAACCTATCGGCCACTGGATCTTCTCCGAGGCTCACCAAGCAGTTAAGGAATTTAACCAGCTTGCTGATAAAGATCACCCCTTCTTTGTTAGCGTAAACCTCTCTAGTCGACAAATAGAGACCGATGCACAAGTTGAAGCACTAACCGATCATCTCTTGGATAACGATATAGAACTCGCTAACTTTAAGATTGAGATTACCGAAACTCTGTTGATGTCAGATCCACTGCGCATCTCGCAGGTACTGACATATTTCAAACGTTTCGGCTGTAAGATCGCACTGGATGACTTCGGCACCGGGTATTCCAGTTTCAGCTACCTTCACCGCTTCCCAATCGACAGCATCAAGATCGACCGCTCGTTTGTCTCCACTATGGCCGAAAACCCAACCAGTAAAGCCATTGTTCGTACGCTGTGTACTTTGGCTGAATCTTTGGAGATGAGCACCATCGCAGAAGGGGTTGAAGAGGAAAAAGATCAAACCATGCTACAGGCCTTCAACTGCAATTTTGGGCAAGGTTATTACTACTCAAAACCTGTTCCTAAAAATGAATTTATTGCCTTAATTCAGAAACAGCTCGAGCGCTAACTAAATAAGGCTGAATATGACCTATGAACAAACATCTGAATAAAGCGATTCTACGTTGTAAATCAGTGATCTCTCTACCAGCGATCTATCAAAAGATCACAGTAAAGATCGATCAACCAACAACAACCAATAATGAGTTAGCAGAAATCATAAAACTGGATGCGGGTATCGCCACCAAACTGCTAGCAATTGTGAACAGCTCCTTCTATGGCTTCCCAAGTCAGATTTCCACCATCTCCCATGCGATATCACTGGTCGGCCTAAAGGACTTTCAAAACCTTGTTCTCGGCTCCAGCGTGGTGAAACAGTTTGAAGATGTTCGAGCTACAGGCTTTCCAATCAACGAATTCTGGGACTACAGCCTACATGTAGCCATTGCTGCTAAAACTCTCGGTAAACACTGGGCAAACCTAAAGGAACAAGAAGAGCTATTTATCGCAGGTCTGCTGCACGATGTCGGTAAACTCGTTATCGCCCAAGCCTGTAATGATCAGCTAGAAGAGATACAAAAGATCTGGCCAAACCAGATGCCACAACAGGAACAGGATCTTATCGGATTTGATCATACAGATGCCGGTGCAGAGCTTCTCAGCTCCTGGAACCTACCCGAGCTTCTATCTACCGCGGTAAAACAACATCACGAACTGGATCAAACTAATCCGCCAGAACCGACTGTACTCTGCGTCTATATGGCGAACGCGATGGCCTTTGCTGACGAGGGAAAGATCAATGATGCGCTAGAACTTTGCAATCAGTATGTGGAAAACCCGATTACAGAAGAAGCTCTGTTAGAGATGCAGGAAGCGGTCACTGAAGAGAAGAAATCTCTGATTGGGGTTTATCTTTCGAGTTAGTCATCCTTTAAGGTGGGGTCAAATTTCTTTTGCAACAATTTGGATTAGAGGGGTCAGCTTAGAATCAATTTTCATGTGCAGCCCTAATATTATAGGTACTTAAAATCGTGCTAATTTCGCCTTTCTCTTTTAAGTAGCGAATACTGCCATTTAGCTTATCCACTAACTCTTTACTCGTATTCTCCTTTGAGAACCCTATGTAATAATTGATCTGCTCAACACCTAATGAATACTCAGCCCCATCAATTTCTAATGCTTTAATTTGGTACTCACCCAAATCTCTATTCAAGTAAACAGCATCAATTCTATTAGCCACCATCTTCTTTAGATTCTGACCGTTACTATTGGGTAGCATCTTCACATGAATTGGTTCGAGGCCCTTTTCCTCAAGCTTTTCACTTAATCGTTCCAATGAATAAGAGGTATTTGAAGGCCCAAAAACACCCACCTTCAGGCCCGAAAATGACTCTATGGAATTGTATTCTTTACCCTCATTAATGCGGGTAAAGAAGCCATATTCAGTACTCATCAACGGCAACGACCAATATAACCATTTATCTCTGTCCTCGTTCCAGCCAAGAGGAAAGTTGGCATTAACGTAGCCTTCCTTTAAGAGGGCCTTAGATCTCCGATTCGGATGTAGAAGGATCTCTATTTCAATCTCAGCATGAATCGAAATTTTCTCTACAATTTCTGCAAAAGCTCCTGTTACTCTGCCTTGCTCAACCGTGGTAAATGGCGGGAAATCCTGAACACTGATCGTTAACTTATCCGAGATGGCATTAGCCGAGAAAAGCAAGAATAGACATAAGACTGCATATTTTTTGAAAAGCATAACTAACCCTAAACTAGCGGTATAAACTGTATGGTTGGTGATGTCGCGAAGCAGTACATTCAGTAGATTATTGGCGATCCTTCCCTAAGAGCTATTGAATCCGCTTTAGCAACAAACACTTAGTTTCAGGATAGACGATAACTTAGTGTGGGTTAGTTTTTGTCCCGCTTGATAAAAGCCATAACTGATCAATAAGCTGCCTTTCAGGCAATATCCCATACTCTGTTCTGATTTATCCTGCCCAGTTTTCCTCAAACCACCGCTCTAAATAGCTAATACATAACTTAATTTTGGGAGGGGTCAGTCGCCTCGCAGGATACATGGCGTATAGGGTCAAACGTGGTCTTTCTACATTACTTAGCAGCTCTACAACCTGCCGTTGGCGAATTGCATTGCCAGCAATAAAGTCAGGAATAAAACCGATACCTAAGCCGTCTTTCACGACATCAAGCATAAAGGGCGTGCTGTTCACGCGTAGATTGCCACCGACCTTTACGCCCTCACCAAGCGGCCAAATATCCTGACCTCTGAAATAGCTATAGATAAAACAGTTATGCTCCGACAGCTCTTCAACCGTCGCAATCGGGCCGTGTTCTTTCAAGTAGCCTTCAGATGCACACAGCTTGTAGCTAAATTCCATTAGCGGCTTACCAACATAACCGGAATCAAACGCACGGCTTGCGGCTCTGAAGCCAAGATCGAAACCATTTTCAATCAGATCGACGGGGGCATCATCAAGATGAATATCCAACTCAATTTCAGGGTATTCACGCATAAAGTCAGAGAAAACTTGGCTTAGATGTGAGATGCCTAAAGCCATGGGCGCATTAATTTTTAACTTCCCGCGGGGTAAATCTTGCGCCCCTTGGACAAAGCTTTCAGCGTCATCAATGCGCTCTAAAATCTCGTGACAATGGCGCAGGTAACCCTCGCCAATCGTAGTTAACTGTAACGATCGGGTAGATCGGTGAATTAACCGCGCGCCGATTTCAGTCTCTAGCCTACTGACCTCCTTACTCACCATCGACTTAGACAAGCCAAGCTCTTCTGCGACTTCAGTAAAGCTCCCCCGCTCAGCTAAACGAATGAACAGCGACATTGCCCTAAGTTTATCCATACCAGTTTCCAATATGTGAACAGTACGTTCATATTGTAGATATATATGAAACCTAGCAAGGCATTTATTCTGATTCTGTCTTTTACGATCTGACCTAATCAGGAGAACCCTATGTACACCTTGTATTACCTGCCCAACGCCTGCTCACTCGCAACGCTGACTGTTTTGTTAGAACTAGATGAGCCTGTCACCCTGATTAACAAAATTAAGGTTGATGATTTCTCAACTATTAACCCTGTGGGTAACGTCCCC